>NZ_JBJKFI010000009.1:16374-107138 GCF_045505135.1 Aquimarina sp. 2-A2 | reverse complement strand
TCCCCATTAAAAGCAGTAGGATCCACTTCTAAAGCACCGGTAGTTATATTTTGTACAAGTCCAGTTCCAGCTACATCCCCGTTAATAGTTGCAGCATTAACTGCATCAGCAGCAATATCCGCAGAAGCAATGGTTCCATCAAGAATCTTATCAGTGGTTACTGCATTGGCAGCAATCTCGGCATTCCCTACAGCACCAGCTGCAATCTCAAGCGTAACATCTCCAAGTAGTGCATTGACATCACCACCTACAGTTAAATCCCCGGAAGTAATGTTACCATCCCCATTAAAAGCAGTAGGATCCACTTCTAAAGCACCGGTAGTTATATTTTGTACAAGTCCAGTTCCAGCTACATCACCATTAATAGTTGCAGCATTAACTGCATCAGCAGCAATATCCGCAGAAGCAATGGTTCCATCAAGAATCTTATCAGTGGTTACTGCATTGGCAGCAAGTTTAATATTTGTAACTGCACCATCTGCAAGTTCAGCAGTTCCTACAGCACCAGCTGCGATCTCAAGCGTTACATCTCCAAGTAATGCATTGGCATCACCACCTACAGTTAAATCTCCGGAAGTAATATTTCCATCCCCATTAAAGGCAGTAGGATCCACTTCTAAAGCACCGGTAGTTATATTTTGTACAAGTCCAGTTCCAGCTACATCACCATTAATAGTTGCAGCATTAACTGCATCAGCAGCAATATCCGCAGAAGCAATGGTTCCATCAAGAATCTTATCAGTGGTTACTGCATTGGCAGCAAGCTCGGTATTCCCTACAGCACCAGCCGCGATCTCAAGCGTTACATCTCCAAGTAATGCATTGGCATCACCACCTACAGTTAAATCACCGGAAGTAATGTTACCATCCCCATTAAAGGCAGTAGGATCCACTTCTAAAGCACCGGTAGTTATATTTTGTACAAGTCCAGTTCCAGCGACATCACCATTAATAGTTGCAGCATTAACTGCATCAGCAGCGATATCCGCAGAAGCAATGGTTCCATCAAGAATCTTATCAGTGGTTACTGCATTGGCAGCAAGCTCGGTATTCCCTACAGCACCAGCTGCGATCTCAAGCGTAACATCTCCAAGTAATGCATTGGCATCACCACCTACAGTTAAATCCCCGGAAGTAATATTTCCATCCCCATTAAAGGCAGTAGGATCCACTTCTAAAGCACCGGTAGTTATATTTTGTACAAGTCCAGTTCCAGCTACATCACCATTAATAGTTGCAGCATTAACAGCATCAGCAGCGATATCCGCAGAAGCAATGGTTCCATCAAGAATCTTATCAGTGGTTACTGCATTGGCAGCAAGTTTAGTATTGGTCACTGCGTTGTCAGCAAGTTCATTGGTTGTAATTGCATTTGCACTTATCTCCAGGTCAATCTCATCATTCACAATATCATCTGTTACTGTAATTTTTCCAGAGGTCGAATTGATATTCTTAAACTCTAAGTCTACCCCGTTTTTTTGCTTGAAAGTACCTACACCACCTAGACCTACATTTACGGCATTATTATCTTCACCCGCAACCGCAGCAAAACCATCTACTTCGGTTTGTATTTCTTCAATAGCAGCTTGTACATCGGTACTGGTAGTATTACCGGTAGGAGTGAAGGCTACTTGAGCAGCGGTTTGGTTATCCGTTCCTGTTCCGTCTTGTAATCCAGCCAAGTCCACAGTAGTTGAAGTTCCGCCTTCGATATCAATTTGTAAAGATGTCCCTGTAAGAGTTGCACCTGTTAAGTTTTGGTCATCAGAACTTGTAGCAGCCAATGCATCGATAGCTCCTTGAACGTCTGTTGCACCTAATGTAGAAGCTGTGTCATCAAAAGAAACTTCAGCAGCTGTTTGGTTATCTGAGCTTGAAGCAGCTAAATCAGCAATAGCTTCTTCTACAGTAAGTTCATTTACTGTATCCCCATCTACATCGATAGGCGTATTCAAATTAACTTCTGTTGCGTTTTGATTATCAATAGCAGCAAGCGGTACTTGAAGTGTTCCTGCACTATCCGTTATTTCCAGATTGGTTCCATTAACAGCAAAAGCTATGTTGGTTTCATTAGTATCACTCGTATCACCATCAGCAGCATTACTAGCGGCCAAGGCATCAATAGCACCCTGTACATTTGTTGCACCTAAGGTAGAAGCTGTATCATCAAAAGCTACTTGAGCAGCGGTTTGATTATCAGTGCCGACAAAATTAATTGGGCTTCCATTGCCATTATCAAAAGTAAAGGTACCATCTCCATTATTAGTAAGAAAAGCCTTATTAATATTTACAGTAGTTCCAGCTTCGTTCGTATATGAGAAAGTACCGTCATTATTATCGAGCAACAAGGTTGTTGTTTCAATAATACTACACAAGGATTCCCAAGTGGAACCAGTATATTGATACACGCAATCTTGATCTGTATTATATACTAACGCCCCATTTAATGGAGCAATGGCGTTCATCTGAGTAGTATTTACTCGAGACAGTACCAGAACTTTATTTGAACTTTCAAGTTCCAGTAAGGAGTTAGCATCAATTTGATTTGGATTATCTCCAATTTTTACCTGAGCCACAGCTGCGGTAAGATTCAAAAAGATAAGTAGGAGTAGGGTAATTTTAAATTTCATAATGTAAGAAATTTCCTATATATGGATTAATAAAAGTGTATACGTTGATACTATAATCTCAACTATCTGTTTATTTAGCGAAAAATATAGTATTGGTAGCTAAAGTAGTCAACCAATTGATTATTACCACTTACGTCAACAAAAATAATGCTTTTTTTCGATTAAATGCAAATTTTATCGATGAAATTATACGGTTTAACCGTAAATGTACGCATATCAAGTAATAATTTTTGAAGAAATATTTTGATATTTCTTCAAAATGTATACTTTTGCCTTCGTCTTGCGGGAGTAGCTCAGTTGGTAGAGCGTCAGCCTTCCAAGCTGAATGTCGCCGGTTCGAACCCGGTCTCCCGCTCAAAAGCATCTTATAATCTAAGATGCTTTTTTTATGGTTCATGTTTTTTGTTTCCATAGTTCAGTAATTCTATGATTATATACGTAAGAACTTTAACTTCGGTTTTTTTTAAAAAATAGAAAATCCGGTAAGTGTAGTCAAGCGTTCTAACGCATACATCCCCAATTCAGAATTACCTTTTGGATTAAGAGGAGGGCTCCAGACGGATACGGTATACTGTCCGGGGTGTACAGAAGTAATGCCTCCGCCAACACCACTTTTGCCCGGTAGACCTACTCTAAAACTGAATTCTCCAGCTTCATCATAGAACCCACAAGTTTGCATAATGGCGTTAACACGTTTAACCCGTTCCGGGGATAGGATTTTTATTTGATCCACAAGTTTTTTTCCGCGATTGGCGTAAATCATAAAAGCTTGAGACAGCTCTTTGCAGGACATTTCAACTGAACATTGAAATGTATAAAAATCCAGTATAGTGTCTATGTCATTATACACGTTTCCAAAAGATTTCATCAAATTCAATAAGGAGGCATTGCGATAACTATTCTTACGCTCTGACTCATATACTGTATAGTTAACGTTTATAGACGATGAATCTGTGATTTTTTTTACAAAATTTAGAAATTCTTCTTTTGGATTTTCTAATTTAGAGACCAAAACATCTGCAACAATAAGGGCTCCGGCGTTGATAAATGGGTTACGCGGAATCCCTTGCTCATACTCTAATTGCACCAAAGAATTAAAGGGGTCCCCCGAAGGTTCAACATCTACTCGCTCAAAAAGTTCGTCGCCCAAAAGGTTCATCGCCATGGTTAGTGAAAAAACTTTTGAAATACTTTGTATGGAAAATCGCTGTTCACTTGCTCCAAAACTATAATGACCAGAATTGATGCAATACAAGTTCATTCCGAATTTGGTTGGGTCTACTTTTGCTAGTTCCGGAATGTAAGAAGCAACCACACCACTAACCGGTCTTTTCTCTATTTCTGATTCTATAGTGTCTAAAATTGATTGATAATCCATAGTCTTTAATATAGTTTCGATAAAGAGGTTCCGGCACTCATTTCATAGGGTGCTTTGTTTTTTTCAAAAATTCTGGCATCTGGCTTTCCTTCGAGAAGTATGTCATTGTCCTTGACACGTATCCAACTGCCTTCTCGCAGACCAATCACAGGCGGGGTGTTAATGGTGTGAAACTCTTTGATTCTTGTCTCTCTGGTTTCGCCTTTATGTGTTGATGTTGGATCAGGATCCAAATAGTGGGGATTTATATTGAAGGGTAGAATGCCCAAGGTTTTAAAACTGGGCGGGTAGACTATCGGCATGTCATTGGTTGTTTGCATGGTCAGTCCACAAATATTACTTCCGGCACTCGTCCCAAGATAAGGAGTGCCTTCTTCTATTGTAGTTCGCAAAACATCCATCACCTTGTTGCGATATAATTGGTCAACTAACAAAAATGTGTTACCACCACCTGTAAAAACACCTTGTGTTTTCTTAAAAGCATTTTCTATCGTATCGTATTCATGAATTCCTGTTATATTCTTTCCGATTTTGGAAAAAGCTTTTTTAGCTAAGTTTGTATAAGCCGCTAATGAGATTCCGCCGGGTCTGGCATAGGGTATAAAAAGAACTTCATTCGCATTTTTATAAAGTTCGATTAATTCTTTTTCTATATATTCCAAATAAGTACTTCTATGCAGCGTAGAAGTACTTGCTATGACGCAATTTTTCATTCTTTTTTTCAGTAAAGGTAGTTTAACGTTTTGTTATATCTAAATTCGACGAAAAATATAGAAATTGTATGTCAAACACAGGTAGCAATTATGAAAAGATTATACACACTATATTATATTACACTTTCAATATTCATTGGGTTTTCAGGCGTGGTAAATGCTCAAATTGATACCAGAAGTCTTATTTCTGGTGAAATCAATGTTCCTATTGGTGATAATAGTGAAGGTATAACTATTTACAACCGCACTACGAATAAAGGTACGATCACTAATGAAAACGGAGAATTTCAGATTTCAGCCGGTATAAATGATAGAATTGACGTCATTGCCATGCAGTATCAAAAGTTTACCGTAATTGTTGATAAAGGTATTGTTGCTCGTAAAACTTTAAAAATAGTACTTCATGAAGCTGTCAATCAATTGGACGAGGTGGTTGTTTCACCCTACGATTTGGCTGGTAATGTCGATGTCGATGTAAAACGTATTCCTGTAAATGAAGGTAATATCGCCGAGGTTGCAAACGAAACTTCGGGTAGAATAAATGATAGTGACTATAATTTTACGCCGGATCAGCTAACAACGCCCGAGAACGAGGTGATGCTGCAGAATAGGATGAAAAATGGTCTTAACTTTGTAAATCTTTTCAAATTGGTAGTGGGGGATCAAAATGAAGATGAGCAAAAGCCAACGTTTGCCACTGAGAATAGATTGCGTAACTTGTATAATGATGAATTTTTTAAGCAAGAGTTTGATCTCGAGTTAAATGAAATTAATGATTTTATCGCTTTCGCGAAAGAAAACGGACTTGATGATTCGTATCTTAAAGAAGGGAAAGAATTGGACTTGATCGAATTTTTAAGAACACAGCGACTTCAGTACAACGTTCAAAAGCAATAATACTAAAAGATTGCTTGTAACATGTAAGGGATTTTATGGTCTTTTTGTTACCATGAAAATAATTACTTTTTGCATATTCATTATAACATGCCAAGTCTATGGCCAAACAGAGAATTTTCATGGGCAGATACATGCAGATTCCCTAACAGCGTTCACGGTAAATATTATTAACCTAAATCAGTCAAAAGGTACGACAAATGATGAACATGGTTATTTTGATATTAAGGCTAAAACTGGCGACACCATACTTTTTTCATCTATTCAATATCAGCGCTATGAATACGTAGTTACAATAAATGATTTATTCAACAAGTTTACTAAAATTGAATTGATTCCTGCAGTTCAGTCCATGCATCCGGTAACCGTTCTCAGTTCCATGTTTTCAGGATATCTATCAGAAGATCTGACCGAAATTCCTTTACGGCCGACACTAACCGATGATATGCTGGGTGTGAAGCGGTCTTTTAAGAAGCAACCCACACCAATTGAACGTAAAATTTACACAGCCAAATCAGGAATATTAGATCTGCCCATTAATTTGATTAACGGAAAATTAAAACTTCTGCGCCATGTGGAGCAAATAGAAAAATTTGAGGCTTCACTGCAAAAAGTGGAAAAAACAATGGGAACAGAATTCTTTACTAAACAATTGGCTATTCCTGAACTTTATATATATGACTTTATCCGCTATTGCGCAGACGATCCTATCTTCAAAATTTTAAATAATACAGAAGACCGATTTAAATTGATCGAATTTTATAGACAAAAAGTTCAACCCTATAGACTTTGGAAGGATATTTGAAATAAATTAAAAATAATAAAAATTTACAAGTGTAAAAACAGTACTTTTTTATAATATTTGCTAGGTATGAAAAGATTAAGCGCATTACTAGTCCTTTTGGTTCTTTGTTCCTCCTTTATCACAGCGCATAAATTTTATGTAAGTGTGACACAAATAGAATATGTAGCTTCCAAACAGCATGTGCAAATTATCAGTAGAGTTTTTATCGATGATCTCGAAGATGTTTTACAGGCAAGGTATGATGAATCACTTATAATAACTGAAAAAGAAGCAGCGACTATCACACCGGTGGTTTCAAAATATTTCAAAAAGAAACTTAGTATTCAAATAGACAATCAAATTGCAGACTATAAATTTTTAGGCTTTGAGATTGATAACGATTTGATGTTGTGTTATCTTGAAATTAATAATGTCAAGGATTTTAATACAATCACCGTTGACAATCAGTTACTCATGGATCAGTTTGTCGAACAACAAAATATTGTTCATGTCAAAAAAGAAGAAGTCCGTAAGAGTGTAGTATTAGAAGACGGAAACCATAAAGGTATGTTAAATTTTAGTAATTAAATACTAATATTTTTTTTAATAATTAATTTGCATTTTTATCAATTATATCAATACTTCTAGAATGAAAAGAATACACATTGCACTTTCGATGTTGTTTCTTGGTGTTACTTTTACGATGTCGGCACAAGAACAGCAAACCAACAATACAACGCGTCAACTCGGACATACTAATCAGAATAAGTTCAAACAAATGTATGAGGAGTTTTCTACTCCAAATATGTATAGAACTGCTTCCGGAGCTCCGGGGTCGGCTTATTATCAGCAGCAAGCTGATTACGTAATGGATATCGAGTTGGATGACACAAACAAGAAGTTATCAGGTAAAGAAACCATTACTTATTCTAATAACTCTCCGGATAATCTAGAATTTCTTTGGGTACAATTGGATCAAAACATGCGTGCAAAAGATTCAAAAACACCATTGATTCAGCAAAATCCTATTGGGATTGCTGATTCTCCAGAGCGATTTGTAGGAACTCATATGCAAGAGCCTTTTAACGGAGGTTTTAATATTGAGGCTGTCAAAGATGCAAATGGTAAACCGTTGCCATATACAATTAATCAAACCATGATGCGCGTTGAGATGCCTAAGCACCTTAAACCGGGAGAAAAATTTGTATTCTCTATTGACTGGTGGTATAATATTAATGATCACGTGAATGGTCGCGGTAGATCGGGATACGAAGAGTTCGAAGACGGAAACCGTGCCTATGTAATCGCACAATTTTATCCTCGTATGGCGGTCTATAATGATGTAGAAGGATGGCAAAATTCTCAATTTTGGGGACGCGGAGAGTTCGCGCTACCTTTTGGTAATTTTGAAGTGAATATCACTGTACCTGCAGATCATATTTTGGATGGTACCGGTAAATTGACCAATCGTAATGAAGTGTTTAGCAAAGAAATGATGAAGCGTTTTGAAAAAGCTAAAAAATCATATGACACTCCGGTGATTGTAGTCACTCAAGACGAAGCAGACAAGGCATCAGCAGGATTTTCAAAAGACAAGAAAACCTGGAAGTTAAAAGCAGAGAACGTTAGAGATTTTGGATTTGCTACCTCAAGAAAATTTATTTGGGATATGATGGCTGTTAAGATCGGTAATAAAGATGTTATGGCTGTGTCTATGTATCCAAAAGAAGGAAACCCATTATGGGAAGATTGGTCAACAAAAGCAGTAGCAAGTACCTTAAAATCATACAGTCGTATGACCTTTGATTATCCATATCACAAGGCTATATCGGTACATGCCAAAAATCAAGGAATGGAGTATCCAATGATTTGTTGGAACTACGGACGTCCTAATCCTGATGGTACGTATAGTGACCGTGTAAAATATGGGATGATGAGTGTAATTATTCATGAGGTTGGGCATAACTTTTTCCCGATGATCGTAAATAGTGATGAGCGTCAGTGGACATGGATGGACGAAGGGTTAAATACTTTTGCACAATATGTAGCAGAGCAAGATTTTGGTGAGTGGTATCCGGCTGCGATAGCACCTTTAGAAAAATACCCTTCTCGTAGAGGTCCTGCAGATAAGATTGTACCGTATATGAGTGGAGATCAAACATTTTTGTCTCCAATTATGACACAATCTAACAATATACATCAGTTTGGGCCCAATGCATATTCAAAACCAGCTACCGGACTTAATATTTTGAGAGAGACGGTTATGGGTCGTGAGCTATTTGATTATGCTTTTAGAACCTACTCACAACGTTGGATGTTTAAGCATCCAACACCCGAAGATTTCTTTAGAACTATGGAAGATGCATCTGCTGTAGATCTAGACTGGTTCTGGAGAGGTTGGTTTTATACGACCGATTATACTGATATCGGTGTAAAATCCGTTAAGAAGTTTTATGTAAGTAATGTAATGAATGATAAAGTGAAAGCTTTTGTTAAGGAGAAAGGAATTACTGAAAGTGACCTGGGACCAAGAGTTTATATGGTTGAAGAAGGAGCCGAAGATTTTTCTGAAGACATGAAAAAAGGAAATACGACAGAAAACTCTGAAACATTAAAATCATATTTGATGGATAACTTTACACCAGAGCAACGTAAGTCAATGAAAACGCCTAAGTATTTTTACGAAATCACATTTGAAAAACCAGGTGGATTGGTAATGCCATTAATTGTAAAATATACATACAAAGATGGAACTTCAGAAATGATCACGTATCCAGCTCAGATTTGGAGAAAGAATGATGACGAAGTACAAAGAACGTTAGCAACAGATAAGGAACTAGCTCAAGTTATGGTAGATCCTAATATGGAAACAGCTGATATTGATGTATCCAATAATGCATGGCCTCAAGATAAGCAAATGAACAAATTTGATGAGTTCAAGAACAAAATGAAGAGCGAATAGTCCTTCAATCATAAAATAGATAAACTAAAGCCAACTTTTTAAAGTTGGCTTTTTTCTTGCATAGAATTGTTAGTATCTTTGTAGCCTATGATGACACCTTTTTTATTTATCAGTGCGACCGAGATTGCTTTTATAGCATTTATTTTGGTGATGGTTTTTGGAGCAGATAAAATTCCTGAAATAGCCAGAGGATTAGGGAAGGGTATGCGTACAATCAAGGATGCAACCAATGATATCAAATCAGAAATTACGCGTAGTGCACAGGATA
This sequence comes from Aquimarina sp. 2-A2, assembly GCF_045505135.1. Lineage (NCBI taxonomy): Bacteria > Pseudomonadati > Bacteroidota > Flavobacteriia > Flavobacteriales > Flavobacteriaceae > Aquimarina > Aquimarina sp. 2-A2. Next base: position 97,509 of record NZ_JBJKFI010000009.1, on the reverse strand, counting down.
CGGGTCTAAATAAGGATACTACAGATGCCGTCACTTCAAATTTTAAAAAAGAAATTGATTCGGTGAAAAAAGATATCGAAGAGATAACGGGTCCGATCAAAAGAAAATTCTAATTTCCTAGTATAATCATTTGCTATATAGTTTGCTGTCATGAAGCAACAGCTATGCTGTTTGTTAAAGTTTAAAATTTCTCAATTTTTTTTAATCCCTTGCTTCCCTCAATATCATTGAGCTGAAGGTGCTATGCTTGCATAATACACGAACATAAAATATCTATAATGTAATTTTGAGTATCAAAAATTGATAATAATTTAATACTTTAGGTTAGAATTTATGAAATACTCATTTTAAAGGTATTTTTTAAATCTATCGAATTAACTATTCACAAACTCAAACCTAAGTAAAATGAAAAAAATTACATTGGCTGCAATCGCTCTGATGCTTGCGGCTTCCTGTTCAAACGACAAGGACATCATGGAGCAGGTAGAAACCGAAAACCTGGAAACACAAAAACTATTATCAATTGAAGAAGTAAATCGCTTTATTGAAGGCGAACTTAAACGAACCGGCGATGTAGATTGGACTACCGCTCCTTCTGTAGTGCTTTGGAGTGCAGTTATGCATGGAGACGAAGTATTGAGTGTTGGCTATGGTGACAAGGGCGAAAGCTTTACCGAGCAGCGCTCACCACGACTCAATTCGATCAAGGAGAATATTTACTCTTTGGTAGGTGCACAAGAGGGTGTAACCAAATCATCCACTACGGTGAATGAAGATGCAATTCTCAACGTTGTAGATATTAAAGTTACGCAATTAAAAACCATCAGTGCTTTGCAAAAGGCAGACGACATTCGCTATCTTGAACCTATTGGATATGGTTCATATTTACAAGAAGCTCCGGTAATGGAACGTTCTGGTTCAGGATGTGCACAAAATGGTGAAACTATCAATGCTGCCGACTACCGTGTGATTACACCTAATGCGTGGTTACCGTGGAACTACGATATTCATAATATCTCACAAGCTTGGAATTATAGTACAGGAGCCGGCATTACGGTTGGATTAATCGACACGGGCATTTCGTCTGGTCAATCACTTTTAGGTAGTGGTTTCAACGACGGAGCTTCTAACGGCAGAACTGTAGAGCGTTTCGGAACCTTTATTGATTCCCCTTGGTTTTGGTCAAACAATACTGATGGACCTAATGATAAATGTGGTCACGGTACTTCGATGGCATCTGCTATAGCCTCTCCTCGTAATGATGATTTTATGCCGGTAGGTGTTGCATACAACGCTAATCTGGTATCTTATCGTGGTACAGAGGATGTTGTTTTAAATGACTACCATGAGAAAAAAGGGGTGAGTAATGCGCTTAAGGCTTTGGGTAATAGGAGTAATGTAAAAATCATCTCAATGTCCGTAGGATATCCCTGGTCTATTGGCAATGTAAAAGACGCGGTACGTTATGCCTATAGTAAAGGTAAGATGATCATCGCAGCAGGAGGTACATCCACAACGTTTACCAACTGGTATGGTGTTATCTTTCCCGCAAGTATGAGTGAAACAGTAGCGGTGACAGGTATCAAGGATAATGGATATAGATTATGTGATATCTGCCATGATGGAAACAAAATTGATTTTACCATGGTTATGGAACGTTCAAGTGGATCACGTAAAAACGTACCGGTAATAGGATTTAATAACGGCGATCGCAGTTATGTAGGCGGGTCATCGGTGGCTACGGCAATGACAGCCGGAGCAGCTGCACTTGTATGGGCTACCAATCCTAGTATGACAAGAGATCAGGTGTTGGACAAACTTAAAAGAGCAGGAGAATTTTATCCGAATCGTAACGGCGATTTTGGATATGGTAATATCGATGTATTAAAAGCAGTACAATAGGGAAAATACTAATTAAAATACATATCAATTCAAAAAAGAGAGGCTTGCCTCTCTTTTTTTATGACTATAATTTTCGACTTATTGTCAAACCGTCCCGAATCGGTAAAATCACGGTTTCTATCCTTTCATCCGTTGCCAGTAAGGTGTTATAACGTAGTAATGCTTCAGTCGAGAAGTCATCTTTTGCAAGTTTTTCCAGTACTTTTCCGCTCCAGAGTACATTGTCAGACAGTATAATACCCCCGGAATTTAGTTTGTCAACAATCAATTCAAAATAAGTGGGATAGTTCGGTTTATCGGCATCAATAAAAACCAAATCGAATGTTTCAGTTAGCTGCGGAATTATCTTTGTTGCATCTCCGGTGTGTTGCGTAATTTGTTTTCCGTAAGGAGATAAATCAAAATACTTTCGTTGAAAATCAACTAATTCTTCATTGGTGTCGATCGTATGTAAGTGTCCGTCACGCTTCATGCCTTCCGCCAGACATAGTGCCGAATAGCCTGTATAGGTTCCGATTTCTAAAATAGTAGCAGGATTGATAATTTTTGCCAGCATACTCAATACGCGCCCCTGGTAATGTCCGCTAAGCATCCGGGGTTGTAAGATTTTTTGATAGGTTTCTCGCGTTAATTGCTTCAGTAACTCAGGTTCTTTCTCAGAATGTTTTACAACATAATCATCGAGTGCTTCGGGTATAAAATGCATGCGTTTATTTTTTTTCAAAATTAATTATAAACGCAATACTTAAGAGGGTTTTGGCTTTAGATTTATGTAGAATTGTATATTTTTACTGAAAAACCAGCATGTAGTAATTTATTTTAGCTCTATTAAGGTAGAATTTTTCAAAGACCTAATGATAGATAGGTTCTTCGAATGAAAGAGAAGAAAAAATAGAGTTTTTTTTATCGAATAAATATCCCCTCTCTTTTTAATTAATAATCTAAATAGTTTAGCAAACATTGCCACAAACACATATGTTTTTTGCTGGGCAATATGTTGATTGTTCGCAATTATCATAAATACCATTATCGCAATTGTGTCCACCTCGAATGGTTTTTTGATGGTTTTTACTTAGTTTTTGAACATTGCGTAGATCTAAAATTTTGTGTAACATATTGAACAATTTTAAGATTAATAATATCTGAATAAAATTTATATCCAGATTTGGTTATAGTTCTCAAAGTATTAATATCGTTTTGATTTTCCAAATTTTTGTATGTTTATATGTTTTTTTATCATTAGTAAATTTTGTTTTTGTATCGATTTATTTGCACAGAAGTGTAGTTGATTATTTTTCTCAAATCAACTCTTATGCGTACTTTTACTGAAAAACAAGCATGCAGTTTAAGAATACCAAAGCGTTTGCCGAAGAATTAGATAAAAATGATCCGTTGCGTTCGTATCGAGATCGTTTTTTATTTCCGAAACATAAGGGGAATGATGTCATTTATTTTACAGGAAACTCTTTGGGATTACAGCCCAAAAATGCACAGGAGTATGTCAATGAAATTATGACCGACTGGAGTCAGATGGCGGTCGAGGGTCATTTTTATGCTGATAAACCGTGGTGGGATTATCACGAGCTTCTTGCCGAACCTTTATCCAAAATTGTAGGTGCAAAGCCTTCAGAAATTACGGTGATGAATACCTTGACGATCAACTTGCATCTGTTGATGGTATCATTTTATCGACCCACAGCTAAGCGGTATAAAATTATATGCGAAGAAAAAGCGTTTCCCAGCGATCAGTATTTATTACAAAGTCAAGTACGTTTTCACGGCTATGATCCTAAGGATGCCATTGTCGAAATCAAGAAGCGAGAGGGAGAACATAATTTTAGAACCGAGGATATTTTAAAAACAATCAAAGAGACAGGGGATGCCTGTGCGCTGGTTTTTATTGGCGGAGTAAACTACTATACGGGACAGGTGTTTGACATGGAAACTATTACAAAAGCAGGACATGAGATCGGTGCTTTTGTAGGTTGGGATTTGGCGCATGCTGCCGGAAATATTGAATTAAAATTGCATGATTGGGATGCCGATTTTGCCGCCTGGTGTAGTTACAAATATATGAATAGCGGACCGGGCAATGCGTCGGGTTGTTATATCCATGAACGCTTTCATAACTCAAAAGAAATTCCGCGGTTTGAGGGTTGGTGGGGAACAAAAAAGGAAGATCGTTTCTTGATGAAACCCGAATTTGAACCCATGCCTAACGCAGATGCGTGGCAGGTAAGTAACGCACCCGTTTTGGCATTAGCTCCGTATTTGGCCTCGCTACAGCTGTTTGAAGAAGTAGGGGTGAAGCCGTTATTTGCCAAAAGAGACTTGATTGTCCGGTACTTAGAATTTATATTAAAAGACATCGATGCACAAGTAGCCGGTTCGTTTGAAATTATCACGCCCTCTGATCCCAAGCAACGCGGGACACAGTTGTCGGTATTCTTACACGGTTCGGGCAAATCGTTGTTTACCTATTTGATGGACAACGGGGTGGTGACTGATTGGCGCGAACCGAATGTGATTCGATTAGCTCCGGCGCCTTTTTACTGTTCGTTTGTCGATATGTACAATTTTGGACAACTGCTTAAAAAAGGGATCGAAGCGACTTCGTAGTTTTAAATTCAAGGAGAGTCTGCTTACTTATAGTCCCAAACAGGCACCAAAATCCGGACATATACACGGTAGTATTACCCAGATATGAAGAAAGAACAGTATGAGAAACAGGGCTCCGATCATGAGCGCATGGGTGATATAGATTTCGTCACCAATGGGCCTAATTATTGGCCATAGTAAACCAAAGCTACCGATCACGAAAAAAAAACGGAACGCCCGAAAAGAACACCAGAAATTCTAAGCTGAACTGCTCCTGTACATTCCCGTAAAACGTTGCACCGACTAGAACTGCCAGCATGATTAAGGTCCAGTAAATTCTTTTATTCGTGCCTTTTTTTGTAGTTGTATTCATGGTATGATGGTTTTATAAGAATTAAAGATAGATTGACGATAGGGCCTAAACAATGATATATGTCATCCGTAAAGCATTGATCTAGATGGAGATGTGTGTTAAAATGGTGTATATACTCCCTCAGAAACATGGTTTGAGTACACAGAAATACGTATGCACAGGACAGAAATACCCACTATAGGCACAACAATATCACCTTTAAGTAGAACAATATCGTCTTGAGGTGTAGCAATGCTATCTTTGGGTACAGCAATGTCACCTTTAAGTACAACAATATCGTCTTGAGGTGCAGCAATGTCATCTTTGGGTGTAGCAATATCGTCTTGAGGTGTAACCATATCATCTTTGAGTACAACAATATCGTCTTTAAATGCCGCAATGTCAGGTTGAGGTATAACAATGTTTATTTGGCTATCGAAGTTTTAAGATAGGGTGGGAAGAAGTGATATTTTTGGAATGTGTGGTGCTGAGCGTAACCTCAAAACTCTTATTTGTAGGAGGAAGTTATAAATTTTATGTAGCTTAGTAATCTTAAAACCCATTACCAACCCCACTTAGTATCTTTAGGGTAGTGCTTGTAAAAGAGAAATATAGTTACCAAAGATGACTATATAACATTGTTGTATGCCATATGAAAACAACCTATGAATAAATTTTCAAACATCCCTAAACCTAAAGGAAAAGGTAGGCTTTCAACCAATGATATACTTGGCGGTCAAATAACGCCTGCAATTGAAAGAATGAGAAGTTTATCTGAAGATGAATTCGAAGACTTAGTTCTTGAATGGGCGGACGGGTATTTGAATAACAAATATGACAAGATAAGACAATATGGTGGTTCGGGAGATAAGGGAAGAGATATCGTGGGATTTTATCAGAATGGGGATATTGATATTTATCAATGTAAACATTACTCTGCAATCTTATCGCCTTCTTTATTTTGGGTTGAACTAGGTAAATTATGTCACTATACCTTTTCAAACCAATATGAAATTCCAAAAGCATATTATATAGTAACTACGAAAGGAGTTGGAACAAAATTGTTAGATTATATAAACAATCCAACTGAATTCAATGATTTACTAATTTCAGAATGGAAAGATAAGTGTGAAACTAAAATAAAGTCTACAAAAACCATTCTAACTAAGGAATTTAAAGAATACATTGAAAATTTTGATTTTTCTATAATTAAAGACAAATCGCCTTTAGAGCTTATTAATGAGCATAAACAAACTACTTACTACCCACAGCGTTTCGGTGGTGGTTTAATCAAGTACAGAAATCTAATACCAAAACCAACAAAAACTATTCAAAAACACGAACTGAACTACACTACCTTATTATTTGATGCGTATTCGTCAAAAACGGGTGTAGTTATAAAAAATCAAAAAAATTTAGAAACCGCAAACAAGGATTTAGCTAAACATTTTGAAGAAGAAAGAACTTCATTTTATTGCACGGAATCTTTAGATAGATTTAGTCGCGATAATTTTGCTGATTTGGCAACACCGCCTTTTGAAGAATTGAAAGAAGACTCTTTATTAGTTATTAAATCCAAATTAAGACTAAGTACTTATGTTGAAGATTTAGAAAGACTAGAAGATGCTAAATTGGAAATACTTTCTCAGCAATTTTCTAGCAATCCTTTACATAAGGAAATTCGTAATCTTGACAAAGTAGGAATGTGTCATTATTTGGCTAATGAAAACAGCGTAAAATGGAAAAAGTAAACTCTAAAAACAAAGTATACAATAGTAACTTTGAAATTGCCATTAGGATACTTGTCATTCTTATAAATCTTCCATCTAAAAGAGCATCAACTTATCAATTGATGGTTTTAGACCATATTTCACTTAACACCTATGATGTTGGTGGTCCTGCAAGCCTTCACGCACCAATCCCTAACAGAGGTGTTCAAATATATTCTAGAAAGGAAATATTAAATGAAAGCATAAAGCTATTGATATCAAAAGACTTGATTACTATAAATCCAAATAAGGATGGATTACTTTATGAAATAACTGAAAACGGCATCAATTACTTAAAATATTTTGAATCGAAATATTTTAACCAATTAAAAAATAAAGTTGAGTGGACTTCTGAGAAATTTGGAAAATTCTCAGATAGTGAATTAAAAACTTATGTTAATCAAAATTTATCCAAATGGGGGGAAGAATTTATGACTGACGGCAACCAAGCAAATCAGGTATGAAAGGATTTTGGATTTATAAGATAACCGCAAGTGGTGAAGAAAAAAAGGATTCTTCGATAACACTAAAGAAAGGTGCAAATATTATTACAGGTCCTTCTGATACCGGTAAGTCATACTTGTTTTCAGTCATCAATTTTGTATTAGGAAGAACTAGTCCACCTAAAGACATTCCGGAAGGCATAAACTATGATGTTTTTACAATAGATATTGAGTCTTTTGAAACCAATGATAAATACAGACTTCAAAGAAAATTAGGCAAAAACAAAGTCTCGGTTTGGAATGCTAATGAACCTCAAAGCGGCTTAACTTTAATAGATGTTTTTAGTACTACAGTAAATTTATCTAGTGAAAACCATATCTCTAATTTTCTTTTAAATCTCTGCGGGCTAAAGGGTAGTCTTCTTTTGAAAAACAGAACCAAAGGTGAGAAAATTGCACTAAGTTTTAAAAATCTAATACAATTTACCAATGTTGCTGAAGATAGAATAATTACAGAAAGTTCACCTTTCTATTTCACTAATGTAAATTCTAATCACATACTTGAGCAGTCAATGATTAGTTTAATATTGGAGGGAACAGATTTTTCTAATGTTACAGCAATTGAAGACCCTAAAAAGAAAGAAACTAAAATTTCAGGAAAATTAGAATTTATAGATAAACAAATTGTCGGTTATTCTGAGCAAAGACAAAAGCTCATTGCAAAATATGAAAAGCTCGTTTCAAATAAAACTTCATTGGATAAAGCACTCATAAATGACCAAATCCAAAAACGTCTTGAGGATTCATATAATCTAGAATCCCAAGTAACTAAATATTTAAATGACGTTAACTCTACTACAGAAAAAAAAATCTATGCGTTAGAATTAATAAAAAGATTTGAAATACTCGAAAGACAATATTTGAGTGATTTAGACAGGTTGGCTTTTATACTAGAAGCTGAATCACTTACGTCACAGTTACCTAGTCAATTATGCCCTATCTGTTCTAATCCTATGCATGTTGATGAAATTCAGCATTTAAATGAGATAGAAAATTTTAAAGAAGGAGTAACTGCTGAGATAGCTCTTATTAAAGAAAAATTAGAAGACCTAAAAGAGAGTATCACTGAGTCCAAAGGAAATGTTTTAAAGTTTGAAGCTGAATCAAATGACCTAAAAAGAACTTTAGATAAATTAGAAAACCGCTTAGAAAGTATAAAACCGGAAATTGAAAATTTAAAGACCATTCTTAATGATTATATAGAAATTGAAAAAATTGGAAATTACATAGAGTTTATTGATACGGAAACTGCTACTCTTTATAAAATAAAAGATTCTCTAGAAATTTTAAAATCTGAAAAAGAATCAACAGACATAGTAAATGTTTGCGATTACGATATTTTAAAAAAGCTATCGGAATTTATTGAGCAAAGATTAAAAACTTGGAACTATAACGTTAACCCTAAAGTAGTATTTAACTCAGATTTTAAAACATTTGATATTGTCATCTCTAATAAAAGTAGAGGTAGTTATGGCAAAGGGAGAAGGGCAATTTCTTATACTGCTTGTTTGCTAGGTTTCTTAGATTATTGTTTAAAGGAAGAAAAGAACTTTAGCAACTTCTTAGTTATTGACTCACCTTTAACAACATTCAAAGACAAAGAAATTTCGGAATCTGAAGATGACTCGATTGAATTAGATGACTTATTTTTTGATGACATCAGAAAAACTTCTTTAGAAAGTCAATTAATAATATTTGAAAATAAGATTCCAAAAAAAATAGAAGGCATTAACATAATTGAATTTACAAAGAGTAAGCAACAAGGCAGATATGGATTTTTTCCGACTGAATAAAATACGGCATACAATAACTAAGCATTTATGCGGTCGGTACGACCGAGCATAAAGGCCGTGTTGACTAAACCGGGTCGATAAATGTTAGTATGGGGATTGCTATGTGTTTCTATAGATCTAGATGATGTTGAAGATGTTCAACATACCTTGTTCCTGTGGGTTTATAAACGTCTCTTTCTACTTGTTATAGAGGTTGTGATGATTTTATAACGCATTTGGATCCTTTTTTTGATATTTCTTTTGTTTTTGGACATAAGTATCCTATTACACAATAGTGGTGTTACTTTTTGGGGCAGTATGTTTATTCTTTATCTTTTTGAGCCAGTGATTTGGCGGTCCTCTGCTACCAAAAGTGTGCACCATTACCAGTATTCCTTTCCGCAAACATTGCGCCATAGCATTAAGTAACAACCGAAAAGTTTCTGTATTTTTGGTATGGGGCAATACTTTCGGAAAGAAAAATTCAGCAATCAATATGCAGAAAAAAATCGTCTTCAGACAACCATTTAAAAAAAAATGATCTCTATAAAAATAGTACTTAAATCAAACTCGATGCAAAAATTATTGATTTTAGGAGCTTTGACCTTTTTCCTTTCTTGCGAAACAGTAAAAAACCAACCTGACAAATTCAGCACGGGCTTTAATAAAAACATAGAAACATATTTTCTTGCCGAGATACTCTCTATAGAACATAGAAAAACTAACCAACAATGGGAGAAATACAAACTAAAAACTTGTAAGGTATATCAACCAATAGTAGCGAAAGTTTTAACTGATTTTGGAAACCTGACCCAAAGTGAAATTGCCATTGAAACAGCCAAACTCAATGATACACTCGGGAGTTTTGGGTATGGCAACGATGTTATGATGGGAATCTTATTGAAGCATCCAGAATTTGACCTTTTGCAAAAACCTTCGGACTTTAAATTTTCACAAACCCATTTGAAAAGCGACAAAAAAATAATATTGGAAAGTATAATCTCAAATTATTTACAAATACTTTACAATTTTTATCAAACTGAGAACATTGATAATTTCTATAATAAAAATGCAAATTTCTACAGAGGTTCTATTAACGAGGTCCATACTCACATACCAAAAGGATTTACGGATGCAATGGAGAAATACTATGGAGATAGTAGAGAAAAATACATTGCTTTGGTAAGTCCTATGATGATTTGGCCAATCGAAGACAATGAAGGACGTGGAATTGGAGCAACGGTCAAAAAGGACAACAAAAAAATTGTTTATGAAATTATGAGCCCTTATGTTCAAGTGCCAGTCGACTCAATTAAAAATGAGTATAACCAATTTGGATTTGATTATCAATACAGAACAAGAACTTTAACAATACACGAATTCGGACATTCATTTGTCAATTCAGAGCTTGAACCTTACCAAAAAAAAATTGAAAGCTCCTCCTATTTATTTACTGACCGTTTAAAAGAAATAATGACAACGAAAGGCATCCAAAATTGGAATGTCTATGTCATTGAAAGTTTTGTACGATTAGGTGAGATTAGGATAGCTGAAATTCAAAATGATAAAGAAAGAGCCGATTATCTGCGGAATTACCATACCAATTTGGAGCATTTTATTTTTCTTCAACAATTGGAGGAAAAAGTAATTGAATTCGAGAATAACCGAGAAAAATATCCGATGTGGAAAGACTTTATTCCCGAACTTTTGAATGTGTTTACGAAAAGCACACCAGAATTTGTAAATAACAAATTAAAATAAAAATGTGTCACAATAACTAAGCATTTATGAGGTCGGTACAACCCAGTATGAATGCCGTGTTAACTAAACCAGTCTGATTTGTTATTACTATGGGGATTGCTAAGTGTTTTTATAGGTGTAAAAACTTTAAGTCAGACGTATTAATGAAAGCGAATTACAAGCAGCTACTGTCACCTTTATATACCCAAAAATTAATATGCTGTTGGGTAGTTTCTTAATAAATTTGAATTACCTGTTACAATGTGTTACATTTATAGTCATTTGTAACACGTTGTGACATGAAAATCGAAAAGCCTCCCTTTATTAAAAGTTTAGACTTCAATAAATATATTGAATGTACTAATCAGAATGGAATGGATTCTTTTTTTCAAGAAACGGACAAAAGATATTTTTATTGGTCCGAAATAAAACATCGTCCGAACTTACCTTTCGACAGTCCCAAGAAGGTCTGGGAAATGATTAAAATACATAGATCAATCAGGGCTAAACGATTGGATTTTGGAAATCATAGATTTTTATATAATCTAACATCATTCATTCAAGAAGATTTACACAATTTTGATTTAAAACTCATAGGAGGTCTACATAAAAATTCAATTACACCTCAAGAACAACAGGAATACTTTAAAAATTCTCTTATAGAAGAAGCTATTGCCTCTTCACAAATTGAAGGAGCAGCTACCACTACTGATGTTGCAAGGGATATGATAAAATCTGGAAGAAATCCAAGAACGGAATCTGAACAGATGATTATTAATAATTTTAGAGCTATTAAAGAAATAGTAGACAGATTGGATGAGGATTTATCCATAGAATTAATATTAGAGATTCATCAACTAATGACTGTTAAGACTGATGCTTCAGTTTATGCAGGAACCTTTAGAAACCATCCAATATATGTCAAAGACCATATTGACGGAGAAATTGCTTTTACCGCACCTGATCATTCAGAGGTAAATGAAATGATAGAGCAACTTAGAAACTTTATAAATAAAGAAGATGAGTTTTATCATCCTATTATAAAAGCCTCTATACTTCACTTCATGGTGGGATACATTCATCCCTTTGGCGATGGAAATGGACGAACAGCAAGAGCTCTTTTTTACTGGTATTTAATGAAAAAAGGATATTCTTTACTAAGGCATATTTCCATTTCAAGAGCGATTCTTAATTCACGAACCAGTTATGACAAAGCATTTTTAAAAACGGAGAACGACGACAATGATTTGACATATTTTATAATGTATTCTATGAAAAGTTTGAGGGTGGCTTTTCAAAGTTTAGTAAGCTACCGAGATAAAAAGAGAGAAGAGCGTCAAAAAGCATCTAAAATAACTTTTCAATTAATTCAAAAAGGATTTAACAGACGACAAGCTGATTTGCTTGGTTATTTATTTATTAAACCGCACACAAAAATGACCGTACCAATGTACTCTGAAAGACACAAAATTGTTAGACAGACCGCGAGTAGAGATTTAATAGATTTAGAGCAAAAAGGAATTGTTATAAAAAGTAAAGAAGGAAAAACCATGGTTTATGAATTAGTAGGTGTAGAAAAAATAAAAAATTATTTAAAGCAATAAAACCTTGACTCAAATACTTTATGTAGATGTCAATCTTACTATGTTAAACGTTACCCTGATTTTATGATGTAACGACATGCAGCATGAAACCTCTACCAACAATAAATAATCCTCATTAAACATTATGAATCACACCATCAAAGACATTGCACCACACGAGACTTTACCGATTCGTCATAAGGTGATGTGGCCAGATAAGCCTTTGGAGTATGTAAAAGTACCCAATGACAACGAAGGAAGACATTTCGGTTTGTTTATTGACGAAAAGTTGATTTCTATCATCTCTCTGTTCGAAGAAAAAAAGGAGATTCAATTTAGAAAGTTTGCTACCTTACATGCCTATCAAGGTAATGGATATGGATCTCAATTATTAAAGTTTATTATAGAGTTGACAGCACAAGGGGGAGTACAAAAAATATGGTGTAATGCGCGCGTGGATAAAGCCGGGTATTATCGTAAGTTCGGCCTAAAGGAGACAGATAAGCGTTATGAAAAAGGCGGAATTCAATTTGTGATTATGGAAAAAATAGTTGCGTAAAACAGTTTGATGTGCCTCTTTAACTACTGCAAACTGTACTTAGCACAAGGAACGATTTTTAGAAGTATTAATTAGTAACGATAGGAATACCTAATTTTTAATGTCAAGTATTAACAAGAGATTTTCGAACCCTATTATAAAAGATGAAATAGAGATTCTCTATGAATCTGATGAAAAATTGGTATTTAGAACCTGTCTGCAAGCCGATGGAGGTCAGTCGGGACTGCATTACCACACCAAGATAAACGAAAGATTTAAAATAATCGATGGCGAATTAACTATTACCGTAAACAAAACTAAAAGTATAATAAAATCAAACGATGAGGCAACCATTCATCCCTTTGATGTGCATCGATTTGAAAATACATCAAACACAGCGGTAGTTTTTGAAGTAACCATTACTCCGCCGCTGGAAATAAAAAAAGCGTTACAAATATTTTATGGCTTAGCTAAAGATGGTAAGGTCTACAGCAACGGTTTGCCGAGAAATATCTTGTATATGGCCATCGGATTACATATGATGGACGCTTACATTCCGAATGTTTCAAGAAGTATGCAACGTTTAGGTATTACAACGCTTGCGGTAATGGGCAAAGCTTTTGGACTGAAAAAGAAGCTGATCCAGCGATACTGTTCTTAACTTGGTATCCAGATAAAAAGTAGCGTGTCACTACAGCGGTGCTAAATATATTTAAGAGCCAACCAAGAGACTACAATAAAATGCTACGCATTGCTACTTTGCGCTTTCCCAATGCTTTGAAAACCATCATAAATGTATCATGTGAAGTTTAGAATGCTAATTGAAACTGTAACAATTCACATAGAAATACATCTAATTACTAAACCTATTCCATATGATTACTATTAAAACCACAGCCATAAGCATACTTTTCTTTGTCTCTCTACTGTTCACAGGATGTGATAATGAAACCAAAACTTCGGCGCGCAATACTTCGAACTCAGAAGTGAAACCAGATACACTCTTTGTGATTAAAAACGTGAACATCATTCCGATGACGGTAGATAATACAGTTATTGAGAATGCAACTGTTATCATTGATGATAAGAAAATTGTAGGAATTAATACAACCATTCCAGATGGAGCAACAATAATTGATGGCAAAGAAAAATGGTTAATTCCGGGGCTTGTTGATATGCATGTGCATACGCATGCTGATATCAATTTCAAAGAAAATAAACCAACTCAAGGTGCTACAGTTTTTTTCAATACACAAGATGTAATGGGATTATATGTTGCGAACGGTATTACCACAACATTCAACCTTGATGCAAGAGTAGAGCACTTTGCTCAAAGAAATGAAATTGCTAGCGGAAAAGTTATGGGTCCGAGAATGGCATTGGCCGCTTTAATTGATGGTGGCGAAGGTTGGGGAAGAAAAGCTAATACAGCTAGTGACGGTCGTCAAGCTGTTAGAAGTGCAAAAGCAGAAGGCTACAATTTTATTAAAGTATACTCTTTTCTTAACGCTGATACTTTTAAGGCAATTGTTGATGAGGCAAATAAGCAAGGACTAAAAGTTGTGGGTCACATCCCAGATGTATTTAGAGGGAATCTGGAAGAAGTTTTTGTTCCACATTTTGATTTGGTTGCACACGCTGAGGAATATTCAAAACATTCAAAAAACAAAACTGTTGAAGATGCCCAATATTTTGCAAAGCTAGCGAAAGAAAACAATACGTGGCTTATTTCGTCATTAACAACAATGATTTGGATAAGAAGTCAATTGAAGTCGCTGGATGAAGTCCAAAATTCTGAATATATCAAATATTTGCATCCTATATTACAAGACAGATGGTTGAATCCAAGCACAAATCATTATTACAAAAGAACAAGTCCTGAATTTATAGCAACAATTGATGCTTATATTGATTTCCACAAGAAATTGATTAAAGCTTTTAACGATGCAGGAGTTCCTATTGTTGCAGGAACAGATTCAGGTATTCCAGTAATCATACCGGGTTTTTCATTACACGATGAACTAGGGCTGATGGTTGAAGCTAGTATGACAAATGAGAAGGTGCTTTTGTCTGCTACGCGCTTGCCCGCCGAGTGGTTGGGTATTGATAAAGAGACAGGTACTGTAGAGGTTGGAAAGTATGCAGATCTTATTTTATTAGATAAAAATCCTCTTGAGGATATAAAAAACACGCGTACTGTCAATGGGGTTTTTGTCAGCGGTACTTGGGTTGATAAAAAGAGACTTGATACAATGCTTTCAGGATTAGCACAGTACAATGAGAAAAATAAAGAAAACTTTAAATGGGAAAAGCGAAGAGAATATTAGTGAATAGGACTAAAAATATACTCTTGAATCCAAAACTATTTAGCATGAATACTTATAAACTCTTAAAAATTGGCTTTTTTTTCTTAGCAGTGTTGCTCTTCACAGGATGCACAAGTGAATCCAAAACTTCAGAAAACACAATTACGATTCCAGAAGTGAAACAAGCGTCACTTTTTGTAATTAAAAACGTAAATATCATTCCGATGACGGTAGATAATACAGTAATTGAGAATGCAACTGTTGTGATTGACAAGAACAAAATAGTTGGAATCAATACAGCTATTCCGGAAGGAGCAAAAGTGATTGATGGGACAAACCAATGGTTACTTCCCGGGCTTATTGATATGCATGTGCATACAAATGCAGATTTAAATTTCAGAGAAAATTCACCAACTCAGGGTGCTACCGTTTTTATGGATACGCAAGAGGTTATGACTACACATGTAGCAAATGGCGTAACGACAATTTTTGAGCTTGGAGCTAGAGTGGAGCATTTTGGACAACGAAATGAAATTGCAAAAGGAAAAGTAATCGGCCCTCGTATGGCATTGGCTGCACTTATAAATGGGGGTGACCCAAATGAGGGAGGCAGAACAGTAACAAATGAATCAGATGCGAGACAGGCTGTTCGAAGTGCAAAAGCAGAAGGGTATAATTTTATTAAAGTATATTCTCAGTTAAACAGAGAATCGTTTATCGCCAGTATCGATGAAGCTCAAAAACAAGGTTTAAAAGTGGTTGGGCATATACCAGATGCATTTAAGGGGGCTACTGAAAAGGCTTTTATCCCTAATTTTGGATTAGTAGCACATGCAGAAGAATATTCTAAACAAATAAGAAATAAAACCAAAACTAAGAAAGATGCTGAGGTCTTTGCTAGAATGACTAAAAAAAATAATACCTGGGTTACTCCCAATTTATTAGCTATTGTCAAGATTAGGGATCAGGTGCAATCCCTTGATTCGATTCGGTTAATGAAAACCTTAAAATATGTGCATCCCTTGCTACAGGATAAATGGTTGACTTCAAATAATTATCATAAGGATGCCAGTCCGGAATTTATAGCGTATTTGGATAGTATCATTTCTTTTCATAAAGAGTTGGTAAAAGCTTTTAAGAAAGAAGGCGTTCCCATGGTAGCGGGTACTGATGCAGGAACATCGGGCATAGTGACCGGTTTTGGACTCCACGATGAATTGGCGTTATTAGTAGATGCAAGTCTAACGAATGAAGAAGCATTGCTTGCGGCGACACGTCTACCGGCAAGCTGGCTTGGAATAAGTGATAAAATAGGAACCGTGGAAGCAGGTAAGTTTGCAGATTTGATATTGCTCGATGCCAATCCGTTGGAGGATATCAGGAACACCCGGCAAATTACAGGGGTCTTTGTAAACGGTCGATGGCTCAATAAAGAAAAAATAGACATGATGCTCTCAAATCTGGCTGAAAAAAATGAAGCGAATAAAGAGAAGTATGAGTGGAAGAAGCGAAGAGAATATTAATTATTAATAAATGTATTATTTACTTTTATCTAAAATATTTTCTTTAATTCAAATTGTAAGAAGGTAATAAAAAGGTGTAACTTTAGAGATAGTTACGCATAATTCATTGCAAAAAAGTATATAGAAATTGTCTTTTATAACTAGTTATGGAAACTTAGAAAGTAGCTTAAAAAAAATGATTGAAATAAAGAAATATAATGAACTATCTGAGGAGGTTAAAAATCAATTGAATTCATATATAGAAGATGAATTTGGGCATATTGCTATTGTGAAAGAAACGGAATGGGCAGCTCCCAATTGGACAATAATATATTATGACAATTTACAAATCGTTACTTTTTACAATATTGTTGAAAGAGAAATTACAATCGACACTAAAAATTATAGAGTTAGTGGAATTAACAACCTAATCACGCCAAAAGAATTTCGTGGAATGGGTTATGCTTCAAAGATTTTAAAGGAAACGGAAAATCTAATCTTTGAGGACTTAAAATGTGACATGGGGGTCTTACTTTGCGCTGATGATTTGATTCCTTTCTATGAAAAATTACATTGGTATCAAATAGATTGTCCGGTGTATTTTGAACAGTCAAACGTAGAAAAATTATGGAAAGGAAACATTATGGTTTTGACCAGGGATGAGAAAATGAATCCTGACAAAATTGAATTAAACGGATTGCCATGGTGAAAAATATCACCATAACACCTGCTATAGTTACTAAGTATTTAGGTGTTGACTCAATGTTGATAGTAAAATAGTCGTAATACGTATTAAATCATTATGAAATATAAACCTGAAGATGGCTTCCTATATTATTTTGATTTTGTAAAGAAGATGGATTGTAAATTTCTATTTTCTTCGTTATCTACAAGTGTATTTCTCGGTTCAATCAGCGAGAAAAAAGCTTTTTACCGCTACGAACCAACTAAATGGTGTATTAAACAAATTGTTGGACATATAACCGATCACGAAAGAATTATGATATTTCGTGCATTTTTAATGAGTAGAAAAGAATTGGTAGAACTATGGGGCTATGACCAAAACGTTTTAGTAGATAATAGTCGTTTTGAAGAGTTGACCTTAAAAGATTTAGTAGCTTACTTTATAAATGTAAGAAAGGCATCTATTAGCTTTATTGAGACATTGTCTGATAATCAATTAAAAATAAAAGGGTTGGCTAGGCACTGTGAAATTACTCTTGAAGATTTTCTAAAGTCTATAATTGGTCATGAAATACACCATATAAATATTATTAAAGAAAAATACATTCAATAAAATTGCGACTATTTTTATTGTGACTTAAACTTCCTAAATATTACTTTATACAAATATCAAACACCTTTGTTTCATGCTAAAATTTAATTAATGGAAATGATTAATAGCTATCAATCCATATAAGTCAAGACAAGGTTCAATTTTAATTCGTAGTTTAGTTTTAACATAACGTTCGGTAAATAGTGCTTTTTGAGTGGTTTGAAAAGAGATACATTTTAGGTGCCGACGCAATTACTAAGCATCGCGATTATGAAAAACTTGAAATCAAACATTTATTTTAAAGTAGGAATTATCATTTTCCTAATATTGATTCTGATGATCCCAACGTCTATGGTTGAGAACCTAATCCATGAAAGAGAGGGAGTGCAGCTAACAGCAATTCAGGAGGTAAGTGCAAAATGGGGGAAGGGTCAAACGGTTTCAGGACCTGTTCTTTCGATTCCATTTGATAAATATATAAGAAAGTATAATAAGAAAGATTCTATCGAGGAGCTAATCAAACTCAAAGAATGGGTTCATTTTTTACCGGAAACCTTAAAGATTACCGGACGCATAATGCCTGAGAAACGTTATCGAGGAATTTATGAGGTAGTAGTTTATGACTCCAAATTAAAAATTGAAGGGAATTTTTCGGATCTCGATTTTAAAAAACTTGATATTGCAACAAAGGATGTACACTTTGATAAAGCAACACTCAATTTTGGGATAAATGATTTAAAAGGCATAGAGAAGCAAGTAACGGTTAACTGGAATAATAAGAACATTTCATTTAACTCGGGAACAGCTACAAAAGAGGTTATTTTAAGCGGAATACATGCTGTTGTTCCAATAAGCACGGACAGTATATCTGCACACTCGTTTACAACTGAAATTGATTTAAAAGGTAGTCAGTATCTTTACTTTACCCCTGTGGGCAAAACCACAGATGTAAGTATTCGTTCGAACTGGAATACTCCAAGTTTTACAGGGACATACCTGCCGGATGAACGAGAGATCTCGGAGAAGGGTTTTACCTCTAGCTGGAATATACTGCATTTAAATAGAAACTACCCTCAAGAATGGATAGGAAGAACATATAACATTGATTCGAGTTCGTTTGGAACGGATCTACTGTTACCGGTCGATAATTATAAAAAATCTTACCGCGTAGCGAGATATGCAATTCTGTTTTTGGTGCTAACCTTTATTACTTTTTTCTTTGTCGAAGTCATGAAAAAGGTTTTTATTCACCCAATGCACTATTTACTAGTTGGAATAGCAATTATAGTTTTTTATACGCTCTTACTATCCATCAGTGAACATATCAAATTCAACCTGGCATATATTTTGGCGTCCATTTTGACCATATCTTTAGTGTCGCTTTATACCATTGCAATTCTTAAATCAAAACAGATCGGGTTTTTATTATTCGGAATTTTACTAATAATGTATTCCTTTATTTTTACAATCATTCAGCTTCAGGATTATGCATTATTAATTGGTAGTCTAGGCATGTTTGTAATACTGTCTATTATTATGTTCTATGCTCGTAAAATTGATTGGTATAATATCAAACTTGGTAAATAAATAGTCAAAAATCTAACAACTACTTGCGAACAGTTTTTTGACCTGATCTTTTATTATTTGATAGATTAAACATGCAATATCACTTAATGCACTCTTACAAATCAAGCCGAGCAGAAAATATAAAACTTCAGCTATGTAGTGATCTAAAAATGTAGTACCTTTTGTTTGCTACATGCTGTTTGCAAGAGCGTTATGTAGTGTTAAATCGATCACATGGATACGTTAAGAGGGTTTTTAGAATTTGAGCTGATTAGTGCAGGGGAGTATACAATACGGGTGTATACTATAGTTATTGTCTTATTAATTTACCTAACTACCAAATTGATTTTATGGGTAATTAAACAGGCACTCTTTAGAAAGCGTAGATTTAAAAAGCTTAATAAAGGAAGTGCGTATGCGTTACTCCAAATTATAAGATATGTGCTATGGATTATTGCCATCGGATTTATTTTGGAAACCGTTGGAGTCAAAGTAACTGTACTAATTGCAGGTTCGGCGGCTTTACTTGTGGGAATAGGATTGGGATTACAGCAAACTTTCAATGATGTGATATCCGGAATCATCTTACTTTCAGAACAGTCTATAAAAATAGATGATGTCTTAGAAATTGACGGAGATGTTGTGAAAATTCAAAGTATTGGTTTACGAACCTCCAAAGGTTTGAATACCAGTGATATCTCTATCATCATTCCAAATTCATTAATTACGACGAATAAAGTAATAAACTGGAGTCACCAAACAAGGAAGACTCGATTCAGAATTGATGTGGGGGTTGCCTATGGGAGCGATGTAGATTTAGTAATTAAAATTTTAGAAGAAAGTGCGTTCGAGCATCCGGACATTTCTGACAGGGAATTAACAGAAGCGCGGTTGGTGAATTTTGGAAATTCATCATTGGATTTTCAAGTGTTATTTTTCAGTAAGAATATTTTTAGAATCAATAAGGTAAAAAGCGATATCCGCAGAATTATTAACAAAAAATTTCTTCAAAACAAGATCGCTATTCCATTTCCGCAAATGGACGTCCATGTGAAATCAAAGCCAATTGATGTGGCTAAAGAGGACAGATGATACTGCTATATATACTATCTTTCAAAGCCTGTTATTGCCGTGAAACTTCAAACAAAATTCTCGATTTAAAGGGGAATTTTATGAGTTTTGTCAAAATAAAATCCATAAAAAAATGTAGTTTTGGGGACCTTGAATGATAAGAGAAACTAATCAGAATTTAAAAATTACTCTAGTATCGTATTAATTATGAAAAGAAATTTATTAGCAGCTGTTGTATGTGTCTATTGTATGCTTCCAAATATAGGAAATGCTCAAATTGATGAAGATAAATTGGGGGCATGGTATATGTACTTCTTTAATACGACTTTTAAAGAAAGTGCATGGGGAGTACAGGGGGATATCCAATATCGTAACTTTGATTTGGGTGGCGATCTTGAACAATTGTTGATTAGAGGAGGATTGACTTATGCGCCAAAAAGTGCTGCTATCAAATTTACGCTTGGATATGGTAATATTACCACAGGAACCTACGGATCACAGGATGCAACAAGTCAGGAAAGTCGTATCTATCAGGAAGCACTATTTCCGGTTCGTTTCGGAAAAAGATTTTATACGAATCACAGGTTTAGATTCGAACAAAGATTTGTAGAAGATCAGGACTTTAGAACGCGATACAGGTATAATATATTTTTAAATGTAGCCCTTAATAAAACGGAGATGGAAAAAAACACCTTGTATCTCGCATTTTACAATGAGTTATTTATAAATGGGCAACGTGATATTGGTAATGGACGATCGGTTGAGATTTTTGATAGAAATAGATTTTATGCTGCTATGGGATATATTATTAAAAAAGAACTCAAAGTGCAACTGGGTGTTATGAACCAAACTACAGATGGTTTAAATAAAAATCAATTGCAATTAAGCTTACATCATAGCTTTTAGAAGCATCAGTTAAGCATATAATTTAGTTGAATCAAACTGTTTTTAAGCAAAGCTTTAAAAAAAAGTTTTTTTTCATTAAAGCATGGGTCTCTTATTTAGTTGTCACAAAAAATAAATAACCGGATTTAAAATTTATAGATTGTTTGTGACCTGAAATACGGAGTACACAGCAAGTGAGAATAACAACGTCATTTTTGAGAACTTCTTTTGAATAAAATTCACAATTATACCTAGCTGTAATACAAACAAAAAAATGCCATAGCTATAACGCTATGGCATTCTCTTTTTAGAATAATTGGGTCTATTTTTTTACACTAATATTGGTAAAATATAATTTGAAAGAACCCGCTTCATTTTTATGCATGGTTGGGATTTTAATACCTTCAAAATCCTGTTCGTTTTCCCAAGTAGTTATCATAGAAGGCTCGTTACCATTTTTGGCTCGATAAACCCACTCTGTAATTTTATAGTCATCAGTATAGAAAAAATCGTATGCATCGCCTGGAGTATATCCACCGCTTTCATTGGCATACGTAAGTGTCAGTTGATTTAGCGTGTCTTTCTGTATCGGGGCGATTTTTTGGGTAGTGTAGTTTACCGTTGTTCCTTCATCTGTTGCGATATTAAAAGGGGTTAGCAACCAATACACGTCATTTACAAAAGCCTGATCTGTTTTCTGAGTTGTACTATCCACGCTAGCTCGATTGTAGGTGATGGTATCTGTTGCCGTGTGTGAGGTAACTTCGTTTTTTTTGCGATTCCAATGCCAGGAGCGTTCAAAGTGATTGCCGTCGCGATCTACATTAAAGGTAAAGGAAATTTCACGTACGTCATCCCATTGTTCATGACCATAGGCATTAGCGATTTTTTGAGCTTCTGTAAGTTCCTTAGGTGTTTCTACTGTCTCATTGCTTGTTTGAGCAGCATCACTTGCACTAGTGTTGTCTTGTTTTGTAGTAGTATTGCATGAAATTGTCAATGCAATTACTAGAATGGTTAAAAAAGTTTTCATAGGTGTGTTAGTTTAAAAGTAAAAGTACTGAACCTTATTGATATAGATCATAAAGACTCAGTACTTTCTTAAATTATTATAACTACTTCAAATTTTAGTTTAATGAAGTCATTTCCAATAGTTTCTCTGCTGCTTTCACAGAAGACTGCGGATTTTGTCCGGTAACTAAATTACCATCCAGGACCACATATTCATTCCAATCTTCAGCTTTGGTATACACACCACCTTCATTAATTAGTTCGGTTTCCAATAAAAAAGGAACTACATCGGTTAATTGAACGGCATCCTCTTCAGAATTGGTAAATGAAGTGACTTGTTTCCCTTTTACAAACATAGTTCCGTCATCATTCTTGATTCCTTTTAAAGCTGCAACACCGTGGCAAACGAGTCCGATTGGTTTTTGCTTACCATCAAAAGCTTTTACAATCTTGGCAATTTCGTCATTATCTCCCATATCCCACATAGGTCCATGTCCTCCCGGAAAGAATAACACATCATAATCCTCCGGTTTAACTTCGCTAATATTCAGGGTGTCTTTTATAGCTTCAGTAGCTGTGTCATCTTTGTAAAAACGTTGCGTATGCTCTGTTTGCCAATCTTCTTCCTCACTCTTTGGGTCTAATGGCACTGCGCCCCCTTTTGGTGAAGCGATAGTAACGTTGGCACCTGCATCTTTGAAGGTATAATAGGGTCCGGCAAGTTCTTCCAACCAAACTCCGGTTTTTTCTCCTGTTGAACCTAGGGTGTCATGCGATGTTGTTATAAAAAGTACATTTAATTTTTTCATAGTATTTCAGTTTTGTTTCTTTACAAAGATCGTAAAATACTAAGAGCTAAAGGGTTGATCTATGTTATCTTAGCCTGTTAATATTTGTTAAGATTATAGCTTTTAAAGATTTGAACCGGGTGTAACGAGCATTTTTCGTATCCTGCTCAAGCTTTCAGGTTTGATGCCTAGGTAGTTTGCAATAAGGTAATTAGGAATGCGTTGCTCAAGAGTAGCATATGTTTTCAAAAATTCGGTATACCGTTCGGTGCTATTTTTCTCAAGACTGGATAGAATACGATGCTGCATAGAAACAAAAGCATTGGTTAATTTGATTCTGAAAAACCGTTCTAATTTCGGGATTTCATGATACAGTGCTTCTAAATCTGTTTTCTTTAGCGCTAGTACTTCAGTGTTTTCAACACATTCTATCGTTAATTCTGCAGGTTGCTCATTAAAAAAAGCTCTAAAATCACTAATCCACCAATCTTCAATAGCAAATTGAACAATATGCTGATTTTCTTGTGCGTCTTTAGTATAAGCTTTGAGACATCCTTTAATTACAAAATACTCCTGAGCTACAGTGTCTCCAACGGTGATAAGTTTTTCCTTCTTCCTTAATGCAATATGTTCAAAAGCAGAAGAGAACTGATACCATTCTTCATCTGTCAAGGTTATATGAGAGAAAATATGTTTTTTTAAAGTAGAATTCATGTGAGCAGCACTTATTTTTAGATCGAAAGTATGACAAAAATAATGAAAAAATGAAGTGCAGAAGGAGCTCAACTTATTCTTTTACCATCTCAGGCTAATAAGAAAATTGATAACCTTTAAGGTTATCTAATAATTTAAAAAAGGTGTTTTATGAATCCAGTTTGATGAGGTAAACGCAGTGTTCAGAAACACGTAACCTACTAAATTAAATAAAAGAAAAACTCCCTTAAACAAAAAATGTATAAGGGAGTTGTTGTATGATTATTTAAGAATTAATCTACTGAATCCTCAATATCGTCAGCGACATCTTCAAGTTTGTCTTTTGTAGACTTATCTTCTCTACAGCTAATAAAGCTTGTACCAAGAATTCCCATTGCGAATAATACTAAAAATGTTTTTTTCATAATAATAAATTTACTAGTTAATGTTTATAATCTACGCCCGGTTGCCAATCTGTAAATGATGGCAATTACTGCCAGCACCAATAGTATGTGAATGATACTTCCTATGCTTGGGAAAGCAAAATATCCAACTAGCCATCCGATGATTAGTATTACCACAATTAGCCAAATTAAATCTCTCATATTGTTTATTATTTTGATTAGTTACATCTAAATTAGCTTTGATCTAATTATTTAAACTTACATTTAACGGTATTTAACGATAACAAGTTAAAGGATTGTTATACTAGTATTTATAACTTTTTTAAGGGGGTGTCAGGTTGCGCATAGCTAAGACGATATAACAGGTCAGGTATGGCATATCCATCCAATCCAAGGGTAGTCAAAGTTTTTGATTTTTCTAACAAAATATGTCCGCTGGCATCTACCAGATCATCCTCGAGATATAGGTGCTCTATACTGCCTATCATTAAAATAGTACCATTTTCTTTTATTTCATATTCATTGACATAATTGCATCCCAGTCGAATAGGACTATGTTTTACAAAGGGAGCATGAAAATCATGTAAATAATCTTCTTCTAAGGCTGTTTCAGAAAACTCGGACACATTATCCCCATACTTAGCAGCTGTTTGGTGCGCATCCATACTTAATGCTTCAGTTACATGGTTTACCGTAAAAAAACCGGTTTCTTTGATATTGTCATAGGTATGGCGTGCTACCGTAAGCGGCCTCATTATAAAGCCAAGCATAGGTGGATTGCTTCCAATATGCATTACGGAATTAAAAATAGCCGCATTCGTAATTCCCTTACTCGATTTTGTGGCAATGATATTGCATGATTTATATCCGGTGCAGGAATTAATTAAATTCGCGTTAAATCGAGAGGAGTTTTCGGATAGTTGAGCTTTAGAAAAATAGTTCATAGGATGTAGAGGCTTAACATTAGATATCTTAGATAAAAATACTATACTTATTTCAAAGTATCTTTATTCTGATATTTGCGTAGTAAAAAATTGATTTTTTCTAACAAAGTATCTTGTTTATCCTTCAGCTTTTTCAAGGTTCTAATTTTAAGCCTCATTTTATTCATTTTTGCAATCCCGTTTTAGCTGTCGATGGTTTCTTTATATTCCGGATAGTCTATATAGCCTTCTTTTGTAGAAGCATAAAACAAATCCTCGTTCCAATCTGCCATCGGAGCATTTAATGCGAAGCGTGTAGGTAGATCAGGGTTTGATATAAATAGCTTACCAAAAGCTACCAGATCTGCATGCTCATCTTGTATTACTTTATTACCTGTTTCTTGAGTGAAACCATTGTTGATCATTAATGTTCCCTTATAACGTGGACGATATCGTTCGGCAATGTTAGAAACCAAAAAGGATACGTTACTCACATCAGTAAAAGGTTCAGACAAATGTAAATAAGCAAGATCGTAGTCATTTAGCCGCTCTATAATATAATCGAAAGTAGGAATCGTTTCTTCTGTTGCAATGATGCCAAACGATTCGTGTAATGAAGGATTCAAACGGACTCCGATACGATTTTCAGGAAAAACATCTTTTACTTCTTCCAAAACATCGAACAGGAATCGAGCTCTGTTCTCCATACTACCGCCGTATTCATCGGTTCTTGTATTGGCATTTTTATTAAAAAATTGATGAAACAAATACCCATTTGAGGAGTGTATTTCAATACCATCAAAACCTGCTTCTTTGGCGTTGATTGCAGCATTCTTAAATTCTTGAATGGTCTCTTTGATCTCATCCAATGTCATTTCTTTAGGTGTCACGGTATCCTCAAATCCATCAACAGTGTAGGCCTGAGCATCCGGATTTACCGCACTTGGTGCAAGAGGTAAAGCTCCATCATGAAATTTTGGATGCGATATACGACCACAGTGCCATAATTGAATAAAAATTTTACCATCTTCTTGATGAACGGCTTTGGTGACTTTTTTCCAGCCTTCAGTTTGCTCTTTGGTATGTATGCCGGGAGTATTGATATAACCTACTGCCCGTTCTGATACTTGAGATCCTTCAGTAATTAATAAACCGGCTCCGGCTCTTTGTTGATAATATTCCTGATGAATTTCTGTCGGGACATTGCTTGAATTTGTTGCCCGATTTCGGGTCATCGGTGCCATGACGACTCTATTCTTAAGCATGAGATCTCCCATACGATACGATTCTAGTAACGGTTGATTTGTTTTCATAATAATTTTTCTCTAAGATTTATAGTATTTCCATTCAGCAGCATACTGGATTTATGAAATACCGAAAAGCAATTTAATTTTTGTTTAAAATTAGAGTATCATGGAGCCAACCTCTGTTAAGAACCTTATAAAATAAGAAAAAACGAACGTTATTTTCCTGTTAAAGCAAAGCGCTTTACTTTAAATTGTTATTTTTACTGAAGGTTTTAATGTTTGTATAGCTGTCTTTTTGAACTATCAATTTTTTTTTCGAAAGCATTAAAACTCGAATGCCTGTAGGGGATTCTTGTAAAGTTTCGAAAGTTAAGAATGTAGTTTTTATGCAAACAAAAAATATTGCAATCGTCGGAAGCGGTTTAGTAGGTTCATTATTAGCAATTTATTTACGTCGGCGTAATTTTAAAGTGACTGTTTTTGATCGCCGCCCCGATATAAGACAAATACAATTTAGCGGACGATCAATAAACTTAGCTATGAGCGTTCGCGGTTGGAATGCGCTGGATAAAGTCGGTATCGGAGACGAAATAAGATCGCTGGCCATCCCAATGCACAAGCGAACCATGCATATTACGGGTGAGGAAGCCTATCACCAGCCGTATGGAAAAGCAGGTGAAGCAATTTATTCCATCTCCCGCGGAGTTTTGAATCGTAAAATGATCACTCTGGCAGAAAATGAGGGTGTGGAATTCAAATTCAACGAAAAAGTATGGGATGTAGATCTTCCGTCAGCCAAAATATATACCGGGGAGACCGAAAAAGGGGAGTGGGAAGAGTATTCTTATGATATGATTTTTGGATGCGATGGTGCCTTCTCCAGAGTACGACATAAAATGCAACGACGTAGTCGGTTCGATTATTCTCAAGACTTTTTGGATGCCGGATATAAAGAATTAGGTATTCCGCCCAATGAGGATGGGACTTATAAATTGGATAAAAACTCATTGCATATCTGGCCCAGAGGTAAATTTATGCTGATTGCACTGCCTAATCTGGATGGCAGTTTTACCTGCACGTTGTTTATGCCACATGAGGGTGAAAACTCTTTTGAACAGCTGGATACAGAGCAGGCTATACTCAACTTTTGGA
Organism: Aquimarina sp. 2-A2; assembly: GCF_045505135.1. Taxonomy (NCBI): domain Bacteria; kingdom Pseudomonadati; phylum Bacteroidota; class Flavobacteriia; order Flavobacteriales; family Flavobacteriaceae; genus Aquimarina; species Aquimarina sp. 2-A2. The sequence goes on along the minus strand of NZ_JBJKFI010000009.1, from coordinate 69,928 downwards.
ATATACATTTTCCCGATACCCTTTCACTAATGCCAACGTTGTTAGAGGATTTTGAAAACAATCCAACCAGTGCGTTAGTTACAATCAAATGTTATCCTTGGACGTATTGGAATAAAGTCGCCTTGGTTGGAGATTCTGCACATGCCGTGGTGCCATTTTATGGACAGGGAATGAACGCCGGTTTCGAAGATATTTTTGTTTTAAATGAGATCATTGAGGAATTTGAAGAAGGTAAGGAAGATTGGGAAGACATATTTGAACGGTATCAGGAATCTCGTAAGCCAAATACGGATGCCATTACCGAACTCTCCTATCGTAATTTTATGGAGATGAGTAGTAAAACAGCTGATGCTACATTTTTACTACGTAAAAAAATTGAGAAACATTTTTCAGATAAATATCCGGATAAATGGTTGCCACTATATTCTCGTGTAACGTTTACCAATAAACCCTATGCAGAAGCTTTGCATATCGGTAATCGTCAAGCGGAAATTATGGAGAAAGTGATGCAACTGCCCGAGATCGAGTCTACCTGGCAGTCTGCTGAAACGGAAACTTTTATTTTAGATCTGTTAAAGGATGAGAAGGGGTAAGTTATACTACAGGATACATAGCGCAACCCACTAAAACTAACCCAATAACCATTTAAGAATTTTAAGCTTTCCCTTAGAATACGGAGCATATTTAAGACTAGGTTCCAACCAGAAGGGTTTTTGTAGAACACTTTTTTGATGAGAAAACGCGTCAAACCCTGATTTACCGTGATAATTGCCAATACCACTGTTGCCCACTCCGCCAAATGGTAAATCATGTTCGGTAATATGCATTAAAGCATCGTTAATAGCACCACCACCAAATGAGATCTCGTTCAAGATAGCTTCTCTTTCTTTTTTGTTCTTGGTAAAAGCATAACAAGACAAAGGTTTAGGTAAATTCTTGATTGCCTTAATAGCTTCCTTTATATTTTGATAAGTAATGACGGGGAGGATTGGTCCAAAAATTTCTTCCTGCATCACCGGATGATCAAAGTCAATATCTGTTAATATAGTAGGATAAATTACTCGCTCGTTTTCGTCGATTTTACCGCCATAAAAAACTTTATCTTTCTCAATTAAATCGATAAGTCGCGTAAAGTTCTTTGTATTAATTATCTGAGTATAGTTATCATGTCGTACGGCATAATCGGCGCTTTTGATCTCTTCAATTACTGCATGCAAAAAAGCTTCTTTAACGGTATCTTTAACCAACACGTAGTCCGGAGCAATACAGGTTTGACCTGCGTTTAAGAATTTTGCCCACACTAAGCGTTTAGCCGTTGTTTTAACTTGAATAGTATCTGTAACAATTGCCGGGCTTTTTCCGCCAAGTTCGAGGGTAACCGGTGTAAGATGTTCGGCAGCAGCTTTGTAAATTATCTTACCAACAGCAACACTTCCTGTAAAAAAGATTTTATCAAATTTAATTTTAAGAAGTTCGGTAGTTTCTTCGACCCCACCTTCAATAACCTTAAAAAAACTTGGATCAAAATTTTCATTAATAAGCTTCGCCATAGCCGCAGAGGTATGTTTGGCTATTTCGCTAGGTTTCAGAATTACCGTGCATCCCGCTGCGATTGCCGGTACTACGGGAGCTAATGAAAGCTGATATGGGTAGTTCCATGCTCCGATAACCAAAGAAACGCCGAGGGGCTCTGGCATTATATAACTTTTAGCGGGAAAATTAGCTAGACTAGTAGATATTGACTTCTTAGCGGACCACTTGTTCAGCTTTTTTAGTGTCAGTTCTATTTCACTATAAATCAGTGCAAGCTCAGTGACATACGTTTCAAATTCAGATTTTTGAAAATCTTTAAAAATAGCCTCGTATAGAAAAGTTTCATTTTCCTTTAGTACTGTTCTTAGGCGCTTTAAAACTGTTTTTCTAAAGTGAATATCTTTGGTACTATTCGAATTAAAAAAAACATTTTGTGCATCAACTATAGCCTGATAATTCATAGGTTTTAAAATTAGTCACTAATATCACACAGTTTTTCCTTCTTTTAAAGCTTTTTGCATTTGTTTAACCGTTTGTGTACTTCCATCGTGGCTCCAGCCCGGAGGTCCAAAAATATACATAAATTTATGGTGCCAGTTCTTGGATCGCTTGGTATCGTTCCAGATGTCTTTATATTCATGCGTGAGTATTACCCATGGATTATAGGAGTTGGGAGCGTGAGTAACACCGTATTCAACTTTTATGTTTTCATCTAACTCTTTCCAGGTGCCAAATATCTTATCAAATATATTTAAGAATCCTCCATGATTCTTATCCATGTATTCTACATTTTTTGCGTGGTGCACCTGATGCATGGTATGGGTGTTGAACACTTTTTCGATGATTCCCATTTTTGGAATGTATACCGAATGTAGTTGAAACTGCCAAAGAGCCTCAATACCCAGACAAACTACAACCATCGCTGGGGGGAACCCAAGTGCAGGTAACCACATATAGAATAAAGGCTTGTACAAAATTGTAAACCAGCCATTACGAACGGCAGTTCCCAGATTAAAATTATCAGATGAATGATGAACGATATGAGCAGCCCATAGAGCTCTTACCATATGGTTTTGTCGGTGAAACCAATAATATGTAAAATCATCTAATACCTGACAAATTAGCCAAACATACCAGGCGTAGCCGAAAGACTCCCAACCCATAATGTTAGTTCTGATTCCGTTGATTTCTGGATTAAAAATCTCGTATACATAATTAAAAATTACAATAGCAGAGATCGTTTTTATTAGGGGCGCTAATAGCGCAGATCCTACACCCATTGTTAGACTGGCAGATAAATCTTTCCAGTCGTAAAGGTTTTTATGGTCATCATGCGTTTTACTGTAGGTTAGTTCTAAAAGAATCAAACCTAAAAAACAAGGTACTCCGTAGACGAGGGGATTTGTAAAGTCCATTTAATAAGTATTTTTCAAAATGTGGCAGAATATAAGTATAATTTTTAAGTATCACTGTGTTATAAGCAGGATTGCGTAGAAAGACAGCAATTTTAACGTTAGCAAGCCTTAAATTTTAGGGAATACCATGGGCTTCTAATGTACCTCCTAAAGATTCATAGAGACCCAAAATACGCTGTAAAGATTTTTTTTCTGATGAAGAAATTACACGTTCGTCCATCCTGCGTTTACCAATATATCTAATTTTTGTTTTTGAACTCATGGCGATGTCCTGAAGCATTTCAATTTCTTTTGTCGAACACCGCTTATCAAACCATTCTCTCATACCTCCTGATAATTCACTTGTTTCAAATGTTCCTAGTTTTTGTTCATCCAAATTGTAAATTTTACCGTCGGCATCAATGATTATATTTTGAATGAACAACCAATCATTTTTTGTATAATGATTTATGGCGTAATGTAATTTGGGGATAGCATGTTTTTGCTGTCCAACATAAGCGAAAAGTAAATTTTCTGTTTTATCCAAAGAGAATGACTTGTCATAATACCAATCCGTAGCACTTAGGATATCATGCTTCTTCACCATTTCTTCCAACGTATGTGCCAAACGCTCACCGGTTAATTGAGAAAACTGACCTTTTTGTTTAGTTATTTCTTTATTAACTCTCTTTAAAAGTGATCGAGCCTTTGTATTTTCATTCGCATTAGGATATTTTGTTAGAAGCGTAAGCAATTTTGTTTTTGATTCGATCAAATGTTGACCGTCGTAATACTCATTAGCTTGCATATAAAGTTCGGCCGGAGATAATCGGCATTCGGCAAGTTGAGATTTTAATGCTTCGATTTCTTGATATAGTGCTTCATTCTCTTCTTGAGAATCGCTACAACTAAAACAACATACACTAATTACTATACAAAGAAGGATTTCCCTTTTCATAATACTTTCTTTGTAGGGGTTTATACAATAAATGACAACAAATACATTTCTTTAAACTAAAGTGAAGAAAGTTTGTTGTTAAATACTGCGACTAAGATAGTAAAAATACTGTTGCTGAGTAAGATAGAGGATTGTCTTTAATCGGATAAAAGTTAACGTTATTCGAATTTATTTGGCAAAAATCTGAGATGTATCTTTAAATGATTTGAACTCTAACGCATTTCCTGAAGGATCATAAAAAAACATTGTTGCTTGTTCACCTACTTTTCCTTGAAATCTGATATGCGGTTCGATTTCGAATTTCACTTTTTTACTCTTAAGTTCTTCTGCGAACTTGTGCCAGAGATCCCAATCCATAACAATCCCAAAATGGGGAACAGGTACATGTTTACCATCAACCTCACTGTGATCTTTGCTCTTTTGAGGAGAGGTTATTGCAGCGTGATGAATCACCAATTGATGACCAAAAAAGTTGTAATCTACCCATTCATCACTACTTCGCCCTTCTTCTAACGCTAATGTTGTGCTGTAGAATGTCCTAGCGGCTTGGAGATCAGATACGGGTATAGCTAAATGAAAAGGGCTTAATGTGTTCATAGGTAGTGTTTAGTTGTTACGAAGTGCAGTAATTAATTCTTTTTTATCCATCTTTGATCTACCAGAGATACCAATCTCCTTTGCTTGTTGGTAGAGTTCTTTTTTTGTACGCTCCTCATATGGCTTGGCTTTACCTCCTTTTTTACCGGAATCAGGGGTATTAGCTATTCTTGCAGCTTTTTCTTGGCTATAACCTTTATCTCTCAACGCTTCATATTGCGCTTCATTTTTTATACGTGGACGGTTCTGAGGCATAGTACTTCAATTTATTAAGTAAACGTATTGCAAAATATAAATCTTCAGAATACAATGTATACTTTTTTGCAATTACCTAACACAGTTTTAAGAAAGCATACCTATTTTTTTGGTCTATCTCTGCGAGAACGTCTCGGATTGTCAAGTGATGTTTTCTTCTTGTCTTTAATCTGAAATCTCTCTTTACGGGATTGTTTTGATCGCGTATCGCGTGAGGGTGTTTTTTCTATAGAAAATTTTTCAGTTTTGCCCGATGCTTTAATATCTGACTGAAGCACTTTCATTTCTTCTTCAGTCAAATAACGCCATGCTCCCACTGGGGTGGTTAATTTGATATGCATGATTCGTACGCGTTTAAGTTTCATCACTTCGTACCCCAAATACTCACACATTCTACGGATCTGACGATTTAATCCCTGAGTTAGAACAATCCTAAATTCGTATTTACTTAACTGCTCGACTTCACATTTACGGGTCATTGTATCCAGGATCGGAATACCGTTACCCATTCTTTTAATAAAAAGAGGATTAATTAGTTTATCAACTGTAACAATATATTCCTTTTCATGGTTATTTCTGGCACGTAGTATTTTATTGACGATATCACCATCACTGGTAAGAAGAATAAGTCCCTCACTTGGCTTGTCTAAACGACCTATAGGAAAAATTCTTCTGGGGTAATTAATAAAATTGACAATATTGTCTTTCTCTTGTTCGGCTGTAGTACAAACAATTCCGACCGGTTTATTAAGTGCTATATAGATGTGATCCTCTTCTTTCTTGTGTACTGGTTCTCCATCTACTTTTACCTGGTCATCCTGAGTAATTTTAGTTCCCATTTCAGGGACTTTATTATTAACAGTAACCCGACCTTGATCAATCAATTTATCGGCTTCCCGACGGGAACAATACCCTATTTCACTAAGATATTTATTAAGCCGTATGTTTTTAGAATTTTCCACATGCAAAGGTGCTTATAAAATTTATAGTTTGCAAGATATCACCAGTTTTACCCGATGCTTGATGGAAAAATAAAAGTTTTATTTAGTGTTTAGAAAATCCACTATACGTTCATCTACTTCATTATAAAAAAGTGAGTGACCATAGTTTTCCGTGGTCATCAAGGTTCCGTTTGTCCAATTAGCATCTATTGCAGTTGCGGCAGCATAGGGTGCAATATCATCATATTTATCATGAATCAACAAACCGGAATTTTTTATTTTTTGAGAAAATTTTGCAATCGAAAATTCTTCAAAACTATATCCAAATTGAGCTTTAAAATAAGAGTCAAGCGCATTCATAAAAGCATCCGTGAGCTGTAATGTTTTTTGATAACCATTCATGATTACAGCTAATTCTGAAGGTGGTGCAAGTAATATGAGTTTATCTAATTCAGGATTTTGATAGGTATGCTGGTAAAAAGCAGTACACATACCTCCGACAGAGTGGCCGATGATGTGATTGGGGCGATATAAATCGGCAACTTTTTGTAAACATTCGGCATACAAGGGTACGTTTAAAATGTTGCCGGAGCTATAACCGTGGGCAGGTGCATCAAAAGCAATGATATTGTACTTGTGTTTTTGCAAAACCTGTATAAGACCTTTCCAGCGGTGGGTGTTACTCTCCCATCCATGAACTAATAAGATGGTTTCTTCACTACCTTTCCAGCGATAAGTTTGTAATAAAAGATCGTTGACTGCTACTACTTCATCTTCTGCAGCATCGAGAAAATCCATCTGATCCGGTGTCACTTGACCTTTGCGCGGCGTGCAAAACAAAAGAAATGCTTTTTGCAATGCTCTTTTTGGCGCTATTTTAAAGAGTAACTTTAATTGCTTACCGATGAGAATCGGCATGTATTCTTTAATCTTGTTATTCATCTTCTCTATGTACACTATCAATTGTGAATGCAGGGCGACATATAGAAATATATTCACAAGGCGAATCAAACGGATTGGCATATTGTATTTTAGTGCCTTTTTCAATTTTTATAGATTCACCGGCATTCAAAATAACCACTTCATCCTCTATGGTGAATTGTTTTTTACCTTTAATTATAAAGGTGTATTCGTCAAAATCCGGAGTTTGAAACGGTTCTGACCAATGAGGAGGTGCTATCATATGGGCTATACTAAGGTCGCTATTTTGATTGGTAGCCTCACCAAAATGTTCTTTGATAACCTTGCCATCGTCGGTGGGAACAGTAAAAGGTGTTCGTTGTATCGTGAATTTCTTGTTCATAATTTTTCTTATTTAACAGGGTTCCACTGAATCCAAAAATGTTTGATTGTAGCTGAATCGGGGATTACATTGGCTTCAATCTTTATGTCGGTATTATTTTTATAATTAGTGGGTAAGAATTTTTTGTCAATGGTAATATAGGCGTTCAAACTATCGACAAAAACAACAGCAGTACTCAACGTATTGTTGATTTTTGAAATAGGAAAGGTTTCCCTTACATCCTTAAATGTACTGTTAATTGAAATACCTTCTTCAGTTGAATATCGAGGATCAATAATCTGAATGCTTTTAATCATTGCACTGTTAGTGTCATCAGTGCTAGGTTCAATAATTAACAATTTTTTGCCTGATGAGTCATAAATCTCAATTTCATTAGTGTTGGATAGGAGCGCATTGGTATGATTTCTGTTTACAATAGAATCATTTTTGTATAACGAATCTATCGCACTAATTGAAGTCTGAGGGGTCAATTTTCCTACCTTGTTTTTTCCAAAATTAAATGGGTTAGTTTGTTCTGAGCTACTACATCCCCAAAGGAATATACAGCTAATTAGTATCAAAATTCTTGTAGATAGCATGTGATTCTATTTTAAAAGTTTATTAAGAACACCAAGGGCACCTCTGATAAAGGTAGCACTGGTAAGTACTTTGATGACTGCTTTTTCTGTCGCACTCGTCTTAGATGAAGAAGATCTGGAGGCAGTCTTTTCTAATTTTTTTCGTTCTTTCTTTGCGGCCGTTTTTGCTTCTTCGGCTTCAGCTAAAGCAATTTTTTCTGATAGAATTTCATAGGCACTTTCTCTATCGATAGTTTCATTGTACTTTTTAGTAAGCTTTGATGTTGAAATTAGTTTGTCAAGTTCAGTAGGAGTAAGTATATCCATTCTGCTCATAGGCGCACGCAACATAGTAGCCGCTAAGGGCGTAGGTCGTCCTTTCTCATCAAGTGCAGAAACCAAAGCTTCACCTATACCTAAAGAGGTTAAGATCTCTTTGGTGTCATAAAATTCGGATATAGGATAATTCTCGGCAGTCATTTTAATAGCCTTACGATCTTTTGCAGTAAAAGCTCTTAATGCATGCTGAACTTTTAAACCTAACTGACCTAAAACACCTTCGGGTACATCGGTTGGATTTTGAGTAACAAAATATAGCCCAACACCTTTGGAGCGTATCAGTTTTACGATACTTTCTATTTGATCCATCAATGCATTCGATGCTTCCTTGAATATCAAATGTGCTTCATCTAAAAAGATAATAAGCTCAGGTCGGCCAGAATCTCCTTGCTCGGGGAATGTACTATAGATTTCAGCTAAGAGGCTTAACATGAATGTTGAAAAAAGTTTGGGACGATCCTGTATATCAGTTAATCGCATAATGTTGATATAACCTCTGCCATCATCATCCACCCGACATAAATCTTGTACATCAAAAGAGCGTTCTCCAAAAAACAAATCTGCTCCTTGTTGTTCCAATGCTACAATTTTACGTAAAATCGCTCCGGTTGATGCTGTCGAGATTCGGCCATAATCTTTTTCTAATGCTTCCTTGCCTTCTCTGGTAGAAAATTGGAGTACCTTTTTTAGATCTTTAAGATCCAGTAATGGAAGGTGATTGTCATCGCAGTACTTAAAGATGATAGACATTATACCTGCTTGAGTCTCTGTTACATCCAAAATTCGAGATAGTAAAACAGGACCAAATTCACTAACTGTAGCCTTAAGACGAACGCCTTCCTGCTCTGAGAGAGATAGAATTTCTACGGGAAATTTTTTGGCTTCAAAAGGAATATTTATCTGGTCGTGACGTTGGTCAATTTTTATGTGTCCGGGACTTGGTGCAGCTATGCCACTGAGATCCCCTTTAATATCCATCAAAAACACAGGGATTCCTTGTTCACTCAAATTCTCTGCGAGTACTTGTAGCGTTTTTGTTTTTCCGGTACCAGTAGCACCCGCGATTAATCCGTGTCGGTTTAAGGTCTTCAACGGAATCTTTACGTGAGCTTCTCCTTCGGTATTTCCTTCATACATTGCTGCTCCTAGTGTTATATACTCACCCTTGGTGGTATACCCTTTATTTATGTGTTCAAGAAATGACGCTTTGTTACTCATAATGGATTTAAATTTTGATAAAAATAGGCATCTTAGTTCTTCTATCGAAATTAAAGATTAATTTTAATCCAGTAGCAGTTAGTGGTATTTTTTTAAAAACAACAGAAATATGAAACGATTATATTTTTTCTTAGTAGTTTTTATAAGTGGGAGTGTTTGGAGTTCTTATGCACAAGAAGAAGGACAACAAATTATATTTCATAAAACACATGAATTAAAAAAAGAACAGGCCCCGTTTTCTGATATCGTTGAAGTTGGTAAGCTGTATTTTTTATCGGGTCAAATAGGATTAGATCATACAACGCGTCAATTGGTGGATGGGGGAATCGAGGCAGAAATGAAGCAAACTTTAGAAAATATAAAGGCTGTATTAACACATCATCAGTTGAGTATGAATCAAGTGGTAAAATGTACAGTGATACTTAAAAACATAGATGACTTTAAGACGATGAATGAGATTTACAAACAATATTTCCCTCAAAAACCGGCCAGGACAACTTTTGCAGTTGCAAATTTGGCACTCGGAGCACAAATTGAAATTGAGTGTGTTGTAGCAAAAATGTAAATATTTCTATTCGTTACTTTTAGTGTAATATTTCTTTATTCTTACGTACCTTTGCAAACTTATGCAAGAGAGAGTACAAAAATTGGTTGATAAAGGGGAAATGCTCCCATTGATGGAGGAATTCTACACAATACAAGGAGAGGGTTATCACAAGGGAACTGCTGCTTATTTTGTTCGTATTGGGGGCTGTGATGTAGGCTGTCACTGGTGTGATGTTAAAGAGAGCTGGAATGCAGCGCTACACCCTCCAACCTCTACAGATATTATAATTTCTAATGCGCTCAAACATAGTAATGTTGTGGTGGTTACGGGGGGTGAACCATTAACGTGGGATATGACTGAGTTGACTAAAGGTTTACGCGCAAGCGGAGCCAAAACACATATTGAAACCTCTGGAGCTTATAAACTAACAGGTGAGTGGGATTGGATATGTCTTTCGCCGAAAAAAATGAAACTTCCTACTCAGGAGATTTACGGTAAAGCGCACGAATTAAAATGCATCGTATTTAATAAGAGTGATTTTGCGTTTGCGCAAGAGCAAGCCTCCAAAGTTTCAGATGATTGTATTCTGTATTTGCAACCAGAATGGAGTGTACGTGAAAAAATGATTCCTATGATCGTTGATTTTGTTATGAAAAATCCACAATGGAAGGTTTCTTTACAAACGCATAAGTATCTTAACATTCCGTAGTTAATAGGATATTTTACTTGAATGTTAATTTTTTAACGCTTTTTTATGTAGTTTTTTGTCAAAAACTTGCGTAAAGTGTAAGAATACACTCGCCATCATATTATTTATTTTCTGTTTTTCTGGTGATATAATCGTTCTTTTTGAGTGGTATATCTAAAAATGCTTTAAGTTGGGTAAATTGCTTGACTTCCTTAAAAAATGTGCTTAACTTATTGCAGTTAATTTATAATCAGTTTGTTATGCGATATTTTTTTACACATTTTGGGCTTAATTTTAGAGGTATTTTGAAATTTATTAAGGGCTTGCCCCGAGCATCGAGTTATGCGATGCGCAAATAGATTTTGAAGCCTTAATAGGAAAGGGTAATTGTTAAGATGATTTCTCGTAGGACTACTTTATCTGTCGTTTTTGATAGTTTTAGTAGTCTTTTTTGTTTTTGATTGGAATCATAAACTTACAAAATAGGGGCTTTTTCCCCTTCATTTCTTAACTTTTTTGTAAGTAAATTAAGTAATTTTTGTAGTATTTCGTAAAAGAATTGGGAGTTCGTCGAGTATTATTAGAACTGTATCTAAAAGTTGTGCTCTGCCTGTTAAAACGCTTTATATTTTAGGTGTTCTGAATTATCTTTGAATAACAAATTATAAATCAAAACATTATGAAAATTTTTTACGGAATATTAGTTGTGGATATAACTGCTTTGAGAAATTTTTTGAAACAATTGCCGGCAGCTTGCAGTAATGCAATACATAGATAACTATTGGCTTTTTTTTAATAAGAGGTTATATCTTACAGGATAACACAAAAAACTTTACTAATAATTTTCAAAACGAGTACTTAACGTAACATTTTAAAATCTAATTATGGGGCTATTTTACACTAAATTCAAATTAACATTTACCATCGTCATGAATTTCCTTAAGGAACTTCCTGGAGCGACGAGTCATGCAATTCACAGATAACAACATTTAGATTATGTTTTTGTGATAAGCAAAAAAAGCACCCTAGTGTATTTATTGACACTAGGGTGCTTTTTTATTGTTTATCTAATAGCTCTTAATTATAAAAAGGAACTTCTACACGCGTCGTATCCCATCCTAAAACCATATGATAGCCCTTGTCAACTTTTTTGAAAGCAATTGAAAAAGCTTCCAATGCTTCTTGATCTGTAGTAACAGGAACAGTAATCCTTGCTGCGTCCTTAGTCTTATCATAAGTATAAGCTCCCCAGCTATCTAAATCAGAGTTTAAAATAATCTCCCAATTATCTTTTCCGGGAATAGTGAATAAAGAGTATGTACCAGCTTTTATCATAGTATCTCCCATTTTGAAATCTTTGAATAATTTAATTTCAGTTGCTTCGTCTGCACCTGTTCTCCAAACTTTATCAAAAGGAACAAGCTTGCCAAAAATTTCACGGTCCTTTTTCTGCGGACGACTATAAATTACCTTTATATCGGGTTTAGCATTTTTTTCTGGAGATGCGTATACAATATCAGTTGGGCTTTTTTGTAATCCCGCGAATTTTTGAGCTGTACTATTTACTAAGGCCCCTAGGCAAAGTACAATTGTTAAGAAGAATGTTTTTTTCATGATATGTGTTTTTAATTTAATTAATGGACGTTTATTTAATAGGTACCTTACATTGTCTGTATAAATATAGGAAACTTATAGCTTATAAGTAAAAAACTATGATCCGACATAAAAAGTTTTCTTTTTGTATTAAAATGGGGTTTTTAATTCTTTATTAAAACTATAAATATGTATTCTATTTACAATAAACAATTTTTAATGAATATTTGCTTCATAATTATTAGTAAATAAAATATTATGTGCGGAATTGTTTGTGCTTTTGAATTAAAACAGGATAGTGAAATACTACGTCCACAATTATTGGAGATGTCAAAAAAGATTAGACATCGCGGACCTGATTGGAGCGGAATTTTTTCGAATAACGATGCGATTATGGCACACGAACGTTTGGCAATCGTCGACCCCGCATCAGGGAAACAGCCGTTATTTGATAAGGATAAAAAAGTTGTGCTCGCTGCAAATGGTGAGATTTATAACCACAAAGAGTTACGAGCCAAGCTCAAACAAGCGTATGAATTTCAAACAGCCTCAGATTGTGAGATCATTTTAGCGCTGTATAAAGAACAGGGAACTGCTTTTTTAGACCAACTTAATGGAATTTTTGGATTTGCTTTGTACGATGTAGAACGTAATGAATACTTTATTGCCAGGGATCATATGGGGATTATCCCACTTTACATGGGCTGGGATGAAAATGGAACGTTTTATGTTGCATCAGAATTAAAAGCGTTGGAGGGTGTGTGTACAAAAATTGAATTGTTTCCTCCGGGACACTATTTACATAGCGGTACAGGCGAATTGACACAATGGTATACACGTGACTGGATGGATTTTGAAGCGGTAAAAGATAATCAGACCAGCATAGATGAAGTTCGTGACGCATTAGAAGCAGCTGTACATCGTCAATTAATGTCAGATGTGCCCTATGGAGTTTTGTTATCTGGCGGATTGGATTCTTCGGTTACCTCGGCTATTGCCAAAAAATATTCAGAAAAACGAATTGAGTCCGGTGATATGGATCAGGCATGGTGGCCACAATTACATTCATTTTCTGTTGGATTAGAAGGATCACCGGATCTGGCCGCCGCACAAAAGGTCGCAGATCATATTGGAACAGTTCATCACGAAATAAAGTTTACCATCCAAGAAGGATTAGATGCTATTAGAGATGTTATCTACAATCTGGAAACTTATGACATCACTACTATTCGCGCCTCAACGCCCATGTATCTGATGGCTCGGGTGATAAAATCAATGGGGGTAAAAATGGTCTTATCAGGTGAGGGCGCCGACGAACTATTTGGAGGGTATTTGTATTTTCATAAAGCCCCTACAGCCAAAGATTTTCATGAAGAAACTGTACGTAAACTTGATAAACTACATATGTACGATTGTTTGCGTGCAAATAAATCCTTAGCAGCCTGGGGGATCGAGGGGAGAGTTCCTTTTTTGGATAAAGAGTTTATGGATGTGGCTATGCGTATCAATCCTCAGGATAAAATGATCAATGGGGAGCGAATGGAAAAATGGGTAGTACGTAAAGCATTTGAATCGTATTTACCCGAAAGCGTTGCCTGGCGTCAAAAAGAGCAATTTTCTGATGGTGTAGGATATGATTGGATAGACACGTTAAAAGCGATTGTTGAGCAAGAGATTAGTGATGATCAATTGGCTAATGCGAAATTTAAATTTCCAATTCAGACACCTACCTCAAAAGAAGAATTTTATTATCGAAGCATTTTTGCCGAACATTTTCCATCTGATGCAGCGGCATTATGTGTTCCATCCGTTCCCTCGGTAGCTTGTAGTTCTCCGGTAGCACTTGCGTGGGATGAATCTTTTAGAAATATGAATGATCCATCAGGTCGAGCTGTGTCTTCTGTTCATGAAGAAGGATATCAAAAGAAAGAAATAGTAACCATTTAAAAAATCATAGCCTTAAATATGCTTAAAAAAGAGAGTCCTTATAACGTCAGTTGTAAGGGCTCATTATTATATTACAGTTTTCGAATGATTTTGGAGACTTGTATCGCATTTTTTCAAGTATTAACTATTTTTAAAAATACTTCAAACAATCGAAAATTGAATTTAAGGCCAATAATAGATGTTTTAAGCCATCTTGGGTGATCTGTGGTCTTTTTGAATTAAAAAGCAAATAAATTGTTGATAACTCTTTAAATCAATCCTTAACAATTCCTTTGCACTTGGATACGATTTTTTATATTTGCTTGTTAAGCAAAAAACTTACATTAAACAGCACAGTTTTATGAGCGAAGAAGGAAAAAAGGATCAATATTCTGCCGACAGTATTCAGGCATTAGAAGGAATGGAGCATGTAAGAATGCGTCCATCTATGTATATAGGAGATGTGGGTGTTAGAGGTTTGCACCATCTAGTTTATGAAGTAGTAGATAATTCAATTGATGAGGCACTAGCTGGGCATTGTGATACTATCGAAGTAACTATCAATGAAGATAATTCTGTAACCACTAGAGATAATGGTCGTGGTATTCCGGTGGAGATTCATAAAAAAGAAGGCGTTTCTGCACTAGAGGTTGTTATGACCAAAATTGGAGCGGGAGGTAAGTTTGATAAAGATTCTTATAAAGTCTCCGGTGGACTACATGGGGTTGGAGTATCTTGTGTGAATGCTTTATCAGCACATTTGCATGCGTATGTGCATAGAGAAGGTAAGGTATGGGAACAGGAATATGAGAAAGGAAAACCATTGTATCCGGTAAAATCTACCGGTGATACTGATTTTAGAGGTACTGAAGTAACTTTTAGACCAGATCCAACAATATTTCAACAGACGCTGGAATATAATTATGATACGTTGGCAAGCAGAATGCGGGAGCTGGCATATTTAAATAAGGGAATAAAGATTACACTTACCGACAAGCGTCATCAGGATGAAAAAGGTGAAAATGTATCTGAAGTTTTCCATTCTGAAGAAGGATTAAAAGAATTTATACGCTTTTTGGATGCTAGTCGAACACCTATCATCGGAGATGTAATTTCTATGGAGGGTGAAAAGAATGACATTCCGGTAGAAGTGGCGATGATATATAATGATTCGTATGCGGAAAATTTACATTCCTATGTAAACAATATTAATACACATGAAGGAGGAACGCATCTTTCAGGTTTTAGAAGAGGATTGACTTCAACCTTAAAGAAATATGCAGATGCTTCAGGTATGTTAGATAAACTGAAGTTTGAAATCGCTGGTGATGATTTTAGAGAAGGTCTAACGGCAATTGTTTCGGTAAAAGTCCAAGAACCTCAATTTGAAGGTCAGACCAAAACTAAATTAGGAAATAGAGAGGTAACCTCCGCTGTTTCTCAGGCGGTTTCTGAGATGCTGGAGAATTATTTGGAAGAAAATCCAAACGATGCTAAAATAATAGTTGAAAAAGTTATTCTTGCGGCCCAAGCTCGTCACGCAGCCAAAAAAGCGCGTGAGATGGTACAGCGTAAATCGGTAATGAGTATTGGAGGCCTACCTGGTAAGCTTTCAGATTGTTCTGAGCAGGATCCTGCATTGTGCGAGGTATTTTTAGTCGAGGGAGATTCGGCAGGTGGAACAGCTAAGCAAGGTAGAGATCGTAATTTCCAAGCAATATTACCGTTGCGTGGTAAGATTTTGAATGTAGAAAAGGCGATGCATCACAAGGTTTTTGAAAATGAAGAAATCAAGAACATCTTTACAGCCTTAGGGGTGACTATTGGAACAGAAGAAGATAGTAAGGCGCTGAATTTATCAAAGCTGCGCTATCATAAAGTAGTAATTATGTGTGATGCCGATGTCGATGGTAGTCACATTTCTACTTTAATTCTTACATTCTTTTTCCGTTATATGAAAGAATTGATCGAAGCCGGTCATATTTACATTGCGGCACCGCCATTATATTTGGTTAAGAAAGGAGCTAAAAAGCAATATGCATGGAACGATGATCAGCGAGATGCGATTGTCAAGGAGTATGGAGATAATGCCAAAATCCAACGTTATAAGGGTCTTGGAGAAATGAACGCAGAGCAATTATGGGATACTACAATGAATCCGGAATATAGGACTATGCGTCAAGTTACGATAGACAGCCTTGCTGAAGCAGATCGTATCTTCTCAATGTTAATGGGGGATGAGGTTCCGCCACGAAGAGAGTTTATAGAAAAAAACGCTGTATATGCAAATATTGATGCTTAAGGTGAAAAATAGGTTTAATAGTATACCTTTTATACATTAAGATTGATCTATTTAAATTGACAATATTAAAAAAACCCGTGATCGATTGATTACGGGTTTTTTGTTAAAAATTTGTTAATTTAATTACAAAACCGTTTGTTTGCAGGCTAACTAAATATATTATGATAAATAAAAATACCTACTTATTAGTCTTCTTACTTTTTGGATGTACTATTATAAATGCGCAGCGAGCTAAGCAGCGTGTTGTTTATTTCCATCAATGGCATTTTCCAAGTTTAGCAGTGGATCCGTCATTCAAAACCTATGCTGTTGATAAGTTAGATGATGCAGAAAATGTAGAGAAGCTTTCTTTACGTATTGATGATGAAGTTTATGATGAATACGATCAAACTTTAAATTTTGAGAAATCAAAACTGATTGCTAATAGTTTAGAAAACTATTTTAACTTGAATGCGTTCCGTTACAATATGGACAAAGATGCAGAAGCGGATTTGAAGTTTATATTAGGAACGGATAAGTTTGAATTTTTGATTACAGCTAAAAAACTAAAAGGTCAGGATAGTGATGAGGAACCACGCTATAAAGGAGCTTTGATATTTAATTCTCCTGTAAAGTTGACTGTTTTAGACAAGAATAAGAACAATATTTTCACCAAGGTTATAGATGAGGAATTACTTATCGGAGAAGTCATGGTAAAGGATAAAGCTCCTATTACAGATAGAAGAGTAGCTGTTAAGGCTATGTTTGACGAACTTGTAGCTAATCAACGCTCGTATTTCACAAAGGCTCAAGAGAGGTATAATCAATATCTCTATAGGGTTGCTACGTTTGCTAAAGAAAAGCTGGATTTTTATAGAGAACAATCCAATAAAGGTGTTTTCTACAAAATTGGAAAGAAAAAAGGGTATGATGTAGAAGCTGTTAATCAAAGTATTGACGCTATAGAAGAATTTGAGAAACTAGCTGATAGCGAAGGTTATAATGATAAACTACGTGAAATGCTGATGGAGAAGATTAACTTTTGGAATGCAGAACAAGCGAAGTATGATGAAAGTGATAGTAAAGAAAAAAAAATAAAATGGGCTTTGCTTGCAAATATAGTTGGGGCGTATACGGTGCTGAACGAATATGATCTTGCGTTAGAGTTTTATGGTTACAGTGAGGATATAAATTACAAGGAGAAGTTTTTGCCAGGAGTTATCAATATGGGACAGTCGAGAAAAGAGCTGTTTTCTTTGCATCATGATGCTGATGGGAAACCTTACAGAAATTATGCGGAGGTAAGTTTTGGGAAAACCAATGAAATTATTAGAAAAAATAAAAATTTAGAAAACGACGGATACAGGGATGGATATGTTATCACAAAAGATAATGACTCCATTGCCGGAAAAGTTCAGATAAAAAGCGGCGAAAAACATCGTTCGTCAGGAGGTATCATGAGTTTGGATTTTGATAGTGGAATGGGGGAGTCTGTCAAGCTAATTGTGGTTAATAGTAAAGGCAAAAAAAGAATTAAAACTTTCTCGGCCAAAAAAAGTGATAAACTTGTTATTGGAGAAGATATTTATGAAAGCGTCAAGTTTAAAGAAGGCGGTATGGGTGGTAATGATGGCCTGGATATAGGCAAAATGGCTTTAGCTGGTGCTCATAATAAATTTGTCTTGTTATTGTACAAATCAGAGTATATTGCATTATATAGTCATGGTAAAGAATTTGTACTCAAAAAGACGGGAGTGGATAAAGGATATTCCACGTCATCTCCTGGTTTTGTTATGAATTTTGATAAAAAACTTGTGAAACTTTTTGGAGATTGTGATGATATTTCTGACAGAATATTAGGAGGAGAGTTTAATAATAATGAAGAAGATTTACTGATTTTTGTTGATGAGTATACAAATTGTAGATCGGAATAAACTAACATGCTTATTTTAAAAAAAAGGTTGTCGTAAGGCAACCTTTTTTAGTTAAATCTAGTGAGTAATTTAGATTCTAATCTTGTAATAATTTGTATTTTCGCAGGAGTGCTGAAAATTTCAGTCAAATAACATTCTATTAATTAAATTTAAATATATAATGAAAGTAACCGTAGTAGGAGCTGGTGCAGTAGGTGCAAGTTGTGCTGAATACATCGCGATCAAAGATTTTGCCTCAGAAGTTGTATTGTTGGATATCAAAGAAGGCTATGCTGAAGGTAAGGCGATGGATTTAATGCAAACTGCTTCATTAAATGGATTTGATACAAAAGTAACCGGAAGTACTAATGATTACACCAAAACTGCAAACAGTGAAGTGGTGGTAATTACTTCTGGAATTCCACGTAAACCTGGTATGACTCGTGAAGAGTTGATTGGGATCAACGCGGGAATTGTAAAAACGGTTTCAAGTAATTTAATAGAGCATTCTCCCAATACTATCATTATCGTGGTAAGTAATCCTATGGATACTATGACGTATTTGGTACATAAGACTACGAATTTACCAAAGCACAGAATCATTGGTATGGGCGGGGCGTTAGACAGTGCGCGTTTTAAGTACAGACTTGCTGAGGCATTAGAAGCTCCAATTTCTGATGTTGATGGTATGGTGATCGGTGGACATAGTGATAAAGGAATGGTGCCTTTAACTCGATTGGCTACTAGAAACAGTGTGCCGGTATCAGAGTTTATTTCTGAGGAGCGTCTTAATCAAGTAGCAGAAGATACTAAGGTGGGTGGTGCTACTTTGACTAAATTATTGGGGACGTCAGCATGGTATGCGCCTGGAGCTGCTGTTTCTGCACTAGTTCAGGCTATTGCATGTGATCAAAAGAAAATATTTCCATGTTCTGTTTTGTTAGAAGGAGAGTATGGGCTTAATGATTTGTGTATTGGAGCGCCAGTTGTTTTAGGTAAAAACGGAGTAGAGAAAATTGTTGAGATTAAACTTTCTGAGGCTGAAAAAACAAAGTTAGCTGATAGTGCAGAAGGAGTTAAAAAAACAAACAGTTTATTAGAACTTTAACAGAATACTAGTAAATTTACACAGAAAAAGATCGCTTTAAAGCGATCTTTTTTGGTTAAAAGCTATATTAAAATCATAGAAATTATTAATTTTCAGCGTTTTAGTTTCAAATATATAACTTCGCCTAAAAATCAGGCATTGAGGGTTGGCAAATGTTTTTTGAAATCCTATATTTGTCCGTTTTATAAAAATGACCAATAAATTTTAGAATAATGCAGAACAAAGGACTTGTTAGAGTATTTGCGATTTTATTCGGATTGGTATGTATTTACCAGTTGTCGTATACGTATTTAACCTACACCAAAGAAAAAGAAGCTGAGAATTATGCGCAGCAAAAGTTTCCGGGAGAGGATGCTTCCAAACTTAGAGAAATGGCAGAGCGTAATTATTTAGATTCTATAGGTAAGGATCCAATCTTTGCCGGGATTACGTATAATGATGCTAAAGATAAAGAGCTTAACAAAGGTCTTGACCTTAAAGGGGGGATTAATGTAATTCTTCAAATTTCTGTTAAAGATATTCTGAAGGGATTATCAAATAATTCAAAAGACCCAGCTTTTAATCAAGCACTATTAGCTACTGATGAATTACAAAAAAATAGTCAGAATAGTTATATCGAAGATTTCTTTACTGAGTTTGAGAAGATTCCGGATGCTAAACTTGCATCTCCGGATATTTTTGCAAATAAAAATTTGAGTGACGATATCAGTTTTGATATGACCAATGATCAGGTAAAGCCAGTGCTTACGCGTAAGATCGATGAGTCTATAACTTCGGCATTCGAGGTATTACGTAAGCGTATTGATAAATTTGGAGTTACACAACCAAATATTCAGCGTTTAGGAGAAACAGGTCGTATTCTGGTGGAGTTACCTGGAGCAAAGGATGTTGATCGTGTTAAGAAATTACTACAAAGTACAGCACAATTAGAGTTTTGGGACGTTTACAAGGCAGAAGAAATTTTCCCTTTCATTTTTGCAGCAAATACATTGCTAAAAGAGGAAATGGAGAAAAAGGAAGCTACGACATCTGAAGAAGCTACAGAGGTAGATGCTGCGCAGGTGGATTCTACAAAAACAGATGAAGATGCTGCCATTGACGATTTACTCGCAGATGCAGAAGATTCAACAGATCTTGATGCGCAAGTAAACCCAATTTTTGATTTAATAGCTAACCAAGGTGGACAAGGTGGCCCTGTAATTCTTTCAGTAAATAAGAACGACGTTGAAGAGTTTGAATCTTATTTAAATGACCCAAAGGTTAGAGCATTGTTATCACCGGAGCAACGTTATGTTCGTTTTGCCTGGGGTAAACCGGTAAAAGATTCAGACTTTGTAGATTTATATGCAATAAAAGGGAATCGTAATAATGAGCCGGAATTAAGTGGTGGTGTTATAACAGATGCAAGACAAGAATACAATCAAGTTGGTCAGGTAACTGTTACCATGCAGATGGATGGAAAAGGAGCTAAGGCATGGGAAGAGATGACCGGACGTGCTTCAACAAACCGTAGTCAAATTGCGATAGTTCTTGATAATGTGGTGTATTCTGCACCCGGGGTTTCAACGGGGCCAATTAGTGGTGGACGTAGTGAAATCACAGGTAATTTTTCTATCGAAGAAGGACAAGATTTAGCGAACGTTTTAAGAGCTGGTAAATTACCTGCTTCTGCAGATATTATTCAAAGTGAAGTGGTTGGACCATCTTTAGGTCAGGAGGCTATTGATAGCGGAATTATGTCTTTTGCTATTGCACTGGTACTCATTCTGGTATGGATGGTATTCTATTATGGTAAAGCGGGTATTTTTGCTGATGTTGCTTTGGTTGTGAACATTTTGTTCATATTTGGAGTATTAGCAGGGTTGAAAGCTGTGTTAACATTGCCTGGTATTGCTGGTATTGTTTTAACGATTGGTATGTCGGTAGATGCAAACGTGCTTATTTTTGAGCGTATAAAGGAAGAGCTTGCTAAAGGAAAATCTCAGGTAGACGCTATCAAAGATGGTTTCAATAATGCCTTGTCATCTATTTTGGATGCAAACATTACCACAGGTCTTACAGGTTTGATTCTATTGTTTTTTGGAACAGGGCCTATCAAAGGTTTTGCGACGACCTTATTAATAGGTATTTTGACTTCTTTATTTACAGCTATTTTTATCACAAGACTATTTATTGATGGATATGGTAAAAACGGAAAAGAATTAGCTTTCTCTACCGGAATGACCAAAAACCTATTTAGTAACATCAATGTAGATTTCTTAGGAAAAAGAAAGATTGCTTATATAATTTCTGGAGTAGTTATTGTTGTCGGATTAGGATCATTGTTTACGCAAGGTTTGGATCAAGGTGTGGATTTTGTTGGAGGACGTAGTTATACGGTTCGTTTTGCAAAAGATGTTGCTCCGACCGAAATTGAAAATGAATTAACAGGAGTATTTGGAAGTGCGCAGGCTAAAACACTGGGTGCAAACAATCAGTTAAAGATTACTACGAAGTATAAAGTAAATGAAACAGGTGAAGCTGTTGACGCTGAAATAGCGAATAAATTATACACTACACTTCAGCCATACTTAGGAGGCGATATATCATATGACGAATTTGCGAATGGTGATGAGGATAAGCAGATAGGTATCATGTCTTCTATGAAAGTAGGACCAACGATTGCCGATGATATTAAACAAGCGGCTTTTTGGTCTGTCTTAGGATCTTTAATAGTAGTGTTCTTATACATTCTATTACGATTTAGAAGATGGCAGTTTAGTTTAGGTGCTGTAGCTGCAGTATTTCATGATGTGTTGCTGGTACTAGGTGTTTTCTCACTTACATGGAAGTTTATGCCTTTTAATATGGAAATAGATCAGGCATTTATAGCTGCAATTCTTACAGTTATTGGGTATTCTTTAAATGATACCGTAGTAGTTTTTGATAGAATTAGAGAATTTTTCGGTGAGCATACTAATTGGCCATTGGCTAAGAACGTGAATGCAGCTTTAAACAGTACGTTGAGTCGTACATTGAATACGTCTTTAACAACATTACTTGTGTTAGGTGCAATTTTTATCTTTGCTGCGCCTCTTAGAGGATTTATGTTCTCTTTGATTATAGGTGTGCTTGTAGGTACGTACTCATCATTGTTTATAGCAACGCCGGTGATGTATGATACGGTTAAAAAAGTAGGACTCAAAACAAAGGTTAAAAAGGAAGAAGTAACCGCTTAATTCTTTTTATCAAGTATAAAAAAGCCCGTTATGAATTCTCATAACGGGCTTTTGATTTTTGTGCGCTATAACTTTTTGAAACTAATGGAATCTCCTTCTTTTAAATTCCATTTTTTAGACAAGCCTGCATTGACTTCTAATATGTATTTGGCAGGTAATCCCGAGGGTAAGGAAGTTTCGTCATTTGGCTTAGCATTACGTTGGAAACTTACTATTTTTTGATTTTCATCGATGTAAATAATATCCAGGGGAATTAATGTATTCTTCATGTAGAAGTTCTGGGGCTTACTTTCTTCAGATATAAAAAGCATTCCTTGATTTTGCTCCATAGTTTTTCTGTACATGAGTCCGGTTTCGCGTTCGTAAGGATTGTCTGCAATTTCTATAGAAAGTTGTTTCAATGTATCATTATCACGTAAAAGCTGTAATTCTCCTTCTTTTGTAAAAGATATCTCTTCGGTAATGCTATCTTTTATAGTATTGTTTTTTTTGTCTTGACATGCCTGAGATGCGAATAAAATTGCGAGGCAGCCGAGGAGTTTTGAAGTTGTTTTCATGTAGAAATATAGATAGTAGTTATTTAAATTTTCTGTATTTTATTTTACTGAACATATAAATTCCGTAGCAGATCAAACCAGCTGAGACTAATCCTAAAAGCCATGGGCCGCTGCTGTTTTGCTGAATGAATGAAAAGGCATCAGAGGTTCCTTTAACGGTGGTAGCACTATTAAACGCACCCAAACCTGCCCGTAGGAAGAAATATGCTATTATAGAGATCACGATCCCTCTAGACACTAATCCGGCATACCCCATGTTCTTAATGAATTTTCTTCTTTTAGGATCAGTAATAGATCTAAGATCAAATTGATCAAGAAAATCACCCTTAATGGCTTTAATAAATTGATATGCAGCCTTAATACCCATCGCTGCTCCGATTACAATAAGAATGTATTGACCATATTCTGAACTAAGTATACCATTTTTTGAAGTTCCGGAACTACTTGATTCATTAAAAATTTCCCATAAAGCAAATCCGCCAAGTCCGGTATATACTATGCCACTTATAAAAAAGCCAACTCTTTTAATACTACCTTTTGCATCCTCATTAATTCCTTCAGGGTTTTTTATACTTTGTATAAAGCGCCAAAAGGCGTAACAAAAAAGTCCTAAGCCCAGAACTGCTAGAATAATTTTGCCAAAGGACTGTTGTTCCAAAAATTCGATGACTTGAAGTTTTCCTGCCTTTTGGCCTCCTGCATTAAACGCTGCAAGCAGGGTAAGTATCCCTGTTAGTGCATACACGAGTCCCTTTGCACCAAAGCCAACTTTTGCTATTTTTTTAATTTTATGATCCATAAATGTAATTATTTCTATTAAAAATACATGGAGTACTTGGTATAGCGAACAGAAACTCTATAATTTATGCTGAGTTTAACGGAGCGGTATCTTTTTTAAGACTTTTTGAGATAAATTTTTAACATGATACCAGTTTATTTTCATAAAATAAAAAAGCTGTCTGAATACAGACAGCTTCCTAAAGTATTTTATTTTTTGTTTATAAGTTGACAATAGTTTGTCGTATAGAAACCAGGTTTGTAAGTAATTTTTCAAGATGTTTTAGATCCAACATATTGGCGCCATCACTTTTTGCATTTGCCGGATCAAAGTGTGTCTCTATAAAAAGTCCATCAACACCATTTACTACTCCTGCTCTGGCAATAGTTTCGATCATATCGGGTCGGCCTCCGGTAACACCACTGGATTGATTAGGCTGTTGTAGCGAATGGGTTACGTCAAGAACGGTGGTTGCGTATTCTCGCATGGTCGGAATTCCTCTGAAATCAACAATCATATCCTGATAGCCAAACATGGTGCCACGGTCTGTGATCATAGCGTTACTGTTACCGCTATCCTGAACCTTTTTTACCGCATGCTTCATAGCTTCAGGACTCATAAATTGACCCTTTTTTAAATTAACGGTTTTCCCTGTTTTAGCAGCCGCCACTACCAGATCAGTTTGACGTACTAAAAAAGCGGGAATTTGTAGAATATCTACATAAGCTGCAGCCATCACAGCATCTTCATTTGTATGAATATCTGTTACGGTGGGAACACCAAAGGTTTGTCCGACTTTTTGTAAAATTTTTAAAGCTTTCTCGTCTCCAATACCTGTAAAACTGTCAATTCGGCTGCGATTGGCTTTCTTAAAAGAACCTTTAAAAACATAAGGGATTTTAAGTTTAGAGGTAATGGTAACCACTTTTTCGGCGATTCGTAATGCCATATCTTCACTTTCTATGGCGCAAGGACCTGCGAGTAGGAAGAAATTATTTGCATCCAAATCTTTTAAATTAGGTATATTTTGTAGCTGCATTTTGCTATTTTTTTAATTGCAAAGATACTAGTTTTGGGGAGAATTAAATTTAAATAATAACCAGGTTTATTGTGCTAGTTTTAAGTAGATTAAAATAACCTGCATTTTATGTGAAACCTGACTAAATATCTTGTACATTTGCAGCCTTAAAAATAAGGCGCATATGAAAGCTATTAAAAATATCGCAATAATTGCACACGTTGACCACGGTAAAACTACCTTGGTTGATAAGATAATGTATCATTGTCAGCTATTTCGCGAAAACGAAAACACCGGAGATCTTATTCTAGATAATAATGATCTTGAACGTGAAAGAGGAATTACAATTACCTCTAAGAACGTATCGGTAATCTACAAGGATACAAAAATCAATATAATTGATACCCCTGGTCACGCCGATTTTGGTGGTGAGGTTGAGCGTGTATTGAATATGGCTGATGGTGTGTTATTACTTGTGGATGCCTTTGAAGGACCAATGCCGCAGACACGTTTTGTATTGCAAAAGGCGATTGATCTTGGACTGAAGCCTTGTGTAGTAATTAATAAGGTAGATAAGGAAAATTGTACTCCGGATGAGGTTCATGAAAAAGTTTTTGACCTTATGTTCGAATTAGGGGCAGAGGAGTGGCAATTGGATTTCCCGTCGGTATATGGTTCTGCAAAGAACAATTGGATGAGTGAAGACTGGAAAAATGAAACAGATTCTATCGAGCCACTTTTGGAAATGGTTATAGATCATATTCCTTCTCCGAAAGTTGAAGAAGGAACTCCGCAGTTATTGATTACATCACTTGACTTTTCATCGTTTACGGGGCGTATAGCGATTGGAAGATTGCAACGTGGTACCTTAGTAGAGGGTATGCAGGTCTCACTTGTTAAGCGAGATGGATCCATTAAGAAAACTAAGATTAAAGAGCTTCATACCTTTGAAGGGTTAGGAAGAATGAAAGTTGACCGTGTTGAGGCGGGTGATATATGTGCATTAGTTGGATTAGAAGGTTTTGAAATTGGAGATACTGTAGCAGATGTTGAGAATCCTGAGGGATTAAAAACGATTGCTATAGATGAGCCAACGATGAGTATGTTGTTTACAATTAATGATTCACCATTCTTTGGTAAAGATGGTAAATTTGTTACTTCTCGTCATATCAAGGATCGTTTAACTAAGGAGTTAGAAAAAAACCTGGCATTACGTGTTAATACCACAGATAGTGCGGATAAGTTTATGGTTTTTGGACGTGGGGTATTGCATTTATCTGTTCTTATTGAGACCATGCGTCGCGAAGGATATGAATTGCAGATTGGTCAGCCACAGGTTATCATCAAAGAAATTGACGGGGTTAAATGTGAACCAATTGAAGAATTGACGATCGATTTACCTGAAAATGTTTCTGGAAAGGCGGTTGAGATGGTTACCATGCGTAAAGGAGAGATGCTGAGTATGGAAGCAAAAGGCGATCGTATGGTTTGTGAATTTATGATACCATCACGTGGTATTATCGGTCTACGTAATCAATTGCTAACTGCTACTGCAGGGGAAGCTATCATGGCACACCGTTTTAAAGAATATCAACCACTTAAAGGTGATATTCCCGGACGTATCAATGGTTCATTAGTTTCTATGGAAAAAGGTTCGGCTATTCCTTACTCAATCGATAAGCTACAGGATAGAGGTAAGTTCTTCGTTGATCCGGGAGAAGATATTTACGAAGGTCAGGTAATCGGAGAGAACTCTCGTGGTGATGATATGGCTGTAAATATTACAAAAACTAAAAAGCTAAGTAATGTACGTTCTTCTGGAGCTGATGATAAAGCTAAAATTGTTCCGGCAATTAAGTTTTCTCTGGAAGAAGCTTTAGAATATATTCAAAAGGATGAATATGTAGAAGTAACTCCAAACCATTTGAGGTTACGTAAAATTTATTTAACTGAAACTGAACGTAAGCGTAATAAGATTGTATAATCAGTCTTAATCGCATTCCAATAATTAAAAAATCCCGAGTTTTGCTCGGGATTTTTTTTCAACATTTGGGGTAACTTTTGGTCTCGGGGATCAAATCTTAATACGGTTTATAGTGTCTAATTTTCTAATTTATAATTAAAAGGCAGCATCATGGATGAACTATTATTTACAGAACTAGTTGGGTACTTTGCATCAGCAATGGTATTAGCATCATTTTTAATGCGTAACATCAAAAAACTGCGCTTAGTAAACTCAGTGGGGTGTTTGGCTTTTATTGTTTATGGAGTGTTATTAAATTGGTCAATACCAATTATTCTAACCAATTCGGCCATCGTTTGTGTGAATATTTACTATTTATTTATCAAAAAACAATAAACTCTTTGTACCTATTCTTATCGCTAAGATAGAATTTAATATTGATTTCTGACTACGCTTTAACCAATCTTTAATTAAGTTATTTATAGATAGGAGATAGTTTAAATCTACGGAAGCATGTGTAGAGTTGGATATTATAGTAGATATTACCGTAGCTAGCAGGCGTAAGCTGCTGCTGATTTGTGTTATAATTCTTTAAAGTTTAACTTGCGTTGATCAGAAGAATTTTATAAGAATTATAATGACAAAAGAAAATGCACCACTAACATGGAACGAATTTATGCGGGTAGATATGCGCATTGGTACTGTGCTTACTGCAGAAGTCTTTAAAGAAGCTCGCAATCCTTCCTATAAATTTACCGTAGATTTTGGGGAGCTAGGAATAAAAAAATCGTCTGCCCAGGTAACTAAACGATACAAATTGGAAGAACTTGTAGGTAAACAAGTCATCGCAGTTGTGAATTTTCCTTCCAAACAAATAGCCACAATGATGAGCGAATGTTTGATCATGGGTGCTGTAGGAGATGAAGGCGTCGTAACCTTGCTAACCACAGATAAACCGGTTGACAATGGACAAAGAGTGGGTTGACTAAAGTGCTGTTGCCTATTCTTTTATCCTTTTCGTTGTACCACTTCAAAGACTTTACTGCCGTCACATTTCAAAGTTTTGGAAGGGTATTTTAATAGCAAAGCATAATCATGGGTTGCCATAAGGATGGTGTTTCCATTCTTATTAATATCTTGCAATACCTCCATCACTTCAACTGAAGTTTGAGGATCCAGGTTACCCGTAGGTTCATCTGCAAGAATAAGTTCGGGGTCGTTTAGTAACGCTCTGGCTATGGCAATACGCTGCTGCTCACCACCGGATAGTTGATAGGGAAACTTAAAGTCCTTGGTTTTCATGCCTACCTTATGTAATACATCGTCTATTTTACTATGCATTGCTTTTTGATCATTCCATCCGGTAGCTTTTAATACAAATAATAAGTTGTCGCGTACTGTACGATCATTTAATAATTTGAAATCTTGGAATACAATACCTAGTTTTCTTCGTAAGAAAGGTATTTGATTTTCTTTCAACTGTCTTAGGTCAAAATCTACAATATGTCCTTCGCCTTCAGTTAAGGGTAAATCACCGTATAGCGTTTTCATAAAACTACTTTTACCAGTTCCTGTTTTTCCGATCAGGTAAACAAAATCTCCCTTATTTACGTCAACATTGACATCAGATAAAATTAAACTCTCACGCTGATAGATCGATGCGTTTTTAAGATTTAATACAGAATTGGACATATAGACAATCTAAGTAAATTATTAATTACAGTAAAAGTATAAAGAATACCGATAAAACGGTGTATGGTTTAAAAATGTTTTATCAATGCTCATTTTTCTAGAGGTTGGTAAGAAATAAAAATTCTTATGATTACTGCTTATAAATTTGGGCATTTTTTAACTTTGGCTACGTACTTATCATTTCTTTTACTCGTTATTGAATGGAAGATTAGTCTAACTTTAACACAGACTTAAAAATAGGGGAACGATATTTACCTTTGAAATAAAACTTTTTTAATGAGACACTACATCACGGTACTTGCATTTATGACAAGCTTTTGTGGGATTATTTATGCGCAACAATCAGCAGCCTTTACTAATGATTTGATGCTTTATAATCAGGCTACAGAATTATATAATAACAAGCAATTTTTGGCAGCGCAACTACTTTTTGACAAAGTAAAAGACGCTGTGGATGATGAGAATATAGAAGCAGAATGTGCCTATTATATCGCCAATTGTGCTATTTGGCTTAACCAGAAAGGAGCAGATGATCTTATGGAAAATTTTGTGACCGAGTACCCTACAAGTGTCAAACGGAATGCCGCGTATCTCGATGTTGCAAATTACTATTTTGACAATGGTAAGTATGCCTACGCTCGCAAATGGTATGATCGTGTTGAGGTATATGCATTATCTGCTAAGGAAAAAGAAAAATTTAACTTTAATAATGGGTATGCATATTTTAAAATTCAGCGTTTCAATGAGGCTAAGAAGTTTTTTGAAGACGTACAAGAGTCCAGAACCTATGGTGCCAAAGCAAAATATTATTTAGGTTTTATAGCATATGAAGGAGATGACTATCAAGAGGCGAACCAACTTTTTGACGAAGTTAAGGATTTAAATGAATACAATAAGAATCTCTCTTATTTTCAAAGTGATATGAATTTTAAATCGGGAAACTTTGAAGAAGCTATTAAAGAGGGGCTCGTGCAATTACCTAAGTCAAAGCCTACAGAAAAATCAGAGTTAAATAAAATAATTGGAGAGAGTTACTTTAATTTAGAACAATATGGCAAGGCCATTCAATACCTTAAAGCGTATAGAGGGCGTAAGGGTAAATGGACTAATACGGATTATTACCAACTCGGCTATGCATATTACAAAGAAGGTAATTACGAAGAAGCGATCTCTGAGTTTAATAAAATTATCGAAGGACGTAATGCTACGGCTCAGAATGCATATTATCATTTGGCAGAATCTTACTTGAAAACAGATCAAAAACAGCAAGCACTCAATGCTTTCAAAAATGCTTCGGAAATGGATTTTGATGCTACAATAAAAGAGGATGCCTTTTATAATTATGCCAAATTGAGTTATGAAATTGGTAATTCATATCAAAGTACACCTAAAATTTTACTGGGTTTTATGGATCAGTACCCCGGTTCTGAGAAAAAGGAAGAAATGAAGGAACTTTTAATCAATTCATACCTGACTTCTAAAAATTACAAAGAAGCTATGGAGCTGTTAGAGAGTACACGTAATTTTACCGATAAAGTAGTATATCAAAAGGTAGCGTACTATCGAGCAATCGAGTTGTATACTTCCGGAAATTACGAAGAGGGACTAATCTATTTTACAAAATCACTATCTCAGCCAAGAGATCCGTCATATACTTCCAAGGCTACCTATTGGAAAGCAGAAACCTTATATATGCTCGGTCAATACGAAGAAGCGTTGGTGCATTTTAAGCAATTCAAAGGCTTTGATAATGCTCAAACTACTGAAGTATTTGAAAATATCGACTATAGCTTGGGGTATACGTATTTTAAATTAAAGCAGTACTTAAAATCGATAGAACACTTTTCTAAATTTATAAATACAGCGAAGTCGGATGATGTGAGGTTAGCAGATGCCTATTTGCGATTAGGCGATAGTAATTTTATATCCAGTAAATATTGGCCCGCGATGGAAGCTTACAATAAAGCTATTCAATTGGATGGTCCCAATGCAGATTATGCGCATTATCAAAAAGCAATAAGCTATGGATTTGTTGGTAAGAATGATAAAAAAATTAGTGATTTAGAGCTGTTTTTAACCACATACACTCGTTCGGTATATCGTGACGACGCTATGTATGGTCTGGGAAATACATATATCGCTGAAGGAGATGTGTCTCGTGGTATAGCTACTTATGATAGATTGATCGATGAGATGCCGAGAAGTTCCTATGTGCCAAAAGCCTTGTTAAAGCAGGGATTGGTATATTATAACAACGATCAGGGAGATCAGGCGTTGTCCAAATTTAAAAAAGTAGTTTCTCAATATCCAGGTAGTGAAGATGCGGTGCAAGCAGTTAAAACAGCGCGATTGGTATATGTTGATTTGGGCAGAACGGATGAATATGCATCTTGGGTAAAAGGCCTAAGCTTCGTAAATGTTACCGACGAGGATTTGGATAATACCAGCTATGAAGCTGTAGAAAAACAATTGGTAGATGGAAATGAAAATAAAGCTATTGATGAGCTTACTAAGTATTTAAAAGATTTCCCTAATGGAATCAATGCATTAAAAAGCCATTTCACCTTAGCACAACTATATGCAAAACGGAATGATAACGAAGCGGCGCTGCCACATTATCAATACGTGATTGCAAAGGAGCAAACGGAATATACAGAACAGGCCTTGCTAAAGGTCTCTCAGTTTTATTTGGAACAAGAGCAGTATGACAAAGCGTTACCTTTATTAAGTAGATTAGAACAAATAGCTGATTATCCACAGAATATCATTTTTGCACAATCAAATATCATGAAAGCTCATTATCAATTGGTGCACTATCCAGAGACTATCACTTATGCTGAAAAAGTTTTAGCCAATCCAAAAATTCAACAAGAGGTGAAGAATGATGCACAAATATTCTTGGCGAGGGCAGCTTTGCAAACTGCAGATGAATCAAGAGCTAGACAAGCCTATCAAAAAGTACAACAAACCGCTAGAGGAGAACTTGCAGCCGAGGCATTGTATTATGATGCTTATTTTAAGAATAAGGATGCAAATTATAAGGCGTCGAATGAAAGTATTCAAAGACTTTCCAAAGAATATTCGGGATACAAATTGTATGGAGCCAAGGGCTTAGTGCTTATGGCTAAAAACTTTTACGGACTTAAGGATGCGTATCAAGCTACATATATTCTAGAAAGTGTGATCAAGAATTTTACGGCATATCCAGACGTTGTAGCAGAAGCTAGTGAGGAACTTCAGCGTATTAAAAAAGAAGAAGCCAAAACGAATGCATCCATTCAAACTGAACAATAATATTTATTTAGAAAGATACATCTATGTCAATTCATAAATTGCTCATTATATCTACTTGTGCTGTATTGTACACCTTCAGTTTACAAGCTCAAGAAGAAAAAGACAAAACGATCGAAACCGATCGAGTCATCGTAGTAAAAGCATATACCCCCACAATCAGTGATGCTTTTAAAGTGAAAACCATACCAAAGCTTGGTGATTCTGCAACCTATCAGAAAAAAGAATTGCGCTACAGCATCTTTTCGGTTCCGGTAGCTTCGACTTTTACTCCTGCAAAAGGCAGGGCAGCAGATATTGAAAGACCTAAAGGAGTCGAATTGTATGATAACTACGCTACCTTAGGTTTTGGTAATTATACGTCTGTGCTGGCTGAATTTTACAGCAATTTCCAAATCAATCGAACCGATAATTTCGGTATGTATCTTCACCACAACTCCTCTCAAGGGGGTATTGAAAATGTAGCGTTGGATAATAAGTTTTATAATTCATTCTTAGATCTTAATTATACATCTCGTACCAAAGATTTCACCTATGGGTTTGAAGCGGGTATAGAACATCAGATATTCAATTGGTACGGTTTACCTGAAAACAATTTCTTAACTGAAGATCAAATTCTGGCGATAAACCCAGAACAGACATATTATGGCGCAAAAGTTGGTGGGAAACTTATTTTTAATGATGCTATTCTGGATAAAGCAATCCTAAACTATCGATTTTTTGGAGATGCGACAGAGAGTAGTGAGCATCACGTAAATTTTGAACCGACTATAACGTTGGACTTAGGAGATCAGAAGTTGCAAACCGTTCTGACTTTTGATTACCTTAATGGTTCTTTTGAGGATGACCCTAATCCGAATAATTTTATTGAAACCGGTATAAAGTATAGTAGATTTATTACAGGGATTAATCCAAACCTTATTTTTAACGGTGACAATTTTACCCTCAATTTGGGAGCTTCTATATTTTATAGTATGGATATAGAGAATGAAGAAAATGATTTTTTCATCTATCCCAATGTAACTGCGTCATATCGTTTGTTAGATGATGCCGTTATTGTTTATGCCGCATTAGAGGGCGAATTAAAACAAAATACCTATCGTGATGCAGTACAGGATAATCCTTACGTATCCCCAACACTAACTTTGCAACCTACGAACAAACAATACGAAGGGTTTCTAGGTTTTAAGGGAAGAGTGTCTGATATATTCAGTTATAATGTCAAAGGTGGATATGCCTCACAAAGTGAAGTGCCATTATTTGTTCTTAACACAGCTCAAATCCCTACGGTAGAAGCGTATGATAATGGAAATTCTTTTGCATATCGATATGATGACTTAACCACCGCATTTGCTTATGCAGAGTTGAACTTTGATATAAACACAAAATTTAAGTTAAGTACTATAGCAGAGTATTTTGATTACGATACCACAAATGAAGTAGAGGCTTGGAATCTACCTTCCATAAAAGCCTCCTTACGAGCAGACTATCAAATTACTGAGGCCTGGTATGCCGGAGCTCAAACGTATTTTGTCGGAGAACGTATGGATATAGTCTCCAATACTCCGTTAATTACAAAAACACTAGATAGTTATATTGATCTTAATGTAAATCTGGGTTATCGTTTTAATGATCAACTTTCAGCGTTTATCAAAGGCTATAATTTGATAGGAGATAACTACGAACGATGGAGTAATTATCCCGTTCAAGGGATTCAAGTGCTGGGAGGTATTACTTATAAGTTCAACTATTGATTAAACCGAATCCGAATTGAAGTATTAGATGGGAGACCTTAGCACATATTTGGAACAGACATATTACTTGGATTATACAGCATCCGCTATTCAAAAGCTTGTAGCCGAGGTTAAAGGCAGCGGCATGAGTGATGAGAACAAGGCTATTACGATCTATGATAAAATTCGTGATGGATGGTTGTATTTTCCTTATTATTTCAGTTTTACTAAAGAAAACTTTAAAGCAAGTGTTATTGCACAAAAGGATGAGGGACACTGTCTCGAAAAAAGTATTCTTCTCATCGCTTGTTTACGAGCCTTATCCATACCTGCTAGGCTGCATTTAGCAAAAGTAAAGAATCATATAGCCGTAGAGCGTTTAGTTGAAAAATTTGGCACTAACGAGCTGACTCCTCATGCTATGGTGGACGTATTTCTAAATGATACATGGTTAAAAATTTCGCCGGCATTTAACAAAGAATTATGTGTACTTTGCAATGTGGATGTACTGGGGTTTGATGGGAAAAATGATGCTGTTTTTCAAGAATATGATAAAGAAGGTGGAAGTTTTATGGAGTATCTTGAGGATTACGGTCATTTTGAAGATGTTCCTATTGAATTTATATTTGATTTAATTAAGTCCCATTATCCGCATATTATAGAACAAGCAGATGGTGCCACCGAGATTTACCTTTAACTTTAAATAAAAACAATACTACATGCAAAAATTATCCTTATTTATTCTAGGCGCTTTAGTAAGCTTTTCGTGCAGCAAGCCTAAAGAGCAAGCTGACTTATTAGTCTACAATGCCAATATTTATACAGTGGATCAAAATACCCCTTCTGCCGAAGCTTTTAT
Organism: Aquimarina sp. 2-A2; assembly: GCF_045505135.1. Taxonomy (NCBI): domain Bacteria; kingdom Pseudomonadati; phylum Bacteroidota; class Flavobacteriia; order Flavobacteriales; family Flavobacteriaceae; genus Aquimarina; species Aquimarina sp. 2-A2. The sequence continues at coordinate 35,668 of NZ_JBJKFI010000009.1, read as the reverse complement.
CGTAAAAGATGGTAAGTTTTTGGCCTTAGGATCTACCGAAGCGTTAATGGAAGCGTATAAAGTAAAAGAGCTTTATGATGCCGAGGGCAAAGCAGTATTACCGGGTTTGATAGATGCGCACTGTCATTTTTATGGATTAGGAATGCAAAAACAACGGGTAGATCTCACAGGTACTAAAAGCTATGATGAGGTACTCGAGAGAATTGTTGAGTTTCAGAAAGATAAAAAGACTAGCTTTATTATTGGTAGAGGTTGGGATCAAAATGACTGGGAGATAAAAGAATTTCCGACCAAAGATAAGTTGGACAGTTTATTTCCTAATACCCCGGTTGCAGTGACACGTGTAGACGGTCATGCAATTTTAGCAAACCAAGCTGCTCTTAGTGCTGCAGGTATTACTGCTGCAACGCAAGTAGAAGGGGGAGAGATTTTACTTAAGAATGGTGAGCTTACGGGAGTTCTTATTGATAATCCTATGGAGCTTATAGAGAAAATATACCCTGAGCCAACCGTAAGAGAGCAAACTATTGCCCTACAAGATGCTGAAATAACTAATTTTAGCTATGGATTAACCACGGTAGATGATGCAGGACTCAGTCCCGATGTGATTCAACTAATCGATAGTTTACAACAATCAGATGCGCTCAAAATCAGAGTATATGCTATGGTTAGTAATGTTCCGGATTATGTCTCTTATTACTTAGATAAGGGTCCTCTGAAAACGGACCGTTTAAACGTGTCTTCCTTTAAAGTATATGCAGATGGCGCTTTGGGGTCAAGAGGAGCTGCTCTTAAAGCATCGTATAGCGATCAGGACAATCATCACGGCGCTATGGTAATTGGAATTGATGCGTTTAAAAAATTAGCAAAGCGAATCGCAGAATCACCTTTTCAGATGAATACACATGCCATAGGAGATTCGGCCAACGCGGTGGTAATTAATACATATTATGATGTATTAAAAGATGATACTAATCGAAGATGGCGGGTTGAGCACGCTCAGGTAGTAGCCCCTGAAGAATTTGATATGCTTAACGAAAATTTGGTTATGAGTGTTCAGCCAACCCATGCCACGAGCGATATGTATTGGGCTAAAGATCGCTTGGGAGCGTCTAGAATGGAAGGTGCGTATGCTTACAAAAAGTTATTGAACAAAACAGGAAAACTAGCTTTGGGAACGGATTACCCAGTTGAAAATGTAAATCCATTTTATACCTTCTATGCAGCGGTTGCAAGAAAAGATCTTGAACAATTCCCTGAAAATGGTTTTCAAAAAGAAGATGCACTAACACGCGAAGAAGCTCTAAAAGGTATGACGATTTGGGCGGCTTATAGTAATTTTGAAGAAAAGGAAAAAGGGAGTATTACTATTGGTAAAATGGCCGATTTTGTCATCCTGGAACAGGATATCATGAAAATCGATGAAGATAGCATACCCAAAACTAAAGTGAAAGCAACTTTTGTGGGAGGAGAAAAGGTGTTTGAGAATTCCTTATAGATTTTTTATAGAAGAGATATATAAAAAGGGATGTACCAGCGTACATCCCTTTTTTGTTATCTTGTAATAATAGTAGTGTTCGTAATGAGCTACTAGAATTAGGAATTATTTTCCTCCATTTGCTCTTAAATCATTAAGACATAGATCATCCAATTTTGGCACTGTATTATCAACCATATTGATTACACCGCTACCAAATTCAATTGCAGCAGACATCAAACAATCTTGAACATTGCAATGTCCTTCAGAATCAGTATCCTCATGCGGTGTCTGTTGAGGTGTTCCAATGTCAACTAAACCTATCAAGTGAGCGAATTCGTGATTCAAGGTAGCATTTTCAATGGTACTTAGATCGGGTGAATTTGGTCTGTTACTCACATTTCTTAGTGTTTCTTCATAAATAACAATTGAGGTGTTTAAATAAGCAGTTCCCAAAGTTACCTCGGTGTCCGTATCTGATTCTCGACTACCATCAGCAAAGTAAATGTAAACCGTAATCTCATCTCCGCTGTTGTAAATAGCTCTGTTATCATTTTCTATACGAGCGATTTCTTCGATAGTAAAAGGAGCTAGATTGGAAGAATTAACAACCCGGGTGTTAAAGGTGATCCCATCAGGTTTATTAAGTCTGTTTTCAAGAAATGTTTTAAATCCTTGAACCGCAGCGGCCTTGGGTTCGAAACCCTTAACAGAAATTAACTCTACCGTAAGACCATTAAATTGATCACTAGCAAGTAAATCTCTTGCTGAGCTTCCTAAAGGTTTTTGATTGTCAACTTTGGATATAGCAATTGGAGCGTCATCTTCACTAGAACAACTTACTAAGAAGGTAGCGGTAAAAATAAATAAAAGTAGAAGTTTGTGTAGTCGCATAGGATATTTTTGAAGTATTTAGAAATGTAAATAAACAAATTTCTGAAGTAATGGATGTTATGTTTAACGTAACTTTGATATCGATTCATGCTTGGTTAAGCTCTCCTGATTAGGCCAGTTTTATACGGGTTAAGAATTCATTTTCTGTCCCCTTATGTACTATTTCGCAAACAAAGCCATTGGCGTTTGCAGCATTCTGTAACGTATCATAATCAATATATAACCAGTCAAACCAATCGGTTTCTAAATTTTTATATTTCATTTTGTACTGCATCTCTCCATAATATCCTGCGTTAGCATCAATCCAAAAACCGCCATCGTCATCGGTGTATAGATACGATAAGTCTGATGAATCTAACAAGAGCTGACCGTTGGGTTCAAGTAAAGTCTTTATATGTGTAAAAAAGTGATCAATATTTGCCAATCGTCCAATAATACCGCTACCATTCATCAATAGTACGATAGTGTCGTATTTTACTTCTTTGAGATCGTATAGATTTTTTTGATATGCGTTTTTGACGCCACGCTCTTTGCAGACCGTTATAGCTCCTTCCGAAATATCGATGGCATCAACGCTGAGGTTGTATTTATTTTGCAATATCAAACTATGACTCCCTGCGCCACAGCCTACATCCAATACTTTTCCGTAGGCCAAATCCAGTGCTTGCTGTTCAATTATTGGCATCTGCTCAAGAGATCTAAAGAGATAGTGCGCAGGAATGATATCATCATCAAAATCAGGGGACTGTACTATGATATCTTGGTTATTCTTTTTTGTAAGATGGTAATCTTTTATTGCTTCTCCAAATACATCAGCCATTTGTAGTTTGCTTTTAAGTTCTTGATGACTCCTCAATTAATTTTTCAGAAAGAGACTCTAATTCTTTTAATCAACCGATAAGTGAAGTCAGAGTTATAGTAAATACCTATTTTTGCGGTATGCAAGATTTTATAAAACAGTTACCCCAACTCGCCAAAGATAAACATACGGAGAACAAAAAGTTCTTTGCCAAGCTTAAAAAAAAGCCGCCAAAGAATCTTGACCTCGTTATGGAGGAGTTGCATACCAAAGAATTTGAAAGAACGGACTGTTTGACGTGTGGAAATTGTTGTAAAACTACAGGGCCATTGTTTACAGATAAAGATGTAGATCGCATTGCTAAACATTTAAAAATGAAATCTGTAGATTTTGAAAAGCAGTACCTTAGAAATGATGATGACGGAGACTTTGTGCTGCAATCGGTGCCTTGTGTATTTTTAGGGGTAGACAATTATTGTAGCATCTATGACGTACGGCCCAAAGCCTGTCAGGAATTTCCGCATACAGATCGCAAAAAGTTTCAGCAAATTGCATCCTTGACCATGAAAAACATAGAAATTTGTCCTGCTGCATTTAATATTGTAGAAAAAATGAAAGAAAAACTACAGCTTAGTCACAAAACGAATAGAAGGCAATAATTTTTAGATCAGTCCAAAGGATACAAAGCGTACTTCTCTCTTCTTTTTTTATGAAGCTCTATTCCAGTCTTCCAACTTTCCCGAATAGCTGCTAATGGAATATTGTTTTGAATTTGCTGCTGTAACTTTTTTGTACCGGCATGTAGGGTAAAGGATTTCGTCTTAAAAAAGGCAGCGGGATTTGTTGAATTCCTGTATGCTTTGATCAGCCATTCCAGATTTACAGCATTCGTTGGAAAGTTTGAGGTGACAATTTCACCATAGCAAACATTGCCATTATGTTTTGGAGATTTTGAACCAAAATTGGGTTGTGGTATGTAGGCATATTCAAACTTATCCATAGCCAGATCAGGTGCTCCATACAATTGGAACTGCATTTCGGTACCTCTCCCTGCATTGATCGTCGTACCTTCAAACAAGCCCAGACTCGGATACAGATTTATTGCAATGTCATTGGGTAAATTAGGGGAAGGTCGAATAGGCAGGCTATACGTATCGCGATGTGTATAGTTCGCTACGGGAATAACCGTCAAATCACAAACTAAATTTTCTCCAAGCCATCCTTCCTTATTAACCATTGTAGCATATTCACCAATAGTCATTCCGTGTACTAATGGAATAGCATGCATACCTAAAAAGCTAGCGTGTTCTTCTTCAAGCGTGGGACCATCCACATAACTGCCATTTGGATTAGGACGATCCAGAATGAGTATCGGAATATTATTTTCTGCACAGGCTTGCATCATATAATGCAACGTAGAGATATACGTATAAAACCGAACCCCGACATCTTGGATGTCAAAAACAACGAGTTCTATCCCTTCCATAGCTTTCTTTGAAGGTTTTTTATTAGCGCCGTATAGCGAAATCACGGGTAATCCTGTTTTGGTGTCTTTGCCATCTTCCACTAATTCTCCGGCATCTGCCTTGCCTCTAAAACCATGTTCGGGGGCAAAAACTTTTACAAGATTTATGTTTTGTGATAAAAGCGTATCTGCCAAATGCACATATAAAGAGGCTTCGTCAATTGTAACCCCTGCAGGAAGCAAATGCTTTTGAAAAAAGGGAGTGCGGAATACTACGGATGTTTGATTGCTAACCAAAGCAATTTTTTTTCCCTTCAGTAGAGGTAGGTATTTATCAGTCTGGTTCGCTCCGACATATATGGGTGCTACCGCATCTAAAGAAGGTTGGGTGTCAATTTTTTTATGTGTCACCTCCGGAACTATAACAGGTGAAGTGGTTGCTTGAGGTTTTGTTAAGCTTCCGCAAGAAATAAAAAGGATGAGAGCGAATAAAAACGTATTTTTGAATACAATTTTGATAAAAACCATAAGTTAAGTTGAATTTCGAATATTTTATTGCCAAACGCCTAATCAAAGGTAAGGAACAAAATAATAGTATTGCAGCACCTATACTAAAAATAGCAATTTTTGCTATTGCCATCGGCATGATTATGATGTTGGTTACAGTGGCTACAGGGGTAGGGCTTCAGCATAAAATCAGAGAGAAAGTTGCCGCCTTTAACGGGCATATTAGTATCACGAGCTATGACAACAATAATAGTGTAGAATCATGGGCTCCTATCAGTAAAAATCAAGAATTTTATCCCAGGTTTAAAAACGTAGATGGAATCTCGCATGTACAGGTGTATGCTACTAAGGCCGGCATCATACGGACCGCTTCTGATTTTGAAGGAATTGTTGTTAAAGGCATTGATACAGATTATAACTGGAATGTTTTTGAAGATTATCTGATAACAGGACGGCTGCCTGTAATTGAGAAAGGTCAAGTTTCTAATGAAATCTTGTTGTCAGAACATATTGCCAATCGCTTAAATCTGAAAGTCGGAGGTAGGGCTATTACGTATTTCTTGAAACGAAATGCACGTGCTAATGATAAGCCTAATATTCGTGCGTTTGAGATCGTTGGAGTATATAGTTCAGGTTTTCAGCAGTTTGATGAGAGTTTTGCATTTACAGATATTGCCCATATCAGACGAATGAATAAATGGGAAGAGGATGAGGTAGGTGGTTTTGAGGTTTTTATCGATGACTTTGATGCGATTGATCAAAAAGGCGCCGAGGTGTATGAGGAGATTCCTTCTACGCTGGATAGTAAAACGATAGCACTTAAGTATGCCACCATTTTTGAGTGGTTAAAGCTGTTTGACCTCAATATTATTGGTATTATAAGTATCATCATTATAGTGGCGGGCATTAATATGATAACAGCACTGTTGGTCCTCATATTGGAACGAACTCCCCTGATCGGAATATTTAAAGCTTTGGGAACAACAAATTGGAGTATACGTAAAATATTCTTGTACAATGCGGCTTATTTAATATTGAAAGGATTGTTTTGGGGGAACCTTATAGGAATAGGATTATTGCTTATACAACAGCAGTACGAAGTGATACGTTTAAACCCTGCGACCTATTATGTGAATACAGCCCCGGTATATCTTAATGTGGGCTATATACTACTTCTTAATGCAGGAACTTTAATTTTATGTTTGATCATGTTATTAGTTCCTTCCTATATAATTTCCAGGATTTCTCCAGTCAAAGCGATTAGGTTTCAGTAGCTAGGGGATTATACGTTAAAAATTGTTAGTGGATAAACTACTTTGTATCTTTGCACCATCAATATACGGTGATTGGATCGTATAAAATTCAAAATATAAAGAGTGAAGTACGCAAAGAATATATTAGAGACAATTGGGGATACACCTATGGTAAAAATGAATGCCTTGGTGAAGGATGTTGATGCTTTGGTTTTAGCAAAATATGAAACGTTTAATCCAGGGAATTCTGTTAAGGATCGAATGGCGCTCAAAATGATTGAAGATGCCGAAGCCGATGGAAGATTACAACCCGGCGGAACTATTATCGAAGGTACTTCTGGAAATACCGGAATGGGATTAGCGTTGGTAGCTATTGTTAAAGGTTATAAGTTAATCTGTGTAATGGCTGATAAACAATCTAAAGAAAAAATGGACATTCTACGTGCAGTAGGAGCCAAAGTTATGGTGTGTCCAACCAATGTAGAACCGGATGATCCAAGATCGTATTACTCAGTTTCTAAAAGATTAGCGGAAGAAACTCCTAACTCATGGTACGTTAATCAATATGACAACCCATCAAATGCAAAGGCGCATTATGAAAGTACAGGACCTGAAATTTGGGAGCAAACTGAAGGTAAAATAACACACTTTATTGTTGGTGTAGGAACTGGAGGAACTATTTCTGGAGTTGGGAAATATCTCAAAGAAAAGAATCCAAATATTAAAATTTGGGGTGTAGATACTTACGGATCGGTATTCAAAAAATACCATGAAACCGGAGTTTTTGACGAAAACGAAATTTACTCTTATATCACAGAAGGTATTGGGGAAGATATATTGCCAAAAAATGTAGATTTTTCAATTATTGATGGGTTTGTTAAGGTAACCGATAAGGATGCAGCAGTTTACACCCAGCGCTTGGCAAAAGAAGAAGGTATGTTCTTGGGCAATAGTGCGGGCGCTGCGATCAAAGGTGTCTTACAGTTAAAAGAGAATTTTACCAAAGATGACGTAGTGGTCGTGCTGTTTCATGATCATGGAAGTCGTTATGTGGGTAAAATGTTTAACGATGACTGGATGCGAGAACGTGGCTTCTTAGAAGCAGAAGTTTCTACAGCAAAAGATTTATTAAAAACACACAAGAATAAAAGCTTAGTAACAGTAAAAACAGAAGAATTGGTATCGCATGCTATTGAGAGGATGCGTACCCATAACATTTCTCAAATGCCAGTTACCGATAGTGAGGGCTTCGTAGGATCAGTGGATGAAGGTGCATTGTTCTCAGCATTTATTGAGAATGGTAAAAATACTGATACGCCTATAAAAGCAATAATGAATGGTAAATACCCTGAATTAGAAGATACGGTTTCCATTGATGCAATTGCCAAACAAATTAAAAATGGCAATTCTGCGGTGCTTATAAAATCTGGTAATGCTTATCAAATCATCACCAAATCGGATATTATAAACCATATGAATTAATTTTATATATTTAAGACTTAATAGATTACCCCATTAGTATTCTTATCAAAGAGTAGTTTGGGGTTTTTTCATTTTTGATTTTGCAAAGTGAACGCAACTTTAAAAGGGTTAGAAACGTCCAATAATAAAGTAATCAACACGTTTACCATTCATGCAACAGTATAGTTTTGACTTTTCAGATTTAGATAAATTAAGTAATTACTTCAGGGACCAATTGGATCCTGAAGGGACTGATGTTTGTATTCATTTTCCTCCAGAAATAGGCGAGGGGTACCTATCATATTATAAAATTTCTCCAGACGTTTATTTGTTAATTAATAATTACAAAGCAAATGATGATCTGGAATTTATTAGAAATCCGATAAACGAGAATGACGTAATTCTACATTTCAGAAAATATGCACTAACACATTCCTTAGACAATGAGTCGATTGTTAGTAATTATAGTGATACGTATACACCCGGTAATATGCGATGTATGGATGCTACGCGAGGAGAACGTGTGTTAATACCAAAGGGGGCTGAGATTCGGTCAACGATGATAGTGCTTAAGAGCTCTTATACGAAGTCCTATTTTATGAAAAATAATACTACAGCTCAAAACTTGAACACGTACATACGGCATTCACACCAGTTTATTGATAAGTTTTATCTTTCTTACAGACAGTCCGTCCTTTTTGATCAAATTGTTACTCCCGCATATGATACGATTGAAAACGAGTTGTATTTTGTTGCTAGAGGGATCAATTTACTAGAAACCTTTTGGAAAGATATTATAAAATTTGATAGTGATAACAGTCCGTTTGCAATCAATGCTAACCAAGTAGGGAATATTTATAAAATTAGTCATTATCTTGAGAATAACTTATTCGAACCTTTCGTCGGAGTGGATCAGTTGGCGGTTATGGCACACATGAGTCGAACCAATTTTTTTAATATGTTTAAAGAAATTCATGATCAGACTCCCTTGGAATATTTTAATAATAAGCGTTTAGAATCGGCATATACGATGGTCTTTTCTGAAGGGTTGGCAGTAAAAGAAGTGATGAATATGCTTAATTATTCAAATTCATCCAAATTTAGAAAAGCATTTTACAATAAGTTCAATGTATTTCCTGACGGATTGTTGTCAAAATAAAATGGTTGCCATGTGGAATGGCAACCATCAATAACCTAACACAAACTCAACTAAGTATAGGTTGTATAAATCTATTTGTGACTTATATCAATTACTACAAAATTCGCAATTGTATTTATAATTTTGCATTCCAATAATACAAATTATCTTACCATTAGTACATTTTAACCGTAATTGAACGACGTTAAAACACAATTTTATAGGTCAGAATTAAAAAGGGGAACATTTAAAATATAAAATATTTAAAATAGTTGTACCTATGTAATAGCTGGTAATTAGATTTTTAGATGAAAGAAGATTTTCTGCATTACATTTGGAAGTATAAAAAGATTCGATCAAACGATTTAAAGACGACAGACGGGTCTTCGCTTCAAATTTTATCTGTAGGAAGTCACAATACTGAAAATTCTGGTTCAGACTTTTTTAATAGTTCTTTATTTATCGATGATCAAAAGTGGGCCGGCAATGTGGAAATTCACATTAAATCCAGCGATTGGTATATTCATGGTCATGAAACGGACAAAAACTATGACAATGTTATCTTGCATGTCGTTTGGGAGGATGATGTAGCAATTTATAGAAGAGATAATTCCAAAATACCAGCACTTGAACTAAAGGAGTTAGTTGATCCCGAGGTGTTTGCTGCCTATGAAAACTTGGTGCTTTCCAAAGAGAAATCTACATGGCTGACCTGCGCGAAATTATTGAGCCAAGTTCCCGAGTTTAATATTATTAGCTGGAAAGAACAAGTATATATAGAACGACTTCTTCAGAAAAGTGAAGTTATTTTTGCGCTGACTAAGAGTACACATAACGATTGGGAGGCCGTTCTCTACAAAATGATAGCAAAAGGTTTTGGGTTAAATGCGAATGGAGAAGCTTTTGCGGCAATGGTGAATTCCTTTCCATACAACTTGATTAAAAAATACAGTAAGCGTCCTATGCAATTAGAAGCTCTGTTCTTTGGGCAGCTTAAGTTATTGACCGTAGAGATTGAGGATGCATATTATCAGGAGCTCCAACATGAGTATGCATTTCTAAAGCATAAGCATAAATTATCTCAGGAAGGCTTGTTGTCTGCAGAATTCTTTAGACTACGTCCTCAAAACTTTCCAACCATTAGATTGTCGCAATTAGCCGCTTTGCTTTCAAAGCATGATCAATTATTTACTATAGTGACTACGTGTGATAGTTTAGAGCAATTCTATGATGCCCTTAGCGTAAAAACCTCTTCGTATTGGGAAACACATTATACCTTTGGAAAAGTTTCAAAACGAAATGTAAAGCAAACTTCCAAAAGCTTTATTGATCTTCTTGTGATGAATGTAGTGGTTCCCTTTCTATTTGCTTATAATAGAAGCCGGGGTGTAGAAGATCATTCCAAACTATTTTCGATTATGGAATCATTACAGCCGGAGAAAAATACGGTAATCAGGGAATTCGAAAAATCCGGAATGAGTATGAAGAATGCGATGGATTCACAAGCATATCTACAGCTTAAATCACAGTACTGTGTCAAAAAAAAATGTTTGCAATGTGCCTTTGGAAATTATTTTTTAAACCAGTATTCAGTTTGATAGATTATAATTATTTTGCGACATGCTATATAATCTTAGACTTTATTTAGAAAGAAATGGTTTTTATGTGTCCAGTCGATTAGCAGATCGTCTAGGGATACGTGCTAAAAATGTGCGTTTGTTTTTTATATATGCAACCTTTGCCACTGCGGGATTGGGATTTGTATTCTATCTTACAATGGCTTTTTGGCTCAAATTAAAAGATTTAGTGTACACTAAACGAACTTCAGTTTTTGACCTATAAGAATGATTAAGTATTTCAAATCAAGAATATATATCGCCATAACATTACTTATTGTAGTTGTTATAGTAGGAGTTTTTGGATTTCGTTTCTTTTCTAATTATACATGGATAGATGCGCTGTATATGACAGTGATCACGATGTCCACCGTTGGGTTTGGTGAGGTGCAGCCCTTGGATGCAACTGCTAAGTTGTTTACCGTCTTTTTAATCGCAACAAGTGTAACTATATTTGCGTATGCAGTCTCTGTAATTACTGAATATATTGTGAATAAGAGCGATCCTTATAATATGCAATACAGAAAACTTAAAAAAATGATACAAGCACTTAATGATCATATAATTATTATCGGTTACGGACGAAATGGAAAGCAAGCTGCTGATAAACTTTTGGCGTATAACAAACGCTTTATCATTGTTGAAAACGATCGGCAAGTTATTGATAAGTATCAGAGTGAGGAGCTTCTTTTTTTGGAAGGAAACGCCACAGAGGATGAAGTATTGCTAGAAGCAGGAATTAAAACAGCATCTACCCTTATTTGTACCCTGCCAGAAGATGCGGATAATTTGTTTATTGTCTTGTCTGCAAGGCAAATAAATAAAGATCTAAAAATAATTAGTAGAGCTTCTCAAGATACATCCTATAAAAAAATTAGATTGGCAGGAGCTGATAACGTGATCATGCCGGATCGTATTGGTGGAGATCACATGGCGTCCTTGGTTGTAGTTCCCGATTTGATAGAGTTTTTAGATAATTTATCCATTATAGGAAAGAAGTCCATTAATATCGAAGAGATTTCATTTGAAAAGATGTTCGACGATGAACAACCTAAAACCATACGAAGCATCGATATGCGATCTAAGACAGGATGTACAATCATTGGATATAAATCACCGGAGGGCGAGTATGTAGTGAACCCGGAGGCCGATACTTTATTGAAACCCGGCTCAAAAGTAGTAGTCCTAGGAAGACCGGAACAAGTCAATTTATTGAACAAACAATTTAATATTTAACAATATATAAACATTTAACTCCCTAAACGTTGTAAACAACTGTTTTTTTTAGCATCTTGCTCACTTCATTCATAAATAATTCTAAATTAATATACAGATCATGAAGAGAATTCTTCTTTCAATTCTAACATTTATTATTCCTTTTATAAATTTTGCCCAAGAAGAAAAGGTTTTAACTTTTTCTGAACAAATCGATGTAACTTTTTCAAAATATACCAGTTGGTTTGTTGATTTAATCTTCTACGAAATTCCGTTTTCCGAAGAGTTTCAAATTCCGTGGGTACTTATAGTGTTGATAGGTGGAGCAACCTACTTTACAGTTTATTTTAAGTTTATCAATTTTAGTGGATTTTTTACAGCAATTAATGTTGTTCGTGGTAAATATGAAGATATTGAGAAGCACGGTGCCAAAGAATTGTATGGAGAAGAAGGTATAGCGGCGGTAGCGGTTGATGGTGATATTCCTGATACTATCAGAGACGAAAGTGCTGATGGAGAAGTTTCACATTTCCAAGCCTTAACAGCGGCGCTTTCTGCTACTGTAGGTTTAGGTAACATAGCCGGAGTTGCTGTAGCATTATCTATTGGGGGCCCGGGAGCAACTTTTTGGATGATTTTAGCTGGATTGTTAGGTATGGCTTCAAAATTTGCAGAATGTACGCTTGGAGTTAAGTATAGAGATGTTGGTCCTGATGGAACTGTATATGGTGGTCCGATGTATTATCTTAAAAAAGGTCTGGCAGAAAAGAATATGGCAGGACTAGGTAAAGTGCTTGCAGTACTTTTTGCTATTTTCGTGATCGGTGGATCGTTTGGTGGTGGTAACATGTTTCAAGCAAATCAGGCTGCAGCTCAATTTGTAGAGTTAACAGGTTTGACAGGAGGTAACACGGGTCTTTATTTTGGTCTCGCTATGGCTGTTCTTGTTGCTGTAGTGATAATTGGAGGTATCAAAAGGATAGCATCCGTTACAGAGAAGATAGTTCCTTTTATGGCTGGGATTTATGTGTTAGCGGCATTGGTTATTCTTGCAGTTAATTATGTGCATATAGGAGCTGCATTCGGTTTAATTTTTGAAGGTGCTTTTTCAGGACTTGGAATTGCAGGAGGTTTGATTGGTGTAATGATTCAGGGTATTCGTAGAGGTGCTTTCTCTAATGAAGCAGGAGTGGGATCAGCGGCAATAGCGCATTCTGCTGTCCGTACTAAATATCCTGCAAGTGAAGGTATTGTTGCCTTATTAGAACCTTTTGTCGATACGGTAGTAATTTGTACTATGACTGCACTCGTTATCATAATTACTAACTTCGATGCAGGATTCTTAGAATATGGAACAGAAATTACTGAAGGGGTAGAGCTAACAGCGACAGCTTTTGATACTGTTATTCCTAACTTTTCTATAGTCTTAACAATAGCAGTAATCCTTTTTGCTTTTTCTACAATGATCTCATGGTCCTATTATGGGATGCAAGGTTGGATATATCTTTTTGGAAAAGGAAAAATTTCTGACTTAGTATACAAGTTATTATTTTTGGTTTTTGTAGTGGTAGGAGCATCTATCAGTTTAGGGTCTGTAATTGATTTTTCAGACGCGATGATCTTTGCTATGGTGGTACCAAATATCATTGGTGTACTGCTTTTAACACCAAAAGTGCGTAAAGAATTAATTAAATATAATAATGCAATTAAATTGAAAAAAGACGCGATCGAAGATGGTGTTGATGAATTCGAAGTGTAAATGACAATTCAATAAATCAATTACTACTATGCGTATCAAATCCCATTTCGAAATGAATTATCGTTTTCGAAATGGGATTTTTGTTTTTTCAGTAGTGCTCTTTGTATATAGTTTATTTATATACTTCTTCAAAACCACCAATGATTCCAACCTAAGTTTTACATTAGATAAAGAGCATCAATCATACATAGATTCTCTGAAATGCGTAGCTACACAGGAGAAGCAATCTAAACGCTGGTTAAAACCGTTTAATCCAAACTTTATATCAGATTATAAAGGATATGTTTTAGGGCTTTCTCCAGAACACTTAGAACGATTAAGAAGTTATCGCGCCAAGGGGCAATGGGTCAATTCTCCGGCTGAATTTAAAAAGGTTACGTTGATCCCGGATAGCTTACTCATTCAAATAGCACCTTTATTCAAGTTTCCGATTTTTAAGCATGTTCAGAAAAGAACTCAAAAGAGTGTTTTGAGTTTTGATCAGAAAAAAGAGCTCAATACGGTTACTTCAGAAACTTTAATTACCGAACTAAATATACCGGATTTTATCGCTGAGCGTATTGTAAAGTATAGGAAAGGAATTGGAGGCTTTGTTAGTGATAAGCAGTTAGAAGATGTACATGGATTATATGCCAGACAAAGAACTACTATTCTCAGCCACTATACGGTGAAGCAATCGCCTCTGAAAAAAAGAATAGTATTAAGTGGAGCTTCTGTGAAAGATCTTATGAAAGTACCTTACATCGACTTTGAGTCAGCCATTAGAATAAGAGACTATCAGAAAGCTAATGGTAATATTAAAGATTTTAAGGAATTAGAGAAAATAGGGGAGTTTCATTTCGAAAAAATAGATAAAATAGCATTATATTTGACTATAAAATAATAATCGGAAAAAATTGCTGTTTCCTTTGCAAATTTCACAATGATCTATTGGATATTTCTCAGATATTATCAGATTGAGAAGGTAGCATAGTTTACAGTAAAATTAATTACTTAAAGAAAGTCTTCAAATGAATAGTATGTATTTTACAGAAGAGCATGAGCTGTTTAGGCAAAGTCTTAAAGAATTTTTACAGAAAGAAGTTGTTCCTCATGTTGATAAATGGGAAAAAAGTGGAACGATTGAACGTTTTATCTGGGAAAAAGTTGGAGAAATGGGATATTTCGGTATCGCATATCCCGAAGAGTATGGGGGATTAGATCTGGACCTGTTTTATACAGTGATTTTTCTTGAGGAGCTTCAAAAGATTAATTCCGGCGGTTTTGCAGCTGCTATGTGGGCGCATGCTTATCTGGCGATGACGCACGTTAATAAAGAAGGGAACGCAAGTATAAAAGAAAAATATCTTACCCCAAGTATCGCTGGTGAAATGATTGGCTGTTTAGCTATTACAGAACCTTTTGGTGGGTCTGACGTAGCCGGAATGCGTACAACAGCTGTAAAGGACGGAGATAATTATATTATCAACGGTTCTAAAACTTTTATAACCAACGGGGTATATAGTGATTACCTTGTGGTAGCGGCAAAAACATCGCCTGAGCTAGGTGCTAAGGGAATGAGCATCTTTATCATGGATCGAGAAACTCCCGGTATTTCTGCCACCAAACTTGATAAACTTGGATGGAAAGCTTCTGACACAGGTGAGATTGCTTTTGATAATGTCAAAGTGCCTGCTGCTAATTTGATGGGTGAAGAGAATAAAGGTTTTGGGTATATCATGCAGCATTTTGCGCTAGAACGTCTGATAATGGGTGTCAACGCACATGCCCGTGCAGAATTTGCACTTGAGTATACATTGGAGTATATGTCACAACGTGAGGCTTTTGGTAAGACGATTGATAAGTTTCAGGCATTGCGACATAAAGTGGCCGAAATGGCAAGTCAAATTGAAATGAATAAAGAATTCAATTATTCGGTTACCAAGCGACTTAATGACGGTGACTATGTAGTTAAGGAAGCTAGTATGTCAAAACTTCTTGGTACCAAAATGGCTGATGAGGTAATCTATGAATGCTTACAGTTGCTTGGGGGATATGGTTATATGGAAGAATATCCATTAGCCAGATTATTGCGCGATAGTAGGTTAGGACCTATTGGAGGAGGTACCTCTGAGATTTTAAAAGAGATCATAGCTAAGATAGTCATTGATAAAAAGGAGTACAAAGCAGCTACATAGTTGTAGGATTCATAATACCCTATTTGTAATTCTGTATTTTAGATGTTAAAAAAATAGGATTTTAATAGTTTAACCCTGTTAAAATTAAAGTTTTAGTAAATGTTATCAACACGAAAACGTTTGAGTTAAATCTCAAACGTTTTCGTGTTTTAAGAATGTGTTACCTTTAAAATAACTAAAACACAAACACTATTTATTATGACAAACTTAAATGTAAAAGTAGCCGTATTTTTTCTGGCGTTCTTAACTCTCAGTTGTGAGCGAGAAGAAATAGAGATTGAAGAACCAGCCGCTGTTGAAAAAATGGTATCAGAACCCCTTAATAAAGCTGCCCTTAAACCAATAGGAACAGGGGTTATGATGCAAGCGTTTTATTGGGACGTACCTAGCGGAGGTAATTGGTGGAATACAATCAAGAATAAGGTGTCTGCCTGGAGCAATGCGGGGGTTGATGCAATATGGTTGCCACCGGTTAGTAAAGCTCAGAATGGAAAGTTTTCAATGGGTTATGATCCTTTTGATTATTACGATTTTGGTCAGTATAACCAAATGGGAAGTACAGAAACTCGTTTTGGGTCAAAAACAGAATTGGAACAGTTGATTAACAGTGCACACGCAAATCAATTGAGTGTTATTGCTGATATCGTTATCAATCATAATAGTGGAGGGGATTCAGAATTCAACATTTTCAAAAATTCAAATACCTACACCAAGTATACCCCCAAATCAAATTTATTTAATCGTACGCAATATGATTTTCATCCTAATGACTATCATAATAACGATTCCGGAGTTTTTGGAGGGTTTGCAGACCTGTGCCATCATAAGAGTTATGTGCAAGATTGGTTATGGAAAAAATCTAACTCAGTTGCAAAATATTACAAAAACACTATGAAGTTTGATGGATGGCGCTTTGATTACGTGAAAGGTTTTGAACCTTGGATAGCAAGAGATTGGAAAAATGCAGTCGGAGGCTTTTCGGTAGGTGAATATTGGGATGGTAATGCTGCTACGTTGCAGTGGTGGACAGATCAGGCACAAATGTCGGCTTTTGATTTTGCGTGTTACTATAAAATGCGGGATGCGTTTCAGGGCAATAACTTGAATGCGCTTCAGGGAGATATGCTTTGGAAACGTAATGCTTCCAGAGCTGTGACTTTTGTCACGAATCATGATACTGATGAGATACAAAATAATAAACTTCTTGCCTATGCATATATCTTAACCCATGAAGGATATCCGGCGCTTTTTTATAAGGACTATGAAGACTGGCTTGATAAGAATGCATTAAACAATTTGATATGGATTCATAATAATCTCGCAGCAGGTAATACCTCAAACCTGTATACGGATACAGATGAATATATTGCCCGGCGTAACGGGAACGCCTCAAAAAGTGGTTTAATTGTCTATATTAATATATCAAATTCTTATAAAGAACGATGGATACAGACGAATTGGAGTAACAAGAGGATAAAAGATTATACAGGACGGTCCAGTTGGGAGCCTGTTACTCAAGGAGATAAATGGGTTAAAATTCAAGTCCCTCCCAATAGTTATACGGTATGGTCAATCAAATAAATAAAATATATAAAAAAGGTTTGTAGGTTATACATTTGTATTATATTTGCACCTTAATTTCTAAAGAAAGGAGGTGATACTATGTTAATTATACCTATTAAAGACGGAGAGAATATAGATAGAGCGTTAAAGCGTTTCAAGCGTAAATTTGACCGAACAGGGACAATGCGTCAGCTACGTAAGCGACAAGCGTTTTCAAAACCTTCTGTTGAGCGAAGAGCTCAAGTTCAAAAAGCGCAGTACATTCAGCACTTAAGAGATCAAGAAGAAATCTAGTAGCAAATCGTGAGCGTGGTCTATAATGCTTTTTAAGCAGACTTCGTTTTTACTATATCATTTAAACCATTAGGGTCGTAAAAGTTTAGTACTTTTATACGCTAATGGTTTTTTTTATGCTTATTTCTAAATTTATTGAGTATCTCACCTTTGAGCGTAATTATTCTGTACATACGGTAAATGCCTACAAGACTGATATAACAGCTTTTCGGGACTTTGGAGAAGTAGCTTTTGACGAATTTGACTTGGTGCAGGTCGATTATGTTCAGATCCGAAGCTGGATAGTCGCTTTGGTGGAAGAAGGGAAAAGCAATCGTACCATTAACAGAAAGATTTCTTCCCTTAAAACATTCTACAAGTTTTTACTTAAAATAGAAGAGGTAAGTAGAAATCCTTTAGCGACCCATCGTGCCTTGAAAACTACTAAAAAATTACAAATTCCTTTTTCTGACGATGAGGTAGTGGATGTTTTGTCGTTATTAGGGGCAAACAAAGATTTTACAAGTGTACGAGATCGACTCATAGTTGAATTATTTTATGCAACCGGCATCCGACGTATTGAGTTAGTGAATTTAAAGATGTCAGATGTGGATGGTACTGCTCAAAAGATAAAAGTGCTGGGAAAACGTAGTAAAGAACGGATACTGCCTTTGTTATCTACTGTGTGTGTGACGCTTGATGAGTATCTTGAGCTTAGAAAACAAATCCAAGGTTGTGAAAACACCGACTTTTTGTTCATTACTTCAAAAGGAGTTAAAATATATGAAACGCTTGTCTACCGAATTATTAATACGTATTTTAGTAAGGCATCATCAAAGGTTAAAACGAGTCCGCATATTTTACGACATTCGTTTGCTACACAGTTATTAAGTGAAGGTGCTAATCTTAATGCAGTAAAAGAGTTACTTGGACATTCTAGTTTGGCAGCTACTCAGGTGTACACACATCAAAATGTAGCGCAATTGGCAAAAGCTTATAAAAACGCCCATCCCAGAAACAAGAAGACATAAGTGCGCTCTTGTAGTTACTGACATGAATTTTTGTTCAACTATTTTAATACCGATTACGTATGAAAGTAAACTTGCAATCTGTAAATTTTAACGTCGATGAAAAATTGATACAATTTACCCAAACAAAATTAGATAAGCTAGAGCACCATTTTAATCGTATTATATACGCCGATGTATATCTAAAAGTAATGAACACTAGTGGAAAGGAAAATAAAGTTACAGAAATTTTATTGACGGTGCCGGGGGATGAGTTTATGATAAAAAAGATCAACAAAACATTCGAAGAAGGTGTGGATGAATGTGTTAGTTCGCTGGAGCGACAATTGCAACGACGAAAGGAAAAATTAAAAGCACATATTTAATTATTTTTTTCTCTAAAAATGTTTTGAGAAAAGAATAATTTATATACATTTGCAGTCCGTTAGAAATAGCGGGCTTTTTTATGTCAAAAAAGTGGTTAAAAGCCGATGTAGCTCAGCTGGCTAGAGCAGCTGATTTGTAATCAGCAGGTCGTGGGTTCGAGTCCCTCCATCGGCTCTTTAAAAAGTTGAAATTTTGAAAATTTTTTAAACTTTTTTAAAATATTTTGAATTGTCAAAAAAATGTTTACTTTTGCCATCTCAAAATTACAAGGTTCATTAAAATAATGATTTGGGGAGATACTCA
>NZ_JBJKFI010000009.1:0-16315 GCF_045505135.1 Aquimarina sp. 2-A2 | reverse complement strand
GCTCTCCCCACAAAAATTAAACATCTTTTGTATTTACATAGTACGATAGATCTTTAAAGTAGATTTCTCAAATGTATTTTGAGAATAATGCGGGAGTAGCTCAGTTGGTAGAGCGTCAGCCTTCCAAGCTGAATGTCGCCGGTTCGAACCCGGTCTCCCGCTCTAAAATAAAAGGGCATATCTTATATAAGTAAGATGGGTTTTTAAAGTATAAAAGTGCTAATGAATCAGATTTCTTTCTTTATTATTTTGAAAGCGTTCTGGTTTATTGTTGTACGCTTTAAAAAGCCGGTGTAGCTCAGGGGTAGAGCGTTTCCTTGGTAAGGAAGAGGTCACGAGTTCAAATCTCGTCATTGGCTCTTAGTTCAGAACATAAATTGAACACTAATATATAACTAAGATTAAAATAAATTAATTATGGCAAAGGAAACTTTTGATCGTTCCAAACCGCACTTAAATATTGGTACTATTGGACACGTTGATCACGGTAAAACAACTTTAACTGCTGCAATTACTAAAGTATTAGCAGATGCAGGTCTTTCTGAAGCGAGAAGTTTCGATACTATCGATAACGCACCAGAAGAGAAAGAAAGAGGTATTACTATTAATACATCTCACGTAGAGTATCAAACAGCTAATCGTCACTATGCACACGTTGACTGTCCAGGTCACGCCGATTATGTAAAGAACATGGTTACTGGTGCTGCTCAAATGGATGGTGCGATCTTAGTAGTTGCTGCTACAGATGGTCCAATGCCACAAACTCGTGAGCATATCCTATTAGGACGTCAGGTAGGTATTCCAAGAATCGTTGTATTTCTTAACAAAGTGGATATGGTTGATGATGAGGAATTATTAGAACTTGTTGAGATGGAAGTAAGAGATCTTCTTTCTTTTTATGAGTATGATGGTGATAATGGTCCTGTAATTTCAGGTTCTGCACTTGGAGCACTTAATGGTGAGCAAAAGTGGGTTGATACTGTTATGGAATTAATGAAGTCAGTTGATGAGTGGATCGAATTGCCAGAGCGTGATGTTGATAAGCCATTCTTAATGCCTATAGAAGATGTATTCTCTATTACTGGTCGTGGTACAGTTGCAACTGGTCGTATTGAGACTGGTATTGCAAACACTGGAGATCCTGTTGAGATCATCGGTATGGGAGCTGAGAAATTAACTTCTACTATTACTGGAATCGAAATGTTCCGTCAGATCCTTGATAGAGGTGAAGCAGGAGATAACGCTGGTATCCTATTAAGAGGTATTGAGAAAACTCAAATCTCTCGTGGTATGGTAATTGTTAAGCCGGGAACTGTAACTCCACACAAAAAATTCAAAGCTGAGGTGTATATCCTTAAGAAAGAAGAAGGTGGACGTCACACGCCATTCCATAATAACTACCGTCCTCAGTTCTACGTACGTACTACTGATGTAACTGGAAACATTGCGCTTCCTGATGGAGTTGAGATGGTTATGCCTGGAGATAACTTAACTATTACTGTTGAGTTGATTCAAACTATTGCAATGAATGTAGGTCTACGTTTTGCTATCCGTGAAGGTGGTAGAACAGTTGGAGCAGGTCAGGTTACTGAGATCCTAGACTAATACAATATAGTTTATAATAAGTAGAGGTATCTGCTCAGGCAGATACCTTGACTTATGTTTACGGGTTTAGCTCAGTTGGTAGAGCACTGGTCTCCAAAACCAGGTGTCGGGAGTTCGAGTCTCTCAACCCGTGCATTAATAAATTGCTTTACAAGGCAATTAACAAATATCAATCTTATAATGATATTAAGTCTGATGATTTTGTTCTGATTCTTATTATCATTTAAACAGTGTATAAAGATGGCTGGATTAGCAAACTATATTACAGAATCATATAATGAATTAAAAAATCATGTAACCTGGACACCTTGGGCAGAAGCGCAACGTCTTACATTGATAGTCATCGTTTTCTCGGTGCTTTTTTCGTTAGCAATATGGGGAGTGGATACTGTTTTTAGCAACATGGTAGAGTATTATTTTGCCTTGGTTAAATCATAATGATGGAGAAAATGGCAGAAGTTAATAATACAAAAAAATGGTACGTTGTTAGGGCTGTTAGCGGTCAGGAGAACAAAGTGAAAGATTATATAGAGCGTGAAATTGCTCATATGGGCTTAGAAGACTTTATTTCTCAAATTCTTGTACCGACCGAAAAAGTAATCCAGATTCGTAATGGTAAGAAAATAAATAAAGAAAGAGTTTATTTTCCTGGGTACGTTATGATAGAAGCAAATCTTTCTGGAGAAATACCTCACATCATTAAATCTATTAATGGTGTTATTGGTTTCTTGGGAGAGGTTAAAGGAGGAGATCCAGTGCCGTTAAGAAAATCTGAAATCAATAGAATGTTAGGTAAGGTTGATGAATTGTCTGTTAAAACAGATAACGTTGCGATTCCTTATACTATAGGAGAAACTGTCAAAGTAATCGATGGTCCTTTTAATGGTTTTAACGGGACAGTTGAAAAAGTTAATGAAGAGAAGCGTAAGCTTGAGGTGATGGTGAAAATTTTCGGAAGAAAAACGCCATTAGAATTGAGCTATATGCAAGTTGAAAAAGTTTAGTAATTGTTACATTATATTCAGAGTTGTTCTTTTGCTTCCAAATTATAGAACAATTCTAATTTAAAATTAGAGAAATGGCTAAAGAAGTAAGTAAGGTTGTAAAATTACAAGTTCGTGGGGGAGCGGCAAACCCGTCTCCACCAGTTGGACCTGCTTTAGGTGCTGCCGGAGTAAATATCATGGAATTCTGTAAGCAATTCAATGGTAGAACACAGGATAAAGCTGGTAAAGTGTTACCGGTTGTTATTACTGTTTTTAAAGATAAGTCTTTTGATTTTATCATTAAAACTCCACCAGCAGCAGTTCAAATATTGGAAGCAGCAAAAACAAAAAAGGGTTCTGGAGAGCCAAATAGAAAGAAAGTAGCTAGTGTATCTTGGGATCAAGTACGTACTATAGCAGAAGATAAGATGCAGGATTTGAATGCGTTTACTATCGAGTCTGCTATGAAGATGGTTGCTGGTACCGCTCGTTCAATGGGTGTAACTGTAAAGGGGCAAGCTCCTTTTTAATCCTTAAAACGTTTATAAAATGGCAAAAGTGACTAAAAAGCAAAAAGAAGCTCGTTCAAAAGTTGAAACTAATAAAGCATATAGCTTATCAGACGCATCTAGCTTAATCAAAGAAATTTCTACGGTTAATTTTGATGCATCAGTAGATTTAGCTGTTCGTTTAAATGTTGATCCTCGTAAAGCGAATCAAATGGTTCGTGGTGTTGTTACATTACCACATGGTACAGGTAAAGATGTGAAGGTGTTGGCGCTTGTTACTCCGGATAAAGAAGCCGAAGCAAAAGAAGCGGGTGCAGATTTTGTTGGTCTTGATGAGTATCTTGATAAAATTAAAGGTGGTTGGACTGATGTTGACGTGATTATTACCATGCCAAGTGTTATGGGTAAATTAGGTCCTTTAGGACGTGTATTAGGACCTCGTGGTCTTATGCCAAACCCAAAGACTGGTACGGTAACTATGGATGTTGCTAAAGCAGTATCTGATGTTAAAGCTGGTAAGATTGATTTTAAAGTTGATAAAACTGGTATCGTTCACGCTTCAGTTGGTAAATCATCATTCGATGCTAAAAAGATTGAAGACAACGCAAAAGAATTATTAACAACACTAGTAAAATTAAAGCCACAGGCAGCTAAGGGAATTTATATAAAGTCAATTTATATGTCTTCTACTATGAGTCCTGGTGTACAGATAGATTCTAAGAATTTTGCTGGGTAATTAAGATAAACGATTATGACTAGAGAAGAAAAATCACAAGTAATTGAAGACTTAACTGCTCAGTTAGCTGAAAACACTAATATTTATTTAGCTGATATTTCAGGTCTGAATGCAGGTGCGACTTCAAATTTACGTAGAGCTTGTTATAAAGCTAATGTTTCACTAAGTGTAGTGAAAAATACACTCCTTGCAAAAGCAATGGAGAAATCTGATAAAGAGTTTGGTGAGTTGCCAAACGTATTAAAAGGAAACACTTCAATTATGTTTTCTGAAACAGGAAATGCTCCTGCCAAGGTAATCAAAGAATTTCGTAAGAAATCTGAGAAGCCTTTATTAAAAGGTGCATTTGTTGAAGAAGCAATCTTTGTAGGAGATGAATACCTTGATGCCTTGGTTAACATCAAATCTAAAGAAGAAGTTATTGGAGATATTATCGGCTTATTACAGTCACCGGCTAAGAATGTAGTTTCTGCATTAAAGTCAAGTGGAGGTAAGATTGCAGGTATCCTTAAAACGTTATCCGAAAAAGAAGGATAACACTTAAATGTGTACGCACTTTTTAACAAATTATATTTCAATTAAAATTATTATTTAAAACGATAGAAAATGGCAGATTTAAAAGAATTCGCAGAACAGTTAGTAAACTTAACAGTAAAAGAAGTTAATGAATTAGCTGATATATTAAAAGATGAGTATGGTATCGAGCCTGCTGCTGCTGCTGTAGCTGTAGCTGCTGGTGGAGGTGCTGCTGGTGAAGCTGAAGAAGAAAAGTCAGAATTTGACGTAATCCTTAAAGCTGCAGGTGGATCTAAATTAGCAGTTGTAAAACTTGTTAAAGAACTTACAGGTCTTGGTCTTAAAGACGCAAAAGAATTAGTTGACGGTGCTCCAAAGCCTGTTAAAGAAGGAATTGCAAAAGACGAAGCAGAAGCTCTTAAAGCTCAATTAGAAGAGGCTGGAGCAGAGGTTGAGCTTAAGTAAGCTTAACTAATAGTGACATATAGGTTTAGACCTGGAGAGTTCTCTCTAAGGTCTAAACCATTTTGCGTATATAAGTATTAAGTGCTAAAATACGTATCCGTTTTAAACAAATTTAATTAAAATTCCGTCCATTGATGTTAGCAACGCAAACTGAAAGATTGAATTTCTCTTCTGTAAAGAATAGACCTGATTATCCAGATTTTTTGGATATTCAGATCAAATCCTTTCAGGATTTCTTTCAATTAGAAACAAAGTCTGAAGAAAGAGGAAACGAAGGTCTATACAATACCTTCATGGAAAATTTTCCAATTACGGACACCCGTAATCAATTTGTACTAGAGTTTTTAGATTATTTCGTTGATCCTCCAAGATATGATCTTCAGGAGTGTATTGAAAGAGGTCTTACCTATAGCGTACCTTTAAAGGCACGGCTTAAATTATTCTGTACCGACCCCGAGCATGAGGATTTTGAAACAATTGTGCAGGACGTATATTTAGGTACAATTCCTTACATGACTCCAAGTGGTACTTTTTGTATCAATGGAGCAGAACGTGTTGTGGTTTCTCAATTACACCGATCTCCTGGTGTATTCTTTGGACAATCATTCCACGCTAACGGTACAAAATTATATTCTGCCAGAGTAATTCCTTTTAAAGGATCTTGGATAGAATTTGCTACCGATATCAATAGCGTTATGTACGCTTATATTGATAGAAAGAAAAAATTACCTGTTACGACACTTTTCCGTGCTATCGGATTTGAGCGTGATAAAGATATTTTAGAGATTTTTGACCTTGCTGAAGAAGTAAAGGTTTCAAAATCTGGACTTAAAAAAGTTTTAGGTCGCAAATTAGCAGCACGTGTATTAAATACGTGGCATGAAGATTTTGTAGATGAAGATACAGGAGAAGTAGTATCTATTGAGCGTAATGAAATTGTGCTTGATAGAGATACTATTCTTGATAAAGACCATCTTGAAGAGATTATTGAATCTGGTGCAAAAACCATTTTGCTTCATAAAGAAGATAATCAAAAAGGTGATTATGCTATTATTCATAATACACTTCAAAAAGATCCAACCAATTCTGAAAAAGAAGCGGTAGAACATATTTATCGTCAATTACGTAATGCAGAACCGCCTGATGAGGAAACAGCACGTGGTATAATCGATAAATTGTTCTTTTCTGACCAACGATACAACCTGGGAGAGGTTGGTCGTTACAGAATGAATAAGAAGTTAGGTCTTGATATCGCAATGGATAAGCAAGTGCTTACCAAAGAGGATATCATTACCATTATAAAGTACTTAATAGAATTAATAAATTCTAAAGCTGAGATAGATGATATTGATCACTTATCTAACCGTCGTGTTAGAACTGTAGGTGAGCAGTTGTCACAGCAATTTGGTGTAGGTTTAGCACGTATGGCACGAACTATTCGTGAACGTATGAATGTTAGAGATAATGAAGTGTTTACACCGATTGACCTTATTAATGCTAAAACCTTATCATCTGTAATTAATTCGTTTTTTGGAACGAATCAATTATCACAGTTCATGGATCAAACTAATCCTTTGGCAGAAATTACGCATAAGCGAAGACTTTCTGCATTAGGACCAGGTGGATTATCACGTGAGCGTGCAGGGTTTGAGGTTCGAGATGTACACTATACACATTATGGACGTTTGTGTCCTATTGAAACTCCAGAGGGTCCAAATATTGGACTGATCTCATCACTTTCAGTGTTTGCTAAAGTGAATTCAATGGGATTCTTAGAAACTCCTTACCGTAAAGTTGAAAACGGTAAAGTAGATTTAAGTGAATTCAGATACCTAAGTGCAGAGGAAGAAGAAGAGAAATTAATTGCACAGGCTAACATTCCTCTTAAAGAGGACGGAACCATAGAGGCAGATAAAGTTATTGCTCGAATGGAAGGGGATTTCCCTGTAATTGATCCGACAAATGTCAATTATGCCGATGTAGCGCCTAATCAGATTGCTTCGATCTCGGCTTCATTAATTCCTTTCTTGGAACATGATGATGCCAACCGTGCATTGATGGGATCTAACATGATGCGTCAAGCAGTACCTTTATTGAGAGTAGATGCTCCAATTGTAGGAACCGGTCTTGAGCGTCAGGTAGCTTCAGATTCGCGAGTATTGATTAATGCTGAAGGAGATGGTGTTGTAGAGTATGTTGATGCTCAAAAAATTACGATTAAATATGATAGAACTGACGAAGAGCGTATGGTTAGCTTTGATTCGGATTCTAAAACATATTTCTTAATAAAATTCCGTAAGACAAACCAAGGAACAAGTATTAACCTGAAACCTATTGTTAAGGTAGGAGATCGTGTTAATCGCGGACAGGTACTTTGTCAGGGATATGCTACCGAGAATGGAGAACTTGCTTTAGGACGAAATATGAAAGTAGCCTTTATGCCTTGGAAAGGGTATAACTTTGAGGATGCGATCGTAATTTCTGAAAAAGTGGTTCGTGATGATATTTTTACATCTATCCATATTGACGAGTATTCTTTAGAAGTTCGAGATACCAAATTAGGTAACGAAGAATTAACTAATGATATACCAAACGTTTCAGAAGAGGCTACCAAAGACCTTGATGAGCATGGTATGATTCGTATTGGAGCCGAGGTTAAACCTGGTGATATTCTTATTGGTAAGATCACTCCTAAGGGAGAAAGTGATCCAACACCTGAAGAGAAATTACTTCGTGCAATTTTTGGTGACAAAGCGGGTGATGTAAAAGATGCTTCTTTAAAAGCGTCTCCATCATTACACGGGGTAGTTATTGATAAAAAATTATTTGCCCGTGCAGTAAAAGATAAGCGTAAACGTTCACAGGATAAAGAAGATATTTCAGCTTTAGAACGTGCGTATGATGCTAAATTTGCCTTGTTGAAATCAGAGTTGGTAGATAAGTTATTTATCATCGTTGGAGGTAAAACTTCTCAGGGAGTTATTAACGATCTTGGTGAAGAAGTATTGCCAAAAGGTAAGAAGTATACACAAAAGATGCTTAATAGTGTCGATGATTATGCACATCTTACTAAAGGAACTTGGACAACTGATGATAGCTTGAATAGTTTAGTAGCGGACTTAATCCACAACTATAAAATTAAGCAAAACGATCTTCAAGGTAACTTGAGAAGAGAGAAGTTTACAATTTCTGTTGGTGATGAATTACCAAGCGGAATTATTAAACTTGCCAAAGTTTATATCGCTAAAAAACGTAAACTGAAGGTAGGAGATAAGATGGCAGGACGTCACGGTAACAAAGGTATTGTTGCACGTATCGTAAGAGAAGAGGATATGCCATTCTTAGAAGACGGAACACCGGTAGATATTGTATTGAATCCATTAGGGGTACCATCGCGTATGAACATTGGTCAGATTTATGAAACAGTTCTTGGTTGGGCTGGTCAGAAATTGAACAGAAAGTTCGCAACGCCTATTTTTGATGGAGCTTCAATTGACCAAATTAATGAATTTACAGATGAAGCTGGAATTCCAAGATTTGGACATTCATATCTTTATGATGGTGGTAGTGGTGAGCGTTTTGATCAACCTGCAACAGTAGGGGTGATTTACATGCTTAAGTTAGGACACATGGTAGATGATAAGATGCATGCTCGTTCTATAGGACCTTACTCATTAATTACGCAACAACCATTAGGTGGTAAAGCACAATTTGGAGGTCAGCGTTTTGGAGAGATGGAAGTTTGGGCGCTTGAGGCTTATGGAGCATCAGCAACCTTACGTGAAATATTGACGGTAAAATCTGATGATGTAATTGGAAGAGCTAAAACTTACGAAAGTATAGTTAAGGGAGAGCCAATGCCAGAACCGGGATTACCAGAATCTTTTAACGTGTTAATGCACGAATTAAAAGGTCTGGGTCTGGATATCAGATTAGAAGAATAATACTGCACTCTGTAGCATGTCATGTTTGGTCAACCCAAGCATGACAGCTATCAGCAGTAGATATTCAAATTTAAATTACAATAATTCTTAAGGAACCATGTATTATGGCAAGAAATAATGATAAGAATACAGTAAAGAGATTTAATAAAATCTCTATTGGTTTGGCCTCTCCAGAGTCAATATTAGCAAACTCTAAGGGAGAAGTACTTAAGCCTGAAACTATTAATTATCGTACACACAAACCAGAACGTGACGGTTTGTTCTGTGAGCGTATTTTTGGTCCGGTAAAGGACTTTGAATGTGCTTGTGGTAAATATAAAAGAATTCGCTACAAAGGTATTGTTTGTGATCGTTGTGGTGTTGAAGTAACAGAAAAGAAAGTAAGAAGAGATCGTGTAGGGCATATCAACTTAGTTGTGCCTGTAGCGCATATCTGGTATTTCCGTTCGTTACCAAACAAAATAGGATACTTACTTGGACTCCCGTCTAAGAAGTTGGATATGATTATATACTACGAACGTTACGTAGTGATCCAACCAGGTATTGCAAAAAATGAAGAAGGAGAAGCTGTTCAAAAAATGGACTTTCTTACGGAAGAAGAATATTTAAATATCTTAGATAGTCTTCCGCAAGAGAATTTGTACTTGGATGATTCAGATCCGAATAAATTCATCGCTAAGATGGGTGCAGAATGTCTGATCGAAATCTTGAAAAGGATTGATCTTGATGCCCTATCGTATGAATTGAGACATAAAGCTAATAATGAGACTTCAAAACAACGTAAAACTGAAGCTTTAAAGAGACTTCAAGTTGTTGAAGCGCTACGTGATGCAAACAAAAATCGTGAGAATCGTCCGGAATGGATGATCTTAAAGGCTATTCCGGTGATTCCACCAGAATTGCGTCCTTTAGTTCCTCTTGATGGTGGACGTTTTGCCACATCAGATTTAAATGATTTATATCGTCGTGTAATTATACGTAACAATCGTCTGAAGCGTTTGATGGAAATCAAAGCTCCAGAAGTAATTTTACGTAATGAAAAACGTATGCTACAGGAATCTGTAGATTCATTATTTGATAATACACGTAAAGCATCTGCTGTAAAAACTGATTCTAACCGTCCGTTAAAATCGTTATCAGATTCTTTAAAAGGTAAGCAAGGACGTTTCCGTCAGAACTTACTTGGTAAGCGTGTGGATTATTCAGCACGTTCGGTAATTGTTGTTGGACCAGAATTAAAATTATTCGAATGTGGTCTTCCAAAGAATATGGCAGCAGAACTCTACAAGCCTTTTGTAATCAGAAAATTGATTGAAAGAGGGATTGTAAAAACTGTAAAATCTGCCAAAAAGATTATAGATAGAAAAGAGCCTGTTGTTTGGGATATACTTGAAAACGTTCTTAAAGGACATCCGGTATTATTAAACCGTGCGCCTACACTTCACCGTCTAGGTATTCAAGCCTTCCAACCTAAACTTATCGAAGGTAAAGCGATTCAGTTACACCCATTAGTGTGTACGGCATTTAACGCCGATTTTGATGGCGATCAGATGGCAGTGCATTTACCACTAGGACCAGAAGCAATTTTAGAATCTCAGTTATTGATGTTAGCATCACATAACATTCTTAACCCTGCTAACGGATCACCGGTAACAGTACCTTCACAAGATATGGTCTTGGGTCTTTACTATATGACAAAGTCTCGTAGATCGACTCCAGAATTAGAAATAAAAGGTGAAGATCTTACTTTCTATTCTCCAGAAGAAGTTACCATCGCTTATAACGAAGGTAGATTACATATCAACGCCAATATTAAGATCAGAACTATTGATTTTAACGAAGCTGGCGAATTAGTACCTCAAATAATTGAAACCTCTACAGGTAGAGTTTTATTTAATGAAAAGGTACCGGCAAAGGCTGGATTTATCAACGAGGTTTTAACGAAGAAGTCATTACGTGATATCATCGGTAAAATTCTTAACTTAACTAGTGTTCCTGAAACCGCAGAATTTTTGGATGAGATTAAACGTCTTGGATACTATTTCGCATTCAAAGGAGGATTATCTTTTAGTTTAGGAGATATTATTATACCAGCAGAAAAGCATACGATGATTGCTGATGCAAATTCTCAAGTTGATAATATTGTTGCCAATTATAACATGGGACTTATTACAAATAACGAGCGTTATAATCAGGTAATTGATATTTGGACTTCTACAAACGCCGAATTGACTGAGTTGTCAATGAAACGTATACGAGAAGATCAACAAGGATTTAACTCAGTGTATATGATGCTTGACTCTGGAGCAAGGGGGTCAAAAGAGCAGATTCGTCAGTTGACAGGTATGCGTGGATTGATGGCTAAGCCTAAAAAATCTAACTCTGTCGGTGGTGAAATTATTGAGAACCCGATTCTTTCTAACTTTAAAGAAGGACTTTCAATTTTAGAATACTTTATCTCGACTCACGGTGCACGTAAGGGTCTTGCAGATACCGCTCTAAAAACTGCAGATGCCGGGTATTTGACACGTCGTTTGGTGGATGTAGCACAAGATGTAATTGTAAATGAAGAAGATTGTGATACGCTAAGAGGAGTTGAAGTAACCGCTCTTAAAAAGAATGAAGAAGTTATTGAGCGTTTAGAAGCTCGTATCGCTGGTAGAACAGCATTAGTTGATGTAGTTGACCCACTTACGCAAGAAGTACTTGTTGAGGCTGGTGCCGAAATTACTGATGCTATCGCAAGAACTATTGAAGAATCTCCTATTGATGCTGTCGAAGTTCGTTCGGCATTAACATGTGAAGCTAAAAAAGGTATTTGTGTTAAATGTTACGGTCGTAATCTTGCGACTGGTAAGACTGTGCAACGAGGTGAAGCAGTAGGTGTTGTGGCAGCACAATCTATTGGAGAGCCGGGTACACAGCTTACGCTACGTACATTCCACGTGGGAGGTATTGCAGGTAACATTTCTGAAGAAAACCAATTGAAGGCAAAATTCACTGGTATTGCTGAAATTGATGAACTCAAAACAGTAAAAGGAGAAGATTCTGAAGGTAATAAGATTGATGTTGTTATTTCAAGAACTTCAGAGGTGAAAGTAATTGATCCAAAGACTAAAATTGTTTTAAGTAACAACTTAATACCTTATGGTTCGCAGTTATTTATCAAGAGCGGTCAGAAGATTGCTAAAGATGATGTTATCTGTCAGTGGGATCCTTATAACGGTGTAATTATTTCAGAATTTGCTGGTAAAGTAAAGTATGAGAACATCGAGCAAGGAATTACCTATCAGGTGGAGATTGATGAACAAACAGGTTTCCAGGAAAAGGTTATTTCAGAATCTCGTGATAAGAAAAAGATTCCAACGTTACATGTAATTGGTAAAGCGGATGAAGTTTTACGTTCGTATAACTTACCGGTTGGAGCGCATCTTATGATCGATGATAATGAAAAAATTGGAATTGGTAAAGTCTTAGTTAAGATTCCACGTAAATCTGCAAAAGCAGGTGATATTACAGGAGGTCTACCACGTGTGACAGAATTATTTGAAGCACGTAACCCATCGAATCCTGCTGTTGTTAGTGAGATTGATGGTGTAGTTTCTTTTGGTAAAATTAAGCGTGGTAATCGTGAGATTATTGTTGAGTCCAGAATTGGTGAAGTGAAGAAATATCTTGTTAAACTCTCTAATCAAATTCTTGTACAAGAAAATGATTATGTGAGAGCAGGAATGGCTTTATCAGATGGTTCAACTACTCCAGAAGATATTCTTAAAATTAAAGGTCCATCTGCGGTACAGCAATACCTGGTAAACGAAGTGCAAGAAGTATATCGTTTACAAGGGGTGAAGATTAACGATAAGCATTTTGAAGTAGTAGTACGTCAAATGATGCGTAAAGTTAGAATTCAGGATCCGGGAGATACGATTTTCTTAGAGAATCAATTGATTCATAAATCAGACTTTATAGAAGAAAATGATGCTATTTTTGGAATGAAAGTAGTAGAAGATGCCGGGGATAGTGAAAACCTTAAACCGGGACAAATAATTTCTCCTAGAGACTTACGTGATGAAAATTCAATCTTAAGAAGAGAAGACAAAAACTTAGTAGTAGCTAGAGACGTAACAGCTGCAACCGCTACACCTATCTTACAAGGTATAACAAGAGCATCGTTACAAACTAAATCCTTTATTTCTGCAGCTTCCTTCCAGGAAACTACAAAAGTATTAAACGAAGCTGCTGTGAGCGGTAAAGTAGATAATTTAGAAGGTCTCAAAGAAAATGTGATTGTTGGGCATAGAATCCCAGCAGGAACAGGTATGAGAAACTACGAGAGTATAATTGTCGGTTCTAAAGAAGAATTCGAAGATCGCATGGAACAGCGACAAGAAGTAAATTATAATTAATCAGAACAGCCTGCCTTTTGGCAGGCTTTCTTTTTATATCCTATTTGAAAAATTTTAAGATATGGCAGATAAAAAAAATCCAAACCAAAATCAATTAAATATTGAATTGGATGAGTCAATTGCTGATGGAACCTATAGCAACTTGGCTATTATCAATCATTCAGTTTCAGAATTCGTTATTGATTTTATCAACGTGATGCCTGGAAGACCTAAGAGTAAGGTCAAGAGTAGAGTAATTTTAACTCCGCAACATGCCAAACGTTTGATGAAAGCTTTAAGTGATAATGTGCAACGCTTTGAAGCTGCTCACGGCGAGATCAAAGATTATGAGCAACCACCAATTCCACTTAATTTTGGACCTACCGGCGAAGCTTAATAAGCCTATTTAAAATAATATTGAACCCGAAAAGAAAACTATTTCTTTTCGGGTTTTATTTTTTAAGCAAGAAATCAAATGGAACAACTTAATTTTTTTGTAAATTTAGTAGACGACATATTTCGCAAATCATGGCAAAAAGAATTAAAACCTATAGTGAATTTTATAATTTTTACCTGACCGAGCATCAAAATAGAACGAGCAGGATACTTCACTTTATAGGTACATTTCTCGTTTTTATCCTTATAGCAATAGCTATATGGCAACGCTGGGGATGGCAATGGTTTTTAGTACCCGTTGTAGGGTACGGCTTTGCTTGGGTCGGGCATGCGTTTTTTGAAAAAAACAAACCGGCCACGTTCAAATATCCACTTTGGAGCCTCCTGTCGGATTTTAAATTATTTTTTGAGATTCTCTTTGGTAAAAGAGGGTTTTGAGAGCTAAAGTAACTGCAATTTCATTAACCTCTCCTACTCAAATTCTGAAGTAAAATGAAATTTTACCGTAGGGTATTTTTGTTGAGTCATTTGTAGGCTAAAACTAGAATCTGCCAGAAACACCAATTGTCCTCGCTTATCTGTAGCTAGGAATTTATTTTTCACACGCTTGAAATCTGCGAATTCCTGTTCGTCAGATCCTCTTGGATCGACCCAACATGCTTTATGGACATTTAGGTTTTCATACGTACATTTTGCCCCGTACTCATGCTCTAATCGATATTGTATCACTTCGTATTGAAGTGCACCCACGGTTCCTATCACTTTTCTGCCATTAAGTTCTAATGTAAAAAGTTGTGCCACTCCTTCGTCCATTAATTGGTCAATCCCTTTGGCCAACTGTTTAGATTTCATTGGGTCAGCATTGTTAATGTATCTAAAATGTTCTGGAGAAAAGCTAGGGATACCACGATAATGTAATAACTCTCCTGTTGTTAATGTATCACCGATTTTAAAGTTACCGGTGTCATGCAGCCCCACAATGTCACCCGGGTATGAAATGTCTACAATTTCCTTTTTCTCTGCAAAAAATGCATTTGGGCTTGAAAATTTAAATTTCTTTTTATGTCGAGTATGTAGGTAAGGAACATTACGTTCAAAAGTACCGGAAACAATCTTTATAAATGCCAGTCGATCTCTGTGCTTAGGATCCATGTTTGCATGTATTTTAAATACAAATCCTGTGAAATCCTTTTCAGTTGGCTCAACCAGACGCTCTTCGCTTTCCTTTGGACGCGGTGTAGGTGCAATTTGAATAAAGCAGTCCAGTAATTCCCGTACTCCAAAGTTGTTTAAGGCAGATCCAAAAAATACCGGTTGTAATTTCCCTTCCTTATATGCTTGATTGTCAAAATCTGGATAAATACCTTCTACCAACTCTAATTCTTCACGCAAAGTATCTGCCGCTGAATCACCTATGGTTTCATTCAGTTGTTGGGAAGACAAATCCGAAATCTCGATAGTCTCTTCTATATTTTTTCTGCTATCTCCACTAAAAAGGTTGATATTCTTTTCCCATATGTTATATATGCCTTTAAAGTCATATCCCATTCCGATAGGAAAGCTTAAGGGAACCACTTTGAGACCAAGCTTTTGTTCAATTTCATCTAGCAACTCAAAAGCATCTTTTCCTTCCCGGTCTAGTTTGTTTATAAAAACAATCATCGGAATGTTTCGCATGCGACACACGGACACCAATTTCTCCGTTTGTTCTTCCACCCCTTTGGCAACATCAATTACCACAATAACACTGTCTACAGCCGTTAAGGTACGAAATGTATCTTCGGCAAAATCCTTATGACCCGGTGTGTCTAAGATATTTATTTTTGTTCCTTGATACTCAAAAGCCAAGACCGACGTAGCTACAGAGATCCCACGTTGACGCTCAATTTCCATAAAGTCACTGGTAGCACCTTTCTTAATTTTATTCGATTTAACCGCACCAGCTTCTTGAATAGCACCACCAAAAAGTAAAAGTTTTTCGGTAAGGGTAGTTTTTCCGGCATCCGGGTGAGAAATAATACCAAATGTTCTTCTTCTGCGTATTTCGTCTGTAAACTTCATGTTATGCTTTGTAAATAGCGGCAAATATACTGCTAAATAAGATAAATCACGTAGGTTTTGCTACAGATATACTACGATGGTTTAATAGGCTTTTATGTGTTGCAATTTTTAAATTATAGGTAACATATTGCAAATTAAACAGTAAGGTTTTAATTTTTTTTTCTTTATTTGTGTAAAGTTACAGTTTTTACGGTTTTACCGTAATTCTATATCATTATTAAAAAATTGTTTCTTTTAGTTGAAAACAAACTTTACAGTTTATCATGATTTTGCCCAAAATCTAAATTAGAACTTATGAATTTTAAATTAACTTTTGCACTACTTTCATCACTATTCTTTACAATTTTGGTCACTGCTCAGCAAGATGCCCAGTACACTCAATATATGTATAATACTATAATTGTAAACCCGGCTTATGCAGGAAGCCGCGGAGTTATGAGTATTACCGGCTTGCATCGTAGTCAGTGGGTAGGGCTGGAAGGGGCGCCACGTACACAAACCTTAACGATGAATACACCAATAGGTAAAAAGAACCGTATAGGTCTTGGACTCTCTATAGTAAATGATGAGATAGGACCTACCGATGAGACCTATTTTGATATAGACTTTTCATATACAATTCCTACTTCAGAAAAAGGAAAATTGAGTTTTGGATTGAAAGCAGGTGGTCACTTATTAAATATTAATTTACAGGAGCTTAATAAATATAATA
>NZ_JBJKFI010000008.1:0-154750 GCF_045505135.1 Aquimarina sp. 2-A2 | reverse complement strand
TTGTCATCCAACCCATCATTGTCTGTATCGGTTCCTGCCGGAACTATATCAGCTACGCCATCATTATTTGTATCAAAACCTTCGATAGCATCTACTATACTGTCGTTGTCTGAATCTAAGTCTAAGTAATCTACAGTGTCTGCTCCATCACTGTTCACAGGGGTAAGTCCGCCTGCGTAGTTATCGTCAACACCATCGTTATTGGCATCGACACCATTCGGTGCAAGGTATCCTGCGGTTGTTTGAGCCTCCACATTATCTGGAATACCGTCGTTGTCACTATCTTGGTCGAGATGATTAGGAATACTGTCATTGTCAAAATCATACGCATCCGGTGTGCCATCATTATTAGCATCCGTATATACTGTATTGGTCCCATCACCGTTAGGTCCATTATTATCAAACGTATCTTTTACATTGGGTAATCCATCCCCATCTTCATCACCAAAAGGATCTAAGGTAGCTACATATTCCTGCAAGTCATATATACCATCTCCATCATCATCTAAGTCAACATTATCTGCAATCGTATCATTATCCAGATCTACGGGATCTCTAAAATCAACTTCGGCACCCCCACCTGTGTTTGGTAGTGCACTGGGATTATCAATTGAGCCATTAGGATCAGAATAATTTCCTGTTTGATCAATTGCATCGTCTAAACCATCGTTGTCGGTATCACTGTTGGCTAATGTAATACCAGCTTCAAAGGTATCTGAAATCGTATCCTCATCGGCATCTAAATCTAAATAATCAGGAAAAGCATCGCCGTCTATATTAATCGGTGTGAGACCTCCGGAATAATTTGTAAATACTCCATTTCCATCTACAGTGCCGTTTGGAGCATCATATGTTGCAGTACTTTGTGCCTCTACGTTATCAGGGATTCCGTCGCCATCAGAATCTAAATCTAAGTGGTTTGGCAGGGAATCTCCGTCCTGACTTGCTTCGTATACATCTGGTTGTCCATCACTATTGGCATCGGTATAATCGGTAGTGGAACCATCGGCATTAGCATTATAGGTTGCCACCCCATCTCCTGAATTATCTAAAACATCTAAGTAATTAGGCAATCCATCGCCATCAGCATCCCCATTAGGATCATTACCACCAGCCTCTACCACATCAAGAATCCCATCATTATCATCATCCAAATCGAAATTATCAAAAACACCATCACCATCAGTATCTCCGGTGCACACGGAATATAAAACTGTTCCTATAGAAAATTGATTTTCATTAAGATCAAATTCTTTTAAAAAGTTTTCATTAGCATAAATATCGAACTCAATCGAAGCAATGTCGTTAAATTCAAACATTAAATTACTTTCCGGTCCATTAGCTTCGGCTTCTGTACCTGACGACAATAATTGAGGAGGCGTTGTATCGATATCAATATTTGTTGGAATGTCAGTTGCGGTAAAACGCACATTATCACTACAATCCACCCCTACTGCTTCGTTTTCTGGAGGTGTACCCACGGATCCGGAAATCCCATCAATATCATTAATCACAAAACGAAAATCGTTTAAAGGAATAGGTGTAATCCCATCTGCCTGTAAAAAGGTAACACGAATACGGGAAGGCGCATTTGTACCACTACCTGGAGGGTTTCTATAAAAAAAGTTGTCTCTACCAGCTACATAGTAAGCGATTCCATTATTACCTACACCGGCAATTTTCTCCACTCGCACAAAAGTTAATGAAGGTACCGTAGGAGAGGTCGCAGTAAACAATGCATTAGAGGATTGGTCTCCTTGCGCAGGACCTCCTGTAATTGACACATTCTCAAAATTTTGAGCAATGGTCGTATGTGAGGTAAAAGCTATAATTAAAAAGAAAAGAAGATTTAATTTCTTACAACTATAAGTAAAGATTTTCATAGGCAATGGTTATGAGTAAAAATTTTTGTTCAATCACAAGGTGTAAAGATTACAAAATGTCCTTAAAGTTCATAAAAGGGAAAGAAAATATTAACATCCATTCGGACACAAAACCTCTTTCTTCGATGAAACGCATACTAATGAATTTTTGCTCTTATTAAAAAAAACAAAATACAACCGACATTTGAGCGTAATTATTCTTAACACAGTATACCTATACGAGTCAATAACGAATACATCAATACGGGTAAATATAAAACTCTAATAGGTATATACAAATAACGTCTTAAACGCAATGCAAGCTACCACTTTTCAAGATCCATAACAAAATTTTAACACAGGCTTTTTAACTTCAAATAGAGATAGGGCAAGTACGAGCCATCGAAAAATTATATAAAACCTCGTTTTCTAGCTTCTTCTAATAATTTTTGATCATCAGCTTTGGCTATTGAAAACATTTCTTTAATCTGATTTTTTCGTTTCTCTATCGCACTAAGCGATAAACTTACGTAGTTGGGGAGATTTTTGGTTTTAACACCTCGGGAGAGGTGATATAGAATTTTTAAATTTTTCTCATCAAGTGAAAAATTATTATTCATCATTTTTCTAAAGTGATTATTCACTGTAGCACTATAATAAGGGGTACCACTCACAATATTATTAAAAGCCAACAGTAACTCACTGGATGTTAAATCGCTTTTTATTAAAAAGCCTGATGGGTTTATATTTTTTAAAATATTATGTATACGATGATCTTCGCGGTGCATAGTAAGAATTATAACCTTTGACTTGGGAAGTAGTTTTTTTGCATGTTTTGCTAAATCCTCTCCAGAGGTAATAGTCCCATCTGTCGAAGGTGGTAATTTAATATCTACAAAAAGCATATCATAAGGCGCTGATGATTTAGAAGACTCTACAATGAGTTCATATGCATCATCACAATTTGAAGCAATATCAATTGTGATAGCATATTCCTTTTGGTTCTCGCCCAAGAGCGTGTTTTTATAGCCTTCTATGATCATAGGATGATCATCAATCATAAGAACTTTAAGCTTCTTCTTCATTAGTAGTAATTGTGGTTAATTTCTTTTGTTCGTGAAAGAAAATTCTGATTAATTTTCTTAACTAAGATATGATTTTTTTTTATTTCTACACTGGAATATCAACTATGATTTTTGTTCCTGAATTTTTCGGACTTAAAAATTTGACCTCCCCATACATTTGCTTGACTCTGGAATTTATATTCTTTAATCCAATTCCCTTTTTCACTTTAGCATATTTAAAGCCTACGCCATTATCAGAAACAACTAATTTAATAGAATTTTCTAAGTTTTTAAAACTTACTTCAATTTTTTCAGCATTCGCATGCTTAAAAATATTTTGAAGGGATTCCTGTATAATTCTATAAATATTCACTTTTTTAAAGTCATCTATATCTTCCCAATCAATATTCTCGTCATTCGAGAGTGTGAAGTCAATTTCGTGAATTGCACATTGGTCACTAATTAAGCTTTCGATCACATCAACATAGGCAACATCGGGTGAAAACGTTTCAGTTCCCAAATCATGGGAAATCAATCTAATTTCCCGCTCTATCGATTTTAATTCGTCTATATATTTAGTCCTATGTTCTGTAAAACCATCGTTAACTCGCTGGTTTATACCATCCAAACTCAAACGCACTCCGAACAACCTGCCCAGAACTCCATCATGCAACTCTTCGGACATTCTTTGTTGCTCCAGTTGCCGTCCTTCTTCTAACTTGACTTGTTGAGTTAAGAGCAATCGGTAAATTTCTTGATTGGACTCTTGTTGTTTTTGAGAAAACAACAATTCATTATTACTTTGACGTTGCCTAAAAATTATATACACTAAGAGAAAAAGAGCTGATAAACCGACTACGGTTATAATAAGAATTTCATTTTCCCTACTTATTTGTTCGTTTTTCTCTACAATTTCGTCCGTTTCAAATTTAACTCTGGCAAATTTATCATTACTGATTCGCTCTTGATGCTGCAAACTATCGTTTAACTTTATGTACTCGTGCGCATAATACAAAGCATCTGATGGCACCTCAATTTTACTTAATAAGTTTAAGGAATTAAGCAACTCCTTATTGTATCCAATGTCCTTGGCAAGTTTTTTTGCTACCAGCGCATATTTAACCGAACTACTATCTTGGTCTAATGAGGAAAAATACTCTGCTAAATGAAGATTAT
This sequence comes from Aquimarina sp. 2-A2, assembly GCF_045505135.1. Taxonomy (NCBI): domain Bacteria; kingdom Pseudomonadati; phylum Bacteroidota; class Flavobacteriia; order Flavobacteriales; family Flavobacteriaceae; genus Aquimarina; species Aquimarina sp. 2-A2. Next base: position 150,648 of record NZ_JBJKFI010000008.1, on the reverse strand, counting down.
TGGTAATTAAACCTGGTTTATCATCAATACTATCTCGAATTTTTTTAGATTTTAATAAGGAAGATAAAACTCCTTCATTTTTACCAGACAAAAACTTTGCATACGCTATATTGTCGATTAATAACGCTTTGGTCTTTGGCTTTTCGTCCAATATCTTGTCATAGGAATAGGCTTGCATATAGTAGTCAATTGCCTTATCATAGAGTTTTTGATTTTTGAATACCACTCCAATATTATTCAGTGCCTGAATTTCTCTAAACTTACCATTATCCATCTTTCTGGCATACGTCAATGCATTCTGATAATTCTGAATTGCATCTTCATAACGACCTTGTTCTTTTGAAATTATACCTAAATTATTATAGCATGAATATAAGTACAAAGGGTTATCAACAGTCTTAAAATGATCAATTGCACGAATAATACTTGCTTCAGCTCCCACATAATCTTTAAAGTTTTTTTGAACAATCGCAAGATTAAATAACGTTGTACCGTGATTTGTGCTATTGGGATTTTCTAAAGAATTGTAAATTTTTACCGCATTGTAGAAGTAATAAAATGAACTATCTAATTGGTCTCGATAGTTGTAAAAAGACCCAATGTTAACGTAGGACTTTGCGATGCCTACCGAATCTTTGAGCTCTTTAGATAATTTTAACCCCTTTAAATTCTCTAGTTTAAAATTGTCGTATTCTCCTAAATAATAATATGTCAATCCTATTCTAGTAAAATTACGTCGCTTTTGAGTATCATCAATTAATTTTGAATTCCAATAAGAAGCACTATTTGCACTCGCTAAACGTTCATCGGCCGTAAGATCTCTATTATTTGCATTCTTCAAATATTTTGTCGTCATGAGTTCTGCCTTTGAAGCATCGTTCAGATTGTCATAATCGTCTTTAGTTTTAGAACACGAAACTATTACAGCGAAAACCAAAAGAATAAACCTAACCGGTAATTTTAAAATCATAAAAATTTCTTAAAGGGTTAAATTAATAAATAGATTTTAAATTAAAAGAGGTTAATCTGTATTTTATCAATTTTTATTAGAATTAAATCAAGTATCCCATATAAAACAAGCTAATAATTCTGAAAAAAAGCAAAAAAAAAGCAACGATCATATCGTTGCTTTCTTATAAAATTTTGATTTCTTTACTCTTCATCGGTAGGCGGTAGAATCTCACCTCCTGCATCTTCAGTAGCAAGAATTTCATTCACATCCAGACCGATTTCGTCGTTTACATTCTCTGATTCACAAGCTACAAATACAGTAGCTAATACTAACAACGCAAAAATAGTTTTAACAGCTTTCATACTTAAATTGGTTTAATTAATTTTTATCATACTACTTATATATATAAAATAATACATATATAATTCAGATCACTTATTTTTATTTATTATTATCTATGTTGAAGAACGACTATCATTGACCCCTGTTTTTCAATTTAACTTCTCAAATGTACAACGTTTCTTTCAACTAACCAAATATAAAGGTTCACAATTAACTAGTTACCATGTTAAAACGGTTCATTGCCGTTTTCAAAATACATCTAAAATTTTATTTGACAATTAGAAAATTCCCCGATATTATATAAAAACAAAACATTACGCTTATATAGTATACTATACACACGCTTCGAAAACCTGCAATTTTAATCGTTTCGATGCTTACTTACATATACTTTCCAAAGTCTATATTCAGTTTAAGTGTAATTCAATTTTTAAAAAAGTACATACATTTCTCAAAATAGCGAATTACTGAATTTTCCATAACACGTATACTATTATTTACGTTTGAGACATATGCTACTATATTCCGATCTATATCTATAATTATATATGAAAATTTATTGATTTACCATGAACATAGACTATTGAATTTTACCTTATATGGAACACAATATAAAGGATATAGCGCAAAAACCTTTGAGGTATAACCACATATTAATTACTTTAAAAAGTGATGCTTTAAGCTACAGTATATTTAAAACTACACCAATTCTCAAAAGAATTAAAATAAGACGTATTACTGCCCTTATTAATCCTCAAGCGTACTAGTTATATCGTTTCATAAAAAAACGCGTTTTAAGAACATAAAACGTACTCAAAAAAAATATTTAATAGATATAAATTAATCAAATACCCCCGACCTATAATTAAAATCTATTAAATATAATTTATCTTTCGATATAAAATTAAATCCTAAAAGGCATGAAAAATATAGTTATTCTATCTGGCGCTGGTATGAGTGCTGAAAGTGGTTTGAAAACTTTTAGAGATAGTAATGGTCTTTGGGAAGGGCACGATATTATGGAGGTCGCTTCTCCTATCGGCTGGAGAAATAGCCCTACTACCGTTTTGGATTTTTATAATCAGCGAAGAAAACAATTATTGAAGGTGAACCCTAATAAAGCTCATGCTACTTTGGTTACGTTAGAGGATTTCTACAATGTATCCATCATTACGCAAAATGTAGATGATCTGCATGAACGCGCAGGGAGTTCTGAGGTGCTTCATCTTCATGGCGAGTTATTAAAAGTTCGCAGTCAGTTTGATGAGAACCTGATTTTTGATTGGAAAAATGATTTAAATCTGGGTGATCTTTGTGAGCACAAATCACAGCTGCGTCCGCATATCGTCTGGTTTGGTGAAGATGTTCCTCTATTTGACAAAGCTATTGAAATAACCAGAAAAGCTGATGTAGTATGTATAATCGGTACTTCTATGCAGGTCTACCCAGCAGCTAGTTTGATTGAATATGCAACAACAACAGAGATTTTCTATATTGACCCTAATCCCCAATACAGTTCGCACAAAAACATTAAAATAATCCCTAAAAAAGCCACCTTAGCGGTTCCTGACTTGGTTGATTCACTTATAAAAAACGGCATAATTAATGCAACCTTAAAATTTAAATAAAACGTTTAATAATGGATTTATATAGCGAATTAGAGCTGTTAGATCACTCTAAGCAAAAACGTGAAAAATTCTGTTTACTACTAAGAACAGAGACCATTTCAGTAGCAGAAGTTATGGATGTCGCCGAAAAAATTAATTCTACTGTCTCTTACAAGGCACTATGGGCTCTCGAATTTATGTGTAGAGAATCTATTCAAAACCTACTGCCTCACTTGGACCGCTTTATAAAGTTACTACCAAAAATTCATTTAGATTCAGGGGTAAGGCCTGCTGCCAAAATTTGTGAGTATCTTATTGTTGAACATTACAAGAATAACAATATACATACGCTCTCTCTTGACAACCGCAAAGCCATTACATCCATTTGTTTTGATTGGCTGATTACAGATCAGAGAGTTGCCCCAAAAGCGTATAGTATGACGTGTTTACTGCACTTAGGCACCGAATTTAAGTGGATACACCCAGAATTAAAAATCATTCTTGAGAATAATTATGTTTATCAAACTGCTGCATACAAAGCTAGAGCCCGTGAGATACTACGACGTTTATAAGTTCTTTTATTCTGGTTTTCTTTAAGCTAAAGTTGTGTTCTACAAGGATATTCATTTATCTTTGCGTTTTTCAAAAAAAAAATCAACACAACAACAACTATGTCAATCTCAGCCTTAAAAGCTATCTCACCCATCGATGGACGATATGCTTCAAAAACGAAAGCCTTAAGTTCCTATTTCAGTGAAGAAGCTTTAATTAAATACCGCGTCTTAGTAGAAATAGAATATTTTATTGCGCTATGTGAACAACCGCTACCACAACTTCAATCAGTTGACAAAAACTTATATTCAAAATTAAGAGCGGTGTATACCGATTTCTCTACCGAGGATGCCTTAGCCATTAAGGAGATAGAAAAAGTGACAAACCATGATGTTAAGGCGGTCGAATATTTTATCAAGGATAAATTTGATCTGTTAGGTTTACAGCAATACAAAGAATTTATTCATTTTGGTCTTACTTCTCAGGATATCAACAACACGGCTATCCCGTTAAGTATTAAAGAGGTTATGAATTCGGTTTACATTCCACAGTATACGGAGTTAGTCGAAGCGCTGAAAAAATTAGTGAACGAATGGGAGGATATACCCATGCTAGCACGAACACACGGACAACCTGCTTCTCCTACTCGGTTAGGAAAAGAATTACAAGTCTATGTCACTCGTCTTGAGGCACAATTTGACCTTCTTAAAGATATTCCAAGTGCTGCTAAGTTCGGTGGTGCAACAGGAAATTATAATGCTCATAAGGTGGCATATCCTTCTATAGACTGGAAAAAATTCGGAACACGGTTTGTTCAGGATACTTTGGGTTTGCATCACTCCTTCCCTACTACTCAAATTGAACATTACGATCACGTAGCTGCACTTTTTGATGGTTTGAAACGTATCAACACTATCATTTTGGATTTAGATAGAGATGTTTGGACCTATGTTTCTATGGATTACTTCAAACAAAAAATAAAAAAAGGCGAAGTAGGATCGTCAGCGATGCCACATAAGGTAAATCCTATTGATTTTGAAAACAGTGAAGGTAATATTGGGATTGCTAATGCGCTATTCGAACATTTATCCGCTAAGTTACCTGTTAGTCGATTACAACGAGACTTAACGGATAGCACTGTTTTGCGGAATATCGGTGTTCCCTTTGGACATACGCTTATTGCCTTTCAGGCAACCATTAAAGGTTTAAATAAGCTTTTATTAAACGAAGAAAAATTTGCTAAAGATCTTGAAGCTAATTGGGCTGTGGTTGCCGAAGCTATACAGACTATTTTGAGAAGAGAAGGCTATCCAAATCCTTATGAAGCTTTGAAAGGTCTGACTCGTACGAATGACACAATCAATCAAAAGTCCATTCATAATTTTATCGATACTTTGGAGGTATCCATTGAAATTAAGGATGAATTAAAACAAATTACACCATCTAATTATACAGGAATATAGTATATCCATTCATTGATATAAAAAAGTGCGACATCCATTTAATGTCGCACTTTATTTTTAATAAAAATCTAATAAACTTGTATAGAAAATTATTTCAAGAATTTAGCTATTGCATTTAAGCCAGCCATGTCCATCTTACCGCTTTCAACAGATTTTACCAATTTTGCGATTTTTTCAGGCTTAATATCATCTCCAAGTACGCGAACAATTGCCAGGCCTTTCTTTTGATCGCTGGCAAAAATTACCACCTCATCGATCCTATCCTCATCCCCGACATATTTTAGCTCTACCGTAGCTCCATCAGAACCGAATCGCATCAAAGTTTCATATTGCTCCGATTTTAAAATGCTCAGTATGGTTTGCTTTTCTGTTTCGTATTTAGCCTCAGTCCCTTCTTTATAAGGTAATGCTAGTACATTAACTTTTTTTATACTACGCAAAGCTTCCTGCTCTTCTGCTCCCAGCTCAATCTCTTTGGAGTTAAGTAAACTTGCAGGAATATCCACTGATATAAAATCTGAATCCTCTTGATGATCTACAAAATAAGTCTGAAGTGATTGTGAATTCTGACATCCAACTAGAAGCAACGCTACCAGTATTGTATTTATGATACTTTTCATTTCTGTTGTTTTTTGATTGATTATGAATGGCTCTGTTACTTAGAAAACTACTTATTCTTTTTTTCTACATTTTTTAATTCTTTTCCTCCAGGTATGTTTAAATCATCAGCAAGTTTTGAGACTTGTCTAAGATCTATATTACCGGTAATTGTGAGAATTACAGTTCCAGGACCGTCTTTCTCTGTTCCTCCTTCTAAGAACATAAATAGCTCACTCACATAATTTTCATCTTTTCCGGGTTTTGAGTAAAACTTGATGTTCTTACCATCACTGTTTACACGCATCAATTCATCTAAGGTTGCAGTTTTGAGGTATGCATTAACGTCTGCTTTCATTTTTTTACCAATAGACTGATTCTCGGTTGCAAACACCTTAATGTTTTTAATATTTTCTACCAGATTTATATATTGCTGTGTCTCTTGATCACTGCTCTCAAAGTCTATTTTACTAAGCAGTTTAAACATTTTACTTGTCATGACCATAGAGGACACTTCTTTCATATTCTCATATTTATCAAAATTGCTTTGAGCATTTGAGATTGATGTAATCATCACTACTGCTATTAAAAGGGCTAACTTCTTCATATTTATTGTATTATAAATTTGTTTATTATTAAATTCTACTTCTCTTATTATTTTATAAATTTCTCTTTAGTTTTTTCAATTTCGTTTAAGTACACTAAGTCATCTGTTCCCTCATTCATGTATTTTGAAACTAACTGAAGTACTTCTTTAGTTTTTTGTAATGCAATTTGAGGATCCTCATAGGTGCCCAAATCATTTTGATTTGTCGTCTCCGGATTAAAAATAAAGATTCCTGCCAATAATGCTATGGAAGCCGCTATTGCTAAACCGGCATACCGCAAACGTAAGGGTTCTACCTTTGTATTAGTTTCGAGATTATCCTTTACAACAGGCGTATCCTTTTGAGCATACTCAAAATATGCAAACAATCTCTTATACTGTTCCAATTCTGCTGCCACATCGTTGCCAGAAAAATACTTCCGTAAAATCCTTTCATCGTCAACCGTAGATTCACCTTCAAAGTAAACGGTTAGTAATTCCTTAATTTTATACAATTCCATAGTTTTGTTTTTTTATCAATTCTTCTCTTAGCACCTTTCTTCCTCGAGACAGTGCAACTCTCACCGCATTTTCATTCATTGTCAACATCGCCGCTACCTCTGAGGTATCAAATTGTTCAATATCCCTCAATTGTATCACCAATCGTTGCTGTTCAGGCAAAGTATTGATGATCTTATGAACCCACTCCATACTATTCTTTGCCTCAATCTGATGCTGCAAAGATGTGTGTTCATCGGTATAATTAGCATGTTCAATTTTAACATTTCCAGATGATTTAGCCTTTAGCTTATCGTAACAATAATTTTTTGTCATGGTTATTGCTAAAGCTTCCGGACTTTTATATTTTACAATTGTTTTTTTTCGCTTCCATAATTTCAATAACACTTCCTGAAGGGCATCTTCGGCCTCTTCGTTACTAATTAACAATCGCTTTGCAACACGATAAAGCTTATCGCTAAAACTATTTGTTAATTTTAAAAAAACTTCTTCTTTCATGATTGGTTGGTGATTATAAAGTTGTCAGCTTTATACTAGGGAGACGACTAACTATCTAATTTATTACAATCTTTTTGAAAATAATAATAAACGCTTACTTTTAAAGCATATTAATAATCGTATTTATGAAAGTATTAAAATTTATACTACCAATTATTACCGTGGCTTTGCTCTTTCACTCGTGTTTTAAGGATCAAGATGATGAGATTCAGGATGCTTCTGTGACAAGCATAAATGATTTTATTTGGAAAGGTATGAACACCTTTTATCTCTACAAATCTGAAATTCCCGAATTAGGCAATTCTTTTTTTACTTCAAATGATCAATACAATACCTATCTAGAGGGTTTTGCAACTCCGGAACTTCTTTTTGAATCACTTCGCGCTCCTGTTGATGAATTCAGTTTTTTGGTTGACGATTATATTGCTCTGGAGCAAGCTTTTGACGGTATCACCATGAACAACGGAATGGAGTTTGGTTTAAAACTATACCCTAACAGCGATACGAATGTTTTCGGTTATGTTCGTTATGTGTTACCGGGAACCGATGCCGAGAGTAAAGGTATAAAACGCGGAGATATATTTAACACAATTAATGGAACACAACTGACGGTATCTAATTTCAGGGAACTAATAAATTTAGATAGTTACACTATTGGACTGGCAAATTTTGATGGAACTACCATTACACCTACGGGAAAATCTACTACGCTAGTTAAAATTCAATACACAGAAAACCCTGTGCACATCGTTAAAACTATGGATTACAACGGAACAAAAGTAGGCTACCTCTTGTACAACGGATTTACTGGTGATTTTGATACCCAGCTTAATGAAGCTTTCGCAAAGTTTAAGACAGATGGAGTTACCGAACTAGTTTTAGATTTACGATACAATGGAGGCGGATCCGTAACTACTGCCATTGACTTATCCAGTATGATAACTGGTCAATTTAACGGAGAGGTTTTCACTACAGAGGAGTGGAATGAGGATAGACAAGCGGATTTTGGAAGTACTAACTTGTTTGATACCACAATCAGAACCGGGGCACCAATAAATTCACTAAATCTTTCTAAAGTATATGTACTAACTACACGTAGTTCTGCCTCGGCAAGCGAGTTAGTAATTAACGGACTCGATCCATACATTAGCGTACGAACGATTGGCACAACTACGCGAGGTAAATTTCAAGCCTCTATCACACTCTATGATTCTGAAAATTTTTCAAGACAAGGAGCCAGTCCTAATCATACCTATGCGATACAACCGTTGGTCTTAAAATCTGTTAATTCTGTAGGTTTTACAGATTACTTTCAAGGATTTTCTCCCGACATTGAGGTGACCGAAGATTATTCCAACCTTGGTACGTTAGGAGATCCCAATGAACGTTTGTTACAAACCGCTTTAAATGATATTCAGGGAGCAAAAATTTCTTATCAAAATACCTACCTAAAAACTGTCGGCGAAAGTAAGATGACCTCCCCGACCTATCATAGAATGTATAAAGATTAACAACGTTAAAGATTCAATATCTACTCGACAATTAAAATAATATCGTATTTTTAGCAAAAAATTAACAAATAGCATGAATATTTTAAAGTTATCACTTAGTGTAATAAGTTTAGCTGCCATAGTTGCATGTTCAACCGATGATACTATTACACAAAATAATCAACAACCTACGTCTGATGTTACCAATAAGGATCAAGGCCTGGATCAGTTCATATGGAACGGCATGAACCAAGTATATCTGTATAAAGAGGATGTTCCTAAATTAGCAAACGATGCATTTGCTAATACTACCGAGCTTAATAAATTTCTGGCAACTTTTACTTCACCGGAAGAGCTTTATGCAAATTTACAATCACAGCAAGATCGATTTAGCTTTCTTACTGATAATTATGTACAACTTGAACAATCATTTAGCGGTGTATCTAAAAGTAACGGAATGGATTTTTCCTTAGCGTTAGTAAGCCAAGGTTCGGATGATGTGATCGGGTTTGTACGCTATGTGCTTCCCGGTACCGATGCTGAAGCTAAGGGCGTAGTCAGAGGCGATATTTTTAACACTATTAACGGCGAGAAGTTAACTAGATCGTCCGATTTTAATACGCTATTTGGTCTAACCACCTATACCATTGGTTTAGCATCCGTAGATAGCAATGGGAATGTAACTTCACGCAATCAAGAAATTAGTTTAACGCAATCAGAATATACAGAAAATCCTGTATATATTAGTAAAGTGATCGAATATCAAGGTCAAAAGATCGGATACGTTATGTATAATAGTTTTGTTGGAGATTTTGACGCGCAATTGAATACTGCGTTTGGAGATCTAAAAGCTGCCGGAATCAATGATCTTATATTGGATTTGAGATATAATGGAGGTGGTTCTGTAAGAACAGCGATCGATTTATCTGCGATGATCACAGGACAATTCACCGGAGATATTTTTTCTAAAGAAATCTGGAATAAAGAATTACAAGCTGCATTTAATGCTCAGGATCCTGAGCGATTAATCAATCGTTTTAGAGATACGATTCGAACGGGAGCTCCAATAAATTCATTGAACTTATCGAGAGTTTACATATTGACTACAGATCGTAGTGCATCGGCAAGTGAATTGGTAATCAATGGTCTAGATCCATATATTGAAACAAAGAAAATCGGAGATACTACTACCGGTAAATTTCAAGCTTCTATCACACTCTATGATTCAGATAATTTTGGAAGAGAAGGAGCTAGTACAGAACATACCTATGCAATTCAGCCGTTAGTCTTAAAATCGGCTAATAAAGTCGGCAAAACCGATTATGTGAATGGTTTAGCTCCAGATGTTAATTTCAAAGAAAAAATAAGTAATCTTGGGATTTTAGGAGAACCTACTGAACCATTCTTAAATGCTGCTTTAGAGTATATTGTCAATGGTGTGCTCCCGGCAGATCCAAATGCAAAACGCAAAAATGGTTTTATCGAAGAAATGGAAATTTTGGGAGAAAGCAACATGTTTAATCCTACCTACCAACGTATGTATATTGATCATGATAAAGTTGATTTCATTCGATAACTAAAATCATATATCCATAAAAACCAAAGCCTTCTATATAGATAGAAGGCTTTTTTTGGTGTAATGTATTTGATTCGTTGGCTATTTAAAAACTCAAACTAAATCCAATTTTAGCATTTCTACCACGGGTGCTGTATCCAAAAGATTCTTGAAAATCTTCATTGGTTATATTAGAAACACTCGCAAATACATTCATGTTGGATAAAAGCTTATGATTGATATAAAAATCAAGCAACCCAAAACCTTCTAAAGTTACATCCTCTACTTCAAAGGTAGTTGCGTTATAAAAACTATCTTCCCGTTCATCATTATAACGGTACGATAAAGACGCAAAGGTTGTCTTATTTAATTGATAACCCGTAGTTACGTTAAACATTATCTCAGGAATGCGGATTTGAGATAACTCTTCATCTATCTTAGTATATGTAAAGTTTCCAGAGAGCTGCAATTTATCGTCTAACAGTTGTATACTCATTTCTACCTCTATTCCTGAAGTAGTGAAATCCTCTTCCACATTTTGGTATTGGTATACAAAACTGCCAAGATCTACAAAATCCACAAAATTTTTCTCGTCTCTTCTAAAATACACCGTACTTATTCGCGTCTTTTTATTCAAAGAGAGTTCTAAACCTCCTTCTATCGTAGTATTCTCTTCAGGCTCCAAGTCTAAATTACCATACAGTGGTGCGTATAATTGATAAAGTGACGGAGTTATATAAGCAGTACTATAAGAGGCTAATCCTTTTATATAATTTTCTCCAAACTCATAGGTATATGATGGATTCATAGAATATACCAAATGTGTACCATACTCACTATGAATATTTACACGAGCTCCGGCGTTGATATTTAATCCTATTTTTGAAGTGTAGACAATATTAAAATAAGGATCCACAATATCAAAATCTGCTTGATTGTCATCGATATCCCTGTTTAAAGGTAAATCTCGACCAAATGCACTGTATCCATTGTAATCACTATACGCCCCATTGACCCCCAGTATCGTATAGAATGAATCTTTAAAGCGATATTTATTATAAGCATCAAAAGTATATAATCTACTTTCTGATCTTGAAGCATAGGTATCCGTTTCAAAATCTCTATCCAACAAAGCATAGCTATCTGTAAAGATGAAACTACCTTTAGCATACTTATATTCCCAGTAACTACCGGCTCGTAATTGTTCATTGGACGCATTATTATTGCCATCTGCACGAGCACCGTCATCATAACTACTGTCAAAAAAGTCCATAGCACCGAAAAAATGAAACTTAAAGCGATCATTAACTTTATAACCGGCTTTAGTATACACATTGTACTTATTGAAAAAATCCTTTTCAAACGTTTCTGAAGAGTCATCCGGGGACTCTGCCGCTGACAACCCATCGGCATATTGATTGCCAAAACTCGCGAGATAAGAAAACTTACCCAAAGTTCCATTTACAGAAGCCGAATTCACAAATTCCTGAATGTCGTAATCTTGGTCTTCCTGTGACTGATTTGAGCCAATACTCGACTCAAAATTTGCAGCAATTTTGTCTTTGCTCTCTTTTTTTAAAGTAATATTAATTACTGCAGTGGCCGCCCCTGATCCATAAAGCGTACTCGACGATCCTTTTAAAACTTCAATACTCTCTATTTGATTAACAGACAACAACCGTAAATCAAATTCTCCATTTATTTTTGAGGGATCATTAACCGTTACACCATTGATACGAATAACAACTTGACGGTTCCGTCCTCCTCGTACATAGGTATTAATAACTTCTCCTGCCGCATTATTAGAACCGTTCATATAGATTCCGGCAACTCGATTAAGAACGGTTGCTACAGATTGCCCCTGACTTTTTTCTAGTTCCTGCGCAGTAATCTTAGTAATTACCTTACCGCTTTGTTCTCTCTTTAAATCAAATTTTGAATCTGAAACAACAACTTCTTCTAATTCATTAATAGGTTGTTGTGATGTTGTTTCCTGACTGGTAATTAGTTGAGCCGCCCAAATACAAAGTGCAGTCCCAAGCATAGTTTTTTTGTTCATTACTATAAAAACTTAGTTTATTAAAAACCGGAAAAAAGTATGTAGTTTCCCCATACCCAAACCTTTATCCCGAAAGTTTGATACTCGTGAACATGGCAGGTCTCCTGGCTTGCGTCTTATTGTCTACCTTCCCGCTTAGTATTGAGATCAATTCTCAAAATGAAGCAGTGGTTTTAGCAGATTTGACAATAAACACTATCATCCATACGATGATAGCTAAGCTTACAGTTGCGGGAACAGCTTAGGATTTCTATGAGTTTTTAAACTGTACAGTCACCTAATTCCCTTTTAATCTTGGACACTATACGTTGTGCCTTCGAACCAAAATTCTGGGCGAAAGTAAAACTATTTCTTTAAAAAACAAGAACTGATTCCTTTATAAATTGATAATACTAGTACCTTCGCTTTTCAAAATCTTGTAAAATGATCTATTACATAACAGGCGGAGAACGATCAGGAAAGAGTAGCTACGCTCAAAATTTAGCGGTAACCTTGCACCCTAATCCATGCTACTTAGCAACTTCACGCATTTGGGATAAACAACATCAGCAACGAATCAATCGACATATCGCAGACAGAGATCACCGTTGGACTTCTATCGAGGAAGAAAAAGAATTATCCAATGTTATCCTCCCCAAAACCACGGTCGTTATAGATTGTGTCACGTTATGGCTGACTAATTATTTTGTGGACACAAAAAACGATATCGAAGAATCTCTTCAATTAGCGAAAGCTGAATTTAATAAAATTTTAAAAATTGATGCCAATGTTATAATCATCTCTAACGAAATCGGAATGGGCGTACACGCATCCACAGAAATAGGAAGAAAATTCACAGAATTACAAGGTTGGATGAATCAACATATTGCAAAGCATGCAGATCAAGCTATTCTAATGGTATCTGGTATTCCTGTAACAATAAAATAATCTAAAGAAAAAGAATTCGACTCCATGATGTTTTCTATTAAAACCAATCATACTAAAGAATTGAGTATGAAACTCCGAAACAAGATTGACGGAAAAACTAAACCGATCGGTGCTTTAGGCATGTTAGAAAGCTTAGCGTATCGAATAGGAATGATACAGCAAACGGATCAACCAACATTGAAAAAACCAACCATATTGGTGTTTGCCGGAGATCATGGTATTGCAAAAGAAAATCAAGTAAACCCCTATCCACAGGAAGTAACTTCGCAAATGGTACTCAATTTTCTTAATGGTGGTGCTGCAATCAATGTTTTTTGCAAACAACATGATATGGCATTAAAAATAATAGATGCCGGCGTAAATCATAAATTCGAACAACATCCGGATCTTATCCATGCAAAAATAAATTACGGGACGCAGAATTATCAACACGTTCCTGCAATGACTATAACTGAATGCAAAAAAGCAATACAGAAGGGAGCTGAAATTGTTACTAAGATATACAATGATGGGTGTAATGTGGTTGGATTTGGTGAAATGGGAATTGGTAACACCTCCTCGGCGGCCTTATTGATGGCTTATACTACAAAACTTCCAATCGCTGAATGTGTAGGAGCAGGTACCGGACTGTCAAAGGAAAGAATCACCCAAAAACAAAATATTCTTACTGAAGTATTTAAAAAGCATGCACCTCAATCCCCTATAGATGCCCTAGCTACTTTTGGTGGTTTTGAAATTGCCATGATCACCGGCGCTATCCTGAAGGCAGCAGAACTAAAAATGACTATTCTAATCGATGGGTTTATAGTAACCTCAGCGCTTTTAATAGCACATGCAATACATAAGGATGTAGTTGATTATTGTGTATTCGCCCACACTTCGGGAGAGCAAGGGCATTCAAAAATGTTAGCATTCTTAGATCAGAAACCATTGCTGTCGCTACAGCTTAGACTTGGTGAAGGAACGGGTAGTGCTGTCGCCTATCCTCTTCTTGTATCGGCAGTGAATTTTCTAAACACCATGGCTAGTTTTGAAGAAGCAAGTGTAACCTCAGTTCAATAATTTTATGAAAACCCAACTCCATATTTTTCTTACCGCCGTGATGTTTTTCACTCGGATTCCATGTCCAAAATGGGTCGATCATCATCCTGATTATTTGAAAAAAAGTTCACGCTATTTTTCCTTAGTCGGTATTCTGGTGGGTGCTATTGGAGCCATTGTATTTATTGGGGCTTCTTTTTTATTTTCCACAGAGATTGCTTTACTAATATCAATGTTTTCTACTATCTATGCTACAGGAGCTTTTCATGAAGATGGTTTTGCTGATGTCTGCGATGGCTTTGGCGGAGGCTGGACCAAAGAAAAAATTCTATTGATCATGAAGGATTCCCGTCTGGGTACGTATGGGACTATCGGGATTCTCTTGATATTAGCAATCAAGTTTAGCGCGTTGAGAGAACTTCCCTCCGATCAGATTCCGTTACTGCTTATCGCTGGTCACAGTTTAAGTAGATTTATAGCTACCACACTAATTTTTACCCATCCGTATGTTCGGGATACAGATGATAGCAAGGCAAAACCAGCTGCAAAAAGTATGTCAGCAAATATGTTGTTGATAAGTGCCGTTTTCGGGATACTACCTTTACTGTTTTTTAATCAACTATGGATTTTTACAGTTATCCTTCCAATGTATCTCTCAAAAATGTTTTTGGCTGCTAAATTTAAGAAATGGATTGGTGGACAAACCGGTGATTGTGCGGGTGCTGTACAACAATTAAGTGAAGTCGTATTCTATTTAAGTGTTCTGGTGTTATGGAAATTTATTTAATTCGTCATACTACCCCAAAAGTTGACAAAGGCGTATGCTATGGACACACAGATTTAGATATTGCATCTACATTTGAAGAGGAAGCAGAACGAATTCTTTTAGAGCTTCCGTCGACAGAGGAATTTACAATATATAGTAGCCCTTTGCAACGTTGCACTAAACTTGCAAAAAAAATCAATGCCAACTTTAAAATAGATCCACGTCTCATGGAACTCAATTTCGGAAATTGGGAGAATTTAAAATGGGATGTAATCCCAAAAGATGAACTTGATCCATGGATGCAAGATTTTGTGAACGTAAAGGTACCAGGAGGTGAATCCTATATTGATTTATCTAATCGTGTCCGCTCTTTTTTTGATGAATTATATTCAACCTCCCATCAGAAAGCAATCATAATTACGCATGCAGGGCCCATGCGAGCAATTCTGTCCAGTCTGCAGCAAATAGCGCTCAAAGATTCGTTTTCAATAAAAATAAATTACGGTGATGTTATTAAAATTTAATGTGCATCTAAAATAAGGGAAGCAAAATTATAATTGGAAGATTTTTCAACTCCCACCACACTAACCTGCAGACGTTGTTTAAACATGGGAGCATTGAGTACTAAGGTATGATATTCTCCGTTTTCTCCGCAAACATCAATTTGTAAAGCTTCTAATTCCTGAATCAAATTTTTATCCAGCGTTCTTCCTAAAAATTCTTTGCCAAGTGTATTATTGCAAGAAACTATCATCGCTTCAATACCCGTATCTAACATTTGTTCTACTAAATCCCTTCGAGAACCTTTCCATAACGGTAATTTTGCCTCCAAACCAGCTTCGGCACTCACCTTTTCCTCCCAGGCACGATGGCTTTCAATATCGATATCCCCATAAACTGCGGCAGATAATCCATATTGATCTTTTAACATCACCAGATTTTTTACAAAAGACGCCTCATAAGCTGCCCATGTTGCTTCAAAAAAGTGGATCGGAACGTCTAAGGCTTGTGCTTGAGCGGTAAGAATATTTTTAGGGATTCCATGAGAACGAGAACGATCCCCATGCTCATTGAGAACATTAAGCAATGCTTTAGGTTCCAAACCTTGTTTTATTGCCAAATAATACGCATAACAGCTATCTTTTCCTCCACTCCAGGAACATAAAAAGGACATATCTCTATTTTTAAAAAGACAAATTAACAGCATTTACTATGAAATTTAACAAAAAATGTTCGAAGTTTGACCCGTAAAATTAAACACAATGAGATTTGTATTAAGCATCATCCTCTTGGTAGTTTTATCTTGTAAAGAGAAAAACGCTGCATTATCCAATGATCAGGACATTGAATTAATGAATCAAACCGTGACCTATGCTACGGGGTTCTCAATCAAGACATATGACGGATATAAAGAAATTAAATTAAATAATCCTTGGCCGGATGCACAACAGGAGTTAACCTATATCCTTTACACCACAGAAGCCAAAAAACCTAAATACAGTCCTAACATTACTTTTATTAAAATTCCTGTGCAACATGTGGTTGTGACATCAACCACAGACATACCTATGCTTGAGTTATTGGAAAAAGAACAGACCTTAGTTGGTTTCCCCAATACGGATTATATCACTTCAGAAAAAACAAGAAAGCTTATAAGCAATGGTAATATAAAAGAATTAGGCAATGAACGTTCTATAAACACAGAATTAGTTTTGGAGCTTGCTCCGGATGTTGTGATAGGGTTCTCTGCCACCGGAAATACAAAAGCGTATGATCTTATCCAAAAAACAGGTATTCCTACCGTAATGAACGGGTCCTGGATGGAAAAACATCCTTTGGGCCGAGCAGAATGGATTAAATTTGTTGCAGCTTTTTATGGAGAAGAACAAAAGGCCAGAACTATTTTTGGTGAGATTGAAAAGGCATACAACAATGCGGTAGAAAGTGCAAAAAAAGCAGCAACCTCACCAACTATACTTGCCGGAAGTATGTTTAAGGACACTTGGCATGTCCCCGGTGGAGACAGCTATGTAGCTAAGTTTTTAAAAGATGCAAACACCTCTTATTTATGGGCAGATGAAAAAATGACTGGTAGTATTGCGTTAAATTTTGAAAGTGTTTTGGAAAAAGGGCAAAATGCAGATTTCTGGATCGGATCAGGAAGTTCAAAAACTATGGATGAACTGTATCAAAAGAATAATCGTTATCAGCTTTTTGATGCTTTTAAAAATAAAAACGTATATTCTTCGACCTTAAAAGTTGGTGAAAAAGGTGGGCTTTTATATTATGAACTTGGTCCAATGCGACCCGATTTAATTTTAAAAGATATTATTAAAATCACTCATGCGGAAGTGCTACCTAATTACGAACTTTACTTTTTTAAAAACCTAAATTAATTGACCCCAAATAGATCATATCGTAATGTATTTATAGGTATCGGCATACTCTTGTTGATTTGCTTTATCATAAATATTAGCTTGGGTTCTGTTTTTATTCCCTGGCTAGATACTCTGCGTAGTTTAGTCGGCGCAACGGTTGATAAGGAATCCTGGCGTCATATCATTATTGCCTACCGTTTGCCCAAAGCTATTACTGCTATCTTAGTAGGCAGTGGCTTAGGCGTATCCGGTTTATTAATGCAAACGCTATTTCGCAATCCTCTGGCAGGTCCCTTTGTTCTTGGTATTAGTTCTGGAGCAAGTTTGGGTGTCGCTTTATTATTATTAGGAGGATCGTTTGCAGGTTCTGTACTCTCTGTAGTTTTAATATCAAAATGGAGTTTAGTTATCGCCGCAAGTTTAGGAAGTATTTTAGTACTAATAGCAGTGATGATCGTGTCAGTAAGAATCCGGGATACAATGGCTATTTTGATTATCGGTTTGATGTTTGGAAGCATAACAACAGCTATTGTCAGTGTATTATCATACTTTGCACCCGCAGAGCAGTTGCAGCAGTTTATTTTTTGGGGATTTGGCAGCTTGGGCAATCTTACCTGGAACGATTTGCTTATTTTATCATCGATTACACTGATCGGTTTGTTATTAGCCTTTGCAGCAATTAAACCATTAAACACGCTCCTGCTGGGTGAAAACTATGCTAAAAGTCTCGGTCTAAGTATTAAAAAGAGTCGAATTTTGATTTTAATTGCAACCAGCTTGTTAGCCGGTAGCATTACTGCTTTTGCCGGGCCTATTGCTTTTGTTGGGTTAGCAGTTCCACATTTGACGAGACAACTATTTCACACTTCAGATCATAAAATATTGTTACCGGCGGTTATTCTTTTTGGCAGTATAATTATGCTAATTTGTGATACAATTGCTCAAGTCCCGGCGAGTGACTTTACACTACCTATAAACGCAATTACCTCTTTAATTGGAGCTCCGGTAGTAATTTGGCTTTTAGTACGTAAACGAAAAATGCTATTTTAACACTTTAGATACTTATATTAATTTTGGAAACAGATAACCAACATAGTGTACTTACTACCGAAGATCTTTCTATTGGGTATTACCAGAGAAAATCTCTCAATGTGGTGGCTGCGAATATTAATTTAAAGTTATTCAAAGGTGAACTTGTAGGATTGGTAGGAGCCAACGGTATTGGTAAATCCACACTACTACGCACCTTATCTAAAGTACAAACTCCCCTACACGGAAGAATATATCTGGATGATCAGGAATTAAAAAGCTATAAAACCTTAGATTTGGCTTCAAAGTTAAGTGTCGTCCTTACTGAAGCTATTGCCTCCAAAAATCTGACTGTACAAGAATTAGTAGCCCTAGGCAGACAGCCGTATACCAATTGGGTGGGCAAACTTTCTAATGAAGATGTAATCAAAGTGCAACAAGCCATAGAAGTTACTCAAATTAAAGAATTAGTCCATAAGCGCTGTTATGAACTAAGTGACGGGCAGTTACAAAAAGTTTTGATTGCCAGAGCCATAGCCCAGGATACTCCCTTCATCATATTAGACGAACCAACGACGCACTTGGACGTATATCATAAGGCTTACATCATGAAGCTATTGAAAAGACTAGCATTCGAAACGCAAAAAACAATTTTGTTTTCGACGCACGAGATAGACTTTGCCATTCAACTCTGTGATAAAATGATTGTAATGAATCGGGAAGGTTTTGAATTTGGTCGTCCCAAAGAATTAATTCAATGCCGTGCTTTTTCCTCATTATTCCCTGAAGACCTTATACTCTTTGACGCTAAAACCAGAACATACAGAATACGACATTAGTATTTACAATTAGCTGTCATCAAATTTATCACTGGTATTGAGAGTCACAGCTTCTAAATTTTTATCTTTGACTAAAGAAAATTTTTAGATGACAGAATACCTTCCTATCATTATCGCTCTTGCCGGATTTTTAATCGCTATTGTTATTGGCTTTTTCATCGGAAAACATATAGCAACACTTCAAACAAAAAGTGAAAAAAGTATGCTCGAAGAACGATTAAACCAGCTACAAGTACAACTCGAAGAGCAAAAAAAGAACGAACTTTTGCAAAAAGAATTCGTCGCAACGCAACAAGCAGAATACAAAGCTTCTTTTGAAAAACAACTCAACGAGGTACAACGAGAGCGTGAGGAAATAAGAAGAGAAAAAGAATTTCTGAATACGGAATTAACGCGGCGTAATGCTGAATTCGAAAACCTTCAGGTAAAAAATAAAGAACAAAAGGAAGAAGTTGAAAAACTACAGGAACGTTTCACTAAAGAATTCGAAAATTTAGCTAACAAAATTTTAGATGAGAAATCTTTAAAATTTACGGAGCAAAACAAAGAGAACATTAAGAATATCCTAAGCCCGCTACAAGAAAAGATATTGACTTTTGAGAAAAAGGTAGATCAAACACACAAAGAGAGCATTGATTATCACGCTGCTTTACGACAACAAATCATTGGCCTTAAGGATTTGAACGAACAAATGAGTAAAGAGGCAACTAACCTGACTAAAGCATTAAAGGGAGATAGCAAAATGCAAGGGAATTGGGGTGAACTTGTCCTTGAACGTGTACTGGAAAAATCCGGGTTAGAAAAAGATCGTGAATATTTTGTTCAGCAAAGTTTTACCACTGTAGAAGGTCAACGTGTTTTGCCTGATGTTGTGATCCATCTTCCTGATAACAAAAAGATGGTTGTGGATTCAAAAGTGAGCCTTACCGCATATGAACGCTATGCTAATGAGGAAGATGATATCTTGCGCGATAAATATCTCAAAGAACATGTGACGTCCCTAAAACGACATGTTGATCAACTCTCTGCCAAACAATATCAGGATTTATATGATATAGAATCTCCTGACTTCGTATTGTTATTTGTCCCTATCGAACCGGCCTTTGCGATAGCAATAAATCAGGATAATAACTTGTATAATCAGGCATTTGAAAAGAATATTGTGATTGTTACACCTTCCACATTATTAGCGACATTGCGTACTATTGATACGATGTGGAATAATGAAAAACAACAACGTAATGCTATTGAGATTGCTCGTCAGGCAGGTGCACTGTACGACAAATTTGAAGGCTTAGTAAAAGATCTGACAGGTGTCGGCAAAAAGATTGACGATGCTAAAAAAGATTACTCCTCGGCAATGAACAAATTAGTAGAAGGACGAGGTAATTTGATAAGCAGCGTAGAGAAGTTGAAAAAAATGGGTGCTAAAGCTAAAAAATCACTACCTGAGTCCATTATCAAACGTGCTTTGGATAAAGAATAAGTAATACACGAATACAACTTTTATAATCTTACACTGATGAATTATACCGTTAAAACGCTTTTATTATCACTTTTATTTAGCATATGTAGTTCATATATAATTCAATCTCAGGAGTTATATTTTCCGGAAAGAGGTACTTGGGAAGAAAAAACTCCGGATGTTTACAATATAAATTCATCACTTCTTAATGAAGCGGTTCAATTTGCAAAGGAGCATGAGTATAGTGGCTCTAGAGATTTGCGTCAAGCGATCTTAAAAGGTTTTGAGCACGAACCATTTCATACCATACTCGGTCCGACAAAAAAACGAGGAGGTCCTGCGGGAATTATTTTGAAGGATGGTTTTATGATAGCCAAGTGGGGTGATATTACACGTGTTGATATGACCTTTAGTGTGACTAAAAGTTTTTTATCCACGATTGCCGGATTGGCTATAAAAGATAGTTTAATACAATCATCTGATGAATTGGTAAGCGCTTACGTTTGGGATCAGACTTTTAAGAGTGAGCATAATAAAAAAATTACTTGGCGACATTTATTGACACAATCCTCTGACTGGTCAGGCCAGCTTTGGGGAGGCTTTGATTGGGCTGATCGTCCGCCAAAGGAAGGAACTATCGATGATTGGAAAGCAAGAACCCTACAAACTCCCGGTGCTGTATTCGAATATAATGATGTTCGTGTAAACGTTCTTGCCTACAGTCTGCTTCAAGTTTGGCGTAAACCCCTACCTCAAGTACTTAAAGAAAAAATTATGGATCCGATACAGGCGTCTACAACCTGGCGATGGTATGGCTATGATAATTCATTTGTGACCATCGATGGATTGCAGATGCAGTCGGTCAGCGGGGGCGGACATTCTGGCGGTGGTATTTTTATAAATACTTTGGATCAGGCCCGCTTTGGCTTACTGTTTCTTGCGGATGGCAAATGGAATACGGAGCAATTGCTACCAGAGAATTGGGTAAAGGAGATTACCACACCATCAACTGCAAACTCGAATTACGGATATATGTGGTGGCTCAATAAAAAAGGAAATCGTCATTGGGAAAATTTACCCGAACATCTCTTTTATGCTGCCGGATTTGGAGGGAATTTTATAGTCATAGATCAAAAGCAAAATTTGGTGATTGTCACCCGTTGGTTAGAGCCAAAGGAAATCGAACCCTTTTTGGAAAAAGTCTATAAAGCGTTATAGAAATTGTAATTCCTACGGTTTCTTAAATAATTGGATTACTTTTATAAACAAATAGTCATTTTTGACTTTTCATTTTAAATACATCATACTTGTGAAAAAAGTTCTGGGAATACTAGTCATAATCATCGTTGCGCTTTTTGCAGCCTGGTATACTTTTGTCTATTATGCTAATTTTAGCGAAGGAACCAGAAGCGGTGAATTAATAAAATTTAGCAACAAAGGCGTTATTTTTAAGACCTGGGAAGGTGAGATTAGTCAGGGTATTTCGGGTGCTCAAATTTTTAGCTTTTCTGTTGAAGATAAACATGAAGATGTTATTAAAAATCTTGAAGCCCTGCAAGGTAGGTACGTTAAGTTAACGTATAAAGAACGGTTTGGAACGTTTTCTTGGCTGGGTGACACAAAATATTTTGTTACAGCCGTCGCCGAGGAAGAATCTCCGCATTTTAGAAACCGATAAAATTTTCAAAATTCATACTAGATGAAGTTTAAACACGCTAATGATTCCAGAGTAACCATCTCAGAATTAATGCTTCCCTCCCACTCGAATTTTAGCGGGAAAATCCATGGAGGTTACATCCTCTCCTTAATGGATCAAATTGCCTTTGCCTGTGCTTCTAAACATTCTGAAACCTATTGCGTTACGGCTAGTGTGGACAAAGTAAACTTTCTGAAACCTATAGAGGTTGGAGAACTCGTAACAATGAAAGCTTCGGTAAATCACGTGGGTAAAACCTCTATGGTTGTGGGTGTTAGAGTTGAAGCGGAAAACATTCGAAACGGAAAAAGAAAGCACTGTAACTCGAGTTATTTTACCATGGTTGCCAAAAATAAAGACGGTGTAAGCGTAGCTGTACCGGGATTAATTTTGAAAGATAAAACCAGCATCCGACGCTTTGTTCGAAGTATTTCGCGTAAAGAAGAAACAAAAATGCGTTTTAATCGTTTTAAAGAATCGGAGTTTATTTTAGAAGATCATCTGGCAACTCTCAAAGAATATTCAGTAAAAGTCGAATTGTAATTTCGTCCTCTTTTTACGAAATCTTTTCATACCTTAGTAAGATCCCAAAGTAGAAGTTATGAAAAAATATCTTTTTTATGTAATGCCAATGCTAGTCGTTCTAGGTATAATTAGCTGTAGTAGTTCTGATTCTGATGAGATGGAGAATATAGAACCTCCTACGAGCAATGAGAATCCTCTTCCATCAAAAAGAACGACCTACGACGACGATATCAAAGCTATCTTTGAGTCGCAATGTTTACAATGTCATAATAACCCTCCTACACAAGGTGCTCCTATGGCGCTGAGTACATATAGCGAAGTCATAGCAGCAATTAATAACGGGAGAGACGTTATCGGACGAGTAAATACTGCCGTTACCCGTAATGTTATGCCACCTACCGGTCGTTTACCTCAAGAGACTGTGACCATCATTCTAGACTGGGAAGCTGATGGTTTTCTTGAAAAATAAAGCTTTTATTTCCTAAAAGTAACTGCATAAAAAAAGAGTATAAGCAAAAACTTATACTCTTTATCATATCTAGAAACTTTTTATTTACTCAGATACATTTTACGTCTTGCGTACAGATCATAAAACTGATCATCTTTTAAGTCATCAATAAAAAGAATGCTTTCTCCGGTACTTTTCATTTCCGGTCCCAGTTTTTTGTTAACACTTGGAAACTTATTAAACGAGAAGACCGGTTGTTTGATTGCATATCCTTCAAGCTTCGGATTGAAATCAAAATCCGTAACTTTTTTGTCTCCTAACATTACTTTTGTAGCATAATTTACATAAGGCTCACCATAGGCTTTTGCTATAAAAGGCACTGTTCTAGAAGCTCTTGGATTAGCTTCAATTATGTATACGGTATCATTCTTAATTGCAAATTGAATATTGATCAATCCAACAGTATTTAAGGCTAAAGCAATTTTGTGCGTATGATCTTTTATTTGTTGCATCACAAATTCACCTAAATTAAAGGGTGGCAAAGTGGCATTAGAATCCCCAGAGTGGATTCCGCAGGGCTCTATATGCTCCATGATACCAATAATATACACATTCTCTCCATCACAAATGGCATCTGCTTCAGCTTCAATAGCTCCATCAAGGTAATGATCCAGTAACAATTTATTATCCGGCATTTTTCTCAATAAATCAACCACATGCTCTTCAAGCTCTTTTTTATTGATAACAATTTTCATTCCTTGACCGCCTAATACATAAGAAGGTCTTACCAAGATAGGAAAATCTAGTTTATCGGCAACCGCTAGTGCCTCATCTGCAGTACTTGCAATATCAAATTCAGGATATGGAATGTTATTTTCTTTTAAAAGCGTAGAGAAACTTCCTCGATCCTCTGCAAGATCTAAAGATTTATAGCTGGTTCCCAAAATTTTAATTCCGTAACGATCCAGCTTCTCTGCCAGTTTAAGCGCTGTTTGTCCTCCTAATTGCACAATAACACCTTCTGGTTTTTCATGACGTATGATGTCATAGATATGCTCCCAGAATACGGGTTCAAAATATAATTTATCAGCAACATCAAAATCCGTAGAAACTGTTTCTGGGTTACAGTTGATCATGATAGTTTCATAACCACATTCTGCAGCAGCTAAAACCCCATGTACACAGCAGTAATCAAATTCAATCCCCTGCCCTATTCTGTTAGGTCCCGATCCGAGAACAACAATTTTCTTTTTATCAGAGACTTCACTTTCATTGGATACATAAGTGATTCCATCCGGTGTTTCTACTGCGGCCTCAAACGTTGAATAATAATAAGGTGTTTGCGCTTTAAATTCTGCAGCACAGGTATCTACCAATTTATAAACACGATTGATACCTAATTCTTCTCGTTTATTGTATACTTCACTCTCGTAACAACGCATCATATGAGCAATTTGCCTGTCTGCAAAACCTTTTTGTTTGGCTTCCAGCAACAAATCCTTTGTGATTGAATTAATTGAGAACGTGTTAATTTCTTTTTCTAGATGGTGCAGTTCTTCGTATTGTTTTAAGAACCACATGTCTATTTTAGTAATCTCATGAATTCTGCTCAGCGGAATTCCCATTTGTATCGCATCGTAGATTACAAAAACTCTATCCCAGCTAGCATGTGTTAGCTTATCGATAATTTGATCATAATCTTTGTAGCCTTTTCCATCTGCACCAAGACCGTTTCTTTTAATCTCTAAAGATTGTGTAGCCTTATGCAAGGCTTCTTGGAAGGATCTTCCGATACCCATTACCTCACCTACAGACTTCATCTGTAGTCCCAAAGTACGATCAGAACCTTCAAACTTATCAAAATTCCAACGAGGTATTTTAACGATTACATAATCAAGTGTAGGCTCAAATAAGGCTGAAGTTGACTTGGTTATCTGATTATCCAATTCGTCCAAAGTATATCCGATAGCAAGCTTAGAAGCTATTTTAGCAATAGGATATCCTGTTGCCTTTGAAGCTAAGGCAGATGATCTTGATACTCGGGGATTAATCTCGATCGCAATGATATCTTCTTTTTCGTCTGGACTAACTGCAAATTGCACATTACAACCTCCTGCGAAATCTCCAATGCTACGCATCATATGAATAGCCATATCTCGCATTCTTTGGAAGGTACGATCGCTTAAGGTCATTGCAGGTGCCACGGTGATAGAATCCCCTGTATGAATTCCCATAGGATCCATATTCTCTATGGTACAGATAATAACAACGTTGTCATTATTATCCCGTAATAACTCTAATTCATACTCTTTCCAACCCATCAAAGCTTTATCAATCATCACCTCATGAATTGGTGAGATCTCCAGTCCGCGAGTTAATAATTCGTCAAAATCCTCCTCTTTATGAACGATCGAAGCTCCGGCACCACCTAAGGTATAAGAAGCACGTATAACCAAAGGAAAACCAAACTCTTGAGCGATTTCTTTTCCTTTAAGGTAAGAATTTGCCGTAGCCTGCGGAGCCATCGGTATACCAATTTTGAGCATCAACTCTCTAAACTGCTCTCGATCCTCGGTGATATTAATTGCATCTATATCAACACCGATTATATCAACATTAAAATCTTTCCAAATACCTTTTTCATCAGCTTCTATACAAAGGTTTAGAGCAGTCTGTCCTCCCATCGTTGGTAACACGGCATCAATTTGAGGATGTTCTTTTAAAATCTGGATAATTGACTTGGTTGTCAAAGGTTTCAGATACACATGATCCGCCATCGATGGATCCGTCATAATCGTTGCCGGATTCGAATTGATCAAAATGGTTTCGATACCATCTTCTCTAAGAGAACGTAATGCTTGTGTTCCTGAATAATCGAACTCACATGCCTGACCAATTACGATTGGACCAGACCCTATGATTAGTATACTTTTTAAATTTTCGTTCTTTGGCATGTACTAAAAATTGCAGTTGAATAAATTTGTCGATTAGATATAAAAAAAGGCGTTACCTATACAGTAACACCTTTAATATGTTTAATACACTAAAACCATTAGTGCTTATGTCTTAACTCAGATGAAACAGACAGCTTCTTTCTTCCCTTAGCTCGTCTACGAGCCAAGACTTTTCTTCCATTGACACTGGCCATGCGCTCTCTAAAACCGTGTTTGTTTTTTCTTTTTCTCTTCGATGGTTGAAACGTTCTTTTCATTTGCTATCTATCTTTATAAATCTTCGTGAAATATCTATTTACGTTATGCTCTGGCTATGTCCCCAAAACTGCGGGCAAATATACAAAGAGTTTTTACTTTCACAAACCTAAATATCAAAATATTTTTATTTGTTTTTCTTACCTTTGCCGCTATTAAAAAATCACACATTTTTATGTACAACAAAAATATAAAATTATTTATAGCGGCTCTTATCATAGGGTCAGGAATTTGGCAGATCATCGAAGGATCTATAGGAAATGGTATTATGTTGATTTTGTTATCTTCAATATTTATCTTTTTATATTTCAAAAACGAATTTATTCTCCTCGCTTTTCTAAAATTAAGAAAACAGGATTTTGAAGGTGCTAAAGCATGGCTCGACAAAATCAAAAACCCGGAAACAGCACTTACCACTAAGCAACAGGGGTATTATAATTACCTCTTGGGAATTATGTTATCACAAACAAACATCTCTAAGGCAGAAAAATATCTCAAAAAAGCAATAAAGTTAGGGTTATCCATGGATCAGGATCTAGCGGTTGCTAAGTTAAATTTAGCCGGAATCGCAATGACAAAACGCCGTAAACGCGAGGCACAAATTTTGCTTACAGAAGCTAAAAAATTGGATAAACATAATATGCTGAAAGATCAAATTACTATGATGAAGCAGCAAATGAAAAAAATCTAGGCATACTAATTGATCTTATTCTAGCGTTATTAAATCTTGATAAGATTATATAGATCTTATAATTTAAACGGTTTTACCATACAGACAACAAGTTTTTTCTAGAATTATAAGTTTATATGGCGCCTTTATAGTACATTAGCTTTTGTAATCAATTAACAATGAAGAACGTATTACTCCTTAGCATTATATTTTTTGGATATTTGACCGGTAGCGCTCAAGAAGAAAGAAGGGTTCCTTTTTCTACTGCGATCTCTGCCCATATTGTAAAGTACAACCAAAAAATTGATGTTGCCTATGAAGAACAGGACTTAGAACGAGCTACTTTTTTATTCGATTCTTTAGTTAATTTTCATCTTGTTGGCACCTATTTGGACAACTTTAATGTGAACCCAATAAAAGGAGATCCTATTTATTTTGAGGAGTATGAAAAACCTATATTCCTTATCACCTATGCGACTTGGTGTGTTCCCGGCGCAGGAGAAATTCCAGCTTTAAATGACCTCGCAGATCGTTTTCACGATCAAATAGATTTTATCGTATTGTTTTGGGATAATGTTGAGGATCTTAAGGATGTGATGAAAGATTACAGTCCAAACATACACTTAGTCTACGTAGATGAAAGAACAAACCAAGACGGGGCTATAATTAATAAGTTGAAGCATTCACTTGGTTTTCCTATGATGTACTTCATGAATTCGGAAAAGAAGATGCTCGACATACGTAAGATAGTTACGCATCATTCAAGCGAAACTTTAAGCAATTCTTACAACATTCATTTTAATTCCCTATCCAAAGGAGTATCCTTACTCATGGCAGATCTGGATAAAAATTCTGAAAATCCTGATATCGACAAACCTGATGACGGTTTAGAATTATACGATGAAGACGACTTTTCAAATCCTGACGAAGAAGAAGAAGAAGAAGAAGAAGAAGATGGTGATGATGATGGTAATTATTAAGAGATTAAAATCACCAACTTTATTTGTTCAAAATCATTTTAAGAGACACTAACAGAAGAATACCTCCAAAAATCTTTTTCAATAACAGTTGATTTATTGATATTGCCAATTTGCTCCCCAGGTATCCACCTATGACAAAGGTTAATGCAATTACTAGAGCGTATTTCCAATTCACGAAACCTTCTTTGTAATAGGTATACGCCGCTAATATTGTTACAGGGACAGATAATACCGCTAAACTTGTTCCTTGTGCTTCATGCTGAGAAAAACCAACAAACAGAATCAATAACGGAATCATTACAATACTTCCTCCAATACCTAGCGTTCCACTTAAAAACCCAGCCAATAAACCTATTGCAATTAAATATAGTACTACTGTTGAACTCATACGAATTATAATAACGGTGCCCACAAACGACAAAACGATTCTTTAAGTTTATCTCCAAAAGGCCTGTTTCTCCAATCGTCCAGGTTAATTTCTTTACATTCCTTGAGATCGTCTTTATATATGGACAATAATTTTTGTGTAGTTACACTATCATATATAAGTGCATTAATTTCAAAATTAATATTAAAGCTTCGGTAATCCATATTAGAAGTCCCTACGGTAGCAAAAGAGTCATCAATGACAATGGTCTTTGCATGCAGCATACCTTTACAATAGCGAAAAACTCTTACATCTGATTCGAGTAAACCCTCCAAATAGGAATTACTAGCATATTTGGCCGCCCATGAATCTCCTAAATCAGGAATCATTACTCTAACATCAATACCGCTTCTTGATGCGGCTTTTAAAGCTGTTAATATAGGTTCATTAGGGATAAAGTATGGCGTAGTAATATACACATACTCCTCTGCAGTATTTACGGCGGTAAAAATAGCCTCCATAATATTCGCCCAATCGGTATCCGGGCCACTTGCGGCTATCTGAACAGGTACTTTACCTTTCTTAGTAACTTTAGGAAAAATAGAGTCATTAATTTCTATACTTTCATCTTCACCACAAACAAAATCCCAATTAAGCAGAAATTGACCCTGCAGAGATTTAACGGCGTGTCCTTCAATTTTCAAATGCGTATCTCTCCAGTATGTATCATTTAACCCATTGACATACATATCAGAAACATTTACTCCGCCAACATAGCCAATTACCCCATCGATAACGACAATTTTGCGATGATCTCTATAATTCAATTTACGAGTTAGATTAGGAAACCATACCGGCATAAAGGGCTGTATGGAAATCCCACATTTTCGCATTTTTTTAACTAGCTTAGAAGGTAATTCACTACCCACATAATCATAACTCACACGTACATCAATACCTGCTTCAGCCTTATCACAAAGAATATCAATCAACCTATTACCAATAGTATCATTACGAATAATATAGTATTCTACATGTATATGACGTTCTGCTTTTTTAAGGTCTTCAAACAGAGATTCAAACTTGTTCTCACCATTCATTATAACACTCACCTCATTTTTAAAGGTTAATGGTGAGTTTTCATTTTTTTGGATGAGTCGAACCAGACGAATTTTATGATCCAGAAACTTATCCTCATAGTATTCTAATTCCTCTTCATCAAGCAACAACTCTTTTTCCCACTTTTTAATCTTAGCATTATCAAAAACATGTTTTCTTCTGAAGATTTTGGTTTTTCTATACTCCTGACCAAAAAATAAGTAGATTATAATGCCAACAAAAGGCAAAATTACCAATGCCAAAATATAAGACATTGTGGTATGTGGATTTTTATTATGCATTAATAAAAATCCCATCACAGAAAGCGCTACAATATAATTGAGTACAAAAAGAAGTGTCCAAATATTAGCGAGTACCCAATCAAACATACTACTACTTATTGACCTACGGTTGTTTTGTAGACTCCTTTTTCAGGAATTTTGATTAGATATTCCTTACGTGAAGCATTATTCAAATGTGTCTCTCGTAACCAAGGGTTATGTAGTTTTAAAATCTTATAATTGATTTCAAATTTTTCAGCAAACTGTGTAAAATTAGTTACTGCTGTATCAACCTTCACTGTAAATGTGGGTATTTTATCATATAGGTCTTTCTCAGAAAAATTAAAACCATACTTAGCAGGATTACTTAGTATTTCTTTAAGCGCAACAATTCTAAAAACATATCTGCCGGTTTCTTCTCCTAGTAATATATCGTAGTAATTTGCTACATTTTGACGTTGTAATTGTTTATCAATACCGTAGTTACCTGCATTATAAGCTGCAGCGGCTAGAGTCCAGTTACCAAATCGTTCTTTGGCAGCTAAGATATACTTACACGCTGCTTCAGTACTTTTTTCAATATGGTAGCGCTCGTCAACATTACTATTAACTTCCAACCCTAATTCTTTACCCGTAGCACTCAATAATTGCCAAAAACCTTTAGCATTTGCTGGAGATACAGCTTGTGTCAAGCCGCTTTCGATAACCGCTAGATATTTAAAATCATCCGGAATACCATATTTTTCCAAAATAGGCTCTATTAATGGGAAGTATTTATTTGCTCGCTTAAAAAGAAGCAGTCCATTTGATTGCCAATAGGTATTAACCAGTAATTCCCTATCCATTCGTTCTCTTATGTCCGGATTTTCTATAGGCACCAACTCTCCTGCAAAATTTAAATTGTCAGGCATCGGTATGGCGTACACATTATAGTCGTTAATTAATTTTTTTTCAAGCTGCTGTTGTTCTACAGGCTTTTGGGGCTCCTCTTGTGTAGCATTGATTAATACTCCGGCAGTAAAAACTACCCCAAGACATACTAAAATTCTCTTTATCCTCTTCATTATCCGTAGGTTTTATTCAGGTTACTCTAACGCTCCTAATATAAGCGAAATCAGCTTAAATCCATCTATTATTTCTTAATTATTTCAGGAAGGTGTTTATTAAACCATCGTGCGCGGTTTACAATCATAACATGGGTACCTCCGGGAACACAAATTCTGTTTTTTATATTTACTATCGGAAACACAATATCCTTATCTCCATGTATGTGTATTAAATTAGCAGGAGGCACTTCTTGATCCCAGCAAACCATCTTCTCAATAGCCCAGTCCAGATAGCTTTTATCTTTGATAGATAAATATTTTTGATACATAACTGCTCGCTTTTTTGCAAAATCGCCAAACGCCAGTTTTTCCCAATTATCAATTTTTGAAATTAAGGTTGTAGGCAATAATTTGTAAGCTTTTGTCTTTCTGGCAAGCTTCATACGCTTGGGCAATTCATATTTACTCTTTACACTTGATATGATTATAACTTTTTTGAAGCTTTTAATTTTAGCCATTTCCTGAATAATCACACCGCCAAAGGATACTCCTATTAACACGCAGTTATCATGTTTTACATCTTCACACATCCGTCTGGCATAATCGACGATAGATTCACTCGATTCTGGCAGTTTCCAGGGAATTGTATAGGTTTTATAATCACTTGTGGGAAGTTGGATGTATTCAAAAATAGAAACATCTGCTGCCATTCCCGGCACAAAGTAAACGTGTTCAACTTGTTGTTGCATAGGTTTTTTAACAATGGATTGTATGATTAAGGCTCTTATTTTCTTATCTTTGCGTATCAAAATTATAGTTTTCCCATGTGAGAAAAAAGGAAACATGGGTTTAAATTATTGTAAAGGGAAAACATTTCTAACCGTCAGAACCAAAACTTAAATAGTCTTAAAACATAGCCTAGAGTTATGTTTTAAATAGTAAATTTCTATTTAAGACTCGATACTTTTGATTGCTATCGATCGCAAACAGCTGTCTATAGCATTGTACAACGTATTAAATTGGATTTAATTTTTTAAATATGGAACACATGAGCGGGGTTGAATTAGAAGTTATTGACAATGAATTTCTAAGACAATTCGAAACTACTATCGAAGGTCAAAAGGCTAAAATTGAGTATTCTCAACAGGAGCGTAAAATTTTTCTAACAAAACTTGTGATGAGCGATGAACTAGCAGAAAAAGGTTATGACGAAGAATTTATCATCGCTGTCTTCAAGATTATAGAAGATCGTAACATCCGATTAGTGCCAACGAGTCCAACGATCGCCAATTTTATGAGAAAGAACAGACGCAAATATAAAGACTTGCTTCCTGTAGGAATCAATATTTAGAATATAAAAAAATCCGTTTTAACAAACGGATTTTTTTATTCTTAGTTCTCAGAGATTAAATCAAAACGAACCATACCCTCCTCATCAATTTCTTTTAGAATCACTTGATGTATGCTGTTTATATGGGCCGGATTCCAGGGCATTCGCACTTTTACATAGTTTTCAGTAAATCCATGGATATATCCTTCTTTATTTTCGGATTCAAAAAGAACCGTATGCGTACTTCCTAATTGACTTTCATAAAATGCTCTGCGTTTCTTGACTGATAAGCCTCGCAGCATTTTGCTTCGTTTTTTTCTAACCTTTAGCGGCACCACCCCGTCCATTTTTGCAGCAACAGTATTTTCACGTTCAGAATAGGTAAAAACATGTAAGTATGAAATGTCAAGGTTTGATAAAAAATTATATGTATCCAAGAAATAATCATCAGTTTCTCCGGGAAAACCAACTATAACGTCAACACCAATACACGCATCCGGCATTTGTTCTTTTATTTTGAGAACACGATCCACATAGGTATCGGTTAAATACCTACGACGCATCAGCTTCAATACTTCATCACTACCTGATTGCAACGGAATGTGAAAATGTGGTACAAAAGCTTTTGAACCACTCACAAATGAGATGGTCTCATTTTTTAATAAATTAGGCTCAATCGAAGAAATACGTAATCGCTCTATGCCCTCAACTTCATCCAACGCCTGAACAAGCTCAAAGAATGTATGTTCGTGCTTTTTATTTCCGAATTCTCCTTTACCATAATCTCCGATATTAACTCCTGTAAGAACAATCTCTTTTATATTTTTACTTGAGATCTCTTTTGCATTTTGCAGTACATTTTGCAAAGAATCACTTCTAGAAATCCCTCTGGCTAACGGAATGGTACAGTAAGTACACTTATAATCGCAGCCATCCTGAACTTTTAAAAATGCACGAGTTCGATCACCGATTGAATAACTACCCACATAAAAATCGGCTTCTTCAATCTCACAAGAATGTACTTCTCCAAAATCATTTTTGGACAAATCATTTATATAATTGGTTATCTTAAATTTTTCGGTAGCTCCAAGTACCAAATCAACACCATCAACCGCTGCCAGTTCATTTGGTTTAAGTTGTGCATAACAACCTACCGCTGCTACAAAAGCATCCGGATTTACTTTTTGTGCCTGTTTTACAATCGTTTTAAACCGCTTATCTGCATTTTCGGTAACAGAACAAGTATTAATGACATAAATATCTGCCGTTTCATTAAACTCAACTCGCTCAAAATTCTCCTGAGTAAAACTTCGTGCTATGGTAGAAGTTTCAGAAAAATTCAATTTACAACCTAAGGTATAAAATGCTACTTTTTTTTGGACCATGTACTTTGCTTCTCTCAACTCCTTCGATTTCTATTCTATTTAAAAAATGAATAAAAATAATCTTAGAATTAATTAATTTATAGTTTCAACACATAAAAGCTTGGCTTGTTACGATAAGATAAAGAAACTTTCTTATTTTGAAGGCGCAAAGATACCAACAAAAATTCGTTTACTAAAATTGAAAACATATACAATTAAAATTATAAGAAACTTAACCTTAGTAGTTTATCTGTTTATATTTCTTACATCTTGTTCCAGTGATGTAAATAAGGATCATGAGCATCTGGTGTTTAGATACAATCAATATGACAATATCAGCTCGCTTGACCCTGCATTTGCAAGAAATATTGGAAACATATGGGCTACAAATCAAATTTTTAATGGCTTAGTTCAATTAGATGATTCCCTAAAAATAATACCGGATATTGCAAAGCAATGGAACCAAAGTGAAAACGGTTTAGTTTACACTTTTGCGCTTCGCGATGACGTATATTTTCACAAACATCCTAACTTCAACACTCCCGATAGCACTCGGCAAGTTACCGCCAATGATTTTGTCTATAGTTTTGACAGGCTAATCGATCCCTCTGTTGCTTCTCCGGGAAATTGGGTGCTTAAAAACGTAAAAGAGTACACAGCTGTAAATGATACTATTTTTAAAATAGAGCTAAACAAACCATTTCCGGCTTTTTTAGGATTACTCAGTATGCGGTATTGTTCTGTGGTACCTAAAGAAATTGTAACTCATTTTGGTAGTGCGTTTAGATCTCACCCAATAGGAACAGGACCATTTCAATTTAAACTATGGGAAGAAAACATAAAATTGGTACTTCGCAAGAATCATTTGTATTATGAAAAGGATCTTGAAGGTAAATCACTACCCTATCTCGAAGCGGTTGCGGTAACTTTCTTACCGGATAAACAAAGTGAGTTTCTACAATTTGCAAAAGGAAATATTGACTTGCTTAATAGTTTAGATGCGTCGTACAAAGATGAACTGTTAACTCCTTCAGGAAAACTAAGAGATCGGTATCGCAATAAAATTACGCTGGACAAAGGACCTTACTTAAATTCCGAATATCTGGGCTTTTATCTGGATATAGAAGTACCCGAAATACAATCTGAGGTATTGCGAAGGGCTATAAATCATGGCTTTGACCGAAAAAAAATGATTACCTATCTCAAAAACGGTATTGGCACACCCGCACTTAGTGGTTTCATACCCAAAGGCATACAGGGATATACGGCGCAAGAAGGATACAACTATGACATTAATAAAGCACGTTCCCTTGTTGCACAGTATACAGAAGCTACGGGAGACAACACGCCAAGTATCACTATTGCCACGGATTCTAATTACCTGAGTATCTGTGAATTTATACAAAGAGAATTAGAAAAAATAGGGATTAACGTCAATGTAGATGTCTTACCGCCGTCAACTATTCGAGAACAAAAATGGAGTGGTAAACTACAAACCTTTAGAGCTAGTTGGATTGCTGATTACCCGGATGCTGAGAATTTTTTATCGCCATTTTATAGCAAAAACTTTACGCCTAACGGCCCAAATTACACGCACTTTAAAAATGAAACGTTTGATGCCTTGTATGAGCAAAGCTTCCTCATTACAGATGATAAGGTGCGCGCTAAGCTATATGCAAAAATGGATTCTATCATCATAGCCAAAGCCCCAATAGTACCCCTGTATTATGATGAAGTAGTTAGATTTACTCAAAAAAACGTTCGAGGATTGACAACCAATCCTCAGAATTTTTTAGTGCTAAAACGTGTTTGGAAAGAAAAAATATAGCTGTTTATTTATCGTACGACGTTCGCCACTGCTGCGTAATTTCGAAGACATGTTCCAGAATTTTTTCATCCATTTCGGTAAATTCAACGCTACGTCTTGACATAACTACTTTAGCCACTTCAAATGCTTTTTTCGTCAAATAGGTCGTAAAACCATTGCTGCCTCCCCAACTATAGCTCGGAATAAAATTTCGCGGAAAACCACTACCAAAAATATTGGCGTTAACGCCAATCATCGTCCCGGTGTTAAACATGGTATTAATCCCACATTTTGAATGATCTCCCATCATCAAGCCACAAAACTGTAATCCGGTTTTTGCAAAATTCTCAGTTTCGTAACTCCACAGCCGTACCGGTGCATAATTATTCTTTAAGTTAGAAGTGTTTGTATCTGCTCCCAGGTTGCACCATTCACCAATTACTGAATTCCCTAAAAAACCATCATGACCTTTATTAGAATACCCGAAGAGCACGGAGTTATTAACCTCTCCTCCTACTTTTGAAAACGGTCCAATAGTGGTTGGTCCATAAATTTTTGCTCCCATCTTTACCGTTGCACCTTCACACAGAGCAAAAGGTCCGCGGATTATACTACCCTCCATAATCTGGGCATCTTTAGCTATGTAAACGGGTCCATCAGTTGCATTTATAATCGCACAGGATATAGAAGCTCCTTCTTCGACAAAAATATTCTCAGGATGTATGCAGGTGTTTGTTTCATCAATAGGTCCACTAGTGCGACCTTCGGTTAACAAATCGAAATCAGCTTGTAATGCGGTTCCATTTTTTGCAAAAATATCCCAAGTAGTTTTTACAGTTTCCACTTTTTGGTCAAAACTGATTGCCTCATAATTTTCTAAAGCTACTTCTTGATCCTCTAACACATAAAAAGCAACAGGTTCGCCTTCTATAAAAACCCCTTGATTTGGCTGTAAGTTTTTTATTATCTCTACCAGCGTTGGTGTGGGTAGGTAAGACGCATTAATCATGACATTCTCAGCTAATTCAACCATTGGAAATTTTTCGCTAAGATACTCCTCGGTTACCGTTGACGTTGTACTTCCCAAATAACTTTCCCACTTCTCTCTAATGGTTAATATACCAATACGAATCTCAGCGATTGGTCTTGTAAAGGTAAAGGGTAAAAGGGCATTACGCGCACTCCCGTCAAACAGAATATAGTTCATAGAAAACAGTTGTATAATGTTGCATTAAATTGTCGGTCAAAAATACATCAACTCTAGGCAACAAAAAAGCCTTTCCAACTGGAAAGGCTTATAAAAAAATCTTAAAACTAAATTACTTTTTGAATTTA
Organism: Aquimarina sp. 2-A2; assembly: GCF_045505135.1. Classification (NCBI taxonomy): domain Bacteria; kingdom Pseudomonadati; phylum Bacteroidota; class Flavobacteriia; order Flavobacteriales; family Flavobacteriaceae; genus Aquimarina; species Aquimarina sp. 2-A2. Next base: position 113,827 of record NZ_JBJKFI010000008.1, on the reverse strand, counting down.
GCGTATTTATTTTTGAATTTATCAATACGACCAGCGGTATCGATAAGTTTTGATTTTCCTGTATAGAAAGGGTGAGACGTTCTAGAGATCTCTAATTTTACCAACGGATATTCAACTCCGTCAACTTCAAGAGTTTCTTTAGTATTCGCTGTAGATTTCGTTAAAAAAACTTCTTCGTTAGACATGTCTTTAAACGCTACTAATCTATAATTTTCAGGATGAATATCTTTTCTCATGGTTATAATCTTTTCTTTTTTCGAGGTGCAAATTTAAATATATTATGCGAATCTACAAGACCAAAGCAACTTTTTTTATGTTTTTGATGCAAAAAATGATTTTTGGGTAGTACATGTAACGTTTTCCTATATTTGTATACTGATCAAATATAATCAACCAAACCTTTCAAAAATGGAAAATACACAAGTTTCTGCAAAAAAAATTATTATTAACTATGGTCTTCTACTAGGTATTGTTTCCGTAGTTTTTGGCGTTATTCTCTATGTTACCGATAGCTACATGGATCAAAACTGGATGCATTCTCTTATAGGTTTTCTAATCCTTATTGGTGCAATTGTTTATGGTATTAAAGCCTACAAAACCGCTAATGGAGGTTTCCTTACCTTGGGAGAAGGTATTAAAGTAGGAATAGGTATTGCCTTGGTAGGCGGATTAATAAGTGTCGTTTGGACCTTATTACTGATGCAAGTTATCGAACCTGATATGATGGAAAGAATGGCCGAAGTTTCTCGAGAAAAAATGCAGGAACAATATCCTGATTTTACACAAGAGCAGTTGGATCAAAGCGCTGCAATGGCTGAAAAATTCTCATCACCTTTCATTATTTCTGCTTTTAGCTTACTATTCAATTTGTTTTTTGGATTCATCTTCGCATTGGTAGCGAGTTTAGTTATGCAGAAAAAACAAACCTTTAATTAATTAAGGACATTGCTATTTTATTTCTTGCTCACTAACGTTTATAACTTTAATCAGTTTATCTAACTTTTTACTTAAATACTTATAAATTTGTATTTGTAACAAAAATCTGAAACGTGGATATATCTGTGGTCATACCTTTGCTTAATGAGCAAGAATCACTTACCGAATTACATAATTGGATTGTAAAAGTCATGCAATCCAATTCTTTTTCTTATGAAATTCTATTTATAGATGACGGGAGTACCGATGGTTCATGGGAAACGATACAACAATTATCACAAGAAGATGAGTTTGTAAAAGGCATCCGGTTTTTACGAAATTTTGGTAAATCTCAAGCTTTGCATGCAGGTTTTGCTGCCGCGAAAGGAACGGTGGTCATTACTATGGATGCAGATCTACAAGACAACCCCGAAGAAATACCAGAATTATACCAAATGATCATAGCAGAAAATTATGATCTGGTCTCCGGATGGAAAAAGAAGCGTTACGACTCTGTAGTTGCAAAAAATTTACCTTCAAAACTGTTTAATGCAGCAGCAAGAAAGACTTCGGGAGTTAAATTAAATGACTTCAACTGCGGTCTGAAAGCGTATAAAAGTCAGGTAATAAAAAATATAGATGTGCATGGTGAAATGCATCGTTATATTCCTGTGCTAGCAAAAAATGCCGGCTATAATAAAATCGGAGAAAAGATAGTCCTCCATCAAGCCAGAAAATACGGAACTACAAAGTTTGGTATGAATCGATTTATTAATGGCTTTTTAGACTTGGTGACTATTTGGTTTATGTCACGTTTTGGGCGCAGACCCATGCATTTTTTTGGATTAATCGGTACCATCGTCTTTTTTGTCGGGCTATGTTTCTCTTTATATCTGGGTATCGATAAATTGTTTATTGAGACAGAGGGCAGAATGATAGCACAGCGTCCTGAGTTTTATATTGCACTGACAGCAATGCTATTAGGTACGCAATTTTTTCTAGCCGGATTTCTGGGAGAAATTATCCTTACCAGTAAGCGCAACAAAGAGCGCTATAAAATTTCCGATCAGATTAAAGTGTAAAGGATAGTTCTATCCTGAGTTCGCTATAAAATAGTATTTTTGCACATAAATCTTGAGAACATGCAGCATAAGGATTCTAATATACAAGCACGAATCGACGAATGGTTAACTCCAATATTTGACACTACGACACAACAAGAGATCCATAACTTACAAAATACTGATCCCAAAGAATTAGAAGAGAGTTTCTACAAAAACCTTGAATTTGGTACCGGTGGTATGCGAGGTATTATGGGTGTGGGGACCAATAGAATTAATAAATATACGTTAGGAAAAAATACACAGGGACTAAGTAATTATTTGAAACGCACCTTCCCTGATATACAACCAAAAGCTGTAATCGCTTATGATTGTAGAAACCAAAGCGATACCCTGGCAAAACTTGTAGCCGATGTGTTTTCTGCCAACGGCATTAAAGTATATTTATTTTCTGAACTTCGTCCCACACCAGAATTATCCTTTGCCGTTAAAGAATTAGGTTGTCAATGCGGTATTGTATTAACCGCAAGTCATAATCCTCCCGAATACAACGGTTACAAAGTATATTGGGAAGATGGAGGGCAATTAGTTCCTCCACAAGATGCCGAAATTATACAGGAAATTGACGCTCTGACGTATGCTGATATCAAGTTTGATGCAACGCCAGAGTTAATCGAATTAATCGACGATAAAATAGATCAGGTCTTTATTCAGCAAAGTGTAAAAAACGGAAGTTTTGTTGCTACCAGTGAGGCCAAAAAACAAACAAAAATTGTTTTTACTTCCTTACATGGTACTTCTATAACACTAGTTCCCGAAACATTAAAACAAGCGGGTTACACCGATGTTCATATTGTTGAAGAACAAGCACGTCCTGATGGGAATTTCCCAACAGTAGTATCTCCAAACCCGGAGGAGCCTGAAGCTTTAGAAATGGCGATGAAACTGGCGCGTGAGATCGATGCAGATATCGTTATTGGTACAGATCCGGATTGTGACCGGCTGGGTATTGCCGTGAAGAATAATGAAGGTAACTTACAGCTTCTTAATGGTAATCAAACTATGGTGACCATGACCTGGTTTCTGTTAGAACACTACAAAAAGCAAGGTTTAAAAGGTAATGAATTTATAGCATCTACTATCGTATCAACACCCATGATGCGCAATCTCGCTGAAGCATATAATGTTGACTATAAAGAAGTACTTACCGGATTTAAATGGATTGCAAAACTAATCAAGGATTTTCCTGATAAGCATTTTATTGGTGGAGGAGAAGAAAGCTTCGGTTTTATGGTTGGGGATTTTGTACGTGATAAAGATGCGGTTACCGCTACCCTACTCGCTTGTGAAATTGTTGCGTATGCCAAAGATAAAGGAAGTTCTTTCTATAACATGTTATTGGATTTATATACTAAACATGGTTGCTATAAAGAGAGTTTAATTTCCCTAGTTAAAAAAGGAAGAGATGGTGCCAAGGAGATTCAGCAAACTATGATTGATTTGAGGACTAATGCTCCAAAAGAGATCGGTAGCGAAAAAGTAGTACTCATTGAAGATTATCAAAATAGCACTTCAGAAAATACACAAGATCACACGGTCACAACACTCGATGTTCCAAAATCTAATGTTCTGATTTTTTATACCGAAGAAGGAAGTAAAATCGCAGCTCGCCCAAGTGGAACAGAACCTAAGATTAAATTTTATATCAGTGTACAGGCTCCGCTAAACGAGGTAAGTGATTACGAAGCTGTTGAAACTAAACTAGATCAAAAAATACACGCTATCAAATCGGACTTAAAATTAGATTGATTGTAGCTACTTACAGATACATTATACATGACCTATTTCAAACAAATTCTGCATTTTGCAATACCCTATCGAACATATGGTATACTTAATATTATATGTAACATATTCTACGCAATATTTAGCACCCTCTCATTTATTGCTTTAATCCCCGTATTAAAGGTGCTTTTTAGTTCAGAAACGGATGTAGAGTATTACGAACCGGTATGGAATGGCATTACTAATGCTAAAGCATATTTGACCGATTCTCTGAATTGTTTTATCGTAGAAACCGTAGAGAGTGAAGGTAAAATGTATGTCCTTTCATATATGATTATTGGGATCATTACTATTTTTATGTTAAAGAATTTATTCAATTATCTGGCGATGTTTTTTATCACCTTTTTGCGTAATGGTGTGCTCAAAGATATTCGTAATGAGCTGTACGACAAAACAGTCAGCCTTCCCTTATCTTTCTTTTCAGAAAAAAGAAAGGGTGATACCATGGCACGTATATCCTCTGATGTTCTAGAGATTCAACATTCTTTTTTATCAATTTTGGAACTTATTGTAAGGGAGCCTCTGACCATTCTTTTTACGCTGGGCGCTATGCTGTTTTTGAGCACGAAGTTGACGCTTTTTGTTTTTATATTTATTCCGGTATCAGGATTTATTATATCACTGATTGGTAAATCTTTAAAAAAACATTCTGATAAGGTTCAGAAAGAACAAGGAATATTTTTATCTATAGTCGAAGAAACCCTAGGCGGACTGAAAGTTATCAAGGGTTTTAATGCTGAAAAAGCTTTCAGTAACAAATTTAAAGCTTCTACGAATCGTTTTTTCGATTACTCAAACACACTGCTCAATCGACAAAATTTAGCATCTCCTACGAGTGAGTTTTTAGGAATCTGTGTAATCTCGGTCTTATTACTATACGGAGGTAGATTGGTGTTTATTGATGAATCGTTACAAGCTGAAATGTTTTTGGCCTATATTGGATTGGCGTATAACATTCTAACACCTGCCAAAGCTATTTCGAAAGCAAATTACGGCGTTAAAAAAGGAAATGCTGCGGCAGAGCGTGTCTTAGAGATTTTGAACACAGAATCCCCTCTTCAAGATAAATCCGATGCTATTGTAAAAAATGATTTTACTACTAACATTAGCCTTCAAAATATATCCTTTAAGTATGAAGACGAATATGTGCTCAAAGATTTTAATCTTACGGTGCCCAAAGGAAGTTCGGTAGCATTGGTTGGTCAGTCCGGTAGTGGTAAGTCGACCATCGCAAATCTAGTCACTCGCTTTTATGATGTGAATGAAGGAGAAATTACAATAGATGGTATTGAAATAAAGGACTTAAAAAAAGAGTCGCTTCGCGGTTTGATGGGCTTAGTAACACAAGATTCAATTCTATTTAATGACACCATCCAAAATAATCTTCTAATTGGATCAGAGAACGCCACAGAAGAAGAAATCATAGATGCTCTTAAAATTGCTAATGCATGGGAATTCGTCAAAGAATTACCAAAAGGCATTCATACGAATATCGGTGATAGCGGAAACAAGTTGAGTGGAGGACAAAAACAACGCATATCTATTGCACGTGCGGTTCTTAAAAACCCTCCCATTATGATTTTAGATGAAGCTACCTCTGCTTTAGATACAGAGAGTGAACGCTTGGTTCAATCTGCTTTAGAAAATATGATGAAGAACAGAACAAGTATTGTTATCGCTCATCGCTTATCAACGATACAAAATTCTGATGTAATCGTGGTTATGCAAAAAGGACGTATTGTAGAACAAGGTACTCACGAAACGTTGTTATCAAAAAATGGCGCCTATCAAAAACTAGTGACCATGCAATCTTTTGAATAACATCTACATATATATTATTAATAAATAGAAAAGAGCGCCAACGGCGCTCTTTTCCTTTCACACAAATCATCTTAATTTTTAGGGCTTATTCTAAAATTAAAACTCACTCTTATATAAAACTTTCATCTTGGGGAAAATGAAAGCAGTATCTCATTGTTACATGACAAACATACCATACAAATTTCAATTTACCAAACCAAAAATGCTTTTAATCGATAAATTTAGTATTTTTAACATATTGTTAATCTTAAAATACTAGTATTCGTAATCTTTTTCCTACAAATACGATAGACGCATTATGTAGCGATCAAAGTTTTATTTTGAGAAACCTATATAAATGAAAAAAAGCGCTAGTAGCGCTTTTTTCCTTTCACACAAATCATCTTAATTTTTAGGGCTTATTCTAAAATTAAAACTCACTCTTATATAAAACTTTCATCTTGGGGAAAATGAAAGTAGTATTTCATTGTTACATGACAAACATACCATACAAAATTCAATTTACCAAACAAAAAATGCTCTTAATCGATAAATTTAGCGTTTTTAACATATCCTTAATCTAAAAATACTACTATTCGTAATCTTTTTCCTACAAATTTGTTAGACGCATTAAATAGCGATCAAAGTTTTATTTTGAGAAACCTATATAAATGAAAAAAAGCGCTAGTAGCGCTTTTTTCCTTTCACACAAATCATCTTAATTTTTAGGGCTTATTCTAAAATTAAAACTCACTCTTATATAAAACTTTCATCTTGGGGAAAATGAAAGTAGTATTTCATTGTTACATGACAAACATACCATTCAAAATTCAATCCACCAAACCAAAAATGCTCTTAATCGATAAATTTAGCATTTTTAACATTATCAAGTTTAAATAACCTGTATATTTGTAGTCTTATTCTTACAATAAAAATTATATATGCATTAAACCTTTTGATTAAATTAAAGTCTTACTTATATTAACTATTAAATTTATTATCGATCGAATCCTTGGCAACATCAAATAAAGACCAACATATCGCGGAGCTTCTGATTAATGGTAGTGATAAGGATTACGCTTTTAAAATGCTAATTGAGCACTATGGCAAACCCTTATACTGGCATATTAGGAATATGGTGAAAGATCATGATGATGCTAACGACATCCTTCAGAACGTATTTATTAAAATACATACATATATCGATAGTTTCAAAGGAGACAGTAAGCTTTTTACATGGTTATATCGTATAGCTACTAATGAATCCTTAACATTTTTAAACTCTAAAGCAAAAAAGAATAATATTTCAAATGCAGAATTATATTTACAATTGACAGCAAATCTTGAAGCAGATGTTTATTTTGAGGGAGACGCCTTGCAACTTAAGTTACAGAAAGCAATAGCTACCTTACCTCAAAGGCAACAACAAGTTTTTAATATGAAATATTTTGAGGATCTAAAGTATAAGGAAATTGCACAAATTTTAGAAATTAGTGAAGGAGCACTTAAGGCTACTTATCATCTGGCATCAAAAAAAATAGAAAGTTACATCAAGAACCATTAAGATAATTAAAAAAAAGGTGAAATCATCTCATAACAACATACCTGAATCAGGATTTACAACTCCAGAAAATTACTTTGAAACATTAAATGAGTCATTGTATAATGCTGTGAACAGTACCACGAAGGTTCCTGTAGTTTCAAAACCTGTTAAAACTGGTTTTATCGTGCCAGAAGGTTATTTTGAAACCTTATCCGAAGTTGTTATTAATCATTCTAAGCAGAAACAGAACAGTCCTATTTTTTATCTTACAAAAACCCAGCTAACGGTCATGGCATCCATAGCTGCTATGTTTATCCTAATACTCACTATTGTAAATGCTCCTTCAAAAACGTTTACAATTAATGACCTTACTATAGCGGATATAGAAAATTATTTGGGTGAAGAACCTATTGACTATGAAAACTATCAAAGCTATTTATATAGTACGACAGAAGAATTGACGAATACAATGAGTTTCTCGTCGATTGAAGAAAAGAATATTGAAAATTATTTATTATCAGAAGACATACAAGTAGATTTACTTATACAAGAATAAAACCTATGAAAAAGATTAGTCTAATTTTGAGCATCCTTTTTGCTGTCCAGTTTGGTACAGCACAAAAGAATTCAAGAGAAAAAATTAAAGCATATAAAATTGCGTTTTTTACAGAACAGCTCCAGCTATCCTCTGACGAGGCAACAAAATTTTGGCCTGTTTATAATAAGTATGACACGCAAATGCATGACTTAAAGCGAAAGGAACGTCAAATTTTTAGAACCTTCAAATCACAATCAGAACAGGAACAATCGGAAACAACTGCCAAAGAACTTTTAAATGAGTATCGGGAGACTGAACAGAAACAACTCTCTACAAAACTTGCAATGATCACAGATCTTAAAAAAGTTATTTCAAGTCACAAGATTTTATTACTTTTTAGAGCAGAATATGAGTTTCATAAAAAACTAATGCAACGATTACGACAAAAATCAAAAGAATAACTGTACGTCTTCTACCCTATTGAAAATGTAATTTAGCGATTTTATTTTTACCTGCGGCTAGGGCTGTCGTGTCATTGAGAAATTGCATGGTATAAAAGCCTTCTTCACTTAAATTTTTCCAGGTGTTTCCATTATCAGGAGAGTAAGAAACTCCTGTGACTCCAATTGTTACTACTTTATCCCCTCCACTATGAGGTACGTAACGTATACAACTTTTATATCCCGGTCCGTTATTATCAGCTACCAGATTCCAGGATCTACCCGCATCCTTAGTTACAGCTTTATTTGCGTTATTACTTGCGGGTTTAGTATAATCTCCTCCTACAATCATCCCATGTTGGGTGTCGTAAAAATCCATAGCATAAGCACCTGTCGTTGATGCACCAGAGATCATCGGGGTATTCACCACACTCCAGCTATTCCCTTTATCCGAAGAATGATACACGCGGCTTACCACACCTCCTGACACTATCCAGACATTTTCCTCATGTAGTACAATATTACTATTACTTGCAGCAAAGGCAGCTTCTCCCTTTAAAATCTCTGGTAAACGCTCACAGTTTATTTTTTTCCACTGTTCACCACCATCTCTCGTTATCAGTATCGACATACAATCATCGGTTGGATCTCCCATAGCAATCCCCTCGTTTTTATTCCAAAAAGCCATAGCGTCATAAAAAACTGCTTCGTGCTGTTCGACATATACGATACGACTCTGACCAGTATTGACATCGTGCTTTCTTAAAACTGCAGGAGATCCTACTCCCAGAGAAAAGAAATGTGACCCCGAAAAAGCTGTTGCCCTCTGCTCGGCAGTTGCTGACTGCGCATCTTGTGAGATAAAATCTGAATTATCAACAGGAAACAACGTTTTATCGGTTGTTATCAAATTTAGAAAACCATACCCTTTATCATAGCCAAATCCAATAATAGAATCATTAATTTGAGTCAAAGAACGGATACTCATCGTATCCGTAGAAAGCATTTGAACTGTTACTTGATTAAAATCTCGTTGAACGATAGCCTTCTGTTGTTTTCCGCAAGCAAAAAAGATAACACTACTTACTAGGTAAATTGAGAATCGCATAGTAATATTTTAAGGCTAAATATAACACTATTCTAAATCAAACAATTACCTTTGCAACCCTTAAAAAAATACAATGCGTTTACATAGAAATTTAGTCTTTGCCGTCGTTGACGGATTACGAGAAATCTTCAACGAAGGTAAATATGCCGACAAAGTCGTGCGTAATCTATTAAAAAGAGATAAGCGTTGGGGCTCCAGAGACCGTAGTTTTGTAGCAGAAACCTTATACGAAATCGTACGTTGGAAAAGATTGTATTCTGAAATCGCAGAAGTTGGTGCGCCTTATTCCAGAGAAAACGCCTTTCGTCTCTTTGCAGTATGGGCGACGTTGAGAGGTATCACACTACCTGATTGGAAACAAATAGAACCTACTCCTACGCGTCGTATCAAAGGTAAGTTTGACGAATTAATAAAAATAAGAAAATACAGAGAGTCCATTCCTGATTGGTTGGATGCCTTAGGAGAAAAGGAATTGGGTGCAAAATGGGACAAAGAGATTGCTGCACTAAATATTCAGGCTCCGGTTGTACTTCGTGCCAATACCTTGAAGATTACACGTGATAAGTTGCGTAGTGTTCTTGAAGATCAGGAAGTAGATACTGAATTTATTAAAGGATACCCGGATGCTTTACAACTAACAGAGCGAATGAATGTGTTCTCGTCCAAAGCATTTACCGATGGTTTCTTTGAGGTACAAGATGCCTCATCCCAGTTGGTGGCTCAGTTTCTCGATGTAAAACCTGGTCAACGCGTAGTTGATACCTGTGCGGGTGCTGGTGGAAAATCTTTGCATATTGCTGCTTTGATGGAAAATAAAGGGCAAATCATTGCCATGGATATTTATGAAAATAAATTAAAAGAACTTAAAAGACGTACCCGTCGTGCAGGAGCTCATAATATTGAGACCAGAGTCATTGAAAGTACAAAAGACATTAAAAAACTGCACGGTAAAGCTGATCGTGTATTAATCGACGCTCCGTGTAGCGGACTTGGTGTACTGCGCAGAAATCCGGATGCAAAATGGAAATTACAACCAGAATTTTTGGATCAAATTAGAGAAACACAACGTACCATCCTCAATGATTACTCAAAAATAGTAAAAGCAGGCGGTAAATTAGTGTATGCGACCTGTTCCATATTGCCATCAGAGAACGAACAACAAGTAAAAAACTTTTTGGCTAGTGAGGCCGGGCAGGAATTTAATTTCATAAAAGATAAAAAGGTTTTGTCTCATGTTTCAGGATATGATGGATTTTATATGGCCTTGTTAGAAAAGAAAGCGTAGAACGACATACAATTTCTTACGTATTTTTAAGACTAAAAAACTTTTAAAAACCAGTGAATAACTCTGTTTATTTACTGGTTTTTTTCATGCAAATTATTACAGATAAAAGAGTAAATTTGCAGCTTACTAACGCACAACATAAATAAGCGAAGCATGATTAATTTCTTCGGAAACCCAAAGGAAAAAGTATTTGCAGTTCAGACTGAAAAAGAAATTTCGACCGAAAACAGTAAGAAACTTATCTGGTTATTTGGCAACCAACCTCAACTATCCATGGCGTCTATTGACGCTTTTTTTGTTGGTCCCCGTGCCGCGATGATTACCCCTTGGAGTACCAACGCTGTTGAGATTACTCAAAACATGGGTGTAGATGGTATCATTAGAATTGAAGAATTTAAGGCCGTGTCTGATACTTTTGATCAATTCGATCCTATGCTCTCTCAAAAGTATCCTAGATTAGATCAAGCCATCTTTACTATCGACATAGCCCCAGAAACCGTTCTTGAAATTGATGATATTGCCGCATATAATGCTAAAGAAGGCTTAGCACTCAACGAAGAAGAAATACTATATCTTGAGCAAATAGCAAAGAAAATAGGACGATCATTAACCGACTCAGAGGTATTTGGTTTCTCTCAGGTAAACTCCGAACATTGTCGTCATAAAATTTTTAATGGAACCTTTACAATTGATGGCAAAGAGATGCCAACTTCCTTGTTTAAGTTAATTAGAAAAACTTCAGAAACACATCCTAATGATATAGTTTCGGCATATAAGGACAATGTTGCTTTTATTAAAGGACCAAAAGTCACACAATTTGCTCCAAAAACAGCAGATCGCCCCGATTTTTATCAAGAAACTGATTTTGATAGTGTTATCTCTTTGAAAGCAGAAACCCATAATTTTCCAACTACCGTAGAGCCTTTTAACGGAGCTGCAACCGGTTCTGGTGGAGAAATTCGTGATCGTCTTGCCGGTGGTAAAGGTTCGCTACCTTTAGCAGGAAGTGCAGTATACATGACCTCCTACTCAAGGCTAGAAGAAAACCGTCCATGGGAAAAAGCCATGAAGGAGAGAGATTGGTTATATCAAACGCCGATGGACATCCTGATAAAGGCTTCTAACGGAGCTTCAGACTTTGGTAACAAATTTGGACAACCGCTTATTACCGGATCCGTTTTAACCTTTGAACATGAAGAAAGTGCACGCAAGCTTGGCTTTGATAAAGTAATTATGCAGGCTGGCGGAATTGGTTATGGTAAAGCAGACCAGGCACTAAAAGATACTCCGAAAACCGGAGACAAGATTGTAATACTTGGTGGTGAGAACTACCGTATAGGAATGGGAGGTGCTGCAGTTTCATCAGCAGATACGGGAGAGTTGAGCAGTGGTATCGAACTCAACGCTATACAACGTTCTAATCCGGAAATGCAAAAACGTGCTGCTAATGCGATACGGGGTATGGTGGAGAGTGAAACCAATCCTATTGTTTCCATTCATGATCACGGAGCCGGCGGGCACCTTAACTGTCTATCAGAGTTAGTTGAAGAAACTGGTGGTAAAATAGATCTTGATGCGCTTCCTGTAGGAGATCCTACATTGTCTGCTAAAGAAATTATCGGTAACGAATCTCAGGAACGCATGGGATTAGTCATTGGAGAAAAAGATGTCAGTACTTTAAAACGTATTGCAGATCGTGAACGCTCCCCTATGTATACCGTAGGTGATGTAACGGGTGATCATCGTTTTACCTTTGAATCAAAAACAACGGGCGAAAAACCAATGGACATGGATCTTATTGACATGTTTGGGAGTTCACCCAAAACAGAATTAAAAGATTCAACTATTACGCGTAATTATGAATCTTTACAGTATAGTTCAGATAACATTCATGAATACCTACATCAAGTACTTCAATTGGAAGCTGTGGCTTGCAAAGACTGGTTAACGAATAAAGTTGACCGTTGTGTTGGTGGTAAAGTGGCAAAACAACAATGTGCGGGTCCCTTACAACTTCCTTTAAATAACTGCGGCGTTATGGCGTTGGATTACAAAGGAAAAGAAGGAATAGCAACGAGTATAGGTCACTCTCCTATTTCTGGTTTAGTTGATCCTAAAGCCGGGTCACGAAACTCTATAGCCGAGGCCTTATCTAATATTATCTGGGCTCCGTTAAAAGATGGTTTGACATCTGTTTCTTTATCTGCCAACTGGATGTGGCCATGTAAAAATGAAGGAGAAGATGCGCGCTTATACGAAGCCGTAAAAGCAATTTCTGATTTTGCCATAGCACTTGGCATTAATGTTCCTACGGGAAAGGATTCTTTATCCATGAAACAGAAATATGCTAATGAAGAAGTTATTGCTCCCGGTACGGTTATTATTTCGGCTGCCGGAAATTGTAATGATATAACGAAAGTAATTGAGCCTGTACTAAAGAAGAATGCTGCGAAAATTTACTATATTAATTTATCTCAGGACACTTATAAACTAGGAGGATCGTCCTTTGCACAAACGCTAAATAAGATTGGTGACGATGCACCAACCATTAACAATCCTGATAACTTTAAGAAGGTTTTTAATACAATTCAACAAGCCATTAAATCAAATCTACTACATGCGGGTCACGATGTTGCCTCGGGTGGGTTGATAACGACTTTACTTGAATTATGTTTTGCTGATCAAAATTTAGGAGCAGATTTAGATTTGACAGCATTAGGTGAAACTGATCTTATAAAGCTTTTATTTGCTGAAAATGTCGGTATTGTATTACAAGCAGAAAAAGAAATTGAAAACTTATTTACTGAAAATGAGATCGAATTTTTCGAAATAGGTACTGTTACTGAAATTACTGATCTAGTCATTAAAAATGGAGACGATGCGATCACATTGGATATTGTAGCTCTACGCGATACTTGGTTCGAAACTTCTTATTTATTAGATCAACAACAAACAGCTAACAACTTAGCTACTGATCGCTACCATAATTACTCAAAGCAACCGCTTCAGTTTACATTTCCGAAACAGTTTACTGGTAAATTACCAAAAAACACTTCCAAAACCGATAGACCAAAAGCAGCTATTATTAGAGAAAAAGGTAGTAACTCTGAGCGTGAAATGGCAAATGCCATGTTTTTAGCTGGCTTTGATGTCAAAGATGTTCATATGACCGATTTGATTTCAGGACGCGAAACGCTTGAGGACATTCAGTTTATAGGTGCCGTTGGAGGGTTTTCGAACAGTGATGTTTTAGGGTCAGCCAAAGGTTGGGCCGGAGCATTTTTATATAATGAAAAAGCAAACACCGCATTGACCAATTTCTTTAACAGAGAAGACACACTTTCTGTAGGAATATGTAATGGATGTCAGCTATTTATTGAGTTGGGTAAAATTAATCCTGAGCATGATACAAAACCGAAGATGCTTCACAATACATCTAATAAACACGAAAGCGGCTTTACCTCTGTAACTATCCAGGAAAATAATTCAGTAATGTTGTCTAGCCTCAAAGGTAGCACCCTTGGTGTATGGATATCTCACGGAGAGGGACGCTTTGAGCTACCTTTAGATGAGAAGGAATATGAAATAGTTGCCAAATATGGTTACGATCAGTATCCCGCCAATCCCAATGGATCGGATTATAATACAGCTATGATGACAGACACTACGGGTCGACATTTGGTTATGATGCCCCATATAGAGCGTTCTATTTTTCAGTGGAATTGGGCACATTATCCAGAAGGACGCACCGATGAAGTATCACCATGGTTAGAAGCTTTTGTAAATGCAAAAGAATGGATTGACGCTAAGAATGGATAGAAATTCACATATGTTAAACAAAAATGCCGGTAGTTTACCGGCATTTTTGTTTATAATAATAATTAGTTCTCCTCTTACAACTGAAGATTAGCGTTTTAATTCAGCAATTTGACACTGTTTTTATTAAAGAATAAAGAATATTATGGTGATGTATCCATCATTTTGATAGTCTAACACATATTATGTTATCAGATTAATAAAGGTTTAAACGTTTTTTTATATATTAGGGTTGCAGATTATTAGATTTTTTATATTTTGCGAAACTATGCGCGCATAATAATTATGAGTCAATACCACTGTTAACAAAGCAATAAATTTTGTAACATGTTCTGACAGTTGATTATGCCCATAGCATCAATAATATCCAAAACAACTTATGAATAAAATTACTAGATTATTTGATTTCCCTCACTATCAATTAGAGCGTTTCAATTTAAAAAAAGCATTAGTTACTAAGTATGATGGCAAGTGGATTGCTACTTCTACTCAAGAGTACATAGATCAGGCTAATAAAATCAGTCGAGGATTGTTACGATTAGGTGTGCAACCAAATGATAAAATTGCTATTATATCTTCCAATAATCGAACAGAATGGAATATTGTTGACATTGGTGTTTTACAAACCGGTGCTCAGGATGTTCCTATCTATCCAACGATATCTCAAGAAGATTACGAATATGTATTAAACCACTCGGGTGCCTCGTACTGTTTTGTTTCGGATGCGGAAGTTTATCAAAAAGTAAAAAATATTAAGGATAATGTACCTACCTTAAAAGAAGTATATTCTTTTAATGATGTACCAGGGTGCAAAAGTTGGAATGAGGTCCTTGAATTGGGTATCGATGTAAGCAATCAAAATGAAGTAGAAGCTATAATGGCAGGTGTTAAAGAGGATGATCTCGCAACACTAATTTATACCTCAGGAACCACAGGAAGGCCTAAAGGTGTTATGTTAAGTCATAAAAACGTAGTGAGTAATGCATTAAACAGCTCCACGCGTTTTCCTATTCAGGATGGTGAGGCTAAGGCTTTAAGTTTTCTACCTGTCTGTCATATTTACGAACGTATGTTGATGTATTTATATCAATATAGAGGTGTCAGCATTCATTTTGCCGAATCGATTGACACAATTTCTGATAATCTGAAAGAAGTTTCTCCTGATGTTATGACTGCAGTTCCACGTTTGCTTGAAAAAGTATATGACAAGATTATTGCAAAGGGCACTGATCTAACAGGTATTAAGAAAAAGTTATTCTTTTGGGCTGTAGAGTTGGGATTAGAGTATCAACCTTACGGAGCTAATGGTTGGTGGTATGAGAAAAAATTAGGTGTTGCCCGTAAATTAATCTTCAGTAAGTGGCAAGAAGCTCTGGGAGGTAATATCAAGGTAGTAGCTTCAGGGAGTGCTGCGCTTCAGCCAAGGTTAGCCCGAGTATACAATGCTGCAGGTATTCCGGTTATGGAAGGGTATGGGTTAACAGAAACTTCTCCTGTAATTTCTGTTAATGATGAAAGAAACCATGGTTTCAAAATTGGAAGTGTAGGGAAACTTATTCCTGAAACTGTTGTCAAGATAGCTGATGATGGTGAGATATTAGTGCAAGGTCCACAAGTTATGATGGGTTACTACAAGGATGATGCTAAAACCAAAGAAGTTTTAAAAGATGGATATTTTCATACTGGAGATATAGGTGAAATAGATAGTGAAGGCTTTTTACGTATCACCGATCGTAAAAAAGAAATGTTCAAAACTTCAGGCGGTAAATATGTAGCCCCACAATTAATCGAAAATGCGATGAAGCAATCGCGTTTTATTGAACAAATAATGGTGATTGGTGAGGGAGAGAAAATGCCAGCAGCTTTTATTCAACCAAATTTTGAATTTTTGAGAGAATGGGCAGAACGCAAACATTTAAAAGTAGGGAGTTCCAATGAAGATCTGATCACAAACGAAAAAGTAATTGAGCGTTTTCAAGAAGAAGTAACCGAGCATAATGCTCGTTTTGGTAAGTGGGAACAAGTCAAACGTTTTGAACTTACTCCGGATGAATGGAGTATAGAAGCAGGGCACCTCACTCCTACTTTAAAGCTAAAAAGAAGAATTATCAAACAACGATACAGCGATTTATACGCAAAAATTTATGGCTAGTTCAATGTTTCATTGAATTTTAAAGTTGAGAACACCTTAACTTTAAATCAACAAACTCCTCATTAATTGAGGAGTTTTTTTATTAAATTGATAGCTAATTACAAATAGAATCGTTTTATCATTATTTTTTATCAAATTTATTATGCACGCATAATAAATTTTAGTATTTTTACATTTGTAATACATTTTTTGAATGAGAGAAAAAACAATTGATTATGCACTTAGAGCTACCTGGATGGCTGTCACAAAAATGTATAACGAAGAAGCTAGTAAAAAAGGTAGTACCATGGCAACAGGATTTGCATTACTAAGTATTGATCCTGAAAACGGAACGCCATCAACGTCACTTGGCCCTAAGATGGGAATGGAAGCAACAAGTCTTTCTAGAACATTGAAAACCATGGAAGAAAAGGGATTGATTTATAGAAAGAAAAATCCGCAAGATGGTCGTGGTGTACTTATTTACCTTACGCCTTTTGGTGTAGAGATGAGAAATTTCTCAAAAGGAGTTGTTTTTGCTTTTGATACTGCGGTGAAAAAACATGTGCCTAAAGAAAAACTGGACACGTTTTTAGAAGTTTTTCAAATTATCAACGATTTGATAGCAACAAAAAAAATATATATTAATCAAGAATCTATAATAGCTAAATAACCAGAAGTTTACAATGAAGAGACGTATAAAAAAAGTTGCAGTTGTTGGATCAGGAATTATGGGATCCGGTATTGCATGTCATTTCGCAAACATTGGTGTCGAAGTATTACTATTAGACATTGTGCCAAGAGAGCTTAATGATAAAGAAAAAGCAAAAGGACTAACCTTAGAAGATAAGGTTGTTCGTAACCGATTGGTAAATGATGCGCTTACCGCTTCATTAAAATCAAAACCTTCTCCTATTTATCATCAAAAATTTGCCAATAGAATTACTACCGGTAACTTAGAAGATGATATCGCAAAAGTAAGTGAGGTGGATTGGATCATCGAGGTCGTTGTAGAACGCCTTGATATTAAGAAAATGGTTTTTGAAAACCTTGAAAAACATAGAACTCCGGGTACTTTGATTACTTCGAATACTTCTGGTATTCCGATCAAGTTCATGAATGAAGGTCGTAGTGAAGATTTTCAAAAGCATTTCTGTGGGACACACTTTTTCAACCCTCCTCGTTATTTAAAGTTATTTGAAATTATTCCGGGACCTAACACTGCTCCAGAAGTACTTGATTTCTTAAACAGTTATGGAGAGCAATATTTAGGTAAAACATCGGTGGTAGCTAAAGATACTCCGGCGTTTATCGGTAACCGTGTTGGTATTTTTAGCATTATGAGTTTATTTCACATGGTCAAAGACATGGATCTGACCATCGAAGAAGTGGATAAACTTACCGGACCGGTAATTGGTCGTCCTAAATCGGCAACTTTCCGTACGGTTGATGTTGTTGGGTTAGACACCTTGGTTCATGTAGCAAACGGAATTGCAGAAAACTGTCCGAATGACGAAAAACATGACCTCTTCAAACTTCCAGGCTTCATCGACACAATGATGGAGAAAAAATGGTTAGGAAGTAAGACCGGACAAGGATTCTACAAAAAAGAAGTTGCTAAAGACGGAGCTAAACAAATTCTTTCTTTAGATCTTAACACATTAGATTACAGAGCAAATAAAAGAGCTTCTTTTCCAACCTTAGAAATGACTAAGACTATTGATAAGGTAGCTGATCGTTTTAAAGTATTGGTAAAAGGAAAAGATAAAGCAGGTGAGTTTTATCGTAAAAATTTCTCCGCGCTTTTCGCCTATGTTTCGAATCGTATTCCTGAAATTACCGATGAGCTTTACAAAATCGATGATGCAATGAAAGCCGGTTTTGGTTGGGAGCATGGTCCCTTCCAAATATGGGATGCTATCGGACTTGAAAAAGGAATTGAAATGATGAAAGCTGAAGGTGAGGAACCTGCAGCATGGGTAAATGAAATGATTGCTTCAGGAAACACTTCGTTTTATTCAGTTAAAAATGGAGCTACCTACTTTTATGATATTCCTAAAAAGGAATTGGTTAAAAAGCCTGGTCAAGATGCTTTTATCATTTTAGATAATATTAGAAAATCTTCCGAAGTCTTTAAAAATAGTGGTGTTGTGGTCGAAGATCTTGGTGACGGTATCCTTAATGTAGAGTTTCAAAGTAAAATGAATAGTATTGGCGGTGATGTACTTGCCGGACTAAACAAGGCTATTGATATAGCAGAAAAAGATTTTCAAGGACTGGTTGTAGGAAATCAAGGACCTAACTTCTCTGTAGGAGCTAATATCGGTATGATTTTCATGATGGCTGTAGAGCAGGAATATGATGAGTTGAATATGGCTATTAAGTATTTTCAGGACTCATGTATGCGATTGCGCTACTCCTCTATTCCAACGGTTGTTGCGCCGCATGGTATGACACTGGGTGGTGGTTGTGAGATGACGCTACACGCTGATAAAGTAGTGGCTGCTGCAGAAAGTTATATCGGACTTGTAGAATTTGGTGTTGGAGTGATCCCCGGTGGTGGTGGTTCCAAAGAGATGGCACTTAGAGCGTCGGACTTATTCCAAAAAAATGATGTAGAGCTGAACGTATTACAAGAACATTTCTTAACCATTGGAATGGCAAAAGTATCTACATCTGCTTACGAGGCATATGATACTAATATCCTTCAACATGGAAAAGATATTGTAGTAGTAAACAAAGATCGACAGATCGCTACAGCAAAGGCACATGCCAAATTAATGGCCGAGCAAGGCTACACGCAACCTGTTCTTCGTAAAGATGTGAAGGTATTGGGTAAACAAGCCTTGGGTATGTTCCTTGTTGGAACAGATTCTATGGAGGCTGGTAAATACATTTCTGAACATGATAGAAAGATCGCCAACAAACTAGCTTATGTAATGGCTGGTGGAGATTTATCGGAAGCTTCTTACGTGTCTGAGCAATATCTACTAGATCTAGAAAGAGAAGCATTCTTGTCGCTTACAACCGAACGTAAAACGCTGGAGCGTATAGAACATATGCTTAAAAAAGGAAAACCACTTAGAAATTAGAAAATTGACAGTTTAGACTAATTTACGTCTTGGTTCCTGTCCCTTGATTCTTGAATCAATTTTATAACATAAAAAAAAATGAAAACAGCATATATAGTAAAAGCATATCGAACTGCCGTAGGTAAGGCACCTCGCGGAGTGTTCAGATTTAAAAGACCCGATGAATTGGCCGCAGAAACCATCGAACATATGATGAGTGAACTGCCTAATTTTGATAAGACCCGAATCGATGATGTTATTGTTGGTAATGCCATGCCCGAGGCAGAGCAAGGGCTTAACGTTGCTCGTTTAATATCTCTTATGGGATTAAAGATAGAGGATGTCCCTGGAGTAACTGTGAATAGATACTGTGCTTCAGGAATCGAAACGATTGGTATGGCGACGGCTAAAATCCAGTCAGGTATGGCAGATTGTATTATTGCAGGAGGTGCAGAAAGCATGTCTTACATTCCGATGGGTGGTTATAAACCTACTCCGGATTATAAACTAGCTGCCAATGGTCACGAAGATTACTATTGGGGAATGGGACTTACCGCAGAAGCAGTAGCCCATCAATTCAATGTTTCTCGTGAGGATCAGGATGAATTTGCATACCATTCTCATATGAAAGCCCTAAAAGCGCAAGCAGAAGGTAAATTTGACGACCAGATTGTTCCTATTAATGTTGAGCATACTTATGTTGATGAAAACAGTAAAAAGGTAACCAAAAATTACACGGTGAATAAGGATGAAGGTCCCCGTGCAGGAACTTCCAAGGAAGTGTTAGGTAAGTTACGTCCGGTTTTTGAAGCTGGCGGAAGTGTAACTGCCGGTAACTCTTCTCAAATGAGTGATGGCGCAGCATTTGTGTTGGTGATGAGCGAAGAAATGGTGAAGGAGCTAAATCTGGAACCAATCGCCCGACTTGTTAACTACGCTGCAGCGGGTGTTGAACCGAGAATTATGGGGATCGGACCTGTAAAAGCGATTCCAAAAGCTTTAAAACAAGCAGGATTAAAACAACAAGATGTTGAGTTAATCGAATTGAATGAGGCTTTTGCTTCGCAATCACTTGCCGTGATGAGAGAACTTGATCTTAATCAGGATATCGTAAATGTTAATGGTGGTGCTATTGCTTTAGGTCATCCACTAGGATGTACGGGTGCTAAATTATCTGTTCAATTATTCGATGAGATGCGTAAGCGTGATATGACAGGAAAATACGGAATGGTAACCATGTGTGTAGGAACCGGACAAGGTGCTGCAGGAATCTATGAGTTCCTAAAGTAAGAATAGAGAACAGAGAGCAGAGAGCAAAGAACAGAGAAAATTAATTTTGAAGAAAAGACATAATTATAAAAATTTGAAAATATGGAAGTTAGGATTAGAAATCGCTAATGATATATCTGATATTTTACTGTCTTTTCCTAAACATGAAAGATATGATCTAAGCTCACAAATTAGTAGATGCTCTGTTTCTTTACCTAGTAACCTAGTTGAAGGTTCAGGAAGATCGAATAAATCATTTAATAATTTCATTGATTATTCTTTGAGTTCTTCTTTCGAATTAGGGACACAACTTTTGATAGCAAATCATAGGGGATATATTGATATTGACACTTTACAAAAACTTGAATATAAAATTGAAGAATGGCAGAAAATGACTATGGGTTTCCAAAATAGTTTGAATTCTTAAAGTCTTTTTTCTCTCTTCTTTTTCTTAACAAATAAAATCTAAAAACAATGAGTACAGAAGCTATAAATAAAGATCTACTTAGAGGAGGACAATTCCTTGTAAAAGAAACAAAAGCAGAAGATATTTTCACAATGGAAGATTTCTCTGAAGAACAAAAAATGATGCGCGATAGTGCTAAAGAATTCGTTGATCGTGAATTATGGGCTAATTGGGAGCGCTTTGAGCAAAAAGATTACGCCTTTACAGAAGAATGTATGCGCAAAGCAGGTGAACTTGGTTTACTAGGTGTAGCTGTACCAGAGGCTTATGATGGTTTAGGTATGGGATTCGTATCTACAATGTTAGTTTGTGATTATATTTCTGGCGCTACAGGTTCGTTTAGTACAGCATTTGGTGCACATACGGGTATCGGTACAATGCCTATCACCTTATACGGTAATGAGGAGCAAAAGAAAAAATACGTTCCAAAATTAGCTACTGGTGAGTGGTTTGGTGCCTATTGCCTTACAGAGCCAGGAGCTGGATCTGATGCAAACTCAGGAAAAACAAAAGCAGTTTTATCTGATGACGGTAAACATTATTTGATTTCAGGTCAAAAGATGTGGATTTCGAATGCAGGATTTTGTAACGTGTTCATCGTATTTGCCAGAATTGGAGACGATAAAAACATTACCGGATTCATTGTTGAAAATGATGCATCAAATGGTATTTCCATGGGAGACGAAGAGAAGAAGTTAGGTATTCACTCCTCTTCTACCCGTCAGGTATTCTTTAGTGATACCAAAGTACCGGTAGAAAATATGTTATCTGAGCGTGGTAATGGATTCAAAATTGCTATGAATGCGTTGAATGTGGGTCGTATTAAATTAGCTGCAGCGTGTCTGGATGCACAACGTCGTGTGATCGGAGAAGCTACAAAGTATGCTAACGAACGTATTCAGTTTAAAACGCCCATCGTAAATTTTGGTGCAATTAAAGCCAAATTAGCAGAAATGGCAACCAATACATACGCAGATGAATCTGCTAGCTACCGTGCTGCTAAAAATATTGAAGATCGAATTGCATTACGTCAAGCGGAAGGGAATTCACATCAGGAAGCGGAACTTAAAGGTGTTGAAGAATATGCAATTGAATGTTCTATCCTTAAAGTAGCTGTTTCTGAAGATGTTCAGAATACAACTGATGAAGGTATTCAGATTTTTGGAGGAATGGGATTCTCTGCAGATACTCCAATGGAATCTGCGTGGAGAGATGCACGTATCTCTCGAATCTATGAAGGAACGAATGAAATTAACAGAATGCTCGCTGTAGGTATGTTAGTCAAAAAAGCGATGAAAGGTCATGTAGATCTTTTAGGGCCTGCGATGAAAGTTGCTGATGAGCTTACCGGAATACCTTCATTTGATACGCCTGATTATTCAGAATTATTCGCTGAAGAAAAAGAAATTTTAGGGAAGCTAAAGAAGGTATTTCTTATGGTAGCTGGAGCTGCAGTACAGAAATTCGGTCCAGAGTTAGATAAGCACCAACAATTATTGTTAGCTGCTTCTGATATTCTTATCGAAATCTATATGGCAGAATCTACTATTCTACGTACAGAGAAAAACGCAAAGCGTTTTGGAGAAGAGTCACAAGAAACTCAAATCGCGATGTCTCAATTGTATCTGTACAACGCAGTAGACATCGTTATCAAACAAGGTAAGGAAGCTATTGTCTCTTTTGCTGAAGGTGATGAACAACGTATGATGCTTATGGGACTTAAACGCTTTACCAAGTATGCTAATCAACCTAATGTTGTAGCGTTGCGTACGAAAATAGCAGATAAGATAGCTGCAGAAAATGGATATTTCATTGCTTAATTTAAAGTAATAATCTTAGATATTTTTTAAAATTTAAATAATCTCTAATATTGAAACACCTTTCATTTAATTAAAATGGAAGGTGTTTTCTTTTACATTTGTTTTTCAGAATAATTACTAAAAATTTTAGTGCCCTATAAGAACTATGAATCTTATCTTTTCTATAATTGGGAAACTCTACACTTAAAGACCTCATATTTTTCTAAAATCACACATCTTACTTACGGAAAAACAGTACTTTATAAAAAAACTTGGTTAGTTATTAACACGCAAACGTTATAGCACTTTCTCATTTTTGCTTTATTACATACTTCATAATAACTTAGTAAAAAAACGGAGATATTATCAATTTTACAATGGAAATAAATACAATTTAATAACAAGTATCCTCAGAGCGAAAAACAACCATTTTTTTTCGTTGAGATTAGCATGTTCCTCTAAAATTTTTAAATAGTCTTCATTAAGTAACTTAAATACTCTTAAAATGAAATGTAATTTGACCTTTTATGTTATGATTTTCATGACATTATTTTCTATATCTTCGGGAAACGCGCAAGATGAAGATGTATTATTTCAAGCCTTTGATTGGAACGTTCAAAATCAACCAGCTGGACAAACATGGTACGATATTGTTTCTCAAAATAGAAATACTATTAAAAACGCCGGGATCGATGTTATATGGATGCCACCTCCTAGTGACGCTGCTTCTCCTCAAGGATACCTTCCAAGAGAATTATATAATCTAAACAGTGCTTACGGTACAAAAAATCAATTGGTTAACCTGATTGACCAATATCACACACTGGGCATTAAGGTATTGAGCGACATTGTCATTAATCACAGAGTAGGATCTCCTGACGCTGTGACATTTGTAAACCCTGCATGGCCCACGTATTATATTACCGCAGATGACGAGGGTAGAAACTTTGTTAGTTATCCGGTAAATTTTAGTGGCAACACAGATTACTTTCCCGGTACTTCACTCAAATCGGATGGATCCAACGGTACCTACGCAGCTGCAAGAGATTTGGATCATAAAAACCCTGAGGTACGCGGTGAAATTATCAATTGGATGAAATTCTTGAAAAATGACATTGGTTTTGATGGATGGAGATATGATTTTGTTCATGGCTATGATCCGATCTATAATAAACAATACAATGATGCTACAAATCCATACTTCGCTGTTGGAGAGCTATTAGAAAGTAGTCGTGTACAAACTAATAATTGGGTGAATTATACTCAGCAATCCTCGTCAGCTTTTGACTTTAACACCAAGGTAACTTTACAGAACGCTTTAAGAGATAACAATCTATCTTATTTAAGAGATGGGAATGGAAAACCTTCTGGAATGATTGGTGTCAACCCTTCAAAATCGGTTACATTTCTGGAAAATCATGATACAGGCGCTGCACAACAATGCTGTGGTCCGGGATATGTTTTTCCTGGAGGAGAGACTAATTTGAGAAAAGGGTATGCTTATATACTCTCCCATCCGGGGAATCCAATGATATTTTGGACACATTTTTTTGATACGGGTGCTGGAGTTCAAAATGCAATAAAAGATTTAATTGCTGTTCGCAAGAGTGTTCGGATTCATGCTGGTTCCTCTATCAACATTGCGGAAGCGCGTAATGATCTATATGCAGCTTATATTGATGGTAAAAGTGGAACCTTGGCTATGAAACTTGGTAACGGTTCTTGGTCTCCTAATGGAAGTGGCTGGACGCTTCGAACCTCTGGTAATGGCTATGCTGTCTGGAGCAAAGGTGCCAGCACTCCTACTACAGCGGTTCCTCCATTTAAAGTAAATTTTAAAAAACCAGCTGCATGGAATACTGCAATCAATGTATACCTTTTTAATGCCTCTACAAATTCCAAATTATCAGGTACCGCTAACTGGCCCGGGCAATCCATGAACACCATTTCGGGAACACCCTGGTATGAATATACAATAACTCCCGATGCAAATGTAAAAGCATCAGACATTCGATTAATTTTTAATGACGGGAATAATCAGACCTTAGATTTAGTAAGAGCTACAAATGGATGGTATGCTAATAATTCATGGAGCACTTCTTGCCCGTCGAACTGCCCAAGCACAGCGATTATTGAGAATGAGATCACTTATCGCTTTAACCGACCGAATGGATGGGGTACAACAAGTAATATCTATTTGTTCGATGCCTCTACAAACACTAAACTACCAGGAACCCCAAATTGGCCAGGTCAAGCAATGAATCCAATTAGCGGAACTCAGTGGAGTCAATTTAATTATACTATACCTGCCGGAGTTTCGGCTTCTAACATCCGAGTACTATTCAACAACGGCAATGGAGATCAGACGGTTGATCTTTCTCGTTCTACGAGTGGATGGTTTATCACTACTCGTGTTGTCAATGGTAAACGAACAGGGCAATGGACTGCAAATTGTACTACCGATTGTCCTATACAAAATCGGTCAATGATGCGAGCAGAAACTGTTGGCAAAGTAAGATTGGGAGATAATTTTACAACAATCGCTCCTAATCCAATTAACGCTACATCTCAATTAACTTTATCTGTCAACCATAGTGGAGTATTGGACGTTATCATATCTGACATGAATGGGCATCTTGTAACATCAATCAATCAAAGAATTAAATCAGGATATCATGCTTTGCCAATCAACACCGAAAAATTCTTAAAAAGCGGTCTATATTTCTGCACTGTTTTGTTGGACGGAAAAATGATTAAGAATATTAAACTTATCAAAAAATAGACTATATATTTCATCTATATTTAAAACCGTTTTCGATCTGAAAACGGTTTTTTATTTAATAGCATTTCGTTACAGTAAAAAAAATAGCATTGAATATTAGCATAGTTTTAAAACTAATTCCTCACAATTTATAAATAACACCTGTATTTTTGCTTAAAATAGGCTACCTCATGGATTTACAGTTCGCTAAACAAATTGCAATCGGGATACTAGTTTTACTTGTTACTTTTTTCCTACTGCAGTTTTTATTACAAAAAATCGGTAAGAACTCTAATTCTATTTTACCGGTTCGTTTTGCCAAACGTATCAAGATTCCTTTATTTCTATTCTTGTTAGCCACCGGGGTACGATTGGGTCTGGTAAGTCAATATATTCCCGAAAACTATTTTGAATATATCAAATCAATAAGCACAGTCCTTTATATTATATCCATCACTTGGGGATTGATCGTAATGATCAAAATTATCAAGCATCGCGTAATACGACATTATGACCTTAGCGTATCTGATAACCTACATGCTCGTAAAATTTATACCCAATTTAATATATTAGAACGCATTGTTATTTTTATTATCATCCTCTTTGCTATTGGTGTTGCACTTATGAGCTTTGATAGTATACGCAGTGTAGGTGTAAGTATGCTTACTTCGGCCGGAGTAGCAGGAATCATCATAGGCTTTTCGGCACAAAAGGCATTAGGAACTTTATTGGCAGGAATTCAAATTGCTTTTACACAACCAATACGAATGGATGATGTAGTCATTGTAGAGGGAGAATGGGGTACTATTGAAGAAATAACTTTAACCTATGTCGTTATAAAGATATGGGACAAAAGAAGACTGGTTGTACCGACAACCTATTTTATTGAAAAACCCTTTCAAAATTGGACGCGAAGCTCTTCGGATCTTTTAGGTACTGTATATATCTACACCGATTATCAGATTCAAATTGAAGCCTTACGTACCGAACTAAAAAATATTTTGGATAACACCCCTTTGTGGGATAATAATGTTCAAAATATTCAAGTGACGAACGCAACTAAAGAAGCTATTGAAATAAGAGCACTTATGAGCGCCAGAAACTCATCTGACGCATGGGATCTACGGGTACTCGTTCGAGAAAAGTTACTTATATTTATTCAACAACATCACAAAGAAAGCATCCCTCATACACGCATTTATTTAGATAAGTCACACGGTACTACTGATCGTGATGTATAATATCCATTACTTCCTCCTCCTTGGTTAGACCTCCAGAAAAGTTAGCGGCGGTTTCTATGAGTGCCAGGTGTGAATACGCTTGAGGAAAGTTGCCCAACAGACGTTTACTGTCAAAATCTATATCCTCACTGAACAAGCCTAGATGATTGCTATACGATAACAATTGATCAAACAATTGTTTTGATTTTTCTTTTTCTCCAATTTTATACAAACTATTGATGAACCAAAAACTACAAATTGTAAAAGAAGAAGAAGGTAGTCCAAAATCATCCTTATTCTTATAACGATACATGAGCCCATTATTGCATAATTCACGTTCTGTAGCTTTGACGGTACTTATAAAGCGATGATCGTTTGCAGCTATGAACCCATAAGATTCCATTAACAACGTTGAAGCATCCAAGTCGCTTGTACCATATGATTGTGTATAGGCTTGTATATCCTCATTCCATGCGTTTTCATAAATATCCTTATAAATACGATCTCTTAGTGCTGTCCAACGTGGAATTGTTTTTGGTTTATTGATTAACTCACCAATTTTTATAGCACGATCTATCGCTACCCAGCATAATAATTTAGAGAAAGTAAAATGCCGCTCTTCGGTCCTAAATTCCCATATGCCTTTATCTGCTTTTTCCCAATTGACGTTAACTATATGCACGATACTTTTACAAATTGTCCACAAGCCCTCACTGTTATCTAAATCACATTCAAACTCGGCAAATTGCTGATAAATAACATCCATCAAAATACCATAGATATCATTTTGCTTTTGATGATACGCAGCATTACCAATGCGAACAGGTTTCGAATTCTGATAACCACTTAAATGATCCAATGTCTTTTCGGTAAGATCTTTTTCTCCATTGATCCCATACATGATTTGTATCTTTTCATCCTTATCAGGTATGATATCAATAATAAACTGAAGAAAACGCTGTGCTAACCGCTTGTGTCCTAAATTTGAGACCACTTTTATCACCATAGAAGCATCCCGAATCCAACAAAAACGATAATCCCAGTTACGCACCTCCCCGATAGTTTCAGGTAACGAGGTAGTTGCTGCTGCCAACACCGCTCCGGATTTATCATAACTTAATAATTTAAGTACTAGAGCACTTCGTAAAATTTGATCATTGTAATATTTATATTCTGTTGTATTTTCACTCCAGTTGAGCCAATATACACGTGTACGTTGTAATTTAAGGTAACAACGCTCTAAGGATTGCGTTAAAATTTTCTCGTGATAACTAATTACAAAATAGCCATTCTCTCTCAATTCAATTTCCTGAGAATCATGAACCTTCTGAAGATTAAAGTTTGAATAAAGATACAGGGTATCATACTTATCTTCATTATTAATACTCTTAATATACCCTTCTTCTACCTCAAACTCTGTAACACCCAACGCATATTCTAATTTAGGATGGTAATTTGGAGTAAATTTGGGAGTTCCCGAGATAAGTTTAATATATCGTATGATATCTGGCGGAGCATAAAAGGAACCATCTTCATTCTTGTATCTTGGCATAAAATCAATACATTCGAAGACATCGGTGCCATTACTAAACTCGGTAACCAGAATATTTGTTTTATGAATATACTTTTGAGAAATAGTATAATCAGCTCCCACTTCTATACTAAAGCTCCCTCCTATTTTCTCATCCAATATTTTGGCAAAAACTGAATAAGAATCAAAATTGGGCAAGCAACACCAATCTAAAGAACCATATTTTGAAATGAGTGCTGCACTCTTACAGTTTCCAATAATTCCGTAGTCCAAATTATTCATAAATACTAAAATTCTTTTAAATAGTCTTTTATTAAGTCTCGATTCACGAAATTTATAAAATAAAAAAAACAATTGACCTCCTTTAACCACATTTTATGAGTAAAACTATCATTATATCAAACAGACTACCGCTGCAATTACATATTGATAAAAAAATAGTCACCAGCACTCCAAGTGTTGGTGGATTAGCCACAGGAATGAAGCCGGTTCATGCAGCTAATGATAGTATATGGATTGGGTGGAATGGTGTAAACGAAGAAGAAATTGACGATACCATAAAAGCAAATATAGACAGTACATTAAGAGACCATAAATGTTTAGGTGTTTCTTTAACAAAAAAAGAGATAGATGAGTATTATTATGGTTTTAGCAATACCACGCTATGGCCTCTATTTCATTATTTCTTAGAGTATACTGAATTTGAAAAACATACCTGGGAGACTTACCAATCCGTTAACCAAAAATTTGCCGATGTCATTTTAAATACCGTTGAAAGCGGAGATAGGATTTGGATACATGACTACCAATTATTATTGGTCCCCAGTCTTATACGAAAAAAGAGATCCGATGTTTCCATCGGTTTTTTTCTGCATATTCCGTTTCCGTCCTACGAAGTTTTTAGAACTATCCCTTGTAGAGAGGCATTGCTAAAAGGTATGCTGGGTGCTGATTTGTTAGGTTTTCACACCTATGATTACGAACGTCATTTTTTAAGTTCTGTACAACGCATACTAGGATACGACAGTAGTTTTAATACCATCACCCTAGACAATCGCAGTGTAAAAGTCGATTCTTTTCCAATGGGTATAGATTATGATAATTTTCATGAAAGTGCAAAACTTCACAATGCAAAAGAAAAAAGAGATAAAAGTATAATTCAACAAGGCTTAGACAAACATCAGCTTGATAATGATCAAGCCAAACTGATTTTATCCATTGATCGTTTGGATTATACCAAAGGAATTGATAAACGCCTAAGAGCTTTTGAGTATTTTCTGGAGAAATATCCTGAGTTTAAAGGTAAAGTTCGATTGGTGATGCTTGCAGTTCCTTCCCGAGCAAAAGTGCCCCAATATCAACGATTAAAAAAAGAAATCGATCAGTTGGTTGGAAGAATCAATGGAAAATTTGCTGAAATTAGTTGGACACCTATCTGGTATTTTTATCGTTCCCTCCCTTTTGAGAATCTAATTGATCTCTATACATCAAGTGAAGTTGCTTTATTGACACCTATTAGAGACGGGATGAATTTGGTTGCGAAAGAATATATCGCTTCTAAAGTTGACAAAAAAGGAGTGTTGATTTTAAGCGAAATGACCGGGGCAGCTAATGAAATGAGTGAAGCATTACTTATCAACCCTAATAACTTTGAAGAAATTGCCGACACCCTAAAGTTAGCTTTGGAAATGCCCGAAAAGGAACAAATTAAACGAAATTCAGCTTTACAGAAACGATTAAAACGTTACAATGTAGATAAATGGGCTACTGATTTTATGGAGGCCTTGAAAAGCTCCACCCATCATGGCAAGCGATACACCTTGCAACGACTAGAGAATCAGTCGAGAACTAATTTGGTAGAACAGTTTAAGAAAGCCAAAAAAAGAATTCTTTTTGTGGACTATGATGGAACACTCACACCCTTTGAAAAACTTCCGGAAAATGCAAAACCAACATCAAAAATATTTGATTTACTGGACACCCTGAATAAGCAAGAAAACACAAAACTTGTCATTATAACAGGACGAGATAAAATGACTTTTAATGAATGGTTTGGTCATAAAGACTATACCTTGATTACCGAACACGGTGTCTGGTTAAAGCAGCCTAAAAAGGATTGGGAACTTCTGGAGCGTGTAGATAACAAATGGTTTGATGCTATTGCTCCTATTTTAGAATCCTTCACTGATCGCACACCCGGCTCGTTAATCGAGAGAAAAAATTATTCGCTGGCCTGGCATTTTAGAAATGTAGATCCCGAATTGGGTAAGAATAGATCTAATGAACTCAAAATTACAATTCAACAATTGATTGCAAATCATAATCTTGAAATCTTAGAAGGGGATAAAGTTCTTGAAATTAAAGTAAGTGGAGTGAATAAAGGGAAATCTGCGTCAAAAATGTTAATAGATGACCCCTATGATTTCATATTTGCGATTGGTGACGACTGGACCGATGAATACATGTTTAAAGAATTACCCGAAACTGCTCATACGGTCAAAGTCGGCTTAAAAAAAACGGTTGCTCAATACTATGTGGATGATACCGAGCAGGTACATGCGCTCTTAAAAGAATTCGTATACTTGTAGTTCACTAAAAAGAATCGCCTGAAATCAAAATTTCACATACTTCCCATCATTATCATTGCGCAATTTTTTTGCACTTCTTTGTGGTTTGCAGGGAATGCGGTGATTGATGAACTCACCAACAAATTCACGGTAGGTTTCAATATTGAGGGTTATGTACTTTCTTCGGTACAACTTGGCTTTATTATTGGAACCTTAAGTTTTGCACTGCTTACGTTGGCAGATAGATTTTCACCTTCTAAAGTCTTCTTTGCGTGTGCTTTACTTGGAGCCTTATCCAATCTCCCGTTGTTACTTCCTGAGGTAAGCATTTTTAATTTACTCACTGCCCGTTTTGCTACAGGCTTTTTTCTTGCCGGTATTTACCCGGTAGGAATGAAAATTGCTTCAGATTATTATAAAGAAGGATTAGGTACGGCACTTGGATTCTTGGTCGGCGCTTTAGTTTTGGGTACTGCTTTACCCCATTTACTTTTTGAGTTCAATAGCGATAATGCTTTTAATACAGTGCTTCTAAGCACCTCTTTTCTGTCTACATTGGGCGGATTCTTAATTTTCTTTTTTGTTCCCGATGGTCCGTATCGATCCCCGGCACTTCGCATTCAGTTGGGTGTAATCACCCAGTTATTCAGTATAACTTCCTTTAGAAAAGCTGCAATTGGATATTTTGGTCATATGTGGGAGCTATATGCATTTTGGGGATTTGTTCCCTTAATTTTAAAGACATATTCTCAACTTCAGGGCATATCTATTCCCATTGCGCTATGGTCTTTTATTATTATTGCCATTGGATCTATCTCCTGTATTGTCGGAGGCTTTATTTCCCTAAAAATAGGCAGCAAAAAAGTAGCCCGCTTCATGCTAATGTGCTCCGCCCTCTTTTGCTTGGCCTCTCCTCTATTTTTTAAAGTATCTCCTTACTTATTTCTGATTATACTTTGTTTATGGGGAATGGTTGTGATCGCTGATTCTCCTCAATTTTCGAAGATGATAGCCGATGCTGCTCCTCCCGAGTTAAAAGGTACAGGATTAACCATCGTTAATTGTATTGGTTTTGCGATAACCATCATTAGCATCCAACTATTAAATGCCTTAACCGATACGATACCCATCACCTTCCTATTTGTTTTACTCAGTATTGGACCGTTAATCGGATTGTATTTTTTGAGAAAGTAAGACAACGCTGTCAAAGCTTACAAAATTTCACTTCATACTCACGATCACTACAAAAGTAGTAATCACTACGATAAACTATTATTTTATTTATAACTTTGAAACTCATCTAGGACTTGATACATATGAAAATAATACTCACCCTTGTAAGTTTTTTGATAACTGCTCATATTGGTTTACAATCTCAAAATACGATCATCCAAAATATTAAAATTATAGATGTCAAGACAGGTGATATTTCTGAGCCTCTTAACATTTTGATTGCAGGGGATAAAATTGTCGAGATTTCAAAAAAGGTCCATTCTACAAAGGGCGTTTCGAAGGTGGTTGATGGCACCGATACTTTTGCAATCCCCGGTTTAATAGATACACATATACATTTTTTCCAAACTGGTGGACTGTATACCAGGCCGGATGCACTAGATTTGACACATATTTATTCGTATAGAAAGGAAATAGAACGAGCTAAAAAATTAATTCCTGATCATTTTAAAAGATATCTCAGGCTTGGAATTACCAGTGTAATGGATTTAGGTGGTCCATTCTATAACTTCAAAATTCGGGATAGCCTTAGCAAAGACACACTAGCTCCGAATGTTTTTGTCACAGGGCCTTTATTTTCTCCTTACCAACCAAAGGCGTTCTCACAATTAGATGATATCCCAATTGAAAAAATAACATCAATTAACGATGCAAATGCATTATTCGATAAGATGCTGTCATATAAACCAGATTTTATTAAGATTTGGTATATCGCTAACAAGGATCATCCTGCAGAAGACACTTTTGAGATTGTTAATCATATCGCCAAGCGAACACATGATAATAAGCTCAAGCTGGCTGTTCATGCTACGGATTTAAGTACCGCAAAACTAGCTGTCAAAGCGGGTGCGGATATCTTAGTACACAGTATTCGAGATGAAATTATCCCTAAAGATTTTATAGAAGCTCTTAAAGCAAATAATGTCACCTACATCCCAACTTTATTGGTGTCGAAAAACTATATAAGCACATTCTTTTCTGAGTTACCACATCATTCTCAGGATTTAACGTTTGCAAATCCAGAACTATACAACACGCTTTCTGATCTTCAAAAAATCGAAGCATCGCAAACTCCTGAACGATTAAAAAAGGTGCTCCCAAATAAAAAAAACATCTATCATCGATATGAGCAAAGTGATAGCATACAAGCACTTAATCTTAAACTATTATCTGATAATGACGTAGCGATAGCAACAGGCTCTGACGCGGGAAACATAGGCACCATGCATGCATCTTCTTATATTCAGGAGGCTGAACTCATGAAGAAGAGTGGCCTTTCGGCATTTGAGATTTTAAAAGCCTCAACATACAACGCTGCAAAGGCCTTTGGACTAGAGGATAAGATTGGTTCTATTGCAACCGGTAAGATAGCAGATTTAGTATTGTTGAGTAAAAACCCTTTAGATGACATTACTAACTTAAATTCGATTACCGAAGTAATCAAGAGTGGCGTACCCCTGAATATTCTGAATACATATCAAGAAACCCCGTCACAAATAGTACAACGACAGGTAAACGCCTACAATGCAAGGAATATTGAAGCTTTTATGGCAACCTATAGTGATGACATAAAGATTTTTAATTTTCCAGAAGAAATTTCGATAAACGGTAAAGATGAACTTCGCCAACGTTTCAGTCAGTTATTCGAAAAAGTTCCCAACCTCTATTGCGAAATTAAAAACCGAATTGTTCTGGGGAATAAAGTTGTCGATCGTGAGCATGTACGATTTAATGAACGTTATTCGGATGTAATTGCAATTTATGAATTAACAAATAATAAAATATCTAAAGTCACCTTTCTAAGACAATAAACCATATTTCTAATGAGACTATTCTATTTAACAGTATTACTTTTTTTTAGTTATTTATTTACATTAGCACAAACAGATCCTAAGATCTATCAAATCGTCGATGGTATATCTGCAGATCGTATTGAAAAGGATATCAATACTTTAGCCAACTTCGGCACAAGACATACACTAAGTGATACGGTTTCAGAAACACGCGGAATAGGAGCCGCGCGTCGCTGGATAAAATCTGAGTTTGAAAAAATTTCGCAAGCTTGCGGTAACTGTCTTGAAGTTTTTTATCAGAAGAATTTAGTCAAAAAAGGAACAAATCCACGAATAGTCAAAGACGTTTGGGTGGTGAATGTTATTGCAATTCAGCGTGGGACACAGCATCCAAATCGCTTTGTTATGATGAGCGGAGATATTGATTCTCGAGTGACAGATCCCACAGATTTCACCTCTGATTCTCCGGGCGCCAATGATAATGCCAGTGGTATGGCTGGTGCGATTGAAGCTGCACGTGTTTTATCAAAGCACAAATTTGACAGCAGTATTATCTATGCCGGGTTGTCGGGTGAAGAACAAGGTCTTTTTGGAGGCAAAGGACTGGCCGAATATGCAAAGGAAAAAAACTGGGATCTAGTTGGAGTTTTAAACAATGACATGATCGGAAACATACAAGGTGTAGACGGTGTGATCGATAATAGAACCTTCAGAATATTTTCTGAACCTGTGCCTCCAACTGAAACTGAAAAAGAGCGTAACGCTAGACGTTTTTATGGCGGCGAAGTAGACGGAATCTCAAGACAATTAGCGCGTTATATCCATAAAACGGTACAAACGTATATGCCCGAAATGAATCCAATGATGGTCTATCGATTAGATCGATTTGGACGTGGTGGTCATCACCGCCCTTTTAATGATGCCGGATTTGCCGGAATTCGTATTATGGAGGCTCATGAAAACTACACACAACAACATCAGGATCTGAGAGAAGAGAATGGTATCAAATATGGCGACGTGGTGGAGCATGTCAATTTTGACTATGCGGCTAAGCTTACTGCTGTAAATGCTATCACCATGGCTAATATTGCATCGGCACCGCCTGCACCAACTAAGGTTGCCATTGGCGGAATTGTAGAGCCATCAGTTCAGCTAAAATGGCAAAAAGCAAATCATTCAGGAGTTAAAGGATACAAGATTTATTGGAGAGCTACAACATCACCAACATGGGATCACAGTCGATTTGTGGGTGACGTAGATCATTTTTTACTAAAAGGCATTGTTATTGATAATTATTTCTTTGGTGTTGCCACCGTAGGTAAGGACGGACATGAAAGTCCAGTTGCATTTCCTTCAGAAATTTTTAGAACTAGTGACCATTAAAAAATAAAATGCTATCAAAGTCTCATAGTGTCGTTTGGATCTTAGTACTGTTAATTACCACCCTTGGTTTTTCGCAATCTAACGAAGTATTATCTTCGGAAGCTCTTGTTACTAAAACCAATCACGGGACTTTGATTAAGCACCCTAATCTTTCTTCGCAATATATTGATGCCCGTACAATCGAAGTTTTTTTGCCCACAGGATATTCTGATACCTCAACACCCTACGGAGTTTTATACGTGCACGACGGACAGAATGTTTTTAATGCAAAAACTGCTGATGTAAGGTTGGATTGGGGATTAGATGAAATACTGGATAGTTTGTTACAAGCAAATGTGATTAAAAATACGCTGGTTGTCGCAATCTGGAATAATGGAGCTAAACGATTTTCTGAATATATGCCGAAGGCACCAGCGGTAGCAACCGAGAACCCAGAAGCTAGAAAAGCGCTACTGCAAAAAACGGGCTATGACAAATTATATTCTGACGACTATTTAAAATTTATTGTTACAGAATTAAAACCGTTTATTGACAGCACTTATAATACCGCAACAGCACCTAAGGATACTGCTATTATGGGAGCATCTATGGGAGGACTTATTTCGCTACATGCGTTAACAACCTATCCTCATATCTTTGGTGCTGCCGCTTGTTTATCGACACATTGGCCGGTTCCTTTTTTGGGAAATGCCTATATTAATACGCTCACCAACACCTTACCGGATCCAACAACTCATAAGTTATATTTTGACTATGGCACCTTATCTTTGGACGCTCAATATGAACCGTACCAGCTACGCGTGAATGAAATTTTGAAGAATAAGGGGTATAAAGAAGGTGTAGATTTTATTTCTAAAAAATTTGAAGGCGCCTCACATAACATCCAAAGCTGGAATGCCAGAATACACATTCCTATAGAATTCATTTTAAAAAAATAATTAAATAAAATTGATGAATAAATATTTATCCATACTAGCATTGGTTTGCATTTCTTCACTGACTGCTCAAAAATCATATACGCGTCAAGATACTTTAAGAGGCAGTATCACCCCTGAGCGTGCATGGTGGGATTTGACGTATTACCACCTGGATATCGAAGTAAAGCCTGAAACCAAATATATTTCAGGATCCACTACCATTCAGTATACGGTACTGGAAGCTAAGGATGTGCTTCAGGTAGATCTACAAGAACCCTTGCAAATAGACAGTGTTATCCAGCATGGTAAAATTTTAAAAGTACGCAGTGAGAAGAATGCACATTTTGTATCGTTAGAAAAGAAACAACAACCGGGTGCTACCGATTCATTACATGTATATTATAGTGGCCATCCCCGAGAAGCCGTGAATGCGCCTTGGGACGGAGGGATTTCGTGGAAAACAGATGCTAATGGAAAACCTTTTATCGCATCATCATGTCAAGGGCTGGGTGCCAGTGTCTGGTGGCCAAATAAGGATCACATGTATGACGAGGTGGACAGTATGCTTATCAGTGTCACGGTGCCCAAAGACCTTATAAATGTTTCTAACGGACGTTTACGGAAGGTAATTTCTGACCAAAGCACCAAAACATACCATTGGTTTGTAAGCAATCCTATCAACAATTACGGAGTCAATATAAATATTGGTGACTACGTACATTTTGGCGAAACTTACGAAGGTGAAAAAGGTCCGCTAGATATGAATTATTACGTTTTGCGTGATCATCTGGAGAAAGCTAAAAAACAATTTAAAGATGCTCCCAAAATGATGAAAGCTTTTGAGCATTGGTTTGGCCCCTATCCCTTTTATGAAGACAGTTTTAAACTAGTAGAAGTTCCTTATCTGGGGATGGAGCATCAGAGCTCTGTGACCTATGGCAACCAATATAAGAACGGTTATCTTGGCAAAGATCTCTCTGGCACCGGTTGGGGTCTTAAATTTGATTTTATCATCGTACACGAATCAGGACATGAGTGGTTTGCTAATAACATCACCTATAAAGATGCAGCAGATATGTGGATTCATGAAAGTTTTACGGCCTATTCAGAAAATTTGTTTTTGGATTACTACTACGGTAAAGAGGCGTCAGCAGCCTATGTAATCGGTACACGGAGATCAATACGTAATGATACACCCATCATTGGTACGTACAATGTGAATCAAGAAGGTTCAGGAGACATGTATTATAAAGGTGCCAACATGCTACATACGCTAAGGCAACTGGTGGATAATGATGATAAATGGCGTACTATTTTAAGAGGACTGAATAAGAAATTCTATCATCAAACAGTTACAACAAAACAAATTGAATCCTATCTAAGTGATAGTACCGGCATCGATCTTTCTGCTTTTTTTAATCAATATTTAAGAGATACCCGAATACCAGTGCTGGAATATGAAATGGTTGACACAAATAAGTTACGTTATCGATATAGCAACATCGTAAGAGATTTTGATATGCCTATTCGTATTCGTGTAAATGATACATTGCAATGGATACAGCCTAATGCAGCATGGCAGACCCTTACAGTTAAAGATAAAGAGTGGTCGATAGATCCGAATTTTTATGTGAATAAAAAAGAAAAAAGGTAGTATCACAGCATGAAAGCAGTTACCGTTAAAACACTAAAGGTTGAATTAAATGAACGTTCTCATCATGAACTGGTAGAGCTGTGTCTACGTTTATCTAAGTTTAAAAAAGAAAACAAGGAATTGCTTACCTATCTGTTGTTAGAAGCGCAAAATGAAGCTGGTTTTATCGAGAGTGTGAAGGAAGAAATAACCGATCAATTTTTAGAAATTAATACCAAAACATTTTACTTTATAAAGAAAAGTGTGCGTAAAATTCTGCGGATGGTCAAAAAGTATATTCGCTATTCCAAAAATAAAGAAACTGAAGTAGAGCTTCTCCTCTATTTCTGCGAACAACTCTCGGAGTTTTCACCTTCCATTAAACGTAACATTACCTTGCTCAATCTATACCGTCGTGAGCTAGCCTCGATTGAAAAGAAGATACAGGCATTGCATGAAGACCTTCAATATGATTATAAGCAAGAATTGGATGAATTGACTAATTTTTGATTTAAAGTTTAAGGCAAGTTAGTGGGTATGCGAAATTGAAAGCATCGGCTATAATGCAAAGCTAACTTATAACGGTAACAAAATGTGAGATTAGTAGATAAGCAAAGATGTATCCACGTTGTGCGAAGAGTAAACAAAAAACCACAACATTACTGCTGTGGTTTGCATTATATTTCTTTTGTTTACTCATACCGCCACTAGTTACAAACTAGCGGGAGCACATACGAGCGGCAGCGGGGGCTACTTGTTTTGAAAGCACCTCCAACTTTTTATCTTTAAGTTCTAGTAATCCAGTGGTATCTCGACCTTCTTCTTCAAGTTTATCTATAAGATAGTCATAAAATATGGTTACCTCATCTTTTATCTCTGTTGGCTTATAAGACCATTCTATTTTATGCTTACAAACTAGTTTTGAAATTTTGTCCTGAGTCTCGAGCATCCTATAACTGGCATCCAGCTCAAACATATCAAGCACATACTAAGAGCAGCGAGGGGCTAGGTTTTACTTTCAATTTAAGTTTGCTTCAATTTTTTCCAGTACATCTGAGTTAATACTTAACACATTAGAGTTTAGTTTTTTCATATCAGTAAAAACTGTTTGCTTTATTGATTTAGGCAAAGAATAAAAGCTTTCACCTATTTTAGTTTCTCTCTCATCATCTAAAGATGCTCCCTCATGATCTATTACAGTCTTTATGTTTTTATGAAAAATAACAATTTTTAACCTATCATAATCCTCTTTTGATTTTGTCTTATATGTCAGAACGACATCGACTAATTCATCATTATCTAAATCAGCTACATGAATAAAATCTTTAAGAAAGTTTATGTCATATTCCTCTGAATAATCTTTTTGGACAACAGAATCATTTAAGTCCCAAATCAATTTTGATTCAAATGCTTTTTTTTCAGCATAATAAGAATAAATTATCTTACTGTCATAATCATGAGTTAGAATCAAATAATAGTCTCCTGACTTATCTAATATTTTATAACATGCAACGAAATCTCCTTTATAATCAATATTATCAATTATCCCTGAATTTAAGAGGGAATCAAAATCTCCTCTGGATAATGTGTTAACAGCAACTTTTACAACTTGTTTTACTGGTTGTTTTTCTTCTACCTTTTCTCTTACAGAAACGTCTACGTGTTTTATCTCCCCCTTACAACTAACATTTAGCAATAAAACTAGAAGAATAGATGTAAGTGTATTAATTTGTCTTATCTGAATCATTCTTAACTTTTGTGTAAATTCCTAACTTATAATTTAATTCACTAGAACTCGAATAGTTTTTTTCATCATCCGTAAGATTATCTTTTTTAGTTATATTATAATCTTTAGGTATATAAAAACCATTTAAAAATTTCGATTTTGTCTTTTCTCCATAAGAAGTAGTTCTTATGGAATCTCCTTGATTCCCCCCTAATAAAAGGTATCTTCCTTCTTTTGTTTTTCCTGCAATGAAACCAATGTGTCCGTGATCACTGTCACTATATTTAGTATATACAGCTAAAGCACCAAAAATAGGCTTATCGATCTTTTTATAGATAACTCCAGCTTCAGCGCTTTTTCTAAATTCTTGAGAGTTTGATCTTTTCCACTTCTCTTTGTGAACGTCTAACCCAGCTTTATTTATGCACCAAGACAAAAATGAAGCACACCATTGCCCGTCAACATCGTCATCAGGAGAATTATTATTACCAGCAAATGTTAAGTAACCCTTACCCATTGTCAACAAAGGTTCTTTCCCCTCGTGGCATCCAGCTGCCTTTTCAGCTTCTTCTATTGCAATCTTCATCCATGGAGCTCTTCCCTCTACTTCTAGTTTTTCTAAATTATTTACACACTCCGTTCCAAAATAAAAGACAGATCTTAATTGCATAAAAGATTCAATTCTATCATTCCAGCCATTTGGATGACTTTTTAATGTGTTCGATTTAGAATAACCATTGATGATTTTAGATTGTAACCAAAAATACTTTTCATCTTTATTTATAAGTGGAGATAAATCCAGTAAATTTTTACCTAATCCCTTATTAAAATGACTAAGCCTTTGTCGTCTTAGGTTGTCATAACTAGACCACTTTTTATTCCACTTGGGAACTTTCTTGGATTTAAAAAACCAACCACTTGAATCTACCGTATAATGAAGATTTTTTGAAATTAAGTCAGGATCACTTTCAATATTTGGATCATTAATATGTTTCGAATAAGACTTATAAACACCTGCTAAATTATAGTAACCCGTGCTTTCATTTTTATTTCCTGTCAATTGGATCATTCCTCTTCCCTTATAGATACTTTTACTTGACAAATACTTACTTTTTTCTTCTTTATTCTGTTGAAACCCTCCTGTCTCGTGCGCTGCTTGTGCTAAAAATGATATTTTGTCAATACAAGTTTTGAACCCATACTTCTTAAACATTCTATTTAGCTCATCTGTAAACGAAGCAAAATTTTTATCTGTAATATCACAACTTTCATGAATACCATTCCATAGACTGTCTTTGCCAGAAATTCGTTTTACCATAGCGATAACTTCTTTTTCTATAAGCTCTCTAGAACACAAGCAATTTCCACCTTCAGGGAACATCAATCTCATTTGATTGATAAAAGCAATCGGATGAAAATGATGTACCATATCAGTACTGGGAAAGCTACGCTTTGGTTTAGCGTTCCCTTTTGTTTGTTCTTTTTCTTTTGTTGGTGTCAAAGTAGAAACAATGTTTTGACTACCGTTCGTCTTCTGCTGGTTTGTTTCTGGTTTTTTTGAAGTGGTTACGTTTGCGTCAGGATTATTATCTTTTTTTGGAGACTCAAACTTGATGTTTGCCTTCTTAGCCTCATCCCACCACATGAGCTGAGCTACGTGTTTTGAAAGCACCTCCAACTTTTTATCTTTAAGTTCTAGTAATCCAGTGGTATCTCGACCTTCTTCTTCAAGTTTATCTATAAGGTAGTCATAATATATGGTTACCTCATCTTTTATCTCTGTTGGCTTATAAGACCATTCAATTTTGTGCTTACAAACTAGTTTTGAAATTTTGTCCTGAGTCTCGAGCATTCTATAACTGGCATCCAGCTCAAACATATCAACAACTTCTTTATTCTTTGATATACTCAACTTCTTCCATAGCGATTGTATAAATTGACTCTCTGTACTTTCTTTATCACGCAGATCTTTGATATCATACATATACTCATCACCTCCATCTATTTATTCAAATCCAAATTTAGTCCAGTCATAGGCATTAAATGCTGTTTTATCAATATTTAAATCTTTGGTAGCTACCCAGCCTTCTTTTTTTATCTTTTTTCTTGCAATAATTTCTTCACATTCTACATAGATATGTT
The DNA here is from genome assembly GCF_045505135.1 of Aquimarina sp. 2-A2. NCBI lineage: Bacteria > Pseudomonadati > Bacteroidota > Flavobacteriia > Flavobacteriales > Flavobacteriaceae > Aquimarina > Aquimarina sp. 2-A2. Next base: position 71,834 of record NZ_JBJKFI010000008.1, on the reverse strand, counting down.
CATCACTACTCCTTGCGTTGAGCCTTTATCTTTATAGAATACAGCAACACTATTATCATGACAGATTTCTTGATCCGGAGTTTCCTTGCCTTTTGGAACATTTGAATAAGCAGTACTTATATCTTGCGATAGCATAGTATCTTCTCCTTTTTTGAATGGCACTTCTTTGGCGATTCACGTGGCAGGTAATGATTTACAGCATTTCATTATTTAATCAATCCCTTATAAATATCATACCTGACCTAAAATATGAAAAACTTTCAGTTTCAGGAATTACTTTGAATACAATTGTATCTTTAGATTTTATAATTAAACTAACTTTTGATTTACTATCGGGGAAGTAATAAGATATTAGCTCCCCTCTATAATCATTTTCAAAACATTCAAAAACACTGCCTTTAGATTCAGGGTCACAATCAATTAAATCACCTTGCAACCCGTATATAAGGCAATGTTTTCCATAAATAATATTATTTATTTTTTGGAATGTCAATCCAAAATCTTGCTTATCATTATTATCTTGATAATGCCAATTGCCAATTATTGCATTACAATCTAATTTTTCCTTTTCTAATTTTTCAACTACTTGATTTGTTTCTTGGTTTATAGATGTATTTTTTTGGGCTTTTGAAGTACAACTTATCAAAAGAACTAATACTAAGCAAAATTTAACGCTCTTTACCATATATAAAACTATTAGCTCTTTTAATCCAACCATTTTTCCATTTTCCATATTTAGTAGGGTTATTAGTAGCAAGATTCGTGTAATGTCTTATTCTTGCTTGTTTATATTGTTCATGCAAAATTAAAGGATCTTCACTATTAATTAAGTTTAGAGTTTGTTTTCCTATTTTACCATCGACGGATATAGAATGACTTAATTTATTTAAGGCTCGTTGCATTATCTTAGCACCATTTCCTAAACCTCCATTTACACACATATCAGCATACTGAACTGCAACAAATTTATCACTTATCAAATGAACCTTAGCATCTGTCCAATAATTCTTTTTATAAATAGCTTCTGCAGTTTCTTTTGTTAAATTTTTCATATCACTAACAGTAATAGTTCGTTTCATATAAGCTTGTAAAACTGGTGCTGAAATACCATGATTTGTCCCAATCAATTTATTACCTATATAATTACCACTATCAGTTGTGTCATTTTGATACCCTCCTTCATGTTTAAAAAGGGTTGGTAAGAAATATTCTTTAAAATATTCATCTGGATTCCAACCGGTCGTAATCAATTTCATATGCTCTACAAAAGCAATTGGATGAAAATGATACACATTATCATTGCTTACAGGAAAAGTACGTTTGGGTACTTCAGCCTCTTTTTGTTTTTTACGTTGTGCCTGCTTTAATGCTGTAGTTTCCTGCATAATACTAAACCTGCTTGGCTCTTCCTCTTTAGAAGTGTCAGTTGTTTTCTCAGTTATCGGGCCATCTTGTATTTTATCCCAAAAGCTAAGCTTCTCGATCTTTTCCTTTAACAATGCAATCTTTTCATCTCTTGCTGTTTCTAAGTCTTGCCGCTGGCCTTCTTCCTCCTCCTGCTCGATACCTTTTGCATAAATCGCTTCGATTTCTTGCTTAAATGTATCAAAATTTTGTGACATATTCCATTCACTGGAGTGCTTACATATTAGCTTGCTTAGCTTTGCTATCTTTACCTCATCTGACATACAGCGTTGCAGTTCTCGAACACTCACTACCTTGTCTTTATCGGTCAACTAATCTATATAGATACCAACAGGTTGGATTAGCTAAAAAGTAAAAATGTTGCCAAACTGTGGGCGAGGAGCAAATAAAAAATCCACAACATACAATGCTGTGGATTAATCATATATCGTTAACGCTTACTCATACCGCCACTAGTTGTAAACTAGCGGAAGCACATACTAGGAGCAGCGGGGTGGATTAATTTACGAGTTCAGCTAACTTTCTTTTAGACCATTCACGCTCTTTAAGAAAATTATCCTCTTTTTTAACCTCGAATGAGTCAATTTTTCTCCAAATATCTTTATCGTTGCAATGATATAACTCTTTTACATAAGTTTCCTTTTGATAAGGTCCTTCAGGTGTGTCTTTTATATACTGCTTATCAATTACAAAAGCATAAATCTCAAACTCTTTCTTAAATGCGTCTAAGGATAAATTTTTAATACGCTCCAATTCTACCTCAGTCTCTTCTTCTGAATAATCATCCATCTTTTCCTGCCACTTTAATGCTCCTAATTTAGAAAAAGTATAAAATAAAATATTCCCTATATCATTGTAGTTTGGCAAATAATCAGATTTCATAACTAAAAGACCTTTAGGGTGCCAATTAATGTCTTCTTTATCTTTCAAAATAAAATCAAAATCTTCTTTTGAATATTTCAATTTTTCTGTTTCGGTCTTTACTTTTGTTATAGTACTGTCTTTTTTGTTGACAGTTGATAACTCTAAATTATTAGAAGCTTTTTTACAACTAAGAAGTAAAACCAATGTGAAAAAAAAAATACAAAATCTTAACATAGGATAATTTTCAAATTTTAATAATTAATAGGTCTATAATAACCAACCCACCCGTCATGTCTATTCAATGCCTTAGAATTTTTATTATATATAGCAGTACGTGTACAATCAATTCCCGAATGACCTCCATTTTTGACTTGTTGAGATTCCCCACTTGCACCACCACTTCCTATGGCTTCCAGAATCCAAACTACATCTTTAATTTCTTCATATTTATATACTATACCAGTATGTCCATCATATTTTACAATTTCATTTCCATTTTTATCTTTTTTAACTCTTTTTCTTCGCCATACAAAAATATCTCCAGATTCAGGAATAAAATCCGCCTTGTCGCTACCTTCTACAAGTTGTACTTTATTCGATCCTATTGCTTTTCTAAAATCTGCTTCTGTGGTCATTATGCCTGTATGAATAGCTTTATATTTTGGCATACAACCAAGTTTATGAAGATATATTCCAACCGTTTCTGAGCAATCCAAAGCTGCCATACCTTCATCAGACAACGAACTTCGTTCCCCTTGTTGACTATAAGGGATATGCTTGTCTACTAAAAGCTTCATTTCTTCTAGTACAGACTTCATTTTGCCACCATCACCCACAATTAACTTCATATGCTCTACAAAAGCTATCGGATGAAAATGATAAACATTATCATTGCTTACAGGAAAAGTACGTTTGGGTACTTTGGCTTCTTGCTTCTTTGTATGTTGTGCCTGCTTTAAAGCTGTTGTTTCCTGCATAATACTAAACCTGCTTGGCTCCTCCTTTTTAGAAGTGTCAGTTGTTTTCTCAGTTATCGGGCCATCTTGTATTTTATCCCAAAAGCTAAGCTTCTCGATCTTTTCCTTTAACAATGCAATCTTTTCATCTCTTGCTGTTTCTAAGTCTTGCCGCTGGCCTTCTTCCTCCTCCTGCTCGATACCTTTTGCATAAATCGCTTCGATTTCTTGCTTAAATGTATCAAAATTTTGTGACATATTCCATTCACTGGAGTGCTTACATATTAGCTTGCTTAGCTTTGCTATCTTTACCTCATCTGACATACAGCGTTGCAGTTCTCGAACACTCAGTACCTTGTCTTTATCAGTATCTACCAACTCCCAGATATCATTAATAAATTGATGGGGTTCTGACTCATTTACATAATCGCCAAATTGGTAAAAATATTGTGTACCTGTATCTTCTTTTAATTTCCACCCTAATGTTTCCCATTGATACGGATTCTTTTTGGTTAAGTCATCATACTTAATCCATCCTTTTTTATCCTTCTCCTTGCCTTTTCCCTGTACCTTCCACCACTTAGTTTTGTTAGTGGAATCCTCGAATGTTTCTATTTTACGAATTGGGGTAGGTTCTTCAATTTTTATACCCTTATCTGTATCCATTGGATCTTTATCATAATAACTTGTAATAGGTTTTGATAACGCTACCCACGCTCCCTTTGTTCCTGATACTTTATCGTTGGGTACCCAAAATTTTTGACCTGCTTTGGGGTGAATGTATTTAACTGTTCTGGTAGGATTATCTTTTGTATTATCACTTGCCATCCAAAGGATAGAACTTATGCCTTCTTCTAACGCATTTGAAAAATACTCATTTACGACTTTAAAATCGTAAACATGATATCCTTTTGGAGCGGTTTCATATCCTTTCTCTCCGTTATCTCCATCTTCATCTTTAGTATATATATTTCCTTTGACCGGTAATACGATATTTTTAATAGATTCAAAACCTATTTGTGTATAATGGTCACCTTGCTGGTAGATCTTTACTTTAGTATTGGCGTTTAAAAAGTCACAAGGAGTAGCTAACTTAAGACTTTTATCTGCCGGTACTTCATAAGTTGTACGTCCTTTATCTTCTTTGTTATCAATAAATTTGGATACTCCTTCATCATCAGTAAACACCTCTAGATGCATGGCGTTATAATGTGATTGCTTTTCAAAAGCAAATTTAGATGGCACGCCAACAACTTCTCCTGCCTTAATAAGAATATCAACATTTTGAACACTTGTATCGTCAATTTTATTGACCTTAACAGTGTCGCTAACTTTTTTCTTTATTGCTGTACAATCCCTTTTGAGAACGTATTGACCTGTTTTTTTAACTTTGTACCAATTCGGGTTTTTAGTTTTTTCTACTTCGAGTTCCACATCTTTACATTCCATCCCGACATAACATCCTTCTATAGCATCAAAAAGCATGGTTCCTTTGGCACCACTTTTATCAAAAGTGCCACTGTCAAATTCTCCTTTTTCTTTTTTGACATAGATTACTTTAGAAGTGGTTTCATCTACCGGTTGTAACCAACCCGTAAATGCACAAACCGTACTTCCATCTAATTCAAAAAGTCTATATTTTTTACCTTTTTTTTGCCTGAGCCAATGCTTTTCTGGCAATGTCTCAATCTTTATTTTAGATTTAGTAAGGGTATCCCCTTTTGTAACAAATTTAAATTCTGTTGCTTCATCTTTACTAATATGACTTTCATCAAATTTACGAACTTTCAAGCCTAGTTTTGGCAAGTCTTTTTTAGTCGTTACTATATATTTTGCAAAACAATCCGGAATGTAATTACCACTCTCCTTTTCTAATGTTTTTTTTGGCTTTAAGTGCATATACAAGCTATAAAAACGTAGCTTTTTCTTTTCGGGTGTCTCAAAATTATGTTGAATGAGTATAAAACTATTGGAGTAGTTACGACCTGTGTCTTTTTCGGTCAGATAATCTTCTGTCAACCGATAAGCGATAATGCGGCCATCAGCTATCGCACGCACTACCCTACTATATTCAATATGTATCCCACCATGCCAAGAGTTTAAGCGACCGATAGGAAAAAAACCAAATTGGTTAGAATGACCGTAATAACGATCTTTTATAGATTCTTTTTCTATCTCGGATTTGACATCAGTTCTATTAATTAAATCCTCTGCCACTATTGGGTATTCGACCTTCATACTTGTGTCTTTTAAATACTAAAATCTACTCGGGATAGATATCCTCTATTTTCTGGTGCTGCTTCTTCTGCCAAGCTAGCTTGGTTAGCAAGGGCATCGTTTAGGTTGCTATTCTCACCTGCAGCTGTTGCTCGTACGCGGTTGAGAAAGTCATGATTAGGAAACGGGATTTCCTGTAAAGGCATAACATTGCTGGGTTGCCCCGCGCCCGTACCTATTAATACCGTAGCTTCACCAACGGTAATGACACCCCCATGGGCCGTCATATCACCAACGGTTGCGGCTGGTTTACCGCCAATCAATACGGTTCCGCATCCTTGTGCAATGGTATCCGGTGGTCCCGAACAGGTACACATATCACCCATCACAGCGGCGGGTTTGTTACCGATTAACACAGTGGCTATTCCCGGTCCCGTAATCGGGCCGCCTACGTGTGGAGTGCTTCCTGTACACATAGGGCATGTATGCATACTTCCTATAGTGGCTGCTGGTCCTGGCATAATAGATAAATTTTAAGAGTCTTTGATTTTAATTTAGTTTGATAACACCACCCGAAACTTCGGTCATTGCGCTTCCTGATATTTTTGTCTGAGCACTATTAAGCTCTGCCGTTGTTTGTCCTTCGACAATAGTGTTTTGACTGGTAATAGTAGCATTGGTTGATGCCTCTATAGCGATGGCAGCGCTACTTAACAAACTGGTATCTTGATCTGACTGTAAACTGATCGTACCTTGTGACAAGGCTTCGATACCGGATTGTGCTGCCAAGTTGATGTTCTCTTCGGCATTGAGCCTGATATTCTCTGCGTTCAATTCAATATTCTTGGCTGCAAAGGTCATATTTTCATTTGCGGTGACTTCAATACTATCGTTTGCAGTATCGATCACCACCATATTGTTATTTCTATCTCTTACCGTAATACGTTCTTCGTTAGGGGTGTCATTAAATTCTATGACGTGTCCACTTTTTGAAACGATAGTTTTAAAATTATTTTGATCCTGTCCGCCCGAACCGGTGGTACCGTTAAATAAACTTCCCATCACAAAAGGTCTGTTGGGATCGTTATATTTAAATCCTACCATCACTTGATCATTAACCTCAGGCACAAAAACATGTCCGCGGTTTTGAGCATGATGTTCGCTGCTTCCCGCATCGGGTGTCATCACCTCGATCCATGCACTTTGCATGCCGGCAGATTGCCATAAAAAGCGAACTTGTACCCGACCTTTTTGGTCCGGATCTTCATTGGATACTACGGTTGCAATTTGTGGTTGTGCTACCGGTAGTTTTACTTTGGGAGTTGGCAGTACGGTAACCCCTGCCGGTATTGCCTCAAAGCTATTGGTATAGGCACCATGCCCTGTGGCAGAATGGGTAATGGATGTAATAAGATAACTCCCGTAACGCTTTTCGTCAAAACTTTTATTATCGTAACGGGCCGATTCTAAATTAATCACTACGCCAATTCCTAATCTTTTGTCTGTACTTTTACCTTGTACAGTATTTAATGCTGCAGAGGCAGCTGCTTGATTTTTTATAAGTGCCTGGTCTAACTGACTCTTATCTTCGACCTCGAAGCTATGAAATGAATTAGGTGTGAATCCATATACTTCTTGTGAAGTCTGAAAAGCGTGGTTACCCAGTTCGCTCAATCCTTCTACTTGATTGGTTGTTTGAGATAACACCAATTCGTCATTGAAACTATTGTAATTATAGCTTGATGCTGTGTGATTTACAACATTCATCCCAATAGAGATCTCACTAATTCCTTCTCCATAGGCAATTTTAATAGGATCTTCTAATTCGGGTTTACCAAAATGTAGTGTTAAGCCATCGTAAAAGAACCACTCATTATATTGTTTCGCCAAACGCTTGAGTACTTCAAAATGACTTTCTTTATACTGCGCTTCATAGGCCAATACCGGATTCTCTTCAGGTTGTACCACAGTATGTTCAGGATAATCATTGATTAACTCTCCTACAATATTGCTTAGCGATTTTTGTGTCCATGATTGTAGATGTGCACCTGTTTCAAGCATAATGGTTTTTGAGTAGCCTTTGACCACCAAGATTCCGTGAAATCCGTTTTTGTGCACTAAACTTACATGAGTTGCCACACCCAAAAACTCCTTTTCGTCAATAGTTATAACCACTGCTTTACCCAACCAATCCTTGGATCGTTCTATGGTATGTGATCCATTTTCTTCAATTTCGTCATAATCAATATGTATCTCAAACTCATGATGTTCATGAATTTTTTGAGTTAATGACAAGGATTCGAAGTTACTTAAAAATTGATCATTGATACTGATCAGTATGCTTGATTGAGACATTGGTTATAAGAATTAGAGTTAAGTATGAACCCCTAATATTTTAGAATACTTAGGGTTGACAAAAAGTAAACGAGTAGGCAGAACACCTACTCGTTTATGGTAACTAAGCTACCGGCCAGCGATTATCAATTGCTGCATTACCGATAGTCATCTCTTCGGCAGATACCGTAAAGTTGATAGTCATAGGCACGTCCCCGTTTACTTCAAGATTCTCTTTGTAGTATACGATATACCCGTTTCTAAACTCTACTTCTTTCATTTTTGCATCCTCTTCAGATTTCTTAAAAATGATTTTTCCTTCAACAGATTTAAATTGACTGTTTAACATCGCTTCGATTACAGAAGTATCAGATGTAGACTCGATTGTAACGTTGATACGACCTCCATAAACGTTAGAAGCAATTTTACCTTTCTTGTCAGTATCTCTACTGAAAGCGTATTCTGTTGCTAATACGTCAAATTCTTTTCCTCCTAGCTCTAAAGTAGCTCTAAATGATCCCATGTTGTTTGGTTTTAAAAAAATTAATTAATGTTAGAAAGAAACATGTTGATTTTTGTTACTAGTATAAAAAATCTCGATGTCTTTTTTAAACAACTTAAAAAAGACTCTTACTTATACGTAAAACTGTGGAAGGGATACCGACTATAAGAAATGCAAAAAATGCATGTACATCGGCAGACTTGTGACAGTTTATTCTAAAAGAAGAAGAAGATTCTAAATTGTCATTTTCTTAGAGTAAAACTACTACTTAAATTCAAATATGCAACATATCTTCTTAAAAAAAACAAAATAATATTCTAAATAATTTGAAAAACAGCGTATTACGTAATCAAAAAAATTAACATTCATAAAGAGTCAGGGGGAAAATCCCCCCCCTTTATTTTGAGGATTATATAAAAAATGACTTAGCGCTACGTAAGTCCCAGCATAATCTCTTATTATATTTTATTTTTATCTTTTATGCCTAAACGTTTACGGTAACTCGATCCCATTTCACATATCACTAATGTTTTAACTATAAGATTATGCTACATCATCGATACAACTTAGGCTTTTTTCCTACACCCATACAATTGCTTCAAAACCTATCGAAGCATTATACTGACTATAAAATCTACATAAAGCGGGATGATCTTACCGGTTTAGCCTCTGGAGGAAATAAAACCAGAAAATTGGAGTATTTGATTCAGGCGGCTTTACAAAAGGGTTGCGATACTGTTATCACTGCGGGAGCTCAACAATCTAATCACTGTCGGCAAACAGTCGCAGCGTGTGCTCAAGCCGGCTTAGAATGTCATTTGTTGCTCGGCGGAAAAGAACCTGAAAAGTATGATGGAAACTTATTGCTATCACATATACTTGGGGCTCATATCCGTTTTACAGGAAACAATCGCAAAGGAGAAGATATTGATGTTGTAGAGAAGAGGTTAAAAGCTTCCGGGAAAAAAAGTTACGTGATACCTTACGGAGGATCAAACCTCACGGGTGCTTTGGGCTTTGTCACTGCTGTAAAAGAATTAAAAGATCAGCTAAAGCAGACTGATACCACAATAGACTATATTTTTTTTGCATCCAGTTCGGGAGGCATGCAAGCCGGATTGACCTTAGGTGTTGCCAAGTTTGACCTAAAAACCACCCTCGTTCCCATACGTATCGATAAAGAAGAAAATAACGGACGCTCAATTCAGGAATCTGTACTAACGATTGTACGGTCTGGCGCTGAGCTGCTTGACATCGACCGTGATTTCACCCTATCCGACATTCCTTTAATCACCGGGTACGACGAAGCCGGATATGGACACCTATCTGAAGATGAAAAATCAGTCTTATATAAACTAGCTCAACAAGAAGGTATATTATTAGATCCTGTATATACCGCTAGAGCTTTTTATGCTATGCTTGATCATTTAAAACACAATAAAATTAAGAAGGGTGCGAACGTTCTATTTTGGCATACCGGAGGTTTTCCTGCTATATTTGAATACGTAGATCAAATTCAATTAAGATAAAAGTTTTACGATCTTTCTTTCTATTATATTCTCTAATAAACTTAACGAAACATACATATTCTAACCTTCTCTAAATATTGCAAAGCAATTCCGCATAAACTGATTATTTATATAGCTTTCTATCAATCACTAATAGGAATCCGAGAAAATCAGGTAAATACATATTTCCTTAATTTAGAATCGTGACATTGAGCGCCTACCAAATTTATATCTCAAAAAATAAGGCTGATTTAGAAAAAATACAACACAACGGATTATTTAAAAAAAGTGCTTTATTCAACGGCTTTAAAGCTATTTTAGATTTTAATAAAAATTCAATCCACTTCAAACCCAATTCTCTTTTGCATTCAGCATACTACAAACGTGCAAATTAGGTACTTCCAAATAGTAACAATAATTAAAATCCCATAACTCATAATTTTAAGACTTCAATATTTTCAAAACCCACGTTTTTGGCTACATTAGTAGCTTCAAAATGATTAAAAAATTCCCTTACATGATTAAAAACACATACCGACTGTTGCTATCTACCGCAGTCGCCTTATCCATTAGTGGATGTTCTGTGCTTCCGTTTAAGAAAGGAAAGACTGCAGCAGCCACAGAAACAAACAAATCAAAGTCAACTGATAAAGATGCAATCAAACCTTATAATAAGGTTATTACCGATAAAGCGGTGAGCGATTCGGGCTTATTTACTGTCCACAATATTGACAGTAAGTATTATTATGAAATTCCCGATTCGTTGCTTAATCGTGAAATGTTAATGGTGACCCGAATCGCTAAAACTGCTAACGGTATAGGCTTTGGAGGTGGAAAACAAAATACTCAAGTGCTCCGTTGGCAACGTAAAAACAAACAAATTTTGCTACGCGTAGTGTCTCACCAGGTTGTGGCATCAGATTCGCTACCGATTCACGAAGCCGTAGAAAACTCTAATTTTGAGCCTGTACTTTATGCTTTTCCTATCAAAGCCTTCAATAAAGACTCAGTAAATGGTAACAACGCTACGGTTATCGAAGTAACCAATCTGTTTAAAAAAGATGTCAAAGCTTTAGGGCTTCCTCAAAATCGTAGAAAACAATATAAAATATCCAAGCTCGACGACAGTCGCTCTTATATTGACACCATACGAAGTTATCCGTTAAATATTGAAGCGCGTCACGTAAAAACCTATATCGCAGCCGAACCTCCTTCTAATGCAAGTACGGGATCCATTTCGATAGAAATGAGTAACTCAATGATTTTACTTCCTAAGAATCCAATGAAACGACGTTATTTTGATCAACGTGTGGGATGGTTTGCCAGAGGGCAGGTCGATTACGGATTAGAAGCGCAAAAAAGTGAAACCGTACGTTATCTTGATCGATGGAGACTTGAGGTGCGTGAGGAAGACCAGGAAAAGTTCAAAAATGGGGAACTTGTGGTTCCTAAAAAGCAGATCGTATATTATATAGATCGTGCAACACCACAAAAATGGAGAAAATACATAAAAGAAGGTATTGAGGATTGGCAGGTTGCTTTTGAGGCTGCCGGTTTTAAAGATGCGATCATTGCTAAAGACCCGCCTAGTATCGAAGAAGATCCTGATTGGAGTCCAGAAGATGTTCGATATTCTGTTGTTCGCTATTTGGCTTCTCCAATTCCCAATGCTAATGGACCCCATGTTAGTGATCCAAGATCTGGAGAAATATTAGAAAGTGATATCAACTGGTATCATAATGTGATGTCTTTACTACGCAACTGGTTTTTTGTACAGACTGCAGCCATCAACCCGAATGCACAAGGTGTGGCGTTTAAGGATGAAGTTATGGGACGTTTAATTCGCTTTGTTTCTTCACATGAGGTAGGTCATACTTTAGGATTACCACATAATATGGGAAGCAGTGTTGCATATCCTGTGGATTCCTTAAGAGATCCGGAGTTTACAAAAAAATACGGAACAGCTCCGTCAATAATGGATTATGCTCGCTTTAATTATGTAGCGCAACCAGGCGATGGTGATGTTGCACTGATGCCTAACATCGGAATATATGATAAATATGCCATTATGTGGGGGTACAAACCTATTTTGGACGCTACTGCCGAAGGTGAAAAGAAAACCTTGGATAGTTGGATCTTAAAACATCAGGATGACCCGATGTACCGTTTTGGAAAACAACAACGTGGTGTAATTGATCCGAGCTCACAAACTGAAGACTTAGGAGATGATGCCGTAAAAGCAAGTATGTACGGAATCAAAAATTTACAGCGTATCGTACCTAATCTAATCACATGGACCGCAGAGGATGGTAAAAACTATGAAGATCTCAAAACGATGTACGAACAGGTATTGGGTCAGTATAATCGTTATATGGGCCACGTAACTTCTAATATTGGTGGGGTATACGAGTACTATAAAACATACGATCAAGAAGGTGCCGTGTATACTCATGTTACAAAAGCAAATCAAGAACGTGCCATGGCATTCTTACAGGAACAACTTTTTGATACACCTGAATGGTTATTAGAAAAGAATATTTTTGACAAAATCGAATCTGCCGGTACTATAGAACGTATTCGCAAGTTTCAAGTGCGTACCTTGGATAATCTTTTAGATCATGGCAGAATGGCGCGTTTAATTGAAAACGAGGCACTAAATACTAAGGAAGCCTACACATTACTTGACATGATGGGTGCCTTACGTAAAGGGCTCTGGTCAGAATTGAGGTCAGGCAAGAAAACAGATGTTTATCGTCGTAATTTACAAAGAGCTTACATCGATCGTATGGAGTTTCTAATGACGAAAGAACAACCTAAAATTCCTGAAAATATGAGACGCTGGGTAGTTCGTACCGATGTAAATGCATCGCAAAGTGATATTCGTGCCGTGGTTCGTGCTGAGCTTAATACACTTCGTCGTGACGCGCGCAATGCAATTGCGAGAACATCAGATAGAATGACAAAATACCATTTACAAGACATTGTAGAGCGTGTTTCTTTAATATTAGATCCTAAGGCCTAGTATTTCAAAGCTAAACCTTATCATTATCAAAATCCTGTTTGACGAGTCAAACAGGATTTTTTAGTATCAGAAAGCAACTATTTAATTATCTATGTATCTAATAAGAAACAAAGCTTCATGAAGAAAATCGTTTTATTGATTATCATATTAAATTTGGTAAGCTATTCTTGTAATTCAGATGATGATACCAACCCTCGAGTATATGAAGATTTATGGGTACTTGTAAAAATGTCCGGAACCCAACCGAATTCAGAAACCACAGGAGATGCTATGGAGTGGCAGGAATTTTACGATTTCTCTGACGATACTACTTTCATAAAATCCAGAACCCGAAACAATACAACTATTGAAATATTCGGCGTGTATAAGGATTCGGTAGTACAGGGAGAAGCAGTTTTGTTCTTAAGCTATCCGGAGGATAACGAAATTATCGGATCTTGCTCCGGTACTCCTGAAGAGCAACTATATTTCACATCTGCAACTACGATGATTAGCAACTGGCAGGCATGCGACGGACCTGCTTTGTTCTATGAAAAAAGATGAGAGCCTCGGCAAACCTGTCAAAAACAGCTTTATTTCCCCAAAGAATAGCTATCAGTTTATCTGTCTTCAATGTTTTTGATTTAGATAATAAAATCCTTCTATAAACAAATAAAATATGTAGTTTTAAACTTGTGTTCTATACTTCTATGATCGGTCGTATTTGAACCAATTCACTAATTAAAAGTCTACCAGCTACATGAATGATATTTTATCTTTCGGAATTTTAACGTTCACATCTTTCTTTACCCTTTTAAACCCGTTTGGCACCATGCCTATCTTTATGACGATGACCGCCGATCTGGATCAAGCGCATCGAACAAAAACTGCAAAAAAAGCTTCCATCGTTTCATTTATAACCATCATTCTGTTTGCATTTTCTGGTCAATTATTATTTAATTTTTTCGGTATTTCGGTCAATAGTTTTCGAGTAGTTGGTGGCGTTATTTTCTTCCTTATGGGAATGGATATGTTACAGGCACGATTGGGTAAGGTAAAGGTAAACGCTTCAGAAGTTAAAACGTATGTGGATGATATTTCAGTAACACCCTTGGCTATTCCAATGATATGTGGTCCGGGCGCTATGACTAATGCCATTGTGATGATGGAAGATGCTGATACAGCTGAACTAAAAGGAGTTTTGATTTTTGCAGTATTTTTGGTTATAATTTTGACTTATATTATTTTGTATAGTTCTTCTCGAATCATGAAATTTTTGGGACAAACAGGCGTCAACGTGATGATGCGTTTGATGGGACTCATTGTGATGGTTATTGCGGTCGAATTCTTTTTTAGCGGACTCAAACCGATCGTTTTAGACATGATGAACTAAAAAATTAACTACTTTATGAAAAATACAGATGTACCAATCGTAGTAACACAACCTTTTCAAGTATCGCGGAATCGCCTTTGGGAAGCCATTACACAGGTATCTAAAATGACACAATGGTTTTTTGAAAATATAAAGGCATTCGAACCACAAGTTGGTTTTAAAACACAGTTTAAGGTACAGGTAGAGGATCGTATTTTTACACATCTATGGAAAATCACTGAAGTAGTACCTCAGCATAAAATCACTTACAATTGGCAGTATCAAGAATATCCCGGTGATTCTTTTGTTACTTTTGAGATTATCGAACATGAAGAAAACCTTATCCTACGGCTTACTACAAACGTTGTGGCAGATTTCCCGGATACTGTACCGGAGTTCACAAGAGAAAGTTGCATCGGGGGTTGGCAGTATTTTATTCAGGAACGTTTACCTGCTTACCTGAAACAATAACATATTTTAAAAAATTGCTTAATTGACAGGCACTCGTGTTTCACAAAATTTGTATTTTTATAGATAAGCACCGCTATGTCCAATTGCCCTACGACACCAAAAATAATATAAAACACTTATAATAAAATGGATAAGGCATTACAAACTATGATTGACAATATGCCCGAAAAAACCGGGAAATCATTACAGGAATGGAAAAAGTTACTTCAAAAAAAACAGTTCTCTAAACATTCTGAAGGTGTCAACTATCTGAAAAAAGAGCATAAGGTTACGCATGGGTTTGCAAATACTATTGTCACCTTATCAAAAGAGGAAAATACCACTCCTGATGACTTAGTAAAAAATCAATATCAGGGCAAAGAGAGTTTACTACCTATACATGATCAACTAGTAGATTTTGTAAAAACGCTAGGAGATGATGTGACCATTACTCCAAAAAAGACCAGTGTCAGTGTGATACGAGACAAGCAATTTGCATTAATTAAACCTGCTACTAAAACACGGATCGATTTGGGTTTAAAGTTAAAAGATGTACCAACCACCGATCGTCTTTTGAACTCCGGACCTTTTGGAACCATGTGCACGCACCGTGTTCAATTAACTTCGACAGAAGATCTGGATAGCGAATTGCAATCTTGGCTAACCGAAGCCTATACAAAAGCCACTTAAAACAATTACATGACAACATATATTGCATTGCTTAGAGGGATCAATGTTGGTGGAAAACGAAAGATTTTGATGAGCGATCTGAAACAACTGTTTGCGAAACTGAATTTTACGAATGTTCAAACCTATATACAAAGTGGGAACGTTATTTTCACTTCTCTAAAGAAACAAACGTCAATTGAACTTTCCCTACTAATTCATGATGCGATTCTAAATCAATTTGGTTTCGAGGTGCCTGTGGTAGTAAAAACAATCGGTGAACTCGAACAAGTTGCACTGAACAATCCTTTTTTGGAAGATCCAGCTATTGAAATTAAGGATTGCCACGTAACCTTTTTACAACACCTTCCGAGTAAAGAAGCTGTTGAAGCCATACAAAAGATGGATCAGCCCACCGATTCTTTTACTATTTACAATTCGAATATTTATCTTCATTGTACGGATTCGTATCACAAATCAAAATTCACCAATACTTTTTTTGAGAAAAAGTTAGCAGTTCCCGCTACCACACGTAATTGGAAAACTGTGCTGAAATTATATGAAATGTGTAAAATATAGGCAGAGATAAAACTTAGTATATTCGTTTTACTCAAATCTTACAAAGTACCCAATAGAGTTGACACTTTTACATTTGAAATTCTAACTTCTACATTCGATACTCATAATTCTGCATTCAAAATTGAAAAACTACCCTTTCCGACCGCGCGCTGCTTGGCCACCTTTCCCTGACAAGGGAAAAGAAGTAGTTCGTAGGATACTATATTCAGTACCAGATAATTTAGAGCTTCCACTTTGTCAGGTCGAGCCCTTCGTCTGCGCTCAGGATAAACTAAAATCGAGACCTAATCAGCTTATCAAAATAACCTCTCAACTCAGCACGAGGTGACCACGAGATTTTTATGTTGGCAGACACAAGAGCCAGAATCCTCGCCACTTTCACTTTTATCATTTAAAATTTGTTATGTTGAATTCAAAATTCGTTGTTCAATGAATGCTTATTCTTTTTTGCATCGCCCAAAAAAGAACCAAAAAAGTCTAGTCTTAAAAAACTTTTGCTAAAAATAACGTTCAATACGTTACATGAAATTAAGACATTCCAAGTAACTTAGTCAATGCAAATACTTATCTAATTTTAAATATACTATAGCTTTTCACTTTCAAGGAATTTCTTGTAGTCACTACTTCCACTTCATTTTTTACGCTAAAGTTTTTATAGGACATTTGCTCAACTTCCTCTTATAATTTTATAATCACTAGTGTATGTTCATCGTAAGCTTTCCTAAAAATAATACAGCAAATAATTCAAAATTTGTTATTCGACATTCAGTATTCGATATTCATCTTTTATACTGGAATCATACAGAAGGGAAATTTCAGTTCTTCTCTTTTGGGATTTTAGGTAGGACTTCTTCCGGAAACGGAAATAAGATTGTTGAATTCTTTTCTGAAGCTATATTAGCTAGCGTCTGATATAAGCGCAGTTTTATGGCCGACGGAGATTGATCTATGATTTTACCTGCTGCTAATAAATTTTGTGCAGCCTGCTCTTCAGCTTGTGCCAAAATAATACGTGCACGTCTGGAACGCTCTGCCTCTGCCTGATTAGCCATCATACGACGCATATTTTCTGGTAATTGGATATCTTTAATCTTTACGTCAATGATTTGGATTCCCCACTCCATGGTCTCCTGTTCGACAATTGCTTTGATATTTTTGCCCATTTCCTCACGCTTGGATAAGATAGTATCTAACTCTACCTTTCCGCAGACATCACGTAAAGCTGCTTGTGCAAGTTGCATGATAGCATAATTATATTGCTCCACCTCCAGCACGGCTTTTTCGGGATTGGATACTTTGAAGAACACTACGCCATCAATACTACACGGTACATTATCTTCTGTCATTACTTCTTGCGAATCTACATTGATGGTAATAACCCGTATATCTACGATTTGAACGGTTTCTATAAAAGGAATGATCCAGCGTAATCCCGGTTGCAGTGTACTGATGTACTTACCGAAACGAAATTTTAGCGCACGCTTATACTCAAAAATTATACGTATTCCTGATAACAGAAACACAATGATCAATACTATAAAAATTACAACAGGATTCATACCTCCAAAATTTTAACACGGCACAATTATTAAAGAAACTTCAGCTTTGAAATCTACGATACCTTCTAATAGGTAGCTATCTATAAAATGCAGAGCGTCTTGAAGATACAAAAAAAGCAGCTCATTATCAATGATTTAAATCAGTTATCACATCAATATAGACGTATTACCTTGTGTTTTCTTAGCATACATCAATTTTAGTTTTGAGTGAGGCATGGTATCTTTGAAGCAAAAGACTCTTATGGAATTATTAGATAAATTACAATGGCGTTATGCTGCCAAAGCCATGAATGGCGAGAAAGTACCTCAGGATAAAATTGATAATATTATAGAAGCGGCTTCACTTGCTCCTACTTCGAGTGGTTTACAACCCTTCGAAATTTTGGTAATCACGAATCAGGAAATCAAAGAAAAGATCAGACCGGTAGCATGGAACCAGTCAGTAATTACAGATTGCTCACATTTATTAGTTTTTGCTGCATGGGATACCTATACCGAGGATCGTATCAATAAAATGTTTGACTTAACTAACGAGGTTCGTGGATTTAAAAACGAAGGTTGGGAAAATTACCGTCAGCAATTATTAAACAGTTATCCGCAAAAGGATGCTGAAGAGAATTTTCACCATGCTGCAAAACAAGCTTATATTGCTTTTTCTCAATCTATCGCGGCTGCAGCCTTTGAAGGTGTTGACAGTACGCCAATAGAAGGGTTTGAACCAGAAGCTGTGGACGAAATTTTGAACCTAAGAGCAAAAGGCTTACGTAGTTGTGTGTTGTTACCATTAGGCTATCGTGATGAAGAAAACGATTGGTTGGTCAATTTGGTCAAAGTAAGAAAAAGCAAAGATGATTTAGTCACTGTTATAGATTAATCGAAGTACATATAAAGACGAATGTCTTATTTCAAAAAACCGCTCCTGTAGCGGTTTTTGTCGTTATATACGAGAAGAGACAACTAAAAAACCTTCCTGTTTTCAAGGCCCTGATAAAAATAATTTATCTTTTTTGTGATTTTTTGGTGTAGGTTTATACTAATAGAGTGTAATAGATTTTACATGAAAGAAAAACAACAATTTGTAATAGACATACAAAAGAACGAAGGTCTGATCTACAAGATCGCCAGATTGTACTCCAATACTACCGAAGACCAAAAGGACTTATTTCAGGAAATAGTATACCAACTCTGGAAATCATATCCTTCATTTAAAGGAGATTCCAAAATTAGTACCTGGATGTATCGCATTGCGTTAAATACCGCAATCACGCATCTTAAAAAAGATAACTGGAAACCTATGCGTATTGCCATGGATCAGCAATTAGCAAATCGGATAGAACATGCAGATACAATTATCGAAGAACGTGTAGCAGCTTAGTATACACATATAAAGATGCTCAATGTAGTAGATCGTGGGATTATACTCTTATTTCTTGAAGATAAAAGCCATAAAGAAATTGCCGAAATAACAGGCTTTACGATAACTAATATCGGTACCCGGATCATGAGAATCAAACAACAATTAAAAAAATCATTCAAAAAATAAAAAGTATGGAACTTGACGAAATGAAATCCTTGTGGAGCGATATGTCACAACAGCTCGAAGCTCAAAAAGTATTAACAGACAAAATGATCGTACAAATGACACAACAACGCTATACCTCAAAATTGCAAGCCATATCCATCCCCGAAATTATCGGAGCCGTAATTTGTTTTGCTACTGTTTTTTTTATAGCAAGTAATTTTAGCAAGCTCGACACCTGGTATTTGCAACTCTCGGGCGGGCTTACCGCACTGGCATGTTTGATTCTCCCAATCTTATCCCTACGCTCCTTGCAACAATTACGTAGTATTCAAATTAGTAAAGCTACCTATAAAGAAGCGATAGTTTCTTACCTAAAAAGTAAACATCGATTCATGAAGTTGCAGAGAATCACTTACTATCTAAGTTTCTTTTTGATATTGGTCATACTGCCAGTGATGGGAAAGTTACTAAGTGGCGTTGATATTATCACAGAAGACAAAGACTGGATCTGGATCGCTCCTGCAGCAATACCTTTGTTCTATTTTTTTGCCAAATGGGTATATAAAAAGTATCAAAGCACCACCACTGCTGCAGAAGATATCCTACGCAGTTTGGAGGAAGAATAAAACTGCTGATAATTCAATTACCTTATCCTTTTGATTACTCTGAGAGGATAAGGTTTTATAAATTTATATTGATTGTTGATAAGATCACTTATCCTTAAGTACGCCTACCACAGAAATATCAATTTACCATACAACGCATAGCCTCGATCATCGATCTACCTTCCAAGAATTAAATAAAAAAAGTACCTTAGCAATGCTTTTAAACATAAACCTACTTCACAACGAAATTTTATAGCTTAAATATTAACCATTTGATATAAACTTATTTTTTAGTTAGATCAACTTTTTGATTACAGTTAAAAATCCTTAAAACCTAACTTTATGAAACTACTGCATTTTATTATTTCATCACTCGTTATAACCAGCGCATATTGTCAATCTACCGGTGAGCAAACCAAAATAAACTACAAGCTTGTGGAAGATGACGACGGAATTCTAGTCGAAAAATTTGATTCGACCGTAGTTAATCAAAATAGATATAATCACAACAACATCATTTATACCGTGGGTAGTAGTTTTAAATATAAATTTGAACATACAACACCGGATAACAAAACCAGCTATTTTAAAATCAGTGAGGATCGCAAAAACTGGGAATTTGTTCCTGATAATCCTAGTGACTCAACCACTATCCACCATGTTACGATTAGGGTAGCGAACGGAAACCCGCTGGTAAAATACAAGCCCGACTATAACCAGACTGCCCTGATCTATAAAAATGGAAACGAAAAAGGATACTCCATGTCCGGGGCGATCGAAAATGAAAAGAATGTTTGGATTCACCCACCGCGGGATAAATATTTCAGAATTTTGGAGTTGAATCCTTTTCCGTATATAAAAGCGCCGTATGCGGTTGGAACCAAATGGACTTGGCAACTGAAAATCGGTGACCAATGGGCAGACAAGCGATGGAAACTATGGGAAGGTGAAATTGAAAACAAAATGAATTATGAAATAACAGCCACCAAAACCCTGGAAACTGCGTTGGGTACTATCGATTGTTTTGTGATTGAAGCTGAAGCAACCAGTAGCCTCGGAAAAACAGCTTTGACGGCCTACTTTAATCCAATATATGGATTTGTAAAATTGGACTACACCAACATCGATGGAAGCAAAACCCTCTTAGAATTGGTCGAACACAAGACGAAGCATAATAACTGATATAAAAAGCACTAGCAGAAAAACATGCGCTCTGACCAATTTTAATTATCCAGCATATTAAATTAATTGTGTAGCTTAGTAACATCCTACATTATAAACACTTCTATACCATCATTCGTGATTATCTTAAAACAACACCCGGATATTATTCAATAGCACATAGAAACCAACCATGAAAAAACTAGTAGAAAATAATCAAAGACGTGACTTTTTAAAAAAATGTGGATTATCAACGCTACCATTCTTCTTACCCACAATATCTTTGAGTAATACTTCACCTTCTACACCTCAAAATAACAATAAATCTCCTGTCAATTTTGTATATGATGGATTAGCATTTTCTCCGCAAGAATATCTGGAAAAACTCAACGAAATAAACAAAACACATCCAATTGAACCTGACTTTTATGGTAATGGTGGTGCAACAAAAGCCTTAGAAGATACCTTCGCAAAACTAACAGGAAAAGAAAAAGCTATCTACTTACCTACCGGCACCATGGCGAATCAACTAGCGATTAAATTACTTAGCGAGGATAATACAAAAGTACTTGTTCCCGAAAATTCTCATATTTATAGAGATGAAGCCGATGCTGCACAAAGCGTTCATGGCAAAAGACTCGTTCCAATCGGAAAAGGAAAAGCGTATTTTGATCTCAGTGATTTAAAAGAAACTTTGAGTTATCTAAACGAAAACGAAGTATTTAAAAGTGGAATTGGAACTGTCGCTATTGAAAATCCAATACGTCGTGCAGATGGAACGACCGTACCAATAGAAACCATCAAAGAGCTATCCACATATTGCAAGGAGAATGGATATAAATTACATCTGGATGGAGCTCGTATCCACTTAGCTGCTACATATACTAAGGTTTCCCTTACGGAGTATGCCTCTTATTTTGATACCGTTTATATTTCGTTATATAAATATTTGAACGCTACCGGGGGTGCTATCCTCTGTGGTGATGCTGCACTAATTGATAAAATTGCGCATCAAATTAAAATTCACGGAGGCACCGTTTTCCAAAATTGGAACAATACAGCGGTTGCTTCGCATTATTTGGACGGTATAGACCAGCGTTGGAAAAAGGTAGTGTCCACTGCTAACGTTTTGATTTCTGAACTAAATAAGTTAGAAGGTATAACGATCACTAAAATAAAAAACGGAACGAACATTTACGACTTAAAACTAGCAGCAAGAATCAATCTAAAAAAACTAGCCGTATTTCTTAATAAGGAACATACTATTTGGTTAGGAAGAGCAAACCAGAAAGGTATCATTAAGTTTACAGTGAACGAAAGCATCCTCACACGGGATATAAAAGAAATTATCAGCGCATGGAAAGAAGGTGTTGACATGGCAAGGCAATAAAAGAATTTACTATATAACATAGTAACTAACGCTAACACTACCAGAAGATCAAAAAATAATCTAGTGATCATCCTTTTCCAATGTTGCTAAATTTTCATAGGTTTATTAAGAAATAAAACCACGTAAATTTAATAATTACTGTGTAACTTTTTACTCTGATACAAACCTGCTTTATAAAGTCTTACATCATTGATACGAACTAAAATACATACCACTAAAAAACTTGAAAAGTTAATCAAAAAACTGATTTCAACTGACCAAAATACTGAATATGGAAAACTTGGAAAGTGGAACGCAACGATTTTCTATGTAGATCGAAAAAAATGCTGGTTACTCACTAACGGAATTACAAAGTATAATGTAATCTTGACAGATTTAAGAGCTGGTGATCTAAAAAATATTGATTCTATATTTCTAAATTCGTTGTATACTCAATTAATTTATGATGGAATAATGACGGATTTTAAACAGCTACAGTCAATTATTGGTGGCCTAGATTTCTTACCTACAGATAATGATCGAAGTACTACGGCATTTCAAAATCAAAGACTTTATGAATTGGATTGGTGGAAATATGATTTTGGAAGCGTAGAGAATATGCCAATCAAAGAGTTAACTAATAAAATTAATACAAGTTCTATTCACATAGGTAAAGGTCGAAAAATGTCTGACTATACTAATTCAATTAAAGAAATGAAAAAAATATTAGCAAAATGAAAACACTGTAAAACAGCTAAAAATTCACACGGTTAATACTACAAATCAACAATATCCCGGTGATTAAATCAGATCGATAATTGCTTATATTCATATGTACCACTCCACAAGATATTCGGACTACGCCTTTTAAAATGATCCTTTAAAATGTGTTTGTTAAAATTAATTGTGTAGCTTAGTCACAAGTATAACTAATGTATTGACCGTCCCTTAGTAAGATGTGTTATTAGAGTATGTATGCAAAAGATGCATAGTTCCTACAATTCGTATGTGGGATTGTAAACGTTCATAATAGATCAATGATTAAGATATTCAAAATACTACTTCTGCTATTATTACTGTTAGATCCTACTTCTTGCCTCTCTCAAGACATTAAAATGAATAAAGAAACTGAAGCAATCATACGACTCGGAAAAGATGCTGTGGTGCAACTGGCACTAGATTTAGTTGATGACAGCGCAAGTGTTCAAAATTTTGCCAAGATTAAAGTAACGACCAATGGTAACGAAGTGTATGTTTATTTCAGTAATCCAATAACATATCTTCCAATCGAGACCATTTTTTACACTGATGTGATAGTAACTATTTTAGAAAAAACAACTGTGTATAGTTCTGTATCCAACGGAATTGATGATAGTAACAATAAGAACATTCCATTTTACAAAGAAACGAACGAAACAAAATTGAATACTCAATTTGTTTTGGAAGCAATCAATAAAAGCCCTGAAGTTGGATCCATCGACATAACTGATTTTGAGGACACCATGATTATTCGCGAATATAAAAACCACTATGCTATAGAGGTAGTTTCAGAAGTTCAGGAATCCTCCTATACCATAGAAAAAATATCAGGAAACCTATCGAATGTGATGCATGCTCACTTAGTCCCTCCACCATTTGGGTCAGAAAGTATCGAGGTTTTTGAAGAGATCGATTAGTACGATAAAATCCCTCCCAACTCCACCATTATACAATCCATCCAACAAAATTCCCACATTTAAAATTAATTATGTAGCTTAGTTATAAGTTTAGTCGACACCGGTAGATAACAATTGGTTAACTAAATGGCATTTATATAAGAGAGGTATAGTTAACAAAGGTGATTATATAATTGCTCTGAAGCATTAGGAAAGACAATCAAAATTTCGGATATTTAAAAAGTTAAAGATTTAAAAAATGGCGACAGTTGATAAAATACGAAGTGAATTAATTGATAAGATATTAGCAATAAAGAATAAAGATTTTCTATTAGCACTTGATCATCTGATTTCGTCAAGTTCTGCAGATACTGATGTTGTGGAGTTAACTACTGAACAAAAACAAATGCTTGAAATGAGCGAAGCGGACATTAAAAATGGGAGGTTGATATCTCAAGAAGCAATGGACAAACGAAATCTTGAATGGCTAAACGAATTGTAAGATGGACTCGGACAGCTGACATTCAATATGTAGGGATTCTTGAATACTGGTTTAAGCGAAACAAATCCAAAACCTACTCCAAAAAGCTGATAAAGCTGGTTGCGGAGAGAACTAAACAAATTAAGGAAACACCTTTAATATACAAATCAGCTGATTTTAAAGATACGAGAGTGGCATCCTTGGGAAATTTCAGTATTTTCTACAAAGTTACTGATGAGGAAATAATAATCACTGCATTTTGGGATAATCGTCAAGACCCAGCAAAGCTATTACAGATTTTAAAAAATAAAAATTAACGTTTCATACTAACTACTACTCATACAGCTAGTAAGACCAAGTGACACTATCCTGTCGTCTAAACCGGATCAAACATTGTTCGTGCTTTACTATATCGCTCCACAACCCCTCCCAACACTACCGCTATACAATCCATCGAACAAAATTTCCCGTATTAAAATTAATTATGTAGTTTAGTTACAAGTAAAACCAACACACCCACCCCGATTTGTAACTGTGTTGCTTTTTGGTATTTATATAAGAGAGATATGGTTACTAGGAGTGATTATATTTAATTGTTATGTATAACCTATTTTAACGAATAATTGAGATTAAAAGAACTTATGAGTAACTCTAAAAAAAATAAATATCTAAGTTTTTATTTGCTATTTCAAAAATGCTTAATTTTTACAGTATTCATTAACAATGTTCATTGTCAGAAATTTATAGAAATTGACCCCCATTTGACTTTTGGATCTCATTTTAATAAACTTGGAGAAGCTAGCTCCACTGAAAAAGTTACGGATTGGTTTAGTCATAATCTAAAAGAAAAAGTTCAAACGATTAAACAATCTGCATATAGTATTTCAAAAGTTAATGGAGAGAACGAATAAGATAAGTTATCAAGCTTATACATAGATTTATATGGAGGATATAAGAACAGTATATTTAATTTTAACTCAAAAGGAAATTTAGTAGATATTATTACTGCTTATGAAGAAGATATCTATTACCCAACAACTTTTAATTATCAGGATGGAATCAGAGAATACCACAAAAGAGTATCTGACGGTTACATAAAAGGGGTTTATAAATGGGACGAGGAAAAAGGACTTCCAATTTCATTTGAAGGAGGTGTTTTAGGTAATATTAAATTTGATTATGGTAAAGACAAAGTAAAAATGACTTTTTTTAAAGAAAAAGAAGTACTAAATATTGAACAAATATATATTATTACATATGATGAAAATGACAATTCCATCACCACAGAAATTCTTTATGGAGATGGAAGTCTGATCCAAAGACATAAGGTATTTTATAATTCAAAAGGTCAGAAGTATAAACGTATTTTTTATAATCAATATCATACATCTTCTGAGACTTTTACTTATAACTCTTCTGGAGATATTGAAAAGATGGTGAAATATGAAGAAAAGGACAATAAATTGCAATTTGAATGTAAAATTGTTTACAAATATGACAAAAATAAAAATTGGATATTTAGGAAAGAGACTGATTCTTCCTCCGATACAGAAAAGGTTATCGAAAGAACAATTACATATTACAAATAATTGAAAATACACATAACACTATATAACAAATCATAGTTGCCCTTCGGGACGACAACGTTTGTTTTATTTACCGTTACCAGCAATTTAGGCATATGAAATTCGGAATTAAAAGAGTATGGAAAATTATAATTATTCTGATTTTTTTTGCTCTTATTTATAACTCGAAAAAAGAATATTATAGTAATAAGGTTAAGTTTTTTGACAAAAAAATGGGCGGAGTTATTTTGGATATTAAGGAAGGACGCGGAACTAAAGTATATTACGCAAAAGAGGACTTTTTTTACCTGGAACAACTTGAAAGTAAATCAATCATGATAGGTGATTCTTTAATTAAAAACGGAACCGAATTGAGTGTTTATAGAAAAAACGGAGGTGAAAAATTCATGTTTTTAAAGAAAGAATCGATTATAAAACCCAATGACAGTTATTTTAAATTTTTCTTTGGTTTATAACTGAATTATAAAAAAGCTGGTAATAAAATTATAATCAAAAAGATATCTTTAGGTTTAGTTCAACAAGGTGCATAGGCAATAGGGCAATTAGTGATAAATGAAAGTCCTGTTCTTTGGACACGCAACGCCAAAACAAAGTTTTGACGTTTAACAAAAAAGATAAAACAAAATAAAAAGTTTTGGCTAAGTGCTTAATCAAAAGTTCAATACTTTTAATTCCCATACTAACCATAGCCGAAAAGTTACCTGCAATTACAAAAATGAAATTTAAATACTATCAGAATACATTAGGTGGAGCACAATTGTGTGGTGGAGAAATGCATGCTAGTTTGCATGAAATAGTATTTGATGAGGAATTCTTGAATTGTAAAAATGAATTCATTGAACAACTAAAAATCTTTATAAACAGTACTGAAAGACAACCAGAGATTCTGAAAAAACACTTGGGAAGAGGTTTCAACATTTCAAATGATGAAAGAACTTGTTTGATAGATTATCCTGACTTTCCTCTTAAATCAGTTGAAAAAGGTTACTTTAATCCAAAGTTTGTTGAATTTGGCTTATCAGGTGGAGATATTGGATGGTATAAACCAAATTGTTTGGAAGAGGAGTATTACTTTTTTTATGAAACTAAACATCCATTTTCTCAATGGAACAAATCAGAATTTCAAATAGATGGTTTGACTTTTAATAGTGCGGAACAATATATGATGTACGGAAAAGCTAAATTATTTGATAACAAAGAAATTACAGAGAAAATAATGGCTTCCAAAAATGTTCGTGAACAAAAAAAATTAGGTCGAGAGGTTAAGAATTTTGATTTAGAAATATGGAATGAAAATGCTATAGATATAGTATATAAAGGAAACAAGGCAAAGTTTGAACAAAACGCAGATTATTTAAAACTTTTGCTATCAACAAAAGGAAAGACACTAGTTGAAGCTATTCCTACAGATAAAACTTGGGGAATCGGCTTAACAGCTGATGACATAGATGCTAAAAACATACTTAAATGGAAGGGAACTAATTGGTTGGGAATTGCTCTAACTGAATTAAGGCAAGAATTTTTAGAAAACAACTATAAAAATGGATATTGGGAAAGAGAGGATTACATTAAAAATAAAGAAGAAATAATAAAAGGCTAAAACTATATCCTATATAAACCCTTTCCCTTCCTCATAACCTAAATATACAATACTCCATCTCTACCCCCTCCAAACTCCACCGTTATACAATCCATCCAACAAAATATCTCGCATTTAAAATTAATTATGTAGCTTAGTTGCAAGTATAATCAACACACCCACCCCGATTAGTAACCTGTTTTGCTTTTTTTATTATGTATCTGAGAAATATAGATACTAATGGTGATTATATATAGTTGTTGTGTGTCTTAAAAAAAACTTTGTGAAAAGAATTTTAATCATATTTATAATATTGACTTCTTGCACTAAAACCAGAGTAGATGATATTAGATATCACGAAATAAAGTTTACGGCAAGCTCAATAGAACTAATTGAATTCAACATAAATGAAATTAAAGGAAAAAACTATGTGAAAGAGTTGGTTGACTCTATTGGTCGGACAAAGCGATTGGAATTCTACAATACTAAAGGTCATCTTGATTACCCAGGTTCTGGTTATTATGGTGGTCCAATAATCAAATACCACTACGAACCTAAAGCAATAACTGAAACAGCCTACACATCTGATATCGATTTAGCAAATGATTTTATGTATTCAGAAGTTCCTAATCAAATAACTTATTACTTGAATGACGTTAACGAGATAACAGAATCGACATTTAGATATAAAGTAGAGTTTATTATGGAAAAAGAAGTTCTGACCAAAATAATAGAGAATTTTGAGCTTTACAATAACTTAATTCCTGAAACTGGAATAGAAAGTTATTTAATGGACTCTGTTTTCGGTTATCAATTTGCAAGTGCCAAACTGAATGGAATCAACCCAAAACACAAAAAATAACTGCACACAATCGAATAGTCATCTCCGCTCCCAAAATAGAAACGGAGTGCACCTCTCACGCTAGCATATACAATCAATCCAACAAAATTTCCCGCATTTAAAATTAATTATGTAGCTTAGTTCTAAGTATAATAAACACCTAACCTGATTTGTAACCAGGTGTGGCCGTTTGGTTTGTAAATATTGAAAATTGGGTTGCCAAAGGTGACTATTTTAATTGTTGAAGCACATTATGAAGAGTAAGCTGAAAATAGCACTAATAATTGTTGGAATTTTATTCGGAGTTTATATTGTACTCGGGCAAACGGATATGTTGAAAATATACAATATACCAACTACTGCAAATGAGCCTGGGTTGAAAATTAATTCTAAAATTTTTGTTTCCAATCTAATTGATTTTAACAATGGTGATTTTATTTGTTATGAATATAAAAACGAAAAATTGGGTAAGCACATAAGAGTTCATCGTCTGTTAGGGAAATCAGGTGATCTTATTGAGATTAAAAATGGAGTTCTGTACTTAAATGAAAAGAATATTGATGAGAGCATGGATTTGAAACACTTCTATATTCTTGAACCAGATGAGTTCAAAAAATTACTAGATAAAAACTTAATTAACGAAAAAGATATTGCTTATCGGACAAATGATAAAATTTTCATCCTTTTAATTAATAAAATGGTACAACAATATGGATTAACATCAAAAATACAGATTGAATCTAAAAATAGAGTCGATCAGACAATTGTAAAAAAATATAATAAAGATTGGAATAGGGACAATTTCGGACCACTAACAGTTCCAGAAGGAAAGTGTTTTGTGATTGGTGACAATCGTCACAATTCAGAAGATTCTAGATATATCGGATTTATAGACGAATCAAATATTGTTGGTACAGTAATTCGAATGTAATATATCTCTATCGAATAGACGGTACCGTCCCAAAATAGAAACGGATTTCACCTCCCAACTCCACCACATACAATCCATCCAATAAAATTTCCTACATTTAAAATTAATTATGTAGCTTAGTTGCAAGTAAAACCAACATACTAACCTCACTTGGTTATCTTTAGTTGCTTTTTAGTTTATAAATAAGAGAAATATAGTTACTAAGGGATTATATAATTGTTGGCAAACATATTATAAATGACATTACATCATACTTCAAATCAAGCTCTTTTCGATGAGACATTTAATTTAGACTGTCCTCATTGTGGGAAGTCTACTAATTTAATTCTGATCTCTCCTCCAGATTATAAAACTCTAAAAAGATTTAGACCAAATCGAGTAGGAATGTGTTTTCAATGTGCTTCTTGTTCTGAGCCAATTTTTTTGAAATTTGAAATATCATCTCACACAAATACTTCAATAAACTTCTATGATGATCCTACAGAAATTGAAAAACCAACAATTGAATTCGATTTTGAATTCATTCCGGATGAAGTCGTAGAAGATTTTAAGGAAGCTTTAAATTGTTATTCCAATTCATCTTTTAATGCATTTGCGGCAATGTGTCGTCGTACAATTCAATCAAGCGCGAATAAAATTGGTGCTCAAGGAAAAAGCAAAGTACAGCACCAACTAAATGAAATGAAGGAAATAGCACAAATTGATAATGAGACTTTTGAAATATTAAAACAAATAATAATTGATGGTCACGATGGAGCACATCCCCATCTTCCAAATTTATCTTCTGTGAGAGCAGAAATACTACTTGAACTAATCAAGGATGCTATGTATCAGCTTTTCGTTCGTAAAGGAAAACTAAAAAAAGCTGCGGAATTGAGAAAAAGTCAAATCAAAAGTGATAAATAAAAACGCTTGGTGACATTATATCCTATATAAATCCTTTCTTTAACTCATAACCTAAACATATACTACTCCATCTCCATCCCCTCCCAACTCCACCGTTGTACAATCCATCCAATATAATTTCCCACATTTAAAAATAATTATGTAGCTTAGTTGCAAGTATAACCAACACACCCACCCCAATTGGTAAACTGTTCGTTACTTTTAGTCCGTTTATCAAAAGATTTAGTTATTTAAGGCGATTATAAAACAGTGTTGTAACCAATTGAAAAGTAAAACAATGTACACAGCTTCTTTTGATAACGAACTGCTTAATGATTGGTGCGATTTCTGCGAAGAAAAAAAAGAATTTGACAGTTTTCATTTTTCAGCTTTATTAATGGAAACCCTTTTGGAAGGATACACTCCTAAATTTGACGAATTCATTGCGGAAATCACAAAATACTTTGACATCTCAATATACGAAAACATAAAATATGCCTTCAGTGATGAGAAGAAGAGCGAAGGTAATGTAAAAGATTGGGTAATAAATGACTTGAGAGAAAAACGAAAGATTATCGACCTTTCACCTGATTCTACAAAACTGAAAGAGATAATTGACTCTACTCAATTTCTATTTGTTAAAGACAGAGATGAGCTTTACAAAGCTAGAGAGACAGATACCAACACAATGTTGTATGAAGAAGTTGGAGATTTCGTCATAGAAAACATTGACAATGACAAACGGGTATTTGCTTTAAAAGAAGTCCTTTACAATATAGCTTCAGATAGCGAACTAGTAAATGCACTTCTTTCTGGATTAATTAATAGTGATGTCGATTTATCCAACTACTTAGACATCTATAAAAATGGTTGTGATTACGCAATAGATGATGAAAAAATTCTAATCTATGAATTCAAACAAACTAGTTAAAAAAGGTACTAACACTATATATAGCAAATAGGGCTATTGGTGTTTAATCAAAAGGTTGTTGTTTATTTGCAAAGACCTCCAATCTTTTTAATTTGGTCTTAAGAATTGATAAGTAAAAATATAAAAATTCGGCTCTGTATTTATCCAAAAAGTTAGCATTCTTTCATACGTAACGTTTTATACATCTATTGTTCTACTAATTTTACTCACAAATACAATGAAAAAAATACACGATTTAAATCCATCTACTGATGAGCTTCTGAACTTGGAATATAATTTTCAACCAGAACTAACAAAAAAATTGGATAATGTAAAATCTGAGTTTAACCTAGAGTTGATAAATGAAATAGTGTTGTGGAAAATTAACCGTTATGCTAAATTAGATAATGAAATATTGAACTTAATCAATAAAATCGACCGCAATGCTGAATTTATAGATCCTAGTCTGACCGAAGAAATTCTAATGCTTCTACTCAAAACAAGAGGAATCCGTTTACCAATGGCTTCAACAATATTGCGGTTCAAAAATCCAAATATCTATCAAATTATTGACCAAAGAGTTTATAGAGTAATTTTTGGAACAGCACTTAAATTGAAAACTAATTTAAATGACAATATTGTTCAGTATTTCGATTATTTGAACCATTTAAGAGAAGTATGCGATTTGTTTCAAATCCCATTTTCTGAATCTGATAGAATTCTGTATGAATATGATAAAAAAGTAAACTTAGAAAAAATAAAATACTAAGAATCCGCTTCCCAAACACCAACCCCCACCACAACCACCAAAAGAACGAACATCCTCTTCAAATACAACAATACCGTCTTTAGGTAAAACAATTCGTACTTGAGGTGAAGCAATGTCATCTTTAAGTACAGCAACAGCGTCTTCAACTGCCGCAATGTCATCTTTGAGTACAGCAATACCATCTTCACCTGCCGCAATGTCGTCTTTGGGTAAAGAAATAGCGTCTCACAGGACGGAAATGTCTTCTTGAGGTGACGCAATGTCAGCTTTAGGTACAGAAATAGCGTCTTCACCTGCCGAAATTTCAGTTTGATGTACAGAAATAGGTACTTAGAGTATGGAAATCTCTGTTTAACCTTCAGAAATAGTAGGTACTATCCCCATATCAGCTATGTTATTTAAGCGACTATAATGTAATTACCTTTCGATCCTCTCAATAATCTCTCCACGCCAACGTTACGCTTGTCTAAATAATCAAAAAAAATCGTAGCTTAGGCAGGCAAGAATTCAACACTCAAAAATACATAAGCGATGAAAAAGATTGGTCTAATTGGCGGAATGAGCTGGGAGTCCTCACAGGTATACTACGAAATTATCAATCAAAGAGTGCGAGAGCTATTAGGTGGATTCCACTCGGCCAGATGCGTCATGGATTCGGTTAACTTTGCCGAGATCGAAGCCTTGCAACATGCCAACGATTGGAGCGCCCTCAATGCTTTGATGGTTGAGAGTGCAGTCAATTTAGAAAAAGCCAAAGCCGATATCATCGTGCTATGCACCAATACCATGCACTTGTGCAGTTCAGCAATTAGTAAAAACATCAACATTCCCTTGCTACATATAGCCGAAGCCACAGGCGAAAAGATCAAAAAAAAGAAGCTTACTAAGGTGCTGTTATTAGGGACTAAGTTTACGATGGAAAAGGACTTTTACAAAACTATCCTTACGCAGGATTTCGGTATCGAGGTTAGTATTCCGAATGAAGCCGACAGAAATAGTGTACATGAGATCATATACCGGGAACTTGTACATGGTAATATCACAACCAACTCCAGAAATGTATACCAACGAATCATTCAGGAGGCTGCGGCCAACGGAGCAGAAGGTGTCATCTTGGGCTGTACTGAGATTCCGTTATTGATTAGCGCAGACGATGTAAGCATTCCGGTGTTTGATACCACCAGAATCCATGCAGAAAGCGCGGTGGACTTTGCGCTGCAGGATGAATTGAGTACTAAGGATGCGTAAATAGCTAAACGATGAAAAAACATACAGAACTCTCTGATACACAATTCCTGCAACAATTTAGCAGCTGTAAACTGGATCCGACACTTTTTACACACGAAGCACATCTGCGTCTGGCATACCTGTACATTCAACGAGACGGGGTAACACCAGCCGAAAGTATAGTTTCTCAACAGTTACAACGCTATGTGCAACATCTGGGAGCTTCCGATAAATATAACGCTACCCTTACGCAAGCTGCCATCAAAGCAGTACATCACTTTATTCAAAAATCAACTACCAATACTTTTGAGGGTTTGCTATGTGAATTTCCGAGACTAGAAACAAATTTTAAAGAGCTCATGAGCTGTCATTATAGCTTCGACATCTACACCTGTGACGCAGCCAAAAAAAGCTTTTTGACACCTGACCTCCTCCCTTTTGAATAGTCTGCTCTTACTGAAAACACAAAAACAATGACTCGTCGTTTAGCCGTATCGTAGAATTCACGATATTTGAGACCAGCAGCAATACTAGAAACAACCATGTCACAGTACCCAACTTTTGAAACCGAACGTCTCATCTTACGACTTACCGAGCTGGAGGATGCTCCCTTTATCTTAGAATTATTTAATTCGCCCAAATGGATTCAGTTTATTGGGGATCGTAACCTTCGCACCATCGAGCAAGCCGAAAAATATATTACCGAACGTATGCGTGCGCAGCTGGCACATTATGACTTTTCCAATTACACAGTGATCCGAAAAGATGATCAGTTAAAACTAGGCAATTGTGGTCTGTACGACCGTGAGGGACTGGGTGGTATTGATATTGGGTTTGCCTTTTTACCACAGTATGAAGGTAAAGGCTATGCCTACGAAGCTGCAAATGAATTGAAAAAACAGGCTTTTACTCGTTTTAATCTTCAGGAACTGCACGCAATCACCGATAAAGAAAACATAGGCTCGCAACGGCTTATCGAGAAGTTAGGACTTCGGTTCAAAAAGTATATCACACTTCCCGATGACAAGGAAGAAATCATGTTGTATAGTGTACAGAAGGAAAGCACATAACAATTTTAAGTCTTAAAAAATAGCCATCTTGTTATGTAATGTCCTGCGGAAAAAACAGACTACACCCTTATAAAAACTTTATGCATGCACTATCAAGGTAAGACGAATGAATACTTAAATATTACTACCATTGACGCATCTAATTGCTACCTCCTCAAGGAGCCCAAAGAGAGCTGTCTTACCCTGCTTTGGTGTTTAAATGTTGCTACTGAGCTTACTATTGACGGAAGGTTGTATCAATTCAAAAAAAATCAAATCATATGTCTGACCGAATTTCATAAGGTAACGATCAATACCCTCGGAGCGCTGCGTATGATTCAATTTAACCGAAGTTTTTATTGTATTCTCGATCATGATAGCGAAGTGAGCTGTAAGGGGATCTTATTCTTTGGTGCTTCTCAATTACCTGTTCTTGATCTGCCCCAGCATCAGGTTAAAAAATTCTCCGGACTATGGGAAGTGTTTGAAAGCGAGTTAAGCACCGAACCCGAAGATGATTTGCAACTTGAGATGTTACAAATTCTCTTAAAACGGTTACTCATCCTATGTACTCGTATGTACAAGGACCAACATAATTATGAAGCACTCGCCGATCATCATGTAGATCTTGTGCGCGAATTTAATTTTCTAGTCGAAAAACACTTTAAATCAAAACATACCGTAGCCGAATATGCAGCCTTGCTCAATAAATCTCCAAAGACGATATCGAACCTCTTCTCAAAATTGAATACAAAAACTCCGCTGCATTTTATACAAGATCGTATCATGCTAGAAGCTAGACGTCTGCTTCGTTATACCGATCACTCTATAAAAGAAATTGCCTATGATCTTGGCTATGAGGATATCCAATCCTTTAGCCGTTTCTTCAAAAAAAATGAAGGTTCTTCCCCTTCAGACTTCAAAAAAAATACGTTTCAGGACAAATTGACAACACCTTAGGAAATTCTGCCTACTCCTCCCCTGTTCTTTTAGAAGATCTTTGTACTCATAATATAAAAGAACAGAACGTATGAATATCAAAACCACTATAGATTCGGTTGTAATTAAAACCGAAGTCTTCTTATCAAAGAGAGAAAAGCAACAACCCTTACCAATACTTGATTTAAAGTACTGTGATCAACAACATGTTGCCGATTATTACTGTACAAAAAGCGGAATGTTTATTTAGACATCCCCCGATCATATTATCAGGAATCTGTACTATTTCTCATTTTCTAAACATTACTAATTTTAAAATAACATAACATGAAAACATTTTCAATACCCACAAAAGAACAAGTATCCGAAACGAATCAGGCGATTTTTACCAACTTGGAAAAAGGATTGGGCTTTGTCCCTAACCTCTACGCTTATTATGCTAAAAATGAAACCGCTCTCGGGGACTACTTGGCACTGCAAAATCGTAAGTCTACGCTAAAAGCAAAAGAACGTGAGGTTATCAATTTGGTAACGAGTCAAATAAATGAATGTCGCTATTGCCAATCGGCTCACACCGCACTAGGTAAACTTAACGGATTTAACGAGGACCAGATTTTGGAACTCAGACAAGGTGCTGCTTCGTTTGACTCAAAACTAGATGCCTTAGTAAAGTTCACAGCTTCAGTGGTAGAAAACCGTGGTAAAGCAACAGAAGCATCCAAAGAAGCCTTTTTCGCCGCAGGATATACCGAAGCGAATCTCATCGATGTCATCTTTGTCGTAGGTGATAAAATAATCAGTAACTACATACATAATCTAACCGATTTTGCCGTGGATTTTCCTTTGGCACCGGCTTTAGAAAAACAACTTTAATCCATAACAATTCAAATTAAACATCATGAGAAATTTAGTAACAGCAGTCTTATTTTTAGTAGTAACATTGGTTAGCGGACAAGCACTTGCGCAAGAAGTAAAAACCATCAAGCTCGTACAAACTGAAGGTGAATTTGAAACAAAAACACTCACCCTAAACGAAGGTACTTATGTTTTTGAAGTTTCTAATCAAGGGGTAGATCATGCACTAGGTTTTGTCCTTGCACCAAAAGGTAAAACAGATCAGGCAAATCATATTCAAAACGCATATGTTCAAAAAACCATTGTCGACGGAGAAACCTCTACCTCAAAAGAAGTAACGTTGCGTAAAGGTGAATATGTATACTTTTGCCCGCTTAATCCAACACCGGAGTATACTCTTATTGTAAAATAAATTTAAGAAATATAGATACGCACTAACTTTCAAAAAATAAGTTAGTGCGTTATAGTTTGCTATCACAAAAAAATCTAAATTATGAAAGAGACTTCCTCATTACAAGAACAATTAGATGCTACCAAAGCATCCTTTAACGCTAAAGCTTCCGAAGATGTCAAATCCTTATATAGCGAAGGTATTGAAGCTGTAGAAAAGAGCGCTATCTACCAAAATGCAAAAAAAGTGGGAGATCAGGCACCTGATTTTACGCTTAACAATGCAGTTGGGACATCGGTTACACTTTCAGAGTATTTACAAAAAGGTCCGGTCGTACTCACTTGGTATCGTGGCGGATGGTGTCCTTATTGTAATATGACCTTACGAGCGTTACAGCAAGCACTACCTGATTTTAAAGCGGAAGGCGCAAGTTTAATTGCCTTAACTCCCGAAATACCCGATAAATCAATGTCCACAACAGAAAAGCATCAATTAAGTTTTGAAGTACTCAGTGATGTAGGGAATACCATAGGACGTGCCTACGGAATTATTTTCGAGTTGATTCCCGAACTGGCAGAGAGCTATCAAAGAGGTTTTGATTTACATGGTTTCAATGGGGACGCAAGTAATGAGTTACCCTTAGCGGCAACCTATGTCATTGCTCCTTACGGTAAGATCACCTACGCTTTTTTGGATGCCGAATATAGAAACAGAGCAGAACCTTCTGAAATACTCGATGCATTAAAAGCCTTAAAATCGTAGATTATTGTTTGCAAGTAATGAAAGGCTTTATCGTTCTTGAGGTTTCAATTCTTTGAGCTCAGGTGTAGAAACAACATCCTATATATCCACATAATTGTTAGCAAATCTTAAAATTCAACGCGACTACGTTAATCTAATGATAAACTGAAAACATTCGTATTATGGACCTCTGTAATAGTTGTATTTTTAAGTAAAAACAATATGAATCTTAAGAATAAAATTGCGGTAGTCACAGGCGCCAGTAGCGGTATTGGCAAAGCTATTGCAAAAGAATTATCGCAACAAGAATGTACTGTAGTTTTAGCCAGCCGAAGTACCGAAACCCTAAAAGAGATAAGCAAAAGCTTACCCCATAAAAGTAGTGTCGTTACGATGGACGTAAGCAGTACCGATAGCGTTTCTCAAGCTTTTAAAGAAATTTACAAGACCTACGACCATATTGATATCTTAGTCAATTCTGCAGGTATCATGCCCTTAACGTATATAAAGAACAGGCATCTGGACGAGTGGCTTGATACGATTGATGTGAATGTCAAAGGCGTGCTGCGATGTATCTACGAAGTGCTTCCATCAATGAAAAAGCAAAACAAAGGGCATATTATCAATATTGCCTCGGTAGATGGTAAAGAATTGTATGAAGGAGGTGCAGTGTATGGAGCTTCAAAAGCAGCGTTGATTGCATTGTCGAGAGCTTTACGTATGGAATTATCTCCCGAATTCAATATCCGGATTACTGCCATCGAACCGGGAACGGTGGATACAGACCTGCGAGAGGACATCACCGATCAGGAGCTGTTAGAAGATAAGGATTACGGCGGAGATGAGCCAAAAATGGATGCCACCGCAATTGCCGAAGCTGTCGTGTACGCAGTACAACAACCCGATAGTGTTAACGTCAACGAACTCTTACTGAAGCCTACAGGTAAATCCTAAAGTTCATGGAAGGCATTGCACACCTTATAATATGAGTCCCTTGGTAAATGCGAGCAAAAATATAAGTACCTTGTGATTCGTTATAAAACAGGAGTCAATGAAAAAGCAAGTTACCGCTATTATTTTTGCCGCTGCCATCGTCGTTGCAGCATTGGTTTTGGGAAAAGCCTATGTCGACAGAAATAATAAAGATGGAGAAGTATTAGTAACCGGATTAGGAAAAGCTAATTTTAGCTCCGATCTTATTGTTTGGGAAGGACGGTTTGAAGCACAAAACATAGATTTAAAACAAGCCTACCTGACGCTGGATTCGGACAAAAAAACCATTCAGGAGTATTTAATATCGAAAGGAGTAAGTAAAGATGACTTAGTCTTTAGTGCTGTGAAAACAACACGCAAAACACGTACAAAATACGCCGCTAACGGAAATTATATCGGGGAAGAATTTGATGGATATCACCTTTCACAAGCTATCGAAATCAAATCCAAGGAGGTTGCTAAAATCGAACTCGTTTCGCGTGAAGTAACCGAATTACTTAATCAAGGCGTTCAGTTATATTCTGAAGCTCCCAGATACTACTACACACAACTCGCAGATCTTAAAATTGAAATGATCTCAAAAGCAACAGAAGATGCCCGACTACGTGCAGAAAAAATCGCAGAGAACTCCGGTAGCAGTTTAGGTCAGTTGAAATCAGCACGAATGGGAGTTTTTCAGATAACAGGTCAAAACTCTACCGAAGCGTATTCATGGGGAGGTACTTTTAATACGGCTGATAAAGAAAAAACTGCATCCATCACGATGAAGCTTGTATATGATGTTGACTAATTCAAATCATCTATAATCAATCGATTATCCTAGTAAATAACAAGTCTGCAGTTGTTTATCTTACGTAAATAAGTGCAAACTGCTAAAGAATTACGTAATAACGTTAAGAGTTTTAACATTATACCTTAATTTTTAAGAGTAGATTTGTAATACACACAAATAACTCTTAATGCCATGCTTAAAACAAGAACTCATTCTAAGCTACTCTACGCTACAATTGTGGTTGCGCTGTTATGTATAATTCTGGCTATTTTTGGTCTTATATTTTAGCATTCGATACAATTGAATACGCTGTATTTGATAGTTTAAAGTACTTTAACAAATGTTTAATACACCCTTTTACATTGACTCTCAGTGTACCTAAGCCAAACCAGTGCTTACACCTAGGCTTTCAGGGGGCCTATCTATAGTATTTTTTCTACTTTTGTTGTTCACTTATCCATTTAACTATGTTACCTAGTTCATTAAAATTTTTGGTAGTAGAAGATTTGGTTTCTGATTCTTTTTTAATTCAGAGACAACTTAACAAGCTATGTGATAATGCAGAAATAAGATTTGCCGATAGTGAATTGGCATTAACCAATGCATTAAAGAAATATATGCCCGACTTTATCATCAGTGATTTTAGCCTTAGCGGTTTTAATGGTTTTGATGTCATACGAATGGTCAAGGATCATGATCCGAATCTTATCATTTTGATCATTTCAGGCAGTTTGAATAATGATGAAAAGGTTGCGCAATTGTTAATGGAAGGTGCCTCTGGTTTTTTTCTAAAAGACCCTATCAATGAACTCCCCGAGAAGCTACGTCCGGTGTTAGAAAAGCTATATATAGAAAAGCAAGAACAATTGAAAAAATTAGATTATCAACGTAAGAAAGATGCTGCCCTGGATGAAGTCGCGTCTTTTTTAAGAGAGTTTGATAGTAGTCGTGAGGATGCAGACGAGGATACCATATTAAAAACCATGCAAAAATCAATTTTAAGACTATTCCCAAACTATGGATCAAAACAATGATGGTGTTTCTATTCTTAAATCAATTTATGTCAGTTTATTTATCTTAATTCTAATCGTTGCAGGAATATTTTTTCTGGTAGCTGCTATTAAAAATTCTCAAAATTGGTTAGTACATACCGTAGACGTAAAACATAAAACTGAACGTTTACATTCTTTTATTAAAGATGCTGAAAGAGGACAACGGGGATATTTATTAACCAACGAAACCTCCTATAATAATCCGTATAATAAAGCTACGAATCAACTGGATGACCAAATTGAAGAACTCAAAGCCGAAACTGCTTACAATCCGGCACAACAAGCCAACATTAAGAAATTAGATTCGCTGCTGTATCTAAAACTGGATATTCTTGAGCGGACCATCGATGCTCAAAAAGCAGGTAATGATGATACTGCGCTCAATATTGTAAATACAGATCGTGGTCAATATTTGATGCGAGAAATCAATACCGTAATTCAAAATATCCTAAAAGATCAGGACACCCTCTTTGAAGAACGTAAACAAACGCAACAATACACTTATTATTTAGCGATCGCCTTGCTTATTGCATGTTTGGGCTATATGATTTTAAACCTGCTACGTATTCGCAATCAACTACGTCCGTTGATTGAAAAATTAAAGAACAACAATGAATCCCTGAAACAAAGTGTCGATGCAAAAAATGAAGAGATACGATTAAGAGAAGTGCAAGTCGCAATTAATAAAACACTCATTGATCGTCTACAAGATAAAAATAAGGAACTCAATCAATTCGCCTATATCGCATCTCATGATTTGCAAGAGCCCTTGCGAACCGTAGATAATTTTATTACGATTTTTGAAGAAGATTATGGGGACAAGCTGGATGAAGAAGCTTCTGGATACTTTAACTTCATCTACGGCGCTACAGAGCGTATGAAAAACTTAATTACAGGGCTGTTAAACTATAGTAGAATCGGTCGGTCCGGCAAAATAGAGGCGGTGGATCTCAATATAATTCTCAACGATATTGTCATTGATTATACTAGTTTGCTGGACGCTAGTGATGCACAGCTCAAACTACCTAAACTTCCAACGGTAAATGGGTATGAGATAGAAATTAAGCAATTATTTTCTAATTTAATCTCCAATGCAATTAAGTTTATTCCCAAGGATAGACAACCAACTATTGAAATTAAGTATACCGAAGATCAAATGTATCATATCTTCGAAATACATGATAACGGTATCGGCATCAAACCGGCGCATATCAATAAAATATTCGAAATGTTTACCCGCCTCCACAGTACCTCACAATATGAAGGTAAGGGTATCGGACTCTCTTTTTGTAAAAAGATAGTTGAACTCCACGAAGGTACAATCAAAGCCGAGTCTGAGCTGGGAATAGGCTCCGTTTTTAGATTTACTTTCAAAAAAGATTTACAACCCTAAATTAAACAACCTCCAAGACATGAAAGAACAGTTAAATAAAATACTACTTATAGACGATTCTGAAGCAGACAACTTCGTA
Organism: Aquimarina sp. 2-A2; assembly: GCF_045505135.1. Lineage (NCBI taxonomy): Bacteria > Pseudomonadati > Bacteroidota > Flavobacteriia > Flavobacteriales > Flavobacteriaceae > Aquimarina > Aquimarina sp. 2-A2. The sequence continues at coordinate 30,616 of NZ_JBJKFI010000008.1, read as the reverse complement.
CATAAACGCGTGATTAAAAAATGTAATGTCACTAAATCTATTGTCGCTAAGCTTTCCGGCGAAAGTGCTTTAGAATATTTAACCACCTTAGAAGAGGATCAATATCCTAATCCGGATTTAATATTCTTAGATATTAACATGCCGGGAATGAACGGATGGGAGTTTCTGGAAGAATATGACAAACTTGACGAAGAATTTAAAGCAGGAATTGTGGTTACCATGCTTACTACCTCTTCTAGTCCGGATGATCGCGCACGTGCTCAAGAAAACGGTATTATCGACCATTTTGAAAACAAACCCTTAACATCCGAAGTGTTGATGAAAGTGTTAGAGAAACATTTCCCAGAACGCTTTTAATATAAAGTAACCAATCAATTAGTAAAAAGGCGTTGTTTACGCCTTTTTACTTACGATCACGCTGGCAAGTAACGCTAGAATCCCTAAACCAATACTGATATACGCATTGGTATTGTCCTGTGCCTCTATGCTAAATCCTCCTATAGATACGGATGCTTCGGGAGTAATTACAGTGTATATTCCGTAGCCTAATAAGATAACGCCTGCGATAAGTAAGATTGTTTTTACCATATCTTCTTTGTGTTGGTTGAACCCTCAAGATACCTAAATATCTTAACTTCATACAAATCACTCTCTTTGCATACATCATAAATGTAATCTTGATATTGCATACCTCATCAGTAACGTACCAAGCAATTTTAAACGGCACAGTCAAGATACTTTCACATATATTTTAATAGAATCAAGGAGTTAAATACCTTACATACTTCTCCACACGAATTGCATCCAAACCTTTCATACAGCAAACCATAATTTACTAATGCTATTCCATAGATACTTCGTATTTTTAACTGATCATTTAAATTAACACTTACTATAAATATACGATCCCATCATGCCACACTTTGTAATTGAATGCTCCTCGAACATCGTAAAACTCAAAGAACCTCAACAGATCATTCAAGCTGTATATGACACTGCAGAAGCGACGCAACTTTTTACTCCGGGTGATATAAAAGTGCGTATACGAAGCTTTGATGATTATACCGTTGGCAACACAACCAATGATTTTATCCATGTTTTTGCTTATATCATGGAAGGTAGAACCCAAGAGCAAAAGAAAAAATTATCCAAGAGTGTAGTGCAAACTTTACAGTCAATATTTCCCGAGGTTCCTATACTGTCTATAAATATTATGGACTTTGAAAAAGCTACCTATCTTAATAAATCTCAATTATAAAGCATCGTTTTCATATGAATTTCACATTACGCCATTTTTGTATACACCTCGGTATATTTTGTAGTATTGCTTTTGCTCATAGTCAGCAGGTGAGCGTTCCATTAGATACCTTAGTTAACACCAGTCATACAGTTCAAATTAAAGGAAAATCTATTCCTTACACCGCAACCACAGGTTTTCAACCCGTGTGGAATGACCAAGGAAATCCCATTGCTTCCCTTTTCTACACCTATTATAAACGTAGTGATATAAAGAACGATGAGAACAGGCCTTTATTAATTTCGTTTAACGGTGGCCCGGGATCAGCCTCGGTATGGATGCACATTGCTTATACCGGTCCCAGAATTTTAAAAATTGATTCCGAAGGTTTTCCCATTCAACCCTATGGAATCAAGGACAATCCGAATTCGGTATTAGATGTTGCCGATATTGTCTTCGTAAACCCGGTGAATACAGGCTACTCCCGAATGATTCCGGACAAAGATGGCAAGATGCCGGAGAAAAAATTCTTTTTTGGGGTAAATGCAGATATCGAATACCTGTCAGAGTGGGTAAATACCTTTGTAACCAGAAACAACAGATGGCGTTCTCCAAAATATTTGATTGGTGAAAGCTATGGAACTACGAGAGTATCCGGATTAGCATTGGCGCTACAACAAAAACAATGGATGTATCTCAATGGAGTCATTCTGGTTTCCCCTACCGAAATTGGTTTCGAATTTGATGGCCCGATAGAAGTAGCCAACCGCTTGCCTTATTATACAGCAGCAGCCTGGTATCATAAAAAACTACCACCTGCCTTGCAACAAAAGGATCTCTTAGAAGTGCTGCCCAAAGCCGAACAGTATACTATCCATACATTAATCCCTGCTCTGGTAAAAGGAGGTACTTTATCTGAGAAAGATCGCAAGTTCATCATTGACTCCATGGCGTATTACTCAGGAATATCCAAAACTGTGATCGACCAACATAATCTAGAAGTACCCAAAGCATTTTTCTGGAAAGAATTATTACGCACTAGTCATGGCTATACCGTAGGACGTTTGGATTCGCGTTATAAAGGTATGGATGTAAAAGAAGCTGGAGAGCGACCTGATTACAATAGTGAGCTCACGGCCTGGCTACATGCCTTTACCCCTGCCATCAACTACTATATCGGAGAAGAACTGAAATTTAAAACAGACTTGAAGTATAATATGTTTGGACCGGTTCATCCTTGGGATCGCAGTAATAATAATTCCGGCGAAGCCCTGCGTAGCGCTATGACTATGAATCCAAATTTGCACACCATGATTCAATCGGGATATTTTGATGGTGCTACCACTTATTTTAATGCGAAATATGTGATGTGGCAGCTCAATGCAAACCGCAAGCTTGGCAAACGCTTAGATTTCAAAGGGTATCGCAGCGGTCATATGATGTATTTGCGTAACGAAGATCTCATTAAGGCAAATCAAGACATACGAGACTTTATTATAAAGTCTTCAAAAAAGATACAGTCCGGTTCAAAATATTAAATATATGGATGCCATTCAAAAAATAAAACCCCTTGGATTCCCTTGGGAAACAAGTGATCCCTTTCTCTTTTGTGCTTATCACGAAGATTTATATCCTGCAGGTAACGATCAATTGGGGCCGGATGCATCTTTGCAAGGAAGAAATCTTGGGCAGGATTTTATAGAAAAGGACGGATTCAGAATGTATCACGGTACTAGCGTACCTGGTTTTCCTGCGCATCCACATCGGGGTTTTGAGACGGTGACCATCGTGCAAAAAGGTTTAGTGGATCATTCAGATTCATTAGGTGCTGCGGGCAGGTTCGGTAATGGAGATGTACAGTGGATGACCGCAGGGAGTGGTGTACAGCATTCAGAAATGTTTCCTCTTCTTAATAAAAACGATAAAAATCCTTTTTTACTTTTTCAGATTTGGCTGAACCTCCCGAAAAAATCCAAATTTGTTGCGCCACATTTTAAAATGTTATGGCATGAAGATATTCCGATAGTTACCAAACAAGATACTAACGGACTTAAAACTACGGTAACTTTAATAGCAGGAACACTGAACGGTGTAACAGCACCTGATAGCGCGCCTGATTCCTGGGCTTCAGACCCCAACAATAATGTTGCGATTTGGACGGTAGTCATGGAACCCGGTGCAACGTTCACCTTACCCACCACGAGTCAGTCAACTTCGCAATCGTTGTATTTCTTTAAAGGAGGCGAACTAGTGACAGAAGGATTTACCATTCCGGCAGGACATCGTATCATAACCAATCCTTCCGTTCCGCTCACCTTAGTTAACGGAGCTATCGAAAGTCATTTTTTACTTCTGCAAGGCAATCCAATCAACGAGCCGGTCGTGCAACAAGGACCTTTTGTAATGAATACCCGAGCTGAAATTTCTGAAGCCATCACAACCTATCAAAAAACTGATTTTGGTGGGTGGCCCTGGCCAAAATATGATCATGTACATGCAGCCGAAAAAGGACGCTTTGCGCTATATCCTGACGGAAATTTAACTGAAAAAGAATCTTAGGTGTTGACAGACTTACAATCACAGTATTCAGGTTTTTTGAACACCCCAAGTTTGTTGGAGTATATACCCAATACATTTGATCCATTCATTGTACAGCAAGATGTACTACCCTCTGAAGAAGCGTTAAAAAAACATATTCATATACATCCAAATGAAGTACTGGGCAAACGTGTTGAACACTTTTTTGAATACTACATCAAAACGCATTCAGCCTTTGAATTACTACGAAGCGGTATCCAGGTTTTTAAAGAAAAACAAACCATTGGCGAATTAGATTTCTTAGTTAAAAATATAGCAACACAATCCTTTTTGCATATCGAATTGGTCTATAAATTTTACATTTATGATCCTACGATCGCAGCATCACATGAAACCGGGTGGATCGGTCCAAATCGTAAAGATAGTTACGATCTAAAGTCTAATAAATTACTCAAAAAGCAATTGCCCCTTCTATATAACGAAGAAACTGAAAAAATTTTGGCATCCCTAAATTTGAGTTCCCAGAATTTTGAACAGCGTGTATGTTTTCTCACACAACTATATCTACCGCTGCATATGAAAGCTTCAGCCATTTTTGAAGAAAGAAAACCACCAATTGCAGGATTTTGGACCTCGTTTCATGATTTTAAAAACCAGTTTGATCAAGATGCAGTATATCATCTTCCGCTGAAAAAAGAGTGGATCATTAATCCCGCTCATGGAACAACCTGGATTTCTTTCGTAGAAATTTTATCTCAAATTGAGCAGGCTTGTGAGCAAAAAAAATCCCCTATGGTTTGGATAAAAACCAAAGAGGATCAGTATCAGAAAATTTTTATAACCTGGTGGTAATTATATAAGAAAGACTACTTGATTCTTTATAATCCACTGATATAACCGCCGTATACATCTTTGAATCTAAACCCTTCAGAAAGACGATATTTACTTAATTTTTTATATTCAACCAGCCCCCACAATAGAAATTCTTTTAGAAAATAACTATCATTTTGAGCTACATCAGGATGATATTTTTGTAACAACTGCTTTAAAGGTATAACAGCATCGAGTTTGGCTTTATACTCTTGATCAGATACATCGTCTAGCAATTCAAAACCACTTTCTTCAAAAAACCAATCTATCAGCTGTTGATAAGGACTCCCTTCACCCTCTTTCTCTAATTTTTCAATTTTTGGAAAGTAATCAGGAAAAAGCGTTTTTATAGCATTAGATATTAACGTCTGCGCAACGACATCGGCTCCCTCCTGTTCACCTTCATATACCAACTCAACTTTTCCTGTAATGGCCGGTACAATTCCCATAAAATCACTTACTCGTAACAAGGTGCGCTCATCACCTGATCCTAAGGCACGATACTCTGCCGTACTTAGTAAATTTTCGTAGGCTGTGATACTCATACGCGCACTCACTCCACTCTTAGGATCAATATACTCGCTTTCTCGCGCTTCAAAACCTATCTGTTCTAATAAATCTTTGGCTAATTCAGGCACATGCACTAATTCTTTTTGTCTCTTGTCTGACCCAGCTTCTTGCTGTGTAATAGTCTTTGCGATCGCAATTGTTTCAGGATAATGCGTAAGTATTTGGGATCCTATCCTGTCTTTTAATGGCGTAACAATACTACCTCTGTTGGTATAGTCCTCAGGGTTCGCGGTAAATACAAATTGCATATCCAATGGTAATCGTAATTTGAACCCTCGTATTTGGATATCTCCTTCTTGTAAAATATTAAATAAGGCCACTTGTATACGCGCCTGTAAATCAGGCAACTCATTAATCACAAAAATACAGCGATTCGCTCTCGGAATCATACCAAAGTGTATTACCCGATCATCTGCATAACTCAGTTTTAGATTTGCTGCCTTTATTGGATCCACATCGCCAATGATATCGGCTACTGTCACATCGGGCGTTGCAAGTTTTTCTGCAAAGCGGTCAGTTCTGTGTAGCCAGGTAATCGGAGTCTCATCCCCTTTCTCCTCGATTAAAGTTGTGGCAAAACGCGAAATGGGATTGAAAGGATCATCATTAATCTCTGATCCCGCCACTACGGGAATATACTCGTCCAAAAGATTGATCATTTGACGCGCTAATCTGGTTTTGGCCTGTCCTCTTAGTCCCAAGAGATTAATATTATGTCGGGAAAGAATTGCACGTTCCAATTCGGGGATTACGGTATTTTCATATCCGTGGATACCTTCAAACGTCTCTTCTTTGTTTTGTAATTTTTTGATTAAATTTTTTCGCAATTCATCTTTTATAGATAAACTTTGATATCCTTCAGCTTTTAAAGCTCCTAAAGTAGTTAAGTTCGCTATGTTCATCATATATGTAGTGTAGTAATGCTTTTAATTATGTGTTTCTTGCTCTTGTTTTAGTAATTAGCAGACTATCTGCGGATTCTTTTCTTTCGGTTGTTTTCGTAATCTTCAAATATCATTTCGCCTAACCCTTGCAATCCAGTAAAGAATGCTTTTCCTTGATTTGCATAGGTAAACTCTCTAATAAATTGCATCAAATACGGATCTTGTGCAATCATAAAGGTAGTTATAGGAATATGAAGTTTTCGAGCTTGCTGCGCCATCATATAGCACTTGTTTACAATGTGACGATCCAATCCGTTACTATTTTTATAGTAGTGTCCATCAGGCAATCTCAAGCAACTTGGTTTCCCATCGGTAATCATAAATATTTGTTTATTGGTATTACGCTTACGACGTAGCATGTCCATTGCCAATTCCAACCCTGCAACCGTATTGGTATGGTAAGGTCCTACTTGCAAATAGGGTAAGTCTTTAATAGCAATAGGCCAGGCATCATTCCCAAACACAAGAATATCCAAGGTGTCTTTTGGATATCGCGTGGTAATTAATTCTGCAAGTGCCATAGCCACCTTCTTTGCCGGCGTGATTCGATCTTCGCCATATAAAATCATACTATGGCTAATATCAATCATTAACACAGTACTCATCTGTGCTTTGTATTGCGTTTCTTTTACGATAAGATCATCCTCAGTCAACTTCAGTTCGTCCATCCCATGGTTAATCTGTGCGTTTTTAAGACTTTCAGTGATTGATATATGTTCTAACGCATCTCCATATTGATAGTTTCTAAATTCTCCCGCGTGCTCATCTCCTCTACCTGTATATTTTGTAGCATGATTCCCTGATCCGCTTCTTTTTATCTTACCGAAAATCTGATCTAATGCTCTTTTACGTATTGCTTGCTCAGTTTTGGCAGTAATAGCCATACCTCCTTTACCATCAGGTTTAATTTCTTCTCGTATGTACCCTTTTTTTTTCAGATCTTCTACAAAATCATCCAGAGTATAGTCGTCTGTGGTAAGATTATATTCTTTGTCCAGTTCCTTAAGCCAATCCAAAGCCTCATCCAGATCACCTGAAGTATGCGTAATCAGTTCCTGAAAAATTTCAAAAAGCTTATCAAAAGGAGATTGATCCGGCGCTTGATAAGGTTGAAAAGAAAAGCCCTTTTTATATATTTCCTGTGTCTTCTTCATTACATAAATTTACTACAATTTAAAAACAATAGCACCGTATAGCGATACCTTAATAGTCAATTAACATTTGTTGAATCCTACAACCATAAACTCCCATTCCCCAGAATTGTTAAAAGATTTTTTATATTTGAAAGATCTAGTCGATAGCTTGAGCTATTTGACGTAATTATTATAAAAAACTTTCACACCATGAAGTATATCTCTTTGTTACTTGTTCTCTTTCTTTCAGCACTTCCCTCTTATGCCCAATCTGACATCGAAACGGTCAAGGAGACTATTACACAAAGTGAAATTGAAGGTCATATTTATTTTTTAGCTTCTGATGAGTTAAAGGGTCGTGCTACAGGATCAGCAGAAAATAAAATTGCCGCTCAATATTTAGCTACTATGTTCAGAGGATATGGTGTTGCAACAGCTCCCAAATTAAACAATAGCTATATGCAACCGGTAGCATTGACAAAAATATCCACCCCGACAAATACAACTTTTGCTATTGGCACTGTAAGTTCGTCTAATTTATTGCCCGTTACCAAAAAGAATATTGCCTATACCGGCGAAATGGTCTTTGTAAACCACGGCTTAGAAACAGATTACGATAAAAAAGACGTTAATGGCAAAATTATTATTGCCATTGCGGGCAGTCCAGAAAAAACAGATCCGAGAAGTGCTTTTGCCCTACTTAAAAAGAAAAGAACATTAGCCAAATCCAAGGGAGCCAAAGGTTTGATCGAGATTATGGATACCGATCAAAATGTTTGGGACAATCTTTCTCACTACTTAAACACAGATAAACTAACCATTGATGACGATGAAGAAGAACCCTTTGCACACAGTTGGGTGCGCATAGCTACGAATACAATAAACACACTTTTTAAAGATGCTAAAAATTTAGAAGGTACATTTACTATAGAAGGAATAACCAAGAGTACTGTTCAATCTCAAAACGTAGTCGGTATAGTTGAAGGAACCGATCCAAAACTTAAAAATGAATACATTATTTACTCCGCACATTATGATCATGTGGGAATAGGCAAAGCTGTTGATAATGACTCTATTTATAACGGCGCCCGTGATAATGCGGTAGGTAGTGTGACTGTATTGGCTTCTGCTAAAAATATAGCAAAATATCCGACGAAACGATCTGCTCTATTCATCTTATTTACGGGTGAAGAAAAAGGATTGTTAGGGAGTCAATGGTATGTGGAGCACCCTGTGTTGCCTCTTAAACAAATGGTATATTGTTTCAATAGCGACAATGGAGGATACAATGATACTACGCTGGCAACTATTATAGGACTGGAACGTACTACTGCAGCACAAGATATTAAAGATGCTGCAACTGCATTTGGATTAAAAGCAATTGATGATCCTGCGCCCGAGCAAGGCTTGTTTGATCGCTCTGACAATGTACATTTTGCTGCCAAAGGTATCCCTGCTCCAACATTTAGCATGGGTTTCACTGCATTTGACGAAGAAATAACTAAGTATTATCATCAGGTAACCGATAATCCTGACACTTTGGATTACGAATATTTGTTCAAATTTTTCCAATCCTATGTACTGGCATCTCGTAAAATAGCTAACAATCCTACTACTCCTTTTTGGGTTGAGGGAGACAAATATTTTTCAGCAGGTACTGCGTTGTATAATAAGTAAATAGGTCTAATATTTGACTAGTCCAATTTAAAAATGTACCTTAGAAGTATAACATTTTAATTTTAGTAGCGTTATTATAAAAAACTCAGTGCTTTTGGGGATTTAATTGAAGCACTAAACACTTACAACATATGGTTATAAATTTACAACCGTAATTGTTTGCAACTTAGTAAGCAATTACATTTAACACTAGTTATGAAACATTGCCTACTACTCTCAACCCTATTCCTTGTATTAACAAGCATTTTTACAAATGCTGATGCCTATACAGCATCCAATAGTGTCTGCGATTATCCTTTAACTCACCACATTCAAAATCCGAGAGATCGTAAGCTGAGTGATGAAGAAGTACAACAGCGTGGCATTGACATGATGGTGAACCAAGTTATGGCCAATATTGATGGAATTGACTTCAAGGCTATGGCCAGATCAGATATTTTTGAAACTACCTACGGTTTTCGATGGAAAATGTTCAATCTTCAAACCGGAAAAATGATCGCTATCAAAGTAAACAAAGATTTTAAACTGCTCGATGTTATAAAATAATAAAATTTGTAGGTCGCTGTAAAGTTGTAACCGTGCTTCTTAACATAGCTTTAAGAATACTACATTAAGATTTCCTTAACTTTATAAGCTTATTTAGCGTAAGCATGATGGCTGTTTTTTATAAAATCCAACGACTAAAGTATATCTCAATATTCTTAGATATATATAAATGTTTAGTCTTATTTATCAAAATAGCGCATCAGCTTCAACTACACCTCAAAAAAACATTTCAACAGCATTTTAAAGTATGTATCTCAACATGAAAAAAACACTTTTTCTTTTTTTAGTGAGTATCTCATTTCTGACCTATTCACAAACTCTTACAAATGAAATTTTAAACGAAATCAAACCTCGTAATATCGGTCCAGGTGGTATGAGTGGACGGGTAACTACTATTGATGTAGTAACCTCTGATCCAAATATCATATATGCAGGAACTGCCTCTGGTGGTTTATGGAAATCTACTTCAGGAGGTATTAAATGGGAACCAATCTTTGATAACGAGATAACGGCATCTATAGGAGCAGTCGCGGTACAACAATCGAATCCCTCTGTAATCTGGGTAGGAACGGGTGAAGGAAATCCGAGAAATAGTTTGAACGGTGGATACGGTATCTATCGCTCGCTGGATGGCGGAAAAAGTTGGAAAGCTATGGGGCTTCAAAAGACTAGACATATCCACCGTATCGTTATAGATCCTACAAATCCAAATGTTGTATATGCTGCGGCCATAGGTTCTCCTTGGGGTGAACATCCTGAACGCGGAGTTTTTAAAACTACCGATGGTGGTGAAACCTGGAATAAAATATTGTACGCGAATAATAAAACAGGTGCGGCTGATTTAGTTATGGATCCAAAAAATCCAAATAAACTAATCGCAGCACTATGGGAACATAAGAGAGATCCATGGTTTTTTAATTCAGGTGGAGAAGGTTCCGGAATCTTTATTACGCATGATGGCGGAAAAACATGGAGTGAACGTACCGAAAAAGACGGGCTGCCCAAAGGTAATTTGGGTAGAATTGGACTAGCTATAGCACCTAGTAAACCGAATATTGTCTACGCCTTGGTAGAAGCTAAGAAAAACGCTTTATATAAATCATTTGACGGTGGGTTCACTTGGAAGATGATCAATGATAAAAAAGATATAGGGAATCGCCCTTTTTATTACTCAGATATTTTTGTAGATCCTCAAAATGAAAATAGAGTCTATTCTGTCTTTACGTATGTAAATGTTTCTGAAGATGGTGGTAAAAACTTCACACAGTTAATGCCGGCTTACGGAGTGGATAACGGGGTTCATCCTGATCATCATGCTTGGTGGATACATCCTACCGATGGCTCCTATATGATCGACGGTAACGATGGTGGACTTAATATCACACGTGACGGCGGAGCATCCTGGCGCTTTATCGGTAATTTACCGGTAGCTCAGTTTTATCATATCAATGTGGACAATGAATTTCCTTATAATGTGTACGGTGGTATGCAGGATAACGGAAGTTGGAGAGGTCCTGCATATGTGTGGAAGTCCCAAGGAATTCGCAATTCCTATTGGCAGGAAATATCTTTTGGCGATGGATTTGATGTAGTACCCGATCGTGATGATAGCCGCTATGGTTGGTCCATGAGTCAGCAAGGGTTTGTAAGTAGATACGACTGGATGACCGGAAATAACTATACCGTACGTCCAACCCATCCAGATGCAGATACGAAACTTCGTTTTAACTGGAACGCAGCTATCAACAGTGATCCCTTTGACAGCAAAACTCTTTATTTTGGAAGTCAGTTTGTTCATAAAAGTACTGATAAAGGATTGACATGGACGGTGATATCACCAGACCTTACAACCAACGATCCTGAAAAACAAAAACAATCTGAAAGTGGCGGACTTACTCTGGATGCTACCGGAGCAGAAAACCATACTACCATTCTCGTTATCGAACCTTCTCCGCTGGAAAAAGATATGCTTTGGGTAGGTACCGATGATGGACGCGTGCATACCACCATGGATGGCGGCCAAAATTGGGTAGATGTTAGCAAAAATTTAAAAGAGTTACCCGAGGGAAGCTGGATCGTACAGATCAAAGCCTCAAACAAGGCTAAAGGTGAAGCTTTATTGGTCGCAAATGACTATCGTAGATTTAATTATACACCGTATGTATACAAAACTACCAACTACGGAAAAACGTGGAGTCGTCTGGTTGATCAAAATGATGTAGCAAGCTATGCATTAAGTGTTGTGGAAGATCCTATAGAAAGAAACCTGTTGTTTTTGGGAACAGATGATGGATTATATTACTCTCTTAATGCCGGACAATCATGGACCAAATGGACTAACGGATTTCCGACGGTTCCTGTAAAGGATTTGGTAATTCATCCCAGAGAGCACGATTTGGTTATTGGAACATTTGGTCGCGCAGCTTGGGTATTAGATGATATCAAGCCTTTGAGAGCTTTAGCCAAGGATGCTTCTCTTCTTAATCAAAAAGTGAATCTTTTTGAACCTTCAGTTGCCTATCAGGCAGCCTACCAGCAACCTAGCGGGAGTCGTTTTGGTGCAGACGCAGTATATCATGGTGAGAATAAAGAGTATGGAGCAGCTTTTACTTATTTTATTCAGGTTGAAGAAAAACCTGAAACCGAAACAGATAAGGTCACTGAAGAAACTGATGATAATGAGACAGCCGATGAGCAGGATGAAAGTACTGTGAAATGGGATTCGATCAGCTTAAAAATTTATGACGGAGATCGTTTAATCAGGACCTTGAAGCAAAAAACTCCTGACTCTACAGGTTTTTACAAAATGCGATGGATGATGGATGAAAAAGGTGTAGCACGTCCTTCAAGAACGATAGAAAAACAAAAAAACGAACCCGGAGGTGTACGCGTTAAGCCCGGTACGTATCGAACAGAACTTCATTATGGCGATCTCATTAGCAAAAGTGAAATCAAAGTTAAAAGCGATCCTCGCTTAGAAGTTTCAACATCCAATATTGACGAGGTGTACAATGCATCAAAAGCGTTAGAGAAATATAGTCAAGCCGCTTACGAAGCAGTGAAACAATTGGTTGAAAACAAAAAAATCGCAAACGAGTATAAGAATAAACTTCAGAAAGAGGATAAAAAAACTTACAAGAAGGACATCGAAACAAGCAAAGGAATCATTAAAAAAGTTGACAGTATCATAGCTGTTTTCATTGGTAAAGAAGATAAAAGGCAAGGTATCACACGAAATCCTGATGTTAATGTTATGCAACGTTTAGGAACTGCTGAGTGGTACGTAAGCAGTCGACAAAACGGTCTAACCTCAACAGAGCAGACACTTTTAAATCATGCGAAAGTAGCAGTTGAAGACGCTTTACAAAAAACAAATGCTTTTTTCAATACCGAATGGAAAACCTATCAAAAACGCATGGAAAGTATCTCACTTTCTCCCTTTAAAGAGATAAAAGTTTTAACCATTAAATAATTAGTATATGAAAACATGGCACATTCTTGGAATCTGCTTGCTTCTCTTATTTTCTTGTAAAGAAGAGAAGAAAAGTGATCTGGCAGAAACTTCAACAGAAATTAAAGAGTATACCATAGAGCAATTTATGGATAATGAAAACGCTTTTGCTAACAGTTATTCTCCAGATAAGACTAAAGTCTTAATGACGAGTAATCGTTCAGGAATTTATAATATGTATACGATACCTTCATCAGGAGGTGAGCTGCGTCCGATCACCCAGTCGGATAGTGCTTCAGTTTATGGTATATCTTATTTTCCCAAAGATGAGCGAATCCTTTTCCGCATGGACGGTAATGGGGATGAAATCTATAAATTGTATGTAAAAGACAGCGCTTCTACTAAAGCACTGACACCTCTTAAAAATGTACGTGCACTTTTTAGAGGATGGGCAAAAGATGGTACTAGCTTTTTCTACGCCAGTAATGAACGGGATCCTAAATATATGGATCATTACGAAATGAATATTGAAGACTTTAGCTCCAAACGGATTTATGAAAATAAAGAAGGTATGGATTTTGGCGGAATGTCTGATGATCGTAAGTTTATTGCGTTGACAAAAACTATCAACACTAATGATAGCGATTTGTTTATTTTGAATACAGCGACTAACAAAAAAGTGAAGGTTAATGACTCTTTGAGTGCTAACACCCCTCAAGACTTCTCAAAAGACAGTAAATATTTATATTACACCACAGATGCTGAAGGAGAGTATAGTGTATTAATGCGTTATAACCTTGAGACAAATGAAAAGGAAAAAGTAAAAGAGAAGGAATGGGATATTCGCTCTTTCTATTTCACTGATAACGGCAAGTACAGTGTGATGTACACCAACGAAGACGCACAGACCGTTTTATCTATTACCGATGTAGCTTCGGGAAATGAACTTACCTTACCTACATTCAAAGATAAAAATGTAACGGGAGTGGATTTCTCTGATGATGAATCCATGGTACTCTTAAGTGTTTCCGGTACCCACTTACCTTCTAACGTATATTCTTATAATTTAGAGACAAAGGAATATACTCAATTAACTGATGTGTTGAACAAAGACATTAGCGCAGAAGATTTAGTGCCATCAGAAGTAGTGCGTTTCAAATCTTTTGACGGATTAGAAATTCCGGCGATATACTATCAACCAAAGCAAGCTACTGCCACCAATAAAGTACCAGCCTTAGTTTGGGTTCATGGAGGTCCCGGCGGACAATCAAGGCAGGGCTATAGCTCTGTTATTCAATATCTGGTAAATCATGGGTATGCTGTTTTGGCTGTAAATAACCGAGGTAGTAGTGGTTACGGCAAGTCTTTTTATAAAATGGACGATCTTAATCACGGGGATAAGGACTTAAAAGATTGTATTGCAGGTAAAGATTGGTTAGCACAACAAGAGGTTATCGACGGTTCAAAGATCGGAATTATTGGTGGGTCCTATGGTGGCTATATGACTATGGCCGCATTGACCTATGCTCCCGATGAATTTGAAGTCGGTGTCAATATTTTTGGAGTGACGAATTGGATGCGTACCTTAAAAAGTATCCCTTCTTGGTGGGAATCTTTCAAAGAAGCCTTGTATCTGGAACTTGGAAATCCACACACCGCAGATTCTGTTCGCTTAAAGAAAATTTCGCCACTTTTTCATACTGATAAAGTGAAGAAACCTCTCATCGTTTTACAAGGAGCTCAAGACCCTAGAGTACTCAAAGTCGAGTCTGACGAGATTGTGGAAGGCGTCAAAAAGAACGGAGTTCCCGTAGAATATGTATTATTTGAAGATGAAGGCCACGGATTTGTCAAAAAAGAAAATCAAATTGAAGCCTACAGCAGAATTTTGAAGTTTTTGGACACCTATTTAAAAAAGGAAACCGTTGAAAATAATTCGGATAGTGATACTACTGTCACTGCTGAATAAAATCTAGAATTAATAAAAACAAGGAAATAAAACCGTTTACGAAGTATCGTGAACGGTTTTATTTATTTTCTGAATGTAACTTCGTACTATTGAATGCTTAAGAATTTACAAATATTCTATAGGGATGATCGTCTAACAGCAATTAAAATTCAAGCATTTCTCCATCTAAAGGAAGGTGTAAGGTACCTAGCTTTAAATTTTCTAAAGCGTAAATCTTTTTTAGCGAAGCCCTTGTTACTGTACAATGATCCAAAGCCTCCATATGTACTGCGATAACCTGAGCCTCTCCGGCTTTTTTCAGAACCTGCATCGTATCTGCTTCATTCATTAGAATTAAATTCTTTTCATGACCGGGAATAAAAGCGCCACCTGAGTTGGTTACAATCACCTGAGGGGAATAATTGGTAATGGTCTGCTCTACCTCATCTACCCAAATGCTGTCTCCGATAATATACAAAGTAGGCTCACCTTCTGCTTGCAACACAAAGCCTGAAACCGCGCCCATATGCTTTACTATTTCTCCACTACCATGCTTTCCGCCGGTACGGGTGATAGTAATTTCCTTCCATACTATCTCACTTTCAATTTCTTCAGCTTTGGTAAATCCGAATTTTTTCATTTTCGCAAGATCCGGGGGCTGACAAAATAATGGTATATCTTTGGGTAACCTTTCTTTAGCCACTTCATCAAAATGATCTTCATGGGTATGAGTAACTAAGACTAGATCAATACCTTCCAAGACTTCTTCTACTGTCACTGGCAATTCAGAAATAGGATTTTTTTGAATTCCGGCAAACGATTCAAACGCTCCTTTGGCCGACAACATAGGATCCAGCAGTATTGTTGTTCCTGCATATTCAATCTTTAAGGTGGCATTACGTATCAGCTGTATCTTCATACATTTACAAGTTTAAGTAGTTTGTTACAAGCTAAAGATATTGCAAATAAATAAGCCTAAAAATTAATTGTTCATACCATTTTACTAAACTCACTTTCTCCACCGTTTAACTAATTAACGATATGCACCACTCACTCTCAGTTATTTAAATACATAAAATTGTTTTCGAAATGCTAAACAATCAGCTCCTAAATGTTAAAGAAATATTAAAAAATATTGTTTGGAAAAACCGTACTGAGATAGATCTCGTTTATATGCTTGTAAACAATAACAAAAAAAAATAACAATGAAACGATCAAACATTTTAACCGTAGTAGCTTTTTCAATGACCATTTTGGCAGGAACATCTTCATTTGCACAAGATACTATGATGAAAAAAGAAAAAACAGTAATGGTTGGCGGTGCTGCGATGTATCCTAGTAAAAATATTGTGGAGAATGCTTTAAACTCCAAGGACCACACGACCCTTGTTGCAGCTGTAAAGGCAGCAGAATTGGTAACTACCTTACAAGGCGAAGGACCTTTTACGGTTTTTGCACCAACCAACAAAGCTTTTAATAAATTACCTAAAGGAACTGTTGAAACTTTGGTAATGCCAGAAAACAAAGCGACACTACAACATATTCTGACTTATCACGTACTTGCGGGAGATTATAAAGCTATGGACATCGTAAAGGCTATTAAAGCCGGAAATGGTAAAGCGATGTTTACCACAGTAAACGGCGGGAAACTAACTGCTATGCTAAAAGGAAAAAAAGTAATGCTTATGGATGAAAAAGGTGGAACATCTTGGGTAACCATCGCAGATGTACATCAGTCTAACGGAGTAATTCATGTAATCAATACCGTTTTATTACCGAATGACAAGATGTAATATACTATTTTGAGTTAGATTAGAAAGACGCCGGTTACTATACCGGCGTTTTTTTATTGCTCCCTTTTTTAAATCTTATCTTTCTTACGCCAAAAGAAGTATCCCATTGCTGTACCTCAATAAAACCTAAGCTTTTATATAGACTACATGCCGGTTCATTGTCTACCCCTGTTTCTACGGTATATATTGCATTAGTATTCTGCTCCATAACAAAATCCATTAGTCGTTTCCCTATTCCCTGACGGAAATAATCAGGGTCTACGACCAAACTCTGAATATGTGTATTATCTTTTTCTTCTTTGACCTCAATTACTGCGGCCATCTGACCGGCTTTGTAAAAACCGTAAAATGCCGTAGGGCTCTCTTGCAGATCAAGAACTGTTCTTTGGAGTGGAGGAAAATTTTCAGCTTTTAGAATATCGGCTTCTATACGATATGATACCTGAAATACTCGATATATTTCTTTAGCAAGTGTATGTTGCGTAACATCAATCTTTTTTATCATGTTAGTTTTCTTTTTTCTCTGCTCCGTACGATAACATTGTCTTTTTTTAAGAAAGCAGCATCGTATAAATTTACTAAGGCATCAGATCAAGTTTCATCTATTAAAAAACAAGCCTACGCTACTTACTATTCACAAACTGACTGCTTGCTGTTACTTTGTTCTCGAATCCAATCTGCCAACTGCCCTAAGGCAACTCTAATCTCTTTGGATGTATGTAAAAATTCCTGTTTTCTATCATCGGATAAGAGTTGTGAAGCTATAATCATCTTTGAACGTAATGCATCCAGTTGAAATATGGTCAGTAAAGATATATTCTTATGAACGGCAGCCCGGTAAGCTGATAGAGAAAAATTAGTTTCTATTTTGACGAAATCCTCAATAACTTGCGTTAATTCTATACGTACTACCTCAAAATAATTTTGAATAGCTTCACAATCGTTCTCAAAAATTTCACAAAGAATTTTAGTTGAGAATTCGGTATGATTAGTACGCTCCCTGGTCACCTCAATAGTAGGATCTGCATGTACAGCTCGCTTGTCTGCAGTTCCAACATATTCAATAATAGTTTGATAAAATTGATTCGCTCTAAAGGGTTTTTGAACCAACCCGTTCATCCCGCTGCGTTTTACTTTGAATTTTATGTCGTTGGCATCATAAGCTGACAATGCAATTATAGGTAATTGCATATATTTTGCCTCAGGTAGCGCACGGATACATTCGGTAGTCTGATAGCCGTCCATTTCAGGCATATTAAGGTCCATAAAAACCAAGTCAAAATCCTTTTCCTGCACTCGCTTGAGCGCCTCTTCTCCGTTGGTGACATGTTCAAAAGGAATATTCCAAATTTTAAAATAGTGCTTAATTACAAGTATGTTAGAAAAAATATCATCAACCACTAAGATTTTAATGTGAGACAGGTCTTCTTTACGCTCTAGAATTTCTTCAGTTTTTTCTTCTTTGACTTCTTCCAAAGTTCGTTGTAGGCATAAATCAAAACTAAAGGTAGAACCTTCTCCCAACCTACTACTCACAGTCAACTGACTATCCAACAGATTTAATAGCTTTTGAACAATGCTTAGTCCTAATCCTGATCCTCCAAAATTCTTATGAATAGTATCGTTCGCTTGCGTAAAAGGATCAAAAATTTTAGCTAATTCGGACTCACTCATACCGATCCCCTCATCTTTTAACTCAAAATGAATGATATATCGGTCTTCTACAGTTGCTTTTAATGAAAGTTGCAACCGTATTGTCCCCTGTTGTGTAAATTTAATGGCATTGCCAATAAGGTTGGTGAAAATTTGACGAATCTTACCGCCATCTCCTACCATAATTTCAGGAACCGTCTCTGAAATAATTAATTCAAAATTAACATCCTTGCCTAAGGCTAACGGACGGTAAACTTGTAGTAAACGTTCAAATACGCCGCGAATATTAAAGGGTGCTTCTTCTATTTTTACTTTACCAACTTCCATCTTACTTAGATCAAGCACCGAATTAACTAACTCCAATAAATTATTACTTGAGAAATTGATGACTTCTAATAATTCGCGCTGTTCTTGTGAGGAATACTCTTGTAACAAAATGTTTCCGGCATTTAAAATAGCATGAATAGGCGTTCTAATCTCGTGTGTTATAGTAGATAAGAAAATAGATTTTGCGCGGACTGCTTCTTCTGAAGCCTTCTTTGCGTTTAAAATCTCTATTTCATATTTTTTTCGATCAGAAAAAGGAAGGAGTATATATTGATAAGCTACAATGTTTCCCTTACCATCTTTATGCTGAGATGAATTGAGCAATACGGATATGCTGGTTCCATCTTTGCATTTAAGGTCATAATTGATTTCATTGGCTTGGTCATGCAACTTCAGCAATGCAATATGTCGTGTTTCATAAAACAATTTGCTTCCAATAGATAATAGTTCTTGAAAACGCATGGTGTTCTCCATCTCCTCTGGCAAAAACTTCAGCCAGTTACATAGTGTGTCATTTACCTTTAATATCCTCCCATTGGGTGCTGTGAGTATATAGCCACAAGGCGCTTCTTTAAATAAATCTATCCAATCTTTTGGGGAGTGATATGGAGTACTTGCTGGTGTAGATGCTTTCATACTCTTCTATTATTTACTTAGAAATTGACGAATGGCCGCTGTGGTTTCTGTAGGGGCGCTCATATGAGGACAATGTCCTATTGCATTTATTTTTTTATACTCGCTATTGGTAATTGCCTGATGTGTATACATACCTACTACTTCTGGAGCAATCATGTCGTCAGAACATTGTATTATCAGGCTATGAGCTTTCACATTTTTAAGATCCTTTCTATTATCTGACAAAAAGGTAACGCGAGCAAAATGCTGAGCAATGGTAGGTTCCATCTTACAGAAACTTTCGGTTAATTCTTCACCTAATTCAGGTCTATCAGAATTACCCATGATACTTGGAGCGAGTGCAGCTGACCAACCTAAATAATTTGATTCCATAGTTTCTAATAATTCCTCTATATCCTTCCGATCAAAACCACCCACATAATTAGCGTTATTGATGTAACATGGAGAGGGTCCGATCATAATTAGCTTAGAAAAAAGACCGGGAGCTTGTATATCAGCAAGCGCACCAATCATAGCGCTTACAGAATGACCGACAAAAATTACTTCTTTTAAATTTAAAACTTGACAAACTTCAACAACATCTTGGGCGTAGCCATGCAACGAAGCATATTTTTCTGGATGATATGCTGACAAAATAGAGTCCCCTGCTCCTACCAAATCTATTAAAACTATTTTATAATCTTCATCAAAAGATGGGACCATGAGACGCCACATATTCTGATCACATCCAAAACCATGTACAAATAACATCGGTTGTTCACCTTTACCTGAAATTTGCACATTATTCCTTTTTAAAACATCCCCCATTTTAAATTTGATTTGTGTGTGTGTGTGTGTGTGTGTACTAGTACTTAAAACAAATGCTTCGTACTCGTAATTTAAAAAAAACAAATTACATTATTTATCCTAAAGAAAATAATTCATATTTTATAAGAGGTCTTACTTGCAGTGCATACATTTTAACAAAACCTAGGTGTATTTATTTTTTTATCAAATAATACATGATAAATTTCTCTTCAAACTCTCTAAAACATCTAATAAACCTACAGAACTTTTCATTTAAATCCCCAAAGTGGGTAAATGTTTCACCGTATGATAGATGAGTGCCGCTCTAATACATACTTTGAGCTCTTCTTCAGGAATCGGATCATATAGATTAAAAATAATAGCTCGATTTCCTTCAAAACTAAACGCATCACTATATACCCTTTTAAACGTAGATACTAATCTGCTAGAACATTGAAAATACATTCCGTAATAATCAGGCATTTTTGGCTTCCAGGCGATTCTAAGTGTACTCCCTTTTTTGGTCATATAGCTGGGTTCTCCCCATTTTAACGTTTCTTCTAGCTCGGTGACACCCTCTGTTACATTTGCTGTTTCTACGGTTAGCTGACGAAGTATAAGAATTCGTTCTCTGATTGCAGCAGGATAGCTTTCAATAATGGTTTGGACTTCGGAAGATGACAGTATCGATACCATTTCCATAGTTATAAAAAGTTTTTCGGTGTTGACAAAGATTCTTTACTGATCGAATAAGGCACTACTTTTTATAACTATAATGATATAAGAAGTTTATACATTTTCGAAACAAATTGTGAATATCTCTTCTTAAAATATACTACTCTCCTTTTTTGAAAAATCTATATTTGCCGTCCAAAAAAAATTGATATGAGCGTAACGTGGTACGAGTGCAAAGTAAAATACAGAAAAACACATGAAACAGGAGAGCAAAAGGTAACTACCGAATCTTATTTACTGGACGCAATTTCATACACTGAAGCTGAAGCCAGAATCAATGAAGAAATGGCTGCGTATACGAGTGAAGAGTTTATGATTACGAATATCAAGGTAGCTAACCTATCTGAGGTTCATCCTTTTGAAAATTCGGATCGTTGGTTTAAATCTAAGGTGTCGTTAATCTCTTTTGATGAAGAAAGTGGAAAGGAACGCAAAACGAACCTTTATATGTTGATTCAGGCAAATGATGTAAAAGAAGCGTACGATAATACGTTAACGGCAATGAAAGGCACAACTGGTGACTATAGTATTCCTGCAATTACAGAATCTCCGATTATGGATGTATTCCCTTATTTTACAGGAGAAGAGGAACAGTTAGAAAAGTTTCATGCCATAGAGAAAACGGAAACTGAAAATACCAGTGAAGTTCACGAAACAACTGAAACACCTAATTTTATTGCAAGCGAAGAAGAATAATCTTTGCTTGTTCCTAACACAAACGTTATTATATAGCTAAATTGGCTATTCGTTGATTTTTTAAATGAAGGTTTTACTGAGTAGAGCGTATCAAAAAGCAATCCTATCAATTATTGGGGAGCATCACTAGATTGGTTTGAATGGTATCCTTTTTCAGCTCAATAATTCTATATCCAAACTCTGCTGCATTGTTAATTTCAATAACACCCAATAATTTCTCCACCTGATAAGAACTCGCAGGTGTTACCTGTTGAATGATATTTTCAATATGCTGCGTGTCATTAAAATGGTAGTGTCCGCAAAAGATATAAATCTCATTTTTACTACTCAGTAATACTGTTTGTATCCGCTCCCGTTGCTGTAATGCAAAGCGCTTGTCAACCTCAGCTTCAATAGCTAAAATCGGATGGTGAATAAAAATAACTATTTTTTTTAGGGTGATAAGTTCTGTTGTAAGCCAGTTAAATTGCTGTTCGCTTATAAATCCCTTGCTGGAGTCCAAAAATATAAATTTGAAATATTCAAGCTCTTGCGTATAATACAGCTCTGCTTGATTTCTGGAATTTTCAAAATTATAGTACTTTATTACTTCGTCAAAAAAATCATGATTACCTAAGGTAATAGCGAGATTATATTCCTTAAGGGAGTCAAAAAACCATTTATTTGAAGATTTTAGACCAATATCTCCGCCAAAAATAATTTGATTGATCTGGCGTGAGGAAATATCCTCAAGTAGTATTTTCCAATTTTTTTGAGCATCAACTCCGCAATCCACGGGAAACTTTTCATCCAAATGAATATCGGTTATATAAGCAATCTTTTTATCCATGCTGTCTGATTAAGGTTGTAGTAGTGTAGATTTCCAACGATTCTCAATATGCTCATATAGTATTCTTTCATGAAGTCTGCTATTCTTGAATTCCATAAATTCAATCCGAATAGGTTTGATTGAAATTCCACTCCAATTTTCAGGAAGTTCAATGTCCTTATTTTCCAGTTCGGTTTTCTGTGCTTCGAACTGTTCTTTGAGCTGCGAAACACTTTATATCTCTTCGCCTTGAGCAAATGTAGCAGCCACTATTTTAGAATCTCTATGTCGCTGTTCAAAATAGGTTTTTGCTTGAGCTTGAGAAATTTTTGTCACATCTCCCTGTATTCTAACTTGCCTCTCGGATGATGTCCACCAAAAAGTTAAGGCTGCTTTTTTATGATTTTCTATTTCCTTACCCTTTCTTGAGCTCAAAGAGCCTGTGACAACAAATGAATCCTCAACAATTTCTTTGAGCGAAACAAATCGAGCATTTGGATACCCATCTAAACCTACGGTGGATAAACAACATGCATTAGATAG
Source organism: Aquimarina sp. 2-A2 (assembly GCF_045505135.1). Lineage (NCBI taxonomy): Bacteria > Pseudomonadati > Bacteroidota > Flavobacteriia > Flavobacteriales > Flavobacteriaceae > Aquimarina > Aquimarina sp. 2-A2. Next base: position 7,725 of record NZ_JBJKFI010000008.1, on the reverse strand, counting down.
TTTTCTATTATTTTGGTTCTTTTCTTCGCTGAACCATTGTTCAAAAAGGGTAATGGGATTCATAATATCTATTTATACGTGCTACAAACTTATAAAAAGATTTTTTTGGATACACTTAAAATCCCGGGTCTTAGTTCAAAGAGAAATAATAAAATTGAAAACAGTAAATAAGAAGTTATTGATGTAGAATAGCAGGTAGGAATCTATAACTGTGAGACAAGAATCAGGAGATCAAAAATATGATTGAACTTATTTTCATGAACTCTATCTTTTGCTTCATCACTTATCAATTATAAAACCTCTAAAATTTAGCTTTTGCAGTTTTATATTTTACATTTATAATTCTGCTTTCAAAATTGAATAGTTAGCCTTTCCGGCTGCGCTATGCTTAGCCACCTTTCCCTAACAAGGGACAGGAGCAGGTCTAAAAAAACCTAATATCTCATAATAAACTTTAAACAGAAAGGAGTTTAATAGGTAAAAATTATATACACTTCTTTACTCGAGCATCATTGATTCTTCTTCAATTCTAAATTTATCCAAATTATTAAGTTTCAAAACTTCGAAATCTATTTTTTTCATTCCGTGTTTTGAATTCTGATTTATCGAAAATTGCCTTTTGCCAAAAGAAGCTATTTCATAAATATTTTCTCCCTTAAAATTAGCATACAATAGCACCTTAGAGTTTTTTAACCTAATAAAATAGACATCTACATTATTAAAACTATATTTAGGAGAAGTCCTATTAACTTGAAAGGATATAGTGTCTCTTTTATTCTTGTTAAAATTACTTACAAAGATGTTTTCTGAAATAAATTTCTCAAATTTATCAACATTAATTTTTTTCAATTTTGTCTTTTTAAAGTATAAAGTTTCATTTTTATCCTTTAACGTCAATTGATTTCCGTTAGAATATTCTAGTTCGGCTCCTATTGAAGGAATAGAAAGTTTATTTTCATGTTTGATGTAACCAAAGCCTGTTTTAAAAGAACCTTTCCATTCTTCCTTTCCAGAATCAAATGTAAATATTGAATCATTATCTATCTTGAATAGCAATCTATTAGATATCTGATTACTCTTCATATTATTTTTATTATTGAGTGAATACTCACTAATCCAAATTCCTTCTTGAGAATTTGCAATTAAACAGTTTGTTAAAATAATAAAGAGAAAACTTATTTTCTGAACGAATATCATTTCTTAATTCAATTAATATTAAATATATCTTATTAGGAGGCGATCACCACCTTTATTTAAATCAAATACTTTTGACAAAGTCCAAAAACACTTCTTTATGTCGTTCCAGATCCATATTCGGAGAGAGTGCTACACGAGCGATATAATCTTTGTCTCCTTCTTTGGTCGTTCCTTGTGTAGAGGTTGCCGGTATCGTCCAATAACAGCCTTTTAATTGTCCGTAGCTTACACAGTATTTACTTTGTTCCGGGATTTCTGTAATCATTAAGTCAATCAACTTATGATTTAATGCACGTTTATAACGCTCCCTTTCCTCGGCAGTAGCGCCTTTGGTAGGAAGATCTAATGAAAACACCGAGGGTGTAAATCCTTGCTCAGCCAATGCTTCCGATACAAAATTGATTTTAGCTTCCGGTAAGGTTTCTTCGATAAAGTTTACAAATTCACGGGTATTTTTATAGGCCTCCTCAATTCTTTGATTCATAGACGGCAATTGCTTGGCTAGTATTTCATACTGTAATTGTGTAGCTTCATTATCACAAAGTATCAGATGCTTTTCTATATTCTTCATCATGTTTTGGGTTTTATCATTCCCTACACAATACCCTGCCGTGCTTTGTCCACCACTCGGAAATTTGGATCCGCTGGCATACGAAATGGCTCTAACATCTGAGAGTATATTCCCGTCACCCAGAAACTGTACATTAGGACAAAATGTTTGATCCAAAATAAAAACCGGATCCACAGCTACTGCACCGCTAGTAGTCTTGCGAACTTCACTCAATACATTTTTTAATTGGATCAGATCCGGAACCTCTACTCTGGGATTGGTAGGAATTTCGGCTATGATATACGGAATGGCATCTTGATTAGCAATTGTCTCTAATACGGTAGCAATACTTTTTACCATATCATTATCACCGTCAACAGGTAAATCCACAATTTCTACATTCTCCAGAGTTGCAGCAACACGTCTTGCCTGATCATTCGTACCTCCATAGCAATTAGGTGGAACAACGAACTTGATAGCCTTACCTTTGTGATTTTCTAAAGCATCATCAATAAGTCCCATCATAATGGCGTATTGAACTGACAACCCACTCGAACCCACTAATGGTTTTGTTGTTGTTCCGGTAATGGTTGTGATTGCATCTAAAACAGCTGCTTTATTTGCTTCAACGTTAGATCTTTTATTTTCTAAAGGTGATTGTGCTACCAATGCTTGCAAAGCTGCATAACAGTTAATCGGTGTCATAGCGATAGTCTCTCTTCTTCGTACATGCTGAATTTTTGAAACATACGCTTCATTTTGTTCCCCATTAACTACCAAAACACTACCCAGATTGGTATGCGTACTCACATGAAAATCAATAGATTTCTGAAGATTTACAGCAGCGATATCTGTTTGTTCGGAAACATAAATTGTGCTACCATCAAATGCTTCGAGAGCATCGATACTTTCTATTTTTTTCAATTCAAAGGTATAACCATATACGCGCTGCAGCGCGTCAGCGTCAAAAGAATCAGGTAACCTATCTTTATAAACGATCTGAGTGTTTTTGTTAGCTAATAAATTTGTCCTTAGCACTGCCAGTATAGGTACTGTTACGGACGAAAAACTAATTACATTATTGGGGTGCAAATTGTTCAAACGAGCTATCCCCCACTCCAAAACGCATGATAAGGGGTGTCCCAGGCGAATGTAATCATAAGCTGTAGGCAATTCGCTAAGCGCTGATGTCTGCGCATTATTAGCATTGAATAAGGTTTTAAATCCATCTATAAACTGAGTTTTAGCTAATTGTTCATCGTATATATCAAGTCGATGTGTCGTTAAGCCTAACCAATCAGGCGGCATGTTGTTTAAAACTTCATTTATATAATCTAAGACCTTATTTTCTTGCATAATTGTATTCACTTTTGATAGGTTGGTAATATAAGATAATTGGATTTTTTTCAAAGAATATTTAAGATATTTTGTCAGTGTTCATCAAACATTTTCACACTAATTAATACTCCCAAGTACAACAGTGTAATGGAAGCAAATGAAAAGGTATTACCATACGATACTTTAGCATACTAAATCCTCGCCAAGCAGGGTATAACATATTTTAACCAAATTATAAGTTTTAGGTTAGAACCATTTAACGCTTTAAGTCGTTTCTTTGCGCGTATACTTACTATATGATTTTTCTTTCCTCTGTGCTTTTGGGATTTGTTATTGCTGCTTCCGGAAGTATTGTACCAAGTTTTTTAAATCTAACTGTTGTAAAATTCAGTTTAAAAAGTGGCAGAAAATCCGCTTTGTATTTAATTGGCGGTTTTGCTACGGTTTTATTTTTTCAAGCAAATATTGGAGCTTACCTATCGAGTATTCTGATGAAGAATTCTGAATATATTACCAGCATTCAAAGAGTGGGAACAGGAATCTTACTCCTTCTGTCTCTTAATTTTTTCAGATTATATTTCACTACCAAAAAACTCAAAAAGAAAAAGGAAATTGACAAGTCTAAAGCGTATTTACACGGCATAGGCATGTCATTACTCAACACCTTTGCTATTCCTTTTTACTTTACCTCCATTTCATTTTTAATAGGATTGGAATATTTTGAGTACTCTTTTCTGAATAGTTTATACTTTTCAATAGGTTCTACGGCAGGTTCTTTTTCGCTATACGCGTTGTATGCAAAGTTTGCCCCAAAAATCGAAGAAAAACTCACTTTTATTGCAACCAAAATGGATCTTATTCTAGGCTGTTTAACGGGTGTTGTCGGTATTGGTAATTTGTTGTATTTGCTTTAAAGCGAATTTGTTTTCAAAAAGCTAAAACTGTAAAAACATAACTCCTTATTATACCACTTCTAGTATTCAATTTCTGTTTCAATAGCAATTGAAAATTCAGCACCAGGCTCTATAGTTTTGTAACTAGTTTTTTTTGTCAAATCAATAGATTCATCTTCTCTATCCGGAAGTCCGAGCCAAGGTTCTATACACACAAAATCAGCTGATGGTTTAGACCACAAAGCCAGATGAGGGTAGTCTTTAAAGCTAACGACTATTCCTTTGGTATCACTCTTTTTACGCAGTCGTACCGAATCACATGCGATGTTAGCGAATACCAAAGCGTCATCATCGAATAAAGTATCCGAAAGTGGAAGTATGCCTTTATTACTACTGATTTTTCTTTTGTGATCTGATAACAATCCTGATGCAGCCAAAACATTGGCTTCAAGGTTTAAGGGCTTTGCAAATTCGATCACATAATCGGATAAACTAACCTCTTCACTTAACGGACAAGCATAGGCTGTATGTCCACCACAAGCAAATTGCATGGGTACCGTATCCAGGTTTTCTACCTTGTACGTCATAAGTAAACGCTCGTCTATAAGCGTATATTCTATTATAAAAGTAAACAGGAACGGATATTGTTTTAAGGTAACTTCTGAACTTGTGAGCGTAAACGTACAGCTAGACTCTGCGAATTTCTCAAAAGTAAGTTTATCATTATTTCGAATAATACCATGTTTAGACATGGCATATGCTTTTCCATTGTATAAAATTCTATCTTCTTTTATCTTCCCAATAGCCGGAAACAACACAGGAGAGCTACTGCCCCATATGCTGTCTTTTATTTGCCAAATGTACTCCTCTCCGGTTGTCTTATTAATAAGAGATCGGATTTCTGCTCCCTTTGATTCAATAGTGCAAATGAGCATTTCATTTTCTATAGTATATAACATAATTTAACTATTTAAACAGTCCCTTAGTTAAGGTCTAGTCTATACAACGTTCTTTTTTTGCTTCTGATTTTTTAAGTTTTAGAGTCAAATCTAGCGGTCTTTAAAAATTAGTTCAAGCTATATAGTTTTATCCTTTAGTAGCCGTTTTTTAGATTCTTCTATTTTCGGTTTTTATAAAGCTCAATTGCTTTTAAAAACTTCAATCCTCCTTTTTCAGTTTGGTCATGTATAAATCCATTCAATTCAGGATGATTTTCATTTACCCAAGTCAAGAGACTATTTTTGTTTTTATCCCAGGTTGGATAGTCAAAATTTACATACGCTGTTTCTACCTTGATTATTTTATCATTTTGAAAACTAACAGTTTGACTTGTTATAAATGGTTTTTCGTGAAGAAATAGGATTCTTTTGTCCATCTTCGAAATTTTTGCAATAACTACATCGCCTTTTTGTTCAATTTCAAGGATTTCATAGGTAGGATCAAATACAGCATCCCATTTTAAAAGTTCCAAATAATCCTCTATAGCATACGTAGTACTATGCCCTCCTTCTATCGTTTGTAAGCTATCTCCAAACCAGTTAGACATTTTGGAATAGTCCGATTTATCAAGAACCTCAAAGTATTGTTTTGCAATTGCGACCCTATCTATTTCCTTTTCGGTGTTTTTGCAGGATAATAATTCTACTGCCAATAGTACTATAATTATGATTTTATTCATATTTTTTGGTTTTTACTACTCCTAAATTTGTTGTGAGATCTTATTGATTGGAGGAATTATAAATAGCGAACTTATCGTAAAAAGACATAGTTCAATTTACCATTAGTAACCTTGCATTCGGGTCCATTCAGTTTTTTTGAGGCTATAAAAATTATGAGGTACACCATCATATTCAAATTGATCAACATATTGCAACCCAAGGTTTCTCAAGATTGTATTGGATGCTATATGATTAATATCAGCCGCTGCGCCAATTTCTTCTAACTTAAGTTGCTCAAATCCATATTTTAACGATGCGTTTGCCGTTTCAGTAGCAATACCTTTTCCCCAATATTTTTTTCTGAGTCTATAGCCTAAATCATAGTAGTCAAATTCTTTTCTCAATCCGTGCTCAAATTTAAGTCCGGTCCAGCCAATAAAATCGTTTGTTTTTTTGTCAATAATAGCCCAACGTCCAATTCCATTCGTGACATATTGCGCTCTGATCAAAGCAATGTTATGTTTTGCTTCTTCAATGGTTTGTATGGGTTGTTTACCTAAAAACTCATGAACCTCGGGGTCAGAATCCAGTTCATACATTCCTTCTGCATCAGTCTCTTCTAGATCGCGTATGATGCAACGTTCTGTTTCTATAGTTACTTTTTTATATGTCATTGGAAATTTGGTGATTGTTGACGGTTTATTAAATGGGCTTTTGTGTGTTAAAGCAACTAAATTGGTAAAAACAAATCGAATCGAAAATCCATATGAATTTCAGTAAATAAACTAGTACTGGCTATGGATTATGCATATTATTAACAATAATTATTCTTCTTTTTGAGCAGCTATTTTGGGCAATATCTCTTTTCCATTCCATTTCAAAACTCTTCTAGTCGCTTTACTTTCTGTCCAATCTGTTTCATATTCTTTGGTTTCACCAATTTCACTTTTGTAAACGATTTTACCTTTTATACCACCTTTATCATTTGGGAATATATACTCCTCAATAAACCAGTATAAATCAGCGTCTGCTACTTGAGTATAATCAATTACTTTTATTAATTCGTTTCCATCATAGAATAAATAAATTCCCCCTCCATCTACGCCACAAGATTCTGCGAAATATTTAATTTCGAATATACTTTTTATGTTTTCAAGTCCTTTGTTTCCTGTTGCTTTTATTGAAAATTCTCCAGTAAAAAGTTGAGAAACATTTTCTTTAAATTCAAATTCACTTTTTAAAACTCTTGTTTTAAGAAATAACTTTGATCCATCTTTTTTTAATGAAATCAAATAAGTCAAATTTCCGTAAGTTACTCTATCGAGCGAAATTAAACTCCCGAGTACATATCCTATACCATCTTTAGTCTTTATTTTATACCAAGATGACTCAATTCCATCAAATTCCATTTTTGAATTCGACCTCTCTATTATTGTAATTTTTTCGTTAATTTTTAAAAGAGATAAAACATCCGATTTGATACTCGGTAGGTCACGAAGTTTAACATCATTACCAAACATATAAGCTATTTCACCATTTTTGAATTCATAGTTTTCAGAAAGGTATTTGAAGTCTTGACCGAATCCAAGTTTGAAAATAAATAGAAATATTAATAGCTGTTTGTTCATTATTTAATGGTCGTTGGGACAATCTTTACAAAAGTTGAAGCTTGGACTTACACTAAATTAGTCTTTATTCTTGTATTCAATTGTTTATTTCTTTTTTTAGTTTAATTATATCAGATAAATGTGTCCAAATTACAATTGGAACTACTGTAGCTGGTAAGAGAACAAAAGGGAAATAGTTTATTCCTCGATTAGGTTGTTCAAATCCAAATTGTTGAAATGGTAATTCCGATGATAAAATTCCATTAAACAGAATGAAAAGCACGAGTATCAATCCTACAAGGTTCCAAGCCATCAAAATCTTTTTATTTATTATTTGCTTCACAAACAGAAACCCAATTATTGGCGCGGTAATTCCAATTAAAATATCATAATTTCTGCCCTCAATGTAGGCTTCCCTAAAAATAGGACAGTTAATAATTCGAATTTACTAACTTTAAATTCAAACTGTCACCATGAAAAAC
>NZ_JBJKFI010000007.1:0-279467 GCF_045505135.1 Aquimarina sp. 2-A2 | reverse complement strand
TTAGCGCGTCCTGCATAAGTAGCATCCTTGGTGGATCCATTTATAACAATAGGAGTAGCGGGACTGATGGTTTCTGTTAAAGTTTTTACAGATTTATCAGGATTTTTAGCAACACACCCTCCATTGTTAGGAGCGTAATATTTATCCCTAACTTTAATGGCATATGTTCCAACTTCTTTTGAAACTGTTGTACTTCCGGAAAACTCAATCCAAGGTTCATCATCGATTTGATATTCGTACGGAGTATTTCCTCCAGTGGCGTTAATAGTGATTGTACCAAATTGAGATTCACCTTGAGCTGCTGCGCATGGAATATCAGTACTTGATGTTGTAAAAGAAACCGGATCGGGTGATGAGATCCTAAAGATAGGGGACACTTCAGGCTGTGCAGAAGAATTTGTCTGGAATTGTACCCGATACCTTCCGATATTCAAAGAATTGGGCCAGGTATAATAATATTTACCACCTATTAATTTTATTTCATCACGATATGCAATAACTTCTGGATCTACTTCCAAAACGTTTGCGCCGTCATTATCAACTATAAATAAGTCAAAAGTTAAAGCATCAGTAGCTTCAATAGTTCTATCTAATTCTAAGACGAACCCGCCATCGGTACTATCAGAGCAATTCGTCTTGGTGGGAGAAACGTTAACTACTTTAGGGGAACATCCTATAAATTGATATGTCAGAATATTAGAATAACTATTATTGGATGGTTCATCCGTATATCGATATCGAATATTAAAGTTTTCTCCAATACTTAGTCCTGGGAAATCTGAAAGTTGAAGATCAACTTCAATTGGATTTGCTCCATAAGACAATAAAGTTCCTTCAAATCCAGCAATTCCATCTGCATCATATTCTAAAGCATAGAGTGGTTGTTGTGATGAACATTTTAAGCTATTGGTTATCCTTATTTTTTTGCCTTCACATTCTGGAATCTGATTCGTGGCAGCATTATAATTATTTACCTCTCTTATAGGTACTAGTTCGTAGATACGGAAATATTCAGAAGTGACATTATTGCAATTAAGATCGTATAAGATTGGTCTATAACAAATCGAATCTTCGAAATTCCATTCTTCGGAGACTGATCCATCGCAAGTAGACCCACTAGGATAATAAGAGAACATTGTAGTAGTTAAGAGCTTATTTGCCTTTTCAGGTAAAGTAATAATTTCGTTTCTCTTATAATTTTGAGGAAACCCGTTCGTTACTGATGCCCTAAGGATTTTATAACGTCTGTTGTCCGGTAATGCTTTAAGGTCTACATCAACGGTATAGGTCGCAAAAGTATTACCTCCATTTTTAACCTCAATGGAGACATCATATTCAATTTTATATTTTACCTGAGCTTTTGAACTCAAACATAACAATAAAAACACTAAAAAACATAAAACCTTCTTCATACTATCAATAGTTTACTTCAACCGAGCTCCACTTAGAATAACTTCCATCTTCAAAAATCGCACGAATTCTGTATGTATACGTAGAATTAATAGTGAGCTTCGTATCGGTGAATAGTTTGGAGCCTTTGGGTAAAACTTTGTACAAGGTAAGGGGGGCGTCATTCACTTTACGATAGAGTTCGTACGAGGTAATTTGCTCTCCTTTTGCTCCCCAACTTAAAACGATCGATTTATCAAAAGTGTTTATCGCTCCATATAAACCACGAATACTATTTTTTGGACCAGTACTTGAGACACGCAAAGAAACCGGCGATCCCGGTTGAGATTCTAATCCGCTCTCATCTCTGGCAATAATAATATAACTATAAGAATTCCCTTCCTCAACATTGGTATCCTCATAGGAACGGTCTGTAAGATCAGCGGCTTGAAAAACTAATTGCCAGGTAGGATCACTTAATTGTTTGCGATAAATGTAATGTGCAGCTACATCATCACTAGAACTATTTGCCCAGCTTAATTCTACGGTTCCCTTATCTGTAGTAAATGTTTTAAATACCGGTGGGGTAGGCGGAATGATGTCTGGTTTTTTCAACACTAATACCTCAGAAGCCGGAGACAGGTTGTAGCGTTGATCCACCGCTACAATTTTGTAAAACACCTTACTGTTTAGACTTTTTATATTAACTGTATCCACATAGGTCGGATTCATTTGCGGAGATTGTGTGAGCTGAGAAAACTCTTCCTTAGCTAAGTTTCCGCGAAAAACGCGATATCCAAGCAAATCTTCTTCATTGTTCGCCTTCCATTGTAGGGTAACAACGCCTGTACTATCTACACGACCCTCTAACTTTTGAGGTTTCGCCGGCGGAATTGAATCGACAGGTTGTACCAGCATGGTAAAAGAATCACGGTAATTATTATTTTTACCATTTGCGGTAATTTTGAAATAGTTTGATGCCCGCAGCTTTGTATAGCTTATTTTACGCGCCGTGGGTGGGATGTTCTCCACTACCGGAATGTAGGCACCACGATCTGTATCGGATCTTTTTAAGGTAAATCCCTTTATATCTGCATTGCCCTCTTCAGGAAACTCCCAAGTAAGTTCAACTTCACTTTCAGATTTGAATGTTTTTGAGAGCAAGTGCGGCACAAATTTTAGCACTTTCTTTCCTTCTCCGGTTACCACATTGGAGATGGGACCTACTTCTCCAAAAGAGGATACGCCTTTAATTCGATAAAAATATGCTTTGTCGTTTGGTATGGAGTCAATGTATATGGTTCGATCGTTTTCTGATTTCTCTTTTTGGATAGCAGTGTAGGGCAGATCTCCTAATTTGCTAAACCGCTCGCCGTCTTCTGAGCGTTCGATAATGTAACTGTTGTAGGTGTTTTTTAACAAAGTAGAATTCCAAGAAAGTAAGGTGCTGTTATCCTGAAAAATACCGACAAAATCTACAGGCTCCGGTAAAGGTTCATAATCTATAATACCTGTAAACACACCACCTTCTTTTATTTTTAACTCGGTAGTTGGTGTATTAGCAATTACTTTATAAAGATATTTCTCATTAGGCTTTACAGCAGTATCAATATACCCTAATCCGGCTTTTTGTGCGATATTAAAATCTTGATCTGCCGCGTACAACCCAAAAGCAAAACGTTGTTGTGTTTCTTCAGCTTTATTAATTATCGAAGCCAGGCCGCCACCGCCTTGTACTACAAAACTTTCTCCCCATAGCGCTTGTGCCATAGTAGCACCAAAATCATTAATTTCGGATAAACTTTCCCATTCCATCATCGGTACAGGTTTAAAATTTTGCCCTACGATTATTTTTTCAGGTTTAGGCAACGTTTTTCGATCTCGCGAAATCGTATAGCGCTCTAGTGTATACCCGTAACGATTTCCTTTGATCCAAGAGATGGGGGTGTTGGCAACCCATCGTAGCAAAATCCGATCTTCTTGTGGTCTTGAGATCACTTTCACTTCGTGCGTAGCTTCTTTGGTCTGTCCAAAAGTGAAGTGCTGAGTACCCAGTACTAAAAGGACAAAAAGGACTGATGTTTTATATGATAACTTAAAAATTGACATGTTTCTTTAATTAGTTTGGGTTAACATACATAAAGTTGCTTCGCGTACCTGCTTTTCCGCCCGGGAGTACATATTGGTATTTGGAGTTATAGTTTCCTTTCTTTATATAAGGAAAACGACCATTGATGATGTAATCATACTTTGCAACCTCTGTCGCATAGGTGTCCGGATCATTCAAGTAGGCGTTCACCACTTTATATTGTATATCAATAAAATCTCTTTTAAAATAAATGGGTAAATTATAGGTATGTGGCATTCGGGTATCCAAGTAGTCACTGCTTGGCTGACTCTCGAGATACGAGTGATACCAGGTTAATTGATCCATCCCTTTTTTGGGAGGTAATCCCATTATGGAGATATCCCGATCCACGGTTAATGAATCATTAATCGGATAATCCTTATAAACTAGTGGATACACCTCTTCCTCATAATAGGTGTTGTTTGAAAGTATCGCTTCTACTTTCACCAATGCCTTACCACCGGAATATTGATTTCCTGATAATTCAACTTTATCAAAAGGTTCACTTTTACGCACCACTGCTTTTAGCTTGTGTACATCTGCGTAAATTATTTCACGTAACGGAGAACGAAACTTTTTGTCTTTCATTTTTGCGCTAAACGAATCGTGTTCGCTGGTAGCAAAACTATAGCTAAGCATTTCTATGGTCTCAGGATTAGTCGTTAGTCCTTCAATCGTATTGCTTTTGGTTTCCACCGTATTTCCATTGCCAAGATCTTTACTTTTATAATTGCTGTTTACGCTTCCCTTGGCTGCCGCCGGAGGCAAAGTAAGCAACACCGCTTGATATTCCATGGAGTTTGACATTTCAGGTAAGCTGAAATTAACTTGTTTTTGTCCTACGTTATAGGACAGGTTGCTCTCCGTTGCTTTTTCATTATCATCAATAAGATAAGCACGTTGCGCCCATCCGGCTTGTAATTGAAAAAGATACTCTTGTCCTCGTTTTAATTTGATATACCCATTTGGATGTTCTTTTGGTAAAAAGTATTGCTGTTCAATTACCGGATAACAATACTCAATATTGGTTAACGGAATGTAATCAGGTGCTGTGCCCGTTGTAAAGCTTAGGCTTTCATCTTCCTTTAAAAGTTCTCCATTATGTGTTACCGGTGTCCATCTGCCATTTATTTTTTCTTCAAAGGCTACCGATACAAATAAGCTTAGTTGTTCTTCTGGCGGTAATACTTCTGTCGAAGTAAAGCTTAATAAGTCATTGTGTTCATTCCACGATTGCTCACCTCTCAGAATTCGTCCGGAATTATCTTTTAACCAAAAATCATCTAACTTAAAACGATATTCATGTACTTTATACTCTTCATCTTCAATACGAATGGTACTGCCTACCGCCATATTAAAAGATACTTGTGGTACTGCGAACACATCGACATCGCGCATATCCTTCCTAGGCTTCACATCAGCAATTATCTTGATGTCACCCAAAGGGGATCCACCACTAATGATATCACATTCTTCTCCAAACTGCATTTCAAATCTAAAGCGTCCTTTCACCAGACCCCCTAAGACATTATAATAACCACCAAGATAGCCCTTGATCCATACCGGATTAGGTAATTTTGCTTGCATCAGCGTTGCGGCACCCGCTTCGATAATCGGAATACGTTTACGTTTCCCGAAGAGTTTAAATTTTATACCCATCGATCCTTGTAAATACACATAACTCTGACCATTAGCATACCATCCATTGACTCCGATTTGACCACTGCCTCTACAGATAGTATCCCCATAATCTTTTACCATAATGTCAAAACCAAATCCTGCATTAAAACGAGCATACAAGAACAAAAACGTCATGTCGCCAGTATCAAAATCAAAGCTGGATCCAAATGCGATTCCGCGTCCCCCGCGTAATGCATTTTCATCCCGCATATAATCAAGCTCTGCGGCGTCCATACCTAAAATCTTAGCAACTTGGGCAGGGGGTGGAGGAGAAGCCGGCATATAATCTCCCATCATAAAGTAACTCTTGGCTGTAAGAGCCACGCTGCCAATTCCTACTTTTAAGCCTATAGGATCAGTGGGGGTTCCCACATGGATATACCATTCGCCCGGACCAAAATGAACTACTGCCCAACCGGCACGTCCGCCGGCACCCACACCTTTGAACACTCCACCGAAAACATCAATGTATAATTCAAAAGTACCGTGAAAGGTATCTTGCGTAAAGTCAAATTCTATAGCGACATAGGCGTTTAGTCCTTTTTGACCGGTCATAGTAGCCGGATATATCGCTTTAGAAGCTTCGATTAAGTTTGACTCCTTTAGTTGATTTTCTACCCCATCGGGAATCTGAGATTCATTTTCGACTATGCCCCCTAAATTCTCACCCATTTCATCTCCTGCATCATCATAGCCAGGGGTTTGCAACATATGCGCTTCACCATACAAGCTTATTCGATTAATACCGCCATGACGGTTGAAGGCAATTTCGAATCCAAAACCACCGTTAACGGCACTGCCGCCTCCTGTGACTTCAAATAACATCATCGCTTTAACGCCCAGACCACTGTTTTCATCAGGAACATATTTTACACCAGAGGTACCGATGCCCATATTGGAACTATAGCCATCTTTACGCATGCGATACGACGCACCGCCACCAAATCCAGTAACGACAAACCCAGTGGGTATTACTAAGTGTAACCCTTCTACTAATCCATCTACATACCAATATCTAAAGGTCGTTTTACCAAAAGTTGCATTAATAGTAACCGCAATACCTCCTTTAAACGTAGCTTTAACTTGTCCACTGAAACCATCGCCATAAATTGGATCATTTTCTCTAAACTCAACAAAGCCTTCGATTAAAAAACCGACATCGGCTGCGATGTCAATACGTCGTAATCTAATACGTTTAAATTTCCATTTTTCAAGGCCTTGATTTTCACCGAGCTCACCTTCTACAGAAAGGCTTGTTGCACCGCTAAAACCGCCATCACTATCCATCAAGTTGATAGCAATGGTAAAGTCCAGGGCTGCAATTTCGCCATCGGCACGAATCGCAATTTCTGAAATCGATGCAGGGAAACTGCCTACTTTTACCTCCCCTTTATAGCCCGCATAGCCAATTTTTAGTTTTGGACTAACGGTTTGTAGTTGAAAGTGTTCAAAGAGAATACCCTCAAAATCGGCGGTGGCGGTGGATGATTTCGACCCATTATTAGAGCCTTTAATTGCCATGTTGCCATGTAAAATAGCTTTTGGACGAAATTTGCCATCGTCTAGTTTAAGCTCAATGATACTATTCTCAGTAATGGTTGCCCGGGCCTTAAAGAGGTCAAATCCTAAAGACTCTGTAGGACTGGCGGTCAAGGTATACTCATTGGTTGATGCGTCAATTAATGCCGTGTAATCCAAGGCGGTAGTATCGCTTTTATCAGAACTTCCTCCCTGATAAGTAGAAACAGGAAGTACCATTTTACCTCCAAAACCACCACCGGCAAAGGTGCCGGCTACAAAAATTACTTTAAAACTATCTACCGAGAATTGCCATCCTCCGGCGGATCCTTTGTCCAAAGGTAATACGTTGTTGGCAGAAAAAGTCCCCGACACTCCGTTGTTATCAATAATCAATTTTTCGGCTCCAAAGCTGATGCGTTTGCTGTTATTTTGTTCTTCAAATTGTTTGGGAAGTACCACAGTCAAAGATTCGACATATACCCCTTGCCAGATATTCTCTTCTCCCGAAATCAAATACTTTTCCTGATAGCCCTCCGGCCATTTGATAGCAGCCGAGTTACGTACATCGCTAAAATCAAATACGGCGGTATTCACCTCAAAAATGGTGTTTTTTAAAGAAGGAATTTGAAATCGTGGCAAGTTGATCTCTACCAAAACATCATTCCAGTCACTGGCTACGAGTTCAAAGCTGGTGGTTACTTTCTTTTTTATTTTAGTATCTCCGATGGTAGAGTTATCGATCTCATTTGCTGCGGTAACAGGGAGTATTTTTTCTCTGGAAAACTCTACATTTGCGGCAATTCCTAATTCTTTAAAACCATCACAATCAATGGTTACATAGGTTTTTTTATCAAGGTTACCGGTTTTAAGATCATACCCACCTTGTAACACCATCAATACACTTTTACCCTGTAGTCGTACCGGAAAATCACCTAATAGCACTAAATCTGCCGAACCAAACAACCCACCTTTGTGGGATAGCTTTACCCCGCTGGCACCAAAAAACAATTCTTTTTGCTGCCCGGTTTCATCAATTTGGGGCAACTTAAGACGTACAAAAATTTCCAACTCCGAATAGTCTTTACCTAATTTGATTTTACTCACCCCCATAATAAACTCAGAGCTACCAATCTCTTTTTTGATCCCTATGGGGAGGGTAACGGGGGTTTCTCCGGTTAAATAATCGGTTAAACTCTCCAAAAACTTATTTTCTGCAACCAACTCATCAATCACTGTTTTTGCTTCTGATCGCAAAGCGTTGACAGTCGTATCCATCTCAAAACGTGTGTACAGCTCATGCTGTGAGAAGTCACGAACCGTTGACGCTGTGGACAACTCTTTCAATTGGGTGTTCACTGCCTGATCCAACGCTCCAAAAGACCGTTGTAACTGCACCGGCGGTAATACTGGCGTAGTGGTTGTGGCTGTGTTGGATTTCGTTTTTGCTTTATCACCAATACCGGCAAACGTAGTACACGTAAGAAGTAAGGTAAGTATAAGTAGGTAGAAGTGTTTCATGCGTAGTGGGCTTTGTTGGTATGTTGGTTTTTTATATTTTTTCTGGTGCTCGTTTGCAACGAGTGCATTTTTTTACTTAATTATTTTTATCACTTATCGCGTTACAAACGCTTTTTTTGTTTTGTCACTCGTTTCCGCTTCGCTCAAACGAGCGCCAGAGGGGTTCTGGGCTCTCCCACAATCCATATATCGTTATACTTTCAGGAGATTTGGTTCCTCCTAAAGAAAATATTGTTAATAGATAGCTGTCGCCGTATTTTTGGGATACTAAGTAATAGGTGTCGTATTTGTATTTTTCGTTGTAAAATGAAAATTCATCCTTATTATTGAATACAAATCCAAATTGTTCTGCTACATACTCCAATGTTTCTTTCGCTATAGTAGAATTTCTATCTATCTTTTTAGTTTGCTTACTGAAGAGTTCAATTTTGTTGTTATCATATTCAATGTAGGACTTAGAATAAACTTTAAAGTCGGTTGATGATAACCAATTATCGTATGTTTTATCAATATTAAATGTTTTCAAACCGTCATAAAATTTATACAGTTTTTTTCTTCTTATTGTATTTTCTAAATTCGATGAAGTTGAATTAACTAGTTTACCATTTTTTTGTAAAAAGCTATATTGTTCTATTTTAAGTTTTATTTGTGGTATAATTTCTATGATACTTTTAACCCAATTATCATCAACTATTTTTTTATCAATTAATTGAAATTCGTTAACTCCTTTTAGTGCTTTTTCAGCAAATTGAAGTACTAAGTTGAAAAACTGGCTTTTGTCCGTTAAAGTAATATCATCCATTACATTAAATCCAACATAATTCAAAGGAACTTTAATTTGACCATCCTCGTCTTTATATTCTCCGAAAATTATTTGAGAATATTCCATTTGACTATAATCAAATTCTTGGGATACATCAAATAAAAATGATGGGTAATTTTCTATTTTAACGGTAGGAAGTAAACCAATTAAGTTATTATAAGAATCAATAGGTTTATTATCAATTCTCTTAATTTCGAATAAAATTTTATTTTTTTCGTTATCAGAAAGATATTTGTCCGTTAAAACTAATTCATACTCCATAATATTCTAATTTGATATCCACCAAGTACTTATAACCTTATCTCCATCAACTTCTTTATAAAAACCTTCGATAGTCATACTACCTACATTTCCAGAGAATGATCTATTTGATCTTGATATACTTAGCTGATCAAAGGTGTTGTTTGCAATAGCATTTTTAAATGCATCGTAACCAATTTGTTTTATTTTAAATTCTGAAAAAATTACTGGATCAAAGGTTGTTTTTGTAAAAGCTTTTATAGTCCCATCACTTTTTGACATAAAATCACCAGACCCATCATTTTTTAAAACTTTATATTCGATCTCGACTATTCCTGAAGTATTTTTAGGAGTTTCTGTTATAATTTCTATTCTTCCTCCATTGGAAATTGTTTGAGATCTAAAATTATTTATGTTATGACACCCAATGAGGCTGCCGTTATTGTACTTTACTTGTCCCATTCCGTTTAATTCTACATCATTAATATGGGTAAAAGCATTATCAATTGATTCAGTGTCTACTTTAAATCCATTTCTACTGTAAGTTGGGAAATCACCTGCAATTTGGGTCCAAGCTCCATCTACAAGCTTCCATTTTTCAACAACAATTATTTCGCTTCCAAATTCATGGAGACCTTTTGATGATTTGATCTGTATCGCCCCTCCTGTTTCACCAAACCAGGGCATGGCCTCGCCATACTCAAATTTTAAATCGCTAGGTGTTTCTTTAAGCTTAAATAGAAAGTAATAGTAGTCATCGCCATTAGCAGCAATTTCAGAATAATTTTCTTTAAGGGCTCTTGCAGAAATAGTAGCAACCGCATCTGGACTTTCTAAATATCCTGCGTAACCTCCTCCCAAAGACTCGCGTGTTTGGAAACGGTCAAATAATTCATCTATACTAGGCATTCTGGGCTCTTCCAATAATCCCCATACACCTTCATTAGGAGGATAAGTCTGACTAGGATCAAGACCATACTTTCGATATACTGATTGCATTTCAGTAATCGACTTATTATTTTTATAACCATTATCCCAGGATTCAAACAATTCTACAGCGAACTTCTTATAACCTTCAGCCTTAAGGTCAATAACTTCTTTTATTTGGCTAAGTGTTTTGTTATAGAAATCATCGAAAGTTATGAGTCTCTCTTTACGCAGATAGACTCTTTTAAATGCCTTTAAATCAGAAATATCATAAATTCGATTACCTGAATTTTTAACTAATTCATTTTCAGGATTACCCCATTTTTTCCAAACTTCAAGAAGTTCAGGATCTTTAGCAAGTTCAACTAGTTCATTTGTCGCAGTATTTTCAAAATCATTTAAGAATCTAATTTTTTCTAATTCTTCCAGCTTATTTACCGCTTCGTATAACTCGAGGGAGTTTTGATCCGCTATGTCAATTTTTTTGAAAATAGCATTGAGCCTGTTGTCAGACTTAGCATCTAAAACTTTAGTTATAGCTTGCTTAATTAGCGTTAAGGCATCAGTATCATTTGCATGTTTCGCATCTTGTAAATCTTTAAGCGCATATCCTAAGTAGTTGTCAGAAACCTTTTCGTACTTTCTTACAAAAATTCCTACCTCAGCAGAACTCATTTGATTTATGTTCTGAGAAAGTTTTCGTATATCAGACGCTATCTCTTCTGCTTCATCTACTTTGTTTTTAGCAGTAATCAGTAGATTTTTGAAATTGATGTTAGAAACGTTATCACCCAGACTAACAATACCGGAAAGCGCAGATGTTATTTGCAGAATATTTTTAAGCTCATTTAATTCAGCATTATCACTCACGGATGTAGCTCCAATAGAAGCCATACTACTTATCACGTCAGCCGTGTAGAAAATTCTTCTGGCTCTGGTTAGGTTAGTCGCAATATTTAGTGCACCACCTGATACTGCTAAACTTGCTACGTCTATCACTGTAAAAATTCCATCGGCTGTGGTTTGATTTTCTCCAGATTGTGAAACATAAGCTACTGCTATTGCAGGTATGGGATAAATTTTTGGATCAAAACCTACACCGCTTTCAAAAGCTTTTGCACTGGTTAAGTTAGATTTATTAGTAAGAAATATTAAGTCAAATGGTTTAAAATATTCCTCATTACTATAATCGACTTTGAATTTGGTTTTGTCATCTATTGTTACATTTCTAAATCCAGATTGTGTAAGCTGCGTTAATTTTATTTTGCCAAAATTAGAATCGTTTTTATCTGTGATGAAATCTTTATTTATAGTTTCAGTTTGATAATAATCAGATAGCGGAGCTTCTATAAAGCCATAAGTCAATTGTTCTGAACTAATATTGCCAATTTCTACCAGTGCTCTACCCACGACATTAGTATATTCAAAAACAAATGATCTTTTTTCAATATCATTGATGGCATCAGATAGTCTTGCATCATATAACTCTTGAGAATTAAACATTTTTTTAGTTAGCTCTCTGATCAGAACATTTTTATTATCTGATCCAAAGAATAAAAATGCATCATCAACGGCATAGAAAATTTGCTCACTTAAGACTTTGTCAGGATTAAGTATATTCGGTTTTTCAATACCTTCTATGATAGGCTTATTAATATTTTTATTGGCGTATTGGATTAACTTTATGATTGCTCCTTCAAGATCATATTTGGCTCTATTACTTTCTTGAGTGAAAGTTTCATTGACAAACTTTGAAATTATTTTTAAAATAGTTTCAGCACTTAACTG
The DNA here is from genome assembly GCF_045505135.1 of Aquimarina sp. 2-A2. Taxonomy (NCBI): domain Bacteria; kingdom Pseudomonadati; phylum Bacteroidota; class Flavobacteriia; order Flavobacteriales; family Flavobacteriaceae; genus Aquimarina; species Aquimarina sp. 2-A2. The sequence continues at coordinate 267,453 of NZ_JBJKFI010000007.1, read as the reverse complement.
ACCAATATCATTTTGCGAAGCTATATTAATTACATATGCTATACTCTGAGAATTATCTTCTTCAATTTTTCCTGGAATTGTTTTATAATCTAAAAGAGAGGAAGCAATATTGTTAGCTTCATTGTTTACATTAGCTTTTAGATAATCATAGAATTTGCTTAACCAACTTTCAGCTGAATCAGAAATATCAGCATCGGTTTTGATGGAATAAGATGTGGTTCCTTCTCTTTGACTAGTCTGAGGATCGCAATATTCTTGTCTTAAAAGTAATTCAAATTTACCTCCACCACTACATAGGTTTTGTCTATTCCAATTCCCGAATTGAGATGAGATTTCATCTAACAATCTAGGATATAATGATTTAAGCTCAAGAATTTTGTTTCTAAGTAGAAAAGTTTTATCAGAAGTAGAATAATTGGCTTCAGCAAATACCCAATTAACAGCTTCATTGGTAATTGAATATTGTGATCCTGAATATTGAATGTCTAAAGATTTAGTTTGAGTTTCTGCATCTATTTGTACTATAAAATCTTTTACTGGGACTATTCTGGAATTTTCAGAAAAATGTGAATAATTTCCGTTAATAATTAGAGCATGGTAAGAATATCTATCACTTTCGTGGACTCCAAATATTATGGCTTTGGCACTATTTTTTTCATTTAATTCAATGTTATAATCAGATAATTCATAGACTTCACCATTATCTGTACTATATTCTTTCAGAGAATATTCATTTTCTCCAAGTTCAACTATTCTTGCTTTATATGTTTTATCCTCAACTGTAAATTTTGCTATAGTTCCTGGAACAACAGTCATAAATTGATTGAATTTGGACAAATCATCAAACAGACTATTTCCATAGTAACCATAAAATTTGGTTACGTTAGATACATTGTTAGGTAATACTAGCAGTTCCTGACTTGGTGTTAAAAAGGTAAAGGTTTTATTAGAGTCATCATTTTGACCAAATTGCAAATCTTTGAAATATCCCCGTGTGGAATAATTCTCCCCATCCTCATCCCCCTGGAACCAATAGAGTTGTAAGCCGGGTGCATGCATTTTTTCCCAATCCATATGGGTAAACGCTGTACCGTTGCCATAATCCATTAAGAGGTTGGTAGCTCCTTGATCGGTGTTATATTCTGTGAATGTGTGTTCTAGTCCAAAAACTCCGTGTCCTAATTCGTGTGCTGCCGTTCGACCTTTGTCCTGTCCGGCAAATACAAATCCAAACTGCCGTTTTAATGGCATAAAACCATCTGTATCTGCATCTGTAGGAGGGATGTCCGTCACAAATAAGTAATAGGTATCACGCTCATAGCTACCTAGTGCTTTAAACTGTTCAATCCAGGCTTTTTCTCCGTCTGTATATTGGGATAATAAGGTGCTGTTACCCACATCAATGGTCGGGTCTGATATAGCTAAAGGAGAACCCTCAGTCACTTCAAAATTAATTCCGGCTGGGTTATAAATTTGGTTGATACGCTCTGCGATACCATTCAAACTGGCTCCATTTACAGGGACTAGTGTTACATTAATATCGGTTACCTCTTGCGACGCTAAATGCCAATAATTCGCCGTACCTGCGATTGTATATTGTTGGGTAGAATCTTTAGGTTTTACGGTAGCAATGATCTCTTCTTTTACAAAGTCAAATTTCTTTTCTAACGTAAGCGTTGCTGTATTACCAGCCCATTCGGCAGGGATCTCTGTTCCCTCTTTAGTCTTAAAAACAATATCCTCGGTAGTATACTCGCTATTTTGAAAGGTAGCTTTTGCAAGAAGCATATCTGTTGAGTGCCCGGGCAGGTTAGAGATTGCTTTGTAGGGAGGGTAATAGGTGCCATCGCCCGCAATATCGATCGTAGTATAGGCATCGTTTAATGTACCGGTGGTGACTGTTGGATAGGGATCAAAGGCATAATAACCGTTTCCTTTTTCAAAATGAATTCGTACCTCGGTTGAGGTTATTTCATTCACACCACTGCCGCCCATACCTGCGGTAGTTTCGGTAGTTGCAGGGCCGCCATCAGCTTGTTGGCTTTTGTTTACCGTGCCATCTGCGCTTACCTCCCAGTTCTCACCTTTGCTATCTTGATAGACCACATCTTTGCCGCCTTCGCGTACTACTTCTTGGCCGTCTTTTCCTATTAAAGTAACCGTTTTACCATCTTTACTGACTTGGACGTCAATAATATCAAAGTCAACTTTGATCACGTTTTTGTCTCCCGGATCTCCGGTAGCCTCTTCGATCACCGCATCTGCATCCAGAATACTCCCCCAATTAGGATCATAGGTAGTAATGACAAATCCATCTACCAGTTTCTTATCTGTATTTATTTTAATATTATCAAAGGTAACCGGGATCCGTACGGTTGCCAGCCAGGGGGTGCTAATGTATCCTTCTCCACTGAAGGTGGTCGAGCCGGATACTTTTTTGACATATACCGGGAAATCTCCTGCGGTAAAGACATCGTTTTTACGCAGCTCAGTAAGCAATTCCTGGTTGGACAGATCCACATCCTCAGGTGCGATACCACAATCCGTATATTCTGCTAATTCTTGGGTCAGGGTTCTAAACTCTTGTAGAGGAGATTCACCATAGCTCTCGCTATCACAATTACCCAACACCACAAATTCATACACAGTATCCGGTCTAAACTCCTCAATAGTAATATAATCTCGTGGGGTAGTTTTAGTGTACCAACGATTGCCGTCTTTTTCGCGATACTTAATCGTATAATCCAGATGCTCAGGTTGTCCTATCCAACTGATAGTCGCTGTGGTTAGCGTAGCATCTTGTACTTGGACAGCGCTTACCGGTGTACAATCACTGGCGTGATCAAACCAAAAGATTTCGCTATAGCCGTTATTTTTAAAAACAGATACCTCTTCACCTGCATTAGTAGCTATCGCGCGTACTCTCCAGGCATAACGTTTTCCCGGCAATAAGAGGGGTTGTATGGGACCATACAATAAATTGGTAGCGGTGGTAATATCCTGATATATCGGCGGAGATGCTAAAAATACTGCTTGTGGATCGGCATAGCGATCCCAGATTTCTACCAGACTAAATTCATAGGATACATTAGGGACTGCCGCATGCCTTGGTGTCCACTGAAAGAGGATATTAGTAGGATTCTGCTCGGTAAGATTCGTTTGATTTTCCGGTCTGTTAAGAAACGGAGGATCGCTGCTCACCAAAAAGATATTTGTACAGCCTGTGTTTGATAGTTTGTTACCGTTAAAAGCATCAAAAACTTCAAAACAAATACGGTAAAGACCGTCGGGCAGCGTATTGTTGTATTGCTGTGCAGAAATGCTTTGTAAATTTTGTAAGGCAAAATAAGGAGCAAGCTCGGCATTAGTTAAACGCAAAGGAAATCCTGCATCAAGCGTAATATTAGGAGCGCCTGTAATCACAGCTTTGCTTATTGCTGTAATGTTGGTGCCCTCGATAGAAACTTTTAATTGCACGGCGCGACTTGCAGCCGTCAAATCGTTAAACTCTATCAGCAGGTTGATCGGACTTCTTAACTGATCGGTATTATCATATGCTGATAAGCTATTTGGATAAGGAGGAATACCTTGCGGCGTGACACGTACAGGAAAATTTTGTGAAAATACAAACGCAACCTGAAGCAGACATAGGATAAAGAGTAGTTGTTTTTTCATAAGGTTTCTTTGGGGGCATCAAAGTTTAATCGATTCCGTTTTGATAACGATCATCAAAAAAGGCAATGATTTGTTCCTCTAAATATATGTTAATTTTTTCTAAATTCTTAGTTTTTTGCGCGATATCAAACACAGATTCAGCTGTTTGAGCTTGTAATTGGAGTAGTGGTTGGTGTGATTTTGCTTGCGATAACACCGCTTTACGCAGCTCCTCTATAGCAACTCTCAAATATAAATACGCTTCCATACGATCAGCTTCTTCGGTATATTTGGTTTGAAGTTCATTGTAAAGCGCTTGCTCATCTGTTGTTGCAACTATCTGTTCATCTTTAGGTACAGTATGCAATTTGTGTTGCTCCACTTGACTTTTGGCGTAACTAAAACGCTCCTTCATTATCTCCTCTTTTTCAAACAGCTCTTTTTTAAGTGTTAAGGTTACAAATAATAGCGATTCGCGATAGGTAGGTATAAAATCTTTGCGCACATACAGGCTATCGAGATAATCCAGCGCTAGGTTTTTGAAATCAACGGATTTTATAGCTTTTATTTTGAGGTTTGCTAACTGGCTTTTGACTAGCTCTTTTGAAAAAGCTTTCTCATCGTCAAGATATTCTTTTTTGGTAAGTGTCTCTAATTGTTCTACAATGGCTACAGGATTGCCTTCATAAATCTCATCACGATATCTAAAGCGTGTGAAGTTTTGCTTGGATATTGAATCGAGCACTTGGTTCCCCTGAGCTTTAGCGCGCTTCTGAAAACGAATCTCAGCCTTTTTGATATCAAATGAATACGAGTAGCCAAAAGTAAGGGTAAAATCATTTTGACTACCAGTTGCCTCAGTTTTTCGCAATTGCGAAAGTGCACTTAACATGAGATTATGCTTCTCTTTATACGTATAACCGGCATTGGCTCTGATACTGGTTACACTTCCTTGAGAAGTGCCATTGTTGAGCGTCTCATTATAAGAAGCAGAAAGTCCGGTTCTAAGTTGTTTGTTGAAGAATTGTTTATTCGCGTTAAGCGTGGGACCTATAGTTAAGCCTCTGTTCTCTTCCAGTTCATTATAAGCAGCGTTTAATGCGCTACTAATGGTAAGCGCACGCTCTGGGTAACCAATACTATAGTTGGCGCCGACGTTATAAAAATTCGATTGGGTGTTGGTGCTTGCAGCCGTGCCTTGTTCATCTTTTGTGGTTTGATAGGTTAGGCTCAGTCCCACATTTTGTTGTTTTTTTGGATCTTGCGAAAGGATATATCCCAATTGAAGGGTAGCATTTTGAGAAATCTGTCTAAAATCCAAGGTGTCCAGATTTTCTAAAGGATCAACCTCATTGATTTCATCAAATACACTACGAATATTGGTGTATGATTGAAAATTCGAATAGCTGGCAGCAATATTAAACCGATCAGAAGCATTTATGGTGCTATTAAATGACGACACTACGCGATTGGATTGCGTATCTTTTTTATCTTTCAAATCATCACGTTGCAGTCCTACGTTAGCCGCCAATGAAACTGCTCCACCAAATAAGGTTTGGGATGCGTTTAATGTTATATTTTCGAGATCATTATTAAAATAATAAGCACCAAAAGTACGATACTCAGGATCGATACGTTCGTAGCCGGCTCCAACAGTACCTTTACCAATGGCGTAGGTGAAATTTGCGTTTAAAGCGGTATAATATGAAGTAGAACTATTATCATTAATCAGAATATTCATGGCATTACCTTTATTCGAACTGCCTTGATCCTCGGTGTCTTCTGTAATGGCGCTTTGCGCTATTTCTACATGAAAGTTTAAATTTTTAGTAGCTTGAATAGATGATTCTAAGCTAAGTACTACATTTTGTTTAGGTGTAAGATTTAAATCTGAAGGCACTGGAAGTTCTATAGATTCCTCATCATCTTTGGCTCCAAATGCAATGACTCCAACGGTTACTCTGTCAAATTCGTACGAAGCCTTGGTACCATACCCCATACGCCGATAGGCGGGTAGTGCTTCCGGGAATTCATCATTGTATTCTGTAGCTTTAAGTAATCTACCATAAAAAGCGCTTATTTTATAAGGTTTGTTTGGAGTAAGATCTACTCCAAAGCCTGTAAATTGATGCCCACTTACCGTATAAGGAGAGAAAGACATAGAGACATCCCCAATATGAGTAGCTACCCATTTATAAGAAGGATGTATGCTTAAACGGTTTATCTTGAATGGAGTGCTATATCCAAACTCTTGATTGGTATATGAAAAGGATAGGGGAATGTTATAAATACCACTGATATTAAAGTTGAGATTACCATTTAAGAAATAGGTAAAAGGTTCTCTGTTGGCTGAACCATCGTAGTATATTCCATTAGCCGAAACTCCCCCGTTAACCTTCAACAAGGGCGCTTTTCCAATTTGAGACATGTCTTGTCCAAAGGATAATAAAGATAAACTAAGAAAAAGTAGGAGTAAAGTTGGTTTCAATAGCATTGGTTTAGTCGAGACCAAAATTAAGATAAAATTAACAATCTACCATACAGGAAGTTAATTTTATTGTAAATATTTTTTAGGGTATTTCGGGAAGTTGCTAAGTAAAGTAACGAGTACTCCAACTCACATATTTAAGCACAAAAAAACCGATCTAATTTAAAGATCGGTTAACTACTTCTGGTTGGTTAGCTTAGTATATTCCTGACAAATTAATTGTTATCAGTATACAATGTTTGTTTTCCGCTATTTGAAATAATTTCTTCAGTGTTTTTGATCGCTACGCGGTCGCTATCCTTAAGATGAATATTCAATTCGTTATGACTGATTAACGCCTCATAAAAAGCTATTTTGGAGACTTCACTATAACAAACTTTATCCTGATCGATTGATTTGTTTGTTATATCGCTAGATGATTGTGTGATAGCTTGCTCGGCTTTTGTAGGTGTTACTGCGTCTTGTGCGTTAACAGCTACAACCGAAAGTAAAAATGCGAAACCTGTAATCAACTTTTTCATAAGATGGGACGTTAACAGTTTTATAACTAACTGGTAACAAATTTAATACGAAACGTTCTAGCCAAAAAGAGATTCTTTAATTTTTAGATAAAGCGTTTTTTTTGACCGATGAACTACTCAGTTTTCGACAAAAAACACGGATTCTTACGTAACTTTTTGAAGGGTAAACCGTATATTTTGATAGTTTTTGTGAAGGTAAAAGACTAATTTCTAACTAAAAAGGACTAATTTTTAAACGTGAAAAAATTAAGCAGTGCGGTTTAGTAGTAACAGCTCTTCAACATATTTACGTGTGTTAGATAAACGCGGAATTTTATGTTGACCGCCCAATTTATCATGTTGTTTGAGCCAGTCATAAAAGAGATTTCTACGTCCTTGATGAATGGTGAGTTCATTTAAAGTCGTGTTGTTATAACGTTTAGCTTCATAATCGCTGTTGATTGCTTGCAAATTGAGATCCAAACTGTGCGTAAAAGCTTGCAAATCGCCAGGAGCATTCTTAAATTCGATGATCCATTCATGGGCACCTTTTTCTTTGCCTTGCATAAAAATAGGGGCAACCGTATAATCTACAATTTCGCAGGGAACTTCTGCCGTAGCTTTGCGTAGAGCGGCTTCAGCGTTTTCAATAATAAGTTCTTCGCCAAAAACGTTGATATGATGTTTTGTTCTCCCTGTAATCTTGATACGGTAGGGAGCAACAGAAGTGAAACGCACCGTGTCTCCAATTTTATAGCGCCATAAACCGGCATTCGTTGTAATAACAATTGCATAGTTGACACCAACTTCAACCTCGCTCAAACGGATAGCAGTAGCACCTTCGGTACCGTAGGTGGTCATCGGGATAAATTCATAGAAGATCCCGTAATCCAACATTAACAGTAATTCTGAGGAGCTATTCTGATCCTGAATAGCAAAAAATCCTTCAGAGGCATTATAAATCTCGTAGTATCGAAAGTTTTCACGAGGTAAAATCTTATTGTACTGCTCACGATAGGGTTCAAAACTAACTCCGCCATGAAAATATACTTCGAGATTATTCCAGATTTCAAAAAGATGTGATTTTCCGGTTGTTTCCATCACTTGATTGAGCAATACCAGCATCCATGAGGGTACGCCGGCCAGACTGGTTACATTTTCCAGAATGGTTTCATTCACAATCGCCTGCATTTTAATTTCCCAATCGCTCATGAGCGAGATCTCATTACTGGGTGTCGAACTAAACTCTGCCCAGAACGGCATATTATCAATAATAATTGCCGATAAGTCACCAAACGAGGTACCGTTTTCTTTATACAATTCTTTACTTCCGCCCAAGCGCAAACTTTTGCCCGTAAACAGCTTGGAGTTTTCGTTATTATTAAGATACATGCACAACAGATCTTTGCCTGCTGCAAAATGACAATCTTCGAGCGACTGTTGGCTTACCGGGATAAACTTACTTTTGGCATTGGTGGTTCCGCTGGACTTGGCAAACCATTTAATTGGGGTAGGCCAAAAAATATTATGCTCTCCCAATCGGCTACGTTCAATCATGGGCTCGTACTCCTCATAGGAACGAATCGGCACTCGATTTTTGAAAGTCTCATAGTCATTAATAGTGTTAAAGTCGTAAGCCTTACCGACTTCGGTGTTTTTGGCAGTTTCTAGCAAGATGTGAAGGAGTTCCTGCTGAACTTCGTTGGGGTACTTTAAAAATAGTTCCATTTGATGAAACCGCTTTTTTAAGAACCAACTGGCAATAGAGTTGACTAGTGGGATTGGCATTTTTTAATGTATCTTTATGCTGTAATATTACTAATTTAAAGATGATCAGTCCTCAAAAAATCTAAAGTAATAAAAAAATTACATTTTGTTTACTGATTTAAAAGATAGCTTACCATTTATGCAGTATACCGGCGTACTTACCAAAATGAAAACCGAAATCGGAGATCCTATTCAGTACTTTTTAGTATTTGAAAATGATTTTATACACATAAATCAACTTTTGGATAAAAAAATTACTATTCAGTTTGACCATTATCAATGTCTCGCCTGTGGTAAGGATAAAAAAATTTTTAGACAAGGGTACTGTTACGATGATTTCTATAATCAACCGCAGGTAGGAGACTGGGTCATGCGACCCGAACTTAGCACGGCACACCTGGATGTTGAGGATCGCGATCTGGACTATGAGAAAAGAGTACAGTTACAACCGCATATTGTATACTTGGCCAATTCTAGTAATATTAAAGTGGGTGTAACACGTAAGACTCAAGTTCCTACCCGATGGATTGATCAGGGAGCGCATGAAGCGATAGAGGTGGTGGAAGTTCCTAATCGCTATTTAGCCGGAATTGCTGAAGTAGCTTTAAAAGACCACGTAGGTGACAAAACCAATTGGCGTACAATGCTTAAAAATGAGGTGGTGGATGAGGACTTAAATGCGGTCAAGCATATACTAAAGGAATTCTTACCCGAAGAAGCACAACCATATTTTATAGATAATAATACCGAGACTGAACTTCACTTTCCTGTGTTAGCGTATCCTAAGAAAGTAAAGAGTCTTACCTTAGAAAAAACACCTGAGTATACAGGGGTCTTAAAAGGGATCAAAGGGCAATATCTTATTTTTGAGGATAATACTGTTTTTAATGTTCGTAACCATGAGGGGTATGTGGTGAATTTTGGAATTGAATAGTATTACACTTTGTTTGATAGTTTTTCGATTTCCTTATCACCAAATTTTTCACAGAAAGCCAGCGTATCGGTGATGTCTTTAAGTTGCGTACGTGGATTGATCAAGCACATACGCAAAACAACTTGTCCCAGTAACACGGTTGTAACCAACAATGCTTCCCCGGAGTCTACAACTTGTCGGGATATGTTTTGGTTGATGTGATCTAATTCTTTTTCGGATAGATTGTGTCCCAGAGGATGGTATCTAAAGTTTATAATACCTAAGGTTGCGGGAGACACAACTTCCCAAAAAGCACTTTTACGCAGAATTTTTTCTACTGAGTTTGCAAGATCAATATTGTAGGTGATTGCGGTTTTAAATGCTTCTAAACCAAAAGTTTTTAAACTCATATAGAATTTAAGCGCTCTAAAACGTCGGGTTAACTGAATACCATGATCGTAAAAATTAATTTCGGATTCGTTACCCTCAATATCTCTTAGGTATTCTGGTTTTTCGCTAAAAGTACCACTCAGCCAATTGTGATTTTTAACTAATAAACAACCCATTTCATAGGGTTGGAAAAACCATTTATGAGGATCTACGGTAAGAGAGTCAGCACGTTCAATACCCTTAAGTGTTTCTTTGCCTGAAGCGGATAAAATCGTAGCACCGCCATAAGCTCCGTCCACATGCATCCAGAGCGATTCTTCTTCACAAATTGTAGCGATGGCATCCAGTGGATCTACGGTCCCTGTATTTGTGGTTCCTGCGGATGCGATAATGCAGAAGGGCTGTAAGCCTTCAAGCCGATCTCGTGCAATCGCATTTTTTAGTTTATTGAGCGATATTTTAAATTCAAGATCTGTAGGGATGATTCGGATTTGCTCTTTTTTGAAGCCAATAACTTTAATAGCTTTAATGTTTGAAGAGTGGGCCTGATCCGATAAATAAATCACCGCTTTAGAAAAATCATCCTTACATTTTATACGTCTTGCGGTTACTAGAGCAGTAAGATTAGCCATGGAGCCACCACTTGTAAAAATGCCACCACCTTGCTTGGTCGGAAAACCAAAAATCTCTAATAACCAGTTCATAGTTACAATTTCTAATTCGGCTGCCGCGGGTGATGCTGCCCAACCTCCTGAGAAAATATTAAAACCTGTGGCGATGGTATCGGCCATGACACTAACATAATTACTTGGTCCCGGAACAAAAGAATACGATTTTGGGTGCGATACTATATTACTATTGGGTATGACATCACGCATCACAAAATCAAGCACATCATCGGGTTGCGAAGGGGAGAGCGGAATATCCTCTGTTAGCAAATCATCCATTTCTGCTCTTGAGGCTTGCGTAACCGGCTTTTTATCGTTTTGCGTATCAAAATGTGCTACTATATGGTCAATTACTTTGTACCCATAGGCGCGCATATCTTCTTTTGATAATTCTAAGGTAGTGTTGAGGTTGTTAGGATCTTTTTGCATAACGCTTGATTTAGCGATGCAAAATTACTACAATGTGATAGATTGTACTTGGATAAATACACAGAATTTCGGTATAAAACGATTTCAGTGTGGTTGAAAATTAAAAAAGAGAGGTGTTAGCCTCTCTCTAATCTTCATGTAGGATCTAAAAACTAGAAGTTACCCTTAACTCCCATCCTCATTTTTTTGATCACTTCTTCAAAATATAATATGGTCCAAACAATTTGATCAGTATCAGCATACGGAATTAGTTCTTCGACCGTTTCATGGGTTTTCTTTATGTTTTCTTGTTGCGAGTCCTTTGCCTTTTTTAAAATCTTAAGATGATGTGAATCTTCTTTAATTCCCACATCTGATAAACGCACTCCGGGTTCATAGGATAGTGAAAGTAAAGGTAGTACGGTTAATATTTCCGTAACGCGATCGGCATATAGTTCTATCAACTCTCCTTTTTTTAATTCTTCTAAATCGTCAATGGTATGAAATTGATCAATTTGTGCTTTTTGAGTAAAAAAAACAGCATCATTATTTTGTTGTGCAAAAATTGCTGTTACAAAATGAAACAAAATAAAGGATAGACATAAATGGCGCATGGTAGGTGTAAAATTTATATGGTTATGCAAATTAAATGTATTGATTAGGGGCAAAAAAAGTAGAAAATATACGCATTACTGCATAACCATATAGTTGTTTAATGATTTTTTGAGGTGAAATTTAGGTATCACTTTGTTATCCGGATCTTGAAAAAGCTCATTGGCCGCGATAAATTCTTTGGTAAACTTATTGTATTTAAGAATATTCACAACATTCTCGTTGATTTTGCGAGAGGCTCTAACGCCATCTCCATGAATATTAAAAAAGCTGTTGTCCATCATAAAGGATTTTTCAATCATAGCTAAAGCTGTGTAAGAGCGATCAAAACGAACGACATCTGAGAAACCTGAAATCTTTGAATTATGAATATAGACCCTGGCTGTATTACGCGCTGATATGGCAGAAGTCGTATGCTTATAATTTGATTTGTCAGACAAGTTGACTAATGTAGCATTTGTGATTGTAACGTCAGTGATATCTTCTGCATTCACATAACCCAGTTCTTTGTGATAACCGTTAATTTCAAGTGCATAGGAACCTATGGCACAGGTGATAAAAGGATGACGTATCGCTATAAGTTGATTTAAGGTTCCTTTAAAACCTTCCGAAATTTCAAAATCATCATCTTTAGCTTTATAAGAAATTAAATTTTGAGTTTTCAATGTTCCGCCGTTAAAACTATAGGAATCTTGTCCTGAGTGACTGATCATGATGTTATTTATGATCGATTTTTTACCGACTGCATATAATGAAAGTCCGTTGGCACCTTCGGTTCTTCTGGTTTTATTACCGGCAAACTCAATACGTACATACTTCATAATTGAAGTTTGCTCATCGTGAGCTTTTCCACCATACATTGAGAATTGAGGGTTGTACTTACCTTTGATGATACCATTACCTGAAACCGTATTTACTTTTCCGGAGCCTATAATTACAATACCTCCCCAATCTCCTCTTGTTCGTGATTTAGCAGCTTTGTCAGAGGTAAATATAATTGGATTTACTTTTGAGCCTTCTGCAATTAATTTTGAACCTTTTGAAATAATTAAATTTCCAATATTTTCATGATCACATCGGATGATGGTTCCTTCTTGTATCGTGAGCGTCGCCCCGTTACTTACATAAACATCACCTGATAATTTATATACGATATCACTTCTTAAAAAGGTGTTTTCAACGATGATGTTCGGGATGCGCTCCTCTGCATCGGGATAATTTGTAGCGTTGGGTTCAAAATTCGTCCAGCCACGAGCCCATTTGTCATCATTAATGTTGAAATCTTGAGCATAAGATAATGATGATTGAATTAAAAACAGAACGATAATAAAACGAAAACGTTTCATAATATGTATTTTGGGGGTTACATATAAAAAAGAACTTTTCTTTTTTGGGTCAACTAAATTACAAAGCTTTTTTTAAATAAACTTACGGGTTTACCGTAAAACTTGTACGTTTATCGGAATTTTGTGCATTTCACGGATAAATTCATCTTACGTTTCTTACATTAAGTGTAACATATTTGGTTGACAAACAATGGGTTGTGTTGTTTTTTATACTTGTAATAATCTATGACTACATATAGTTTATTAAATATCAGATTATTGTGAAGTTTATATTAAGCAAATAACTATAAAAAAAGCATCCCATCATTAGCGATGAGATGCTTTCTGAAATATAATTAATAATAATACTAGCTTACTACTAGTAAGTGGTTCAAGGTGTTATAAAAAAATGAGATCTCATTTCTGCCATAGACATAGGTACGACTGTTAATTTTTTACCGTATCCTTCTTTTTCTTTTTGCCAAAAAAGCCTCCCAAAATATCTTTAGCTGCTTCCTTCACCTTATCTTCGGCTTTAACCGGTGTACTTGAGGTAGAATCCTTTTTTGTGGATGCGCCTCCTAAAACATCAGAAAGTACACCTTTCCCTTTGTTAACAAGTTTGTCTTTTGCTTTTTCCTTTTGCGTTGCTACAATTTGCTGTGTTAATTGCTTTACTGCAGCTTTTGTGTCAAGGTTGATAACAGGATCTGAAAAATTTCCGCTAATTCCGATGGGTAAGGCTACCGTCATTTTTGATAAATCTTCTTCACTCAATTGACTGATGGTACTACCAAGATCATCTCCTAAGTATTTGGCAGGTAAGTCTAAAGCAACTGTATAATTCATCTCGTTAGTAAAACTATGATTTCCTTGCGCGGTTATTTTTATACCCTTAACCTCAAAATTAAAAGGCTTGACATTGATTTTCCCATCATCAAAGTTAAGCGCGGTTTTAATATCCTTTAAGTCTAAATTATCTAGATCAATAAATCCTAATGCTCCGTCAAGTTTTGACAATAATTTGGTTTCACTGCTATTGACCTTTGCATTGAGAATCTCTGCTAAAGCATTTCCTTTTAAAGTGTTTAATTGCGGACTAAGATCCGAGGTTAGATTTCCTTTAAGTTCTAAATCCGTAGAGAGCATACCGGTAAGAGCCTTTGCTATGGGCGCCAGACTTCTTAGAAGTTCCATTCCTTCAAATGATTTTGCAATGTCTATATTATCCAGGTTTAGCTTCATACCAAATGTTGGAGTTTGTGATTTAGTAGAAACGTTTCCGTCTAATGCAATCACACCATCAAAAAGGCTTGAGGTTACGTTTTCAAGAGAAGCAGTTTCTTCCTTAATTTTAACTACGCCCTTAGCATTTTTGAGATTGAGATTGTCATATACAACCGTATTTGCTGCAAAAGCTAAGGTTGCATCCAAAAATGAAGGGATCTTAAAGTCTGAAGATGAAGGAGAAGAAGAGGAACTCTCTTTTTCAGCCGTTTTATTCGTTGTAGAAGAGGCAGCTTCTTCCTGACTCATGAAATCGCTAACATAAAAAGTATTCGACTGGACGTTGAAATTTCCTTTTAATTTTTGTTCTGTGAATATAAAACCAAGTAAATTATTAATGGTACCTGTGGCTTTGATATCAGATTTTCCTGAGGTGATATCCATCTTATCCAACGTAATGGTTCCAGGCTTAAAGTTTACCAAAGCTTCGTTTATCTTTATTGCATTAGGTAACTCAGGTGTTGTATATTCAAAATTTGAAAGTGTAGCTTTTCCGCTAGTTTTAATTTTTTCATAATTTTCTTTTTCCAGCGATTCCATATCAAAAGCTGTGGTTATATTGGCTTTTACAACTCCTTGAAGCTTTTCTTCTAGTTGAATAGGATAGGCCTGCTCCAAATTGGCAAGATTCAATGTACCATTAACAGCCATATCCACCAGCATATTTTTTGTTATATTTTTAAAATTACCTTTTGCTGAAAATACATCCTGATCAATAGTAAATGCTAATTGATCCAGGTTGATATAGGTATCATCTACCTTGCCCGTAGTGTTCATCAAACTTGTGTTAAGATTAATGTTGCGAACACTTTTAGGTAAATCCGGATACTTAAAAGAAGCATTAGTAGAGGTTATTTTAATATCCATGGTTGGAATGTTGGTCTCATCTACCGTTCCCTTCACCTTTCCATCTACTACAAAATCACCGGTTGTTGTAATTCCGTCCAGATTTTTAGAATAGGTCTGTGGAATTACCGCTAAAAAATTTTTAAAATCCGAACTTGGTGTTTTAAAATGTATATCAACTTCGGTATCCTTGTCATGAACTTCTACATATCCATCAAAAGTGAGGGGTAATTGATTGATATAACCGGTATTTTCTTTAAAGGTATACCGTTGTTTTTCTAAATCAATGCCTACCACAGCGTCAAGTGCCAAGTTGTTATTAGATAAATACTCCACACCGTCAATTGCCATTGCTATTTTTGAATAGGCTTCCAAGGTCACTTCTGATTTTTGTTCTGATATGTCTCCATTACCGGTAAGGTGTAAACTATCAAGTGTAAAAAGGGTTTTTGCTACTTGATCATCATACACAAACCTACTTGAGTTTATCTTAAGGTTTTGCAAATCGAAAACAAAGGGTTCTCCCTGAGTGTTTTGGGATGTATGCGAGGCTACAACGCTATCTTTTTTGGCAATGTCATAATTAAACCTTCCCAACGAATCAATTTTGATATTGATGAAGGCTTCGTCTATTTTAATTTGATTAATAGCGATGGGTTCTGAAGCATCTTTGAATAATTCCTTTACAGACATTTCTAAACTTAGTTGATCAGTAAATACTAAGGTGTCACCGGCAAAAGGTGCGGCTGTAATTATTGAGAGTTCGTTAACAATGACAGATGCCTGTGGGAAACTACGAAATAGGCTGAGACTAATATCGCTAAAATTGACAGTGGCATTGACTTCTCTATTTATCGCATAGCGAACTTTATCTTTGATAGTATTTTTAAATAAGAAAGGAATCGAAATCAAAGCAATGATGATCACAACAATGACAATTCCGATTATTTTAAGGGCTTTTTTCATTTTTATAGTACAATTAGTAATCTGGTTAGTTCGCAATAAGCTTGTAGGTTCTTTTTAATTTAGTACCATATTCAAATATGGTTGTTAAAGATATACAATAGCAAAATAACGATTTATTAAAAACTTACGTATTTTAAATTGGTTAACTATTTGTTAGAATTCGAATGTAGGAGTAATTCTTCACCTTCAGCAAGGCCAAATCGTTTTCTTAGAAGGTAAACACCAAGATACAGTAAGGGGGTATCTAGCATAGCAATTAATACTTTGAATAAAAACCCTCCCAAGAGTAGCGTTCCGAACAAGTCCCATTCAATTTTGCCAAAACTGCAAAGCAACAATAACACTGTAGCCGTATCTACAAATTGTGACAAAAAGGTAGAAAAATTATTTCGCAACCATAGATGTTTTCCTTTGGTAAGACGTTTCCAAAAATGAAAAATCTGGATATCAATGTACTGAGCCAGAAGATACGCCATCATGGATGCAAAAACAGCTATGACGGTAGCGCCAAAAACTTGATCAAAAAGCTTATTCCCAATTGGAGACCATGAAGTCGCCGGCACTTCCCCGGCCACATAAACGATCAATAATGAAAAAAAAGAAGCAAATATGCCTGCGGTAACCACTTGGTTGGCTTTCTTTTTGCCATAAATTTCACTTATCAAATCAGTTATTAAAAAAGTTATCGGATAAGGAAGTATACCTACAGAAATCTCAAAGGTGTACAGGCCAAAAAAATCCCAATAGAAGAATTTTTGAAAAATTAAATTAGAAACTACCAGAGAGGCGATAAACAACGCGCTGAAGATAAGGTAGATGCGGTAGGCATCAAATGCTTTTTTTTGTGATAATACGGACAGTTCCAATTATACTCGTTTAAAATTAAGACAAATATAATGAGATGCTTTATAGTTTTGATTCAAAACAATAATCATCTTCAAATCGTTTTATAGATAAATCTTATATACACACAATAAATGATCAACAACGGATGTACATTCAGTCGTAGAAATGATTAAGGTTTCATTACTTTTGCATTCTTAAATTATTTCGAACATTCATTTTGAGTAAACCAAACACAATTTATATCTCCCTCGGGAGCAATAAGGGCGATAGGCTAAGTTTTTTACAAAAAGCGGTAAATGAAATATTTACTCATGTAGGTGCTGTCATTACTATATCGGGAGTATACCAGACACCTGCCTTAGGCTTTAAGAGTGATGACTTTTACAATAGTTGTATCGAAGTGACTACGTATTTGACCACTCAAGAAACGTTGGACACACTCTTAAGTATTGAAAAACAATTAGGGCGTCATCGCAGCGTGGGGGTAGATTACGAGGCAAGAACTATCGATTTAGATATTATTTTGTCGACCGAAGGGAATGTATCTACAAATGATTTGATTGTACCACATCCCAGAATGCAGGATCGCAAATTTGTGTTGGTACCTTTAAATGAAATTGCTTCCTCCGCTTTACACCCAATTTTCGACAAAGAAATAGGCGAACTCTTAGAAAATACTTCGGACACATCCGTCATTCAAAAGATAGAGGATACGCTGCTTGCACCCAAATCTAAATTTGCACTATCTTCTTTTCAATATCTTACTATTGAAGGAAATATTGGTGCGGGAAAAACCAGCTTGTCCAATCAGATTGCAGAGGAGTTTAATGCTAAACTGGTGCTTGAGCGCTTTGCAGATAATCCATTTTTACCTAAGTTTTATGAGGATATGGAACGCTATGCATTTCCGTTAGAAATGTCCTTCTTAGCAGATCGATACCAACGACTTCAGGATGATATTGGGCAACTAGATTTGTTTAAAGATTTTGTGGTAAGTGATTATGACATTTATAAATCCCTCATTTTTGCCAAAGTAACATTACAGCCGGAAGAGTATGGTTTATATAAAAAGGTGTTTGATATTATGTATTCAAACCTCCCCAAACCCGGCTTATACGTTTACTTATATCAAAACACTGAGCGATTACTTGAGAATATCAAGAAAAGAGGGCGTGCTTACGAAAAAGACATCGCTCCCGAGTACCTTGAAAAGATAAACAAAGGTTATTTTGAATTCATTAAATCTCAAAAAGACCGCCATGTAAAAATTATCGATATCTCTGATCGTGACTTTGTGAGCAACCGATCCGATTATATTTGGATTCTAGAGAAAATATTAGACTAAACTGATTTTTTGGATTGTATTTCTTTAGCGACTTGTTGTACTTCGTCCAGCACCCTTAACAAATTACCGCTCCATAACTTTTCAATTTGCGCTTCGGTATAGCCTCTTTTGACGAGTTCGAGTGTAACATTAAACGTTTCTGATGCGTCGCTCCAACCCTCAATACCGCCACCACCATCAAAATCTGAGCTGATACCTACATGATCAATTCCCATTTTCTCAACCATATAGTCAATGTGATTTACATAATCGACAACATCCACTCTGGGAGGAAGATTTTTCATAGAATTCATCTTTTTCAGATGCATAGGGCGTAGTTTTTCTACGAATTTCAGGTAAGCATCTTTTTCTTCCTGTTGAAGGGCTGCTACCTCTTTACGCTCTAACCAAGTGCCGCCCATCGAATCAGCGATTTCTTTTGCAATTTCTTTTTCTTTAGCTATTCGCAGATCAGATTTTTCAGTGTTCAAATAGGTACGAAAAGCTACGGTTTGAACCACGCCGCCATTTTCTTTCATCCATTGCAATTGCTCATCGTCAAGATTTCGACTATGATCGCAAAGTGCTCTTGCAGAGGAGTGTGAGGCAATGATAGGAGCTTTGGTAAGTTCAATCATTTGTCTCATAGCCTCTTTGGATGGATGAGAGACATCAATCATCATTCCCACACGATTCATCTCGACAATAACCTCTTTACCTAGTTCACTTAAACCATTGTGCAACCAGATACTGTCATTCTCACCGGTATTAGAATCCGATAATTGACTGTGACCCTGATGCGATAATGACATATAGCGCCCGCCTAAGTCATAAAACCGTTGTACATTTTCGATCTCGGTACCCACGGGATATCCATTTTCGATTCCTATCATAGCGACTTTTTTACCTTTGCTGTGAATCTCACGAACCTGAGCAGAGGTTACTGCTAACTCAATTTCATTAGGAGCAATATCATCGACCAGTCTATAGATAGCTTCAAATTTTGTTATTGCATTTTTATACGCTTTCTCATAGCCTTGGGGAGTCAAGCTGTCTTGTCTCGTATACACGATAAACCATGCCACATCTAATCCCCCGGATTTCATTTTGGGCAATGTCACCTGAGTATCCAGATTTTGAGTATAGTTTTTTAGCGTTGTGAAATTATCCACGTTGATGTCGCAATGTGTGTCCAAGGTGATTACTTTTTCATGAATAGCTTTTGCTTTTGAGTACAAGGGATCCGTCTGTTCTCCCGTGTTGTTTTTCTCTTGTTTACACGAAAGAAGGAACAAGATAATTGTAGTAAAAAGCGCAAGATTTTTCATAAATAGAGATGCTAAATGGTTGTTACGATGTTTTAAATTTACAAAACAAATCCCATAAAACAACTCCGGCACTTACTGAAATATTTAAGGAATGCTTACTGCCATATTGCGGAATTTCAATAACTGCGTCACTCTGGTTAACTACGGTTTGTTGTACCCCCTTAACTTCGTTGCCAAAAACAACAGCATATTTTTGATTAGCTTCGGGAGCAAAATCATTCAACATAATCGCTTGTTCTGCCTGTTCTATTGCGAGGATTTTGATGTTGTCTTCTTTCAATGCTTCTACCAAGGCTAGGGTGTCCTCTTTATACTCCCAGGAAACAGTGTCAGTAGCACCAAGTGCGGTTTTCTGAATGTCTTTATGTGGCGGAGTAGCTGTAATGCCACACAGATATATTTTTTCAATGATAAAAGCGTCACCTGTTCTAAAAACAGATCCAATATTGTTTAGACTTCGAATGTTATCTAAAATAACAATGATAGGTGTTTTTGATGCGGATTTAAATTCTTCGACGGTCTTGCGATCTAACTCGCTATTTTTTAATTTTCTTTTTGCATGCATGCTACAAAAATAAGGGAAGCAATTTAATATATGGGTATGGAAATGACGGAATAGGGAAATGGATTTCTCACGTTCCAAGACCTTTGGAAAACTGCCTTTATTGTGAATAAAAAAAGTATAACTCAGCAAGAGTGAATTTTTTAAAAGAATACGGAATACTTACTTTAGCAGGATTCAAATAAAGACATAACTTTTGGCAGCAAGTAAGAACAAAAAAGTGACCCCTTTAATGAAGCAGTACAATGCCATCAAAGCTAAGTATCCTGATGCATTATTGCTTTTTAGAGTGGGAGATTTCTACGAGACATTTGGCGAGGACGCGATACGATCTGCAAGAATCCTCAATATTGTATTGACTAAAAGAGGAAATGGAAGTGAGACCGAAACTGCCTTGGCAGGGTTTCCACACCACTCGCTTAATACCTATTTACCCAAATTAGTTAAGGCGGGAGAGCGTGTGGCTATTTGTGATCAATTAGAAGACCCCAAACAAACTAAAACGATTGTCAAGCGAGGCGTTACAGAATTGGTAACACCTGGTGTAGCTTTAAATGATGAGGTTTTAAACAGTAAGACCAACAATTTTTTGTGTGCGGTACATTATGGTAAAAAATCCCTGGGAATTGCGTTCTTGGATGTCTCTACGGGAGAATTTCTTACTGCTCAGGGGGATGTAGCGTATATCGATAAGTTGATACAGAACTTTAATCCTAGCGAAGTGTTAGTTTCTAAAGCCAATAAGAAAAACTTTGTTAAGGATTTTGGAGAAGATCATCATGTATTCTTTTTAGAAGACTGGGTGTTTAAGACAGATTATACCTATGAAACTTTAAATACACATTTTAAAACCACTTCGTTGAAAGGATTTGGAGTGGATCATTTAACCGAAGGTAGCATAGCATCTGGCGTAATTTTACATTATTTGGGTGAAACGCAGCATCACAACATTCAGCATATTACCTCACTACAGCGTATTGCCGAAGAGCGTTATATCTGGATGGATCGATTTACGATTCGTAACCTGGAATTATATCATTCAACTGCGGTGAATGCAGTTACCTTACTGGATGTAATCGATAAAACTATTTCTCCTATGGGAGGCCGTGTTTTAAAACGATGGTTAGCACTTCCGTTAAAGGATAGTGATGCAATATACCGAAGACAGGAGGTGGTAGCATACCTTAAATCAACAGCCGATGAAAAACAAAAGTTAACTATACAACTCAAGCGTATTGGTGATATCGAACGTTTGATATCAAAGGTCGCCACCGGTAAAGTTTGTCCGAGAGAAGTGGTACAGCTCAAAAACTCTCTGGAAGCTATCGAGCCGATTAAAATTCTGGCGACAAAGAGTAAAAATGAATCACTCAAAAAAATGGGAGAACAGTTGCATGACTGTGAACTCTTGCGAACAAAAATCAAAAGTACCCTAAACGAAGAAGCACCCGTAAATATTTTAAAAGGAAATACAATTGCTAATGGTGTGGTGAGCGAATTAGATGAATTGAGAGCCATTGCATTTTCAGGTAAAGATTATTTGGATAAGATGCTAGCCCGTGAAACGGAAGCTACCGGGATAAGCTCTCTTAAGATAGCGTCTAATAATGTGTTTGGATATTATATTGAAGTACGTAATACACACCGTGATAAAGTTCCGGATACCTGGATTCGCAAACAAACTCTGGTAAATGCAGAGCGATATATTACGGAAGAGCTAAAGGAATACGAAGAAAAAATTTTAGGTGCAGAAGAAAAAATTCTCATACTTGAGCAGCAACTGTTTAGTGAATTGGTACTTTGGTTGGCAGATTATATACAGCCCATACAGCGTAATGCTGCATTGATTGGAGAATTGGATTGTTTGGCATCTTTTGCACAGTTGGCTGAAGAAAACGACTATTGCCGACCCGTTTTGGATGATTCATATGCTTTAGATATCAAAAATGGTCGTCACCCTGTGATAGAAAAACAATTACCGGTTGGAGAGCCCTATATTGCCAATGACGTTCAGCTTGATAATCAAAATCAGCAAATGATTATGATTACAGGACCGAATATGAGTGGTAAGTCAGCAATTTTACGACAAACAGCACTTATAGTATTGCTTGCACAAATGGGAAGCTTTGTGCCGGCAGAAGCCGCGCATCTTGGCGTAGTTGATAAAATATTTACGAGAGTAGGGGCGAGTGACAATATCTCCATGGGCGAGTCAACGTTTATGGTCGAAATGAATGAAACCGCCAGTATTTTGAATAATATCTCTGATCGCAGTTTAGTATTACTTGATGAAATCGGACGAGGAACAAGTACTTATGACGGAATTTCGATTGCATGGGCGATTAGTGAGTTTTTACACGAGCATCCAGCGCGACCCAAAACCCTGTTTGCGACGCATTATCATGAGCTTAATGAGATGTGCGAAACCTTTGGGAGGATAAAAAATTATAATGTCTCTGTAAAAGAGCTCAAAGATACTGTTTTGTTTTTGCGAAAACTGGTACCTGGTGGCAGTGAGCACAGTTTTGGGATCCATGTAGCAAAAATGGCCGGTATGCCACAACAAGTGTTGCATCGGGCCAATAAAATGTTGAAAAAATTAGAGAAATCACATAGTAGCGAAGAGCTAACCGGTAAGATTAAGGATTTACAGGAGGAAGAAAAAGTACAGCTCAGTTTTTTTAATCTGGACGACCCGTTATTAGAACAAATCAAAGAAGAAATCCTGCATATTGACATTGATACCTTAACTCCCGTAGAAGCTTTGATGAAATTAAATGAAATTAAACGTATGTTAACCAGTAAGAAAGCTTCACAGGTGTAATTTTTTTTATTCTTTTTTACCAAAAAGCTTTGTCGTTTATAGAAATGTTTTAAATTTGCATCCGCAATCAGGTATTGCGTCGTTCTTAACAAAACTGCGAAAGTAGCTCAGGGGTAGAGCATCACCTTGCCAAGGTGAGGGTCGCGGGTTCAAATCCCGTCTTTCGCTCTGAGAAAATATACCATGCTGAAGTGGTGGAATTGGTAGACACGTTGGACTTAAAATCCAATGGGCTGTAAGGCCCGTGCGGGTTCAAGTCCCGCCTTCAGTACTTAACGGGACAACACCTAATAAAGGAGTTGTCCCGTTTTTATTTTGATCCAAAATTATTTGCTAATAAAAAGATTACTCCAAATAATAAATTAGTTTGTTGGGTTCAATAAATTAAAGGTGTTGTTAGCATTATACATCTGAATTCTATTTAATTCCTGCTTGCACCTTCCCTCAAATTTGTATAATTGCTCATCGGTGACTTCAGGCCGAAACAAAGCTAAGAATAAAATTGTTCCGCATATTGTGAAGGGGTTTTGTTATAATACTTTTTAAATGATTTCGAAAAATATTTTGGGTCTTTAAAACCGACTTTGTAACCGACTTCAGATACACTCAGTTCGCCAAGCTCTAAAAATTGTGTAGCTTTTCTCATGCGAATCGAATTAATAAACTCCTTAGGAGTAAAATTAGTCCAGTCTTTAATCTTTACAAAAAGCATGGTTCTACTTAGTCCCAATTCTGAGCAAAAATGAGGTATATCAAAATCGGTATTTTCAATATTGTTTTCTACAATTCTAATAGCTTTTTCCAATAACTTTTCTTCCAATGACAAGTTGTTTCCAGATTCGGCTATTGTAGTTGCTGTTTTTTGTTTTACTTTTTTAGAAGTACTGATTAAGTTTTTTATAACCAGAAGAAACTCTTTTATGTTGAATGGTTTTTCGATATAGGCATCGGCACCAGATTCTAGTCCTTCAAACTTATGTGACAGAGTGGATTTTGAAGTAAGTAAAATAATAGGGATATGACTTGTGCGATTATCATCTTTTAATTTAGAACAAAGAACAGTTCCTTCCATAATGGGCATAATTATATCACTGACAATAAGATCAGGTTGAATTCTATGTGCCTTTTTTAAACCTTCTTTTCCATTGCTTGCTTGTATTACAGTGTACTCTTTTTTCAGAAACTCTACTACAAAATCTCTAAATTCGCTGTTATCTTCAACAATAAGTATTGTTGACTTTCCTTCTTTTTTTTGTACACTGTCGATTTCAACCCTGTCAAAATACTTATGTTCATTAAATTGACCTTTGTAAGAAAAAGGCTCTATATTGATAGATTTCTCCTGGATAATTTCAGTATCTTTTAGATGATCCCTGCCAAGTTTTAAAATCACTATAAATTTAGTGCCTTGATCTTTATTGCTTTCTGCAAAAATCTCACCCTTATGCAATTCTATAGCTCTTTTGGCAATGAATAATCCAATCCCACTGCCTTGATTAAAATGTTTTTGGTATTCTACTTGACTAGCGGTTTCATAGTATCGCTCAAAGATTTTATTCATGAAATTAGGGTCAATCCCTTTACCATTATCAGAGATTTCGATAATTGCATTTTTGTCTTTTTGGTAAACTTTCACTTTTATTTTACCTCCGTGTGGGGTATATTTAAAGGCATTAGATATAATATTATAGAACACCTTTTCTAGTTTATTATGATCATAAAATACATGAACTTCTTCAGCAATATTTTCGAACGAATAAGAGTAATTTTCTAGACTAGCATATTCTTGAAAAGAATTAAATACTTCTTTTAAAAAAGGAATCAGGTTTTCCTTTTTGGCTTGCAACTTAGAATGCTTATTCTCAAATGTTCTGAAATCCAGTAATTGATTTGTAAGCCTAAGCAGTTGACCGGCATTGCGTTCTATAATGAGTAATTTTTTGTAGGTTTCCTTAGTACCTGTATAGTTTTCGATTAGTTGCTGTAGGGGGGCAAGTATAAGCGTTAGTGGGGTTCTGAAATCATGTGAAATATTGGTAAAAAAGTCTAACTTAGATTTATTAATTTCTTCCTGTTTACTTTTTGCTATACGCTCAGATTTCAGTTTGCCTGTAAGTATTATTTTTGCCTTTATGTTGGTGAATATTTGGTATAAAATTAATGAAACGATCAAAAAATATATAACAAAGGCAAGCGGTGTTTTCCATAACGCAGCTTTTATTGTTATAGTTAGTGTTGTAGGTTTTTCACTCCAGGATTCATTATTATTAGCATCTTTTACTTCAAACGTGTACGAACCAGGTCTTTGAATAGTATAACTCGCTTCATGATTTTTGGTAAATTTCCAATCACTATTTAATCCATTAAGTCGATATGCGTATCGGTTATTTGCCGCATTTATATAATTGGGAGTTGCAAAATTCAACGAGAACGAAGATTCATTGTGCTCCAACACAACTTTATCCATAAATGAAATGCTTTTGCCAAGATTTTCGCCGTTAATTTTTAATCCTGTCAATATCACAGTGGACTCATAATTATTCTTTTGTAGTTCGTTAGGGTTAAAAAATGAAACACCTTTTATACCTCCAAAATATAAATTTCCATTGCTTCCTTTTAAATAAGAATTACTGATAAACTCATTTCCCAAAAAACCTTCTGTTTGATTGTAGACTATGGATTCTTCGGTTATAGAGTTATATCGAACCATTCCAAGATTACTACTTATCCATAAATAATGTTGATTGTCCTCAACAATACTGTAAGCAGTTGTAACACTTGTGTTCAGAAGGTTTAGATTCAATTCTTCAAAAGTATTATTCTTAAGCTTTAGTACTCCTCGTTCTTTGGTTCCAATAAAAATCTGATCTTTGCTATCTTGATAAATACACATAATGTTGTGTCCATAGGTTTTTTGGTTATCAAAAAGGAAACGTTTTATGGTAGGGTTATCCCTTAGAATCTGATCTTTTTCAATTTTATTTAGACCTTTATCAGTGCCGACCCATAAATTACCTTTACTGTCCAAAAAAACACACCGTACTCTATTATTCGTTAAGGACTTATCATTTAATATCTGATGTGCAATCTGATTAACTTTTTGTGACGCCGTATCGTATACTATGACACCCTTTCCAAAAGTTCCAATAATAATATTAGTATCGATTTTTGTGATTGAATAAACACCAAGATCTGATAATAAAGCGTTTAGTTTTTCATGAGTGGATGAATCGAAAGATTTTGTGGAAATTTTGAAACATTCGACACCATTTTTTAGTGTACCAATCCATAAGTTATCCCCATCCAATAGTAAGGATTTGACATTGGTGTCGGATAATTTAGAGTTTAATGCTTCTGTTAATTCATGACAGGTTTTGCCATTTCTATAAATAACAGTTACACCATTACCTTCTGTTCCAACGTAAAGATTACCTTTCGAATCTTCAACTAATGAACTAACAACTCCTAGTTGATAAGCTTGATCTCCTTTGGTTTTATAAAGTGTATGAAAATTATTGTTATAGATATCCCATAAGTTTACTCCGCCGTAATAGGTACCAATCCATATAGAGCCATTAAGATCTGTAAAAATCTCTTTGACACTATTCTTGCTTAAACTTTTAGGATTACCCGGTTGATGAGTTATTTTACTTACTTTATGATCATTTCTTTTTATATATAAACCATTATAAGTTCCTATCCATAAATTAGTATTATGATCATATTCTAATCTTCGTATATCTGTACTAGGTATTGTGTCGTTATTTGCATCTTTGTAGGGTATAAAACGATTATCCTCTTTATTAAATACAAGTAGGCCATTATGTTTTGTGCCAATCAATAAATTATCATTAGTATCTTCATTAATTGCCTGTATAAATAGTGGATTTGATGCCGTAAAGTTTTCAAACGTTAACTTGTATATATCATTACCAATTACTTTTTGAATTCCTGTAGAAGTTCCTATCCAAATACTCTCATTTTTATCCTGAAAAATTTCAATTATAAAATTATTAATAAGGCTAGAAGGGGTGCTGTCATTTTTTCTATAGCCTATTAGTCTTTCTTTATTTTGATCATAAATGAATAACCCATCAGAAGAAGCAAACCATAAGGTTTGATCATTTATTTGCTTTATGGTACGTACAGAATAATGGGATACAGTATTCTTTTCTGAAGAATATAGAAATCTTTTAAATGTTTCTGTTCTTGGATCAAAACGATTTAGACCGTTATGAGTTCCGACCCAAATAAAACCTTCTTTATCTTCCTTTATTGATAAAATGTCATTGTTGCTCAAAGAGGTAGAATCATTAGAGATATTCTTATACACAGTGACCTCTTCGCCATCGTATTTATTAAGTCCATCACGAGTTCCAATCCACATTTGACCAAACTGATCCTGCTCTATGGCTACTACAGTACTTTGCGATAAGCCTTCAGAGACAGAGAAATGAATGAAGTTATTGAAACTAGATTCCTGAGAAAAAGCAAAGAGATGTATCAAAAATACAAAGGGTGTAATTGCTCTTTTCATTTTTGGGGTGTAGATATGATTGGTTAACTATACATATAACGCTAATTTGACAGAATATTATGAAATAATGAAGTTGGACAACGTCATTTTTTATTTAAAGCTCAACTTTTTTAAAGAAACAAAGCTGTTAAAAGTATTATTTAAAATACTTGAAAATCAAATACTTGGACAAAAACACTCCATAAATCGGACTTTTATAACCTCTTTAATCCTTAACATTGTTTTGGAAATTAATTACACGTACCCCTTGTAATTACTTTTTAATATTGATCGTATAAAACAGTTGGGAAAAATAAATAATAACGTTAAACACAAACCTTATGAAACCTATGAGAGTCCCAAAGTCTGTAAAAATTCATTTATAGCACAAATTTTTTGTTGCACACCTGGAAGATCCGGTTTCCTTTTTCGTGATCTATAAGGTGATTGCTTTATTTTTTTATGTATTAGGTTTTAGCATTATATGCCCATGCATCGTCTATGCCTAATAAAGAATGTGTAGAATTAAACTATAATTTCTAATAGTTAGAGGGAATTATTGGTAAGAGTCTATACGTAAAATGTATAACAAATCAACAAACTCAAAAACATCATGAAAATGAAAGTAAACTACTGTTATGGTTTAAAGCCAACGACCAAATCATTGTTTTTCCTTGCTTTATTATTCAGTTTTACTATTTGCGCACAGACAGTTGTGCAGAAACACGGTAGACTACAAGTAAACGGAAATAAAATCGTGAATAAAAATAATGTCCCTACCAGCCTTGCCGGAAATAGCTTGTTTTGGAGCAATGCCGGAGATAGTTCAGATTTTTATAATGCCGAAACAGTAAGCCATTTAGCCAGCAACTGGAATAGCTCGATTATAAGAGTAGCCATGGGAGTTAAGGAAACTTGGGACGGAGGAACCGGCTATATTGATAGTCCGGAAGCTCAAAAAAATAAGATAAGAAAAGTAATAGATGCCGCCATCGCTAACGGAATCTATGTAATCATAGATTGGCATACCCACGAAGCCGAAAAATACCAAAGTGAAGCTGTTACCTTCTTCACAGAAATGGCGCAATTATATGGGGATAAGGATAATGTGATCTATGAAATCTATAATGAACCTATCGGACAGTCTTGGTCTGAAATTAAATCGTATGCAAATGCAGTAATTGCAGGGATACGGTCAAAAGATCCTGATAATTTGATTATCGTTGGTTCATCTACATGGTCACAAGATGTAGATATTGCTTCAAATGATCCTATAAATGACAATAATACAGCGTACACCTTGCATTTTTATGCAGGTACACATAGTCAAGGCTTAAGAAATAAGGCAATCACAGCAATGAATAATGGAATACCTCTTTTTGCTACAGAATGGGGATCAGTAAATGCCGATGGTAATGGTTCATCTAATGTTGCAGAAACCGAAAAATGGATGGCATTCTTCAAAGAACATAGCATAAGCCATGCTAATTGGGCAATTAGTGATAAAAATGAAGGAGCTTCTTCAGTACAGAGTGGAGCCGGAGTTTCGGGTCTACAAAGTAACCAACTTACAGCTACAGGTAACTTTATTAAAAGTATTATTAAAAATTGGTCAGGAAACATTGTAAATCCTGATCCAAGCGGAACGATCAATTGTAATACGGTAGCTTGTATCCGAAACGCGATGCAAAACGCTCAACCAGGAGATGAGATCATAATTGCTTCAGGAACCTATGAAGCTCCGGACAAAATTAATATAGGAGGAAGAGCTGCCAGATTTGCTTCAAACAAAAATGGAACAGCTGCTAAACCTATCATTATAAGAGCAGAAAATCCATCAAATCCGCCAATATTAAAAGGTGAAAATGGAAAGCATGATGGGTATGTATTGCATATGTTAGGTGATTATTGGCAAATAAAAAATATTATTTTCGAAGAAGGCTCTAAAGGAATTGTATTGGACAATGCCAATCGTGGAATTTTAGAAAATGTAACTGTCCGAGAACTAGGAGAAGAAGGTATACACCTAAGAGATGGTTCTAGTAATAACTTGGTAAAGAATTGTAAAGTATATAATACAGGAATCAAAAAACCAGGAATAGGAGAAGGACTTTACGTTGGGTCTGATAAAGGCCAACATGATCAATATAATAGAGACTGTAATAATAACACAATAGATGGTTGTATTGTTGGACCAAATGTTACTGCCGAAGGTGTTGATGTTAAAGAAGGTACCAAGAATACAATCATTAGAAATTGTACTTTTTCTGCCAAAGGGATATCCGGACAAAATAGTGCTGATGCTTTTATTGACCTAAAAGGAGCTTATGCATTTGTATATAACAATACCTTTAATCTTGATGGCTCTACTATTATAAATGCTGGTGTTGATTTCTTGGACAGAGGTACAGGGTACAACACAGGGTATCGAAACGCAATTTTTAATAATACCTTTAATCTTGAAGGAAGGGGTAATGAGATTCAAACGGCGAGAAAAAAACAAGGTGACCCTTCAGAAATTCACGTTTGGAACAATACTCGAAATCCTAATACTCCAGATTTCCCGGTAAGTGATGGAACGATAAATTATGTAACGCAATCTTGCCCAAGCTGGAACATAGTCCCATGTTCAGGAGGTGGTAATCAAGATCCGACGGTAAGTATTATATCGCCTTCTAACGGAGCTAATTTTGATATAGGAACAAGTATCCAAATTAAAGCAAATGCAAATGATCCTGACGGATCGGTAACTAAAGTTGAGTTTTTTAAGGGAAGCACAAGACTTGGTCAAGATACTAGTGCGCCATATTCTTATACGATTAATAATGCTTCAGAAGGAACTTACGCACTAACTGCAAGAGCTACCGACAATGATGGAGCGATCACAACTTCTAGTATCATAAATGTTACAGTCTCTGGTAGTACTGGCGGAGGTAACATACCTCCAGCAGTTTCTTTTCAAAACCCAAGTGGTAATCTATCTGTAGATATAGGATATAGCTTATATGTAAAAGTTAATGCATCGGATAGTGATGGTCAAATAAATAATGTGAAGCTATACATTGATAACAACTTTGTAAGACAAGAGAGCATTGATCCTTTCGAGTGGGGGCATGCTACCTCCCCAAATCCAAATGAAGTAAATAATTTATCAGTTGGAACTCACATTTTTAAAGCAGTAGCAACGGACAACGAGGGAACGACTTCCGAAACCACCTTTACGCTAACTGTAAGAAGCAAAGATACTGGTGGTAGCAGTACGTGTAGTTTTGGAACTCCGACCTCTAGTAGCCTACCAGCTTTTGATCAAGCTTCATACTCATACATACATGTTTTAGGTAACGGTGGTCCGGCCCTAAACAATTTTAGAAAATTCAGTATTAACTGGAATCCACAATACAACGGATTATATCAATTTGCCCTAAATACCAATAACGGTGTTCCGAGTTATTATGTTGACCTAAGGCCTCTTAGTAATACTAAATTTAATACCGGTAATCCCGAAGTGACCATAAGCAATTCTGGATTTAATGGCTTGGATGGATCCTATTGGGTAACCAAGGATGGAGCCAATTTTGTGATGGTTTCTAAAACAGGGGATTTTACAATCTATTTCAGTAATTCGGCCACAGTACCTAATTGTAGTAATAGCATCCAGTCTTTTTCAAGAGTAGATATGAAAACGACTGCCGCAAAAATATATCCAAACCCTGCTGAAGGAGACATACTAACAATTTCAAATATTCCACAAGCAAATACAAAGCTGGAAATCAAAGATATTCAAGGAAAAACTGTTTTACGTCAATCTATTCTTGAAACTACTGTTACTATTGATATTTCTGAGCTAGAGGCTGGTTTATATATTATTATCGTAAGAGGAAATAAATACAAAGAAATGTCACGACTTTTAAAGAAATAAAATCAGTCAAACATCTTTTAAAAACCGGGTAAAATATATTTGCCCGGTTACTATAACTAAACACCCCAAATATGATTCTTTTCATAAAAAGAAGCCTGATATCAATAGTTTTGGTATTATTAACAACTACTGTTTACGCTCAGGAAAATTATGTATATCAAAATGATTTTGATCATATAAGATTGGGTCCTATAAACAAAGAACAATCAAAAACGCTCCTAAAATTTAATTCCTGTAATGGCTGTGATGAGGGTTTTCTCAGAAGCATTCCCAGCGATAGAGGTTCTGGAAATTGTTTAGAGGTTAAGTTTCCAAAAAATAAATCTACACCTTCTGACAGTGGTATAAATGGAAAAATATTCTTTGATGTGTCTAATTCGCCAACTGGAGAAGGATATAGAGAATTATATGTTAGTTTTTGGGTAAAATTTCTGGGAGATTTTGATTTTGTTAAAGGAGGTAAAATCCCAGGTCCTGGTGGCAGAATGAACGGTCAGGACATGTCGTTACGATTAATGTGGAGAGAGGAAGGTAAAATAGAATTTTATGCACATTATAATACGCAGATCAATCAACAAACAAGAATTTGGTGGGATAATCAATCTGTAGGACAGGTTAAATTTCAGAAAAACAAATGGCATCATATAGAGATGCATTATAAACTGAATACTCTTGGTAATAATGATGGGATTATGGAAGGTTGGATTGATGGTGTCAAAGCAGCCGGTTTTTACGATGTGGATGACTTTATTGTTGATAGTGATGATGTAGGTTTATTGATGAATCACTTTTATTTTTCAACTTTTTTTGGAGGAAGTAGTAATAGTTCCTGGTGGGCAAATAATGACGAATTTGCTTATTTTGATGACTTCATTGTTTCTACTACTAGAATAGGAAATTCCGGAGACAATGGTGGTGATACAAATCAACCTCCAGTTGTATCATTCGCAACACCCTCTAGTGATATTATGGTTGAAGAAGGCTATAGTCTTGACATTAAAGTAAATGCTTCTGATGCTGATGGTAGTATTAGTAATGTAAAACTTTATGTAGATAATAATCTTATAAGACAAGAAAGTGTTGCTCCTTATGAGTGGGGACGTGATGGTTCTCCAAACCCAAATGAGGTAAACAATTTATCAGTTGGAACTCATATTTTTAAAGCAGTAGCCACAGATAATGAAGGATTAACTTCTGAAACTACTTTTACGCTCACCGTAAAAAATGTAGATACAGGAGGAGGAAATGAGTGCTCTTTTGGAGTTCCTCTTAATAATTCTTTACCAGCATTTGACAGTGTTTCGTTTTCTGAAGTACATGTTCTGGGAACTGGCGGTCCAGCTCTAAATAATTTCAGAAAGTTCAGTATTAACTGGAACCCTGCATACAACGGATTGTATCAATTTGCTATGAACACCAGTAATGGGGTTCCTTCTTATTATGTGGATCTAAAAAATAAACTTAGGCATACACTCGGACATTCAAACCCTTCTGTAGCAATTAATAATTCAGGAATATCCGGGTTAGATGGCTCCTATTGGGTAGCCAAAGACGGTGATAACTTTGTGATGGTGTCTAAAGATGGAGGATTTACATTATACTTTAGTAATTCTTCGATAGCACCTAATTGTTTTGATAGCTCTAGTAACAAGTTAGTAGTTGATGACTTTGCATTAGTAACTTATCCTAACCCTGTAAAAGATGTTTTACACATCTCAAATCTTTCTTCTTCTGTTTATAAAATAAGTGTATTTAATCTTCAGGGAAAGGAAATCATAACTAAAAAAGTAGGTAAAGACAAGTTTCAACTTAAGTTAAGTACGTACGATCTTGAAGCCGGTTTGTATTTTGTAAAAGTATATTGTTACAACAAAAAAGCGTTGAAAACACAATTCATAAAATAATAGTAAAGGAATGGATTAAATTGAAAATTAAAACGCAAGAAATATCAGAAATCTAAAACTAATTACTAAACTAATGGAAAAAAGTAAACTAACACTAGCAATTGTATTTGTATTTTTTTTAACAAATATAGCTGTTGAAGCACAAGAATTATGGTATGGAGACCCGAATAAAAGTGTAAAGAGCAGCTTCAGAAGATTTGATTCCGGAAATGCCGGTGATAATTGTAGTAATCAATCAAACAATTCATCAACGGCTACTACCGTAACTGATCCAGAATACGGAAAAGTATGGAGAATTCGTAAGCCCAAAGGGCAAAAAAGAGGAGAATTTGCCAGAACTACAGGGACAGTGAATAGCTATGTACCTAAAGATGGAGATGTTGTATATTATGGATGGAGATGGAAAATAGAGTCCACCCCTAATATTAACAGTGGCATTGCGGTATGGCAATGGAAGACCGATGCCAGTAACCAAAACAATACTCAAAACTATCCGCTTAATATGGGGTATGGAAATGGAAAACTGAGTCTGAGTGCTTGGGGTCCTTGTTATCCATCCTGGAATTCTTGTAGCGGATCTATTAGCCAACGCATGACTGTTTTGTGGAATAAATCCGTTCCCGAAGATACTTGGGTGAGTTTTGTTTTAAAAATAAAGATGTCCAGAAATAAAGATGTAGGATATGTAGAATTCTGGTATAATGGAGAGAAACAAACCTTAACCAATTCCGGATTTCAGGATTATAAGGTAAAATTATCTGCTGATGGCAAAAGAGCATATCACAAAACCTTTGATGGAACTGTTGTGTATCCAAAATGGGGGGCTTATAACGCTAACGCGTGCAACTTTGATGTAAGTGCCTATTATGATGAAATGAGAGTTGCTAAAACTTTGGGAGAGGCAACTCCTTCAGGTACCTCTTCTGGCAGTAATCAACCACCAACTGTTTCAATTACTAGCCCAAATCAAGCCAACTATAATGCAGGGAGCGATATCTTGGTAAATATCAATGCCAACGATACTGACGGTAGTATTACCAAACATGAGGTTTTTGTAAATGGTACATTGGTAGATACCGATGGAGATACTTATACACCATATCTAATAACTAATCTTCAGGAAGGAAACTATACTGTTAAAGTTGTAGTTACCGATAATGATGGAGCCAAAGCACAAGATACATTTACGCTTAATGTTACCTCAGAAAATATGCCACCAGTAGTTTCATTTATACAGCCATCATCCAATCTTACGGTTCAGGAAGGGTATGATATTTTCGTAGAAGCTACGGCTTCTGATACAAATGGATCAATAAGCAATTTGAAGTTGTATATCGACAACCAATTAGTACGACAAGAAAATGTAGCTCCGTATGAATGGGGACATGATGGATCACCTAACCCACAAGAAGTAAATGGCCTTACAGCAGGAACATATACCTTCAGGGTGGTAGCGACGGATAATCAGGGAATTACTGCACAAGATACTTTCACATTAACCGTACAAAATAATGATGGAGGTAGTAATAGCTGTTCCTTCGGGACACCAATGTCTGGCGGTATTGCAGCTATGGATAATATATCTTATACTAATGTCCATGTTTTAGGAAGTGGTGGGCCTAGTCTAAGTAACTTCAGAGAATTTTCAATTGACTGGGATCCAATCTACAACGGTCTTTACAAATTTGCAATTAATACCAATAATGGTGTACCTAGTTGGTATGTAAATTTTAGTGACACCATGTCTTATCAGTTACAAAATGCTAGTCCAGAGGTGACTTTATCGAATACCGGTTTCAGCGGTTTAGATGGTTCCTATTGGGTAGCCAGAGACGGAGATAGTTTTGTCATGGTATCAAAAACAGCAGGGTACACATTATATTTCAGTAATAATAATCAAGCCCCTTCTTGCGCTAATACAGCCAGACGAGATACGGTAAATAAAGACTCATTTTCCTTTTATCCGAATCCTGCTGATAAGTCAGTATTAATACAAAATATTGATCCATCTGTATATGAAATAATGATTTACGGCATCAACAGTCAAGTGGTTAAAAAGATAAAAGCAGGTAAAGAAGATTCAATTTCTATTGATGTTACATCCTTAAAAAATGGGCTTTATTTTATTGAGTTGAGGTCATCAAAAGAAGGAACAAGAAGATATAAAATGGTTAAAAACTAAAAAATGACATAAGAATAATTCGCCAACTTAAATTTACACACGCAATGAAAACACTTAAAACCATCAAATGCTTTTTCCTCGTATTTGCTTTACTAATATTAGGAAAGATGAATGCGCAAGACTGCACTAATAGTAGCTTGATTATTGATCAAAATTTTAACCAATATAACGGTCAAAACAAAGAGTACTCATTAAACATGCTCAAAAATGATTTTCCTGGGGTTTCTGCACGGTCTTCTGGCGAAATTAGAGGTATTGGAGGAAACTGGCCTCAGGAAACACGAGTGATCAATGGACAATTACGTGCTCAGTATATCAAAAATGCAGCTAGCGGTAGAAAAGGTGGTTTTCTTTTTGATAGCTCTTTTGATGGAGTCGAAGAAGCAACGCTACAATACAGAGTAAAATTTGATAAGAACTTTGTCTGGGCAACCGGAGGAAAACTTCCTGGTCTTGGCGGAGGTTCCAATAGTAGTGGTGCTATGCCTGTAGGATGTACTCAAAATCAAAACACTAATGAAAACGCTTTTACAGCTAGATTAATGTGGAGAAGAAACAGAGCACAAACAAACAATCCATATTTAATTGTATATCCGTATTTCCCAAATAGAGAAAACAATTGTGGAGGAAATATTAGATTCAAGGATAATCTCAAAAAAGATCAATGGTACACTATTAAGCAATACATCAAACTGAATACTCCAGGTCAAAACAATGGAGTCTTAAAAATGTGGGTTGATGGGGAGTTATTATTGAATCAGAATACTATTCAATATAGATTATCCGGGAAAGGAAATGTAAAAATTAATGGAGTAGTAATGCATACTTATCGTGGTGGTAAAGCCGATGACCCAGTTTGGTGGTCTCCTACCACAGATTATGCATATTTTGATGACATAAAAGTCTGGACCAATTGTTCTGGAAACAATGGTGGAGGTGCCAATCAGTCTCCGACGGTATCCATTACTAGCCCAAATCAAGCCAATTATAATGCAGGGAGCGATGTCTCGGTAAATATCAATGCCAACGATTCTGATGGTAGTATCACCAAGCATGAGGTTTTTGTAAATGGTACCTTGGTAGATACCGATGGAGCTGATTATACACCACATCTAATAGCTAATCTGCAACCAAGAAATTATACTGTTAAAGTTGTAGTTACCGATAATGATGGTGCTCAAGGTGACGCTACCAAAAGTTTTACAGTAGGAAATGGTACCGGGGGTGGAGATAATGGTGGTGGAAGTGGAGAAAATTGTGCAGCCGTAGAAAGCAATGGAGTTGTAGCCGTAGAAGCCGAAAGCTTTACAAGTCAGTCAAAAACGTCTAAAAGAAAATGGTATGTCCAGAATGGAAGTACCAATACTCCAAATCCCGATCCTGATGGTTCACATGCAGGTTCTTCCAGTAGTAAAAAATATGTAGAAATTCTTCCAGATACCAGAGTGGTACACGAAGATCTATTAATACGAGGAGAAAACTTTTCAGAAAATCCCGGTGAGCTAGGTGTTCTTGATTATAAAATTAAATTCACAAATCCAGGAAGATATTATGTATGGGTAAGAGCATATTCTACAGGTAGCGAGGACAATGGTATTCACGTAGGCCTTAATGGGAATTGGCCTTCGTCTGGTAAAAAAATGCAATGGTGTGAAGGAAAAAATCAATGGACTTGGGAGAGTAGGCAAAGAACCGACGCCAATCATTGTGGAGAAGAAAAAAAGATATATTTAGATATTCCATCAGCTGGGGTTCATACCATATCTTTTTCAATGCGCGAAGATGGATTTGAATTCGATAAATTCGTTCTATCAAAAGCGTATACTAAACCATCGGGTGATGGTCCAGCTGCACAATTAGCGGATTGTACCGATGGTGGTGGAGGAAATAATGGGACAGTTGTAACTGGCGAGTTAAAAAAATGGCATAAAGTTACTTTGACTTTTGATGGTCCCAATTCTTCTGAGACTGCTAATGATAACCCATTTTTAAATTATCGTTTAAATGTAACATTTACACATCAGAGTGGTTCTCCGTCCTATGTTGTGCCTGGTTATTATGCTACCGATGGAAATGCTGCACAAACCTCTGCAAGCAGTGGTAATAAATGGAGAGCTCATTTTGCTCCGGATAAGACGGGTACTTGGAATTATTCTGTTTCTTTTAGAAAAGGAAGTAATGTTGCGGTAAATGATAGTAATACCGCAGGGACAGTTGCTGGATTCATGAATGGAGAAACAGGGTCATTTGATGTTGCTGCGTCGGATAAAACAGGTAGAGATTTTAGAGCAAAGGGTCGTTTGCAATATGTTGGAGAACATTACTTGCGCTTTGCCGAAACTGGCGAATACATGATCAAGCAAGGTCCAGACTCTCCAGAAAATTTATTTGCCTACGACGATTTTGACAATACACCTAACGCAGGAAATAGAAGGAAAAATTATCAACCACACATGGGGGATTGGAACTCTGGCAATCCTACCTGGAAAAGCGGTAAAGGAAAAGGATTGATTGGAGCTGTAAATTATATCGCTAGTGAAGGACTAAACTCTATGTCTTTCTTGACCATGAATATTAATGGTGATGATGAAAATGTATATCCATACATTGCTTCGAACCAACGTACTCGAATGGATGTATCTAAACTGTCTCAATGGGCTATCGTGGTTGAACATATGCAGAAGAATGGAATTTTTGCACATTTCAAAACTCAAGAAACTGAAAATGAAACACTTCTTGATAACGGAAATACCGGAACACAACGTAAACTGTATTATCGTGAACTGATTGCAAGATTTGGACACAACCTAGCGCTCAACTGGAACCTTGGTGAGGAGAATGGAGCTGGGCCCCAATCAACAGATCAATCCCCTGCACAACAAAGGGCAATGGCAGCATATTTTTATAAAAATGATCCGTATCGTCATCATATTGTTATCCATACGTATCCTAATGATTTCCCTGATCATTTGGTTGGTAATCAATCTGAACTGACAGGATTTTCTTTGCAAACCAATAAATCTGATTTCACAAATGTTTTTAGCAAAGTAAAAGAAGCTCTTGATAAATCTAGAAATGCCGGAAAAAAATGGGCTGTCGCTTGTGATGAACCGGGTGATGCACAGTATGCTATTAGACCAGACAATAATGCAGCAAATTCTCATGTAGATGGTCGAAAAAATGCATTGTGGGGAACCCTTCTCGCAGGTGGATGGGGTAATGAATGGTACTTCGGATATCAGAATGCACATTCAGATCTTTCATTGCAAGATTTTAGAAGCCGCGATACATGGTGGGATTATGGCCGTCACGCCATTCGTTTCTTCGAGATAACGGATCTTCCTTTGACACAAATGCGAAATAACAATTCGTTGTCTTCTAGTTCTAACGATTATTGCTATGCAAAACAAGGAGAAGCCTATGTAGTGTATCTAAAAAATGGAGGTTCTACGAATCTTAATTTAAATGGACAAAGTGGACAATTTGCTGTCAAGTGGTATGATCCTCGTAATGGCGGAAACCTGAAGAACGGTTCTGTAACCAGTGTAAATGGTGGTGGTAATAGATCTCTTGGAAGTGCTCCTAATAATGGAGGTCAGGATTGGATAATACTAATCACTAAAGAAGGTTCTAATCCGGGCGGAAATGTAGCTCCGGAAGTATCATTTGCAATTCCATCGGGAAACACAACCCTTCAGGAAGGATATACAAGTTTTGAGGTTACTGTAAATGCTTCAGATAGTGATGGTTCTATTAGTAAAGTTGAATTATTTGTTGATGGAACACTGGTTCGTGAGGAAATTCTAGCTCCCTATACTTGGGGCAATGGCGATAATACAACTGAATTACTAGGATTATCAGTAGGAAATCATACCATAAAAGCCGTAGCTACCGATAATGATGGTGCAAAAGCTGAAGCTACCTTTATTCTAAAAGTTGAAGGTGCTGTGCCAACTATAGATCCTGTGGTATCTTTTGTGAATCCATCCGGAAACCTAACAGTACAGGAAGGATATGACATAGAGGTTGAAGCCAACGCCACAGATGCCGATGGAACAATAAGCAATATCAAATTGTATATCAATAACACTTTGGTACGACAAGAAAATATAGCACCATATAACTGGGGGCATACCGGATCACCTAACCCGGCAGAAGTCAATGGACTTCCTGTGGGAACGCATATCTTTAAAGCGGTAGCAACAGATAATGATCGTAATACAGATGAAACTACCTTTACCTTAACTGTACAAAGTAATGATGGCAATACTGGAGGCTGTTCTTTCGGAATACCGATTGCCAATGGTATTCCTGCTATGGATAACGTTTCATACGGGTATGTTCATGTTCTAGGACAAGGTGGTCCAAGTCTTAGTAATTTCAGAGAATTTTCAATCGATTGGGATCCTACCTACAACGGTCTTTACAAATTCGCAATTAATACCAATAATGGAGTTCCAAATTGGTATGTGGACTTCTCTGACACCATGAGTTTTCAATTAAATAATGGGCAACCCGAAGTGACATTATCTAATACTGGCTTCAATGGATTAGATGGATCTTACTGGGTGGCCAAAGATGGTGATAATTTTGTTTTGGTATCCAAAGATCGAGGATTTACGCTTTACTTTAGCAACTCTTCTCAAGCTCCTTCGTGTGCGAATCGACAAAGTAAGATTTCTTTTTTAAATGCAAACGCTCAGAATATTGTATTACACCCTAACCCGGTTAAGAGCGATGTGTTATCTATTGCAGGACTCGAAAATAAGGAAGTGTCCATGCAAGTATTTAGTGTAATTGGTCGTAGGGTTTTACTTAAGAATGTAAAAGGAGTTAATGTTTATCAATTACCTGTAGAGTACTTAGAAGCAGGAAGTTATATTTTAAACATAAAAGGTAAGGGTATTGACAAATCACTGCATTTTATAAAAGAATAAGCATAGTTTTAGTTCAAATTCTATCAGGAAACAAAAAAGTTTCCTGATGGAATTATCCCAGTCTTAATAATACACGAGAAGTATAAAATCAGTGTATTATGCTAAAAATTCATATACAAAAATCAGAACGTTAACACAGAATAATCATGAAAAAGCTCCTAAAAAATCGAATTAATTTTAATCTGAATATCTGGAAAGTACGGCAATTAAAAATTGAATTACTTTTTCCCTTTCTATGCTTTTGGATAGTTTCGTCCTTTGCACTTGAGACACCATATAGTAACACCTCATCAAAAATTACATCATCTATTGACTGCACGCCGTCTGCTAATTTGGCAACCATACAACCTGTGGCCGATGGATTATGGTATGATGCCTCTATTTGGCCAAATGGTAAAGTACCGACCGCAAATGATGATGTAATAATACCGGTTGGTAGAAAAGTAAGACTTGCAGGAACATGCCGTGCAAAAACCATTAGGGTTAATGGTGAATTAAATGCCGTTAATTGGCAGGAAACTGGTGCATGGATTAATTTAGAAACGCAAAGTATTGTGGTTTCCGGAAAAATGGAAATTGGTACAGCATCGCAACCTTATTATGCAACAGGAAAGTGCTTAATAACTTTAACAGGCGGTAAATTGAATAATGCCCCTGCATCATATAAAGCCATCATGGTAATGGGTGGAGGTACTCTGGAATTACACGGTAAAAAAAGAATGAGTTGGACAAACCTTGCCAAGACTGCCAATGCCGGAGCTACCCAAATCACCTTAAAAAATGCTGTTGATTGGGAAATAGGCGATAAAATTGCCTTGACTGCTACAGGATTAGCCAGTGGTCAAACAAAAGCCTGGAACAATGTTGATGAGGCTGAAATTACTGCCATTAGTGGTGATAAAAAAACACTTACGCTAAAAGATCCTTTAAAATATAAACATATAGGAGGATCAAAGTCTTACACAAGAGCCAGAGATGGAAAAACATGGAATGTGAATATTCAGGGTGAGGTAGGCTTATTGTCTCATTATATCAAGATTCAGGGCAAAATGGATGGGAACAATGAATCAGATGGATTTGGAGGCCATATCATGCTCATGAAAAATTCTATAGCTCACGCAGAACAGGTAGAACTTTACAAAATGGGTCAAAAAGGAATTTTAGGACGCTATCCGTTCCATTGGCACTTAAATGAAGATAAGGCAAAGGGCAGTTATTTAAAAAACAGCAGTGTACACAAATCTTTTAACAGAGCGGTAACCATTCACGGTACCGATTATGTAACGGTAGATGGTGTATTTGCGTATGATCATATAGGTCACGGTATCTTTTTTGAAGATGGAGGAGAACGTTTCAATACGGTCAAAAATAATGTAGTGTTTGTAACCAGAAGACCAAAACCCGGAGAGCAACTAACACCATCCGACAATCAGGCCAATGCTCCTCAAAACAGAACACCTGCTTCTTATTGGATTACTAATCCCAATAATTACTTTGAAAATAATGTAGCGGCAGGAACTGAAGGTACAGGATTTTGGTTTGCTTTTCCTGAAAAACCGATGTTCGCTTCAGGAAATTTGCCCTATTACCAAGGTTTAAACCCATCAAAGGAACCCTTAGGGCGATTTGATGGTTTCGTAGCCCATACATGTATGACAGGTTGGGATGTTTTTGACCGATTAAATCCTGATCATTCTTTGAAAGCAAATTTTGGATGGGATGTAGATAGTAGACAATTAATCAAAGATGGATTGTTTTACGGAAATGATCAAGGCTTATATTGCGGATTAGGCGTTGGAGGTAACAACAAGAACACTGTTTTTTACAATTGTGTTTTTAGTGATAACAAAACCGCCACGATGCTGGCTGGTGATCTAACCATTGAGAACAGTCTTTTTAACGCAGATACTGATCTGGGCGTGTTCAACGGCGTACGTGAATTCTTTAGGTTTTATGACGGTCCTGGAAGGCATATCGACTGTCATTTTGAAGGATGGAACCGATCCAATACCGAAATGATTAAACAAATCACAGGTGGTGGAGCTACTGAGAATTTCAATCCTACTTTTCGTGGCACTACCAAAGGGTTTTCTGAACCTTTTCCTTTCAGATTTTTCCCATTACCAAATACAGATGCTACTCGTACAAGAAAGATTGGACAATTTTTCAAAGATTATGACGGAACCATGTTAGGAAAGCCTGGTACACTAATCAGAGACATTCCATTTCTTAGAGATGGACACGAATACAGGCACCCTTCATGGAGAAATGCGGCTCGATCTGATTATTACTTCGCAGGATTGTGGTTTGCCAGAATCAATTCAAGTGGAGTTCGTATGTCCATTGTTCGTTCCAAACCCGGAACTGAAGATGTTTGTTTTTATGAGTCAGGATCACCAGCCTCAGGAACGTACAAATTTCCAATGATTGTAAATGAAGGATTTCTCTACACGTATTATTTTGATAAAGCGCCGGCAAACAAAAGTATACTACTTATTTGGAATAGAGGAGATGCCGGTGATATGGGATACGCACGTTTTAAAGGTTTAGGTAAACTTGGTAATTTTAGAGTTAATGGATTTCCAAGACTAAACTCAGTAGCGGAAGTAGAAAATGCTACCAATAATGCTTATTATATTGCTGGAAACGGAGATGTATATGTAAAATTCAGAAGTGCTGAAGGTGATAACCGAGTGAACATTTTCTTTGATTGGGATAATAATGGAAGTTTTCAATCGGTTGGGCTTCCTTGTACGACAAACGATCTGGATGGAGCTACTGCTCTCGATAGTGATGGTGATGGAAGATCAGATATAGTTGAAACGGAG
Source organism: Aquimarina sp. 2-A2 (assembly GCF_045505135.1). Classification (NCBI taxonomy): domain Bacteria; kingdom Pseudomonadati; phylum Bacteroidota; class Flavobacteriia; order Flavobacteriales; family Flavobacteriaceae; genus Aquimarina; species Aquimarina sp. 2-A2. Next base: position 224,459 of record NZ_JBJKFI010000007.1, on the reverse strand, counting down.
ACCTGTGGTAACCCAAATAATGCTTCTGATTTGAACTTTGGGTTTAATAAAAGCTCAGAAAGTTTTAGTAAAACTAATATCGCAGCCGACAACACCAATAACGATGCATTTTGGTTATTAAGAGCAGATAACTCTAGTGATCCATATATTGTAAGAGATGGGTTGAAATTTAATGGTAATCAAGTACCACAATTAAAGATTAGGGCTAAATCTGAAGCTGCCGGGGCATTCCAGTTATTTTGGACAACTACTGATCAACCTCGTTTTACAGCAGGTCGATCCGTAACGGTAACTCCAAAAACTACCAATGTCTTTGAGGAGCTCGTTTTTGATATGAGTAATCTCAACACTTGGATGGGAAAAACAATTACTAAAATTAGATTAGATTTCCCTCCGGATGCATCAGCTCCTAGGCATACGTTTATTGATTATATTCACGGTCCGAATGCATCAGATGCCCCTTGTGATAATACACCTGAAATTGTTTTCACAAGCCCTACCAATACAAAGTTACAAGAAGGTGACGATTTAGGAGTTGTAGTTGCTCTTAATAGCGGAAGTGTATCCAATATTAGGTTATATCTTAGTGATGTATTCGTGCGTCAAGAAGGAGGAGCTCCCTACGAATGGGGTGCCGCAAATCCTGGTCGAAATGATGCTGCATTAGTAAACCTAGTAGCGGGAACTTACATTTTGAAAGCAGTGGCAACAAATAACCAAGGAGTATCAACTACGATTACAAAAACTATTATCGTTGATAGAGTACCGGTAGCTCCTTCTGTTAGTTTCCAGAGTCCAACGAATAGCGAATTTATCGAAGGAGATGATTTAGGAGTAATTGTTAATGCTTCAGATACTGATGGAACTGTGGTAAATGTTAAACTATACCTTAATAATGTATTGGTAAGACAAGAAGGCGTAGCTCCTTATGAATGGGGTACAGCAAATCCAGGTCAAAATGATGCTGCGTTAGTAAACCTTGCAGCAGGAACCTATGTTTTAAAAGCTGTTGCAACTGATAACGAGGGTAATACCGGTGAAGCTTCTTTTTCTTTCACAGTTCAAAGTAATCAACCTGTTACTAACAATCTTGCTCCTATACATGATGCCTACCTACAAGGTAGCACAAGATTCAATACTGCAGATCTTAGAGTAGAATCAGGAAACAGAATAGGCTATTTACTATTTGACCTAAGCACACTTAGTGGAACAGTAAACAAAGCAGAACTTAGGCTTACCGTGGGTTCTGATTCTGGTAATGGTAGTGTCAAAGTATATCTGGGTAATGGTACTAATTGGACAGAAAGCAACCTTTCTAACAGTAATAAACCTGGTAAAGGAACATTATTAGCTTCAAAAAACACTTCGTATACTACCAATGGTACCTATATCTGGAATCTCGACGGTCTTGCTGTTGGAGGTAAACTGAGTTTGATTGTAGAGCATACCTTGGGAAATGATGTGAGTTTCTGGTCAAAAGAAGGAAACAAAAAGCCAGAACTTGTGGTAACCACAAATAATAGCAGACAAGCGTCTATTTTGTCTACAAAAGGGGCAGAAAACGTGAAAATTTCTATGTATCCAAATCCGGTAAAGAGCGATGTCTTGTCAATTGGGGGTCTGGAGAACCAAAAAATATTCATACAAGTATTTAGTTTGACAGGACGTAGAGTTTTATATAAAGAGATTAAAAACACCAAGGTGTATCAGTTAGCAGTAGGCAAATTAGAAGCTGGTCGTTATATCTTAACAATAAAAGGTAAGGATATCAATAAATCATTACATTTTATAAAGGAATAAGTTTAATGATTGATTAATAAAAAAAATAAATACCTGTCTCCATTGCGGAATTAAAAAATAGGCATTTTGAAATGTGACTGAATATTGTGCTACTGATTCACAGTCTACGAGTAAAAAAGTTCGAGACCAGTCCCACCTTCAGTACTTAACCCTCTTGATCCTTGATCAGGAGGGTTTTTTGTTTTGTAATATATTGATGGCGTATATTTTTTACAAAAAACGGCTTCGTTACCTCTCTAATGTCACCTATATGAGGTTTAAGACATAAATGTTTTAGTGTGGTATAGTAATATGGTTGGTTAAAAAGCTAGTAAAAAACACATAAAAAAGTGTTTTTAGAAATGTGCTGTCTTGATGCTCTCTTATTAATATTCATCCGAACTATTATACAACACATCAATCGTTTTCTTAAAAATTTCATAACATTTTTTGAGCATTTCTAATATGAATGTGAAGTGTAACAGCTATCTTAGCTGTTCAACCCCCGTTAATTCTATTCAATATATAGAATAATGTCACGACTTATAAAGTTTTTTGATCCTATAATACGGTTCGGAAATTACTCAAAACCAGACTTGTATGTAATGGCTAAAATGTCATTTTATATGGCTATAGGTATGCTGTATACTATGAATATACTCCACGCGCAAGAAGAAGCATACAAAATTAGTCATTACGGTAAACAAGATGGTCTTAACCAGAGTAGCGTAAACTATATCTTTCAAGACTCTCGGGATTTTGTCTGGATAGCTAATTTTGGCGGCGTAAATAAATTTGATGGTTATTCATTTTCTTCCTATAGTAATGATTTTGGAGATGACACTTCAATTTCGGATAACTCAGTTTGGACTATTCGTGAACTAAGCGATACTTCCTTGTGGTTTGGGACCAAGACCGGTTTGAGTAGGTATAACAAAACGACTAACAATTTTTCTAATTTTTACATTCTCGATCAAGATAGTAATTCGGCAACCTTAGCAATTAAAGCACTTTTTCAGGATCATTCCGGTAGATTCTATGTAGGGTCAGAAGGACAAGGACTTTTCCTTTTTTCCTTAAAAAGTGAAACATTTACTTCTTTAAGCATACTTCCGAAGGATGCAAAGATAACTGCGCTGACTGAGGATACTAAGAACAACTTATGGGTAGCTACAGAAAACTTGGGGCTTTTTAAAATTTCAGCGAATAGAACTGAAGTAACCGCCTTCAGACTCAATAAATCTTTTGAGAGTAAAACTATTTGGAGTTTGTATGCCGATCATAAAGGTGATGTTTGGATAGGCACTGATACGGATGGTTTAGTACGATTTGAAAGCAAAGCGGATAGTTTTTATTTCTATGCTAAAGAAAGTAAAAAGTATTCTTATAAAGCAGGGAATAAAATAAAGACAATAACCGCGCAGGGCGAAGAAAAGTTATGGATAGGGAGTGCTACTCAAGGGGTGTCCCAATATTCTTACAAAGATCGAGGCTTTTATACCTATCAAAAGGACCCTTACGATATAAATACGATATATGATAATGATGTAAGTAGTATTGAGGTGGGGGCAAACGGAGTGCTTTATATAGGTTTTTATATGAAAGGTTTTGATAAAATGATATCAACCCCGTTTAAAACCCTGAAAAATAATCCAAAACAAAAAAATACACTAAGTAACGATAATGTCTACTGCATGTATAAAGATCACAAGAATTTCTTGTGGTTTGGCACCTATGGAGGAGGACTTAATCGGTATGATCCAAGCACGAAGACATTTAAACACTACCTCAACAACTCAGCAGATCCTAAGAGTATTAGTCATAATTGGGTACGAATAATTTATGAAGATCGTCAAAATACTTTATGGGTAGGAACTTGGGGAGGAGGATTGAATCGTTTTGACAGGGAGACAGAAACTTTTAAAAGATATCTGCCTCAAAACGACTCTGAGACGGCTTTAAATCACAATATTATCACAGCATTATTTGAGGATCGTGATGGAGAACTATGGATCGGTACGTATGGAGGTGGTATTAATTTATATCAGCCAGATACAGATAATTTTATATCCATTCGTCATGATGCAAATACGATGAACTCTCTGAGCGATGATCATATTACTTCGTTTTATCAGGATGATAAAGGATTAATCTGGATTTGTACTTATGGTGGTGGACTCAACTCGTATCACAAACAATCAAAAACATTTACACGCTACCTGCCTAATGCTGATGTCGATACGAGTTTAAATAGCCATAAAACCCTGCATATTTTTGATACGCCTTCTCAAGATTTTTTATGGGTTACAACCCTTGGTGGAGGACTCAATAAGTTTTATTACGGTCAAAATAAATTCCTGAACTATACCGAAAAGGATGGTTTAAGTAATAACTCTACGATGGGGATGTTACTAGATAAAACAGGCGCATATTGGATAAGTACCAATACGGGTTTATCAAGATTTGACGCACAATCAGAGTCTTTTACAAATTATTCTACGCAGGATGGATTGGGTAGCGATGATTTTAATCTCGAAGCCTTTGTTGTAGATGAAAATGATGTATTTTATTTTGGAGGCAAAAACGGAATCACCTACTTTAAGCCGGAGGAGGTAGTACCGAATACAAATTTCCCAAAGGTTGCTTTTACGAACATAGAGGTTGAAAATGCAAAGTTGCACGTGGTTCCAACTAAGCTAGAAGTGCCATATAAGTCGAGAGTTTCGTTTGATTATGCGGCGATCAATCCGGATAAAATGCAGAAAATTGAGTATGCTTACCAACTAGTTGGTCGTGATAAAGATTGGAGTGACATGAAGAATAATCGTCATATCGAATTCACAAATTTAGATCCTGGCACCTACGAGCTTAGAGTAAGGAGCACAAACAGTAATAAGCAATGGAATCCTTCCTATGCTAAAATTGATGTAAAGGTACCCACCCCATGGTTTTTATCTTGGTATTTTAGAATTCTGACGGTTTTTATAATTGCACTTGCAGCATATCGGTACTACTGGGTAAAAATGAATCGGGTTAAATTAATTAATAGAGAGCTGGAACAGAAAGTAAAGATACGTACCAGAACAATACAGTATAAGAATGAAGCATTGAGCGCTGAAAAAGAAAAAACAGAGACCGCTTATGAGAAACTCAAAACGTTGGAGCAATTTAAAAACGACTTTACGAATATGCTAGCGCATGATCTCAAAAATCCATTGGTCAGTATTCTAGGCTATTCTTCGGAAACTGCATCTCATCCTGTGTTAAAAGATATTAATGTATCGGGTAAACGCATGTTACACTTAATTGAAAATATGCTAGAAGTGCAGAAATTTGAAAATACAAATGTCCAGTTGTCGATGCAAATTGTGAACCTAACTATGTTGGTGGAGGAATCCTTTAAACAAGTAGAAGTTATAGCAAACCAAAAAAACATAACACTGGAACACACGATATCTTCGAATGTGTCAGGAACAATTGATCCGGATCTCGTGGAAAGGGTTCTGATAAATTTATTATCAAACGCAATTAAATTTTCAGAAAGTGGGGCGGTAGTCAAAGTTTTTAGTAACGTAGAAGATACATCCTCTGAACGGATAATTATCGGTGTACAGGATTTTGGTGCCGGAATTCCGGAAGATAAGATAACCGCTATATTTTCAAAATATACTCAGGCAGAGGTGAGGGGTTCTGGAGAAGCAAAATCTACTGGTTTGGGATTAGCGTTCTGTAAAATGGCAATAGAGGCGCACGGTGGAAAACTTTGGGTAGATTCTAATATTGGCAAGGGAAGTATATTTTATTTCACTATACCCAAAGGTAAAGGTAAAGTTAACGACCAAGAAATTAAAAATGAACATAAGCTGTTTATGAAAAGTCCGTCTATGGCAAAATTAGTTTTGGAAAATAAGGACTATTTGATTTTAAAACCTTTCATTAAAAAAATCAATACTTTAGAAATTTATGAAACAGGCGAATGGTTGGATATCTTTGAAAAATTAAATGATCATGAAACACAGAATATCAAAACTTGGAAAGATTTGATGATGCATGCTTTGACAAGTTTCAATACAGCAAGCTTCTCACATTATAAAAATTTAGCCCTTGACCAGGCATAACTCTAATCACAAATCAGTTGTAATGGAATACTCCGTATTAGTTGTGGATGATCAACCTGAAAACATCAAATTGATTACCCACATTTTAAAAGAAATGGATTTAGGCAGAAAAATATACGCTGCACCCAATGGTAAGATTGCTTTGCAGTTGGCGGTGCAGATTATACCTGATATAATTTTATCTGATTGGGAAATGCCAGAGATGAATGGTTTAGAATTACTCAGAAATCTTAAAAAACTTGAAGAAACAAAGGATATCCCGTTTATTATGATATCTGCGGTAAAAATTGATGCAGCATCGATGAAAGATAGTTTTGAGGCTGGAGTGCATGACTATCTCAAAAAGCCTTTTGATAAACTTGAGTTTATTGCCAGAGTACGAGCCACCCTCAAATTACATGATGCCTACCTTAGAATAAAAAAAGATAAAGAAGAAATGGCAGAGCAAGCCATGATTATTGCTAGACAACACGATCAGCTAGAAAAGCTTAATGTGATGAAAGATAAAATATTTTCTATAATTTCTCATGATGTTAGGGCGCCCTTGGCTACACTTGATGGATTACTGCAGATTTTTAACGATGACCAAATCGCGCTAAGCGAAGAGGAGTTGAAAGAATGTACAGCTACAGTCCAATTGGAGCTAAATAAGATTCAATTTTTAATGGATAATCTGTTGCTATGGGCCAAATCTCAGTTGGCAAATAAAGAGGTATTAAAATCCGATTGCAACTTGTATCAGATTGTGGACGATACCCTAAAACTTTTTGAAAACCGTATTTACAAGAAAAATTTGAAGATTGAAAATACGATCAATAAAGATCAAATGTTCTATGTAGATAACAATCTTATTTCATTTGTAATTCGCAATCTGATTGCAAATGCCGTTAAATTTACCAGAGATAGTGGTACGATAACCGTACGAGCGACCTATGAGGGTACGAATATTAAGGTTGAGGTAATTGATACGGGTATAGGAATGACGACAAATACCTTAAGTCAACTCTTCAAAGATAGAATTTCTCTTACGCAAGTCGGTACTGCAGGAGAAGAAGGAACAGGTTTAGGACTTATGCTTTGCAAAGATATGCTGGAGAATGCCGGAGGCACTATTGCAGTGAAAAGTAGCGTTGGTGAGGGAAGTACGTTTAGTTTTAATCTCCCCGGTACATAAGACTATTCGTTAAGAAGGATTCTTATCAGGAAATTCTTAAAGCAAATTGTTTAGCAATAACCCTATCTAATTTTTCAATGGACAACGGCTTCTTGATCCATTCTATTACAAAATCAAACCGTAAGCGTTTTTTTTGAAACCATGTTTCATTAGCTGTACTTAATATAATTACTTTGAGATTAAATGAATAATTTTTATCAAGTTGTTTCAATTGTCTCAGCAACTCCCAGCCATTCATAGTTGGCATATGAATATCAAGAAATATCAGAATTGTTCGCTGATGTAGTTGTGTATTATATTCTTCAAAAAACGAAATGGCTGAGGCACCACTTTCGAATTTATGAATTTGACCGAAAGTCCCATATTTCAAAAGTAAATATTGATTTAAAAAATTGGTCGTTTTGTTGTCATCAATTAAAAAAGTATGGTGAATTTTAGCTTTCATTTTTGAGAGTTTGTTGAACAAAACTCTGATTTATTTTAAGATCAGAGAGTTTTTACCATAAGAAAACGAACATAACTTCGGCAAATGAATAAAAAAATCGATAAGCGGTGATTTCCAAAAAAAAGACGACTCAAATCTTTGAGCCGTCTTTTGTCTATATTTGGCAGTTTTTAATACAAGAATACCAGCAAAATTCCTATTTTGCTACGGTAAACGTAAAAGTCGTCCCGCTACCAATTTGTGAATCAACAGTAATAGTTCCTTTAAGAGTTTCAACCAGTTTTTTGACTGTGGACAATCCAATACCATGCCCTTTGTTTCCATCTCTGTCTAAATGACCCACGGTCGTAAATAATTCAAAAATGGAATCTATTTTTTCTTTTTCTATACCAATGCCATTATCCCTTATGCTAAATTCGTAATAGTTTGGCATTTCCTTAGCGTCAATAAAAATTTGAATAGTGTTTTTATCATTGTATTTTAAACTGTTACCAATAAGATTAAGAAAGATCTGTTCCAGTGCCGTTCTGTTACAGGTAGCCTCTATGTTGAGATCCGGAAGATGTACTTCACAGTCATATTTAATCTGTAGAAGCTCTACAATATCTTCAAGCAATGTGTTTATATCAAAAGATTGTACGTTTTCCCTACTGTAGGCCGTACTCTCATAATGATCTAAAATATTAGTAATATAATGACTTAATGACATCGCAGACTTCTTAAGATACGTCATATATTTAAGACCTGATGCGTCCAGAACATTATCGTATTTTTTTTGTAATAGATCAGAGGTAATGATCATGTTGGACAATGGCATTTTCATATCATGTGATACAATACCCGCAAAATTTTGCAACAGATCATTATGATTTTTTAGACTTTCCTTGGTTTCTTCTAATGTGCTATTTGCTTTTCTTAATTCAAACAATTTTTCCACTTGTAACGCTAACTTTTTAAGCGCTTTTTCTTGCTTAGGAGAAAGGGTGTTAGGCTTGTCATCAATCACACATAAAGTTCCCAAGGCATGACCTTCTTTGTCTAATAAAGGAACACCAGCATAAAATATAACCGGCGTATTGGAACATGTCAAAGGATTATCAAAAAAGCGTTGATCCTTGGTAGCATCTGGTATAATAAAGGTCTCTTCTGGATTGTTAATCGCGTGTGCACAAAAAGAATGCTTCCTGTGCGTTTCAGACAATGGCATATTCTGTCTTGACTTAAACCATTGACGTTCTTCATCTACAAGTGAAATTAGAGATGTAGTTGTATTACAAATAAAAGCTGCAAGTTCTGTAATGTTATCATATTCATTTTCGGGTAAGGTATCCAAAATATTTAAATTTTGTAAAGAACGTAGACGTTCCACCTCATTTACGGGATAGACAGGTGTAATCATGAATTATAAAGGATAATTTGTGTAAGCGACAAATATAATTCTTTTCGATTAGCCTTGTTAAAAACAGTTCAAATGAGTTAATAAATTAAGTATAAATGTTAATTTATCGCACAGCAATGTTAATTATATTTTTATATGATCATGGGTTAGAATACACTAAGAGAAGATTAGGCAAAAGGCGCATAATCTCTTCGTTCATGCTGTACTGTTACCCATTGTAATCGGGTAAACTCTTCTAGCACAAAGTCGCCATTAAAACGACCAAGCCCTGATCCTTTTTCACCACCAAAAGGAGCGTTTGCTTCATCATTAACTGTTTGATCATTGATGTGGATCATGCCGGTTTCTACACTTCTGGCAAAGGCTGTTCCTTTTTCTATGTCCTTGGTGTGCAAGGCTCCGCTTAAGCCAAAGTCCTTGGAGTTGGCTATATTTAGCGCCTCTTCTTCAGTTTTGAAGCGAATGATAGGTGCAACCGGTCCAAAAATTTCATTTTCAGCAATTGGCATATCATCTGTTACATGATCTAAAATGGTAACTTCTAATAAGGCGTCTTTTGCATTTCCGCCCAAAATAATTTTTGCGCCGGCTTTCGTACTGGCCTCAATATCTTTTTGAATTCGTGCTACCTGATCAGTATTAATTAAAGGTCCAATAATGACCTCTTGATCCATGGGGTTACCTGATTTTAAAGCTTTGGCTTTTTTGACAAATTTAGAAACAAATTCATCCGCAACGTCCTCATGGATAACAAGCCGATTGATGGACATGCATATTTGTCCTTGATGCATAAATTTTCCAAAAATCGCTGCATCGACCGCTTTTTCAATGTCCGCATCTTTCATGACAATAAAAACATTATTTCCGCCCAATTCGAGCGATACGCGCTTTAATGCTTCACCGGCAAGCTTACCGATATTTTTTCCCACAGGAGTAGAACCGGTAAAGGATATCAATTTTGGTGTTGGATGTTTGACAAAATAATCACCAATATCAGATCCTCTGCCTATAACTACATTTAGCACACCTTTTGCTAACCCTGCTTCTTCAAAAAGTTTAGCGAGTAGGGTTGCTCCTGTAACGGGAGTTTGCGATGCCGGCTTAATAACAATAGTATTACCCAATGCGATAGCAGGGGCAACAGAACGCATGGATAGATGCAAGGGGAAGTTCCACGGACTAATAATACCGATAACACCTAGAGGTTTACGATATACACGACTTTCTTTTCCCGGGGTTCCCGAATTAAAGATAAATCCGTGAGATCGTAACGGAAATGATGAAGCTTCTCTGATAATGTTAATACATATCTGGAATTCTATGGATGCTTTTATATAGGTACTACCTGATTCTTTTATCAACCATTCGATAATTTCTTCTTTTCGATCTTGCATCACATGGGTAAGCTTATGTAGTACTTCTGATCGTTCTTGAGGTAGCGTTTGACTCCATGTTTTAGCAGCTTGGGCTGCGGCTGCGTAAGCTTTGTCCACTTCTGCTTGAGTGGCTCCTTTTATGGTATCAATTTTATCGCCCGAATAGGGATTTCTGTTTTCTATATCGGATGATGATTGCTTACTTTCTTCCCACGAACCATTGATAAATTGCAAGTGTAATCCTGTATACTTTTTCATTAGGTACTTTTTTTAAAATTAAGCATGGGACTCAGGGCTAAGTGTTGCTTTAACAGAGTTTAACCCTGTCTGACTAAATTCGTACTAAATGAGTTAGTGATTTGAGAGTAGGAAGCTTACTATTTTTAATCCTCTAAATGCGGTAAAACGAAGGTTTGTGTCATTGGTCGGAAATCGATCTGATGATTGTTCTTTGTAATTGTAGGAAGAGTTTTTTGTTAGTACTTTTTGAATACTAATAAAACCTAAATGAAAGAAAATTATACAATTGTAGATATTCATGAACTTCGAAGAAAAATTCGTGACTTGATAACCTATGTTATTTTAGAGAGCAACAATTTTCCTGAAGATGAACAAAAGAAAATTTTTATACAAAATTATATAAAGCAGTTGGTACATTATAAGAGAGAGTTGAAGCACCACTATTCCAAGTGTATTATACAAGATTTTGATATCGATATGGATTGAGTTTATAAATTGGTTTTGAAATATAGTTTATCTTTAAAGCGTTAAACTAGTATAGCCCTTATCATAAATCCTGAAAATTACTGATCTGTGTCCCAAGAAACATATATTAAACAATTAGAGAACGAAAAAGAGATTCTCCAGAATAGACTTAATCAAATTGAAGCTGAAAAAAAGCGCAAAAAAAAGATGGGTTTCTGGTTACTCAAAAAATCTAGCATTCCACTCTTAGGAATCCGACTTAAAAAAAGTATACAAAATGCAATAGTTGAATATAAACATTCCAAAACGTTGTCTGTGGATACTGTAGCGGATGTAACTTCAAATATCGTTTATCGATTTACGCGAATCGGTATCTTTGCTTTTTTTATGACGATAGTTCCCTCTTTGATCCTTATTTTTCAGACCTCGCTATTGTATAATCAGAACAAGTACATTAATAATCAAACCAGTTTAATCGAAGCAGACAGAAGGTCCTCGTTAGTATTTTTGATGGGAGATGTATTGGGAGATCTAAATGAAGAGCTAAAGTATAAAGGATCCGGTGCCCGTAATATCAGTAAGACCTTAGAAGCTCGTATAGTCAGTTTATGTATGGCCATGAAGCCATATCGTTATATTGATGATGGTGCGCTCATAAAGGATCCTATAAGCCCTGAGCGTGGACAATTGCTATTTAGTTTATTAAAAAGTGATTTGAGTGCTGAATCTTCTCAGGATATCCTCAATTCCGCTGATTTTCACTACACAGATTTAAAATTAGTCAATTTGGGGAGAGATGCGCGATTAAAGTATGCGAGATTGGATTTTTCTGATTTCAGCGATGCTCAAATGCCGGCAGCAAATCTTGAGCGGGCAGAGTTGAATGATGCTATTTTAAGCGGTATAAATTTGTCTGATGCAACGCTTAAAAATGCTAAAATGCGAAGAGCAAATCTAGAAAAGGCGGAATTGTTAAGTGCAGATCTAACCAATGCCAATCTTACACAGGCTAATTTAAAAGGTGCAGATCTTTCTGAAGCAAAGCTATGGGGTACAAATATGATCAATGCCAATTTGGAAGATGTAATTCTGGATAATGCAATCGTACACCGAAGCGACTGGCTCAGCATACTTTCTGACTCCTTAAATGTTCGAGGCGCTTCGCACATACGGGATACCTATAAACTGGTTAAGCAGGGTAAGCAACAATATTTGCTTCAACGTAAATAAGGGTTAGCTTAACAAGTACCTGGTAGATTTTTTTAGTATTGATACGGATGTGAACTAATGATCGATCAATCTTTTTTGATTTGGAAGAAGCTTAAGATATATTAAATTTTTCATAAGATTAATTTCAAGAGTGCAAAATATAATCCAAAACTGTAGTTTGCCTATATTAAAATAATGCAGAAAGATGACACGAGATATTAACGATATTATCAGGGAAAGACGTTCTGTTTTTCCCGCACAATATATTGAGAAGCCAATCGACAAAGTATTGATTGATCAAATATTGGAAAATGCAAACTGGGCACCAACCCATAAAAAAACAGAACCTTGGCGATTTAAAATTTTTAGAGAGGAAGCTAAGGATAGATTAGGAGAATTTTTAGCTAATACTTACTTGGATATTACTCCTGATGACAAATTCTCTCCCTTTAAATATAAAAAAATAGTAGATAAATGTAAAGCAACAGATACAATTGTTGCGATATGTATGCAGCGCGATCCAAAAGAAAGAGTTCCCGAATGGGAAGAAGTCTCAGCAGTTGCTATGGCTGTGCAGAATATGTGGTTAACCTGTGAAGTGAATGATATAGGTTGTTATTGGAGTAGTCCGGTACTAAAGGACTACTTGTCAGACTTACTTACTTTGGAGGAGGGTGAGCGGTGTTTAGGATTTTTTTATATGGGGTATTATAACAAGGATGAAAAAGGGGAATCTAAAAGAGGTAGCATTCTCAACAAAACAGAATGGGTTCAGTTTTGATGCGTAATAAAAAAACCATCCTTGGTAACAAGGATGGTTCATTGTAATCTATTGAAATACTATGACTATTGGTTCATAGCATCTTTAGTGTCTTCTTTAGCTTTTTCTAAAGCATCACCAGCTTCTTCGATAGCTTTGTCAGCTTCTTCAACTGCTTCTTTTGCAGCATCACTAGCGTTTTCACCTGCTTCTTCTAAAGCATCACCAGCTTCTTCTAAAGCTTTATCTGCTTCTTGAACAGCATCAGTAGCTGCTTGAGTTGCCTCATCAGCCGCGTTTTCGATTGCTTCACCAGCTTCTTCTGCTTTGTTTGCAGTTTCTTTACATGAAGTAACTGATAATAATAATACAGCTACTGCTCCTAAAAATAAATTTTTCATAATTGATAGATATAGTTAATGGGTTATTTAACGCCAAATCTAGTGTATTATTTTATTTATTTAAAATTTTATTACGCATACATAATAAAATTAATTAAAAAATTGAGCTTCAGCTACTTTATTTAGGAATACAATAGCATCTAGGAACATAAGAAGTATGACAGTTGTATTAAGGAATCATGGTCTTTTCAGTAAGGTATTTCCAGTACCTAAGAGGGATATGTTGCACATGTAACTTTGTGTTTTTTCTCGAAGCTATATTTACCTTTTCAAAGTAGGTATTCCATAATTTTTGATACTTAAGTTCTTTAGAACTTAATAAATTTGAATGAATCTTAGGTTGAGGTTTTGTAAGCATGTCGATGGTCACTAGCCTGACTTCTCTTAAATTATACTGAATTCCGTATGATCTTTTGACATCATAAATTAACCATTTTTGATCTGCATAACGATCTTTGAAATGAGCTGAAATCAAAGGAAGTACATTGAAATCCGGTTCTACAAACGCCACATATTCATCTTCTATGGTATGCTGAAAACGAACAAAAGCCTCCATTCTGTGCTTTTCTCTGCCAACCATCTTAGCTACTTGACTAATTTTCAAAATAGTTGGGTTACTATAATCATTTCCCCTATGTTTTTTTATAGTGAAACTGTTGATAAAATACGTAGCTAAGGTATTTTCCATTCCTTTGATCTCACTAAGAAATACTTTTAAAATTTGCTGCTGCTGATTCTTTGTGCTATGTTTTTTGAAACCGGTCCATACGCGATCAGCTTTTATAGAATCAGTAAATACATCCTGATGATCTCCAAATAGTTCAGTAGTAGCTTCTGCCTTTTTTTCAATAGAGAAATCCTTTAATCGTTCTTCAAAGATTATAAAAATACATGTTAAGAGACCTTCAAAGCTTCCGTCATAAAGTAATTTTGTTAACATATTAATAGTGAATGAACATTAAAACAAACTCAATTGTTGGTCAAAGTGTTTTTGATACTTGCTTTTAGAGTTTAAAAGAATTAATTGTTTTAAGTGATCAGCAGCATATTCTTTTCTATTGAACTCACGGGAGTTACAGATTATAAAATATTGGGCACGATTCATTGCGATACCAATCGCTCTTAAATGAGACCAATCCAGATTTCTAAAATGCCTGGCTTGGGTAATTTTATTGACAGACTGCATGCCAATTCCAGGCACTCTTGCAATCAACCGTTTGTCGGCCTTATTGATATCAATAGGAAACAAATGCAAATTACGAAGCGCCCAACTCAATTTGGGATCAATATCTAACTCTAAATTCTTATGGTTTTCATTAAGTAGCTCAGACACATTAAAACCATAAAAACGAAGTAACCAATCGGTTTGATATAACCTGTTCTCTCTCAAAATCGGAACTTCAGATCCTATAGAGGGAAGCCTGTTATCGGTACTAATAGGAATATAACCCGAATAATATACCCGTCTCATATTATAATTTTTGTAATAATGTGTAGCTGAGTACATAATATCCCTATCACTTTCTCCTGTTGCGCCAATAATCATTTGGGTACTTTGACCGGCAGGGGCATACCTCGGTGTATTTTTTATGATTTTTCTCTCTGTATTATATTGAATAATTTCATTTTTTACTTTCAGCATCGGTTTGATAAAGTCCTTATGGTCTTTATCAGGAGCTAATAATTTTAAACCGGATATCGTAGGTATTTCTATATTAACACTTAGGCGATCCGCGTACAACCCAGCCTCTCTCATTAACTCATCGCTGGCACCCGGAATTGATTTCAGGTGAATGTAGCCATTAAAGTTTTCCTCCAAGCGTAATTTTTTAGCCACTTGAACCAATCGTTCCATCGTGTAATCAGCACTTTTGAAAATTCCGGAACTTAGAAAAAGCCCTTCAATATAGTTGCGACGGTAAAAATTAATCGTGAGATCTACAACTTCCTGAATTTTAAAAGCTGCTCGTTTAATATCATTACTTTTTCTTGTTACGCAATACGCACAATCAAAAATACAGTGATTAGTAAGCAGAATTTTTAACAAAGATACACAGCGACCATCCTCTGTGTAGCTATGGCATATTCCACTATTCGTAGCATTTCCTAATCCTTTGGTAGCATTTGTACGTTTTGCACCACTACTGGAACAGGAAACGTCATATTTTGCTGCGTCCGCAAGGATAGACAACTTTTCTTCAATACGATCAAACGACATAATTAATTTCCTTATCCAATGGGTTATGCGTTTTTATAGCTCTAAAAATTTCTTCACTATCTACCAAGATTTGGTGATCAGTAAAACGCAGCACATGAAGATTTAAAGAAGGAATTAAAAGTTTTTTAGGACGATCTTGATTCACAATTTCTGAGAATTCATGTGCATACCCATCAATTTCGATAGCCAGACGCAACGACGGATGGTAAAAGTCAAAAGTATAATTGCCTATTTTATAATTTCTTTTAAATGAAAATCCTTTTTGAGTAAACGCAAGGGCTAGTTGGTCAAGAGCACCCATTGTATTATTCAATGAATATTTTATTACTTGCTCTTTAACGGGAATATGAGTTGATACTACGTTCATTTTTTTCTGTTTTGTAAAGATTCCAAATTTATGGAAATATTCCATTAAAATAAAAATTTATAACTGTTAAAATTGGAAATATTCCAAAAATTGATATATTTGTTATGAACATTTCCAAAAACATAAATTTAATTATGGAACATTCAACCAACCAAACCATTAAGCGTTTCAAGCAGATTCGCGAAGAGAAACATTATACGCAGTCTGAATTCGCCAAGGTGCTGGGGATTAAAAATTCTACGGCAGATATAGAACGTGGAAAAACGAAAATTTCTGGTAGAGTAGTGGCTAATTTGTTACGAGAATTTAGTTTAAATCCTTTATGGTTGTTCGGTGAGAGTGAACAAAAAAACATTAAATTATCTGCTGTGGATGTAGCACCAAAAGTGGTGACTGTTGATGCAGAGGATAATGAGAACATCGTATTGGTTAATGTGAAGGCTGCCGCGGGGTATCCACAAAATGTACAGGATGTAGAGTGGTATCAACAATTGCCGGCGTTTAATATACCCTTGTCCGAATACCGTAATGCCACGTATCGAGGTTTTCAAGTTGAAGGGGATAGTATGCTTCCCGTTTTAGAACCCAAAGAATGGGTGATTGGAAAGGCCATCTCCAATTTATCTGAGGTGACTGACAATAATATGTATGTCATTGTTTTAGAGGATAGTGTGTTGGTAAAAAAGATTCGTAAAAGTCCTGATGCAAGTACGCTTACCTTGGTCTCGTTGAATCCTGAATATTTACCTTACCCAATACAATCTCATCAGATCATGGAGTTATGGGAAGTGAATAGCAAGTTGAGTTTTAATGTAGATTCACAAACCGATAGTGCTAGCTTGAAGCAACTGCAAGAGGCAATGAAGACACTTACATCTGAGGTTCGAAGTCTAAAAAATTAAATTTATAGGATCAGTCCTATATTGCGAGCGTGTGCCTCGGCTTCTTCAGAGGTTTTTACTTGAAGCATTGGCGTAGTCTTAAAATTGTCTACAATACTTTGAATACGTTGAAAGCGCTTTGCGTGATTTACGCTTCGTACATAAATTGCTAGAATTCTATCAGGAAATTGCTGAGCAATATTGGTGTAAATATCTGCATCTTTTTCTCCGCTGTCACCAATCAAAACAAATTTTAAATCAGGGTATATCCTGAGCAAATTTATAATCTCTCGTTCTTTGTGCGGAAGTTTGACTTTAGGTTTTCTTTCAAATGGATTTCTAAAATCCCGCAGCAATATTGGGCCTTTAGGAAAATAATGTCGTTTTAAGAAGGCTGTTAGATAATCATATAAATTCCAAGGGCTGTTACTAATATAAAAAAATGGATTCAATGGTTCTTTAAGTGTTCCCAATTGTAGTTTTTTGTAGAACTGTGAAGTCCCTTCCAGCGGCATACGCTTATCAAAATTTCTAAAAAATGTGTTTCTAATTAGTCGCCACTTCATAAAGGAAGCAACTCCTGTATGTAAAATGGTGTCATCGATGTCACTTATAATTCCATAGTTGGCTTTTGACGATGGTATAATCATTTCACCTTCAAAAATATTATTCTTTATGATTGGTGAGGTATCATCATCAAAGGATGCCACATACTTGACCCATCCTTGACTATCTGCCAGTTCATGTAAATTTTCAATATCACGATCAAAAACATAATATCCTTCTTTATCCGTCTTTGTAGAGAATTTTAAACCATTAGATAGCTTTAGAAGGAGTTCACTATTACGAATTTCGTCACTTTCAAATTGCTTATAAATATTAATTAGTGTACGCCACTGATTTAAATCATTGATGAATTCAACATTTCGAAACTCTAAAGCTCTTCCTGATGCTCTAAAATGAGAAGGCGTACCGTAACTTAAATAAGAATTGATGCGTAAAGGTTTTCTTCTAAACATGGAAATATCTTGTAGGGCTAAAGATAAAAAAACCTCGTCGAGAGACGAGGTTAGTAATTAATTTTTGATTTATTTTAAGGAGTTTTTAAGTTTTTCAATATCCGCCCTAACCGAGGTTTCTGAACCTGCATAGGTCTCTCTAAAACTTTTTCCATCTTTTACATAAAGAACCGTAGCGGTAGCTTTGTCATCTATCACGCTGATCTCCACTTCAAAATTGGCAACATTAAGAGCTTCGATTGATTCAATTACCTGATTGGGAGATAACTCAGTATCCGAATGATGACCGCCTAGTATCGGCGCAATCACCAGTCCTATTAAACATGTCAATTTAATTAGGATATTCATCGATGGACCAGAAGTGTCTTTAAAAGGATCTCCTACGGTGTCACCTGTAACAGCAGCTTTGTGAGCTTCAGATCCCTTAAATGTCATTTTTCCATCAATCTCCACGCCAGCTTCAAATGATTTTTTGGCATTATCCCAGGCACCACCGGCATTATTTTGAAAAATAGCCCACATCACACCAGATACGCATACGCCAGCCATATAACCTCCTAGCGGTTCTGCTCCAAAGAAAGCCCCTATAAGAATAGGACTGATAATGGTTAATAATCCTGGTAATATCATTTCTTTTAAGGCTGCTTTTGTGGAAATATCTACACATTTAGCATATTCGGGAGTACCCGTTCCTTCGAGAATCCCTGGAATTTCTCTAAACTGTCTGCGTACCTCCTGAACCATTTCCATGGCAGCTTTTCCTACAGATTTCATTGCCAGAGCCGAGAATACGACAGGAATCATTCCTCCGACAAATAATGCCGCCAAGACATCAGCTTTAAAAATATTAATACCATCAATTCCGGTAAACGTCACATATGCCGCAAATAGAGCTAAAGCAGTTAAGGCTGCCGAAGCAATTGCAAACCCTTTACCAACGGCCGCGGTTGTATTCCCTACAGAATCTAAAATATCTGTTCGTTCCCTAACATGATCCTCCAAGTTGCTCATTTCTGCAACTCCGCCAGCATTATCCGCAATAGGACCAAAGGCATCAATTGCTAGTTGCATGGCTGTCGTTGCCATCATGGCCGAAGCCGCTAGAGCTACACCATAAAATCCGGCAAGTTCGTAAGATCCATAAATTGCCGCAGCGAATAATAAAACAGATAAAAACGTCGATTTCATACCAACGGCTAATCCTGCAATAATATTGGTGGCAGCCCCTGTAGAACTGTTCTTAACGATATCTAAAACGGGCTTTTTACCTAAACTAGTGTAATGAGCCGTTACCATAGAAATTAACGCCCCTACCGCTAGTCCGATAATACAGGAGTAGAAAACATTCATGGAAGGAATTATTTTTGATCCTTCACCAAAAAAGTTCATCTGCATCGTCTCCGGAAGCATGTATTGAATCAAAAAGTAACTGGCGATAACGGTAATCAATATAGCTCCCCAATTTCCTATATCTAGTGCACGTTGTACCTGAGCTTCTTTAGCATCATTATTCTTTATAGAAACTAGAAATGTTCCAATAATGGATGCTAAGATACCCACTCCGGCTATAACAATAGGAAGCAAAATAGGTCCCATATTATTAAAGTCATCTGTAAACTGAGAGGTAACAGACATATCGCGTATAACATAATTACCTAATACCATTGCGGCCAAAACTGTAGCAACATAGGAACCAAATAAATCTGCGCCCATTCCTGCAACATCTCCCACATTGTCACCCACATTGTCAGCTATGGTTGCTGGGTTCCTAGGATCATCTTCAGGGATTCCGGCTTCTACTTTTCCAACCAAATCAGCACCTACATCTGCTGCTTTAGTATAGATGCCCCCACCAACACGTGCAAATAGCGCAATGGATTCTGCACCAAGAGAGAAACCTGCCAGTGCTTCCAGAACGATAGTCATGTTTTCATAGAAATCACCGGTTGATGACATAAAATGATTAGTGAAGAAAAGAAAGAACAGACTTAGGCCTAAAACAGCCAAACCGGCTACGCCCAAGCCCATTACCGTTCCGCCACCGAAAGAAACTTTCAATGCTTGCGGTAAACTTGTTTTTGCAGCTTCTGCAGTTCGTGCATTTGCTTCGGTAGCGATTCGCATACCAATATTACCTGCAAGCGCTGAAAAAATAGCTCCTATTACAAACGCAGGGACGATCATCCAGCTGGTAGTTTCAACAAACATTGAAATCCCAAAAAGTGCGATGGAAGCAATAAGTACAAAAATCAGAAGTAATTTATATTCTGCAGAGAGAAATGCTAGGGCGCCCTCTTTGATACTTTTAGAGATTTGCTGCATTTTTTCGCTTCCCGGAGATTGTTTTTTTACCCAAGACATTTTTATGAGCATAAAGAGCAATCCCAGTATAGCTAAGGCTATGGGGATTAGGATCATGTTTGATTGCATATAGTTTGTATTTAGTTAATGAAGTTTAAATGTAGTAAAATTCATTTAAATACAAAAAGCGCAATATTTTATGTAAAATATTGCGCTTTTAGGATAATTATATGCTGTTTTTAGCTGATGCTAAAAAGTCCTTTAGGTTTGTCTGCCAAATCTTCAAAACGTTTTACACAAGCTTTGATAATATCTTTGGCTGCACTTTGATTGCCCCAATCCCCAACATCAACTTTTTTCTTTTCAAGATCTTTATAAACCTGGAAAAAATGTTCAATTTCTTTAATTAAATGAGGGTTTAGTTCACTAAGATCAGAAATGCTATTTGCTATCGGATCAGAGATAGGAACACAAATGATTTTTTCATCTGGACCTTTTTCATCTGCCATGTGAAATACTCCGATTGGTTTAACTTCCATCACACAACCTGGAAAAGTAGGTTCTGTAACTAATACCAAAACATCCAAAGGATCTCCGTCTAGAGCTAAAGTTTCAGGAATGAAACCATAATCTGCCGGGTACATCATAGAAGAAAATATCATACGATCGTATCGTATTTTCTTTATATCAAAGTCGTATTCGTATTTATTTCTACTTCCTTTTGGAATTTCGATCAAAACGTCAAAACTCTCGCGTGTTGCTGCGCTCATATTTATTCTACTTTTAATGGGCGGCAAATATAACAATTACAGGGGGTTGGATAAAGGTTAAACTTAAATTTTATCCAAAATTATTAATTTTTTAAAGTACGATAAGTAAAATTTAATTTAGAGATGTCTTTTGGTGTGTGTTAACTAATTTGAAATGAGCTGATTATTCGTAAACCTTTTAGAAGTAGAAGCCAAAGGATCCGGTAACACCAAAACTACGAGCATCAGGGTTATCAAAGTAGTTACCCCTAAAATGAAAATCAATTCTGAAAATTTTAAAAATGTTTCCAACACCAACGCTATATTCCCAATAAATTTCCTCGTTGGGAGCAATTAGAAGTAGCTCAGAGGGTTCACTAAGTAATCTGTTCTCATCGGATAATTCTCCCCAAACACCTCTAACGCCTACAAGCTCTCTAAGATTGAGTTCTCTTAATAGCGGAATTCTTGAAAAAATTCGGCCGTTGAAGTTATGTTCTAAATGAAGGGATGTATACGTATCTGTCACAAATTCATAAAAATTAAGTAGCGGAAAAGTATTATAGATCGAGAGATACGTCTGATTTCCAGGAACCACACTTAATAAACCTAATGGAACATTGCCAAATGTTTTACCTATTTCTAAGGAGCTATTTAACTTCCCAAAGCCACCCACATTCCATGGCTGTCTATAAAAAAACTGTAGTTTTTCGTATTCAAAATCACTTTCAGCAATACCCTTAAGACCGGCACTATAATTTAGAAAGAGCTGAGCGTAGTCTCCGTCATTCACGATAATTCTATCCACACCATAGCCGGTAGTTTTACGTCCCGGTGAATAGGTAATCTTGGTAGAGATTTCGGTTTGCTTGATTTCGGATTTTAGTTCATTAGTATCAGGGTCATAAAAATCTAAACTAAACAATTCCCTGTCAGCAGGTTTCAGTTTCCTGAAAGATCCTGTGATACCAATTGTTAGATTTTTACGAGGTTCAATTTCCAGCGAAAGTGCGGTTAGATTAATTGATGTTAGGCGGTTATTGTCACCTGTGGCTATAACGGATGAGGATGCTAAACTGCGACCTTCAACATCATTTGTATTGGTGAGACTGGCGCCAAGTTGTTCTACATCTCTACGATTACCTGCAGAGACGATAAGTCGCGATTTCCTGTCTAATAAATATTTTCCCGAAATTCCATATTTGAATTTTTCATCTTTAAATCCATAGGCACCATATCCTTCGATCCTCCACTGGTCATTAGCTGTAAAATAAGTTCTACCTCCAGCCCTCAAACGAAAGCCTTCAATAGTATTGTAGCCAAACGAGGAGAATAAAGGTCCGAAATCAAATCCATTCAATTCGACATATCCTGAAGCCAAAATTGTTCCTATATTATAAAGACGCTTAAATGCTTTTACCGTGCGTAAAGTGTCTAGCAGCTTGTAGACCTTTGTCTCATCCTTGTTGAGAGCTTCCATGCGAGCATTCGACCAGAACTGATCATCCCGGTTGTAAACATCCTCGTTGTAAGGATCAATTTGACTTTGATAGAATTTTTTGTCCTTTGGTATGTCAAATTTATAGTTGTCATATAGTGTTGTTCTCTTTCCATATACACCTCGTGATTTTTCTTTTTTGCTAAAAGCAAAATCTGACTGAAAGTAATCTTTAGTTATTAAAAAGGTGGAATCATTAAGTACATCAAATTCTTGTTCGATATAAAGATCCTTTACCCAGTTAATATTGGCGCTTTTAGTTACTTCAAGACTGATTTGTTTGACGGCCCAAGTGGTGTCGTTAACCCAGAAATCTCCTTTAAAAGTGAGTTCGTTTTTACGCCTCGGATAATATACAATATTATAACACCATTTATTATCTACATAAGCACTATCAGAAAGCACATAATTATAGACGCCAATACCTGTTCTTGATAGCGGACTGGTAAAACTCTTGTCAAAAAACTTTAAATAATTATCGTAGATGTTGTAATCAGAATAGAGGTCTTTTACAAATGCAATAAGTGTTTGATTGTTGCTAAATCCTGCGTTTTTATTACCGGTCAAAACTTCCTTAGTCTCGTTGAGAATGTTGTCTCCATAGACTTTAGAGATTGCTTCATTAAGAAAGATGGGTAAATAAGTTTTACCTGAAATTCTTGACGTATCGATATCATCAAATATGAATTCCATTCCGTTGAAAACACGGCTATTGATAAGGGCGCTGTCAATAGTGTTTAAATCAAATTCTAACTTCTCGTATTTATCATACGAATATTGTTTAAATTTTTTAACTCCATTATCTCGTCTATTCTCCCATATCTTTCTAAGAATATCAATTGCCGGATTATTCTTTTTTGAAGTCTTGCCCTTGTATATAACTACCTCATCAAGAGAATTCGTCTCTTCTTCTAAGAGAATCTCTATTTCATAATTAGTTTTGCGATCTAATGTAATGGTTTGAGTTTGGAAGCCTATAAAGGACACCTTTATTGCATCATATGTATCATCAGATTCAATATAAAACTTACCGTTTTCATTTGTGATGGTTCCGATTGTTGAATTTTCAAAAACTACGTTAGCAAAAGGAATGGGTTGTTGGTTGGTGTCACGTACATGACCACTTACTTTGGTTTGCGCAAGAGCATATGTGCTCACAAATATCACAAAAACCCCTAAGATCCAATATTTCATCTGTTATATTTAAAAAAGGATAAAATTATACTTTAATTACAAATCACCTTTTTCAGATCTACTAAGCTTCTGTTAAGAATTTGGGTAGGAATAACTAAGGCAAACTTGGGGGTAGTCGTTAGTTTTATTTATACATTACTTTTTTTACCGCAATTTTTACATCCTCTTTATTAGGAAGCCACTGCTCAAATAAAACCGGAGAATATGGTGTTGGAGTGTCTGCTGTATTAATTTTAATTACAGGAGCATCCAAGTAGTCAAATATGTTTGATTGAACTTGATACGTAATTTCTGAAGCGATATTGGCAAGGGGCCATGCTTCTTCCAAAATTATCAATCTATTCGTCTTTTTTACAGATTTATAGATTGCATCCAGATCCAAAGGCCTTACTGTTCTCAAGTCAATGATTTCGCAGGAGATATTATCTTTTTCTAATTCTTCCGCAGCTTTGTATGCTTCCTTAATTATCTTACCAAAAGATACGATGGTGACATCAGAACCTTCTCTTTTTATTTCCGCAACACCTAAGGGGATTGTAAATTCTCCTTCAGGAACCTCTCCTTTATCACCGTACATTTGTTCACTTTCCATGAAAATAACAGGATCATTATCACGAATAGCCGATTTTAGTAATCCCTTTGCGTCTTTTGGGTTTGATGGAATCACAACTTTGAGTCCGGGAGTGTTGGCAAACCAGTTCTCAAAAGCTTGTGAATGCGTAGCTCCTAATTGTCCTGCTGATGCTGTGGGACCTCTAAAAACGATTGGAATATTAAATTGACCTCCACTCATCTGACGCATTTTTGCAGCGTTGTTGATAATTTGGTCAATACCTACTAAAGAAAAGTTGAACGTCATAAACTCTATGATAGGACGATTCCCATTCATAGCACTACCTACGCCGATGCCAGAGAAACCAAGCTCCGAAATTGGAGTGTCAATTACACGTTCAGCACCAAATTCATCCAGCATTCCTTTACTCGCTTTATAAGCTCCGTTATATTCTGCAACCTCTTCACCCATTAGATAAATAGATTCGTCTCGGCGCATCTCTTCGCTCATTGCTTCGCAAATTGCTTCTCTGAATTGTATCGTTTTCATTTATAAAGAATTATTTTTGTCCTGTTCGAAAGGCAAAAATAGCAATTAATACCCTTTGAGAAAGGTTGAATGCTAAAAAATTTATTATGCACGCATAGTAAATTTGACATTTTATTTGTACCTTCGTCTTAATTAATTATTACTCAAAAAAACACCAGTTATAAAATGAAAATATTAGTTTGTATTAGCCATGTGCCGGATACTACTTCAAAAATTAATTTTACTGAAGGAGATACAAAATTCGATACGAATGGAGTTCAATTTGTGATAAACCCTAATGACGAGTTTGGTTTAACACGTGCGATGTGGTTTAAAGAGAAGCAAGGTGCCTCAGTTGATGTGGTAAATGTAGGAGGAGTTGAGACAGAGCCAACGTTGAGAAAAGCACTGGCTATAGGTGCAGATAATGCAATTCGTGTAAATACCGAAGCGACGGATGGTTTTTATGTAGCAAAACAAATTGCAAAGGTAGTCGAGCAAGGCGGTTATGACTTAGTTATTGCCGGGAGGGAATCCATTGATTATAATGGAGGAATGGTACCTGGGATGATAGCAGCACTTACCGGAGCTAACTTTATAAACACCTGTATAGGTCTTGAAGTTGAAGGAGATACAGCTACTGCAATACGGGAAATTGATGGGGGTAAAGAAACATCAAAAGCTAAATTGCCTTTGGTTATAGGTGGGCAAAAAGGTTTGGTTGAAGAAAGTGATTTGCGTATTCCTAACATGAGAGGGATTATGATGGCTAGAAAGAAACCACTTACGGTAAAGGAGCCTGCAGATGTGCAGAATGAGACCAAAGCTGTTAAGTTTGAGAAGCCGGCACCTAAAGGAGAGGTTACTCTAATAGCTCCGGATAATATCGGAGAGCTAGTTGATTTGCTACACAACGAAGCAAAAGTTATATAAATAAGTAATTGTTGAAAAAATAAATCTTTCTGAAAGAGGGGTTTTTAAAAATATATAATATGTCAGTATTAGTTTATACAGAAAATGAAGGCGGCAAATTTAAGAAGGCAGCCTTTGAAGTAGCTTCTTACGCTAGAGCTATCGCAAAAATGCTTGGAACCACCGTTACGGCGGTGAGCATTGGTGCCGATCAGAATGAAGAATTGGGCGTGTATGGTGTGGATAAAGTGTTACATGTTCAGAATGATAAATTAGGAACGTTTAACGCCAAGGCATACACAGATGTTCTAAAACAAGCAGCCGAAAAGGAGGGTGCTAAAGTTATTGTAATCAGTTCAAGTGCAGATAGTAAATTTATCGCGCCTTTATTAGCCGTTCATTTGGATGCAGGATATGCTTCAAATGTTGTGGCCTTACCAGAAAGTGCTTCTCCATTCACAGTAAAGCGCACGGCATTTACAAACAAAGCTTTTAATATAACTGAAATTAACACAGATAAAAAGGTTATCGGATTGTCTAATAATGCCTTCGGTCTTCATGAGGACAAGGTGGGTGTAAAGGTGGAAAGTTTTGATCCTGCCTTATCAGACAACGATTTTACTGTAGAGGTTACATCGGTAGATAAAGCTACAGATAAAGTTTCTATAGCTGATGCCGAGATTGTTGTTTCTGGAGG
Organism: Aquimarina sp. 2-A2; assembly: GCF_045505135.1. Lineage (NCBI taxonomy): Bacteria > Pseudomonadati > Bacteroidota > Flavobacteriia > Flavobacteriales > Flavobacteriaceae > Aquimarina > Aquimarina sp. 2-A2. Next base: position 198,176 of record NZ_JBJKFI010000007.1, on the reverse strand, counting down.
AAGAGGGTTAAAAGGTCCTGAGAATTGGGGAATGATTGAAGATTTAGCACAGGTATTAGGAGCGGCAACAGCATGTTCAAAACCTGTAAGTGATATGGGATGGAGGCCTCACGGTGAGCATGTGGGTCAAACTGGTAAGCCGGTAGCTTCAAACTTATATATCGCAGTAGGTGTCTCAGGAGCAATTCAACACTTGGCGGGAATCAACGCGAGTAAAGTTAAAGTAGTGATAAACAATGATCCTGAAGCTCCGTTTTTTAAAGCGGCAGATTACGGGATTGTCGGAGATGCTTTTGAGGTAGTACCTCAGTTAATTGAAAAATTAAAGGAATTTAAGGCGAATAACGCATAATTTTCATAAATTGTGCCCCGATTGAGGGCTGTTTGAACCTTTGTGTAAGTCCAATTGTTCAAACAGCCTTTTTCTATTAAAACACGTTATGAGTTTAGTTCGTCTGAACATAAAGGGAATATCATATAGTCAAACGCAAAATGGCGCTTACGCGTTAATTTTAAGCGAAGTAGATGGGGAGCGAAAGTTACCAATAGTCATTGGAGCCTTTGAGGCACAATCAATAGCTATTGCTTTAGAAAAAGAAATTAAACCACCTCGACCATTAACGCACGATCTTTTTAAAAATTTTGCTGACCGGTTCACAATAAAGGTAAAACAGGTAATTATTCACAAATTAGTTGATGGTGTATTTTACTCCAGTATAATTTGTGAGCGTGATGAAATTGAAGAGATTGTCGATGCACGAACTAGCGACGCAATTGCTTTGGCTTTGCGCTTTCAGGCACCTATATTTACGTATAAAAATATTTTAGACCAAGCAGGTATTTATCTAAAAGTCAATCCTAAAAAGGAAGATGAGGATAGCGATGTCGAGAATTTTTTAGTTGATGAGTTAGTAGCAGAAGATATTGAACCTGAGGCTAAAGAAACTAGTTATAAAGACCTTTCAATTGAGGAGCTGAACAAAATGCTGGATCAAGCAGTGCATAGTGAGGATTATGAGCTTGCTGCTAGAATAAGAGATGAAATTTCAAAACGAGAATAGTTGTTATACTTTAGATATTTTATCTATTCTATTACAAATGATCAAACTTTTTATGAAAAAAGGATTACTCACGGGTCTATTTATATTCCTTATTAGTGCAATTGCTACAGCACAATCAATAGAAAAAAAATGGTTACTACAAGATGCTTCAAGAGGAGTTGAAAAATTATTTAAGACTGATGCGGTAGATCATTTAGAGTTTAAAGAAGGTGCTTTTTCATACACCTATAACGCTATCGGCGAAGAGTTGAGTGGTGATTATATAAAACAAAACAAGGTATTGCTTTTTTTTCCTGAAAAAGCTCAGGACTCAATCATACGATATAAGATCACAACATTAAGTGATTCAACGTTAGTGCTAACTAAAGCGGGAGATAAATTTTCTTTTATTGCTGAGGATGTAATACTTTTGTCTGAAACCTCAACTGAAGAATCGATTATACTGCCAAATCAGGGATTTACTTTTACAAGTTTTTGGAGAGGCGTGTTAGGCATGTTCGTTTTACTATTCATAGCTTTCCTTTTTAGCAGCAATCGTAAAGCTATTAATTGGAAAACAGTTGGGATTGGACTGGTCGCTCAATTGTTATTAGCTATTGGTGTTTTGAAGATTGAATTTGTACAAAATACCTTTGAATTTGTAGGCAAGATATTTGTCCTTATCCTGGATTTTACCAGAGCAGGAAGCGAATTTTTATTGGGTGGTATGATGGATGTAGATAGCTTTGGCTTTATATTCTTATTTCAGGTTTTACCGACTATAATTTTTTTCTCAGCCTTAACCTCTGTATTGTTTTATCTTGGAGTAATTCAAATAGTAGTAAAGGGGATGGCGTGGGTTCTTACCAAATTGATGGGGATTTCTGGAGCAGAAAGTCTGAGTGTTGCTGGTAATATATTTCTTGGGCAAACAGAAGCTCCTCTTATGATCAAAGCATATTTGGAACGCATGACGCGATCTGAAATTTTATTAGTTATGATTGGTGGGATGGCTACTGTTGCGGGGGGCGTATTAGCTGCCTATATCGGATTTTTAGGAGGGGAAGATCCTGTATTGCGATTAGAGTTTGCTAAGCATTTATTGGCTGCTTCTGTAATGGCTGCACCAGGAGCAATTGTGATTTCTAAGCTATTGTACCCACAGCAAGAAGCTATTGACACAAATGTTGAGGTTTCTTCTGAGAAAATAGGATCAAACATTCTGGATGCAATCGCGAATGGAACGACAGAAGGTTTAAAATTAGCAGCAAATGTGGGGGCTATGCTTTTGGTTTTTATCGCATTTATTGCAATGATCAATTATGGTTTTAATAAAATAGGGGTTTGGACAGGTTTAAACACCGTATTAGCAGAGAACACTCCCTATAGTGCTTTTTCACTTGAATCTATTTTGGGAATTATATTTTCACCTTTAATGTGGTTGATTGGAATTGCAAAAGAAGATATGATGTTAATGGGGCAATTGTTAGGGATTAAGTTAGCGGCTAGTGAATTTGTTGGTTACATCCAGCTTGCAGATTTAAAAAATCCATTAAACCCTCTTCATCTTACTTACAATAAATCTGTAATCATGGCTACCTATATGTTATGTGGATTTGCAAATTTTGCTTCTATAGGAATTCAAATTGGAGGAATAGGTTCGTTGGCACCGGGTCAGAGAAAAGCACTTTCTGAATTTGGAATGAAGGCCTTACTCGGGGGTACGATTGCGTCGCTATTGTCAGCAACCATTGCAGGAATGATTATTGGCTAGTCAGTACAGTGAAATAATTTTCTTTCTATAGCTTATAAATAATAAGGTCTGGTGTCCATATTTTTGTATATTTGAAAAGAGAGGTGATAATAAAAAAAAGAATGCCCGTTTAGTATGAAGCAATATCTTGATCTCGTACAGCATGTACTTGAAAATGGCAATGAAAAGGGAGATAGAACAGGAACAGGAACACTAAGTGTTTTTGGGTATCAAATGCGTTTTGATCTTAGCGAAGGCTTCCCTATGGTGACTACCAAAAAATTGCATTTAAAGTCAATAATCCATGAATTGTTGTGGTTTCTTAAAGGAGAAACTAATATAGAATACCTAAAAGATAACGGAGTTAAAATTTGGAATGACTGGGCAGATGAGCATGGTAACTTAGGGCCGATATATGGTCATCAATGGCGAAATTGGAATGGAGATGAAGTAGATCAGATTAAAGAGCTGGTAGATACTTTGAAAACTAATCCAAATAGCAGAAGGATGCTAGTCTCCGCATGGAATCCAAGTGTCTTGCCGGATACTTCAAAATCCTTTTCTGAGAATGTGGCACAAGGAAAAGCTGCATTACCTCCATGCCACGCTTTTTTTCAATTTTACGTTGCTGACAATAAATTATCTTGCCAGCTTTATCAGCGCAGTGCAGATGTTTTTTTAGGGGTTCCTTTTAATATCGCTTCGTATGCTTTGTTTACCATGATGATCGCACAGGTTTGTGATTTACAAGTGGGTGAATTTATTCATACTTTTGGAGATGCTCATATATACAATAACCACATAGAACAACTACAATTACAGCTGTCTAGAACACCTTATAAATTACCTACTATAAAGCTCAATCCTAAGGTGAAAGATATTTTTGGCTTCGTTTTTGATGACTTTGAATTAAAAGACTATGAATCGCATCCACATATTAAAGGAGCGGTTGCAGTTTGACCCCAATTAAAACTGAAGAATTATGAAAAAACTTTTACTCATCTTAACCCTGCTTTTTACAACTAATGCTTTTTCACAAGATGGCATTATGTTATCCCAAGAAAATGCAAATGAAAAGGGAATTACGCCTATGTGGCCCAAATGTGATCGCTCTAGGCAAACACCAATTCAATGTTTTAATAATCAATTACGAACTCATATTATTAAAAATTTTGAATACCCTGAAATTGCAATTAAGGATGCGTTAGAAGGTACGGTGAATATCGAATTCATGATTGATAAGAAAGGAAAAGTGGAAATTCTTGAGGTTACGGGGGCACACCGTTATTTGCAACAAGAGGGAATTCGTATAATCCGAAAAATACCTAAAATGGAACCCGCTAAATGGGGTAATAAGCCGATTGCCATAGTCTATAAGGTTCCTATTACATTTAGGAAATCAAATTAGTAATATCTTTTAACAACTGATTAACGCTGGATTGCAGCCGATCCATTTTAAAAATACTTAAATTTGAGTGTGCATGTCGAAAAGCTTGTGCACTTTTTTTATGAGTATTACCAAGAATTTATTAGCCGATTTTCTAGAAACGCGCTCACACTCAGAAGAGATTTGTGCTCCCTTACAAACAGAAGATTATGTTGTTCAGCCGATAGTGGATGTATCGCCGCCTAAATGGCATTTGGGTCATACTACCTGGTTTTTTGAAGAGTTTATCTTAGCGAAATTTAATACTAACTATAAACGTTTTCATGCGGAGTATGATTTTGTCTTTAATAGCTATTATGAAAGCTTTGGTAAGCGCGTAGTGCGAACCGATAGAGGTAATTTGTCCAGGCCAACAGTCGAAGAAGTTTACGAATATAGAGATTATGTTACCGGTCATCTCCAAAGTTTTATGGAAGAAACGGATAATCCGGAAGTGTATGATTTGATAGAAATAGGAATCCATCACGAGAAACAGCATCAAGAATTATTGCTTACCGATATTAAGTATATTCTGGGGAATAATCCACTCCTGCCCAAATATAACGACACGTTTAATGAAAATTCTGTAACCTCTGGTAAGACAAAATATCTAAAGATAGAAGAGGGAATTTATGATATAGGATATTCTGGGGAAGGATTTTGTTATGATAACGAACAAAATAATCATAAAGTTTTTTTGCATTCCTTTAACATCGCTGATACATTAGTTACTAATAGAGAGTATTTAGAATTTATCAATGCGGGTGGTTACAGCGAGCCTTTACTATGGCATGCTGAGGCATGGGATTGGATAGGTCAAAATAATATCGCTTTACCATTATATTGGTTCAATGTTGATTCAGAGTATAAACAGTATACTATGCAAGGTCTTAAAGAACTTGTTTTAGATGCTCCTCTATCTCACATTTCTTACTATGAAGCCTTTGCTTTTGCTCAATGGAAAGGGCAACGATTACCAACGGAGTTCGAATGGGAAACTGCACAACACCTTTTTGAATGGGGTTCTCGATGGGAATGGACGGAGAGTGCTTACTTACCTTATCCCGGATACAGTAAAGCCCCAGGTGCTTTGGGTGAATATAACGGTAAATTTATGGTAAATCAAAAGGTGCTGCGCGGTGGCTCAGTAGCTACATCAAAGCATCACACACGTTCGACATATCGCAATTTTTTTCATCCAACATTACGGTGGCAATTTAATGGCTTCCGATTAGTTAAAGATAAATAAGATCAAATCATCAAAAATGAATTCTAACCAACAGAATATTATCGTGTCTTCGTTAGCCAAAGAGGTACACGAAGGCTTAACAGCGTTTCCTAAATATTTATCATCAAAATTTTTTTATGACAAAAAAGGTGATGCTTTATTTCAGAAAATCATGGCGCTGCCAGAGTATTATTTGACCAATGCTGAACATACTATTTTAACTAGACACAGCACGGACATAATTAATAGCTTTAGCAAAAATCCGGAAGGTTTTGATCTTATTGAACTAGGTGCAGGTGATGGTAAGAAAACCAAGGTATTGCTCAAAGAACTACTTAAATCAAATAAAGAATTTACGTACCATCCTATCGATATAAGTGAAAACGCTGTTGAGGGATTGGTAAATAGTCTGCATAAAGAATTACCTAACCTTCAGGTTCAGGGTCAGATAGGGGAGTATTTTGAGGTTTTAGATCGATTGCAAAGTTTGAGTTCACGTAAAAAAATTATCATGGTATTAGGTTCGAATATTGGGAATTTGAAACATCCTCGAGCTATTGAGTTTTTAAAAAGACTTAACAATTGCATGAATGATGACGATTTGTTGTTTATGGGATTTGATCAGAAAAAAAATCCTCAAATGGTCTTGGATGCTTATAATGATAAAACCGGTGTTACAGCAGCATTTAACAAAAATATATTAACCAGAATTAACAAAGAATTAAACGGTAATTTCAATCTGGATGCCTTCAATCATTGGGAAACATACGATCCTGAGAGCGGTACCGCAAAAAGTTATTTGGTTAGTACTAAAAAGCAAACGGTATCAATTGATGAGCTGGAATTACAAGTGCATTTTAAAGCTTGGGAAAGTATTCATACGGAAATCTCACAGAAATATGATGACGAAATAGTATCATGGTTAGCGTCAGAGTCAGGTCTGCAAATCAAAGAATCCTTTTCTGACGAACAAATGTTATACAAAAATTATATTTTCAGTAAAAAATAAACTTATGAAAGCTATTTGGAATGGTAAGATATTGGCAGAAAGTAATGAAACAAAAGTGATAGAAAATAATCATTATTTTCCTCCATCATCTATACACACAGAATATTTTAAGCCTAGTGATACACATACTAAATGCCCATGGAAAGGAACGGCATCTTATTATACACTAGAGGTAGACGGAGAAAAAAATCTAGATGCGGCATGGTTTTACCCCGATACAAGTGATCTTGCCAAACAAATCGAGAACTACGTAGCATTTTGGCGAGGGGTTGAAATAGTAGAATAGAGTAGGCTTACAATACTTTTTTTAACACAGCTATCACATGTTCAATATCGTCTTCAGAATTAAAGAAATGTAGACTGAAACGAATACCGGTGCCGCGCTGGGAGCAAACTATTCTTTCTTTATTTAAACTTTGAAAAAGTTTTTTATCACCTGATATGTTAAGGATACTGCTGTGTTCCTGTACGCAAAAATTAGTAGTGTCAATTAAATTGAGATCTGCTAATTCGAACCAGAGCTTACGCCTAAGTTTTTCTAATTCTTTTTCAATCCGATCAAATCCAATACTTTGTAGAAATTTTAGAGAATAGTTTAAACTGGAAAAATTAAAGGTATCCAAATGTCCAGGTTGAAAACGTGCCTCTAAGCTTTTATAATCGTCCGGCGCCGATGAGATTGATATGTTTTTTTTATAAGGTGTTGGTGTTACTGCTTCAAGTGTGTTTTTCTGAAAGGCAAAAAAAGCGTTTCCGTAGCCACCTAACAACCACTTATATCCACTACTGCCCAAAATATCAATGCCAGAATTCTCAAAGTCAAAAGCACTTGTGCCACAAAACTGCGTGGCGTCCGCGATGAATAAAATATTGGGATATGTTTCTTTTAGATCTTTTATAAAAGCAAGATCTATTTTTGCCCCACTGATATAATGCACTATGCTAAACGCAAAAATGTCAGGCGTATACGAATCAATTGCACTTTTAATATTTTCGCGAATATTTTTGTCCCATCTTACATACTTCGTATCGAAACCCTTACTTGCCACTGCGGTTTGCATAGCAGGATAATCATTCTCTAAGAGTAGAACCTTGCTCTTTGTGGATAAACCATTAAAAATAGTATTAATTCCTATGGAAAAATTTTGAGTTAATACAATTGTTGAATTTTGTGCCCCAAAACTGGAGCCAATTGTCTTTTTGACCGTAGAAAAAATGGAGTCATTTTCAATCCGATATAAACTTGCACGTTCTAATTGTAGTTGATCTTGAGTGCGTCGATGATTTATTAGTTGAGTGGACAAGGGGCCAGAATAAGCAGTGTTCAAATAGGTATATTGATCCACCACAGGAAACTCTTTTCTTAAATTCTTCATAAGTATTAAGGCTGATTTTTTACAAATCCGGTATCTTTACTATAGATTACTAAGATACTACTATATGTTTTCAAAAAAGAAAGAAACGCCTCATATTGATGCAGAGCAACGAGAATTGTTCGAAAACGCTCGTATTCGCATTTTAGAGAAAAAGAGGCTACTTCACCATTTTATTTTTTTTCTGGCAGGAGCAATTTTCTTTATCGTTCTAAATCTTGTGTTTGGATTTGGAAAAGATATTAGGTTATTTGACGTTGACTGGTTTGTGTATGTTATTTTGATTTGGGTATTTATTTTGCTTATTCACACGGGTAAGGTAGTGCTGTTTAGTAAGTTTATGGGAAAGGAATGGACAGATAGGCAAATGTTGAAATTGGTTGCAAAACAAAAGGCTCAAATAGAGAAGATGGAACGTGAAATGGGTTTTAATCAATCTATACCAAATGTTTCTGACGATCAGGCGTTAGATTCTCAATATGGAAGAAAATAAATATTCTTAGAAATAAATGATTCTATGATTACAATGATTGCTGCGGCTGCAGAGAACAATGCACTTGGAAAAAATAATGACTTGGTTTGGCATTTACCGGATGATTTCAAACGGTTTAAAAAACTTACGACGGGTCATCATATCATTATGGGGCGCAAAACATTTGAGTCATTTCCCAATCCGCTTCCTAATCGCATACATATCGTTATAACGAGAAACAAAGACTATCAGGCTGAGGGCGCTATTGTGGTTCACAGTATGGAAGACGCTCTACAAATAGCAAAAAATGATAATCAACCTTTTATCATAGGTGGGGGTGAGATTTATGCAATGGGAATGGATTATGCTGAAAAAATTGAATTGACACGTGTGCACGCAAGCTTTGAAGCGGACACCTTTTTTCCTAGCATAGCTAGTGATATTTGGGATAAACAGGAAGAGGAGTTTCACCCGATGGATGAAAGACACAGTTATGCATTCACATATTATACCTACTTTAAGAATAAAAAATAATATGTGATTGATGGTAATATAATAAAGATAATTCAGAAAACTGTAACTGACAAAGTTGTGCAAATAGTACAACTCTCTGGGGGAGACACCAATAGTGTATACAAGGTAATATGTGTCAAGAATACGTATGTTTTAAAAATAAACCTATCCCATTCTATTAAAAACGTGTTTCAAAGTGAAGTAGATGGACTTTCGACCATAACAAAAACTCGCACCTTTATTACTCCTTCTATACTTACTACCGGTGTTTATAATAAGATTTCATATTTGATACTTGAATATGTGGAAAGCGGAAGCAAAAGCCATTCTTTTTGGATTCGGTTTTGGCAAAATCTAGCAAAATTGCATGCAATTTCTCAACCTAAATTCGGATATCATCAGGATAATTTTATAGGTTCCTTACCACAATATAATAAGCCCATATCAGATTGGGGGACCTTTTACATAACGCAACGGTTGCAACCACAATTTACATGGGCCGAATCTAAAAGGTATATATTTAGGGATAAAGAAAAACTGTTTCAGTGGATAGAGAATAATACTGCACCAGAAAAACCTAGTTTGATTCACGGTGATTTGTGGTCAGGTAATCTCTTAGTAACCTCCGATGCTTCTCCTTGTCTTATAGATCCTGCGGTTTGTTTTGCTTCTCGTGAAATGGATATAGCAATGATGAAATTATTTGGAGGTTTTGATTTTTCAGTAATGGATAGTTATGAGGAAATTTATCCACTAGCTATAGGTTGGGAGCGCAGAATACCTCTGTATCAGCTTTATTATGTATTAGTACATCTCAATATTTTTGGTGACGCATACTATAATCAGGTGATTGAAATTATAGATTACTATACTCAGAGCTAATTCTTAACAAGATAAAAGGTATTCTTTAATATTTCTTTACGTCAAATTTGTATAACGTAAGCGTATCTTTCCTAAAAAGAAAGTTATGAGTACAAAAGATCTATTTGATAATGAAGCAAAAGCCAAACTTAGAGATTTAGCTGAGGATATAAAATTTACCATGATGGTAACTGCTTTGGATCTAAAGCCATTGAATGCTATCCCAATGACAACCAAAAAAGTGGATGAACAAGGAAATATTTGGTTTCTAAGTGCAGCCGATAGTGATCACAACAAGCATATTGAAAATGACAAACGGGTACAGCTTATTTACAGTGACCCTTCTGATATGAGATACCTGAGTGTATATGGTGAGGCGATAATTACTAAAGAGCGTAAAATTTTAGCAGAGCTCTATGATAAAAAATCTGATGTGTGGTTTGATGGTTTAGAGGATCCACGACTTACAGCAATTCAATTTTATCCTCGGGAAGCTTATTATTGGGATACAAAAAACAATAAATACGTCACTTTATTTAAAATCGGAATAGCCGCTATTACTAAAGATGAGGCAGATATTGGCGTTGATGGCGCTCTTAAGATGTAATTTGGTAATTATTGAAATGTCATATTATCAGACCTCATGCTTAAAGTATGAGGTCTTTCATTTTAGAATTTATATTTTTGTCAAAATTTAATAACAATAATAATGAAAGCATATATATATCCTGGACAAGGTGCTCAGTTTAGTGGAATGGGATTGGATCTCTATGAAAACTCTAAAGTTGCAAAAGAACTTTTTGAAAATGCTAATGAAATTTTAGGGTTCGAAATTACCAAAATTATGTTCGAGGGAACAGCTGATGAACTTAAAGAGACTAAAGTTACACAGCCCGCTATCTTTTTACATTCGACTATTTTGACTAAAGTTCTTGGTGCTGATTTCAAACCGGATATGGTTGCAGGTCATTCGTTGGGAGAGTTTTCTGCGCTCGTGGCTAACCAAACGCTGACATTTGAAGATGCTTTACGACTTGTATCAAAACGAGCGTTGGCTATGCAAAAAGCATGCGAAATGAATCCTTCAACGATGGCTGCAGTACTTGGTTTGGATGATGCAATTGTCGAAGATGTGTGCGCATCGGTTGACGGTGTGGTGGTTGCTGCAAATTATAATTGCCCGGGACAACTTGTGATCTCCGGTGAAAATGAAGCTGTTGAGAAAGCATGTGAAATTATGAAAGAAAAAGGAGCCAGACGAGCATTGTTATTACCTGTCGGGGGAGCATTTCATTCGCCATTGATGCAACCGGCTAGAGAAGAATTGGCTGCTGCCATTGAAGAAACATTATTTAGCAATCCAATTTGTCCGATTTATCAGAACGTAAGCACAACTGCAGTTACTAGTCCTGAGTCAATAAAGAATAACCTTATTGCGCAATTAACTGCACCTGTAAAATGGACGCAAAGCGTTCAAAACATGATTAACGATGGCGCTACTTCTTTTGTAGAAGTAGGACCGGGTAAAGTGTTATCTGGATTAGTTAAAAAAGTAGATCGTGCGATGGAAACTTCCTCTGCAACGCTTTAGGTAGGTTTAAATAAAGTTAAAAAGTGTCAAGAGCATTACTTCTTGACACTTTTTAATTCTAAGTCTCCTAAGTTTTATTTAATATCCATAAATATTCCACCGGATAGGGATGGACTTGCATAAATAATTCTGCCACTAATCGCAGAAGCATATGATAGGGAGATACCAAGCTTCTTGGTAATATAATAAGCTATTTCACCACCGACACTGGTGTATTCAACATTGTTTGCGAAGATACTACCTTGAGAATTTTGCGCTGACTTACTACCATTTTGTAATGACTGCACAGTGTTTAGTCTACCTATAAGCCAAAATTTATTTTTTAGAAAAGAGAATCCGATCTCTCCACCTGCATGCAGTTCATCTGAAAAATCCTGAGTTCTGTTATTAAATCCCACAAAGGTCTTTGCATAGAGAGGAAAACTATTTATGGTGAATGGGATTCCTAAATCAACCTGAAGTAACTGATTAAATTCTCCATCTCCCGTCTGAAAGCTTTTGTCAGAACCACCGGCACTTTCTCCAATTGGAATACCCAGTTTTAAAGTAGTCGATAACGCCAGATGATCCTTTTTTAAAATAGCATAGCGTATACCAATATCGCTATCCCCAATACTATTAATAGCTTCCCCTTTCTGAATTATTTCCCCTGTAGTACCCGATACCTGATCATTTTGGTAAGCCCGGGCAAAAAAGGGTATGTACGCGATGATATCAAGTTTATCTGAGACGCCGTATTCACCGTAAAAATTAACGTTAAATTGACCTCGTGTAGCATTTGGATCTGTGTCGCCGGTATCCGTATAATGTTGATCAGCAACCAGAGACCATGCTGAAAGTTTATAGTATCCTTTGTTTTTTCCCTTTGTCCATTGAGCAGTAGAAAATTGAATAGCTAGTACTAATATGACAGTAGTTAGGTAAAATTTCTTCATAGTTTTATATTCTTATTTTATTTCTCCCTCTCCAACTTTTACAGAAAATGGTTTACACCAGTACAATAAAAACTGGTACTCATTAAGTGTAGCATCCTGCGTACTTATACTGTATGAATGTTCACCGCTAAATACTGTAACAGGGCCAATTTCTAATGCACCATTTATACTATTAGGGTTATTGGTAAGGTATAGATATAAACCAGGTAATGCGGTAGAGGCAACATAGTTGTTTGCGATTGATAGTTCTAGAAACTCTTGGTCTTGAATTTTTTTTAGCGTAAAGTCACCTTGCAGTTCATAACTGCTAGTAGAGACAATAGTGCCCTTTTTAGGTTCGTTGGCCTCTATTGTTTGATCACTGACTTTGACCGTTGTACTGGCTTCGATAATCTCGGTGTCAAGAGTTGTAGAAACGGTAATGATTGATTCTCCCTTTTTCTTGCCGGTTACTTTACCTTCCATATCTATAGCAACAATAGAGTCATTAGAACTGGACCATGTGAACATCTTAGATTCTTCCTGACCAATTGTATTTGTAAAGGTTGCTTTTAACAAATAGGAGTCGTCTAAGGCGAGTGATTGTAAAGGATTAGTAAACCTGATTGCTGGTTTTACTTCGTCACTTATAACATCTTCTTTTATACAGGATGCAAGGCATAAAAGAAAAATAAAAGCGTAGAAGGAACGAATTACTTTCATGAGTTAAAAAGATTTAGTTTTGATCTGTAAGCTTATTAGTTATCTAATAAGAATACCTGGTTTGTCATGTTTGGAGAGAAATGCTTACAGGATAGCTTATTATTTTTGCGGAAAAAGCTAAAATCGGATAGATTTGATTAAGAACTATGCAAGATTTTATTCCTTTCTGTCTTTCAATTCTATGGAGATTTAAAGATTTTTCGAGGTACTAATGCCATTGAAGTTAATTTCAGATAAAAAAAGCCATCATTTAAATTCTGAATTTAAATGATGGCTTTTTAAACGATTAGAGTAAAGAAAAAAGACTACTGTTTAACTACCTTACCATTTTTCATAACGAAAGAAATTTTTTCTAATACCTTAATATTTTCAACAGGATTTTGATCCACTGCGATAATATCTGCAAAAAAACCGGTCTTAATCTGACCCAACTTAGTAGCCATGTTGAGAATAAGCGCATTTGTTATTGTAGCACTTTGAATCGCTTGTATAGCTGGCATTCCGGCTTCAACCATAAAACCAAATTCTTTAGCATTTTGTCCGTGTTGGTACACACCCGCATCTGTTCCAAACGCAATTCCTACTCCTTTTTTATAGGCTCTTCCAAAAGTATTTTGAATTTTCGGTCCAATTTCTAGGGCTTTTGGCACAATTATGTCCGGATAATATCCTTGAATTAAAGCTTTTTCAGAGACTTCTTTACCAGCAGTTAGTGTAGGCACAAGATAGGCATTATGTTTAATCATTAAGTCCATTGTTTCTTCACTCATAAGTGTTCCATGCTCGATGGTTTTTACACCTCCCAAAATTGCACGTTGCATACCTTCATCTCCATGTGCATGCGCGGCTACATGAAATCCATAGTCCTTTGCAGTCTCAGTAATAGCTTTTATTTCTTCGATTGTGAACTGAGGATTAGAGCTGCTTTTAGCGACACTTAAAACACCGCCCGTAGCTGTGATCTTAATTAAATCGGCACCATTTTTATAGCGTTGTCTTACTGCTTTTTTGGCATCATCGACTGAGTTAACCACTCCTTCTTTAGGACCTGGATTTCCCATCCATTTACGACTACTGCCATTCGTTGGGTCCGCATGCCCTCCGGTAGTTGCTAACGATTTTCCTGCAGTAAATATTCTAGGTCCTTCGATCGAACCTTTGGCTATTGCATTTTTTAAAGCGATATTTACACCACTTCCGCCTAAATCCCTAACGGTTGTAAATCCAGCCAGTAAAGTTCTTTTTGCAAACCCAACTGCGTTGAAAGCAACATCAGCATCATTATTTGTGTAACGTTCTAAATATTGTTTAGGATTTGTTTCACTTTCAAGATGTACGTGCATATCAATAAGACCGGGCAGTACTACTTTATTTTTAAGATCAATGACCTCAATGTTGCCATCAGCATTTTTATATCCATCTTCAATACTCTGGATAGTGTTTCCGGCTACTACAATAGTTTTGTCAGTAAGCATTTTACCATTTTCTGTATCTAGAATTTTACCACAATGGAGGTAAAAGTCCTGAGCGTACGTAAAACTACAAAAGGCTATTAAAAGCGTGGTTAATCTAAGTTTAAAACGAGTCATGAGTTTGTGAGTGTTAGTTTCTATTTAGATATAAAATCAATAATATGCTGTGTAATAAAATCGATTTGTTCGTCGTCTAATTCGGTATGCATCGGTAAAGAAATTACTTCTTTGATTAATTGATTTGTCACTGTAAAATCAGCTTCCTTATATCGATCACTGGTATATGCTTTTTGACTGTGTAAAGGTATCGGATAGTAAACGCCACAAGGAATATTATTCGCATTGAGGTGTTTAACCAGTGCATCACGATCTGCATTGAGTATACGTAATGTATATTGGTGAAAAACATGACAGTCGCAGGTGTCGCAAATAACATCGCAACTAGTTTGGCAACTGCCGGACACCTTGGGGGTAATAATATTTTCAATTCCTTTGAAGGCTTTGTTATATTTTCGTGCAGCATTTCTCCTGGCAGTATTATAAGCGTCAAGGTTTGGTAGTTTAGCACGTAATACTGCGGCCTGAATAGAATCTAATCGTGAATTTACTCCAACAACATCATGATGATAGCGTTCATACATGCCATGATTAACAATGCCTCTGATGGCATGAGCTAATGCGTCATCATTCGTAAAAATGGCACCACCATCTCCATAACAGCCTAAATTTTTTGAAGGGAAAAAAGAAGTGGATGCAACATGACCAATGGTTCCTGTTTTTTCTTTTCTACCATTTTTATCGGTATAGTTCGCTCCGATGCCCTGAGCATTATCTTCGATAACATATAAATCATGTTCTTTAGCTATAGCCATAATTTCATCCATATTGGCAGCTTGTCCAAAAAGGTGTACAGGAACGATCGCTTTAGTTTTAGGAGTTATAGCTTTACGAATTGCTTCGGGATCGATGTTAAACGAATCTATTTCCACATCGACCAATACAGGTGTTAATTGTAGTAAGGCGATAACTTCAACAGTAGCTGCAAAGGTAAAATCGGCAGTAATAACCTCGTCACCGGGCTGTAGGCCAAGTCCCATCATAGCTATTTGTAAGGCATCGGTTCCATTGGCGCAAGGGATGACATGCTTTATACCAAGATAATCCTCTAATTCTTTTTGAAAACTATGTACTTCAGGGCCATTTATAAAGGTTGTGGTATTTATAACTTCTAATATTGAGGAATCAACTTGTTCTTTGATTCCAGCATATTGACCTTTGAGGTCAACCATTTGTATCTTCTTCATAGGTGTGTATTGAAACTTCACGAAAGTACAAAATAATGAAACCAACAACAACGCTATTTTTTACAAAAGAAATGTATTTTAGCATCTCTTTAATTTTGCTGTTTTGAATACCTTGTACACTATCCTAATAAATTTGTTTCAAAAAGTATTGCCAATGGTTGGCTTATTGTCTCCTAAGCTAAAATTATTTGCAGAAGGTAGGAGCAAAATCTTTGAAAGCTTAGAAGCCTTACATCTCAATGATCAAAAAGTAATCTGGATGCACTGTGCGTCACTAGGTGAGTATGAGCAAGGTGTTCCGGTTATTCAGGCATTGAAGCGGGAATACCCACACTATAAAATTTTAGTAACCTTCTTTTCTCCTTCCGGCTATGAGGCAAAAAAAAGAAGCACACTTGCCGATCACATTGTGTATATGCCGCTGGATACGCCAAAAAATGTCAACCATTTTTTAACTAATGTACAACCTGAACTGGCGATATTTGTAAAATATGAATTTTGGCCAAATTTTATTTCCGGTCTTCATAAACGAAAGATCCCGTTGCTCTTAATATCTGCATCTTTTAGACAAAATCAGGCAGTTTTTAAGTCATATGGTAAATTTTTAAGAGATAAATTAACCTTGGTCGAGCACTTTTTTGTACAAGATGAGCCTTCACGAAACATTTTAATGTCCTTCGGTTTTGATAATGTGACTATGAGTGGCGACACCCGGTTTGATAGGGTGAGTCATCAAATAGAAATGGATAATACAGTTGAGTTTATTGAAGAGTTCAAACAAAAGCGAACGTGTATTGTAATAGGTAGCTCCTGGGCCGAGGATGAAGAAATATTTATAGATTTTATAAATAATGCTCCAGCCTCAGTTTGTTTTGTAATCGCACCTCACGAAATCAAAACTGAAAAAATTAAAAATCTACAATCTAGGATTCAACAAAAACAGGTGTTGTTCTCAGAGAAGCATGTTTTTTTAGGTCAAGAAGCCTCTGCTCAAGTATGTATTGTTGATGCAATTGGTTACTTAACCAAGCTTTATAGCTACGCAGATATAGCTTATGTGGGTGGGGCTATGGGTACTTCGGGACTGCATAATATTTTAGAGCCGGCTACTTTTGGCGTACCAATCCTAATTGGAAAGAATTTTGATAACTTCAGAGAAGCCAAACAGCTTCAAAAGCTTGCAGGATTATTTTCGGTTGCTACCAAAGAAGAATTTGGAGAGGTGGCAAATCATCTTATAACGAATAAAGCATTTCGTGAAAAAACGGGCATGATTGCTGGTCACTTTGTGAATAGTAACACCGGTGCAACTGCTATAGTTATGGATCACATACAGAGAAAACAGCTGTTGGAAGCACCTAGGCCTACCGTTTAATTATGCGTCAGCACACACTACGTAGACATGCTATTTTTAGCATTTTTTGTGAAAACATTATATATTTATTTTAATTAGGAATGTTCTTGCTATTATATCTTTGTTTTAACATTTATAATCAACCATTGTATGAAAAGAGCAATTTTTATTGCGGCAATCTTATTAACAGTAAGTACTGCCTTTACTTCTTGTAGAGAAACTAAAAAAGAAGTTATCGTTAAAGAAAAAGAAGTTCAAGTAGAAAAAGAAGAGGAGTCTAAAGGTATGCTAGAGCGTGCTGCCGAAAAAGTAGACCAAGAAGTTAATGAAGAGGTTAACGAAGAAATCGAAAGAATCGGAGACGATAATTAATAAAAGCAATAGTAACTAATTAATAAATTAAGATGAAAAAAGTATTAGTAATGTTTATGCTTGTATTTGCGTTTAGTACGGCATTTACTTCATGTAGAGATACAAACAAGGAAAAAGGAGATATTGAAGATGCAGCCGATGATATGGGTGATGCTATCGAAGATGCTGCAGACGATGTAGGTGATGCAGTCGAAGAAGGAGTAGATGAAGTTAAGGAAAATACAGGTACCGGTGGTACAGACGATAACTAATCGTCAATAGCAATATAAAGAAAAACTCATCGCATGCGATGAGTTTTTTGCATTAAAATAGCCCGTTTAGTTCGGCGTCTATGCGGTTTATAATAGTTCCCAGATCCTCGGGATTATCAACAAAATTTAAGTTATCTACATCAATAATTAATAAATTTCCTTTATCGTAGTCGTGCGCCCATGCTTCATAACGCTCGTTTAATCTACTTAGATAATCAATGCTTATAGTGTTCTCGTATTCTCTGCCTCGTTTATGGATTTGAGAAACCAAGTTAGGAATACTACTTCTAAGATATATTAAAAGATTAGGTCCTTCAACCACGCTTTCCATTAAATTAAATAGTGATTTATAATTTTCGAAGTCGCGATTTGTCATCAATCCCATAGCGTGTAAATTGGGAGCGAATATATAGGCGTCTTCATAAATAGTTCTATCCTGGACGATATCTTTACCGGTTTCTCGGATTTCTAATATTTGACGAAATCTACTATTTAAAAAATAAATTTGAAGATTAAATGACCACCGCTCCATTTTATTATAGAAATCCTCTAAATATGGATTTTCTAAAACATCCTCAAACTGAGCTTCCCATTTATAATGTTTGGCCAAAAGTTTGGTTAGAGTCGTTTTTCCTGCACCGATATTTCCGGCTATTGCAACATGCATAGATTTTTATTTATGGGGTTTAGCAAAGGATCGTTTGTTTTGTAAAATCGTAAATATAATGGATTTCCTTAGTTTGAAAAAATTACTTTTTCACTTCAAAGAAAATCTACAGGAGCATAAAACTTTTTAAGTAAATAAAAAGGACACAATGAAAAAATACATTGCATCCTTACTGATATTAACACTTTGACTAATTTTACTGAAAATCTTTAGGAATTTATTGCGCGTAATTTATCAATCATCTCTTTAGATACCTCTTCACCATCTGCTCCATATGCTCCCAAAAGCACCCCTTTGTCACCAGTAGTAGTTTTTATAGCGTATAAAATTGAATTATCTGCAGGGTTACTAGCACCTTCAAATCTAAATGTTTGTACTACATCGAACTCATCTATAGTATAACTTTTATCAGATTTGTGATCCAATATTTTATTATTTTTTAAATCGAATTCGATTGTATAACCCTCTTCCTTTAAGGAATTCATTTGCTGTGATAAAGTATCTAAATGATGCATAACATTTCGTTTTAAATATAAATTTAAAGGTACTTATTGCAAAATGTATAAGACGTTAAAGACCTCTAAATTCTTATGGGTCAAAGGTTAAAACTATAATAAAATATGAAACGTATGTTTTGTGTTGTTTCATGAGAAGAATCTTGTAAAGCCCCAACCGTTAATGTTTTCTGAAAAACGAAACAAAGCGTACTGGATTAATTTTTACTTAAATAACAATCCACTAACTTTATAAAAAAATGTACAAATGAATAAGACTATATTATTAAAAAACAGACCTGAAGGACGTCCCTCCACATCTGATTTCGCTTTCATTGAAGAAGAAAAACCAGCTCCGAAAGAAGGGGAATTGCTTTTAAAAGCTAAGTATGTTTCTGTAGATCCATATTTGAGAGGGAGAATGCGAGATGCAAAATCTTATATAGAACCCTTTAAACTCGATGAACCGGTAGAGTCCGGGATAGTTGCTGAAGTGATTGAATCTAATAATTCCAATTTTGAGAAAGGTGACTTCGTGAATGGGATGCTTCAATGGAAACAATATCAAACTTCATCTGGTAAAGGTTTAAATAAGGTAAATAAAGACACTGCGCCCTTAAGCGCATATTTGGGTGTTTTGGGGCTTACTGGTATAACAGCCTATCTCGGATTAGAAAAAATAGGTAATTTGAAAGAAGGAGAAACCTTGGTGGTATCCGGCGCATCAGGAGCTGTGGGAAGTATCGTTGGACAAATCGGTAAAATTAAAGGTTGTAATGTTATTGGTATCGCAGGAAGTGATGAAAAGATTAACACCATAAAGGGTAAATTTGGTTTTGATGAGGGTATCAATTATAAAACAACCCAGGACATGTCTAAAGCACTTGCAAAACATTGTCCTGATGGTATAGATGTATACTTTGATAATGTGGGAGGAGAAATTCTTGATGCGGTAATGAATAATATCAATAAGTACGGTAGAGTTATTAACTGTGGCGCTATTTCAATTTATAATGAAAGCGAAACACCAACTGGGCCTCGGCACGAAGGTACTCTGATAAAAAAGAGTGTACGTATGCAAGGATTCACTGTTAGAGATTTTGTAAAAGAGTTCGGCCCGGCAATCAGTCAATTGTCAACCTGGTTAAACGAAGGAAAAATAACGTTTTCTGAAACCATAGTAGAAGGATTTGACCAAATTCCGCAAGCATTTCTCGATTTGTTTGATGGTAAGAATAAAGGAAAAATGCTGGTGAAAGTTTATTGAGGTTCATGTTTGTTCAGAATTTTCTACGAAGTTTGAAATATGTTTAAAAAACATTTGACCAAGTTGGTAACATTTATTGTTGCATGCATTGTGGTAGGTTCTTATATTTTTATACCTGAGGTTACTAAATTCTTTGATGAGGCTTGGAGCGTTTTATCCAGTGGTAACAGTGATGACATAAATTCATGGATAGCTACATTTGGTTGTTGGGGACCTATTATCTTAATTGTAGCAATGATTTTGCAAATGTTCTTGATCGTAATACCTTCACTTGCGTTGATGATAGTTTCAGTAATCGCTTACGGACCGTTATGGGGTAGCGTCCTTATATATGTGTCAGTTAGTATAGCATCCACGGTTGGTTTTTATATTGGTAAATACTTTGCAAAATTCATTACTTCAGCCGTATTGGGAACTGCTACTGAAGAGAAGATTGAAAAGTTTATTGCCAACTATGGGTTTTGGGCTGTAATTGTAACACGATTGAACCCTTTTTTGTCTAATGATGCCATTAGTTTTGTGGCGGGTATCATAGATATCAGTTACCCAAAATTTATAGGAGCAACTTTGATAGGGATAACCCCACTTGTTATTCTAATTGCTATTACCGGGGGCTATATGGATCAGCTCAAAATAGTTTTGTTATGGATCTCTATAATTAGCGTTCTATTATTTGTAGGATATTTAATTTACAGCAGGATAAAAAATGAAAAATCCGTAGGTTAAAAATTAAGCTACGGATTTAAAACATTTAGTTTATGCTATATTAGCTCTCTTGTTCTGTAGGCATGATATACACATCGTTGATATTGGCACGTTTAGGTTGTGCAATGGCATAGTGGATGGCTTCAGCAATATCTTCGGGTTCAAGGGTAGTTACCTTTTTAATCATTGGAGCTAATTTTTCCTTAATCTCTTCATCTGTGATAGTATCAGTAAGTTCGGTATCTACAAATCCCGGCTCTATTGAGGTTACATTAATTCCGTATTTAGGCGCTAATTCTTGCCGCAATCCCTCAGAGAACATTTTGACAGCAGCCTTTGTAGCACAGTAAACCGCTCCACCTGGATAATATTTGCGACCGGCGCTTGATGATAGATTAACTATATGTCCACTTTTTTGTTTCATCATAGTGGGTAAGACCGCAGCCACTCCATTAGTAACTCCTTTTATATTTACGTCTATCATTTTATCCCATTCATCGGTATGTAAATTCTTAATATAGGATAATGGCATCAAGCCGGCATTGTTTACAATAACATCAATAGTGTTATAATGCTTCAATGTTTCATCCACGATTTTTTTATAATCATCTTTATTTGTTACATCCCCGGTAATAACTAAAGCTTCATGACCATTTTCTTCAATCTTATTTTTTAATTCCTTTAGTCGATCTTCTCGTCTGGCAGTCAATACAACTTTTGCACCTTCTTTAGCTAGTTTAATAGCTGTTGCTTCACCAATACCACTTGATGCACCGGTAATAATAATTACTTTGTCTTTTATATTCATAACACTAGTTTTTTTTGGCTCAAATAAATCAAATGAGCGTGATTTTTCTTTTTACTAAAGTTACGGTTATTCGAATGTAGATAAAAATCTGCTATTCAAGTTTAGCGGTAGTTTAACGCTAATCTTAATGCGTGTTAAAGTTATTGAAACTTGAGGTGTGCTTTTAAATTTCGGTGGTATTACCAGATAGGGAAATCAGTAGTGTTTGATTACCATCCGGATAATCTAGATTCTTGAGAAGCTTCAGGAATGGGAAGAATAATGGTGTCTAATATACGTATGCTAATACTCTTGCTCTTATCCTGCATAAATCTTTCTTTAGACTGTTTTATTCTTTGCAGTGTCATTTTCCAAGCTTCATCAGAAATGGGAGCTTGCACTGTACGTGAGTTATTTTCAGTCCATAACAGGATAGAATTGGATGTGGTGGATGAAATTTCAAAATTTTCTGCTTGAATTTGGGAATCCACAGTTTTTATGACAGAGAATTCATTTTGAATATTTTGGGCAAAATTTGAAGAGAAGCACATAATCAAAAACGCATAAAATAATAGATTCTTCATAATTTTGGTTTAAGGCTATATAAAAAGCTGTAAAACGTGGCAAGTTACAAATTGTCAACGTATTACAGCTTTTGTAATAACTAAGATTTTCTTAATTTTATCAGAATCGGCTTAGAACTAGTTGAGCTTAAACGCTTTCTTAACATGGTCTACATAGTCTAGTTTTTCCCATGTAAATAGTTCAACCTCTTTTTCAATTCTACCAGAATACGGGCTTTCAAATACCTTGGTGATAATTTGAGGTTCTTTACCCATATGACCGTAGGCAGCCGTCTCCGTATAAATTGGATTACGTAGTTTTAAGCGTGTTTCAATAGCAGCAGGGCGCATGTCAAAAATATCTTTAACCTGTGCTGCGATTTGACCATCTGTAAGGTCTAAAGCACTAGTACCATAAGTATCTACAAAAATCGAGGTTGGTTCTACAACACCGATAGCATAAGAAACTTGCACCAAAATTTCGTTAGCTACGCCAGCAGCGACAAGATTTTTGGCAATATGTCTGGCAGCATAGGCTGCAGATCGATCTACTTTGCTTGGATCTTTTCCAGAAAAGGCGCCTCCACCATGTGCTCCTTTACCACCATAGGTATCTACTATAATTTTACGTCCAGTCAAACCGGTATCCCCGTGAGGTCCGCCTATAACGAATTTTCCGGTTGGATTGATATGATAGGTGATTTCATCATTAAATAATGCTTGCACATATTCCGGTAATTGTTTTTTAACACGCGGAATCAAAATCTTTATAATATCCTCCTTAATAGTCGCAAGCATAGCATCATCATTCCTGTCAAAGTCATCATGTTGCGTAGAGACTACAATAGCTACAATACGTTGAGGTATATTATCATCGCTATATTCTATGGTAACCTGACTTTTAGAATCAGGGCGTAAATATGAAATATCTTTGCCTTCTCTTCGTAATTGTGCTAATTCGATAAGTATTTTGTGTGAAATATCAAGTGCCAAAGGCATATAATTAGCAGTTTCTTTGGTAGCATATCCAAACATCATCCCTTGATCACCAGCTCCTTGCTCTTCTTTAGATTCTCGATCAACACCTTGATTTATGTCCTGAGATTGTTCATGAATTAAAGATATTACTCCGCAGGAATCACCACTAAATTGATATGCACCTTTAGTATATCCAATTTTATTGATTACTTCTCTAGCAATTTGTTGTACATCCAGATAGGTTTGTGATTTTACTTCTCCGGCTAACACTACTTGACCAGTAGTAACCAAAGTTTCACAAGCCACCTTTGAATTTTCATCAAAAGCTAAAAAATTGTCTAATAATGCATCACTGATTTGATCAGCAACCTTATCTGGGTGTCCTTCAGAAACACTTTCTGAGGTAAATAAATATGCCATTTATAATTGTTTAATGGGAAGATCTTGAAACGATTGCTCAAAAACACATATCAACAAATCTTAGGTTGATAACTGCTTTAGCATTTTATACTCTGTAATACAGTGTAGCCAAATTGTTTGGCTTGTTAGGGTTGCAATCAGTCAAATCTTTCCCTGCTAATAATTCGGGCAAAGTTATGAAAAATGATTAGACCCAAAAGTATTTAACGTATCATTAATTTTTATAAAGGTATTGTAAAAATAAAATGTGGTTACTGATATCTCATATATAAAAATAATTACTAGCTTTGCCATAAGTTTCTTATACATACTTAGTAAGTTATCAAGAAAGGTGGAGGGAATAGACCCTATGAAACCTTAGCAACCCTTTATTCGTAAAGAAGGTGCTAAATTCTATCCAAGCAGTTAATGTGTTTTGGAATAGATAACACGAAACAATTACTTTTCTGGTAATTGATTTTCCTTTCTTTTTAATTTTCTACGCGTTCACACTTTTAAGAGTGTTGATTGTATTTGAATTTTTTTTGACATTTTTTCAGTTAGACCGTGCACAGTCTAAAGATGAAAATATTGTCCTTGTTATTTTGGCATATGCCTAAACTAAAAAATTTAAAAGTTAGAAAATCATGAGTACACAAAATTTTTCAACCCAAGCGCTACATGCAGGACATGATGTAGTATCCAACGGAGGTACAAGAGCAGTACCTATTTATCAAACTACCTCATACGTTTTTAAGGATTCCGATCACGCGGCCAACTTATTTAACCTTAGTGAACCGGGATTTATTTATACCAGATTGAATAATCCTACCAATGATATCTTAGAAAAACGATTAGCTGCACTCGAGGGAGGCATTGGTGCCGTAGTTACTTCATCGGGGACAGCTGCAATCAGTACAACATTATTAACCTTGTTAAAATCCGGAGACCATATTGTTGCTTCAAATAGTTTATATGGAGGCACTTATAACTTGTTAAATGTCACCTTGCCAAGATTCGGTATCACAACGACATTTGTAGATCCTTCAGAAGCAGAAAATTTTGAAGCAGCTATTCAGGAGAATACACGTGTGGTATTTGTGGAATCCTTGGGGAATCCAAAACTGGACGTTTTAGATCTCAAAGCGATCGGAGAGGTGACCAGTCAGGCTAAGATTCCATTTATTGTGGATAATACTGTAGCAACTCCGGCATTATTGAATCCCATTGAACACGGAGCAAATATTGTAATTCATTCGCTAACAAAGTATATAAGTGGCAATGGGACTTCTCTTGGTGGGGCAATTATCGATGCAGGGACATTCGATTGGGCGAGCGGTAGATTTCCTGAGTTTACAGAGCCGTCAAAAGGATATCACGGATTGGTGTATCACGAAGTCTTGGGTAGCGCTGCATTTATTGCAAAAGCACGTATAGAAGGGTTGCGGGATCATGGCGCTGCGTTGAGCCCGTTTAATGCATTTCAAATTCTTCAAGGACTTGAAACTTTATCTATACGTATACAGAAACATAGTCAAAATGCACTAGAACTGGCACAATGGTTACAAGAGCAAGATGAAGTGGCTTGGGTTAATTATCCTGGGTTGCCAAATAACAAGTTTTACAAGCTATCCCAAACGTATTTGCCAAAGGGTCAAAGTGGTATTATCACTTTTGGTAGTAGAGGCGGGTTTGAAGCGGCTAAGGTTATAGCTAATGAAACACAAGTTTTCTCATTACTTGCAAATATTGGAGATTCCAAATCGCTGATCATTCACCCGGCAAGCACTACGCATCAACAGTTGGATGAAGAGCAACAAAAAACTACAGGGGTAACCAAAGATTTGATTCGTTTATCGATAGGTTTAGAGGATATAGAGGATCTTAAACAAGATCTTAAAGTCGCTTTTGGAAAATTAAAAGTGAGTATTTAAAAAAGTTTCAGCGATCAGGATGAGTGGAGTAGATCAAATAACAAGCGTTAAATTGAACAAGGTTACAATTGAAGGTTATAAAACGTCCAAAGGAATCATATTGCCCGGATTTAATCTTTCGTATCAAATATTTGGAAAACCATTGCATACCGCTCCGGTAGTAATGGTGAATCATGCGCTAACCGGAAATAGCACAGTGTGCGGATTTGACGGATGGTGGAACGATTTTGTAGGTTCCAAAAAGTGCATTGACACCGATCGATTTACAGTTCTGGCATTTAATATACCAGGAAACGGTTATCTAGAAGGAAACTCTGATATCTTTCTTAACTATAAAGTCCTTACAGCACGTGATATCGCTTCTATTTTTTTGAAGGGATTACAAATTTTGGAAGTATCTGAGTTATTTGCACTTATCGGAGGCTCTGTAGGCGGGGGAATCGCGTGGGAATTAGCTGTGTTGCAACCGGATTTAATTAAGAATCTGATCCCCATAGCAACTGATTGGAAAGCAACCAACTGGTTAAAGGCGAACTGCACCATACAAGAGCAGATTTTACTGAATTCTGCAAATCCCGTTCATGACGCCCGATTACATGCCATGACGCTTTACAGAACACCGGCATCGATGAAAGCTAAATTTTCTAAAAATAACACGGAAAGTAAACGAAAGTATACGGTAGATAGCTGGTTATTTCATCATGGAGAAAGATTAAAATCACGTTTCGGTTTGGCTTCTTACAAAATGTTAAATTACATTTTATCATCTATTGATATAACAAAGGGGACCGATGATTTTGAAGCTTCTGTAAGCAATCTTACAAGTGATATACACATAGTAAGCATCAATTCGGATGTGTTTTTTACACTGGAGGAGGATGTAGAAACGGTAGAAAGATTGAGGTCGTTGAATAAAAACATTACACATCATATTATAGATTCAATTCATGGACACGATGCTTTTCTTATAGAGTTTGAACAATTGAGTGCTTGCCTGAATACAATATTTAAAGATTAAATAATGAAAATTTTAAAATTTGGAGGAAAATCCTTAGCAAACGGTGAAGGTATCAATGCGGTACTTTCGATTATTGCCGAATGTGCTCATAAAAAGGAGCAAATCGCGGTGGTTCTGTCGGGTAGGGGAAATGCAACCAATGAGTTAGAAAAAATTCTTGATAAGGCAGTAAAAGGGGATGATTATAAAAATGACTGGGAATGTTTTAAAACATATCAAAATATCATTTTAGATGAAGAGTTGCTGGTAGAAGATTTTCAGTTACTGCAAAGAATTTTCGATGGGGTTCAACTCTTAGGAGATTATAGTGAGCGTATAAAAGATCAGGTATTGTCACTGGGAGAGGTGATTTCCGCAAAGACGGTGACCTTTTTACTTAAGGAGAGAGCAATTAATGCAAATTATACGGATAGCCGACTCTTAATAAAAACAGATGCAAGGTTTGGTGAAGCGCAACCATTGGATGCAATTTCGAAAAGCAATGTCCTCCAACATTTTAAGCAGTATAATGGGACAACGGTTAATGTTGTAACTGGTTTTATTGCTTCTAGTGTGAATAATGACACGACTACCTTGGGTAGGAATGGAAGCAATTACACCGCTTCCTTGTTGGCAAATTATCTGGATGCAGAAGAGCTTCAAAATTATACACATGTTAGCGGAATTTATACTGCAAATCCCGAGCTTGTTGCTGATGCGCAACAGATCGATCAATTATCCTTTGCAGAGGCCAATGAGCTAGCCTCTTTTGGAACAGACATTCTTCATGCAAAGACGATCATACCGCTGCTTAATAAGAGTATTCCTTTACGAATATTAAACACTTTTGACCCTTCAAATAAGGGGACCTTAATAACGGCTGCTCAAAGTAATACCGGTATCAAGACACTTTCAGTAATTGAAGATATGACATTGATAAATCTCGAGGGTCGAGGATTGCTCCATAAAGTTGGAGTGGATGCAAGAATTTTTAAAGTCTTGGCAGCCGAAAATATTAGTGTGAGTTTGGTGTCTCAGGGCTCTTCAGAACGTAGTATTGGATTTGCTGTAAAAACAAATAAAGCCCATCAGGCAGCAACAGTATTGGAAAAAGAGTTTGAGAGTGATTTTTATAAACGGGATGTCCATAAAATCACTGTTGAAAAAGATGTTTCAGTTATTTCGATTATTGGACAACAACTTAGTACCTTTCATAAACCCTATACAGCATTAATCAAAAATCAAATTACACCTTTATTATTTAGTAATACTCTAGCTGGCTCGACAGTAAGTTTAGTTGTCAAAAGCAATGAGTTGCATAAAGCGTTAAATGTAATGCATAGCGAAATTTTTGGGGTGGCTAAAAAGATTAACCTTGCAATATTCGGACATGGATTGGTTGGGGGAGCGTTAATTAATCAAATATTAGGCTCTACAAAGGAAATCCAAAAGCGAAAAGGGATTAGTCTAAATATTATAGCCATTGCAAATTCAACGAAAATAGTGCTTGATAAACATGGAATTGAAGAAAACTGGAAAACACGAATAAAGAACGATGGAAGGAGCTATAGCGTAACGGATGTCATTGAGTATGCTAAGAAGCATCACTTGGCGAATTTGATTGCGATTGACAATACAGCAAGCAAAATTTTTACAAATCATTATGAACAACTCGTCTGCAATGGGTTTGATTTAGTGTCTTCTAATAAAATAGCTAACACCCTAAGCTTTGATTCTTATAGAAAGTTAAGGCAGATTTTAGAAGAAAATCAAAAACAATATCGGTATGAAACGAATGTAGGCGCCGGACTTCCTTTAATAGATACCCTTAAATTATTACATCTTTCAGGTGAGAATATCACGAGAATTAAAGGTGTTTTTTCCGGATCACTTAGTTATCTGTTTAATACATATTCAAGTCAGGATAAATCTTTTAGTACAGTATTACAAGAGGCAATCGATAACGGTTTTACAGAACCCGATCCGAGAGAAGATTTATCTGGTAATGATGTAGGGCGTAAACTTTTAATATTAGCCAGAGAGTTGGATTTGCACAATGAACTTGATGAAGTTTTAATTGAGAATTTGATTCCGGAATCGTTGCGAGGTGGTGAGGTTTTAGATTTCCTCTCTAACTTACATACACTCGATGCAGAATTTGCAAAAATTAAAAATGATCAAAAGAAGGAGCATGTATTACGGTATGTAGGAGAATTGCATGGGGATTTATCTCGAGAAAAAGGAATTTTAGAAGTTAAACTAGTATCAGTACCCGTGCAGAGTGCTTTGGGACAAGTAAAAGGCTCAGATTCTATCTTTGAGATATTCACAGAATCTTATGGTGATCAACCGATTGTAATTCAGGGGGCGGGTGCAGGAGCCTCTGTCACTGCCAGAGGTGTATTTGGTGACATCTTACGATTGGCAGAAAGAGGATAATAAAGAGTAACTTTGATGTTCACAATAACTATACATCTGGGTACTACTCCCTATAAAATTTAAACATATGAAAATACAACTGAAACGATTAAATGAAGATTATCACTTTGAATTGCGTAATGAAAGAGGACATGTAACCTACATCGATAACAAGACAGAAACAGGAGGGCATGATCTAGCACCAAGTCCGATGGAATATGTGCTAATGGGGGTTGCAGGATGTAGTGCGATCGATGTGATTTCTATTCTTAAAAAACAACGACAAGATATCACATCCTATAGCGCCGAGGTCGAGGGGGCAAGAGAAAAAATTGGGGGAGCGTCTCCCTTCAAAAAAATTACAGTGACTGTTTTTCTTGAAGGCGATATTGATCCTGAAAAAGCAAAGCGAGCAGCTCAATTATCTTTTGATAAATATTGTTCAGTTTCTAAAACGCTGGAACCAACAGCTAAAATAATATATAAAACAGTGCTCAATAAGAAGGAAGTATGAAACTAAAATATGACAATTTTGAAACCCAGGCAGTGCGTATACAGAATGAAAAAACACAATTTTCTGAACATTCGACACCGCTCTATTTAACGTCGGGATTCGTTTTTGAAGATTCTGAAGAAATGCGTGCAGCATTTGCCGAAGAAAAAGAGCGTAACCTTTATAGTCGTTTTAGCAACCCAAATACTTCAGAGTTTGTGGCAAAAATGTGTCAGTTAGAAGGTGCTGAAGATGGTTTTGCTTTTGCAACGGGCATGTCAGCCGTTTTTTCGACGTTCGCAGCATTACTAAGTAGTGGGGATCATATTGTCTCTTGTCGATCTGTTTTTGGATCTACACATACCTTGTTTACTAAATATTTTCCAAAATGGAATATTGAAACTAGCTATTATACTATTGATCAGGTAGATGAGATAGAAACCTTAATTCAGCCCAACACCAAGGTGTTATATGCTGAAACACCCACGAATCCAGGGGTTGATATTGTAGACTTGGAGTTATTGTCGAGAATAGCCAAAAAATATAATCTACTACTGATTATTGATAATTGTTTTGCAACGCCCTACCTCCAACAACCTATCAAGTTTGGAGCAGATTTGGTAATCCATTCGGCTACCAAACTAATTGATGGTCAGGGACGAGTATTAGGAGGGGTTACCGTGGGGCGTAAAGAATTAATTCGGGAGATATATTTATTTTCTCGCAATACAGGTCCGGCATTATCCCCTTTTAATGCTTGGGTGTTATCAAAAAGTTTGGAAACACTCGCAGTGCGTGTTGAAAAACACTGTCAGAATGCGCATACATTAGCTAAGTTTTTAGAGCAACATCCTAATGTTAATTGGGTGAAGTACCCTTTTCTACCGTCTCATCCCAAATTTGAAATTGCCAAGAAGCAAATGCTTTTAGGGGGCAATATTATTTCTTTTGAAGTAAAAGGAGGTGTATATGGCGGTAAAACTTTTTTTGATGCCATCCAACTATGTTCGTTATCAGCGAATTTAGGAGATACCCGAACGATTGTCACGCATCCCGCGTCAACAACGCACAGTAAATTAGCACAGGAGGATAAAAATGCCGTGGGTATTACTGACGGCTTGGTACGATGCTCAGTAGGGCTAGAGCATATTGATGATATTATTGGAGATATTGATCGGGCGTTACAAGGCATAAAAAAAGGTTGAGTATAACCCAACCTTTTTTATATCATTTGTAAATTTTATTTTCTTTTTAAAGTATAAACTGCTGTTCCCTCAAGTTCAAAAGGGAAACCAGATACTTGTAACGTTCGGTTCAGTTTAATTTCAAATATTAAAGTAGTAGTGTCCAATGTCAAAACATTCGCAATATCTGTTTGCTCCAAAGCTTCATTAGTAATAGTGAGTTTGTCCCCTTCTAATTTCCAGGTACCTGTGATAAGATAGTCTTCTCCAGGGACCTCTTGGGTAAATGCGGTGACTCCATCTGCTGACATTTCTATAACCGTATCAAAACTTCCACTACTAATAAGTGTATTCGGATTTTCAGAAAAAGTGATTACGCTCGCAAAATTCTTACCGGTTGAGGAATAATCCATTACCGATGTTTGGCCTTGAACGCTTAGCGTACTTTTACCATCAGCAATTTCAAAGTTTGTAAGATCCCAATCTCCAGCAATTAGTGAAGCAGAGGTGTTCGGCTCTGAATCTCCATCGTCTTTACTACAAGAAATAAAAGTTAATGCTAAGAATAAGGTAATAAGATAAGTTGATTTTTTCATCATAAATAATTTTAAAGCTCCAAAGTTAGTTTAAAAATCGATTTTTCCTACATACTTTGAGGTAGAGATCATTTTTTTTTATTTTCCTAAAGAGTTTCAAATAAAATATACTACATTTGTTATCCTACTAATCCGATAGGGTAATAGGGTTAATGAAGGAATAAGATGATTTTAGATCAAATGATATTAGAAAAAGTAGCTGCAAAAAAGACTACCTATCAAAAGGATAGCGTTTCAGAATCTCCGGTGCGTAGTATTGCGAAAGCAGTTAGTTGGAGGGTCATTGGAACTTTAGATACCTTATTGATATCCTATATATTGACGGGAGAAATAGTTTTGGCAACATCTATTGCATCCGTTGATTTTGTTACAAAAATGATTTTATATTTTTTTCACGAACGTTTATGGAACTTGATAAAATGGGGGAAGTAATTGCTTAGGCAAAAACAAGAAGAATCCATTTTTTTTGATTTTCTGAAACACCTTGGGAAATAAATTGCAAAGAAAAAGAGAGAAAAAGAAACAGCATGAAATTTACTGAAAACGAATTAGTAGCATTAAATGAAAGTTTTAGGAATAAAACACCTTTAGAAGTAGCACAATGGGCCATTAGTCATGCGGATCGCCCCGTTGTTACTACTAATTTCAGACCCTATGAAGCGTCAATTTTACAGGTTTGTGTTGATGCTAAAAAAGATATTCCTGTAATCTGGTGCGATTCAGGTTACAATACGCCTCAAACATATAGGCATGCTGAGGAAGTAATTGCTCAGCTCGGACTGAATATTAAATTATACGTACCCAAACAAACAACTGCACATCGTGATGTTGTTTTGGGAGTTCCCGGAATTGATGATCCAAAACATCAAAAATTCACAGAACAAGTAAAGTTAGAACCGTTTAAACGCGCTATGAGCGAGTATACACCTGATGTTTGGTTTACAAACTTAAGAAAAGGTCAAACCGCGTTGAGAGATAGTTTAGATATTTTGAGTTATGGGGGAGATGGCGTACTCAAAGTAAGCCCTTTTTATCATTATAGTGATGCCGAGCTAGATGCCTACTTGTCAAAGAATGATTTGCCTAATGAATTTAAATATTTTGACCCGACCAAAGTATTAGAGAATAGAGAATGTGGGATACACACCAACTAACCAAGATGAAGAATAGACCAACTATGGAAGTATTAGAAAAAAAAGTTTTAGAGGCTCAAACAGATACAGGTGCCCGATTAAATGTAGCGCATCTTGAGAGTGAAGCTATATATATATTTAGAGAAGTTGTAGCTCAGTTTGAAAAACCCGTGTTACTCTTTTCTGGTGGAAAAGACTCGATTACTTTAGTTCGCTTGGCGCAGAAAGCCTTCTATCCTGCAAAAATTCCTTTTCCCTTACTTCATATCGATACCGGACACAATTTTCCTGAAACTATAGAGTTTCGCGATAGATTAGTTAAAGAATTAGGTGTCGAACTTATTGTGCGTAATGTTCAGGATGCCATTGATCAAGGCAAAGTAGTCGAAGAAAAAGGGAAGTATGCAAGTCGTAATAGTTTGCAAACGACGACGCTGCTCGATGCTTTAGAAGAATTTAAATTTGATGCTGCTATTGGTGGGGCACGACGTGATGAAGAAAAAGCACGAGCCAAAGAACGTATATTCTCGGTACGGGATGATTTTGGGCAGTGGGATGAAAAAAATCAACGTCCCGAATTATTTGATCATCTAAATGGAAAAATTGAGTTAGGTCAAAATGTACGTGTTTTTCCAATTAGTAATTGGACAGAGCTTGATGTTTGGAGCTATATCGAAGAAGAACACATTGAAATTCCATCAATATATTTTGCACATAAGCGTAAAACATTTCTTAGGGATGGGATGATTTGGTCTGCCGAAGATGCAGTGGTATATCGGGAATCTGATGAAGTGGTAGAGGAGCGAATGGTTCGCTTTAGAACGGTTGGTGATATGTCATGCACCGCAGCTGTACTCTCTGATGCTGTTTCCATTCAAAAAGTGGTGGCCGAAATAAGAGATTCTAAAATTTCTGAGCGTGGTG
This sequence comes from Aquimarina sp. 2-A2, assembly GCF_045505135.1. Taxonomy (NCBI): domain Bacteria; kingdom Pseudomonadati; phylum Bacteroidota; class Flavobacteriia; order Flavobacteriales; family Flavobacteriaceae; genus Aquimarina; species Aquimarina sp. 2-A2. The sequence continues at coordinate 164,981 of NZ_JBJKFI010000007.1, read as the reverse complement.
CACGAATCGATGATAAACGTTCTGAGGCTGCAATGGAAAAACGTAAACAACAAGGATACTTCTAGGGTTCTCTTTTCTATAAGAACAGAAAATCTCCAACAAATATTTATAAATACAAACTCAATAGAGTACAAATATAAAAGCTATGGACGTATTAAAAATAGCGACAGCTGGTAGTGTAGATGATGGTAAAAGTACCTTGATTGGTAGAATTTTATATGACACCAAATCATTAACTACTGATAAACTGGAAGCCATTGAAACTAAAAGTAAAGCCAATGGTTTCGATTATTTAGATTTTTCATTAGCAACCGATGGTTTGGTAGCAGAGCGTGAGCAAGGAATAACGATTGATGTGGCTCATATCTATTTCTCTACACGTAAAAAAAGTTATATCATCGCCGATACCCCTGGTCATATTGAATATACACGTAATATGGTTACGGGAGCGTCTACTTCTCAAGCTTCCATTATTTTAGTGGATGCAAGAAAGGGAGTGATCGAACAGACCTACAGACATTTCTTTATTAATAATTTACTTCGCGTAAAAGATATTATTGTTGCCATTAATAAAATGGATTTAGTAGATTTTTCTGAAGATACATTTAACGCTGTAAAAGCAGACTTTCAAAAATTGATTGACAAGAGTGCCTACGCCGAGCAGAATATAACGTTTATTCCTGTCAGCGCTCTACAAGGCGACAATGTCGTTGAGAAATCAGCAAATACATCTTGGTATTCTGGAGAAACCTTACTAGAGCATTTAGAAGCACTGAACGCTCAAGATCTTTACGAAGTATCGCAGGTGCGTTTTCCAGTACAAACCGTTATCCGTCCCAAAAAGGATGAATTTCATGATTTTAGAGGCTATGCCGGTAAATTATATGGGGGCGATCTCTCTGTTGGGGATGATATTACCGTATTACCTTCCTTGACAACTTCAAAAGTCAAAGAAATTCATTTTTTTGATAAGCAGTTTGACACGGCAAGTCGTGGCAGCTCCTTTGTGCTGACTTTAGATGATGATGTGAATGTTAGTAGAGGGGATATGATTGTTAAATCCGATGAGAAGCCACAAGTAGCTAAGCAACTCACTGCCACTGTCTGTTGGATGGATAGTAAAAACCTTGTTCCCGGAGCTAATTATTTTCTGCAGAGTGGAAGTAACAGAATACTGTCTAAGATCAAAGCAATTCATGGACAGGTTGCCACCGATTTCTCTAACATTGATGAATCAACTAATGCGTTACAGCTCAATGAAATTGGAAGTGTAACAATTCAATTAAGTAAACCTTTGGCTTTTGATAGTTATAAAAACAATAAGGCTTCAGGTTCTTTTATACTTATTGACGCACAAACAAATACTACTGCAGGTGTTGGTTTTATTGATTAGAATATCATGCTGATAATCCAAGTGTTTTAATGAATTTATAAGTAGGAATAGTTCATATACAAAAGTCATACATACATCCTTTTTTAAGGAAAAAATATCAAAACAAAATGCAAAGTTTTAGAACTGAAATAGAAAATCCCGTAGTTGAAAAGGATATTTTGGAATTAGCCAATAAAATCGAACTTTTCAAGAATGGCAAGGTGGACGAAGAAAAATTTAGAAGTCTTCGTTTAGCCAGAGGGGTGTATGGACAACGACAAGAAGGCGTACAAATGATCCGTATCAAGTTACCATACGGTAAAGTAACGTCTAATCAGCTAAGAAGAATTAGTGAAGTGTCTGACGAGTATTCACGGGGACGCTTACATATTACTACACGACAAGATATTCAGATTCATTATGTGGATCTAGATCGTACTCCAGAATTGTGGGCAGCGTTAGAAAAAGACGATATTACTCTTAGAGAAGCATGTGGTAATACAGTGCGTAATGTGACCGCCTCAGAGACCGCAGGGATAGATCCAAACGAGCCGTTTGATGTTTCCCCTTATGCTCATGCTGTGTTTCAATATTTTCTTAGAAATCCAATAAGTCAGGAAATGGGGCGTAAGTTTAAAGTTTCCTTTTCCGGAACCGATGAAGATACAGGACTTTCTTACATGCACGACCTTGGGTTTATAGCCAAAATGGAGAATGGAATTAGAGGATTTAAAGTAATGTTAGGTGGTGGCCTCGGTTCACAACCACGTCATGCAGATGTTTTTTATGAATTTTTAGCTACCGATAAAATAATCCCTTTGATGGAAGGCGTCGTACGTATTTTTGACCGTCATGGCGAAAGAAAAAGTAGGGCGAAGGCGCGAATGAAATTTCTAATAAAGGATATAGGTCTGGAGGCTTTCAGAAGACTTGTTGAAGAAGAACAACTTGCTATTCCGCAAAAAAGTGTGATTATTGATGCTGAGGCATATAAAATCTCAGTGCCCAAAAAGATAGTTGCTCCCAAGGTTGAAATTGCAGACCAAAAAGCGTTTGAACTTTGGAAATCAACCAATGTAATACCGCAAAAACAAGAGGGATATGTAGCTATTGGTATCAAAGTGCTTCTCGGGGATTTTTATACTGATAAAGCACGCTTGCTCGCAGATTTAATTGATAAATATGCTGCAGGAGAGCTACGTTTATCCTTACGCCAAAATATTTTGATTCCGCATGTCCATGAGGATTTGGTACCTGGGGTCTATACAATTTTAGAAAAACTAGGCTTTGCCGCTCCCGGTTATAACAAAGCGATTGATATTACAGCATGTCCGGGAACGGATACATGTAATTTAGGTATTGCAAGTAGTACAGGGATCGCCGAGGAATTGGAGCGTATAATCAAATTAGAGTACCCGCAATATCTGGAAAAAGATGATATGGTTATCAAGATCAGTGGCTGTATGAACGCTTGTGGACAGCATAATATGGCCAATATTGGCTTTCAGGGAATGTCCGTTCGTACCAAAGATAAATTAGTCGCACCGGCCTTACAAGTATTGCTTGGGGGTGGAAATATGGGTGATGGAAACGGACGTTTTGCAGATAAAGTAGTTAAGATTCCCAGTAGAAGAGGACCGGAAGCTTTGCGTCGAATTTTGGATGATTTTGAGAAAAATAGTTCCGGTATTCCCTTTATGGACTATTATCAACAGAAAGGAGAGAAATACTTTTATGAGTTACTTACCGATTTATCAAATATTGAGAATCTAACGCAGGAGGATTTTATTGACTGGGGTAATGAAGAGAAATATGTAAAAGAAATAGGGATTGGCGAATGTGCAGGTGTAGTAATCGATTTGATAGAAACATTATTTCTGGAGAGTGAAGAGAAAGTAGAAAATGCAGAAGAATCTTTAGTTGACAATATTTATTCTGACGCTATTTATCATGCGTATAGCGCGTTGGTAAATTCTGCAAAAGCCTTGCTACTGGCAGAGAATAAAAAAACCAATACCCATGCAGGAATCATCAGTCAATTTGATGAAGAGTTTGTAACAACCGGTAAAATTGCCTTGAGTACTACATTTTCGTCGCTGGCATATCAAATTAAGGAGAATGCGCCGACAAAAGAGTTTGCACTTTCTTATATAAAAGCAACCCAGGAATTTATAGCAAAGGCTAGAAGTTTGAGAACATCAGAAATTACCGCTTAGCTAAAATTTAGAGCAATTGACTATGAAAACAAAGATAAATAGTAATGTGGATACAGATCGTCAAGGAGTATTGACCGTTGTTGGTGCAGGACCGGGAGACCCTGAACTGATCACATTGAAGGCAATTCATGCTTTACGTAGTGCAGATGTAGTACTATATGATGCACTGATGAATGAGGCTTTGCTAGCATATGCGCCCAAGCATAGCGAAAAGATTTTTGTTGGTAAACGTAAAGGTTGTTATGCGTATCAACAAGCACAAATCAATGAATTAATTATTGATCGTGCAAAAAGCCTCAAACATGTAGTCCGTCTCAAAGGAGGTGATCCTTTCATCTTTGGTCGTGGTGCGGAAGAAATTGACGAAGCCCAAAAACATGGTATCGAGACGGCTGTGGTGCCTGGTATTTCTTCAGCCCTTGCTGTTCCTGCATATCAGGGGATTCCGCTGACAAAACGCGGAGCAGCAGAAAGCTTTTGGGTTATTACAGGAACTACAAAATCTCATAAACTATCTGGCGATGTGCAACTGGCAGCACAATCCAATGCGACGGTGGTAATTTTAATGGGAATGAGTAAGTTGAGTGAAATAGTTAGTATCTTTGCTGCCCAAAATAAAGCTAATATGCCGGTCGCTGTTATACAAAATGGCACAACCATACACGAGAAGTTTGGGATAGGAACGATTGATTCTATTGAGCATATTGTGGAAGAGAAAAATTTTTCTTCCCCGGCAATAATCGTCATAGGAGAAGTGGTTGCTCAAAGAAGTTTTTTGTCTGTGAAAGATAGATTTCTTCAAAATTTACAAGCAGAAGTGTATCATGATAGTAAAGTAAGGAGTTGGTGATGAAAGAAGCTGTACAGCATAATAAAGATACTACACTACAGGAGGATTCTCACTCTAGCCGTAACAATTTGTATCCAATCTTTCTAAAAGTTAAGCAATTAGAAGTTCTAATTGTTGGTGGGGGCAATGTAGCTTTAGAAAAACTTACGTTTCTTTTAAAATCAAGTCCTGATGCTCAGGTAACTATGATTTCACCAATGTTTAGAGAAGAAACAAAAACTTTAGCAGATCGTTTTGGAGTTACATTGGTAACCAAAAATTATAAAAAACGTTTTCTCAGAGGTAAGCATATCGTGATTGCTACGACAGACAAACCAGAGGTCAATACGACGGTATATAGAGATTGTCGAAAAAGAGCTATCTTAGTGAATGTTGCAGATAATCCACCCTATTGTGATTTTTATATGGGAGGAATTGTAACCAAGGGGAATGTTAAGGTCGCAATATCCACGAATGGACAATCACCGACTACAGCAAAGCGGTTACGTCAATTTTTTGAGGAAGTGATTCCCGAAAACATAGATGACCTGGTAAAAAATTTGAACGAATATAGAAAAACAATACAAGGTGATTTTGAACAAAAAGTTGAAATATTAAACGAATTCACCAAAGGATTAATAGGAAAAAAAGAAGTTGAAAATGATCAAAACTGATATATTAATAATTGGCGCCGGACCTACAGGTTTATTTACAGTATTTGAAGCAGGGTTACTTAAGCTTAAAACGCATCTAATTGACGCTTTACCACAACCAGGAGGACAGTGTGCCGAAATCTATCCTAAAAAACCGATTTATGATATCCCCGGATTTCCTGAGATTTTAGCGGGAGATCTGGTCAACAATTTAATGGAACAAATCAAACCTTTTGAGCCTGGATTTACACTGGGCGAAAGGGCGCAAACAATCGAGAGACTGGAAGATGACACTTTTGTTGTAACTACAAATAAAGGAACAAAACATAATGCACCTGTCATAGCTATTGCAGGAGGATTAGGTTCTTTTGAGCCACGTAAACCACCGATTCCAAATATTGATCTATATGAAGATAATGGAGTAGCCTACATTATTAGAGATCCAGAGGTGTATCGTGATAAGAGAGTGGTTATTGCAGGTGGGGGTGATTCAGCATTAGACTGGTCCATTTTTTTGGCAGATGTTGCCAGTGAAGTAACTCTTGTTCATAGACGTAACGAATTTCGTGGAGCACTTGACTCTGTCGAACGTGTTGCAGAATTATCAAAACTAGGGAAAGTAAATCTTATTACTGAAGCAGAAGTAAAGGAGTTGAAAGGAGATGAGAAATTAACCGCCGTGGGAATTCGTCATAAAACTGAAGGAGATATTCATTTTGAGACTGATTATTTTATTCCCTTATTCGGATTATCTCCAAAGTTAGGACCTATCGCAGATTGGGGGTTAGAAATCGAAAAGAATGCTATCAAAGTCGATAATTCGTACGATTATCAAACCAATGTTCCCGGGATATACGCCATTGGAGATGTAAATACATATAAAGGAAAGCTGAAACTAATCCTGTCCGGTTTTCATGAAGCTGCTATTATGTGTCAAAGCGCTTACCAACGTATTTTTCCGGATAAAAAATATGTGATGAAATATACAACAGTTGGTGGAGTAGAAGGTTTTGATGGAACTAAAAAAGAAGCCAAAAAAGAAGTTGTGAAATCTATCAACTAGACAATAAAATACTAGCATACATGCAGGAAGGATTCTATCTCAGAATCCTTCTTTTTAATGAACTCATTCCTGGTGATAATCTAAAAGTCAAGATGAGTTCAGTATCTTTGAATAAGAAATCAAAATATTTTAGTTACCTACAAGTTATTACTAGATGTCAGATATCACGATAAAAATAAAAGATAGAGAAGGTGTGGTACACGAAGTGCAGGCTCCAACCGATATGGCAATGAATATTATGGAGGTTTGTAAAGCATACGAGTTACCGGTAGAAGGAACTTGTGGCGGGATGGCAATGTGTGCTTCTTGTCAATGCTATGTTTTATCAGATCATCCATTACCAGAGATGGGATACGATGAAGATATGATGCTGGCAGAGGCTTTCTATGTTGAAGATAACAGTCGTTTAGGGTGTCAAATTCCGATTACTCAGGAATTGGATGGATTGGAGATTGAATTAGCGCCAGAATCATAATAACATAGTTTATAAAAACTATACGTTTATATAATTCAAAATAAAGTTGCATAACACAAAGCTATATCCTTACTTTGTGCTATAAGATCAATAGTTATATTGATTAGTTCTTAAGTATATTTAAATGTTATCAAGAAAGGCGGAGGGAATAGACCCTGCGAAGCCTTAGCAACCCTTTATCTGTTAAAGAAGGTGCTACATTCTATCCCTTAGGGAATAGATAACTCAGATTCATAGTATTGTATACTATGCTTTTCCTTGTTTTTTCTTGATACGCATGATAACCATATACTAATTTGTTGTGGTTTTTTTTAATATTAATAGGTCTCTTTTGAGCCCTCAAAGTTGTGTATGAAAGATATTTCTAAAGTTTTAAAGGATCGAATTTTAATTTTGGATGGCGCCATGGGCACCATGTTACAACGTCATAAATTTAGCGAAGCAGATTTTAGAGGTGAGCGGTTCAAAGATTGGCCTGTGCCATTACAGGGTAATAATGATTTATTGAGTCTTACCCAGCCAAAAGTGATTAAAGATATCCATTCCTATTATTTTGAAGTTGGGGCTGATATCGTTGAGACGAATACTTTTTCTGGAACTACCATTGCCATGGCTGATTACCAAATGGAAGATTTAGTATATGAACTCAATTTTGAATCCGCTAGAATTGCTAAAGAAGCTGCCGACGAATTTACAGAAAAGGAACCTGAGAAACCCAGGTTTGTTGCCGGATCTATAGGACCAACGAATCGAACAGCAAGTATGTCGCCTGATGTAAACGATCCGGGCTACCGTGCAGTAACTTTTGATGAACTAAAGAAAGCCTATGCTTTGCAGGTAAATGCTTTAATGGACGGAGGAGTGGATGTGTTGTTGGTAGAAACCGTATTTGATACACTCAATGCAAAAGCAGCTCTTTTTGCGATTGAAGAAATAAAAGAGGAGCGAGATAGTAGTATTCCTATAATGATAAGTGGCACGATAACAGATGCTAGTGGGAGAACGCTTTCTGGTCAAACGGCAGAAGCTTTTTTAATCTCTGTTTCCCATATTCCACTGCTTTCTGTTGGATTCAATTGCGCACTTGGTGCCAGTCAACTCACCCCGCATCTGGAAGTTCTGGCTCAAAAAACATCGTTTGGGGTCTCTGCACACCCGAACGCCGGTCTACCTAATCCTTTTGGAGCGTATGACGAAACTCCCGAACAGATGGCATCCCAAATTAAGGAATATTTGGAAAAAGGATTAGTGAATATAGTTGGGGGCTGTTGCGGAACCACACCAGAACATATAAAAGCCATTGCTGAGATAGCCTCAAAATATCAACCAAGACAAGTGCGTACTATAAAAAGTATTTAAACACCATGACTGAACAGCATAGACTTTTAAAATTATCCGGACTAGAACCTTTGGTCGTAACAGCCGATACTAACTTTATCAATGTAGGAGAGCGAACCAATGTAGCTGGTTCTAAGAAGTTCTTAAGATTGATTAAGGAAGAAAAATTTGAAGAAGCTTTAGACATAGCCAGACATCAGGTTGAAGGCGGAGCTCAAATCATTGATATTAATATGGACGATGGTTTGATCGATGGTAAAGAAGCCATGGTCAAATTCCTGAATCTTATCGTTTCAGAGCCTGATATAGCAAGGGTTCCCATCATGATTGACAGTTCAAAATGGGAAATTATTGAAGCCGGTTTACACGTGGTTCAGGGTAAATGTGTTGTAAATTCCATAAGTTTAAAAGAAGGAGAAGAAGAGTTTCTCAACTATGCAAAGGCTATTAAACGTTACGGAGCGGCAGTGATTGTTATGGCTTTTGATGAGGTAGGTCAGGCAGATACTTATGAAAGACGAATAGAAATAGCTAAACGGTCTTATGATATTCTTGTCGATAAGGTAAAGTTTCCTCCAGAGGATATCATTTTTGATTTAAACATTTTTCCCGTAGCCACAGGGATGGAGGAACACAAAAGAAATGCGTTGGATTTTATCGAAGCTACGGCTTGGGTCAAAGAAAATTTGCCTTATTGTAGTGTTAGTGGTGGTGTAAGTAATGTTTCTTTTTCTTTCAGAGGTAACAACCCGGTACGAGAGGCGATGCATTCAGTGTTTTTATATCACGCTATTAAGGCGGGGATGAATATGGGGATTGTGAACCCAACTATGCTGGAAATATATGACGACATCCCTAAAGATTTACTGGAGCGTGTAGAAGATGTAATGCTAAATCGAAGAGATGATGCTACAGAACGACTTTTAGATTTTGCAGAAACCGTAGTTGGAAAAGCAAAAGAAAGTACGATAGACCTATCCTGGAGGGAAGAACCGGTGCAAGCTCGAATAACACGTGCGCTTGTAAAAGGAATCGATACCTACGTGCTCGAGGATATAGAAGAAGCACGATTATCTGTTACAAAACCGATTGAGGTTATCGAAGGTCATTTAATGACAGGTATGAATGTGGTTGGAGATCTCTTTGGCTCCGGTAAAATGTTTTTACCACAGGTAGTGAAGTCTGCAAGAGTAATGAAAAAAGCAGTGGCCTATTTATTGCCGTTTATTGAAGAAGAAAAAAAGAAAAACCCCAAAACCGGAAAGGAAACTAAGGGTGCAGGTAGAGTATTAATGGCTACTGTCAAAGGGGATGTTCATGATATTGGTAAGAATATCGTTTCGGTTGTCTTGGCATGTAATAATTATGAAATAATTGATTTGGGTGTTATGGTAGCTCCTGAAAAGATTATTCAAACAGCTATAGATAAGCAAGTAGATGTTATCGGGTTGAGCGGACTAATAACTCCGTCACTGGATGAAATGGTTTTTTTAGCTAAAGAAATGGAACGAAGAAATTTTAAGGTTCCGTTACTAATTGGTGGCGCAACAACCTCTAAGGCGCATACAGCGGTCAAAATTGATCCCCAATATAAAAATGCAGTGGTACATGTGAATGATGCTTCAAGAGCAGTTACCGTTGTGGGAGATCTACTCAATCAGCGTAACAATCAGAAATACGTAGGAGATCTAAAGGCTGATTATGAAAAGTTTAGAATTGGTTTTCAGAAACGAACAAAGCACAAAGAATATTTATCCATTGCCGAAGCCAGAAAAAATAAATTTCAGATTGATTGGTCGTCAACTATGATAAAAAAACCAAATCAACTTGGAGTGCAATGTATCGAATCTTTGGACCTAAATGTATTAGAGCCTTATATTGATTGGTCTCCTTTTTTTAGATCCTGGGATTTACATGGTAAGTATCCTGATATTTTAACCGATACAGTGGTTGGAGAACAGGCAACAATTCTTTTTAAAGATGCAAAAAAGCTATTGAGCACTGTGATTGATCAAAAGTTGTTAAAAGCGAAAGGTATTTTTGGTCTTTTTGAAGCTAATACAATTAACGATGATGACGTTAATATTTATGCTGATGGAACAACGATAGGTACGTTTAGAACATTAAGACAACAGTTAAAAAAACATGCAGGGAAACCAAACTTTGCATTAGCCGATTTTATTGCGCCCACCGATATTGACAGGAAAGATTATATAGGATGCTTTTGCGTAACAACCGGGTTTGGTACCAAAGAATTAGCGGAGCGTTTCGAATCGGAGCTTGATGATTATAATGCTATTATGATTAAAGCACTCGCCGATCGATTGGCTGAGGCTTTTGCAGAATATCTGCATGAAAAAATTCGAAAAGAACATTGGGGATATGCCAGCGATGAACATTTGAGCAATGAAGCTTTGATTAAAGAGAGCTACAAAGGCATACGGCCTGCTCCGGGTTACCCGGCTTGCCCTGATCATTTAGAAAAATTAGAAATCTGGAAAATTCTCAGCGTAAAGGAGCGGATTGGTGTAGAGCTTACCGATAGTTTAGCTATGTGGCCTGCTGCCTCTGTGTCCGGATACTATTTTGGAAATGAAGAGGCTCGCTATTTTGGACTGGGTAAAATCAAAGAGGATCAAGTAGAAGATTTTGCAGAACGAAAGAACATCACCCTGGAATCAGCAAAAAAATGGTTGAATCCTAACCTCTCTGAGAATTGAAATAAAGATTATAAAAAGCACTTAATAGTATAGTAGAATATGAAGGTTACAGAACACATTGAACAGTCAAAGGGTAAAACACTATTCTCATTTGAGCTGATTCCGCCCCAAAAAGGTAGAAATATTCAAGAGTTGTATAATAATATTGATCCGTTGATGGAGTTCAATCCTCCGTTTATAGATGTAACGACCTCGAGAGAAGAATATATTTATATAAATAAGAAGGGTTTATTAGATAAAAAACTGACCAGAATGCGTCCGGGTACTGTAGGAATCTGTGCAGCTATTACTCATAAATACAATGTGGATGCTATACCACATGTTTTATGTGGAGGATTTACCAAAGAAGAAACAGAATATTTGTTGGTTGACTGCCATTATTTAGGAATTGACAATGTAATGGCCTTACGCGGAGATGCCATGAAGGAAGAAAAGTATTTTACACCTACAAACGGAGGTCATTGCTATGCTAATGAGCTGGTATCACAAATTGTAGCGATGAACCAAGGAAAATTTTTACATGAGGTTGTCGAGACTGAGACCAATTCGGATTTTTGCATCGGCGTAGCCGGTTATCCCGAAAAACATGTCGAAGCGCCTTCGTTAAATTCAGATTTGAGAAGGTTAAAAGAAAAAGTTGATGCAGGGGCGGATTATGTGGTTACTCAGATGTTTTTTGATAATCAACGCTATTTTAAATTTGTAGAAGAGGCAAGAGCTGCTGGAATTACTGTGCCTATTATTCCGGGGATTAAACCGGTTTCAGTAAAAAAGCATCTTCATTTACTACCTCAGGTTTTTAAATTAGATATGCCGGACGAATTAGTGAAGGCCATAGAAAAGTGTAAGACAAATGCAGAGGTGCGAGAAGTGGGAGTAGAATTTGCTATTCAACAGTCCAAGGAATTAATGACGTATGGCGTTCCTGTGCTGCACTATTATTCTATGGGAAAGTCCGATAATATAAAAAAAATAGCTGCAGCCATATTTTAAGTAGTTTTGAGTTTATATGAAAAACAACTCAGATTAAAAACTTGTGTAGCAGTGGAGGGTACAGTACTTTAGCCGCATGATAAGGAGAATCATTTTTTTTGTAATTGTGGTCATGGGTATGGGGTACGCTCAGACTCCGATGAAATTATCGGTTGATAAAGAAACTGTAGCTAATAAATCATATAGCATTGATATCAATGCTTTTCAGGGTACTATACTAAAACACAATCCTGATATTTCTCATCTGATCACTAGTCATCCATCAGGTCTCATACTGGCAATTAATCGTCAAACTTATGGGGATAAAGAGTGGCAGAGACTGTATAATTATCCGGATTACGGAGTTTCATTAGTGTATCAGGATTTAAAGAATGATTTTTTAGGAATCAGTATTGGAGCATTTGCACATTATAACTTTTATTTTTTAAGACGATACCTACAGCTTAGGATAGCCCAAGGAGTAACCTACGCTTCGAAGCCGTATGATATTGATGATAATTACCGCAATATCGCCTATGGATCTCATATTATGAGTGCTAGTTATGCCCTTTTAAATTATCGCCATCAAAATGTTATACAGCATATTGGATTACAATTGGGTATAGGTATTTTACATTACTCTAATGGCAACTCCAAAGCACCTAATAAAAGTACCAATACCCTCTTTGCCAATTTCGCAGTAAATTATAATTTGAGTCAGCAACCAAAACAATATAATGCGAAAGAAGAAGGTTTATTAAGAGGGTCAAGACCTATTGGCCTTGGAGTAATGTTAAGTGGAGGTTTCAATGAAAGTGACTTGGTCGGTTCGGGAAGATATCCTTTTCTTACGGTTGGGTTGTTTGCACATAAGCAGTTGAACAAAAAAAGTACTATCGTTGTTGGGTCAGAATTATTTTTCTCAAAAGCTCTGGAACGCTATATCGATTATCGTGCAGTTGGGGATTTTGGGGATGGGACTACAGGGGACGAGGATTCAAAAAGAGCGGGAGTATATGTTGGACATGAACTAACCATTAATAAATTAGCTATACTTATAAACTTGGGATATTATTTTTACTACCCTTATGACTTTGAAGGGACCATGTATAACAGAGCTGGACTAAAATACAACTTTACGTCCTCTATTTTTGGTGCAATAACCGTTCGTTCACATGCAGCCAAAGCAGAAGCTATTGAATACTCAATTGGATATCGATTATGAACAGATTTATTAACATTCAAGCGCACACATTACTTTTCCTATTGCTTTTAACAGTTATATTAGGGTGTGATACAGAGAATGCACCAGATTGTTTTCAACGAACGGGGAATCTCGTGAGTCGGGGAATGGAGGTAACGCCTTTTACAAAAATTCTGGTTGGTCCAAATATCGAACTTGTTTTAAAGCAAGGAGATACAACGCAAGTTGTAGTAGAGACTGGTGAGAACTTAATTAATGAAGTCTCAGCAGAGGTGATAAATGGGGAGCTTATTTTGAGTAATGTAAATGATTGTAATTTTGTTAGAGATTTTAATCAAACCAAATTTTATATTAGTGTACCAAAGCTCACAGTAATTAGAAGTGCAACTCAATTTGCCATTAGATCAGAAGGAGTATTGCGTTTTGATAGTCTGACCTTACTGTCTGAAGATGTTGGTTATGCAGAAGGTAATACAACAGGTATTTTTGAGCTTACCATTGATTCAGAAAAACTAAATATTGTTGGAAATAATATTGCATCTTTCAAAATAAAAGGATTTGTAAACAACCTTACGGTCGGACTCTATTCCGGTACCGGTCGTTTTGAAGGAAAGTCGCTTATGGCGGATTATGTTACAGTATATCATCGCGGAGCAAATAAAATAATAGTAAATCCCCAAGTTTCTTTAAAGGGAGAAATTCGAAGTACCGGGGATGTAATAAGCGTATTCGAACCAGAGGAGGTAGCGGTAAAACAATTCTATACCGGTAGACTTATATTCGACCTGGAGTAAGTGTAAGTAATTGGTTTTTATGTTTTTAGCGTAACATTATTGTGGTTAAAACGCAGAATCATCATCTTTTTTATGCCTAACTTTATAGAATTCCCCCAAATTCTAATAACCTCAAACGTTAGGTATGCCAATAAAATTATCTATTCAAGACAGTAAGAAAAGTACTTCCACCAAAAATTATTTGCAAGATGAGCTGAATACGCTGATCAAAGAAAATGATTTAATTTTTGATTTTATTCAAAAAGCAGCACTGGACGGTTTATGGTTTTGGGATTTAGAAGATCCTGAGAATGAATGGATGGATGACAAATTTTGGACAGTTTTGGGGTATGATCCTAAATTAATGCCCCATAAATCTTCAGCGTGGCAAGATATTATTAATCAGGAGGACTTAGCGCTAGCTATGGAGAATGCAAATAGGCATCTTCACGACCCCTCGCACAGCTACGATCAGGTAGTGCGTTATACCCACAAATTAGGTCATACATTATGGATACAGTGTCGTGGTTTAGTAATTAGAAATGCTGAGGGTAAACCGATACGGATGTTAGGAGCTCATACCGATATTACTAAACTTAAAAAGGTAGAATTTGAGCTACAGAGACAATTACAGAGATATGAGCACATAATTGAAGGTTCAAACATCGGGACTTGGGAGTGGGATCTAAAAACTGACGAAGTAGTCTTCAATGAAGGATGGGCCAGAATGATAGGGTATACATTAATCGAATTGAGACCTTTATCCATGGATACGTGGCTCAATGGTATGGAACCTATCGATGTGAAAAAATTTCGTTCAAAATTAAAAACATCGTTGCAATCCAGTGAAGCTATTTTTGAATTTGAAACCAGAGTACGACATAAGAACGGTAATTACGTTTGGGTTTTAGACCGAGGTAAGGTTATGAGCTGGGATAAAGAGGGTAATCCAGAACGTATGATCGGGTCTCGCCAAGAAATTACTGAAAGTAAAAAAAATATAGAACGCTATAGAGCTTTCATTGAGCAAGCCCCAAGTGCGTTAGCCATGTTTGATTTAGATATGTGTTATCTGGCAGCCTCCAGACAATGGTTTACAGATTATGACATTCGCGAGGAGGAGATTATTGGAAAATCACATTATGAAGTGTTTTCTCACATTAGTGAAGAATGGAAAGAACAGCATCGAAGGTGTCTTAAAGGAGAAATTTTAAAAAGTAAGGAAGATAAGTTTTATAAAAAAGATGGTTCTGTACAATGGTTGTCGTGGGAAATGAAGCCATGGTTTACTGATGCCATGAAAATTGGAGGTATCATCATGCATGTCTCCGATATAACAGAACTGAAGGAAATAGAGCACGCCAATCAGCAAAAGCAAACTTTTTTGGAAGCAATATTAGACAGTATTGAGGTTGGTATCGTTTCATGTGATCAATCAGGGATATTAACACTTTTCAATAAAACCACTAAGAATTGGCATGGCTTACCACCTGAGGTTTTACCTACCTCACAGCTTTCCGGATATTATGGATTATTCAGACCTGATGGTAAAACACCCTTAGAAACGGAAGAAATACCGCTACTACGTACTCTAAAAAATGGTTCATTAGAAGCTGATGAAATTATCATCAAACCTAAACAGGGAACCAAGCGTTATGTATCGGTAAATGGCTCACAGCTTAGAAGTCTCGATGGTGAGGTTTTTGGAGCAGTAGTGGCGATGCATGACATAACCGAGCGTAAAAACACTGAAGAAAAATTGCGCATTAGTGAGGAAACTTTTAGAGGCAATTTTGAGAATGCGGCGATTGGCATGGCAATTTCTAATCGTCAATATAAGTGGATAGAGGTAAATCAAGCTTTTAGTGAAATCGTAGGATACACGATTTCAGAATTGCAAGCAATGACATTTAAGGATATTACGCACGAAGACGATCTTGCCTTAGACCTTCAGTTGTTGAATGAACTTATAGAAGGAATTCGCACACATTATCACATGGAAAAAAGGTATATTCATAAAGAAGGGTACAGTGTTCATGTAATTTTAGCGGTCTCTTTAGTTAGAGATAGTGAGGGTTCTCCATTATTTTTTGTGTCTCAGATCATAGATATCAGTCCGAGAATTGATGCCAAGAATAAGATGATGTCAACTTTGGCAGAACTAAAAATTTTGAGAGATTCTAATACGCAAGTAGGAATTATCGGATTGGATAAAAAGGGTGCTATTACTTCGTTCAATAAAGGAGCCGAAAATTTATTAGGGTATTCTTTTGAAGAGATAGAAGGTAAATCGGTTGTCGATTTTTATAAGAAAGAAGAGCTTATAAAAAGATCAAAAGAACTTTGTGAATTGCATGACACGAAATACGTCGATTTTGATGTGTTAACGGCGTTGTCTACCGATGAAATTGGTGATACAAGCGAATGGGAATATGTACGTAAGGATAGGTCGACTTTTTCTGCACAAAGTACGCTGACCATCCTCAAAGATGAGTTCAATATTTCGGGATATCTTCTTGTAATTACTGACGTTAGTGAGATTAAGAAAGTAGAAGCCCGATTAAAATCTCTGCTTGAAGTCGCAGAAGATCAAAATAAACGCTTGAAAAATTTCGCATATATCGTATCCCATAATCTACGTTCGCATTCGGGAAACTTTTCAATGCTTTTAAATCTATTTCATAAAGAATATCCGGAATTTTCTGATAATGAGATTCTAAAACTTTTTAAAAATGCCTCAGATAGTTTAGCTGAAACAATAGGACATCTTAGTGAAGTTGTTGTAATGAGCGCATCTGTAGATCAAAATTTGAACAAAATAAATCTTTTTAAGGTGGTTAATAGTATCTTACAAGGATTAGTGCCTAGTGCCTGCGAGAACAATGTTAAGATTAAAGTAACTGTGCCAAAAGATATCGAGGTACTTGCTTTACCGGCATATTTAGAAAGTATTATTCTTAATTTGACTACCAATGCAATCAAATACCGTAGACCGGAATGTCAAAGTACAGTGTCGATTAGTGCTACAAAAAAGGATGGGTTTGTAGTGATTAATTTTGAAGACAATGGCTTAGGAATTGATTTGAATAGAAATCGATCCAAACTATTTAAAATGTATAAGACCTTTCATAAACATGATGACGCTAGAGGCATTGGATTGTTTATTGCCAAAAATCAAATCGAAGCTTTGGGAGGTAAAATAACGGTTGAGAGTGAAGTGAATAAAGGGTCTAATTTTAAAGTGTATTTACGTTACGATTCGTGAGATAAAATAAATATTAAGAAATATTTAGTAAGTTCAATTAAAAGAATTGGCAGTAAGTAATTTATTTTTCTTTACATTTATAATCCCCATCTGCAGCCTAGTAAACCTACAATAGAATGATTCAAAAAAAAACTAAGCGACTACAGGTGTCCTCGTACCCTAGCCGCAATCATTTAAAAGACGAATTATATGCTTTGGTGCAAAGGGATACTGCTATCTTTGATTTTGTACAGGATATAGCCTTAGATGGTTTATGGTATTGGGATTTGTCAACCTTTGAACGAATATGGATTAGCGATAAATTTTGGAATACGCTTGGTCATTTTGTCGGATATGAGTCCTCTTCCTGTCTTTTGAGCCAAACTTCGTTACCCATTACTGTATTGCGTCAACTCTTTGACAACGCTATATCACATTTTCGAACAGAAACCTCTCCATATGTTGAACATATTGATTTTGTACATAAGTTAGGTCACAAGGTAATGATACAATGTAAATGTATTGGAATTTTTGATGAGAACAACGTTGCAAATCGTTTGTTGATTGCTCTTACCGACACCACTAAACTAAAACAAACAGAATTACGGTTGCAAAGACAACTGGACCGGTATCAACATATTATTGAAGGGGCAAACCTCGGAGTTTGGGAGTGGAATTTACAAACTGGTGAAACATACTTCAGTGAGCGCTGGGCAGAAATTATTGGATATTCCTTATTGGAAATAGAACCTGTTTCAATTCAAACCTGGAAAAATTCAGTGCATCCTAAAGACCGTGTAAAGACGGAAAAACTTTTAAAGGAACATATCGAGCAATCTACGCCCATATATGAGTGCGAAGTGCGAATGCGTCATAAAAAGGGGCATTGGGTCTGGGTGCTTACTAGAGGAAAAGTAGTGAGTTATAAAAATGATGCTCCGGAATGGATTATTGGCTCACACCAAGAAATAACGGCTAGTAAAAATGAACTAGAAAAAAATCGCTTGTTTATTGAAGAAGCTCCAACAGCCATTGCAATGTTTGACAATAATATGAGGTATCTGGCTGTGTCAACCAAATGGTTGGAGGATTACAGCCTGAAAAATGAAAATATTATTGGAAGATCTCATTTTGCTATTTTCCCCACCATAAGTCAAAAATGGAAAGAAATTTTTAAATCTGCACTTCAGGGTGAAATTCTCAAATCCGACGAGGATAGTTTTCTAAAGAAAGATGGATCGTTGCAATGGTTAAGTTGGGAATTAAGGCCCTGGCACACGCACGATAATAATATTGGAGGTGTGATTATGCATACGGCAGATATTACCCGAGCTAAGGAAGCAGAGATCAAATTAAAGATTAGTGAAGAAGCTTTTAGAGGTAATTTTGAGAATGCCGCTATTGGTATGGCGATCCTTAATATACAAGGGCAATGGATAGAGGTTAATCAAAGTTTGTGTGATATTGTAGGCTATACAGCCAAAGAGCTTCGAAAGTTAACGTTTCAGGACATAACACATCCGGATGACTTAGATAAGGACTTAGCATTGTTAGAAGAACTCTTAGCCGGTAAACGATCGTTCTATCAAATGGAAAAACGTTATTTTCAAAAGAGTGGAAAACTGGCTCATATTATTCTTTCGGTCTCATTAGTAAAAGATGAAGAGGATAATCCTTTGTATTTCATATCTCAAATAGTGGACATCACTCCGAGAGTTAAAACCAGAAAAAAGTTATCTGAAGCTTTACAGAAATTAGAAAACATCTTGGAAGATATAACACAAGTAAGTGTTATTGGAACCGATAAATATGGACAAATCACCACGTTTAATAAGGGAGCAGAAAATTTATTAGGATACAATCGCGATGAAATGATTCTAAAGCGTTCCTATATCGATCTGCATCTTCCCGAAGAAATACAAAAAAGAGAAATACAATTATCTCAGGAGTATCAATGTAGTATTAAAGGGTTCGAAATCTTTACAATATTACCATTTAGAAATGAAATAGATACCAGAGAATGGACACACCGACGTAGTGACGGCACCACCTTTCCTGTCCTGGTAACAATGACTGCCTTAAAGCAAGATGAAGAGGTAACTGGTTATTTGGCTATTGCAACGGATATCAGAGAAATCAAAAAAGTTGAGAATGACCTAAAATCTTTACTTGAAGTAACCCAGGATCAAAACAGCAGGCTTTTGAATTTTGCGCACATTGTTTCACATAACTTAAGATCTCATTCCGGGAACTTTCAGATGTTATTAGATTTGTTAACTGATGAACATCCAGAGTTAGTATCGAACGAATATATTGGCTTATTGTGTGAAGCATCCGGGAACCTTAATGAAACAATACATCATTTAAATGATGTGGTTGTAATGAATTCTTTGGAAGAATCAAACATGGAGCATATCAACTTGTTTGAAGCAGTTCAAAAAACGATAAAGAATATTGCAGGGATGCATCTTGAATCTGATGTACGCGTTGAAAACAATATAGATACTTCAACACAAGTTTTAGGCATTGCCGCATATGTTGAAAGTATTTGTCTTAATGTGATCACTAACGGCATAAAGTATAGGGCTAAAACGCGAAACAGCTTTATAACCTTAAATAGCTATGTTGAAAATGAGTTTCAGGTTTTGGAAGTGAGAGACAATGGTTTAGGTATTGATCTGGAAAAGCATAGGGCTAAAATGTTTGGCATGTATAAAACATTTCATGATCATGAGAAATCTCGCGGTTTAGGACTCTTTATTACTAAAAATCAAATAGTAGCTATGGGAGGTACTATTGAAGTCAAAAGTGAAGTTAATGTAGGAACTGTTTTTAAAATATATTTTAAGAAATGAAGAAAATTGATTTAGCGTGTATTGTAGATGATGATCCGATTTTTGTTTTCGGTATTAAAAAGGTCATGGAATTAGCTAATTTCTGTAATGGCTTCTTAGTTTTTAAGAATGGAAGGGAAGCCCTGGATAAGTTAAAAGCAATTATATCCAGTGGAGAAAAACTACCTGATATTTTACTACTGGATCTCAATATGCCCATCCTTGATGGGTGGCAATTTTTGGAAGAATTCACGAAAATACCGTGCAGTAAGAAAATAACTATTTATATTGTTACATCATCGGTAGATCCTCAGGACGTAGCTAAGGCCAAGTCGTATGAATTAGTAAGTGATTATATCGTTAAACCAATATCAGTAAAACGCCTCAAGGAAATTCTGAAAGAGTTTGAAACATCTCAGAGCTGATCTTGCATTCAAGCATTGGTTTATAATTATTGTGTTAGCTCTCTAAACAGACTTTCCAAATTTTTGTTTTTCCGTGATAATTGTAAAATTTTTAATTTGTTATCGTGTGCAAAGTCAAAAACCTTTGGGCGCATATCAATACTCGTATCAAATGTAATTTCGTACACAAAATTATGTTTGTTTATTGCCCGAGTGACATGCGGAATTCTTTTTAAGAAAGCCTCCTCAATGCGATAGTCAAATTCAACTTCAATTATTTGTTCGTTGGTGTCAATTAAATCCTTTAAATATTTATCGGCCACCAGTTCTCCTTTATTGATTATAATGACTCGATCACACATGGCTTCTACCTCTTGCATGATATGAGTGGATAATAAAACCGTCTTATTTTTTCCCAGAGCCTTTATTAGCGATCGTATTTCCACTAACTGATTAGGATCCAATCCGGTGGTTGGCTCGTCGAGAATAAGAACTTTTGGATCATGTAGCAAAGCACAAGCTAAGCCCACACGCTGTTGATACCCTTTTGAAAGTTGAGTAATTTTTTTAGAAGCTTCATTAGTCAATCCAGTTTTTGTGATAACTTCCTCAATACGATTGGCAGGTACATTATATACTTTTGCGTTAAAGGATAAGTATTCACGCACATATAACTCTTCATACAATGGGTTATGCTCAGGCAGATACCCTACACTTCTTTTAACATCCAATGGATTTTTTATGATGTCAAATGTGTTTACCATAGCACTACCCTGGTTGGGGTGCAGGTAGGTGGTCAGAATTTTCATCATAGTCGATTTTCCGGCTCCATTTGGACCAAGAAATCCAACAATTTCGCCCTCTTTTATCGTAAAAGAAATATCTGAAATTGCTTTTTCCTGATGATACGTTTTAGAAATATGGGAGACGGATATAGACATGTTTTTTAATTTTATCAAAAATACTAATTAGTAACTTAAGAAACTTGAATTTAGTATGCGAAGCTGGTTCTCGATTTATATATAAAAAGCCGAGGTGTGTTTGATATCTTTTAGTACAAAAGTACTGTTTAATACTCCGATATTTTCAATAGTCGAAAGCTTATACTTTACAAAATCATGATACGCTTCAAGACTAGGCGTATTTATTTTTAGAATAAAATCAACTTGACCGGCCATATGATAACATTCCTGAACCTCTTCTAAATTTTGTATTTGTTCTTCAAATTTTTGAATAAAAGCTTCATTATGGTAACGCATCGAGACCTGACAGATAGTGGTCACTGACCGATTGATTAATTTCTTATCTAAAATAGCTACATATTTCTGAATAAACCCTTTTTTTTCTAAACGACGAATCCGCTCATAGACCGGAGAAGCCGTTAGATTGAGGAGCTGTGCGATCTCTTTGGTCGTTTTTTTTGCATCTTTTTGAAGAATTCTCAAAATTGTGA
Source organism: Aquimarina sp. 2-A2 (assembly GCF_045505135.1). Taxonomy (NCBI): domain Bacteria; kingdom Pseudomonadati; phylum Bacteroidota; class Flavobacteriia; order Flavobacteriales; family Flavobacteriaceae; genus Aquimarina; species Aquimarina sp. 2-A2. The sequence goes on along the minus strand of NZ_JBJKFI010000007.1, from coordinate 143,431 downwards.
GGTCTATTTCGTCTATATCTTCCATAAGCTTAGTAAATTTAGCTGCAATTGTATTTCAAAATATCTCAATAAGATAAAATAGTTGCTAATTTAAATAAATGTCGCAATTTTTACTGAAGATAGAATAAAATTTAAAATTAAAAGTTGCAACTGTTATTTTTGCAAGTAAATACTACTTAATAGTTAAATGTATATGAATACTAATATCTTAATCGTTGGTGCAAATGGTCAATTGGGTTCTGTATTGACAAAATCGCTTCAAGAAAAATTTGGTATAGAACACGTGGTTGCTTCTGATTTGCGGGAAAAAGAAAATGTCGAGGGGATTTTTGAAATTATTGATGCTACCGATCGTGACAGAATTGAATCAGTTGTTAAACAATACAAGATAACCCAGATCTATCACTTGGCAGCCATATTATCAGCTAGAGGTGAAGAAAACCCGTTACAGACGTGGGATATTAATATGCAAACCTTGTTTAATGTGTTAGAAGTTGCACGACTTAATGAAGTCGATAAAGTTTTTTACCCTAGTTCGATTGCTGTTTTTGGAGAAGGAGCTAACCAGACTCAAACACCTAATGATGCCTATTTGGATCCGGCAACGGTGTACGGTATAAGTAAAGCTGCGGGCGAAAACTGGGCGCAGTATTATTTTTTACGCTACGGTCTCGACGTTCGTTCGTTACGTTACCCTGGAGTTATTGGCTATCAATCCTTACCCGGAGGAGGTACGACAGATTATGCAGTGGATATTTATCATAAGGCTGTTTTAGAAGAAGAATTCAATTGCTTTTTAGAAGAAAACACAATGCTGCCAATGATTTTTATGGAAGATGCGGTGCGTGCAACCTTGGAATTGATGGATGCGCCAAAAGAACATATAAAAGTGAGAACGTCATATAACTTGGCAGGAGCAAGCTTTGCGCCCAAGGATATCGCCGCAGCATTGCAAAAGATATATCCTAAGTTTGAGGTTAAGTATACTCCTGACTTCAGACAGAAAATAGCAGCAAAATGGCCTAATTCGATAGATGATAGTAGTGCAAGAGACGATTGGGGATGGCAACCCGAGTACGATTTAAAACGTATGACACAAGTTATGGTCGAAAAATTAAAATTACAATACGAAATCAATCCAACTTAAAGGCGTTTAGATATTTTTGGATGGTTCATTGTCAATTTTAAAGGAATTTTTCAAGAAACATAGGGGACACTTGGAGTTACACAACATATAGTGTAATTTTAAAAGAACTGAAATAGCGTAGGATACATATTAATTACAAAATCATATTTATGTTTTTAAATATTAAAGAAGATTTACAAAGAGAAATAGAAGAAATTAAGGATGCAGGATTGTATAAGTCCGAACGTATCATTACTACACCTCAAGGTGCAGAAATCGATACTACAAATTCAAAGGAGGTTTTAAATTTCTGTGCGAATAATTATTTGGGTCTCTCGTCACATCCCGACGTAATTCAAGCAGGAAAGGATGCTATTGACTCACATGGTTATGGACTTTCATCAGTTCGTTTTATTTGCGGTACACAGGATATTCATAAAGAATTAGAACGCAAGACCGCAGAATTTTTAGGAATGGAAGATTGTATCTTATACGCCGCGGCATTTGACGCTAACGGAGGACTTTTTGAGCCAATTTTAGGGCCTGATGATGCTATCATATCGGATGCACTTAATCACGCTTCTATTATTGATGGTATCAGATTATGTAAGGCAAAACGGTTTAGGTATGATCATAACGATATGGACTCCTTGGAAGAGCAGCTAAAAGAAGCACAAGGTTCCAGACGTATATTAATTGTTACCGACGGTTCTTTCTCTATGGATGGTACGATTGCTCAATTAGATAAAATTTGCGACTTAGCAGAAGTGTATAATGCGATGGTTATGATTGATGAGTGCCATTCTACAGGATTTCTTGGTAAAACAGGTCGTGGAACGCATGAGTACTGTGATGTTATGGGACGAGTGGATATTATAACAGGTACCTATGGTAAAGCTTTAGGAGGTGCATCCGGTGGATTTACCGCAGCACGTAAAGAAATTGTAGAATTGTTAAGACAAAGATCTAGACCTTATTTATTTTCAAACACTGTGGCACCTTCAATAGTGGGCGCTTCAATTAAGGTTTTGGATCTTTTAAGCGCTTCAACCTCACTGCGAGATACGTTAGAGGAGAACACTAAATATTTTAGAACCGAAATGACTGCCGCAGGATTTGACATCGTGCCGGGAGATCATCCTATTGTTCCTGTAATGCTGTATGAAGCTACATTAGCGCAGGAATTTGCGTCAAAATTACTGGATGAAGGTATTTATGTTATCGGATTCTTTTACCCCGTAGTGCCAAAAGGAAAAGCACGGATACGTGTGCAATTATCTGCGGCGCATACACGTGAGCATCTTGAGAAAGCGGTTAAAGCATTCACCAAGGTAGGAAAAGAACTGAAAGTTATTTAATAGCACCTTATATTTTGATAAGATTTTTAGATATGCGGATCCTATTTTGAATAATTCCTATTTAAAACTCAAAAAATAAAGAGTTTGATAATTAATTGAACTTCAAAAAGAATTAATTTACTTTTTGTTTTGAAAGTTCGATGTTTTATTTACTTTAGCAATCTAGTTACAACAGAGACAATGAATAATTTATTTACTTGGAACGGATTTTATTTTTTCTTCTTTTATTTTAAAGAGAGAAACGGGATCCTTATGTAAATATTTTTATGTTTATAATTTAAAATCCCGATGCAAATCGGGATTTTTTTTTACCCAAATTTGAATGAAATCAAAAGTTGCCATACAAGGTATAAAAGGTTCATACCATCATCAAGTAGCTCAAGCATATTTTGGTGACTTGGTTGAGGTAGAGGAATGTATGTCCTTTGCAGAAGTGGCAAATAGTTTGGTAAACGCGCATAGCGAACATGCGATAATGGCTATAGAAAATTCTATTGCAGGGTCAATTATCCCAAATTATGCATATATCGATGAATGTGATTTTAACATCATAGGAGAGTTTTATGCCCCAATAAATCATTGTCTGATGGCGCTTCCGGGTCAAAAAATAAAAGATATTAAAGAAGTGCACTCTCACCCGATGGCACTTTTACAGTGTAAAGATTTCTTTAAGCAATATCCAGGCATCAAATTGGTTGAAGCGACAGATACTGCAGCGGTAGCGAGAAGTATTAAAAAAGAAAATAATTTAGGTATTGCAGCGGTAGCAGGCAAAATTGCTTCAATATTATATGGTTTAGAAATTTTAGCTCATAATATTCAAACTATAACGACTAATAGTACCCGATTTTTTGTGTTAGAGCGAAAATCCGAAACTTTAGAAAGGAAAGAAGAAATTAATAAAGCCTCCTTAAAAATTATTGCGATGCATAAGCAAGGAAGTCTGGCGACGCTATTAAATGTTATGAGTGATTGTAACCTTAATTTAACAAAAATACAATCGCTCCCCGTATTGAACGAGCCTTGGAAATATTCATTTTTTATTGATGTAACATTTGAGAAGTCTGAATACTTTGAAAAGGCAATCACCTTATTGAGAATCATGACGCTAGAGCTAAAAATTTTAGGGACTTATAAAAACCAACAACGATGAAAGTACAAACTGCAAAACGCTTAGACAATGTAGAAGAGTACTACTTTTCTTCAAAATTGCGTGAGGTGAGAGCACTGGCCAGTGCAGGGAAACCAATTTTGAATTTAGCAATCGGTAGTCCTGATTTGGAGCCTCCCGTTGAGGTTGTTCAGGCGATGCAATCAGCTATGCGAGAAAAAGGGGTGCACCAGTATCAAAGTTATCAGGGGGTTCCTCAGCTTAGAACAGCCATTGCCGAATTTTATCAAAACAAATTTGGTGTAGATTTAGATAGTGAATCCGAAATCCTACCATTAATGGGGTCAAAAGAAGGGATTATGCATGTTTCTATGGCGTATCTCAATGCTGGGGATCAGGTATTAATTCCTAATCCGGGATATCCTACATATGCTTCGGTAACCAAATTGCTGGATGCAGAACCTATAGCTTATGAATTAACCGAGCAAAATAATTGGGAGCCTGATTTTCAAACGTTGGAACAACTCGATTTAAGAAAAGTAAAGTTGATGTGGGTTAATTATCCCCATATGCCAACAGGTGCTTCAGGAAATCTAGCGTTATTTGAGCGACTCATTCACTTTGCTAAAAAGCATAATATATTAGTTATAAATGACAATCCATACAGTTTTGTGCTCAACCCTGAACCTATCAGTATATTTAATGTTGCCGGAGCTAAGGATCATGCTTTAGAATTAAATTCTCTAAGTAAATCTTTTAATATGGCAGGATGGAGAGTAGGAATGGTTATGGGTAGTGCAGAAAAAATACAAGCAATACTTCAGGTGAAATCCAATATGGATAGCGGGATGTTTTTAGGAATTCAGCACGGAGCCTTAGCTGCATTGCAAATTTCAGATCAGTGGTATGAAAATCTGAATATAACATATGCGAAAAGGAGAAAATTAATCTGGAAACTTGCTGAAAAATTAAATTGTATGGTGGATCACAAAGCTGTAGGGCTGTTCGTTTGGGCCAAATTACCAGCATATGTAAATGGATATGACTTTATAGAAAAACTGTTGCATGAATATAACATTTTTGTTACCCCTGGTGCAATTTTTGGAACTCAAGGAGCAGGGTATGTAAGGTTTTCTTTATGTGCGAGTACAGATCAGATTAAAGAAGCTTTACATCGGATAGCAGAGGTAGATTTTTCTATTGAAACCCTAAAATTTAAGGCAATATGAAGCTGTTTGTGATTGGAGTCGGTTTAATAGGAGGGTCTTTTTGTAAAGATATTAAACAATCCATGCCAGATACTACAATTTATGGGATAGATTCGAATGAAAAGCATTTGGATTCTGCATTAAAAATAGGGTTTATTGACCGACCGTCCACCATAGAAGAGTTAGGACTAGCCGATGTAGTGATTATATCAATACCTGTGACGACAACAGTGACTTTGTTACCTCAGGTTTTAGATCGAATCCAGGATACTACATTAGTCATGGACGTAGGATCGACAAAACAGGAAATTTGTCAGTCCATAGCAACGCATGAGAAGAGGCGTAATTTTTTAGCGATCCATCCCATAGCAGGAACAGAATTTTCTGGTCCTGAAGCAGCAGTCGATAAGTTGTTTTTTGGTAAGACCAACATTATTTGTGAAGTAGAAAAAACAGCTTTCAAATTGCAAGAGCGAGCGATGAAAATTTTTACAGCTTTGGGAATGCGTATCCGGTATATGGATCCTGTGTCGCACGATAAGCACATTGCATATGTCTCCCATTTATCACATATCAGTTCATTTATGCTGGGTAAAACGGTGATTCAGAAAGAAAAGAATGAAAAAGATATCTTCGATATGGCTGGTAGTGGATTTGCCTCTACAGTAAGATTAGCAAAAAGTTCTCCTGCCATGTGGGGACCTATTTTTAAACAGAATAAAGAAAATGTGATAGAAACACTGACTGAGTATATTAATAATCTCTCTCATTTCAAGAGTTTACTTCAAAATGACGATTTTGAAGGTTTACATAAAGAAATGGAAGATATCAACCATATAAAATTAATTTTAAACGGAATCGAAGCCTGATCAACGACAGATTTGATGATTTGAGCAGCATAAAAAAAGAAATTATGGAAAATAAAAAAGAATTGAGAAACTGGTTGGATGCTTATGGATTAGATCATCCCTTGGTAATTGGCGGACCTTGTAGTGCAGAAACCGAAGATCAAGTGGTCAAAATAGCTCATCAGCTCAAAGATTCTGATGCTACAGTATTACGTGCCGGGATTTGGAAACCCAGAACCCGACCAGGCAATTTTGAAGGTGTGGGCGCCTTAGGACTAAAATGGTTGCAACGCGCTAAAGAGGAGACCGGAATGAAAATAGCGACCGAGGTAGCTAATCCACATCACGTAGAATTAGCCTTAGAACATGGAGTGGATATTCTATGGATAGGAGCACGAAGTACAGTATCACCATTTATCGTCCAAGATATTGCTGATGCTTGTCGGGGTATTGATAATCCGGTGTTGGTAAAGAACCCTATTAATCCGGATCTTTCACTATGGTTGGGAGCCGTAGAACGATTGTATACGGCAGATGTTAAAAATCTTGGAGTAATTCATAGAGGGTTTTCGACCTATGAGAAAACTAAATACAGAAACATTCCAGAATGGCAAATTCCGATTGACTTGCAAAATCGTTTTCCTGATTTGCCTTTAATTTTAGACCCTTCTCATATTGCAGGTCGAAGAGATTTAATTTTTGATTTGTCACAAACTGCACTGGATCTCAATTTTGATGGATTGATAGTGGAGACACATTATGATCCTGATAATGCATGGAGCGATGCTAAGCAACAAATAACCCCAGACACTTTAATTCAAATGATGAAGGATTTAAAAATTCGTAAGGAAATCGGAGAAGATGAAGCGTATCAAAAAGCACTGAGTCAATTACGAGCTAAAATCGATATAGCGGATAATCAGGTATTAGAGGTGTTGGCAAAAAGAATGAAAATTTCTGATGAAATAGGGAAGGTAAAGGCAAAACAGAATGTTGCTATTTTGCAATCCAAACGCTGGAATGAAATTTTGGGGCGTATGATCCTTGAAGGAAATGAAAATGGACTGAGTGAAGAATTTATTTTACGAATTTATAAGGCCATTCACCAAGAGTCTATTAATCATCAAAAAAACAGTTCTAAATAAGGGAAAGGAGGTTTAGAACAACTGCGCATTTGGGATATAATTTGCATCTTTGTAGCTATGACAGGAATTGTATATAAATCTACTGGAAGTTGGTATACCGTAAAAGCTGAAAACGGAATTACGTACGAATGCCGAATAAAAGGAAAATTCAGAATAGAAGGGATTAAGAGTACAAATCCGGTCTCTGTTGGTGACAAGGTGGATTTTAAATTGGAGAAAACGAATGACGAGAATGATAATGAACGTGGGGTAATTAATACGATTCATGATCGAAAAAATTATATCATTCGTAAATCTGTAAATCTGTCCAAACAAACGCATATTATTGCTGCCAATATCGATCAGGTTTTCTTACTGGTTACTTTAAATAATCCTCCTACTTTTACCACATTTATAGATAGATTTTTAGTGACGGCAGAGGCTTATGGAATAAAAGCCGTGCTTTTATTTAATAAGATTGACACCTATAATGAGGAGGAGTTGCTCGAGATCAAATATCTAGCTGCATTATACAGAAAAATAGGATATGACTGTGTTGGTATTTCTGCCAAGACCGGGAAGAATGTTGATAAGGTGAAGGCTATGATGCAACGCAAGGTTAGTATGTTTTCTGGACATAGTGGGGTCGGTAAGTCAACCTTGGTCAACACGATTGAGCCGGATTTAATGTTAAAGACAACAGCCATTAGCGAACAACACCAACAAGGGCAACACACGACTACCTTTGCAGAAATGTTTGATCTGAGTTTTGATGCAAAAATTATAGACACCCCGGGAATAAAAGGATTTGGAGTGGTGGATATGGAAAAAGAAGAATTAGGTGATTATTTCCCTGAATTTTTTCAACTGAAATCTAAGTGCAAATTTAATAACTGTCTGCATATTAATGAACCAAAATGTGCAATTAAAGACGCATTGGATGATGGAGAAATTGCTTGGTCAAGGTATAAAAGCTACTTGCAAATTATTGAGGGGGAGGAAGAACATTATCGCAAAAATAATTATACCGAAGAATAGATTCATTACATGAGAGTAATTATACAAAGGGTGTCAAAAGCTTCTGTTACGGTTGAAGGGGAAGTAATTTCAAGTATAGCAGATGGCCTATTAATTCTTTTAGGTATTGAGGCTGAGGATACCGATGTAGATAGTAAGTGGTTATCGGGTAAAATTAGTAGACTACGAATATTTGCAGACGAAAACGGAGTGATGAATAGGTCGATTCAGGATGTAGACGGAGAAGCTATCGTGGTAAGCCAATTCACTTTATTTGCCAGTACTAAAAAAGGAAATAGACCCAGTTATATAAAAGCAGCGAGTACTGAAATAGCGATCCCAATTTACGAAGGTTTTGTAAATCAGTTAGAATTGGATTTGGGTAAGAAAGTTGGAACGGGTATATTTGGAACAGATATGAAGGTAAATTTAATCAACGACGGACCCGTTACCTTACTTATCGACACAAAAAATAAAGAGTAACTACCCCATATTTTATAATGTATGTCTAGATTTTTACTTTTCCCTTTTTGGGTATTTTTACTCATGCCTTTTTTTGAGGTTTCTTCTCAGGATTTGCCGGAACTACATGTCAATCGGATCGATTCGGCATTGCTCAAGAATGCAAATGCAGTGGTTAGGCTGGATGAAACAACGATCGAAATAAAAGCTATTGATTTAATGCTGTTCAAAAAGAAGCTGATCGTAACGATTCTTAATAAAAATGCTGATTATTTTTCTAATGGTGTTGAAGGGTACGATCCATCAGTAAAAATAAAAAATCAAAGAATGGTCATTTATGATCACAGTGGAAATGAAATTAAAAAATATAAAGCTTCCGATTTTGAAGATAGGAGCGCTGTAGATGGAATTTCGCTGATGCAAGACGATCGCCTCAGTTATGTTGATCATACTCCCACTCAATATCCTTATACCATAGTTTATGAATGTGAGAAAGAGTATTTCTCTACAGGTTTTATACCTGACTGGAGACCAGTTTCTTACTATTTTGTTAGTGTAGAAGCCTCAAATTACAGCCTAACGTTTCCTGATAATAATAATGTTAGAATCAAAAAAGAAAATTTTGAAGAGCATAAAATAACGTTCGATAGTAGCAATAATAATTTATCAAGTAATTTATCTATGGGGATAGCTTATACCCCTGAGTACTCCAGTCCTGATCTCACATATTTAGCACCAAGATTAAAGGTTGCATTGAAAAATTTTTCGTTAGAGGGAGTGAGAGGAACAGCAGCTGATTGGGAATCTCTTGGTCGATGGCAATACGATAATTTAGTATATGGAAGAGATGAATTACCTAAAGAAATTATAGAAGAGGTTTCCGATTTAGTTGCTAATGCTAAAACGGATATGGATAAAGCTCGAATTATTTATAAATATGTGCAAAATAAAACTAGATATATAAGTATACAATTAGGTATTGGTGGCTGGATGCCTTTTACGGCTAAGCAAGTAAATGAGGTGGGTTATGGGGACTGTAAGGCACTTACAAATTATACTAAAGCATTACTCTCATCTCAAAATATCAAATCATATTATACGGTATTATATGGAGGTGCTACCATCAAAAACATTGACTCAACTTTTGCATCGATGCAAGGAAATCATGTGATTCTAAATATCCCGACTAAGGATCAAGACATATGGTTAGAATGCACGAGTCAAACTGCTCCGTTCAATTTTATTGCCGGTTTTACTGATAACAGGAAAGCATTAGTTGTAACCCCAAATGGTGGTATAATAAAACACACTAAACAGTACCTGTTTAATGAAAATATTAAGAGTACCAAAGCAGAGGTTTTTTTATCTGAAGACATGTCAATAGAGGCCGAAGTAAGCTTAAAATCTCAGGGATACTGCTACGCTGAGCGCTATGGAATCGAAGCTCTAGCTCCTAAGGATAGAGAAATATTTTATAAAAAATATTGGGGAAATCTCAAAAACTTGAGCTTTGAATCTATTAAATTATCCAATGATAAGGAAAAGGTAATTTTCGTCGAAAAAATAAAACTTTCAGCATCAAAATATTTGATCAAGGCAGGAAGCAGACTTTTGTTAGTTCCCAATTTCTTCGACCAATCTAAAATAAATTTGCCTAGTTATAAAGATAGAAACTCCTCATTAGATATTTCAAGAGGTTATACTGAAATTGATGAGAATATAATTCATATTCCTGAAGGATTCACCATTAAAAGCTTGCCCGAAAAAAAAGTATTAACCACAGAGTTTGGCAGTTATATATATGCTTTGAAAAGAGTTAAAGAAGCAAGTGTTAAATATTCAAGAAAATTTGTCCTTTATAGCGGGAACTATTCAAGTGAAAAATATGCAGATTACAGAAAATTTAGGCTCGATGTTAGTAAAATTGATAAAACTAAAATTGTTCTACAAAAAAACAACTAAATATCTACATTATGAATGTTATCTTAAAACCAGTATTTTTATTCTTATTTCTAGTTTCCTTACAGGTTTTCTCTCAGGAATATAAGTTTGGAAAAGTCTCTAAAGAAGAGTTGTCAGCAACAACTTATTTAAAAGATACTACGGCCAATGCGGTAATTCTCCATAACAGTAAAAAAGTGTACTATATCTTTGATAAAAATAACGGCTTTCAGCTTGTTACCGAAGTATATCAGAGAATTAAGCTGTATAATAAGAAAGGGTATGATTATGCAACCCATAAGTTTTATCTGTACAAACAAAACAGCGGAAAGGAAAAAGTTTCAGGGCTAAAAGGAGGAACGTACTCGTTGGTAAATGGTAAGATTGTTGTCGATAAGTTAGATAAGGCTGATATATTTCATAAAGAATTCACTAAGAATTATGAGGAGTCTACGTTCACAATGCCAGCTTTAAAAGAAGGCTCAGTAATTGAATTTAAATATAAAATTGTATCCCCCTTTGTATTTAATATTGATAGGGTGAAACTTCAATATACAATACCTGTAAAGCATTCAGTAGTGCATATTAGTATCCCAGAATATTTCTATTTCAAAAAGTTTACGTTGGGGTATCTTCCGATAAATTTGGTAGAGTCTAGTGTGAATGGTAAAATTAGTTTAACTTCAATAGGTAGAAGTGGTGGAGCGGGTTGGACGCCTGTTAGAAGCTACACATCCAGAGGGACGTTAGATTATAAGAAAAATGTATATACGATTGAATCTAAAAATGTTCCGGCATTTAGTAAAGAGCCTTTTTCAGGAAATATAGAAAACTATTTGTCTGCTGTAGTATTTGAATTAGCTTATACAAAATTTCCTAATAGTTCAATTGAAAATTATTCATCGACCTGGGAGAATGTAGTAAGTACGATTTATAACAGTGCCAATTTTGGGGGAGAGCTTGCTAAGAAAAATTATTTTAAAGAAGAGCTAGCTGTACTTGTTCAGGGTGAGACAAATGCCCAAAGTAAAACTATGAAAATTTTTAATTTCGTAAAAAATAAATTGACGTGGAATAACGAATATGCAGTGGGTACTTCTAAAGGCGTTAAACGAGCATTTAAAGAGAACAGTGGAAATGTTGCCGAAATTAATCTTATGCTAACTTCAATGTTGAAAGAGGCTGGGATTGACGCAGATCCAGTTATTGTTAGTACTGGAGATCGGATTGTTTCCCTTTTTCCTACAGTGAGCGGCTTTAATTATGTGATCACAAGGGTAAATTTATCAGGAGTTATATTGTACTTGGATGCTACGGACAAATTTGGGGTGCCCAACATTCTCCCTAATCGAGTTATTCAAGGAACCGCCAGAGTTATTAAAAAAAATGGACTTTCACAACGTTTAAATCTAAGGCCTGCTAAACCATCTAATTTTCGAGTTAGTGTGCAATCAAGAATTACGGATGATGGAACAATGAGCGGAAAAGTAAATGTTGATTTTTTAGATTATAATGCACATACCTTTAGGGTGGAAAATGGAATCAATAGTGAGAACGAAAATAATCGCAGACTCCGAGAAAATTATGGATTTTCTAAAATTGATAATTATGAAATTTCAGGAGTCGATGATTTAAGTAAAGGGGTTAGAGAGCGTTTTACCTTTGAAAATGTTGAGGGCTTTGTTGAAAAGATTGACGATGAGATTTATTTTTCCCCTTTATTATTTCTAGGAGCAAAAGAGAATATTTTTAAATTAGATAAACGGGAATACCCAGTAGACTATGGGTATGGAGTCTCAGATAGTTTTATGGTTAATATAAAAATCCCTGCTAATTATTCGGTCATAGAATTACCTAAACCTACTGGTTTCAAACTCCCGGAAGGCATTGGAAATTTTTCTTATAGGATACAAGAAAATAATGGGGTTATCCAGTTAATTGTGCAGTCTTCTATTAATTACTCGCTTATTCCTGCCGAATATTATGCAGCACTTAAGGAATTTTATAATATGATGCTAGAAAAACAAAGCGAACAAGTAGTATTAAAAAAAATATAAAATGAACATTCAAAATGCCCAAAAAATAGTAGACGAGTGGATCAATACGCACGGAGTACGTTATTTCAATGAGTTGACTAACATGGCACAACTTACTGAAGAGGTAGGAGAAGTAGCGAGAATTATAGCACGCCGATACGGAGAGCAAAGTGAAAAAGAAAGCGATAAGAACAAAGATCTGGGAGAAGAATTAGCAGATGTACTTTTTGTAGTTTTATGCTTAGCAAATCAAACAGGCGTTGATCTTCAAGAAGCTTTTGATAAAAAGTTGGCGATTAAAACTGAAAGAGATCACGATCGTCATCAGAATAATAAAAAATTAAAATAATGTTCAAGACTATACTTTCTTCTAGATCCTATTGGAAATCGGTAACACTACTTGCAATAGGTTTTATAGTACTTTTTAGTCTGATAGAATTAATTATGCAGTATCAAGGGTTTAATTTTTCAGCTTTTATAACTGAACGAATTAACGATGGCAAGTGGCTGCGCTACGCCCTATCCAGAGTAATAGGTGGGCTGATGTATGGAATGATTTTAGGATATCATTTTGAATCCAGAAAGCTTAAAAAGAAACGTAAATAATGAAATTGAAATTAGCCCAACTAGACACAATTCTTAGTCGTGAACTTAAGATCACAGGTTCTAAGAGTGAAACCAACCGTTCCCTCTTATTGCAAGCTTTTTATCCGGAACTACTACTTCAAAATATTTCCAATAGCGACGATGCTAACACTATGCGAGAAGCGCTGGCAAAAGGTAGCGGTGTGATCGATGTGCATCACGCAGGAACAGCGATGCGTTTTTTAACTGCGTATTTTGCAGTGAAACCGGGAGTGGACGTTATTTTGACAGGTAGTGAACGAATGCAACAGCGTCCTATCAAAATACTGGTAGATGCACTTAGAACCATTGGATGTCAGATCGAATATCTGAAAAAAGAAGGATATCCGCCAATCAAAATCCAGGGCGTGGTACCAGTAGAGAATAGCGTTTCTCTCAAGGCAAATGTAAGTAGTCAATACATTTCTGCTTTAATGCTTATTGGATCCTCACTGACAGCAGGGTTGACGATTCACCTTGAAGGAGAAGTCACCTCAGTACCATATATCAATATGACTAAGCAATTGCTGTTTCAAATTGGGATTGAAACAAAATTTGAAGGGAACCGAATTTCTATAAATCCTCAAACAAAGGTAGCATCACAAACAATTACAATAGAATCGGATTGGAGTTCTGCATCGTATTTCTATAGTATGATGGCTTTATCGAATGACGGTGAAGTAACGTTGAGTTTTTACAAAAAAGAAAGCTATCAGGGAGATGCTAGATTAGCTACTATTTATAAAAGCTTTGGTGTAGAAACTCTATTTATAAATGATACAATAACGCTCAAAAAAAAGTCAAAGACGGTTGATAACATCGTGCTCAATCTAGTGGATGCTCCTGATATTGCACAAACGATAGCAGTAACCTGTTTCGGTTTAGGGATTTCCTGTAATCTGAAAGGTCTTCATACCTTAAAAATCAAAGAAACGGATCGCTTACTTGCACTTAAAACAGAACTTGAAAAACTGGGAGGCAAAGTTCATATTACAGAGGATTCTCTTTTTTTGGAGCCTTCTAGTCATATACACCCTGATATAACTGTTGAAACTTATAATGATCATCGTATGGCTTTAGCATTTGCGCCTTTAGCGCTAAAAACAAGCTTGAGTATCAATGATGCAGACGTAGTGACTAAGTCATATCCTGATTTTTGGAATGATCTTGAAAGGTTGGGCTTCAAATTTAGTTGATTTCAAAATAAGTGTCGATTTACTTGACATCGCCTGTCCGTAGATCGTATATTTGCACCCTCAAAAAATATATAGAATGAAGTTATCACATTTCAATTTTAATCTTCCGCCAGAGTTATTAGCCGAATATCCTGCAGAAAATAGAGACGAGTCTCGTCTTATGGTTCTCAATCGCAAAGAACAGACTATTGAGCACAAACAGTTCAAAGATCTTATCGATTATTTTGAGCCTAATGATGTTATGGTACTTAATAACACAAAGGTTTTTCCTGCAAGATTATATGGTAATAAGGAGAAGACCGGAGCGAGAATTGAAGTGTTTTTACTTAGAGAACTTAACCCGGAAACACGTCTTTGGGATGTGTTAGTGGATCCGGCGCGTAAAATCCGTATCGGAAACAAATTATACTTTGGCGATGATGAAAGTCTAGTGGCAGAGGTTATTGATAACACTACTTCTAGAGGTAGAACGCTACGTTTTCTATACGATGGTTCTTATGATGAATTCAGACAGAAGCTTACAGATCTGGGAGAAACTCCTTTACCAAAATATATCAAAAGAGAGGCTGAGCCAGATGATATAGATCGATATCAAACTATCTACGCAAAAAACGAAGGAGCTGTTGCTGCTCCTACTGCAGGATTACATTTTTCTAAACATCTTATGAAACGTTTAGAAATTAAGGGTGTTGATTTTGCTGAGGTAACCTTACATGTTGGTTTAGGGACATTCAATCCGGTTGAGGTTGAGGATCTTTCTAAGCACAAAATGGATAGTGAAGAAGCTTATATCAATTCAAAAACCACCGAAGTAATTAACAAAGGGATTGCGAACAAAAGAAGAATTTGTGCGGTAGGTACTACTGTAATGAGAGCTTTAGAAAGCTCTGTCTCTTCTGAGCATACACTTAATGAATTTCAAGGTTGGACGAATAAGTTTATTTTCCCTCCATATGATTTTAGCATTGCTAACTGTATGATTACTAATTTTCATACACCAAAATCTACTTTATTGATGATGGTTTCTGCTTTTGCGGGACACGATTTTATGAAAAAGGCGTATGAAGAAGCCGTTAAGGAGAAATATAAATTTTACTCCTATGGTGATGCAATGTTGATTATATAACATGGTCATCAATACGTTACATATTACAAGACTCTGCTTTATGCCTGCATAAAGTGGGGTTTTTGCTATCTTAAAATAACCTAAACTTTTTATATCATTACACGCTAATAGATACTTTGTGTAAAGAAACCACGTTTTAGCTATTAGCAGCAAACATGCCCCCTAATTTAAAATGACTTATGAAAAATTTATTTTTAATTCTTTTTGGAGCAATTTCATTAATCACCTTTAGTCAGACTAAGGTCGGAGAGGTTTATTTTAATGACATTGATACGTTTGAAGGAGCAGAATTGATGCTAAATGGAGCAGGTGAACGAGAGCGTTTGTATGCTTTAGGTTTGTACTTAGATTTTGAGGTTGAAGGCGTAGAAGACGGATTAAGGGTTGCTAATAAAGATGCCGATATGGCTATATCCATAAAGGTGATAACCAGTGCAGTTAATGGAGCCGAATTAAAAGAGATGTTACGTAATGGTCTTGAACGTGCAACAGACGGTAATAGTTATCTTTTAGAAAATGAAATTAGAGATTTTATCAATCTTTTGCCAAATGATATCAATAAATATGATATCTTCAAAATAGTTTATAAAAAGGGAGGTAACCTATCATTGTATAAGAACAAAGATAAACTGGGACAGGTTAATAGTCTCAAGTTTAAGAAGGCTCTTTTTAAAATATGGCTGGGTGGAAATCCTGTTGACGAGAAACTAAAAGAGGATGTTTTAGCATCGTATACGCCAAATCCAATTTTAGGTCGATGGAAAACTTATGATAAGGAAACAGGTGTAGCAATTAACATCGTTCAATTGTATATGATCGAAAACAAAATTTTTGGATCTATTCAACGTATGCTGCGTCAATCAGAGCGAGATGCCGTTTGCTATCAATGTAAAGGTGATGACAAAAATCAAAATGTAGAAGGTTTGGTTATTATGAAACGCTTAAAGCATGCGAAGGATTTCAAATATGAGAACGGAAAATTCACAGATATTAGAACTGGGGAAGTTTCTGATTGCGATATATGGATAGATGAAGAAGAAATGGACGTGCTCAATGTTAAGTATAAAGGTGGTGGAGGTACCCACCAGTGGAAGCGTGTCAAAGAAGACGAGTAATATATTGACAGTACGTAACTACAATTCGTATAATTAGTAGGTTTTACAGTGTAAATCTTTACAAATAGCTATAATGAAGGAGAAGAAAAAGGATATAAGAGCATTAAGTAAAGAAGAACTTCAGGCGTTTTTCGTGTCACAGGGAGATAAATCGTTCAGAGGTAGTCAGGTATATGAGTGGTTGTGGAATAAAGGCGCACATGATTTTGATGCGATGACGAATATATCCAAAGACACCCGTCAGATGTTGGAGGATAATTTTGTAATCAATCATATTTCTGTAGATCAAATACAACGCAGTTCTGATGGTACGATCAAAAATGCTGTAAAATTACACGATGGATTGGTCGTAGAATCGGTGCTAATTCCAACACCTACCCGCACTACTGCCTGCGTTTCCTCACAAGTTGGATGTAGTCTGGATTGCAAATTTTGTGCAACCGCAAGGCTTAAACGAATGCGAAATCTTAATCCGGACGAAATTTATGATCAGGTCAAGGCTATTGATGATGAAAGTCGGTTGTATCATCAGCGCCCGTTATCCAATATAGTTTTTATGGGAATGGGAGAGCCATTGATGAATTATAATAATGTACTTAAAGCAATAGATAAAATCACGTCTCCCGAAGGTTTGGGGATGTCCCCCAAACGCATTACCGTATCTACATCCGGAGTGCCAAAGATGATCAAAAAGATGGCAGATGATGAAGTCAGATTTAAGCTGGCGGTATCCTTGCACTCTGCAATTGATGAGGTACGTACGTCAATTATGCCTTTTAACACGAATTTTCCGCTCAAAGATTTAAAAGAAGCTCTTATTTATTGGTATGAGAAGACTAAGAGTAGAATTACTTATGAATATGTGGTTTGGGAAGGAATTAATGACAAAAAAGCAGACATCGATGCGTTGGTTCAATTTTGCAGTTATGTTCCTTGTAAAGTAAATTTGATAGAATATAATCCAATAGATGACGGTATGTTTCAGCAAGCGTCCGAACAAGCTACAGAAAATTACATTCGTGCTTTAGAGGCCAGAGGTATCGTTGTAAATGTGAGAAGAAGCAGGGGTAAAGATATTGATGCGGCATGCGGTCAATTAGCCAACAAGCAATAATTTTTCTCTTTTTTAAATAGCTCAAATCAGAGTCGCTTTCCTATCGTGGTGCGCTGCGCACTATAATTTTTAAATTCCTATTACGTGCAAAAACTATTTGTGCTATCTTCGCAAGACTAAGCAAATAGAAGTAAGTAATTCGTATTGAAAGTTGTTGAACAAATAAAACTCCCGATAGTTGATGAAATGGAACTTTTTGAACAGAAGTTCTCTCAATCAATGACCTCCAAAGTTGCCTTATTAAATAGAATAACGCATTACATTGTTAATCGTAAAGGTAAACAAATGCGTCCGATGTTCGTTTTTTTAGTAGCTAAGATGGTTTCAGGTGGATCTGTAAACGAACGAACTTATCGAGGCGCCTCGGTAATCGAACTTATTCATACAGCGACCTTGGTACACGATGATGTAGTAGATGATTCAAATCGTCGTCGCGGTTTCTTTTCAATTAATGCCCTGTGGAAAAATAAAATAGCTGTACTGGTAGGAGATTATTTACTATCAAAAGGACTATTACTTTCTATTGATAACGGCGATTTTGATTTATTGAAAATCATCTCGGTCGCTGTAAGAGAAATGAGTGAAGGAGAACTTTTACAAATAGAAAAAGCACGTAATTTAGATATTACTGAAGCTATCTATTATGAAATTATAAGGCAAAAGACCGCTACGCTTATTGCCGCTTGCTGTAGTTTAGGTGCATGCTCGGTAGCTCCGGACTCTGATTCTGTAGAGAAAATGAGGCTGTTTGGTGAATTAATAGGAATGGCTTTTCAAATAAAAGATGACTTATTTGATTATGGAGATACAGCTATAGGTAAGCCAACAGGCATTGATATCAAAGAACAAAAAATGACACTTCCCTTAATCTATACGCTTAATACTTGTTCTCAGGAAAAGAAAAAGTGGTTGATTAATTCGATTAAAAATCATAATAAAAATAAACAGCGGGTTAAAGAAGTGATTGATTTTGTTAAGCTTAGCGGAGGCCTCAATTATGCCGTAAAAATAATGAACGAGTTTAAAATAAAGGCATTAGATATCTTGTCAGAGTATGAGGATTCCCAATACAAACAATCGCTGATATTGATGGTTAATTATGTGATCGATCGCAAAAAATAATGGCACCTGTTTCAAAGATTTAATGAAGATGAAGTATAAGGTTATGATCATCACGCTTAGCGTTGTGATGAGTTTTATAAATGTATTGCAGGCACAAGAAAAGGAAGTATTCATTTTAAGACCTGAAGTAAAATTTGATCAACGAACCTCCAGTGGATTGTTTCTTGCTGCGGGTCTAAATACTTTTAGCGATACATCGAAATCGTATAATGACACGGATTTTGAATTATACGGAAGCCGTTTTTTTGAAATTGGTTGGTTGTGGACAACTCGAGTGTTTAAAAATAGTAATGTGTTAAGATTACGGTATGGGATTTCTTATCAATCCAACGGTGTTCGAAGCAAAAACGATCAAATTTTCGCGTATGACGGAGAACAGACGCTATTGAGCATCTCAGATAAGTCGCTGTCCAAGTCCAAATTCAGAGTTGATAATCTCACTATACCTTTTTATCTTGAAGTTGGACCTTCAAAAGACAAAACAAGCCGCACAAGTATTAATTTTGATACATCAGGACGTTTTAAGTTAGGGGTTGGTGGTTTTGTCGGAGCAACCATTAATACGATGCAAAAAATAAAGTATAAAACTGATGAAGGAGATAAAAAGTCTAAATTGAAGAATGATTTAGAAGTAAAACGTCTTGTTTACGGAATTGGAACGTATGTCGGATTTGGAAGTATATCGCTTTATGGAAAGTATGATTTTTCTCCGGTTTTTGAGAAATCTTTACCCGAGTATTACAACGTATCGCTAGGTTTGCGTTACGATATGTAAAGAGCCTCCCAATATTGTAATGCTATAATTAAAAAGAATTCATAATTTTAAATTTCCAAAAGGAGTTATTTAATGATTCATAAAGCTACCATAGATGCTGTTTTTGAAACCGCTCGGTTAGAAGAGGTTATTGGTGATTTTGTTCAGTTAAAAAAATCAGGCAGTAACTTTAAGGGTTTGAGTCCGTTTAGTGATGAGCGAACGCCTTCTTTCATGGTCTCTCCGGTAAAACAAATTTGGAAAGATTTTTCAAGCGGAAAAGGAGGGAATGTAGTTGCATTCTTGATGGAACATGAGCATTTCACGTATCCTGAGGCGATAAAGTATTTAGCTAAAAAATACAATATCGAGATTGAAGAAACTCAGCAAACCGATGAGCAAAAAGAGCAGGCAAATGAACGGGAAAGTATGTATCTTGTTAGCGAGTATGCAAATACTTTTTTTCAAAATTCATTGCATAAAACTGAGCAAGGCAAAGCTATTGGACTAACTTATTTTAAAGAAAGAGGGTTTACCGATGCTACCATCAAAAAATTTAATTTAGGGTATTCTCCTGACACATGGGACGCGCTTACAAGTCAAGCGATACGTAAGGGGTATCAACTTAAATTTCTAGAGAGCACGGGGCTTACTATTGTTAAAGATAATAAACAATTCGATCGATTTAAAGGACGGGTAATGTTCCCTATTCAATCCATGTCTGGTCGGGTTTTAGGATTTGGAGGTAGAATACTTACAAATGATAAAAAGGCAGCCAAATATTTAAACTCCCCGGAGAGTGACATTTATCATAAAAGTAAGGTGCTGTATGGTATTTATCATGCGAAACAAACAATCGCCAAAGAAGATAACTGCTATTTGGTTGAAGGGTATACAGATGTAATTCAGTTGTATCAATCCGGAATTACCAATGTTGTTTCTTCATCCGGTACGGCGCTAACTTCGGATCAAATTCGTTTAATTAATAGACTTACCAAAAATATTACCGTTCTTTTTGACGGAGATGCAGCCGGGATGCGCGCATCTATTCGAGGAATTGATTTGATTTTGGAACAGGGAATGAATGTAAAGGTATGTACATTTCCTGATGGCGAAGATCCTGATAGTTTTGCCAGAAAAAACACCTTAGAAGATATTCAGCAGTACCTGAAGGAAAACGCTCAGGATTTTATACGTTTTAAAGCCTCTATCCTACAGGAAGACACCCAGAATGATCCCATTAAGAAAGCCGAAGTCGTACGGGACATGGTTGCTAGCATTTCTAAGATTCCGGATGTTATAAAACGTGAAATCTACGTGCAGGAATGTTCACGTATAATGGATATTTCTGAAGAAGTATTATTTAATGCTTTAGCGCAACTTCGAGGAGCAGCAGAACAAAAGACCACGAGTAAAAAAGTTGATAATACTAGCGGTTCGATGCAGGTAGTGAAGCCTGAAGTAAAAGAAAAGATTAAGGTTAATCAACAATATGAACTCGAACGTAAGGTAATCGAAATTTTACTTCTCTATGGAAGTAAGGAAGAAGAGTTTGAAGATCTTATTCTCAAAGAAAATGAAGCGGGTGAACTTGTAATGGAACCAGAAGTCTATACGAGTAAGGTGTTTGAGAAGATCTTTCTGGATCTTCAGGATGATGAAATCGAATTTACCCAAGAGAATTTCAGAAAAACGTATTCAGTACTCATCGATCACCTCAATCAAGTAGATGATTTTCAAATTGACACATTTATTAATACAATTCCACCTGAAATTACACCAGAAATTACGGAGATTATCATGAATGAAGAACGTTATGCGCTGGCACGATGGATTGATCAGGAAATTCATGTGAAACAGAAACTTCACAGTGTGTCACAATACGTAAGTGATATTATTCTTAATCTAAGACGCTTCCTCATAGAACAAAAGATAGCAGAATTATCACAAACTATAAAAGAAAGTGAAGGACAAACGCAAAATCATGAGATCATGCAGGATATTATCGATTATATTGGGTTAAGAAAGATGTTATCACAAAAATTAAATCGAGTCATTTAGCTTATGTGCAATAAGCGAGATTGATGGATCAAATCAGCCAGATTATCTACCTTCAGTTTTTTGAGTAAGCGTGTTTTGTATGTGCTTACCGTCTTCTCATTAATAGCAAGTGTGCTAGCTATATCTTTATTTCTTTTACCTGACGATAGTAGGTTGAGAACTTCGATTTCACGAGAAGATAATTTCTTATACTTTACAACCATGTTGTTATCATTGGTTGTACCATTGGCAAGTTGTTGTGTCAGGGTGTCGTTTAGATAAATTCCTCCTCTTGCCACGCGTTCCACAGCTTTTTTCAAAATTTTTGTAGAGACCGTTTTAGACAAGTATGCTGAAGCTCCGGCTTTAATAGCGCTTAATGCATACATTTCTTCTGGATGAGAACTAAAAATAATCACCTTTAGCTTAGTGAACTCTTTTTTAATGGTTCTCAAAGCCATGATTCCATTAATCTGAGGTAAGTCTAACTCCATGATGAGGACGTCAGGAGATTTTTCCTTTAAAAGTTCATAAAGCTCGTTACCGTTGCTAACCTTACCAACGATATCATAACTTTCAGAATTACGCAAAAGCGATACGATTCCTTTTCGTGTTATGGGGTGATGGTCTGCTATGAGTACGGTAGTCATTCTTTTATAGTATTGAAGAGGTTACACTAATTATTTCATCAATATTTCAATAGATGCTATATATTGATAGTAGCAAAATTACTAAGATATCAGTGTTGTAATCCTCTTTTTACTATATTCTCGATGAAATTGTATTTATTTAAGACCAACGGGTATTTTACACACCGGTATCGGGTTCATTTTATGTTGGTTTACCGTATTTCGTTTCAAAAAGATCTTAAAAACTTCTTTTTCTCTTCCTGCAAAATCCGACGCTGATTTTCCTTCATCTTTCATTTTCATAGCCCATTCCAGTTCATCATAGGTTGCACCTATCTGGTCTTCGTCACTTCGACTATCACCAAAAAGTCCGTCTGTAGGAGCTGCCTCAATAATTGAGGAAGGTACTTGGAGTGCGGCTGCCAATTCGTATACTTCACTTTTCAATAAATCTGCTATTGGGCTCAAGTCCACGCCGCCATCGCCATATTTTGTGAAAAAGCCAACACCAAAATCCTCTACTTTGTTTCCGGTTCCTGCAACTAGATATTTATGAATTCCTGCAAAGTAATAGAGAGATGTCATTCGTAATCTGGCACGTGTATTGGCGAGAGCCATATCTGACGTAGGATCAGCTTCTTGTTCGGGTGCTGCAGATTTAAAAGCTTCAAAAACAGGTGTTAGATTCATTTCAACATTGGTAACATTGGCAAATCTTTTTTGTAATTGATCGATATGCTCCCGACCTCTGCTGATCTGATTTGGTGCTTGATGGATAGGCATTTCAACACATAGCACACGTAAGCCTGTTTTAGCACATAATGATGAAGTAACTGCACTATCAATGCCGCCGCTAATACCGATTACAAAACCTTCCATATTCGCTTTTGTAGCATAATCCTTTAACCAATTAACGATGTGATCAATAACTTTTTCAGTTTGCATAGTTGTTTTTTTTAGAATCTATACGCGTATCTTTGCGTTGATAAAATTAATAAAAAAAGATGGCGTTGTATAGTGGTATGATGTATTTATATAAAAGAAACAATTTGGTTCATATTTTTATTAAAATGATGATACTTTCTGTAATATTCATCTTTCTTACGAGTTGTAATAGAGAGGATAAGTTAGAGAAAGAAATTGCTGAGATTCCGGTTACAATAATTATAGAACGTTTTGATAAGGCTTTTTCCAAAGTGGATCAAAAAACACTGCCGGCATTAAAACAGCAATATCCTTTTTTATTCCCAGAAAAGTACCAGGATAGTTTTTGGATCCAAAAGGTAGCGGATACTCTGCAAATTGAATTAGCAAATCAGGTAGCAGAAAAGTATCCTGATCTAAATACTCTGAAAATCAAATTGGAGGGATTATTGCAACATGCCAAATATTATTTTCCTGAAATTACAGAGCCTCGTGTTATTACCATTACCAATGATGTTGATTATCATAATAAGATAATCTTGGCTGATGATCTATTACTCATTGCTTTGGATACTTATTTGGGTGAGGACCATTATTTTTATGAAAGCATTCAGGAGTATATTCGGCGTAATTTCAAATCAGATCAAATCATTCCTGATGTTGCCACAGTTTATGCAAAACAGTTAGTGAGTTTATCAAAAAGCAGAACGTTTTTATCGAATCTGATATATTATGGAAAAGTTCAGTATTTGATAGATTTGTTTCTTCCCAAATATGAGCAGTATACCAAGCTCGGGTATAGTCCTGAGCAATTGGAGTGGGTACGAGTGAATGAAGAACAAATTTGGCGTTATTTCATTGACAAAGAAACACTATACAGCACAGACACGGACCTGTCACCCAGATTTTTATATCCGGCCCCTTTTTCTAAATTTTACCTTGAAGAAATTGATAAAGAAGCTCCGGATCGTGTTGGGAGGTATATAGGTTGGCGAATAGTCTCTTCATATATGGAGAATAACAACGTATCTTTGCGACAATTGTTAATGATGGATGCAGAAACAATTTTTAATAAATCAAAATACAAACCAAGAAACTAATGTCAGTTACAAAAAAGTCAGAAATAAAGATTTCTATTGAGTTAGACGAAAATAAGGTTCCCGAAAAATTACATTGGACTGCTCCCGATGGAGGAATCGTCAATGAGGAAACCAAGGCGGTTTTGCTTTCCGTTTGGGACAGCGCGCATCAAGAAAGTCTTCGTATCGATTTATGGACCAAGGATATGCCGATTGACGAAATGAAGGTGTTTTTTCACCAGACGCTAGTATCGATGAGTGATACTTTTAATAGAGCAACACAAGATGAAAAGATGACTGCAACGATGAAAGACTTTTGTGATTATTTTGCCGAGAAACTTGAGATCAAACAAAAATAATCACTCCAACGATTTTCTTATGTAGAAAATTGTTCGTTTAGCGCGGTAATATAAGCTAATACCTCTTCTTTGCCCATCCCGGATGAAGAGGAGGTTATGAAATAATTAGGCATTTCTTCCCAGTACTCCAGCATTTCTTTGGTGTAGCTTTCAATTTGCTTGGAGAGTTTGTTTTCTGATAATTTATCGCCTTTGGTAAAAATGATAGAAAACGGAATTTGATTTTCACCCAGCCACTGCATGAATTCTAAATCAATTTTTTGAGGTTCATGACGACAATCAACCAAAACAAATGCAGTAATTAATTGTTCTCTTTTGCTAAAATACGCTGTGATAAATTTTTGAAAAACTTTTTTTGCAGATTTTGATACACGCGCATATCCATACCCGGGTAAATCAACCAAAAACCAATTTTTATTAATCAAGAAATGATTGATAAGTTGCGTCTTCCCGGGTCTCCCTGAGGTTTTAGCAAGACTCTTTCGGTCAGTAAGCATGTTGATCAACGACGATTTACCAACATTTGATCTGCCAATAAAGGCATATTCTGGCAAATTATCTTTAGGACACTTTGCGACATCGCTGTTACTGATTACAAACTCTGCACTCGTAATTTTCATAATGACAGGATCTTAAAATTTACGTTCCTGAAGCCAGGTATGTAGTAGGGTGTTGAACTTTTCTGGATGTTCCATCATAGCCGCGTGACCACATTTATCAATCCAATAAAGATCAGAATCTGGGAGTAACTTATTAAAATCGTCGGCAACTTCTGGTGGCGTAACATTGTCATCCTTACCCCAGATAATACAAGTAGGCGTATGCATATGTGGCAAATCTTTAGCCATATTATGACGGATTGCACTTTTTGCAATAGCTAAAGTTCTAATAAGTTTATTGCGATCATTCACCGTAGCATATACTTCGTCAACGATCTCTTTGGTTGCTATTTCAGGATCATAAAATACATTTTCAGCTTTTGCTTTGATGTATTCATAGTCACCCCGTTTAGGATAGCTTTCACCCATAGCACTTTCATATAAGCCGGAACTTCCTGTAATAACTAAAGCTTTTATCTTTTCAGGAAACATTTTAGTGCAAAGTAAACCGATATGACCACCCAATGAATTCCCTAAAAGGATTACTTCGTCATAGCCTAAGTGATCAATAAATTCTTTTAAATATTTTGCAAACGTTCCTACGCTTGTTTTAATAAGAGGCATGGTGTATAAGGGTAATTCGGGTATCAAAACTTTGTAACCATGCTGTGGAAAATAAGTGCCAACACCGTCAAAGTTGCTCAATCCCCCCATTAGTCCATGTAAAATAACGATTGGAGTACCTTCACCTAACTCAAGATAACTGAATTTTCCGTCTTGTTTTAATTTATGCGTCATTAATACTTCTTACGAGGATTAGAAGCAAATATAGCATTTTCATTAATAGTTTAAAGATTTTTTACAAATACTACATAACGATTTTTTTCAGGACTCTAAATGCCAGGTCTGAATTACATGATTCCAAGAAAAATCAAGGATTTACCTAGTGTGTTGATAGACAAATTCTTAAAAAAATCAGGTTCAAATTTTAACGTTCAAAAGAGATAACTTATTAACAATGTGGTAGATTGTGGTAAAAAGTGGTAATATTTTCAATATATTTGAATTATTAAACAAAAATAAAGACTTGGTGGTAAACCTGATTGGGACATATGAGTGCAAAGCAGATGCTAAGGGGCGTCTGATGTTGCCTGTTGCTTTTAAAAAGCAATTGTCTCCGGTCCTACAAGAAGGTTTTGTGCTTAAACGTTCTGTTTTTCAATCATGTTTGGAATTATATCCCATGGCAGAATGGAATGTTTTAATGGCAAAAATTAATAAGCTGAATCGATTCAAGAAAAAAAACAACGATTTTATCAGAAGGTTTACTGCCGGCGTTAAAATTATTGAAATCGATGCAACGGGAAGACTTTTGATACCAAAAGATTTAATTGGTTTTGCAGGCATTAAAAAAGAGTTGGTGCTTTCATCAGCGGTGAATATCGTAGAGATATGGGATAAAGATCAATATGAAAAAGCTATTGATGATGCAGCTGATGATTTTGCTGATTTGGCCGAAGAAGTAATGGGATTTGAAGATGAAACAGATGGAATATCATAATCCAGTATTATTAAAAGAAACTGTGGCTGGTTTAGCAATCAAGCCTGACGGAGTGTATGTGGATGTTACCTTCGGTGGTGGGGGTCATTCAAGAGAGATATTGTCAAGGTTGAGTCCTGAGGGTAAACTGTATGCTTTTGATCAGGATGCTGATGCATTAGAGAATGCGATTGACGATCCTAGATTTACTCTGATAAATGAGAATTTTAGGTTTATCAAGCGTTTTCTGCGATTGTATGGAGTGAAAAAAGTTGATGGTATTTTAGGAGATTTCGGAGTTTCATCGCATCAGTTTGATGTTGCCGAACGTGGTTTTTCAACACGTTTTGAAGCTGATCTCGATATGCGTATGAATCAAGGAAGTGAATTGTCAGCTTATCACGTGGTAAATGAATATGAAGAAGAAGCGTTGCGTAACGTATTCTATGAGTATGGAGAGTTACGGGCTGCACCAAAACTGGCAAAAGCGATCGTAACAGCCAGACAGGATGAGAAAATAAAGACTAGTGAAACCTTAAAAGATGTTTTGCGTCCGTTTTTAGTAAAACATAAAGAGCATAAGTTGCTTGCTCAGATTTATCAGGCAATACGTATTGAGGTGAATCAAGAGATAGAAGTTTTAAAAGAGTTTCTGTTGCAGACGGAGGGTTTACTTGATGCAGGAGGTAGGATTAGTTTAATATCCTACCATTCGTTAGAAGATCGTTTGGTTAAACGGTATATAAGAAGCGGACTTTTTGAAGGTGAGCCGGAAAAGGATTTATATGGTAATGTTTCTGTTCCTTTCAAAAAAGTGGGGGGCTTAATTGTTCCGTCGGATAAGGAGATAAAAGAAAATAGTAGGGCGCGTAGTGCAAAACTTCGTGTTGCAACGAGGTTATGAAGTAAATGATGAAGTATTATGAAGCAGACTTTGTATGATATATTGAAAGGGAAGTTTTTGATAGCGGATGACGCTATCAAAAACTGGAGGATGCTTTTGTTTCTCTCTTTTCTGGCAATTATTATGATTGCAAGCTCTCATAACGCAGAAAGTAAAGTGCATCAAATAGCCAAGTTAAATGATGAGGTTAGAGAATTGAGAACACAATTTGTAGACGGTCGTACCGAATTGATGCAGCTTAAAATGGAGTCTTCGGTCATTGATAAGATGACGAGAATCGGCATAAAAGAACCTAAGAATCCACCTAAAAAAATTATTGTAAAACGTTCAGAATAAATTGGCAATCAAAGAGAAAAACATATTAAACCGTTTGTATGTCATCGCCGGACTGATGCTGGTTTTTGCTGTAGTAATTATGGTAAAGCTGGTAAATATTCAGTTTGTTGAAGGGGATCTATATCGTCAAAAAGCACAGGAACGCGTGTTTAAGACATTTGATATTCCTGCCAATAGAGGGAATTTGTATGATAGTAAAGGAAATTTACTCGCCACCTCAGTGCCTAAATATGATATACGATTTGATGCGGTAACTGTAAAGGATAAAGATTTTAGAACCTACATTAAGCCATTAACGCAAGCACTTGCAAAAGAATTTGGGCAATCTCCGGAGTATTACAACCGTTTGTTGCGCAAAGCAAGAGCGAATAAAAACAGGTATGTTCTTGTCAAAAGAAATCTGGGCTACTCGCAATATATGAGGGTAAAGCAATTTCCGCTTTTTGAATTTGGTTCTAATAGAGGAGGTATTATCGTAGAGCAACGCACGGTACGCGAACATCCGATAGGGAAAATTGCTGAGCGAACGGTAGGTTATGAGCGTAGAGATGCACAGGGGTACTATACCCGTGTAGGGTTAGAGGGAGCTTACGGACCCTATCTAAGAGGTAAAGAAGGGAAGAGAAAGAAGCAAAAAATAGCAAAAAATCAATGGAAGCCTATTGGTGATGCTAATGAAGTTGAACCTTTAGACGGGTATGATGTGATTTCAACAATTGATGTGAATATACAAGATATCACTCATCATGCGTTGTTGGCTCAACTAGAAGCGTTTGAGGCAGAACATGGTACGGTTGTCGTAATGGAAACAAAAACGGGCGAGGTTAAGGCTATATCAAATTTAGGCAGAACACGTGCAGGAAAATATTATGAGAAACTTAATTATGCGGTTGGAGAATCTCATGAACCAGGTTCTACGTTCAAGTTAATGACACTTGTAGCTGCGTTAGAAGACAAGGTTATTGACTCTAGTTATGCTGTAGATACTGAAAATGGTCGTGTAAAATTTTACGACCGTACCGTCAAAGATTCTAAGTGGGGTGGTTACGGTATTATTTCGGCAGCGAGAGCTTTTGAGCTTTCATCAAATACAGCTTTTGCAAAGATTATAGATGAAAAATACCGGGACAATCCTCATAAATTTGTAAACCGCTTAATCAATATGGGATTGGATAAGGATTTAGGGTTGTCGATTAAGGGCGAAGGGCAACCTAAAATTCCGTACCCTGGGGATGATGATTGGTATGGGACGACACTACCTTGGATGGCGCATGGCTATGGAGTTGCAATGACGCCTTTACAGGTGCTGTCTTTTTACAACGCGATCGCAAACGATGGCGAAATGGTAAAACCCAGATTTATAAAGGAAGTCCGTGCCTGGGATAAAACGAAAGAGCGCTTTGATAAACAGGTGCTCAATCCGGCAATCTGTTCAAAAGAAACCGCCAAGATTGCGCAGGAGATGATGAAAAACGTGGTGTTGCGAGGCACAGCAGACAATATAAAAACGACCAATTTTACCATAGCAGGCAAGACAGGAACTTGTTGGGGGAACTATGGTAAAGATAAAGAACGGGAGTATATAGCTTCTTTTGCAGGGTATTTTCCTGCTGATAATCCGATGTACTCATGTATAGTGGTGATCCATAAGCCTAATAAATCAAAGGGATACTATGGTAATACGGTCGCCGCTCCTGTATTTAAGGCTATTGCAACAAAAATTTATAACGATATACCTACGATTGACGAAGTTTCTCCGCTAGTTACCGAAAGTAACTCGGTAAGAAAAAGCTTTGAAGAGTATTATAGTACTGCCCAAAAATATAAAACGATCATGCCTAATGTCAAAGGCATGTCAGCAATGGATGTGATCTCTTTATTAGAAAATATGGGATTACGTGTAGAGTTAAAAGGTTTAGGGAAAGTCCGGGAACAAAGTATAGCTCCTGGGACTAAAATAGAAAAAGAACAAACTATCAGATTGGTGTTATCATGATGCAGTTAAAAGACATATTATATAAAGTTGCTATCGATACGGTGGCAGGTGATACCGGGTGCGATATTCAAAAAATTGAATTTGATTCACGTGCAGTTGGTAAGGATGATCTTTTTGTAGCAATACAAGGTGTGCAATCTGATGGGCATGATTATATTGACAAAGCAATTGCTTCTGGAGCGATCGCTGTAGTTTGTGAAAGGTTGCCTAAGGTGAGAGAGCAGAATATCACCTATGTAAAGGTGGAAAACACTCATGTAGCATTAGCAATAATGAGCTCTAATTATTATGGGAATCCTTCTGCAAATCTCAAATTGGTTGGTGTCACGGGCACAAATGGTAAAACTACCATAGCAACCCTTTTATATCAATTATTTAAAAAAGCCGGGTTCAAAGTCGGTTTGTTGTCTACCGTAAATATAATGGTCGATGCTACGGTCTATAAAGCTACACATACTACACCTGATTCTGTTACGCTCAATAAGTATTTGAAACTTATGAATGAGGAGGGGGTGGAGTTCTGTTTCATGGAAGTTAGTTCACACGGAATCCATCAAAAAAGAATTGAAGGACTGACCTTTGCAGGGGGGATTTTTACTAATCTATCGCATGATCATTTAGATTACCATAATACCTTCAAAGAATATCGTGACGTAAAGAAGGAGTTTTTTGATGCATTACCGTCATCCGCATTTGCCTTGGTGAATAAAGATGATAAGAACGGTATGTTCATGTTACAAAATAGCAAAGCTAAAGCATACAGTTACGCATTAAAGAGTTATGCAGACTATCGGGGTCAAATTCTGGAAAATAGTTTAGGTGGATTATTACTTAAGCTTAATGACCATGAAGTCTGGAGTAAATTAATAGGAAGTTTTAATGCGTATAATGTATTAGCAATTTATGCTACCGCAACCTTGTTAGGGCTGGAACAATTAGAAGTACTTCAGTTAGTGAGCACACTGGAAAGTGTTGCAGGCAGGTTTCAATACATAATTTCCGAAGGGAAAGTGACGGCAGTTGTGGACTACGCGCATACCCCAGACGCTTTGAAAAACGTATTAGAAACCATTAATGATATAAGAACCAAAAATGAAACTTTGATAACCGTTGTGGGCTGTGGTGGAGATCGTGATGTGACCAAACGTCCTGTGATGGGAGCAATAGCTGCGCAATTAAGTGATAAGGTTGTGTTTACGAGTGATAATCCAAGAACCGAAGATCCGGATGTTATAATAAAGGATATCGAGTCAGGAGTTGCGCCTCAGGACTATAAAAAAACGCTCGCTATTACCAGTAGATTGCAAGCAATTAAGACGGCGTGTCAATTGGCAAATGCAGAGGATATTATTTTAATTGCGGGCAAAGGACACGAGACCTATCAGGAGATCAATCATGAACGTACAGACTTTGATGATTTGAAAATAGTAACTGAAGAATTAAAGAAAGTAGGAAAATAAACCCCAAAATTTCCTCATTAGTCATAGAGGATTAAACGACGAACTATGTTATACTATCTCTTCGAATATCTAGAAAGTGAGTACCAGTTTCCTGGTGCAACTTTGTTTCAGTTTCTAACGTTCAGAGCAGCGATGGCTATCATTTTATCTCTATTGATTTCTACTATTTATGGAAAGCGTATTATACGGTTTTTGCAGCGTAGACAAATGGGAGAGAGTATTCGCGAGCTAGGTTTAGAAGGTCAAATGGAAAAAGCAGGGACACCGACAATGGGAGGTCTTATTATTATAATGGCAACGCTTGTTCCCGTACTATTATTGGCAAAATTGGATAATATTTATGTGATTTTATTGATTGTTACCACGGTATGGATGGGGATAATTGGTTTTACCGATGATTATCTCAAAATTAAACGTAAGGATAAAGAAGGATTAGCAGGTAAATTCAAGGTCATTGGTCAAGTGGGATTGGGCTTGATCGTAGGTTGTACTATGTATTTTCATAATGATATTACTGTAAAAGAAGAAATTACAAAACCTGGTATTGAGGAGGTTGTAGCTGTCGGAAAAGATGCGCCAGAATTTGAGCCGGCGCAAAAATCTACCAAAACTACAATTCCTTTTTTTAAAAATAATGAATTTGATTATGCTGATTTAATTACTTGGATTAGTCCTGATTTAGCCAAATATGCCTGGCTGATCTTTATACCGTTTGTGATTTTTATTATTACAGCCGTGTCAAATGGCGCTAACCTTACCGATGGTATTGACGGTTTAGCTGCAGGTTCTTCGGCAATTATTGTGTTAACTCTGGCGCTTTTTGCATGGGTTTCAGGAAACATAATTTTTTCTGATTACCTCAATGTGATGTATATCCCAAACTCGGGAGAAATGACAGTTTTTATCACAGCATTTGCAGGAGCACTTGTTGGGTTTTTGTGGTATAACACCTATCCTGCACAAGTATTTATGGGGGATACCGGTAGTTTGACCATTGGTGGAATTATTGCAGTGTTGGCAATTGCTACACGTAAAGAGTTTTTAATACCTGTGCTTTGCGGAATTTTCTTTATTGAAACATTATCTGTAATGATGCAAGTAGGATGGTTCAAGTATACCAAAAAGAAGTTTGGTGATGGAAGAAGAATCTTTTTAATGTCTCCATTGCATCATCACTATCAGAAACGTGGTATTCATGAAAGCAAAATAGTTGCTCGCTTCTGGATTATTGGTATTTTTTTGGCGATCCTCACTGTAGTAACGTTAAAAGTGAGGTAACGGGTAATAGTGTTGAGTGATGGAAGAAAGAGGGAATAAACGATTAGTAGTGTTAGGAGCCGGAGAAAGCGGTGTAGGAACCGCATTACTAGGAAAAAAACAAGGATTTGAGGTGTTTGTCTCTGATCGAGGAGAGATACGCGGAGAAAGCAAAGAAGTTCTTAGACGTTTTGACATTGAATGGGAAGAAAAGCAACATACCGAAGCTCACATTCTTTCCGCAGATATTATAATGAAAAGCCCGGGCATTCCGGATAGCGCACCATTGGTTGTTCAGCTAAAAAAGAAGAATATTCCCGTAATTTCTGAAATAGAATTTGCTTATCCTTTTACAGAAGCGATGTTGATTGGAATTACAGGGAGTAATGGTAAAACAACCACAACTGCTTTAATACATCATGTGCTAAAAGGTGCTGGTTTAAAAAGTAGAGCAGCAGGAAATATTGGCAAAAGCTTCGCAGAAGAAGTAATTAATGATGAGGCATCACACTATGTACTTGAATTGAGTAGTTTTCAGCTGGATGGTATTGTGAATTTTAACCCTCACATAGCGATACTTACTAATATCACGCCGGATCATTTGGATCGATACGATAATGACTTTAACAAGTACATCGCTTCCAAATTTAGAATAGTAAAGAATCAAACTCCGTCTGATTATTTCATTTATGACGCAGATGATGAAGTAATAAACGAGTATATAAAAAAACATCCCGTTCAATCAAAATTGTTACCATTTTCACTCAAGAACAGAATTGAAGAAGGAGCGTATTTAGAAAACGAAAATATTATAATAACAGTTAATAATAAGAAATTTATTATGCCAACAGCAGATTTAGCTTTAAAAGGAAATCACAACGTAAAAAACGCCATGGCAGCAGCCACAGTTGCGCAACTTTTACGTATTAGAAAGAATACTATTAGAGAATGTTTGGAGAACTTCCATGGGGTAGAGCATCGACTAGAAAATGTATTGAAAATAAATAATGTTCAGTATATCAATGATTCCAAAGCTACCAATGTGAATGCTACATTTTATGCCTTAGATGCGATGAAATCATCGACCATATGGATTGTTGGAGGTGTAGATAAGGGTAATGACTATTCAGAATTGTATGCCTTGATTAATGAAAAAGTGAAAGCTATTATTTGTTTGGGAGTCGACAATAGTAAAATCATCAATGCTTTTGGGAATTGCGTAGATAATATCGTCGAAACACAATCAATGAAAGAGGCTGTTCAATATGCATATAAAATGGCGGAGCGAAACGATAATGTGCTTTTGTCACCAGCTTGTGCAAGCTTTGATTTGTTTACAAATTACGAGGATCGTGGAAGACAGTTCAAAGAAGCTGTAAGAGAACTTTAAGAGGTTAAAGTAAAAATTAAGAAGTAGCTATATGAAAAGCGTGCTTAGAAATATAAAGGGAGATAGAATGATTTGGGCGGTTGCTGCTTTATTGGCGATCTTCTCCTTTCTACCTGTATATAGTGCGAGTAGCAATCTGGCATATTTATATGGGGATGGTGATACGTTCGGTTTCTTAGTAAAACACTTTGCCCATCTAGCTCTTGGCTTCGGAATAATGTATTGGGTTCATAAAATTCCTTATCACTATTTTAAAGGCCTCTCGATTATTATGCTTCCGGTCATAGTAATACTGCTTTTACTTACAATGGCACAAAACACCACTATTGAAGGCGCGAATGCAAGTCGATGGATTAGATTACCGTTTGTGGGTGTTACTTTTCAAACGTCTACCTTGTCGGCAGTTGTTTTGATGGCTTTTGTAGCACGATATTTGACAAAAATTAAGGATAAGTCAGTTACCTTTAAAGAAACTTTATTGCCATTGTGGCTACCGGTTTTCATTATTTTAATGCTGATTCTTCCAGCTAACTTTTCAACTGCTGCGATCTTGTTTGCAATGGTAATTGTTCTGGTTTTTCTGGGAGGCTATCCGTTACGGTATATAACAGTAGTATTAGGATCAGGATTTGTCGTGTTAGCTTTTTTTGTGCTTTTTGCCAAAGCTTTTCCTGGCGTCTTTCCTAACCGGGTAGATACTTGGGTTAGTCGCGTCGAAAATTTTGTAGATGATACGGATACCGAGGAAGACTATCAAATTGAACGAGCGAAAATTGCTATCGCCCGCGGAGAGTTATTAGGTAAAGGACCGGGTAAGAGTGTACAACGCAATTTCTTACCGCAATCCTCTTCAGATTTTATATATGCGATCATAGTAGAAGAATGGGGCCTTTTTGGAGGCTTGTTCTTGATGCTTTTATATGCACTTTTATTATTTAGAATTGTAATTGTAGCCCATAAAAGTGCTGATGTATTTGGCAAATTGTTGGTTATTGGTGTAGGGTTGCCAATCGTTTTTCAGGCATTTATTAATATGGCCGTGGCTGTAGAATTGTTTCCGGTAACAGGGCAGACATTACCTTTGATTAGTAGTGGTGGATCTTCTATATGGATGACATGCTTAGCTATAGGAATTGTGTTAAGCGTTAGTTCCAACCGAGAAGAGATTTTGGAAAAAGAAAATATGATGCAAGAGAGCTCTGATGACAAGGATGCCCTGGAAATATTAAGTGAAGTGGTATGAAAACAGCACCAAGAGTCATATTATCAGGAGGCGGAACGGGAGGACATATCTATCCGGCAATTGCGATTGCAAACGAAATTAAGCGTCGTTATCCTGAAGCTGAAATACTTTTTGTTGGGGCCAAGGATAGAATGGAGATGCAAAAGGTGCCAAATGCGGGATATCCGATAAAAGGTTTATGGATCAGTGGTGTACAACGTAAATTGACATGGAGTAATCTAATGTTTCCATTTAAATTGCTGAGTAGTTTGTTCACATCCAAAAAAATAATCAAAAAATTCAAGCCTGATATAGCAATAGGAACAGGTGGTTTTGCAAGCGGACCATTATTAAGAATGGCAGCAAGTGCTGATGTGCCTACGCTGCTGCAGGAACAAAATTCGTATCCTGGGATCACAAATAAATGGTTGGCAAAGAGTGCGGATCGAATATGTGTGGCATATCCACGTTTGGAGCGATTTTTTCCGAAGGAGAAAATACAAGTAACAGGTAATCCGGTGCGTCAAGATCTTTTGAATTTGGAGGGGAAGCAGCAAAAAGGACGAGAAGTATATGGCTTAATGGCAGGTAAAACTACGTTATTGATTTTGGGCGGGAGTTTAGGAGCGCGAAGAATAAATCAACTGATTGAGTCAAAACTGGATTTTTTTAAAGAAAAAAATATTCAAATTGTATGGCAATGTGGTAAGCTATATTTTGAAGAATATAAAAAGTATAATGATCGGGATGAAGTGCAGGTGCATCAATTTATCGAGACGATGGATTTAGCCTATGCGAGTGCAGATATCATCCTGTCAAGAGCAGGCGCTGGGTCGGTATCGGAACTATGTTTGGTAGGCAAGCCGACACTTTTTATTCCGTCGCCTAATGTAGCTGAAGATCATCAAACGAAAAATGCTCAAGCCATTGTAGATCAAAAAGGAGCATTATTAATTAGAGAAAAGGATTTGGACGCAGCGTTCGAAAAAACAATCACTGGTCTTGTTGAAGACCCCGAATTACAGAAAAATTTAAGTAGAGCAATACAAAAGTTAGCACTGCCCAATGCAACCATGGAGATTGTGGATGAAGTTGAAAAAATTATAGAAAAGAAGCGAGACGAGAAGTAAAATGAATACTACTTTAGATCATATAAAAAACATTTATTTTATCGGTATCGGTGGTATCGGGATGAGCGCATTGGCTAGATACTTTAAGTTTAGCGAAAAAGCAGTTGCGGGATACGATAAAACACCTACGCCTCTTATTTCTGAGCTTCAGGAATTGGGGATAACGATTCAATTTAACGACTTGGTGGCTAGTGTGCCTCAGGAATTTTTGAACAAAGAGGATACTTTAGTTGTTTACACGCCAGCGGTACCCAAAGACCACGTGCAACTCAATTATTTTAAAGAAAAAGGTTTCAATGTGAAAAAACGAGCTGAAGTATTAGGAATAATAACCAAAGGGACCTATACGCTTGCAGTAGCTGGTACTCATGGGAAGACTACTACAACGGCAATTTTGGCACATCTGTTAAAAGCAAGTGGCGCCAAAGTTACTGCGTTTTTAGGCGGTATAAGTGAAAATTATAATTCCAATCTGATTCTGGAAGGAAACGATGTGGTAGTGGTAGAAGCAGA
The DNA here is from genome assembly GCF_045505135.1 of Aquimarina sp. 2-A2. Lineage (NCBI taxonomy): Bacteria > Pseudomonadati > Bacteroidota > Flavobacteriia > Flavobacteriales > Flavobacteriaceae > Aquimarina > Aquimarina sp. 2-A2. The sequence continues at coordinate 106,771 of NZ_JBJKFI010000007.1, read as the reverse complement.
TGAGTTTGATCGATCATTTTTACAGCTTTATCCGGATATAGCAGCAATAACCTCAATGGATGCTGATCATCTCGATATATACGAGGAAGCGAGTCAACTAGAACAGTCTTTTATAGAATTTGCTAATAGAACCAAAGAGCATCTTTTAGTAGCTTCCGGGGTGTCCTTGAAGGGATTAACGTTTGGTTTAAACGATGCATCTGATTATAGTGCACAAAACATTCGTATTGATAATGGAACTTATATTTTTGACCTTAAAACACCTTCAGAATACATAGAAAATATTGAGCTTACACTACCGGGCAATCACAACCTATTGAATGCGATTACAGCCTTTGCCATAGCACTATTATACGGTTCCCCAACCGAAAAATTGGTAAAGGCTTTATCAACATTTAAAGGTGTGCAGCGTAGATTTAGCTATCAGCTTAAAAATGAAGATAAGATCCTTATTGATGATTATGCCCATCATCCTACAGAGATTAGTGCATTGCATCAAGCGGTACGAGAGATGCATCCAGATAAAAAGGTGTTGGGTGTTTTTCAACCCCATCTGTATAGCAGAACAAGAGATTTTGCACAGGCATTTGCTGATAGTTTGAGCTTGTTTGATGAAATATTATTATTAGATATCTATCCCGCACGAGAAGTTGCGATACCTGGAGTGACATCAGAGTGGTTGGCAGGGATGATGACAGGTGAAAAGAAAAAAGTAATAGCAAAACATGAGTTAATTTCAGAAATAACAGCATCTGATGCCGATGTCATTGTTACCATCGGGGCGGGAGATATAGGAGCTGAAGTAGCATCAATTAGAAAAGCCCTGCTTGTATGAAGAGAATAATGCACTATTTGAAATACGTAGGATTGTTGACATTAATAATCGTCTTATTTGCTTTTACAAAAAAGCGAAATGAGGAAAGAACTATTAACAAAGTACGCATAGAATTTATCGAAGAACAGAATCCATACATCAATGAAAATACGGTTAATAAATTGTTGATACAAAATTCTGATGGAGTGACGAGCGTGGGTAAAGAAACTTTAGTTTTGAATATAGTGGAAAAAGAATTGGATGCACACCGTATGATAGAAAATTCAGATGTGTATCTAACTGTAAGTGGAGAACTTAAGGTTAAAATAAAGCAACGCACCCCAATTGCTAGGATTAATGCAACAACACCTTTTTATGTAGATGCTACAGGAGAGATGATGCCATTATCCAAAAACCATGCAGCACACGTACCTATGATTTATAACGTGTCTGAAAGAGAAGTGAAAGAAATTTATCCTTTACTGATTAAAATTCAGGAGGATGATTTTTTAAAAAAGCATATAGTAAGCGTAACTAAAAATCAAGAAGGAGCATACGAAATGGGATTGCGGGTATACACGTTTACCATCGTTTTAGGAAAAATTGAACTGTTAGACAATAAAATTGACAATTTTAAAGCTTTCTATCAAAAAGCATTAAAGGACAAAACTTTAAATGCTTACAAAAAAGTAAGCCTTCAGTTTGATAATCAAGTTGTGTGTACAAAAAAATAATACCAATGAAAGAGGTAGAAAAGGAAATAGCGGTAGGTCTAGATATAGGAACAACTAAGATTGTTGCTATGGCCGGACGGTACAATGAGTACGGTAAGATGGAGGTATTAGGTGTAGGGAAATCTAAAAGTTTAGGTGTGCACCGCGGGGTAGTAAATAATATAACTCAGACTATTCAATCAATACAACAAGCAGTCCAAGAAGCTGAAAGTGTTTCGGGAGTCAAAATAGAAAAAGTAACGGTTGGTATAGCCGGGCAGCACATCAGAAGTCTTCAGCATAGTGATTATATCACACGGCCTAATGCTGATGCTGTAATCGATGAAAATGATATAGACACACTTTGTAATCAAGTGCATAAATTAGTAATGTTACCGGGCGAAGAAATTTTACATGTTTTACCACAAGAATATAAAGTTGATGGTCAAGCCGAAATTAAAGAGCCGGTGGGTATGTATGGAGGTCGTTTGGAAGCGAATTTTCATGTAGTGGTTGGTCAGGTAACCTCAATTCGTAACATCGGACGTTGTGTAAAAAGTTCAGGGTTAGAATTGTCAGATGTTACCTTGGAGCCCTTGGCATCTGCAAATGCTGTATTAAGTCAGGAAGAGAAAGAAGCAGGAGTCGCACTTATTGATATAGGTGGAGGAACGACAGATTTAGCCATTTTTAAGGATGGGATCATTCGCCACACAGCGGTTATTCCGTTTGGAGGTAATGTAATTACTGAAGATATTAAAGAAGGATGCTCAATTATTGAGAAACAGGCAGAGTTGCTGAAAATCAAATTCGGATCCGCTTGGCCCGGTGAGAACAAGGAGAATGAAATCGTTTCGATCCCAGGACTTCGAGGTAGAGAGCCAAAGGAAATCACCTTAAAGAATTTATCCAAAATTATCCATGCACGCGTCGTTGAAATTGTAGAGCAGGTATTTTTGGAGATCAAAAATTATGGACACGAATCCCCAAAAAAGAAATTAATTGCAGGGATCGTACTTACCGGTGGCGGAGCACAGCTGAAGCATTTAAAACAATTGGTAGAATATATCACTGGTATGGATACACGAATCGGGTATCCAAACGAACATTTGGCGGGTGATAGCGATTCTGAGACCACAAGTCCAATGTACGCTACAGCAGTAGGATTAGTTATGGATAGTTTGACCCATCTCAAAAAGCAACGTGCTATAGATTCAAGAGAAGCAATGGCACAGGAAAGTGTTCAGACAGAGACAGAACAAACGATGGATTCAGAACATCATGAGGAACCCGTCGCTACCGAAACTATTTCTAAACCACGTAGAAATATACTGGAAAAATGGACCGAAAAATTCAAAGAGTTTTTGGATAATGCGGAATAGATAACCTTAATTTTTAAGGTAAAAAAAAGAAAGAAGAAAAAGGAAAAGAAAAGTAAGAGAACCATAAAATTAGCAGTTATGAGTAGTAATGAAGAATTTGAAAATATTTCGTTTGATTTGCCTAAGAATCAATCTAATGTGATCAAAGTGATTGGTGTTGGAGGAGGCGGTAGCAATGCTATCAATCATATGTTTCAGCAGGGAATTAAAGGAGTAGATTTTGTCATCTGTAACACAGATTCACAGGCATTAGACAACAGTCCGATTCCTAACAAAATACAATTAGGTGTTTCCTTAACCGAGGGGTTAGGAGCAGGGGCTAATCCTGAAGTGGGAGAAAAAGCTGCAGTAGAGAGCTATGAAGAAATAAAAAGAATGTTGGATACAAATACCAAGATGATTTTTATAACTGCAGGAATGGGAGGTGGTACCGGTACCGGAGCCGCTCCGATTATTGCCAAAATGGCAAGAGAGTTGGATATTTTAACTGTCGGGATTGTTACGATTCCGTTTCAGTTTGAAGGCCGAATGCGTAACGAGCAGGCACAATTAGGAGTAGAAAAATTACGTGCTCAAGTAGATTCTCTTGTAGTAATTAATAATAATAAATTAAGAGAAGTATACGGGAACCTAGGTTTTAAAGCTGGATTCTCCAAAGCAGACGAAGTTTTGGCAACGGCCTCTAGAGGTATTGCCGAAGTAATAACGCATCATTATACTCAAAATATTGACTTACGTGATGCTAAAACAGTACTAAGCAATAGTGGTACGGCAATAATGGGCTCTGCTAATGCCTCTGGTGCCAAACGTGCTCATGATGCTATTGTGAAAGCGCTGGATTCACCTTTATTAAATGATAACAAGATTACCGGGGCTAAAAACGTATTGTTGCTTATTGTTTCTGGTAAAGAAGAAATTACTATTGATGAGATAGGAGAAATCAATGATCATATACAGCAAGAAGCAGGACATGGAGCTAATATCATCATGGGTGTAGGAGAGGATGAATCGTTAGAAGATGCTATTTCAGTAACTGTTATTGCGACTGGTTTTAATGTAGAGCAACAAGATGAGATCGTTAATACTGAAACTAAAAAGATTATCCATACCCTGGATGATGAGCAACGCGCATTAACACAAAATCTCACTCCTAAATCAACAAGTAATAGTACCCCAATATATGCACCGCTCCCCAAGAAGGAAGAAGTGAAACCAGATCCTATTATTAAACATACATTACTCGAAGAAGACGAGCCTAAGAAAAATAATAACAAATCTGAATATATACCAACTACAGAATTCTTGAAAAATATCGACGTGGATTACGAGGTGGTACGACCTTTTTCTAAGGATGATGATTTTGTAATTATCAATGCACAAGATATTATCAATCAAATTGAAGTGAATGATGCAAAAGATGCTAGAGAAGAATTAGAGGCAGAGCAGAGCAAGGAAGATCAATTTACATTGGCTTTTGATATGCCTGTACAGCAAGATAAGAAATCGGTTGAAGAGCCTAAGGAAACACCCCATACTGAGATTAAGAGACAAGTTGAGGATGAAAAACCAATTGTTTTTGATTTAACAGATGATATTTTAAATGTTGAAGTCAACGATCCGATAGAAGTTGTACCTACGCCAGAGATGCAGCATAATGAGGTGCGCAAGTATAGTCTTGAAGACTATATGGAAGAGGAGAAACGTTTGTCCGAAGCTAAACCAGCAGCTCAAGTTCTTGAAGAAGATGAAGAGATAGTGTTCGAAAAGAAAACTATTACACAAGAACCGGAGGAGAAAGCCAGTACAGAAAACGTAGATCCCGTCGATCAACCAATTTCAGAAACCTTAAGAGCGCGTGCTGCAGAACGACGTGCAAAAATGAAAGAATTTAATTATAAATTCAGAAATAGCTCCAATATAGAGGAGATCGAGAAGGAACCGGCTTATAAAAGAGCTGGCATAGATGTAGACTCACGACCGGATGCTTCAGGCTTGTCACGCACAAGTCTGGGGACCGATGAAAATGATGAGATACAACTACGAAGAAACAATTCGTTTCTTCATGATAATGTGGACTAACTCAGCATTTGTAAAAAAATGCAGATAACCGATATTCTACCTTTAGAATATCGGTTTATTTTTTATCTTCGCATTCCAATAATAATTAGTTTAAAAGTAATTATCATCATGAGTTTAGAGCAAAAAGTAATGACAGCAATGAAAGAGGCAATGAAAGCCAAAGATACAAACGCATTAACGTCATTACGTGCGATAAAATCTGCCATTTTATTAGCGAAAACGGAAAGTGGATCTAACAAGGAGACATTATCTGATGGTGAAGAATTAAAATTACTTCAAAAATTAGTAAAACAACGTAAGGACAGCGCAGCAATTTTTACAGAGCAGCATAGAAATGATTTGGCTGAACCAGAACTGGCACAAGCCGAAGTGATTTCTCAATTTTTGCCTGAGCAGTTGAGCGAGGCTGAAATAGAGAAGGTTGTGGAGGATATCATTGCAAAAACCGGTGCAGAAGGTATGAAGGATATGGGTAAAGTAATGGGGCGGGCAAATGCACAACTAACGGGTAAAGCAGATGGTAAAACGATCTCAACAATAGTAAAAGCAAAATTATCTTAAAAACAAAATATTAGGCCGCGTGGCGCAACTGAATAGCGCATCAGATTTCGGCTCTGAGGGTTGGGGGTTTGAATCCCTCCGCGGTCACGAATAAATCACAAAAAAGGTGAATTGCGAAGCGAGTTTCAAAAAATGAAGCTCGCTTCTTTTTTTGAAGATAGCTAAGTAATTCTTTTTGTGATTTTCAACGCGGAGCGTTGCAGGGATCAACGTAGTGAATCCAGTAATAAGAAAGAAAGCTTTTTTATCTGCAATCGTATGTTGAAAGGAACCAACATTAGTTAGTCACCTCGTGGTTACTAAAATCAGAGAACCAAATAAAGAACCAGAACGATAACTTGTGGTCTTCTATTTTCTTGCTGGCAGGTTTGCAAAAAGACACACAGAGAGGTCAACGATAGTTAATCTCTCTGTGGTCAAATGTTTTAATCTTACTGATTACGGTAGTAAACTCATTTCAAACATTGTTTTTGAATAATTGAACATTGGTATCTTTCACACTATAAGGAGAAGTTTACAATTTTTTGACACTACCGCTACAATTGAATTATAAAATTCATAATCCTTTTAAAACATCTTAAATCTAACTTTTAAGACATCTTTTGAACATGTTTTTTGAATAGAATATAAGCCGATACTGAGTTGACAATTCTTTTTCTATTCTCCGGAATCGATCAATAGAGGTGTTTTTCCATCAGTAATGATTACCTTGCTATTGGGAGATTCAGATAATTTGTTGAAAGCCTCTATACTTCGAATTTTGATTATTTCTTGTGTCAATCCTTCAGAAAGTATTTTTTGAGCGTTTCTTTCACCTTCAGCGCTAATTACTTTTCTCTCAGCTTCCAATTTTTCCTGCTGTATTACAAACTCCATTCGCATGGCATCTTGTTCTGCTTGTAACTTTCGTTCAATAGAATTAGCCAATCCTCTGGGTAATTGTATTCGTTTCATTAGAACAGCAATAAGCTCGATACCATCAGCTTGTTTTTTGAGATTTTCTTCCATTTTAAATTTTATCTCTTCCTCTATTTTCGCACGCATGCCTGAATGCATATCCTTAGCAAAGAATTGCGCACACACATCAGAAGAAGCAGATCTGAAAACACTGGTGATTATGGATTCATATCCCTGACCCAAATTTTCTAATACCGAGGGTATTTTGTTTTGTTCTAAACGGTATAGAATTGAGATCTCAGAGTTTACGCTAAGTCCCTCTTTACTCGGTAGACTAAGAATAAGTTTTATATTATTAGTCTGTGTCGATTCTTTGATTACTTTGCTTATCAAAGGATTATACAATATAGTGCCTTGAGTAGAAACTTTATCTGAGAATTTACCCAGCGTTTGTTTTACCCCAGCTTCGCCGGGACGTATTACTGCACAATTGGTGTATAATCCCAAGAACCCAATTAGAAGAAGAATTTTAGTTTTCATAGCTATCATTTTTTTTATTTACATACTCATTATTTGTTAACCTTTTGAAAATATTTTTAAAATCTAAGTCTAAGGCCAACACCTTCTATTCTTGGAGGTTGTAGTTTATGTGGGTTTGTGGCTATATTTACCGGGTTTGTTGCTTGTCCGAATAGAGCAACTTTATATAATTGATACTGAGAACGCTTCTTAGTGAGTAAATTATTTAAATGATCATCTTGAGCTTTAATTTTATCTAATTCTTTTTTGATTTTAGAATTAAGTAGTGTCGAAATACTGGATTCAGAAATTCTTAACTCGATACTGACAAAGTATACGATCTTTTTAAATTTTATATGGTTGACAAACTCATATTTTAAATTAGCATCATGTCTATGTTCGTTGAACTGAAATAAACTGTCGTTGCATATATTTGAGTTTTGGGTAAATTCATTATTGGGAATATTACCGTAAGTAATCATGATCGTAACTACACATATCGTCCAGAAGCTATATACCTTTTTCATCTTGTATGTTTTTAAATTACCTGAAAACCATTTTTCATTATTCTAAATTAAAGAATAAAGTTCATTTATTTTTATTTATATTTATAATGATTAATATAAAATTGTTTTATGAACTACACATTGCATCAATTGCATATTTTTTCCAAAATAGTTGAAAAGCAGAGTATAACAAAAGCTTCTGAAGAGCTACATCTTACACAACCAGCGGTTTCTATTCAACTGAGAAATTTTCAAGACCAATTTCCCATTCCTTTGACAGAAGTGATAGGAAGAAAATTATATGTCACTGATTTCGGAAAAGAAATAGCACAAGCCGCAAAGAAAATTTTAGAAGAAGTAAAAGAAATAAATTATAAGGCCTTGGCATATCAAGGTAAATTATCAGGAGTATTAAAAATTTCTGTTGTATCAACCGGAAAATATATTATGCCTTATTTCCTATCTGATTTTATGAATCAACATAAAGAGATTGAATTGATTCTTGATGTAACAAATAAAGCTAAAGTCGTTAGTAGTTTAGAAAAAAATACTGTAGATTTTTCATTAGTATCTGTACTTCCCGATAAACTTCAAATTGAAAAAATTGAATTGATGGAGAACCAACTATTTTTAGTTGGTAATAAGGATAAAAGCTTTAAAGAGGGCCCCTACGATACATCCATTTTTTCAGAATTTCCTTTAATTTATCGTGAGCAGGGATCTGGAACCAGATACACGATGGAACGATTTATTGAAAAGAACAATCTCCCCGTAAGTAAAAAAATGGAACTCACCTCTAATGAAGCTGTCAAGCAAGCCGTTATTTCGGGACTTGGATATTCTATTATGCCATTAATAGGAATACGAAATGAACTTAAAGCAGGTCACTTACAAATTATTCCCGTAAAAGGATTTCCCATTAAATCTACCTGGCATATGATTTGGCTCAAAAATAAAAAGTTCTCGTTGGTTGCCTCTGCTTTTCTTGAGTATTTGAGACAAGAAAAGAATTTAGTAATAGAAAAAAGATTCAATACTCTATAATCAGTCATCACGAGTTTGTATGGAACTATTTCTATTTATAAGGTATTCTGGGTGTTAGCTTGTTTTTTTAGGAGCAAATATTATAGATCTCCCTATTCAGATTAATATACCCAGATTAGGAAATAGTAATGCTTAGTTTAGAATTTATCATAAATTTATTTTATGTTAAGTATTGTAAATATAAATAAAAATATATAAAACATTTTGTAGAAGTTTGCATTAAAATATACGAACACTTAAAATCTATTAAAATGGAAAAGATTATTTTTATAGCAACAATAACCCTCCTTTTATCCTGTAAATCAGAGTTTAATGATACTCGCTTAGGCTCTTTGGACCAAATTAATAATAGAGTAGCAACAGCTGATAAACACGCTAAAACCGAGTCTGGAGAGTGGTCTGGCAAAAAGGATCAAGTGATTGGCAATAACTTTCTTAGTACTAAAAAATTCTATGCAGCTGAAAGTAGTTTGATACTTGATTATAAATATCCTCACTTAGACGAACGCTATAATCCCTTGTTCAGTAATTTCAATTCTTTTATACAAGAAAATTATTTAAAAACAGATAAATCCATCCAGCAAGTACTTCAAAATGATGAACTATCTTGTGATCCCTTGTATCAAAATGCAGAAAGAAGGAGAAGAAATATTGATTATAAAATTTATACCAAGAACGATCGCTTCTTGAGCATTCTTTTGTATAAAACAAATTACTACGAAGATGAACATCATAATTCATTTATGTTCAAAGGTTTAAATTATGACTTAAAAAAAGGTGCGTTTCTTACTTATAACAATTTATTTAAGAATAATAGTGAAGATTTCTTACTATTTAAACTAAATCAAGAGCTACAAGCAAGAATAAGAGGGCAAGATTCTTTCTATGATTGTTGGGAGTTGACTCAGGATAAATTTGAAGAATTTAAAAGTAATTTTGTTATTGAATCCACTAATATAAAATTCTATTTTAATGACTGCACGGTGTGCCCTACGTATTCTGGGAACTACTTTCTTGAAATACCGTTAGAGGAACTATCCCAAATTTTAAAATCGAAAAATTTAGAGATATCCAGCTATAAATCTTAAATCGAAATACGATGGTTAAAGTGTTTATTATCCCGGAGGGAAAATCGCAAGCTGATGAAATTATAGAATTTTTATTAAGAGGGAAATATCTTTTGACGGCGATGATCATTGAAAACTATATTGAAGCTAAAATTGATGTTAAAAACCAAACAAGCCGATCAAAGAAGACCGTGGTTTCAGGAATTATAAGGTCTTTGCAATTCAATAACTTAAACGATCGCCTTAGAGAGATATACCACTCTAATATGCCTATTCTGTATTCGATCCCGATCATACAGATGGATCCAATACAGTCGGATGCCATAGCAGATTATATAACTGTTTTTGAATAAAAAATAAAATGAATAAACACACTTCCACCCATAGAGATCAAATTGCGCAAAGTTTTTATGAGTGTATACAAATTGCGTTGGGCGTACTATTAGCTAGTATTGGATTAAAGGCTTTTCTTTTACCTAATGGTTTTCTGGATGGTGGTGTTACTGGTATCGCAATCTTATTGAACAGCTTATTTGATATTAATATATCCATTGTATTGCTACTGCTTAGTATTCCGTTTCTGATTTTAGCGTATTTCACCATTTCTAAATATATGGTTTTTAAATCTTTAATCAGTATCATTAGTTTTGCAGTTTTTATTCAGTTTGAAAATTTTGAAGTAGTCACGAGTGATAAACTATTGACTTCAATTTTTGGAGGCCTCTTTTTAGGTTTAGGAATAGGAATAACAATAAAAAATGAAGCCGTTCTGGATGGATCCGAAATTTTAGGGATTTATCTTAATAGACATTTTGGTTTAGGTATAGGAAAAGTGACCTTATTTTTTAATTCTATACTCTTTATTATTACGGCGATCATTGTTTCAAAAGAAACTGCTATGTATTCTATTTTGGCATTTTTAGTTACTGCTAAAATAACAGACCTCACTATTGAGGGATTCGAAAATTTCATTGGAGTGATGATCGTCTCTAAAAAATATGATCAGGTCAAAGAAGCTATTACAACTAGGTTAGGATCAGGTTTGACTGTGTTTAACGCAGTTCATGGATATGGCAAGCAAGGAAAGACTCAAAATTTTGAAGTAATCCATACCATTATAAACCGAATCGAGATTGGGAAGATTAATAAGATTATCGATCAGATTGACCCTAACGCTTTTGTTATTGAATATGATGTAAATCACATTAAAGGAGGTGTTTTAAGAAGATACCTTTCTAAAAATAAGTAAGTTATGTCTTATAATTCTAAAACGTAAAAACTATGAAAAAATCTTATATTTTACTATGCTGTATGGTCACTTTGTTATGTAAAACCGTATCTGCAAAGAGTGCAGTTACCTCTGATCCTGTGATCGAAATCGTAGCATCCTATATAAAGTATATGAACTCGTTGGAAAAGGATAATACCGCTGAAAAAGTTTTAAATCTCTATAGTGAACAGTACTTGGGAAATACAACGTATGTTAAGCTGTCAGGTGCTATTGTAAAGAAAAGTTACACTAAAGGTGATATTAAAATTCAATTAAATGATATCTTAGAAGATAGTAATTATAGTCTGAAATTAGAGATGAATAAAGTTCTGTATAATGTACAGAAGGAAACCGCAGGAACCCTTTCTGTATTACTGGACTTCGAATCTTTAATAGACGATAAAATCGCAGAAAAAGGAACAATTCTTATGAATATTGTTGCTTCTTTACAAAAAGGGCAGTGGAAAATCATTCAGAATAACATGGTCCGGGTTTCTGAACGTAAGGATATTGGAGATTGCGTGTGTCATGTTTTTGAAAAAGGAAATACTCAGTTTGTAACAGAGCTATATTATCCTGCAGGGGTAAAATATGATCATAAGTTTGAAGCCTTTCGGATTACATCCAATGACAAAAACAGGATCATTAAATCTGGTGGAAATACTTTTATTTGGGAAAGCAAAAGTAATGAACTGTTTTTGAATGAAGAAAAATTAGGTGCTGCAAGAAATCCGGAGGAGGTAGTGCAATTAATTATAAAGAGATTGAATCTCGAAACCTGCGATAACATCATTTTTAGATAAGGTCACATTTCCTTAAAAGCCCTCACCGATTTTTTATTTCCGAAATTGTTATTTCAATTTATTTGTAACAAAAGATGACCAATATTTAGTCGAGTATCAGCTGTATTTTTATATAATTTGAAATTAAATAATCATGAAACTATCACCATATAAAACACTTCTTGAGGATATCCAGACAGCAAAAAATCAGGGATTTACCGTAGATTTTTTATTCAAAGATGATATGATCTATAATCGGGAATCAGGTAAAGGATACAGCAAACACGACTGTTTATTAGTATCGTATTCCAGACATGAAGGGTTAAGTGACCCTAGTGACGCTTCCATTTTATTTTTGATTGCTTGCAATGATGGCCTCAAAGGGTGTTTAAGTAGTAATTATGGAATACATGCAGATATGGAGCTAATGCAGTTTGCTTTATCACTCGAAAGCTACAGCGAACAGAATAAGTCCAAAAACGCTAGATAATTTTTTATAGTCACGTATTCAATATATATTTGAACTAAAGATGGTTTTAGTTTGTTATTGGTAGCGTCCATCAGGAAAAATTTCTACTCGTAGCTAGTTTTCTATCAGACTCGTTCAAAAACTTTTTTACTATGATTATAAAGAAAATAGAGGGCAGCGATCACATGAGATGATTCTTTAGAAAATGCAACTCCTTGCAGCCAAAACTATCCTTTTATCTAAGTTTGGTAGTGCAATAAAACCTGAAGAGATACTTCAACATCTTTTACAAAATCTTTGTAGTTTAGTGGTATAACTATAACATATCTTTTTCCTGTAAACAAACGTACAGTGATTAATAGCTAGTTATTATCTAATGGAAGATGAAAAACAAGCGTTTTATCTTACAATAAACACATTTAAGATTGAAAACACAGTAGAATTCATAGGAATAAAATGTCTAAGCTAAAAAGAAAACGAGAACACCTAAACTTAACACAAGAAGAGTTAGCGACTAAGTCAGGACTGTCAATTAGAACGATACAGCGAATTGAATCGGGTGTGGAGCCCAAAGGACACACCTTGAAAGCTCTGGCAAAAGCACTTGACAGTGAAGTGAATGAGCTACTTAGTACTCGCGAGCTACCAGACACTACAAATTATACTTGGATAAAAGTCATCAATTTATCTTCAGTAGTGGTTACGTTTTTGCCCCCGGCCAACATTGTACTTCCGTTAGTAATCATGTTTCTCGTAAAGCAGTTTAATCCTCTAACCAGACAAATTGTTTCGTTACAAATCGTATATACGATAGTTGCTATTATCACTTTTATGCTAAGTATTTTTTTAAAAAAATGGATTGGTGCCGGTAATGAATTTACAATACTTGTTATGATTTTGTTAGTGTTAATTAATGTATTTATTATACTTAGAAATACAGCGGCAATTGATAAGCAAAAAAAGCTTAGAATTCACTTAAGTTTTAATGTTATCTAGGGCTGTCACAATGTTGTCGTGGTATTGGCGGGTTAAATTTTGATATCAAAAAGTATCAATTTCTCATCTTTGATAAAAAATAATAAGATGATGAAACAATTTTTAATGCTCGTATTTTCCACAGTTTTCTTGACAAGTGCGCAGGCGCAAATTTCAAAAACCTCTGACCTATTTATTGAGCTCAAGACACAGGATAGTATATTCTTTGAGCGAGGCTTTAATCAATGTGATTTGAATTATCTTAAAACACATATTGCAGATGATCTCAAATTTTATCATGATAAAGGAGGTTATCAGGATGCGCAATTGTTTATGCAAAATACTAGAGATAATATCTGTGTGACGTCCGGCAAAAAACCAATCCGAAAATTGAAAGATGGGAGCTTAATGGTTTATCCGCTATATGACAATGGAGAACTGTATGGCGCTATTCAATCAGGAGTACATTATTTTTATATCAGAGAAAGCGGTAAAGAAGATTTACGGACGGGAATTGCAAAATTCACTTCGGTTTGGGTGTTAGAAGATAAACTATGGAAATTAAGTGCTGTTTTAAGTTATGATCACGCCGGTCTCGCACAGGATGGCGAAAAATAATTTATGTCAAAACGATATAAATATAATGATGTACTTGTACTTATAAAAGGTGTTGTCCAAAAGTTAAGTTCATTACAATAAAAGTTGCTGGTTCATTCTCTAAAAAGGCTTCAAGTTTTCAGATTTAGCTAAGCTATCACATCCTATTGGATAGATATTAATTTTAGAGATAGACTGTGCTATGAAAATAGGTATCAAAACTTCTGCTATCACATCAAACCAGTTCTTCGTAATATTAGAGCTGTTAAGATCGATATAGTATCCTTGCATCTCAACAGGCCCCGGATACATTTTATCAATAATGTATAAAAGAATTAAAGTATTTCAGAAAAAACCATCGAAAGCGAATCAAGAGAATTCATTTAAGATTTTTAGTATACGCATTCAAACTCACAGAAATTATTTGTACCATATTTACAGAAAACCATCCAGAACAAGACTCTTTTGCCAAAAACTTACTAAGTAGATAGAGCTTGCGCAAACATATTCACAAAATAATCTCAATATTTTGTTTAACATTTAACACAAATCATTAAACAAAATAATTACTTTTGCTTCACTTAAGAACTATAACATTATAAATGTGCTTTGAGCAGATAAGCAATTACGTGATTTTTCAAATAAATCTATATGACATCAATAGGAAATAAAAGAAAGACAGCAATCGTAAGAAGAGAACACTTTAATGCTGCTCACAGACTTCATAATGCACACTGGAGTGATGAAAAGAATCAGAGGATATTCGGAAAGTGCAATAATCCAAACTATCACGGTCATAATTATGAGCTAGAGGTAAAAATTATTGGATACTGCGATACAGAAACCGGTTATGTAATCGATACTAAAATAATATCAGATATCATCAAAAAGTATATACTGAACAGGTTTGATCATAAAAATTTAAATCTCGATGTGCCTGAGTTTGCTAATTTGAATCCAACTGCCGAAAATATAGCAATGGTGATATACAATATTCTGGTTGAACAGATAGATTCGGAGTTGGAAATAAAAATAATATTATATGAAACACCAAGAAACTATGTTGAATACCCTCTATAAAGAGAATAATCTTAGCAGTTTTACAGAAGAAGAAATAGGCGATGATCATATTTTTACTGGGATTGAAACTCCTATGAGTTCTGATGCCTTCTTACTATCTGATGAAGAAAAAAAGGAACAGATTGCCGAGTTGTTCAGACAAATTATGAGTGTGATGGGATTAGACTTAAGCGATGATTCTTTGCGAGGGACACCTAATCGTGTGGCAAAAATGTATATCGATGAAATTTTTTCAGGTTTAAATCCAAAGAATAAACCTAAAATAGCACTGTTTGAGAATAAGTATCAATATAATCAGATGCTGGTAGAAAAAAATATTACTTTTTATTCTAACTGTGAGCATCACTTTGTGCCAATCATTGGTAAAGCCCATATTGCTTATATTTCTTCGGGTAAAGTAATTGGTCTATCCAAACTCAACCGAATTGTACAATACTATGCAAAACGACCACAAGTTCAGGAGCGCTTAACGAACCAGATTGCGATGGACTTAAAACAAATCCTTTCGACCGAAGATATCGCAGTAATTATAGATGCAAAACATCTGTGTGTATCGTCTAGAGGAATAAAAGATGACACCTCGTCCACCGTAACCTCTTATTATGGAGGAGCTTTTAATACAACAAGTAAGATTGCAGAGCTGCAAAACTATTTAAATACTTAAAAGAAGCATCTCATATAGCGCTTGCTTGTTATAATGTCTGTATAGTAGTTTATTAAAATTTTAAAAGAATCATAATGAAACTTAGTAATAAAGCTAAAATACCTCTTCTTTTTTCTGCTAAAAAGGATAAAACTTATGAGAAAACCTCGATTTATGACATCTCAATACATAATTTGCAAAACGAACCTATTGATTTATCCGAATATAAAGGGAAAAAAATATTGTTTGTAAACGTAGCCTCCAAATGTGGGTTTACTAAGCAATACAAAGATTTGCAAAAGTTGCAGGATTCCTATGATAAGAAATTGGTCGTCATAGGTGTACCCTGCAATCAATTTGGAAATCAGGAGCCAGGCAATGCAGAGACGATAGAAAATTTCTGTAGTATTAATTTTGGTGTCACCTTTACTATTACAGAAAAAATAAAGGTGAAAGGATCAGAGCAGCACCCTCTATACAGGTGGCTCACACAAAAGAGTCATAACGGTATCAAAAGTTCAACGGTCAAATGGAATTTTCAGAAATATCTGGTAGATGAAAATGGTACGTTAATAGACTATTATTTTTCTACGACGAATCCAACCAGTTCGAAGATCATGAAACACTTACAATAACCTTTACTTTAATAACGAAACGCCATGTTTAATTTATTTAAGAAGAAATCAGAAAAGGAAATATTACAAAAGAAGTACGAGAAATTAATGAGCGAGTGGCATCAACTTTCAAGTACAAACAGATCAGAGAGTGATAAAAAGTACGCTGAAGCCGAAGCAATTCTTAAAAAGTTAGAAGCTTTGGCTTAAGAGTAAATTTTGAAATACATACTATTTTTTTATATTTCAAGTAATAAGTGGTCTAGCTTATGATAATACATTAAGTCGAATTGCAAAATAAAATAATGAATTTAAACAAGAGAAGGAGGAAAACACATAGAAGACAATAGTTTATATGTAACAATAGTAGCTGTTTACGAATGGAAGTAGTACAGATGTTCTTTATTTAAATTATCAGAAAAGAGAAATGTATAAATTATTTTAAATACATAAAGATCTTAGTCGTTAGGAATCAAAAGCACTCTTATTGCTTTTTACCCACCTGTATCTGTGGTGAATCTAAAAATAATTCCCGACTAAATAGGTCTGAATTATAGCCCATATTTCATTGAATTGAATTGAAATGAGATGCACATGATCACTAGAATTTTTCAATAAACAGTAAGTAAACTCCTTATTAAAAGTAATTACAATCCTGATAGAAACTTTTTTTTGTAGCTTAAATTTATAGTTATAAATAACTTTTGCTTTGAAAAATTGTATCATTCTAGATAACGATAAGAATACGATGGAGATTATTGCATCTGTAATCCATGAGTTTCCTGAAATTAATTTGGAAAGTACCAGTAGTAATAAAAACAACGCAATAGATTTAATTCTTGAGACACATCCTGATATTGTCTTTGTAAATATTGATGACTTTTTTGACAATCTTTTCGAATTTTTATTTGAGGTTAATCAGTACTGTAAGAAACAGCCCAGTTTTATAGCATTATCGACAGTAAAGGAAAATGCTTACAAAGCATTTAAGTTTGATTTTTTAGATTTTTTATTGAAGCCACTTACTACACTAGACGTAAAAAAAAGTATTCTTAAGTATAATAAGAAGTTCCCTTCTAAGGGTTATAAGATTATATGCCTTAAATCGTATAAGGACTATAATTATTTAAACACGGAAGATATTTTATTTTTAAAAGCAGATAATAATGCAACAGACTTTTATATGTCCAATGGTACTACCATTAGTGCCTTTAAAACATTAAAAATTTTTGAAAAAACACTTCCAGAATACTTTGTAAGGATTCATAAAAGTTACATAATTAACAGTAAATATATATCTAGAATACATTATGGTAAAGGGCTATGTATTATTAAAAATCATTCTTTCAAAATTCCTTTTACTAAAACTTTTTTAGATAATGTAGATTCTATTAATCAAAGTCTTACCGAGAAGTCCTTAATAACACTAAATTGAATTTCCCTATTAAACAGCACAATTTTCCTAATAGAAATTATCAAATCACAACATTTGTGACATAGTTATTGTGGTTTTCACCTTGTCAAAGTACATTCGTAACGAAGCTTCATTAAAAGATTTGTCGACTGATTATCAATGCCTTATTTGGGGGATGTCAGTGATGATTTTACACGAATTATTATCTAATCTTAAAACATTATCATTATGAGTTTTTATAAAATGCTTACTGCAATTGTTTTTGTTTCAACAATTATTTCATGTTCTTCTACTGATTTAGAAGAAGAGTTAGAAACATCTGAAGAGTACTATCAACAAACAGGAGATGATCAAGAAGCGGACGATGGAAGTAAAGACTAAAACCTGAGGTTTAAAATATAAGGTCGTATAGTTTGAATTGTATACGACCTTATATTTTATAACAATTTGTTAGGTTCATAAAAATGATATAGAGACTCAATTTTTAAAAATGTTAGCTGCTTCAAAGGGTACAATAACAATACTTTTTTACCTTAAAGTCAGCCTATACTTTTCTTTTATTGTGAGCCATTCAGCATTTCCTAAAACTTTTCTATTGACAGTTCTTGTTTATAAGACCAATCCTTATCAATTTCAATAAACTTCAGATCTATAGAAGTGTATATAAAAAAATCTATTAACTTTAATGCTAATACAGTTAGTTAGTATTTGAAATAACACTTAAATGATTTGTATTCCATTGATTCATCCAACTTTTTGACTCATAAAAAAGCCGCTACTTGTTTTTTAAAATTACAAATATAATATTTACCATAGCTTTTCTTTTGTTTTTTGGGTGTTCTACAAAAAATGAAAAATTGGATAGGCAAATGTCAAGTCAGGATAGTTTACAGAAATGGCAATTGATGTTGGATAGCCCATCAACTAAAATTTCAGAGAAACGACGATTACTTTTTAAACTTCAAAAACTAATTAATGAAAAAGGCTCTGATAGCTTAAAAAATAAGGTGCTAAGTAAGGTAGCGTATCATTATTTGAAACTCGAAGACTCTATAGAGTTTAAAAGAACCAATAAGAATGCGCTTATCTATGCAATAAAAGTTGAAGATTCTTTTGCTATTGGTGACTTGCACTGGAATTACGCAAGTTATTATAATAAGCAGCAGATTTATGATAGTGCATACTATCATTTCAAAACGTCGTATCGATTTTTTGAATCCTTAGATGATCAATATCACTCTGCAAAAATGTTATATGCTATGTCTTTTATAAGGGCAAGATATAGAGATTACACGGGGAGTGAAATTCTAAACATTAGGGCTATCGAAAAATATAAAGATATAGAAGATTATGAATCTCTTTACACTGCTTATAACCACTTAGCATTGATTTACGAAGAATTAAAAGAATTTGATAAGGCACTGTTGTATCATAAAATGGGATTGAACTACCTAAAAAAGTCAGACGATAAAAAAAATAAATATGTTGGTAGCTTAAATAATTTAGGCCTAATTTATCATAAAATGGGTCAATATAAAATAGCAATTGATTTTTTTGACGAGGCATTAAGATTAAAAAACATTAAACAATTTAATTTAAATTTATACGCTAAACTGATTGATAATCGTGCATATAGTAGGTTGAAAAACCTGGATACCACAGACGTCAGAACAGACTTTTATTTAGCCCTAAGTATTAGAGATAGCCTTAAGAATAAGTCGGGGATGGTAATCAATAATCTACATCTGGCAGAATATTATTTAAATATTAATGATTTGTTTCACGCATTAAAATTTTCAAGAAAAGCCAATATAATTGCCAAAGAGATTAAGAATAATAGAGATTACTTAGCATCCTTAAAGCTTTTAGCTTCTATTGATGCAAAAAACTCGCAAAATTATCTTAATAGGTACATAAGTTATAATGATAGTCTTATAAGTAATGAGCGTAAAGTTCAGAATAAGTTCACTCGAATAGCATATGAAACGGAAGAATATATCGAAAAGACAAAACGTTTATCACAACAGAAAATAGTTATTCTTATCATAAGTATCAGTGGTTTTTTCATATTGTTGTTGCTCTACACATTGAAAACACAAAAGTCAAAAAATATTGAACTTTATTTAGAAACTGAACAACAAAAGGCAAACGAGCAGATTTACATTTTGACATTAAAACAGCAATCAAAGTTAGAAGAGGAAAAAATAATTGAACGCAACAGGATATCTGAAGAATTACACGATGGAATATTAAGTAAATTATTTGGTACACGTCTAGGGTTGGGGTTTTTGGATATAACTGGAGATAAAGAAGTATTATTGCAACATCAGAATTTTTTGGACGAATTGCAGGAAATAGAAAAAGAGATAAGGGAAGTATCTCATAAACTAAGTACTAATTTTAGTTTTTCTGAAATAAATTTTACAACAATACTTAATCAATTTTTAAAAAATAAAAGTAAAATTGGGGGCTTTGAGTATTTAGTGGATAATGATGAGAATATTGAATGGCAAGAAATTAATGAAATAACCAAAGTCAACCTTTACAGAATACTCCAGGAAGCACTGCAAAATATTGTAAAGTATGCACATGCTACCTTAGTGATTTTACGAATATGCAGAAAAGATAAGATGCTTTTAGTCGAAATAATCGATAACGGAAAAGGCTTTAATACAGTTAAATATAAAAATGGCATAGGGATAAAAAATATGAAATCCAGGTCCAAAAAAATGAATGGTTCATTCAAAATTGCATCAAAAGTTGGTGAAGGAACTTCAATCACACTCTTAATACCTATTAATAATTATGAAAAACACGCTTCTTACAGTTTTAATAATTGATGATCATCCTTTGATTTCGGAAGCCTATAAACGTGCTTTTGAAGTTATCAGTTCAGAGAGCTCGGATATTTCGTTTTCTATAAGCGTAGCTAATAATTGTGAAGCAGCGGATGCAAAAATTAAAGAAATTGCAACTAATAATAAAAAGCTAGACATTGTATTTTTAGATATTAAATTACCACCATCACAAGATGGTAGGATATTATCTGGAGAAGATATAGGGATAAAAATAAATAAACTTCTACCTGAAACAAAAGTTATAGTCTCAACTACCTTTAACGATAATTATAGGATTCATAGTATTTTTAGAAATTTAAACCCAGATGGATTTTTGATAAAAAATGATATCACTCCGATAGAATTAGTAACTACGATCAAGAATATAATTTCGGACCCCCCTTATTATAGTAAGACGGTTGTAAAATTATTGCGGAAAGAAGTTTCAAATGAGTTTCTATTGGATAATATAGATAGAAAACTTTTGTATGAGTTATCTATAGGGGCTAAAATGAAAGACCTTCCGAAAATCTTGCCATTATCAATCGCTGGTATTGAAAAGCGTAAACGTCATCTAAAACAAATATTTAATGTTAAGAGCGTTGATGATAAGGAGTTATTATTAAAAGCGCGTGAAATGGGGTTCATTTAACAGAGACTCTATCCATAATTATTTTACTTAAAAACCATGTCCTCTATGATCGCAGAAACTATTAGAAAAAATAACTTCAATGATCCTCACCTCGTATATGTAAGGTTCAAAGCCCTATTTTGCAACGCTGATTGACTCCTGTGATTGTTGAATAGTTAAATTTTGTTGGTTGTTATTCATTATAATAGAGTTTGACTTTATCTCTTGTATTCATCATTATTCTTATTCTCTTTGATTTGCAATTAATTTAACCGTAATTATTCATGGAGGAATCCATCCATATCAATAAGAATTAAAGCAGCTACTTAATTTACATAGTGTTTAATAATTAAAATTTTAAAAGATGAGTAGAAGAGATTTAGATTTATTCCTGAGGAAGAAAGTTAATGCACTTCTCAATACAGACAAAATTTATGGTGGGAATGCTCCAAAATTTGATGAGGATATTAAAATATAAACTAGAGATGGTAGTAAAGTGAAAGTAATAGAAGCTTAGCAGTTAGTTTTTGTCAAATCTAGAACTCTCTTAGTGCAAAGCAAGAGAGTTTTTTTATGCAGTGTTTGGAAATATGTAGGCGGTACAAGTCTGTTATAGGATATTAAAATTACCTACCCTCTAACAGATAGTGCGGTTAAAATACAATATGTTCAAAACTACTTTTCTCCAAACACGGAGTTTCTTTGATAGCAGATCCTGTCAGAAAAAATTAACAACGATACGACCCAACTTTCCCAACAAGCTCGAATCCTTATTTAGGCAATTGATTTACTTTAATTTTTTAGTAAAAAAATTAAAGTTTGTGTAAGGTTTGTAGTTAGAAATAAGGGTAATCCTTATTTTTTGTATGGATCATCATTCTTCTTCTTTTTGATTTGTGATTAATTTAGCTTCAACAAAATCATAACGATGGAAACATTAACAAATCCAATTACAGATCTTTATAATCAAACGTCGAGGTTAACAGTGCCTAAGGTTTTTCCTCAGGTCTTTCCGGATGATATCTTAGCATTGCGATCAGCGGTTGGTGAAATGTTTCAAAATGTAGATATTTTAAGTGCGGGCTATAGAGTGTGGGTAGACGGAGAGAAGAGAGATAGTTATAAGCAAAAGATTATTAATACACCTGTGATAAATAATGATTTTGAAACGTGGACGAAAGAAATATTTGGAGACAAAAAATTCGGAATCATATTAAATGGAGGTCAAGAGTACAGTGATAAGGCTAAAAGAAAAATTATGTCTTACGTGGAACCTCTTTTAAAAGAAAGAATACCTTTTGGAGGGATGAACTGTTCCATTTTTCTAGGTAATTATGGTTTTACTCCTATAGGGATTCACAACGACCATAAAGGCTCCTTTGTATTGCATTTTCATTTAGGTCCTGGAAAGAAGACTATGTATATGTGGGAACAGGAGAATTACAGAAGAAATTTTCAGGAACGAGAAAATCAAACTGACAATATAGAAGACTTAATTCCTTTTGCTGATTATTCATATGAATTTGGTGAAGGTGATGTCTTCTTTATGCCTTGGCATTATTATCATATCGGTAAATCAGATGAATTCTCAATAGGCATAACACTTTGGTTTAATTATACGACCGTAGATGGTGTTTTAAATGGAGTATGGGAAAATACCTATACTACAATGTTTCAAAATGAATTAGACAATGATGAACTGGTACCGGGAATCAGAAGTATAGAGGATAATAGCGCTATTGAAGAAATACTGAGTCAAATAAATGAGGAGGTTGCTGAAAAGCCTTTAGAAGATGTTATTGTCAGACATATTGATGATTATGCATATGCTCTGAAAAGTAATTCTTGGTTCGATGGAATTATTGGAAAAAAGAATATTAAAAATGAGGATTCAGAGCTTACAAGCACTGACACTATCAAATTGAATAAATCAGAGATTGTTTATTATATTAAAGAAGGAGAATTTCATTTCTTTCATCAAGGAAATAAAGTGACATTATTACATCATGCAGATCTGGAAGGAATTATAGAAACTGTAAATGACCAACAAACCCATAATGTTCAACGACTGGTAGAAGGAAAATTCAACGATTGGCCCGATGAGATTGGAGTGCGAATATTGGAGATTTTTCTAGAAAATAATTTTATTATAAAAAATTGATTTTGGTATGGATGCACAGGTAGACATAAGAGAGATTCCGTTTAAAAATGATTGGTGGACGTCCTTTGTAAGTGAAACTAATCATTTTAAGGGACATACTGTAAAGAAGGATGTATTTGATTTATATCAAATTGCAGAATTAAAAGAACTAGTTGCTGATACTATCAGAATAATAACTAAAGATTCACTAAGGATCGATAATACAGGTGCTCGTATTTGGTTGGATGGAAAATATGATGAAAATGCAAATAAATTTTTTCAAGATCATCCAATTGAAGATAATCAAAGTGTAGAAAATTGGGCCGAGCAAACATTTCAAGATGGTAAAAAATTCGGAATGTTTATCAATTTTGTAACTAGGCACAATGAAAACTTAGCAAATAAAGTAAATGAGCTTATTGATCCATACTTGTCCCAGTTTGGAATACCGTTAGAGGGAATAAGTGCGACATTAATATTAGGTAATTATGGGTGGACTCCTTTAGGAATTCATAATGATAAAAGGGGTGAATATATTGTACATCTTCACCTTGGGCCAGGAGAGAAAGACATGTATATATGGGAAGAAGAGAACGCTAAAAAGAAAGGTTTTATACATCGTAGAAAAGTAGAGAATAAGGATGATTACATGAATGATTATGATGCCAAATATACTTTTGGTACTGGCGATATCTTTTCAATGCCTGGTAGATGTGTTCATATAGGAAATACGAAAGATTTTTCAATTGGATTGGTGCTGGAGTTCAATGGATATACTTCAAAATCTTTTTCAAAGAAAATGTGGTTTGATATTGGAAAAACTTTGATGGATAAAAACTTTGAAGGTGATAAAGCGCTCGTTTTACCGGCGTATGAAGAAGATGACCATGAAAAATACATTAACTATTTGATGGAACATTTGAAATATACAACAACTGATACTAAAGCCGATATTCAAAAACATTTAGTCAAATGCTTTACTGATTACAAATTAGGATTATTAAGCAATGGAGGCTATGTAAGAGCTCCCTATATTGACAAAGTTCAAGTCAAGAAAGATTATTTAGTGCAAAAAGATAAGCCTGTAATAAAACTTGTAGAGTCTTATAACCTTCAATATTATAAAAACAAAAACAAGTTAGTTGTTTTTGTAAGAAAAAATAGATTTTCTGTTGACTATCGACATGAGTATGTGGATTTGCTGGAAAAGTTAAACAACAAAGAGTTGGTAACAGTAGGAGACGAGTATAAAACAGTAGAGTTTTCAAAATTTATCGAACTACTATTTGTGAATAAAGGAATATGTTTTGAAGATCAAAAATAATTGCTATGAATAAGTAGCATTGAGAATAAAGTTATGAGATGATAGTGGTGGATTGACATCCAAAAGTCTAATAATTCAGAAATATCATTTAAGCTAATAGTATTTGATAGATACGTCGGAGGTTTTAAACTATAGAAATTCATAAAAAGGAGTCCATTAATTTAAATGAGAATGATCTCGCAAATAAAAAAATCAAGACGGACTAGAAAGAGTAAAGTAGCTATTTTATATATATAATGTTTAACAATTAAAATTTAAAAAGATGAGTAAAAAAGATTTAGATTTATTCTTGGGGAAAAAAGTTGACACGCCTCTGAATACAGACAAGATTTACGGTGGAAATGCTTCAAAATTTGATGAGGATATTAAAATCACTATCAAAGAAGGTTCTAAAGTAACTGTAATAGAAGCTTAATAATTAAGTTTTTATCAAATTAGGAACTCTCTTATTGTAAAGTAAGAGAGTTTCTTTTTACACGAATACTTTAATATGTAGTTGTATGATGTTCAACAAATTTCCATCCTATATACAGTCTGAATCAAAGGACTGCGGAGCTTCTTGTCTAAAAATTATTAGTAAGCATTATGGTCAAGAAATAGATATCGAATATATTAGAAAGTTAAGTGAGACTACACGTAATGGCACATCTCTTACAGGACTTATTAGAGCAGCAGAACAACTCGGTTTTTATGCAATAGCGAGAAAGGAAAGTTATGAAGATCTTCAAAATGAAATTCCTTTACCTATTATCGCACATTGGAATCAGGAACATTTTGTGGTCATACATAAGATTACTAATAGTCATGTCTACGTCTCTGATCCTGAACTAGGAAAAATTAAACATACTAAAGCATCATTTTTTGAGAATTGGATAGGAGTGAAAAATAAGAAAGAAACCTCAAAAAAGGGGATCATCTTACACGTTCAACCACTAGACGAATTCTACCGTAAAAAACATATTGATAATCTTAAGGAAAGATCAATTACTTTTTTAAAAACTCAGCTAAAAGATTACAAATGGCAGTTCTTAAGAATAGTTTTGTTAGTCTTTCTAATAAGTAGTCTGGAACTTTTATTTCCTTATTTAACACAGCAAATTATTGATGATGGAGTTAAATTTAAAGATGTTAACTTCGTATACTTAGCGTCAATAGCATACATAGCAGTTTTTATTGGCTATAAAACTGCTAATATTATTCGTAATTGGATAGTCATAAAACTTAGTATGAAACTGAATATAAATTTAATTTCAAATTTTATACAAAAACTTACAAAGCTTCCAATTTCATATTTTGACTCTAAATTAACTGGTGATTTATTTCAACGTATTAGGGATCATGACAATCTTGAAAGGTTTTTTACCTCTAACTCTATTTTAGCACTATTTTCTATTCTCAATATCATACTATTTAGCGGTCTGTTTCTTTATTACAACCCAATTTTATTTTCAGTATTTCTAGCGGGAACCGTAGTTCACATTTTCTGGATCATGATTTTTTTTAACAAGCGTAAAGTTCTTGATTTTAAATTCTTTTCTTTAAAAAGTAAAGAAAATAGTAAGCTAATTGAGTTGATGAATGGAATGCAGGATATTAAACTTAATAGTTATGAGTCCTTGAAAAGAGAGGAGTGGGAAGAGGTTAAAACCAAACTTTACGCGCGTGATATGGAAAGTTTAAAGGTAGAGCAATTTCAGCTAGACGGTGCTTCTCTTATCAATGAAGTTAAAAATATAGCTCTTATATTAATTGCAGCATTATTAGTTATAAGAGGTGAAATGACATTAGGTACGTTACTCGCTATTTCTTATGTTATTGGACGTTTAAGTGGACCGATTAATCAGATCGTTGCCTTTTTAAATAATTTTCAAGATATCCGCTTAGGTTTTCGGCGAATAATGGAAATTCACAACAAAGAGGAAGAAACTTTTGTTGCTTCAGCGAATGAAAAATCTGAAATTAATGGTGATATAATTTTTGATGAGGTCTCTTTTCGTTATTCAGGCACATCGGTTAACGTTCTGGATACTATTTCTTTTACAATTCCACAAAAGAAGATTACTGCAATCGTGGGTGCAAGTGGAAGTGGTAAAACCACAATATTAAAATTAATCCTGAAATTTTACGCCCCTACAAGAGGGCAGATTCGTATTGGTGACCAGCCACTTAATCACTTAAATCATGAAATATGGCGAAGTAATTGTGGAGTTGTCATGCAGGAAGGTTATATTTTTAACGATACAATTTTACGAAATATAATTACTTCCCATAAATATAATAGAGAGCGATTAATTCAGGCGTGTGAGATGTCTAATATATATAGTTTTATTGATAATTTACCTATGCGATTTAAGACAAAAATTGGTAGTGAGGGTGTCGACATAAGTACTGGGCAAAAACAACGCTTGCTAATGGCGAGAGCATTATACAAGGCTCCGGAGTTTTTATTATTTGATGAAGCCACATCTGCATTAGATGCAAAAAATGAAAAAGAAATTTCTGGGAAGCTAGATCTTTTTTTTAATGGCAAGACTGTTCTCTTAATTGCACATCGATTGAGTACAGTTAAAAATGCCGATCAAATTATTGTGTTATCTGATAATGGTACAATTGAGGAGATTGGTAGTCATCAACAATTATTACTTAATCGGGGTAGATACTTTAATTTGGTGCATAATCAGCTCGAGCTATCTTAAAATTAAGAGAATTGAATTTTATTCTGGTTCAGACAAAAAGGACACCCCTAAATTCATATATAACATTTTTATAAACGGTATCAATTTTCTCTCATCAGCGATAACTTCAGCGTAGTTTATAATTTCTTTATTGTTCAGTAATTCGATTAACTTTGTGTAACTCGGATGATTCTTGATAGAAAATTTATTATTGTTCGAGAAAATATAAATTGTATCATTTTTAATATAGTATAAAATCTTTCTAGCAGTGCTTCTTAATCTAAAGTCACTCTTTTTATCCTGATTTTTATAGGCCATTAATAATTTTTCCTTATTTACAAAAGGAGCTCTGATATACCCTCCATTACTAAGCAACCCTAGTTTATGATCTCGATAACTGTCTTTTAAAATATCACTTACCTTATTTTTAGCATTTACGTTATAATATTTAAGATGCTCCATAATCATTTTATTATACTCATGATGCCTTGTTTCTTTATAGGGTGGAAGCGGTAATATTTTTTTTTCATTTTTATGACTAATAATTTTATGATTTAAATCAAGCCATAGACGTTTGGATAGATTTTTCAACGAGGACATATTGAATTGTATGATAATTCCTACAGAAAATTCTTTTGTATTTCCTATATGAACACATCTACCTGGCATTGAAAATAAATCCCCTTTTCCAAACGTATACTTTCTATCGTAATCATTCATATAATCTGAAACATTCTCTACAGGTTGCCGCGGGACAAAACCTTTTTTAATTGCTTTTTGTTCATCCCATATATACATATCTTTATCTCCCGGACCTAAGTGAAAGTGTATAATGTATTCTCCTCTTTTGTCATTGTGGATGCCAATGGGTGTCCAGCCGTAATTACCAACAATTAGGGTCGTGTTAATTCCTTCAACAGGTATCCCATGCTTTTCTAAATATGGAGCGATATAGCGATGTATCTCATCAGAAAGTTCATCGTTGTGACTCTCAGCAAAATTCATTGTCAGACCATAGGTAACCTCTCTCTGAAATATTGCGTAAATCCACTCCTGTATATTAGAATTCTCAGGGATTGGATGATTTTTGAAAAAGGTTTTGGTATCAATATTAGGGTCGTGATTGAACCATAAACCTACTCTGGCATCATCAATCCTATCCTCGTTTGAAGTTATAGTTCTAATGGTATTAACAACATATTTGTGAAAAGTTTCTAATTGACTTTTATTAAACATGTTTTTTCTGACGGTACAGCCACTAAATCCATTTGTGGCTGTCACGAACTTCTCCCACCATTCATTTGAAAATGATTTTTCTGCTATGTTCAAATTTTGTTCCATATTCCTTTGAAGTTTAGAGGTTATTATAAGTTTTATATGTATTAGGCAAACCTTTATTAAAGGTTTGTAATTCAGTTTTTTTATAAAAAAGTATCAATGTTATTTTGACTTTTCTTTCAGTAAAATTTTGTTTAGGTCATTACTCATTTGAGAAAACTTCTCATAAAACATCTCCGAATTCAGAGCTTTATCAAAGAACATATCAAGCTTGTTATCCGATAAAACTATTCTATAGTAAAGCTGATCACTTGATTTCTTAATCCATATATAATTCGATTTATCAAATATTCCATCACCCAAGTGCGATTCTAATAGTAAGCGAACTTTTTTCTTTTCTTTATCTTTAAAAGTAGCCTTTACATTAAAAAAATCACCCGAATTTTTTATAGATAACTGTGTACTGCCTTGATTGATATTTACCAAAAGAGATGTGTCATTCTCCTCTGGATTAACAGGGGTCTTATCGCGTGAGGTTTCATTATTTTGCGCATAATTATTTATAGTATAACATAGTATAAACATGTATATAAGTACTTTTCTCATATTATTTATTTTTGTTTTTAATATTGAACTCGAAGCCGATACCTCGTATACTTTTAATAGAAATATTGGAATCTTTTCTAAAATATCCTCTTAATCTACTAATGAAAACGTCCATGCTTCTTCCAGAAAAAAAATCATCATTGCCCCATACTGTGGAGAGTATATCTCCTCTTTTTATCAGTTGATGTCTGTTGTGATATAAAAAAGCAATCAGATCTGCTTCCTTTTGTGTTAATCTTTGTGTTTTGTCTATATGTTTAAGGATCAAATCACTTCGGCTAAAGGAAAAATTGCCAATTTTAATAGTTTCTTTTTCAGCAGCATTATGAGGCCTTGTTCTTTTAAGAATGTTATTAATTCTGGCTACCAGTTCATCAGCTTCAAATGGTTTTACGATATAATCATCAGCGCCTAGTTTTAGCCCTTTCATTTTTTCTCGTTTGGCACCTTTGGCGGTTAGAAATATAAAGGGAATATCAGAATTCATTTTCAACATTTTTTCAGCTAAACTGAATCCATCAAGTATTGGCATCATAATATCTAAAACGCAAATTGAAAGCTCGTTTTTTTTAAATATTTCAAGAGCATCTTCCCCGTTTTTCGCCCAGTGAACATTAAAATTGTTCATTTCAAGATATTGTTTTAAAACACCTCCTAGATCCACATTATCTTCGGCTAATAACAAATGTATCATGTCTGTTGATTTGGGATATTAATTGTAAATTTAGTTCCTTTTGTCAGTACACTTTTTACCATTATCGTTCCATCATGCGCTTCAATAATTTGCTTCACATAATATAATCCAAGTCCGAGCCCTTTCGTATTTCTAATATTTCCAGTTTCAACTCTGAAAAATTTATCAAAAATTCTAATTAAATTATCTTTTTCGATACCATAGCCATCATCTTCAATTTCAATAGTATACGTTGAATCATTATAAGTAGTCGTAAAAAGAATTTTACTTGCTCCATATTTGACAGCATTGTTAACAATGTTAATAATAGCTGTTGTAAAGTGAAACTTATCTATTAAGATGTCCAAAGTTATCGGTGCTACAGATGATTTTATGGTAACATCTTTCATACTTAATTGTTGGTCAGCTATGAGAGCATTAAAATATGTTTCATGGTCTAAAAATGCTTTTTCTAATATAATTTCATGAGCTCCCAATGAGCTATGTATCACTTGATCCATTAACTTTTTTAAATGTAGACTTTGACGCTTAATAGTATCTATAACTTGTATGAATAGGTCTTTATTATCAATGAGTTCAGCTCTGTATAAGGTATCGGCGGCAATTGATAATGTAGTCAGTGGAGTTCTAAATTCATGAGTTATATTATCTATCAAATCGGATTTCACATCATTAATCTTTTTTTGTTTTACCAATGCGTTTAAAGTGTAAAAAATAGCACCTAAAATAATTATAATCGAGATTACAATGAGTATAAAAAACATACTCATTCTTTTTAAAACAATCCATTCCCAACGTTTTATTGATATATGAAAATCATTTTGTGTTAGTAAAGTATACCTTACTTCTTCGCCTTTTTTATTAGTAAATAATCCACTTGTACTCGCTATAAAACTTTCGGATATAAAGGATCTGTTCAGGTTATCTAATGTTCCATATATTTTGTTATCCATATTAGAACTTTTATTAAATATGGTATCAGCACTCGAAGTGTCGTATTTAATTATATATTTTCTAGCTATTAAAGCAAAATCGATATCCATAAATGGGATTTCTCTCCTAAACTCTTTGTCAAGAATTTGAGTTATAGAATCTCCCGGATTATATGTTACCAATGATTTCATTAGTTTGTTTCTAGAAATCTTTTTATTAAAATATTCATTATTGAGTTTATTGTGATAAATATCAATATCTGATAAGATTCTGTTTTCTGCAGTAAAATTCTTTATAATCTTGTCAGTTTTCTTTTCAACTTCGGATCTAAATTGAGCTACCCTATAAGTGTAGGTGCTTTTGACTAAATAATATTGTATAGAAAACAATGTTATAACTGCGATAGTTACAATCAACACTAAAAACTCATTAATTTTTTTATTCATTTACTCAAAAATATGATATAAATAGCTAGATAACATTTTAAAAATATCGATTAACTCATCGTTAACCGATCATTAACCAGAAACCGTATTTAAAATTACAATCTTTGTTTTTATAAAAATTGTATCATGAAAAAATTAATAGTTCTAATTTCCATATTGTTTTGTAGTGTTACGGTAGCACAAACAATATCATTAGAAGGACTGGTTTCAAGCTCTAAAAATGAAATTTTACCTTATGTAAATGTTATACTACTTAGGGTAAAGGATTCCAGTGTTTATAAAGGTAGCATTTCTGACGAAAATGGACATTACAAAATAGATAATATATATAGCGGATCGTATATGTTGAAGGTGAGCAGTCTAGGTTTTCAAACGAAGCAGCTACCTATAGAGATCATTGGAGATACAGTTCAAAACGTGTCTTTGAGTGAAAGATTAAACAATTTAGATGAAGTTGTTGTCATATCTAAAAAACCTACGTTAGACAGAAAAATAGACAGATTAATTTTTAATGTTGAAAACACCATAGTCTCAGAAAATAATACCTGGGACATCATTAGAAATACGCCGGGAGTCATCATTGATCAAAACAATATAATGATCAAAAACTCTACAAACATAACTGTTTATATGAATGATACAAAGGTTCAAATTCCGGCTAATGAAATCAAGAGCTATTTAGAAAGTTTATCTGGAACTATGGTTAAAGCAATAGAGGTGATAACTACTCCTCCCGCCCGATATGATGCAGAAGGAGGCGCAATTCTTCTGATACGCACAAAACAAAATCTATCTGAAGGTTATAAAGGCAGTATCAACTACAATTATACACAAGCTAGATTAGGTAAACATGCTATTGGTACAAGTCAGTTCTTTAAGTTAAATAAAGTCGATCTTAACCTCAATTATACATTCAGTCCTCAGCGATGGAATCAAAAAACTTTCAATCGAGTTAACTACTTAGAAGAGGATAATTCTCTGAATTCAAGATGGAATGCCAATTGGAATCGATCCAGTAGAAAGAAAGATCATAATTTTAGATTTCAAACTAATTATCAGGTAACAACCAAAAATTCAATATCCTTTACAGTTGATGGATTTATTTCTCCTGATTGGGAAGGAGAAAATGAGTCAACTACAAATATTTTGAACTCTTCTTTGATACTAGATTCTCTCTTTGTGACCAATAATACGATCGATAGGGATAAACGAAATTTTTCTTATAATTTAGATTACAAAATTAACTTTAAAAAAGATGGTGAACGACTGAATATAAATGCGCATTTTACAGACTATAAACAATTAGAAGACCAACTTGTCGATACTGATTATTTCCTACCCTCCAAAGAATTTATAAGAGATAACACGTTTCTAATAGATAATTATCAAAAAATTGATATTTATTCATCACAAATAGATTATGAACTACCTATAAATAGTTCTATTTTAGAAATAGGGACTAAAGTTTCCTTTATTGATTCTGATAATGATTTGAAATATTTCAATAGAGTTGATGGAACCGACAATTTAGATAATTCAAGAACTAATAATTTCCTCTATAAAGAATCAAATTATGCTTTCTACAGTAGTTATGGCGCTGCATGGAAAAAGTGGGACTTTAAATTAGGCCT
This sequence comes from Aquimarina sp. 2-A2, assembly GCF_045505135.1. Classification (NCBI taxonomy): domain Bacteria; kingdom Pseudomonadati; phylum Bacteroidota; class Flavobacteriia; order Flavobacteriales; family Flavobacteriaceae; genus Aquimarina; species Aquimarina sp. 2-A2. Next base: position 74,150 of record NZ_JBJKFI010000007.1, on the reverse strand, counting down.
AAGAGGCGAGTACACTGATTTACAGGGGGAATCAAAAACGACAAGTGAAATAAATGAAAATGATTATTTTAAAATATTTCCAACTGTTTATATGCAATTCGAAGCAAACGAAAATAACGTAATAAGTCTCAAATACGCAAAAAGAATAAGCAGACCCAGATACCGAGTGTTAAATCCTTTCAGATATTATTTAAATGATAATTCATATTACGTTGGTAATCCAGAACTCAAACCTACCATAATACATGAATTCAGTTTACTATATACTATAAATGATAAGTATAATTTTGATATATCATACAGCTATGAAAAAGATCCAATTTATGAATTTAGTATTCAAGACAATATATTGAAGACTTTAGAATATACAAATTTGAATACAGAGAAAGACGTGGCTTACAGTTTAGATTTTAACACATATACAAATATAACGAGCTTCTGGAATATTTATTTTCAAAGTACAGTTCAATATCAAGATATAGTATTTAAGGTTCCTTTTGCTCAGTCCATAAATCAGTCAAACTCTTCTTGGGTTTTTTATTCCTATTTGGGGAATTATTTAACTTTATCAAAGGACAAAACTTTAACCGGAGACCTTACTTTCTTTTATCTTTCACCATATCTCAATGGTGCCGATAAAAGAGCTGAAAGAATTAGACTTTCTTTAGGTTTTAAAAAGGAGCTATTTGATAACAAAATGATTTTAACACTTAATTTTAATGATATTTTGAACTCGGATAACGTTATCACAACAACACAATATCAGAATCAGGATATTTTTTCTGAGGTTGATGATGAAAGTCAATATGTAAGAATAGGTTTGAGGTATAATTTTGGTAATACTAAACTTAAAGATAAAATATTGAAGAAAGATAAACTGAGAGAACAGCAACGAATAGATTAGTAGCTAATTTATATTGTTTCTTTTTTGTTTAAGTCTTAAATTTAAGTGTAATTATAAAAACAAATGTTATGGCTATCAGACTTGGAAACAGTTGTCTAAACTGTTCGCACTTAATTGAAGGAGAATATTGTACAACGCATCAAACAACCGTGAGTAATCGTCATACTTGTGATAGTTTTGAAATGAGAGCCTCGTTGAAGGATGACCCTAACTGCACAACCTGTTCTCGTTATCAAGGACCCACCTGTGCTAACCCTCAAAAGGCAGCACCTGGAATGTTGTGCTCTCACTGGGCACCTATACGTGCTACTGCGTAATACTGTAAAATTTTAAAGTATTTGGAAATAAATTGGAGGTAATACAGATTTTTTGAAACTACTTGGAATGGTTTTTCTCATAGATATATCTACAATTCGGAAGCATTATGGTATAACATATCACCTTTTACCGGGGTGTATTCATTTTGTTTATTAGTTTTAAATTTTAATTCTACAGGATTCCAATCTGTGGCCCATCCTTCATTTACAGTATTAAGGAATATAATTTTTACAGGATGTAAGCCTTTTCTCAATGCTATGTAACCTTGGGTAAGATGTTTTTTTATTGTTTTATTATTTTCAATAATCAATTCATTCGCAATCCAAACCTCATCCTGAGCACTTGAGAATGCATATATGCCATCATCAGAGACTTTTATAAAGCCCTCCAATATTACAGCCTTAAAATTATCTGGTTCAATATTATGTCCCCAATTATAGGTTGTATTTGCTTGTTTGATTTCAGTAATAGTAGTTGTTTTTGCCTCTTTTTGTTTGGAAAGGTCAGGGATGGTTTCAAAATAACCATAAATCGTTGTTATGTTCAAACCTGGTGTTAAGGTATTTCCTGGATCAGTGGCTTCTACATAATTTACCTTTTTTAAATGAAGTGTACGAACAGCACTCATTTTTCCATGAGGCAGGATGGATGCTATTTTTAGTGTAGAATTTTGTGAAATAGTTATAGGCGATTTATATATAATACTATTTTTTGTCGGTGCTGTTCCATCCAATGTATAGACCATTTTTATTGGATAGGAAGTGGTAAAAGGAATAGTTATAGAATCCGTAAATATTAACTTATCCGCATCCGGTCCCTCGGGAAGAGGTATATGATAATTCACGTCTGCGCGATCGAGCACGGGATAGATTTTTTTTAGTCTCTTCAAAAAAGAAGTATATACTCTATTTTCTTTCGATGACCAAGCGGTTTCAGCTAAGGCAACAATTCTTGGATAGGCTAAATATTCAACTGTTTCTTCGTTAGACGCATATTCTGTCCAGATATTTCCTTGAACTCCTAGGATATGTGTTCTTTTGTTTTTATCTATAGTGGAAGGTATGGGATCATAATTGTAAACCTTCTGAAGTGAAATATTACCTCCAAACGCTAGCGGTTCTACTACCGGATCACCTTGATAAAAATTAAAGTACGTGTAGTTGATCGGAGTCATAATTACATCATGGCCACTATTTGCAGCTTTTATACCACCATCTTCACCCTGCCATGACATTATTGTTGTTGTTGAAGTTATTCCACCATCTAAAATTTCATCCCAGCCGATCATTTTTTTGTTATATTTTTTGAGAAGACCTTCAACACGGGACATAAAATAACTCTGTAATCCGGCTTCTTTATCTAAGGAATGCGCTTCAATTCTTTTTTGACAACGGTCACAGTTCTTCCATTCCGTTTTAGGAACTTCATCACCTCCCACGTGTATATACTCGTAAGGAAATAAAGGTGTTATTTCTTTAAAAACATCATCGATAAATTGAAAGGTAGCCTCCTTACCGGCACAAAGTATTTTTGACTCAACTCCCCATAAATTTCGAACTTGGTAATTTCCATGTTGACAAGCAAACTCAGGATAAGCTGCTAAAATGGCCATGGCGTGTCCGGGAGTGTCAATTTCGGGAACGACATCTATAAACCGTTCTTTGGCGTAAGCTACTACTTCTTTTATCTCCTCTTGTGTATAAAAGCCACGATGCGTGGTACCATCATAGTTCTTTCGTACAGATCCGATTTCTGTGAGTTTTGGATACTTTTTTATTTCGATTCGCCATCCTTGATCATCCGTAAGATGCCAGTGAAATTTATTGATTTTTAACTGAGCTAAAATATCAAGTTGTTTTTTTATAAACGAGACAGAAAAAAAATTACGCGAAACATCCAAATGTATGCCTCGCCAAGGGAATCTCGGAGCATCTGTAATACTAGCATTGGGAAGCGTGAGAGACTTTTTAGTAGTGCAATTTTTGAGGAGTTGTAGAAAGGATTGCACACCATAAAACAGACCATTGTCTTTTTTTGCTGTAATGATGATATTTTTTGAAGTAATAGTAAGGGTGTAGGATTCATCACTTCCTGGTAATTGTTCATCTATTGTTAAAGCCACCACATTTTTGTCAACTGTATCGGATTTGAAAGTTTCTAAAACCAAACCAGTAGTTTTCTTTAGCTCTAGTTTAAGGAGGTTTACTATAGCATGGTTTTGAGCATTATTGTAAACAAGTTTTGTGTTTGAGTCTATAGTAAAATCACCTTTGTAGATTTTAACTATTTCAGGATGAGGAATAATAGAAACATCTACATATTGTATCGTGTCTTTTCCAGAGGAAAGATTGCAAGCAGTCCATAGGGGAGTTGATAGGAGTAAGGCTATATAAAAAAACTTTCTAGTCATAAATGCTTATATTCCTTTAGTGATTATTTGATTTGTGAGTTTAGTTATTGGACTTTTAAGGAATCGTTGCACGTTGTAACCAAGACCGCTAAGTTGTTTTTTTATGATATCTTGTAAATTAAAAGCAATTGATCCTACGAAGTGTATAGGGTGTTGTTCAAGCTCTTTTTTATAGGGCGTGATATATAATGCTACGAATTCTTCTACACCTTGTTCTAAGAGGTTTTCTATATAAGCATTGCCACGATGTTCGAACAAAAACCTTGCGTAAGAGGCCAAATATTTACTAGGATTCGTACTGTTATGAATATTAGAGAGAATTGTGTCTAATACTGGTGAACATAGCTGTTCAAAACTGTAAGCAATAGGGAGGGGCAATTTTTTAAAGTAGTAATCTTTCAGTACTTTTTTTCCAAAATAATTTCCGCTACCCTCATCAGCTAATACATAACCCAGCGCCGGGACTTTTTGAAATACTTCCACCCCATCATAAAAGCAACTGTTTGCTCCTGTACCCAAAATACAAACTACTCCTGGATTATCTGTTACAGCATGCACAGCGGCTATGATGTCTTCTTGAACAGTTATACTTATGCTATTAGTAAATATGGATAGCAAAACTTTTTCAATTATTTGATTAGTTCGTGTTGAGTTGCAACCGGCTCCATAAAAATGGATATGATCAATATGCTCTTTATATTGACAAAGAATTACTGAATTCTCAATTATCTGTAGAAGCTGGTTGGTGGTGTAGACTAACGGATTTAATCCCGGAGTCTGAACTTTGTGAATTGGCTTTCCGTTATAATTAGATAGTACCCAATCACATTTGGTAGAACCGCTGTCAGCTACTAAAATCATAGATATTTAGGTGTTATATGAATATTTAAATTTGCTGGTCTTAGTTAGTAGGTTGCTATAAATAACCCCTTCTCCAAAAAAGAAGGGATTATTTTGGCAAACACACAATATATTGATTGGCTAATAAATATATCTTTTAAACGCTTCAATAGCCTCATAATCTGCAAGGCCTAGGGCATCATATAATATGGCCGTGTTCTTATTCCGTTCTCTGGCTCTTAGCCAAAATTCTCTTGAGTCTTCTCCCTGAAACATCACTCGATCTTTTTGTGATTGATGATGAAGAATAGCGTTTGTTTTTTTGGTTACCTCATCGGGGCTCAAGGGAACAGCCATATCTATTTCTGAAACATCCCATTCTTGCCATGCGCCGCGATAGAGCCAAACCCAGCAGTCATCCATAAATGTTGACGACTTAAGATCTTTTAAAGCAGCAAAAATTGCATCAAGGCATATTTTATGTGTACCATGCGGATCGGCCAGATCTCCTGCAGCGTACAATTGATGTGGTGCAATTTTTTCAATAATATTTTTGGTAAGCGTAATATCCTCGCGGGATAGTGGTTTTTTCTTTACTCTTCCGGTCTCATAAAAAGGCAAATCCAGAAAGTGAACTTTGTCATCGCTTAAACCCAGATGACGAATAGCTCCCAAGGATTCCATACGACGTATCAAGCCCTTTATCTTTAGGATAGCATCCGAATCACGATCGCTCGTTTTTTTTGACTTCAAAAACGAGATAGTTTCTTGAAATTTTGAAGAATTTGGGCTATTAGTAAAGGCATTAAAAACTTCAGCAAACTTTAAGGCCTCTTGATCCGTTACGGCAATGTTACCCGAGGTTTGATATACTACATGAACATCATGTCCTTGATCAATTAATCGTAAGAATGTACCGCCCATGGAGATTACATCGTCATCAGGATGCGGACTAAAAATAAGGACTCTTTTCTTTTTAGGTAGTGCACGTTCTGGTCTATGGGTATCATCGGCATTTGGTTTTCCACCCGGCCAGCCGGTGATAGTGTGCTGCAGATGGTTAAATATCTTGATATTAAGTTCATAGGATGAACCCTCGATGGCTAGTAATCCAGACATCCCGTGCTCATTGTAGTCCTTATCGGTAAGTTTTAAGATTGGTTTATTTAATAATTCACTTAACCAGGTAACTGCCCTTAATCTAAGTTTTTCAGTCCAGATACATTGACCTACAAGCCAGGGTGTTTTAATCCTTGTTAACTCTGAGGCTGCTTCATCATCCAAAATTAATGTGATATTTTGATGATTTTGCAAAAATGTAGCAGGAACGCTTGAAGATACAGTACCTTCAATCGTATCTTTTATCATGGGTGCTTTTTTATGTCCCCAAGCAAGAAGAATAATACGTTTGGCTTTCAAAATGGTATTGATGCCCATAGTAATTGCTTTTTTAGGAACATGTTCAATGCCATTAAAATCGGATGCTGCATCACTTCGTGTTATATGATCTAATGTTATGACCCGTGTTCCGGAATTTGGATGTGAACCCGGTTCATTAAATCCGATATGACCCGTTCGACCGATACCTAATAATTGAAAATCCAGCCCTCCATATTTTTTTATCTTCAATTCATAATCAATACAATACTGATCCATTTCTTCTAATAAAATACTACCGTCGGGAATATGAATGTTTTCGGGCATAATATCCACATGATTGAACAAATGCTGATGCATAAAATGATAGTAGCTCTGTTGATGATCACGATCAATTGGGTAATATTCATCCAAATTAAAAGTGATTACGTTATGGAAGCTAAGTTCACCGGAGCGGTGCATATTTACCAATTCTTCGTACACTTTAATAGGAGAAGATCCTGTGGCTAATCCCAACACACAATGTAATCCTTCTTGTTGCTTTTGTTTTATAAGTTTAGCGATCTCATGGGCTACTAGTTTTGAAGCGTGCAGAGAGCTTGAGAAAATTTCATTATGTATTTTCTCAAATTTGGTTTCTTCAAATTTACCAACTTGTTTATATTCAATCTCTTGAACCATATACTTGTTTTTATAGGTTGTTTTTTAAGGTCAAAATTGGAAATAGTTTTTTTTAGAAATTACCGCCTTCAACATCCCACCATAATCTCGTCCCCCCACCATCTGGTCCTTTTAGCAATCCTTTTGCTTGTTCAACTCCGATTGGATTTGCAGTTCTTTGACTTGCCGGAAAGGGTAGACGCCTCACTTGAATATTAGTATCAACGGTTCCATTACTATTATTAACAACTACGGGAAAAATTTTGGGATAACCCGTACGACGAAATTCGCTCCATGCTTCTTGGCCATCTGGAAAAATTGCGATCCATTTTTGAGTTATTATTTTTTCTAATTTAGTTTCTTGATCATCTCCTGCATTCCACGCTACAGTGAGCGAGGTTTGTTTATTGATATTGTGTTCAGGATTCACTGGATCAATGTAATCTGATGGTGTTGATATGTTATCCAATATATATTCGGTACTATTGGGAGCGTTAACTTGTCCAAACGAGATTTGTATTCCGGTTTCGTAGTTGCTTTGAGCATCACCGGCTCCACTCCAGCCTCTAAGTGCTGCTTCAGCCTGAAGAAAATAAGCTTCGGCTGCAGTCATTAGGGTTATCGAAGTGGTAGGATTCTCATCCGCATCAAACATTTTTCCTAATTTTGAAAATGGAGTATAATCTTCTTTTTGACTTATCTCATCGCTGTATTGATTTAATAATGGCATGCCGGACCGTATACCTTTAAGTTCTCCCGGAGTAACCTCAGAATTTTGAAATAAAATGCCCCCTCTCGGATCATTGTATCCTACAAGAAATGATTCCATAGAGGCATTCATGCGCGTATCATTCCAGCTCGAATTAAAAACAGTCAAAGGATGAATAGCTCCACCATTAACGATAAAATTTTGAGAATTTAAGAGTAATAAGCCTTCAGGATGATTAATAGATTTTTCACCTTCTAACTTGGCTTTTTGTGGATTTACATTCACTATTCTCATAGCAAGGCGAAGGCGTAGCGTGTTTGCAAATCGTATCCAGTTACTGACATTGCCACTATAAGCAAAATCAAAATTTGCAAGTTGACCATTGTTTTTATCTGAAACAAGCTGTATGATTGCAGCGTCCAACTCTTCAAAAAATAGATCATATACTTGTTCTTGAGAGTCAAATACTGCATTAGATACACTAAGATCCCCATATCGAGAATACACAATTGGGCCATAAACATCTGTCACTCGATGCATGGTTTCTACGCGTAGTATTTGTGCAACGGCATATATGGTTGGAAATCGGTCTTCTGTAAGTTTTTTGATATCGTTAAAATTTTGCATCACTCCTTTTTCAGAAAAAGGAATATCCCAAGCCCATTGATCCCAGAAATCAATAAATGCATAATTGGTTGTATTTGCTCCCCCTGCAAAAGGTCGTGGAGGTGTCATATAACCACAAAAAGTATCAGCATTTAAGTTATGTTGTAACTGTGTATGCCATGTCGGAGTATAGCGATAAATATTTAAAAATATATTTTTAAAAGGTGCTTTTAGATTGGAGAAGTCTGCCTCACTTTGTTTTTGAGACACTCCGAACGGATTGGTATTAACATCCTCAAAATCATCTGTACATGATACAATAGATACGAGTAGGAAGGAAGCTATGTAAAAGTTATATAGTAGAGTTTTCATTTTTACTAATTTTAATGTTATAATGTAGTTGATACATAGTTGCTTAAAAGGTTAGGCCAAGATTTAAACCAAAACTTCTCGTCGCAGGTGATCCGTAAATATCTACACCCTGAAGACCATCTGCTGTACTTAATGAGACATTCGGATCGTATGGAGCGTCTTTGTGAAAAAAGAATAGATTTCTTGCGATGAATGATGCATTGATAGAACGGAAAAAGCTAGTGTCTTTTAGTTTAAACTTATAGCCTAGTGAGAGTTCGGCTAATCTGATGTTAGTAGCATCATATATATATTCACTAGAGAAACCGTTACGCCCTCCGATACTTCTGTAATAATCTTTAGCTTCAATAGAAACCACTTGATTTAAGTCTTCGTCAAAAATATTTATAGTACCTGTTCTCTTAGTTGTTCCGTTTAAATCTGCTTGTGCTTGTGTCAAACTCATTACTTCTCCTCCAAACCGGCCATCAATCAAAAAGTCGAGTGTGATATTTTTATATCGTATGGTATTACTCCACCCTAAATTAAAATCAGGATTTGCATTTCCTAAGTAATCAAAACCTGCTATTGTATTTTCTGAAGGATCGGCTAGACTAAAATTACCGCCACTTCGAATTGGTAAACCTTGTTCATTCTTTTTCAACTTGCGACCATAAATATCACCAAAGGATCCTCCTTCTCTAATGAACAAAGCATAAGAGTTTACACTTATTGGGGTAAGGGGGATATTGTCAGACGGCAGACGATCATCAAGTTTTTTAATGGTGTTTTTATTAGTGGCAAAATTGAAGAAAGACTCCCATGTTATAGTTTCAGTTTGTATGGGTTTAATAAAAAAGGAAGCTTCAACTCCTTTGTTTTCAAAATCACCTGCATTGATAGCAAAAAACTGAGCATCTTCGCCATTTAACGTCGGAGCTCCTCCACTGGGAACAGTCATATATTGATCTTTTGTATTAGTCTTGTATAAACCTATGTCGAACCCAAATCGATCATTTAAAAATTTCCACTCTGTTCCAATTTCTATAGATGTTTGTATTTCAGGTTTCAATTCGTCAAAAGGAAAAGTTGTAGGACGTACAATGAGTTCCTGTCCGGTACCTATTATGCTTTGAGGATTATTGGCATAGCTCTGTACACCATTTCCAACCTCTGCATACGATGCTCGAATTTTACCATAATCAATAAATGCTGGCATTTCAAAAAGTTCTGTAAGGATCCCCGTAACACCGACCGATGGATAGAAAAAAGAGTCTGCTACCGTTGAGGACCAATCGTTACGTGCGGTAAGATCCAGATACAACATTTCTTTATAACCTAAGGTTGTACTTGCAAAAAGGGATTGCACTTCAGTTCGGGCGGCTTGAGTTTCATTTAGAATAGGATTACTGCCTTCCACACCAACTTCAAAATTGGAGAGCACAAATACATTGGGCACTTTAAGATTACCACTAACCCCACTATCTAAAAAAATGGATTTACCCAAATCAGATTTGCGAATGCTGGTACCAACATTTGCTGTGAGGTTAAATGAATCTGATATGTTCTTATCGATGGTAAGAATCAAGTCTCCATATAACTGAGTGTCTTCAACATCATTATAAACATATCTTCCTCTGGTGGCAGCTAGAGTAGCGTTAGTTGTCGCATACGCTTTACGTTGAAACTTATAAAAATTCTGATCGTAACTACCTCGGGCTTGTAATGATAACCAAGTGTTGAATTTATAGTTAAGAGATAGAGAGGCTAATACTTTTTGGTTTATATCTTCACTGGCATTACGATACAAAATCCAATATGGGTTTTGTTCAATGTCACTTGTATCCTGATACCAGCGTTGCGTCATTAAATTACGTGATGGATCAAAGACTTCAAAATCTTCGTAATCATTAAGAGATTCATTCTCTGCGTTAAAGCCATAGACTCCTACTAGCGGATTAAAATAGAAACCTGATACAGGTTTATTGAGGATGTCCTGAGTCGACAATAAAACGCTTGCATCCATAGTCATTTTGGCGTCAAATAGTTTTGCTGTTTCCCGTACGTTTATAGTGTGACGCTTTATCTCGTGTGTTGGAATTACTCCCGTAACAAAGGTATTTGCATACGAAAAGTATGTTTGTGCATTTTCTGTGCCGCCAGATATAGATATCGAATTAATTGCTGTTGTTCCGGTAGTATAAAAGTCATCAATACTTTGCTCCCCTTGAGAATCAAAATCTACAATATAAGCGGCTTCGTCAACAGTTAGACTTGAGGAGAAAGAAGTCTTAAAATATCCTGATTTCCCTTTTTTTGTTGTTATTAGTATGACTCCGTTGGAACCCTGACTTCCATATAATACAGAGGCCGATGCTCCTTTGAGAACAGTTATACTTTCTATATCATCTGGATTTATAAGTGAAAGTGCGTCTCCGCCATCACGGTTTCCTGCATTGTCGACATCTCCAAAGGTGTCGGTTGGTTGTATTGAGGAGTTGTTGAGTAAAGGGATTCCATCGACAACATACAATGGTTGATTGTTTCGAGTGGATGTATTCCCACGCAGGGTTACTTTAACTGATCCACCGACTCCAGAAGCACTCCTATTAATAACAACTCCCGAAACCTTGCCCGCGAGACTGTTTATAGGATTGGCATCTTTAACTCGTACAAGTTCTTCTGCGCTAATATCCTGAGCAGCATAGGTAAGGGATTTTCTGCTTTTTTTGATTCCGAGTGCTGTGATGACTACATCATCCAATTGCTGTGCGTCCTCTTGCAGTTGGATATTAATTTGATTTCTATTGTTTACAGCCACTTCTTGCGAAGACATTCCGATATATGAAAAAATTAAAACATCGTTGGGAAGTGCTTGAATCATATAGTTCCCATCAAAGTCGGTCTGAACTCCTTGTTTGGAGCCTTTGATAGTAATATTGACCCCAGGTAAAGGGGATTGATTTATTGCTGCGATTACCGTCCCTGCAACCGATATTTTTTCTTGTGCAGTTCCTATATATGGTAAAAGTATAAGTATAATTGCTATACGAAATAAATAGTATTTCATTGGTATATGTATTAGAATCGACCTCAAAGTAAATTAAATAATGCAGCTAATATTTTTTTTTAGACCAACGACACCTTTTATACAACCAATAACTAGGATTAAAAGATAACTGTTTTTTAAAGGTGGGTCCATTTTTATTTTTCTTGTGTAATCTCTCAAATAGTCTTACATTTTTCAAAATTTTTTGTTAAAAATTATATTATCTGTATGTTTTTAAAACTTTTTAGATGCAAAGAAACGGAGTTAAAAGAACGATAAAGAGACGCTATCATTTTTATTTTTGGGTGATATACTTTGCTTTTAACGTAATGCGTTGGGGAAGTTATTTTGGAGATTTTATGTATTCTTTTAAGTCCAATTTAGTTGAGTTTCCGCTTCATATTATATTGGTATATATCAATGTGTATTATCTAGTTCCTCGTTTAATTCTGAAGAAAAAGTACACCTTGTATTTTCTATGGATATTTCTGAGTTTAGCTTTGCATTATATTATAAGATCAGGATTAAATTTATGGTTGGTAACCGAAGATATCTGGCCGGAAGTGGAGGGACGTCTGGCACCTTTTGGTCTAAATCATATTTTAGCGGTAACCATTGGGGAATTATACGTACTGGGACTTACCACTGCAATAAAATTTACAGTGGATTTTATAAAGGAGCAAGATGCAAATACCGATTTAAGAGAACTTCAGTTTCAAACGGAACTCAATTTTTTAAGAGCCCAAATTCAACCGCATTTCTTTTTTAATACCTTAAATAATTTATATGCACTTACGCTCAAAAAATCAGAAAAAGCCCCCTATGTAGTTCTCAAGCTCTCGGACATTATGAAATACGTGCTATACGAAACCAGTAAAAAAAGAATTCCATTACTCAAAGAAATTGATCATATCGATAATTATATAGAACTAGAAAAGGTTAGATTTGGGGATTATGTTACATCTAAGGTTGAAATTAATGGCAATATCGATGAGGTAGCGGTAGTGCCCTTGCTATTTCTTCCTTTTGTAGAAAATGCTTTTAAACATGGGCCATCAAAAACTGGGAAAATGAAGATGTCTTTGAATTTTACAATTACACAAGAAGTATTACATTTTGAAGTGATAAATACATGTGCTCCTTGTGATAGTTTAAATTTAAATAATGGTATCGGAATTAAAAATGTAGAAAGAAGATTACAATTACTATATGGTTCAGATTATAATTTAAACATACATACTACTGAACATGAATTTAAAGTTATCCTTAAAATACCAATATAATGCATATTAAAGCTATTATTATAGATGATGAACCATTGGCGATAGAGGTGATTGAATCATTTATTGATGAGTTTAAGAATATTGAAATAGTTGGAGCTTACAGAACACCTTTAGAGGCGCTCTCTATCATTGAAGAAGGTAAAGTAGACGTTATTTTTTTGGACATTAATATGCCGCGGATGAATGGACTTGAGTTCTTAAAATGCATCCCAAAGTATCCCCAGATTATTATCACAACCGCTTATAAAGAATACGCAATAGAGAGTTACGAATTAGAAGTTTTGGATTATCTGGTAAAGCCGTTTCCATTTAGTAGATTTCTCAAAGCGATCAATAAACTTACTAATAGACTCATCATAGAAAATAAACTACACACGGCCCTTGATTTTGAGCAGTCACCGCATATTTTCTTAAAAGTAGATAAGAAACTGGTCAAAATTTTTCTGCATGATATACTTTATATCGAAAGTCTAAAAGATTATATACGGGTAAGTACGACTGAAGGCACCTATGTTTCCCATAAAAGTCTGTCCAGTATAAGCGATGAGTTACCGGATGAAAATTTTATAAGAGTTCATAAGTCCTACGCAATTGCTATAGATAAGGTGAAATCTATAGAAGGAAACTTAATTGAGATAGGGACTAAACGAATTCCTCTGGGTAGAAACTATGTCATGCACGCAAAACAACGAATCATTAAAAATAAAGGAAATTTATTAAACGAATAATACTATGGTTTTATCAACACTCGATTATTGCATCATTGCAACCTTTTTTTTAACTACTTTGATCATAGGGTTAGTCGTATCCAGAAGGTCTGGAAAGAATACTACCGAGTATTTTTTATCTGGTCGTAATATGCCTTGGTGGTTACTTGGATTCTCTATGGTAGCAACTACATTTTCTACGGATACTCCAAATCTCGTTACCGATATTGTACGTCAAAATGGAGTTTCGGGTAATTGGGTTTGGTGGGCATTTTTACTCACAGGCTTGCTTACAGTTTTTATTTATGCCCGATTATGGAGGCGTTCCAACGTCAAAACTGATATGGAGTTTTACGAGCTCCGCTATTCTGGCAAATCAGCACGTTTTTTACGCATATTTCGTTCAGTGTATTTAGGATTTATTTTTAATATTCTTGCCATGTCTGGAGTGACCTTGGCAGCGATTAAAATTGGTCAGGTGATGTTAGGGTTATCTGCTTTGGAAACTGTTGGATATGCCGGGGTAATAACCTTAATTTTTAGCGCAGTGGGTGGTTTTAAAGGGGTAGTATATTCTGATTTTTTATTATTTTTTGTAGCGATGGCCGGAGCCATTGGTGCTGCCTATTATTGTGTTAATCTTCCGGAGGTGGGAGGAATGAGTAATTTAATTTCCAATCCGGCAATTAAAGATAAGCTGGCGCTGATTCCAAGTTGGAGTGATAAAAAAGCATTGATTACCTTATTTATAATTCCATTGGCTGTACAATGGTGGAGTTCTTGGTATCCAGGTGCTGAACCTGGTGGAGGAGGTTATATTGCACAGCGTATGTTAGCCGCAAAAAATGAAAATCATGCCATTGGAGCCACCTTCTTTTTTAATATTATGCATTATGCGTTGAGACCTTGGCCATGGATTATTGTAGCTTTAGCATCATTAGTCGTTTTTCCTGATTTGGCAAGTTTAAAAGAAGCTTTTCCCGGAATTACCGATGATAAGTTAGGACATGATCTTGCGTACCCGGCAATGCTTACTAGGTTACCTTCCGGACTGATAGGTCTTGTTGCAGCTTCGTTAGTGGCTGCGTACATGTCTACCATTTCTACTCATCTAAACTGGGGAGCATCCTATCTGGTTAACGATGTGTATAAAGAATTTGTAAATAAAGAGGCTTCCGAAAAAAGATTGGTGGCGGTAGGAAGGATAGCAACTATTTTTTTGATGGTAGTTAGTACATTGATTGCTTTAGCGCTAACAAATGCAGTTCAGATTTTCAAATATATTTTAATGTTTGGTGCAGGAACAGGACTCATTTTTATTTTGCGATGGTTTTGGTGGCGAATTAATGCATGGAGTGAAATTTCTGCGATGTTCGCCTCGGGAATGATCTCTATAGTAATTAGTACTACCGCTGTGAATCGATATCTCTTCGGGGGACTAGATAATGACGTAGTAACTCCGGGGATTTTTCCAGACTGGTTTGAATTTCCATTTGTGGTTCTTTTAACGACCATTATTTGGATCGTGGTTACCTATTTAACAAGTCCTGATGATGATTCAAAACTTTTTGATTTTTATAGAAGAATACAACCAGGGGGTCCCGGGTGGAAGACCGTATTGCAACGAGCAAAAGAAGAAAATATTGAGATCGTTAAGTCCAACGAATCTTGGTTTGTTCCTTCGGGGATCCTTGCTATGATCCTAGGCTGTATATTGGTGTATAGTTGCATGTTTGCTACAGGGAACTGGATATATGGGCAGTATCTTACAGCAAGTGTTACTACGATAATTGCTTTAACTGCCGGGGTTTTATTAATACTGGTTTGGAAAAGCACAGGTAAGCGGCTGGTAACCTAATCAGAAATGAGACAAAGAATTCAGTCTGTAGATTTCTTGAGAGGGCTTACGATCATGACAATGATATTGGTCAATACTCCCGGGGATTGGTCTTATGCATATAAAATTTTACTACATGCTCCCTGGCATGGATTGAGTCTGGCTGATTTTGTTTTTCCTTTTTTTATATTCATCGTGGGCATTTCAATTTCTTTGGTTTATAAAAGTAAAGTTGCAGAAGGAGCTACTTATAAAAAGATTTTAATCCGAAGTTTTAAAATAATAGCACTCGGACTGATAATTAATGCCTTTACACCATACATCCCCTTTTTTAATTTTGGAGGATTACGTTTACCCGGAGTGCTACAACGTATCGGTCTAGTATTTTGTATTGTATCAATAGCCTATCTCAACTGCACAAGAATACAATTAATTAGTCTCGCAGCAACTATTTTGTTGGGCTACTGGTTGTGGATGGTTTACGTGCCTTTGCCAGATGGAAGCTTACCCACGCTAAATCGTGCGCCGAATAATTGGGTTAACTATTTGGATCAAACTCTGTTGAAAGGCCACTTATGGAAACCGGATTATGACCCCGAAGGTATCTTGAGTACATTGCCTTCTCTTGTGTCGGCTTTACTTGGCGTTTTTATAGGAGAGATTCTTGTCAGTAAAAATAATCGAAAGTTTTTTTTATTGAGTGGTATAGGTAGTGTACTACTTTTAGTCGGCTATATATGGAGTATTGTTTTTCCTATCAATAAGGCATTATGGACAAGTAGTTTTGTATTGGTGACTGCAGGTTATAGTACATTGTTATTGGCTATATTCTACCATTTTATGGATCAGGAAAAACGAGATTTTGGTGCCATTGTCAAATATGTTGGAGCTAATGCTATTTTTATATACTTCACCTCCAGTTTAATTACAAAAGCATTTTATCTGATTAAGGTCAAAAACGAGGTTTCCGTACATAGTTGGCTTTTTGAGAATTTATTTATGTACAGTTTCATAGATCGAACGCTAGCTTCATTATTTTATGCACTCGTAGTCGTTTCATTTTATACACTTTTGGCTTTTTTCTTTTTTAGAAAGAAGCTCTTCTTTAAAGTTTGATTGAAGTAGCTAGTGATAATTTAGAGTTGGTGTTTTCTCCTATAATCTACACGTCATCTTCATTTTCAGGTCAAAAATCAGTGGTTTATCGTCGTTCAGCGAATTAATTTTTGGTGTTTAATGCTTCTCTTTACTTTTAGGAAGAACCAACTTTTATATAATAATTATATATCAAGTTTAACTTAAACACAAAAATCATGAAAACCTTAACCCCCTCCGCTTTTTACAAGTGGAAGCATTACCAAATTCAACTCAGACAACTCTGTGTTGTTATATGTATGATTATTACCTCCTCGTTAGTTGCTCAAGTGAGTACAGGAGGTAGTGCAACTACTTCCAATCATAATAAACAAGTTATTGGATATATTACCAATTGGGATGCCTGGAAAAGTGCTAGTGCAGGAGTACCTTCTGCAGGAGCATTGACTCATTTAAATATTGATTATTCTAAATATTCAATCTTAAATTTTTCCTTTTTTGGAGTAGCCGTAGATGGTTCTTTACATAGCGGGGATCATCGCAATAAGCAAATCTACGAACCAGGTGCTGTACAACAGCCCAACGATCTTATTCATACAATTTTAACTGATAGTTGGGATTGGCATATTTTGTTCGGAGAAACGGAATCTATTCAGTACATAAGTGAAGCCGTTAAACAACGAGCAGAAGCTCAAGGTTTTCAGGTCACTGTAGGAGGAAATGCCTGGACGCACCCTGGTTTGGGATTGAGCGGTACTTTACCTTTACCATTACACAAAGAAGGTGGTGCTCCGGGATTGCTAGAATTGGCACATCAACAAGGAGTTAAAGTAATGGCATCTATTGGTGGATGGAGTATGTGTAAACATTTTCCTGAAATGGCAGCAGACCCAGTAAAAAGAGCAAGGTTTATAGCAGATTGTAAAAGACTGATTGATATAGGTTTTGATGGAATCGATTTAGATTGGGAGTATCCAGGACCTTTCCCAGGTATGAACTTCACAGGAACCAATGCCGATTATGCAAATTTTGAAAATTTAGTACAAGAAATTAGAAATGCCATAGGTCCGAATAAATTGATTACAGAGGCAATGGCTGCTGATTACAAAAAGATAGAAGGATTCAATTGGTCAAAATTAGCGACCACTATGGATTATTTTAATATGATGACCTATGATTTTAATGGAGGTTGGTCGAACATTGCCGGGCATAATGCACCAGTATATCCTTATGATGGTGCAGAAGCTCCTGATTTTAATTGGCAAACGTTATTGAATAAGATGAAAGGCATGGGAGTACCTGCTAATAAAATTAATTTTGGTGCTCCATTTTATGGGAGAGGAGTGGTAACGGATGGAGCAGCAGCTCTAAATGCGCCCACCGTTAAAAGAAATGTAACTATACAACCTGATGGACCCGTAAGTACCTGTGCCGATTATACAAATTGGACAGCTTATGATGGTACACCGAATCATTTTTTTATAAAACAAAAAACAGGTTCAGGCAGTGGTTGGACAAGGCAATGGGATAATCAGGCAAAAGTGCCTTATATGACCAAAGGAAATTTCTTTTTAAGTTATGATGATGAAGAGTCTATAGCTGAAAAAGCTAAATTTATCAATACTAATAATCTTGCAGGGACAATAGTTTGGACGGTGTTTGGTGATCTTGAATTTAGTGGATCCTCTCAATCCTTTGGGCCAAAGTTAAAGAGATGGTCCAATGTAAAATCACCATTAGTTAATAAAATGAATGAAGTATTTGCTTCAGGGGGTACCGGTAATCCACCACCTACAGTTTCAATTACTTCTCCTGCGCAAGGAGCAACATTTACTGCCGGAGCAAATATCAGTATTACTGCAAATGCAAGTGATAATATTAGCGTAGCACGTGTTGAATTTTATAATGGATTTGCTTTATTGGGAGAGGATTTAAATGCGCCATATTCGTATAATTGGGCAAATATACCCGCAGGTAGTTATACGATTATAGCCAAAGCTTATGATAATGAAGGTGCTAGTGCCACTTCGACTGTAAATGTATCGGTTACAGGGATCGGTGGTAACGAGTTACCCACAGTTTCAATTACAAGCCCAGCTGAGGGTGCCACATTTACAGCTGGTTCCAATATTGCGATTTCGGCAAATGCATCAGACACAGATGGTACTATAAGCCGTGTTGAATTTTATAATGGTAATACAATGTTGGGTGAAGATTCGGCTGCACCTTATAATTATGATTGGATCAATGTACCAGCAGGAAGCTATACTATCACTGTTAAAACGTTTGATAATGAAAATGGAGAAGGGTCTTCTTCGGTTTCAATAACCGTTACCGGAGGCGGGTCCTGTACAGCACCAGCCTGGGTCTCGGGTCAGGCATATACCGGAGGACAAATAGTATCTTATCAAGGTCATGAATATAAAGCCAAATGGTGGACACAACAAACTCCTGGGGGTTCTGAGTGGGAAGATCTTGGACCATGTGATGGAAGTGGTAACCCCCCGACCGGATCATGTACTGCACCGGTCTGGGTGTCAGGACAGGCTTATAACGGCGGCGATGTAGTATCCCTTGATGGTCGCGAATACAAAGCAAAGTGGTGGACCAATCAAAATCCTGTAGGTAGCTCAGAATGGGAAGATCTGGGAGCATGCGATGGTGGAGGAAATCCTCCAAACGGAGCACCACAAGTTTCAATTACATCTCCATCTGTTGGTCAATCTTTTGTTCAGGGGACTACTATATCTATTAGTGCCAATGCTTCAGATACAGATGGTTCTGTTGCTAAGGTAGAATTTTATGTCGATGGTAGTATGATTGGGCAAGACACTTCTGCTCCGTATACCATGAATTGGACTGCAACTTTAGGAAATCATACGATTACAGCCAAAGCAACAGATAATGATAATAAATCTACCACCTCCACAGCTGTAACTGTCACAGTTACCTCTGATGGCGGCAGTGGTTGCCAAGGTGATGGTTTCAAAGTGGTCGGATATAGCCCCAGCTGGCAAGGAGATGCAAATAACATTCAATATGATAAATTAACACATATTAATTATGCGTTTGCAATTCCAAGAGGTGATGGTAGTTTGGAACCTTTGGCAAATGCCGGAAAATTGCGTCAAATAGTTTCTTTAGGACATGCTCAAGGAGTAAAAGTATTGATCGCTGTCGGTGGATGGGAGCTTGGTGATGGGGGCGGAGTGGATACGCGTTTTGTACAATTGGCATCTAATGCTTCAACAAGAACTGCATTTGTAAACAATATGATCAGTTTTGTGAACGAATATAATCTCGATGGCGTTGATATGGATTGGGAGTATCCCGATAATGGTAGTGAGCCACAAAATTATGAATTATTGATGCGCGAACTCGCACAAGCCTTACATAGTCGAGGAAAATTATTGACAGCTGCTGTAGTGGCACAAGGATGGGCAGGAAATGGAATTCTGAGCGGTGTCTTTAACGACGTAGATTTTTTAAATCTTATGGCATATGATGGGGGAGATGGTGCAAGTCATTCACCATACAGTTATGCTGAGAGTTCTTTAAATTATTGGTTAGGTAGAGGATTGCCAAAATCAAAAGCTGTATTAGGGGTTCCGTTCTATGGAAGACCTTCCTGGAAAAGTTATGCTACACTAATTGCTGAAGGTGCAGATCCAAACAGTGATGTGCATCAGGGTGTTCACTATAATGGAATTCCTACAATAAAGGCAAAAACTGAATTAGCACAGCAAAGAGGAGGAGGTATCATGATGTGGGAGTTATCTCACGATACCGGTAGTCAGGTTACCTCGTTACTTACTGCCATAAATCAAGTGGCAGGTAGTCCTTGTGGTCCAGAAAATGTGGTTCCACAGGTAGCTGTAATTTCTCCGGCGGACGGAGCTACCTTTACGGCCGGAAATACGGTAAGTATCAGTGCGAATGCTTCAGATAGTGATGGGAATGTGACCAAAGTTGCTTTTTACATAGATGGAAATATGATTAGTGAGGATATTGCTTCGCCTTATTCAGCAAACTGGATAGCAACTTCAGGTAATCATGCAATCACAGCAAGAGCAACAGATAATGCTGGTGCAGTAACAACTTCCACTCTGGTTTCGATTTCAGTAAATGGAGACACAACTAATCAGCCTCCAACAGTTTCAATAACCGGACCTGGTAATGATGCATCCTTTACTATAGGACAAAATGTTGCGATTACCGCAAATGCCAATGATACAGACGGGAGCATAAGCAAAGTTGTGTTTTATGTTGACGGCAACATGATCAGCGAGGACACTTCTGCTCCTTATTCAACAAATTGGACTTCAACAGTAGGTAGTCACAGTTTAACAGCAATTGCGACCGATGATGATAATGCGAACACTACTTCGGCAGTAATTAATATTACTGTTCAAAATGACACTGGTGGCAGCGGTTGTAATGCCCAGCAGTATGTAGATGGATCTCCATATAACACTGGTGATAAAGTTCAAAACTTTGGTAAAGAATACGAATGTATTGTAGGAGGATGGTGTACTGTTGGTGGTCCTTATGCTCCTGGTGATCCAAATGGATGGGCTTGGCCTGATGCATGGAAAGAGCTTGGTGATTGTAGCGGCGGAAATCCTCCTGGAGGAAATCAAGCTCCTACCGTTTCTATAACACAACCTGTAAACGGACAGTCTTTTACTGTTGGAAGTTCGATTACTATCAATGCTTCTGCCTCAGATAGTGATGGAAATGTTACTAAAGTAGAGTTTTATAGAAATGGAACTAAAATAGGAGAAGATACAAACAGTCCTTACAGTTTTACTTGGAATAATGCTTCATCTGGTAGTTATTCATTAATTGCCAAAGCTATCGATGATGATAATGCAATTGGAGAGTCCATAACTGTCAATATCTCAGTAGGATCAACCAATCCGCCAAATCCAGGAGGAGATCTTCCTAAAAGGTTGTTAGTAGGATACTGGCATAACTTTATTAATCCTGCCGGCCCGATGAAACTAAGTGAGGTTTCTGATAAGTGGGATGTGGTTAACATTGCTTTTGCGGTACCGACTGTTCTTGTAGGCTCAACAATGACTTTTACACCAGATCCTGCTATTTATTCGAGTGTGCAAGAATTTAAGAATGATGTAGCACGTTTACAGAGTAAAGGTAAAAAAGTATTAATTTCTATGGGAGGTGAGACAGGTGTTGTAGGTGTTAATACACCAGCTGATGCTCAAGCATTTAGTACCTCGATGATTAATATTATAAGAGAATATGGTTTTGATGGCATGGATATAGATTTTGAAGGACAGTCTATTTCTCTTGTCGGAGGCGATACTGATTTTAAAAACCCTACATCTCCTAAGGTCGTAAACCTGATCAGTGCTTTTAGAACGATATTATCTCAATTTGGTTCTGATTTTGTGCTTTCTATGGCACCAGAAACCTTATTTGTTCAAGGTGGTTTTAGTTCTTATGGTGGCCCTGCAGGTGCTTATCTTCCTATCATTTATGCATTACGAAATGACATGGATTACATTCATGTACAACATTATAATACAGGTTGTATGTTAGGATTAGACGGATTGTGCTATAGTTCGGCAAATGCTGATTTTCATGTTGCTATGGCAGACATGCTATTACAAGGGTTTCCTGTAGCTGGAGGTCAACAGTTCCCGGCATTAAGACCTGATCAGGTTGCCATTGGATTACCGGCCACAGGGTCTGCTGCGGGAAGTGGATACACAACACCAGCAGAAGTACATAAAGCCTTGGATTACATTATCAAGGGACAGTCTTTTGGAGGCAGATATACATTACGTAACCCATCAGGTTATGCCAATTTCAGAGGATTGATGACTTGGTCTATCAATTGGGATAAGGCAAGCGGATTCGGATTTTCTAACCCTCATAGAGCCTACCTTGACGGTTTAGACAGTAGCCCACTACTTCGCCAGGGTAGTATAGTTCTCAATCAAAAAATTGAAGCTAGTATATTTCCTAATCCTATCAAGGATAACATGTTGTATTTGAGTCTTAAGGGAATGTCTTCTAATGCGGACTTTAGATTTCAGGCTTTTACACTAAATGGTATTAGCGTTATGAATGAAGTAAGGACTCAAACCGGTAGCTTACAGCATGCATTTGATGTTTCAATTCTTAAAATGGGATTATATTTTTATACGATCTCTTCTGGAAATCAGAAGATTCAGGGTAAGTTTATCAAACAGTAAGTTTTATTGTTTTTAAAGGAATGAGGGGTGCTGATACTAGCGCCCCTTTTTTATTACGGATTTTTGACAATAGATTTTTAGTAAGCTTTACAAATTATTAATAGTATTCAGAATAAAAACTGTATTTTGTAAGATAAATACACCCCATTGACTTTATTTTTAGTTCAAATAATAGATCAGCAAAAAGAAGAAACGAATACACCTATAGCACCGATTTTGGGAGTGTTCGTTACGGTTCTAATTGTTTCTATTTGTATATATTATGTCCTGAGGTACCTAGAAACCGTTTATGTAAAATATTACAAGCAACCTTTTTATACACATTTTTACTTCAAGATTAAAAAATTACCAAGCAAAGAAAAAGCACTGCTTGAAGCGCATGATATCTATCGAATTTTGAGCGACAGAAAGAAACGTTATTTTGAGCATAGAGTTGCTAATTTTTTGGAGAAAACCACCTTTGTAGAGCGTGACGGACTTGCTATTACCAGCTATATTCGTATGCAAATTGCAATGTTGGCAGTACAAATGACTTTTGGAATGCGTAATTATATGCTAGAGCATCTACAAACTATTATTTTGTATCCCGACTCTTTTTATTCGGTTTTAAACCGAACCGAAAACTATGGTGAATTCAACCCGCATTCTAAAGCACTGGTTATGTCGTGGAATCAATTTGAAAAAAGTCGTTCGGATAAACATAACGGAATTCATTTGGGTATCCACGAACTCACTCATGTTATCCATTATAATGCGATTAGGAATAGTGATATAAACTCGGAGTTGTTTTATGATACCTTCTTAGAATTGGAAGCGTATTTATCTTCTGAAAAAATACGAACTATGATTGTCAAATCTCAAGTATTGAGACCCTATGCTTTCACCAATAAATTTGAGTTTATAGCGGTTTTGGTTGAGGTTTTTATGGAAACACCGAACAGGCTTAAAGAACATTTTCCTGAAATTTACGCTTACGTTATGCGCATGCTTAATTTTAGATATTTTGACAAATAATAGATTCGATTCTACACATAATCGTATCTTTACTACACTAATAAATTTTTAATTTTTTATGGAAGAATATAAACAAATAGTGCCAATAAGTGCATTGACAGAAGATAGACGCGTTGCGTTTTATAAGAAGACATATACACATTTGGCAATGGCAGTTCTGCTTTTTATAATCGTTGAATCTGCATTTCTTCAGATTCCTGTGATCAGAGAATTTGCTTTATCATTAACGCAAGGTTGGTCTTGGTTATTGTTACTAGGTGGATTCATGTTAGTCACTACCTATGCTGAAAAAATGGCTATTCAGAGTCATAATAAAGGACATCAGTATTTAGCTTTATTAGTGTATGTAGTCGCTGAAGCTTTTATTTTCATTCCGTTGATATTTATTGCAATGATGGTTGCAGAGAATGGAGGAGGAGCAATCCTCAACCAAGCGGCAATTTTAACTTTATCTCTTTTTACCGGTCTGTCTGCGATTGTATTATTAACTAAAAAGGATTTTTCTTTTCTGAAATCTATTTTAACCATTGGTTTTTTTATAGCGATTGGTCTTATCGTGGCGGGGATGATATTCGGTTTTAATTTAGGATTATGGTTTAGTGTTGGTATGGTGGTTTTAGCCTCGGGATCAATTTTATATCAAACTTCGAATATGATGAACCGTTATACTGAAGATCAGTATGTAGGTGCCTCTTTGGGGCTGTTCGCTTCACTCATGTTATTATTTTGGTATATTTTGAGTATTCTAACTCGTCTTAGTGGTGATTAGTATTACGGTATGTAGAAAAAACAAAGGCGCAAACTTATGTTTGCGCCTTTATCATTTATATCTTTTTGAGTATATCTTGAATGATAAGATCGGCATGAATTCTGGAGTTTTCAATAAACCACAAATGCGTATCCATACCACCACAAATTACACCTGCCAGGTATAAATTCTCAACATTAGATTCCATGGTGTCCTCATTATAGACAGGATGCAGCTTCTCATCATCTGAAAGTTGTATACCGATGCGCTTCAGAAATTCAAAATTGGGTTTATAGCCTGTAAGTGCCAGCACATAGTCATTTTCTAATGAATGCAATGTATCACCAATTTTAAATGATATTGAATCAA
Source organism: Aquimarina sp. 2-A2 (assembly GCF_045505135.1). NCBI lineage: Bacteria > Pseudomonadati > Bacteroidota > Flavobacteriia > Flavobacteriales > Flavobacteriaceae > Aquimarina > Aquimarina sp. 2-A2. The sequence goes on along the minus strand of NZ_JBJKFI010000007.1, from coordinate 49,649 downwards.
GAGTGATCTCAACTACCTCGGCATTGTAGAATGCTTTGATACTACCTTCTTTAATTCTATTCTCAATATCAGGCTTTACCCAGTATTTAACGCGCTCTCCAATACCACTTCCTCGTATAATCATGGTAACATCTGCTCCTTTACGATAACATTCTAGAGCTGCATCCACCGAGGAATTACTGGCACCAATAACCGCAACTTTTTGCTTGGCATAAAAATGCGGATCTTTATAGTAATGCGTAACTTTTGGCAATTCCTCTCCGGGAACGTTCATTGAATTAGGAATATCATAAAAACCTGTGGCAACAATAATATTTTTAGCTTGGTAAGCAGCTTTGCTAGTTTTTACTTGAAATAATGTTGCTTTTTTTTGAACATGTTCAACCTCTTCAAAAAGATGGATGTTTAAATCATTAGAAGTAACAATCCTTCTATAGTACTCCAGAGCTTCATCCCTTTTTGGTTTAGCTTCTTTGCTAATAAAGGGTACACTCCCAATCTCCAATTTTTCTGAAGAGGAGAAAAACTGCATATTAATTGGGTAATTGAATAAGGAATTGACAATGGGGCCTTTTTCCAGGATCAAATAGCTCATTCCGTGTTTTTGTGCTTCCAAAGCACAGGCGATACCAATAGGGCCACCTCCAACTATAATGATATCATGAGGCGTCTCATCAGTCATTATAGAATACTATTTTTTAAATTGCGGATGGTTTGTTTTGGATCATCACTTTTAAAAACAAAACTACCGGCCACCAGTACATCAGCTCCGGCATCTATGAGTTTTTTAGCATTTTTATCAGTCACACCTCCATCAATTTCAATCCTTGTAGCCGCATTATTTTTCGTAATAATCTCTTTTAATTGTTTAACCTTCTTATAGGTATTTTCTATAAAAGATTGTCCGCCAAATCCTGGATTAACGCTCATGATGCATACCAGATCAATATCTTTAATTGTATCTTCCAGCAAGCTTACATTTGTATGAGGGTTGATCGCGACGCCAGCTTTCATCCCTTCGGCTTTGATCGCTTGCAATGTACGATGCAGATGTGTACAAGCTTCATAATGCACAGTTAGAATATCACTTCCCAGGTCAGCAAAAGTTTTGATATAACGATCCGGATCAACAATCATCAAATGAACGTCAATAGTTTTCTTAGCATGTTTTACAATATCACGTAAAACAGGCATTCCAAAGGATATGTTTGGCACAAATACACCATCCATTATATCAATATGAAACCAGTCAGCTTCACTCTCATTGATCATTTCTACGTCTCGTTGTAAGTTAGCAAAGTCCGCTGCAAGAACTGAAGGGGCAATTAATTTTGAATCCATGTGTGTTGTGTTGTTTTTTGCAAAAATAGGATTTATGTTAGGATAAAGGAAAAGATAGTTAGCAAATTGACTAATTAGAGCTCAAAAATAGCCTTAAACATTATTTAAAAGAAAAAACCTCCGGTAATCAGCCGGAGGTCATTCATCAATCAAAAAACGAACAGTTATGTTATGAACTGTTTGTTAACGGTACTGGGTATTATCCCAAATAAGTTTTCAAGATTTTACTTCTTGATGTATGTTTTAATCTACGAATAGCTTTTTCTTTAATCTGTCTTACACGTTCACGGGTAAGATCAAAAGTTTCGCCAATTTCTTCTAAAGTCATCGGGTGTTGATCACCTAAACCAAAGTACAAACGGATGACGTCAGCTTCTCTGGGTGTTAAGGTTTCAAGTGCTCGCTCTATTTCTGTACGTAAAGACTCATGTAATAATGTTCTATCAGGATTTGGTGATTCTCCAGAGTTAAGTACATCATAAAGGTTTGAATCTTCACCTTCAACTAATGGCGCATCCATACTTACGTGACGTCCGGAATTTTTCATTGACTCCTTCACATCATTGATAGTCATGTCTAATTCTTTAGCAATTTCCTCTGCGCTTGGTGGGCGCTCATGAGATTGTTCCAGAAAGGCATATGTTTTATTGATCTTATTAATAGACCCAATTTTATTCAAAGGGAGTCTTACAATACGAGATTGCTCAGCCAATGCTTGCAATATAGATTGACGAATCCACCATACGGCATAGGAGATAAACTTAAATCCTCGTGTTTCATCAAAACGTTTTGCTGCTTTGATCAAACCTAAATTACCTTCATTAATTAAATCCGGAAGCGTAAGACCTTGATTCTGATATTGCTTTGCAACCGAAACAACAAAACGTAAATTTGCTTTAGTTAATTTTTCAAGAGCTCTCTCATCACCCGCCTTAATTCGCTGTGCTAATTCTACCTCTTCATCTGCCGTAATAAGATCTACTTTTCCTATTTCTTGCAAATACTTGTCCAGCGAAGCAGTTTCACGATTCGTTACCTGCTTCGTAATCTTAAGTTGTCTCATCTATCTTCTCCTCGAAATTTAATATTGTGAATATTAGGGCTTTTGCTTAGTTATACGTAAAGAGTACAGAAAATGTTACAAAAACTTAAATTAAATTTAAGAATAAATAAAAAAACACCATTAATTATCTGTTTATTAGATGGTTATTTTAAAACAAAAAATGCCGCTATTTCAGCGGCATTTTTACTTTTATAAAAGAAAATAGTATTATTTATTGTCTTTACGATCTCTGTCTTGACGAGGTTTTCTGTCACCTCTTGGTTTCTCAGAACCTTCTGGTCTAGGAGGTCTTGGTAGTAACGCTTTGCGCGACACTTTCTCCTTACGTGTACGTGGATCCACTCCAAAATACTTCACATCAAAAACATCACCCATGTTTACAACATCGCTAACATTTTCTGTGCGTTCCCATGCTAATTCTGATACGTGTAGCAATACTTCGTTTCCAGGGGCATCCATATACTCTACAACAGCTCCAAAATCTAACATTTTGATAACTTTTACTTCGTATACACTTCCCACTTGTGGCTTAAATAATAAAGAATCAATTTTTGCAAGGACTGCATCAATACCTTCTTGACTTGTTCCCAAAATTTCAACCTCACCTTGTTCATCAACCTCGTTGATTACAATAGTAGTTCCTGTAGCTTTCTGTAATTCTTGAATTACTTTACCTCCAGGACCAATTAATGCTCCAATATAATCTCCAGGAATTGTTCTGGTAACCATTTTTGGGGCATGTGCCTTAACGTCAGTATTAGGAGTTTCAATGGTGTCGGTCAGCTTACCAAGGATATGAATACGTCCGTTGGCTGCCTGCTTTAATGCATTTACCAAGATTTCGTAAGAAAGTCCCTTAACTTTAATGTCCATTTGACAAGCAGTGATACCGTCTGCAGTACCGGTTACTTTAAAATCCATATCTCCTAAGTGATCTTCATCTCCTAAGATATCAGATAAAACGGCGTATTTACCAGTTTCACCATCGGATATAAGTCCCATTGCGATTCCGGAAACAGGCTTTTTAAGTTGAATACCGGCATCCATTAATGCCATGGTACCTGAACAAACAGTTGCCATCGAAGAAGAACCATTTGATTCTAATACTTCTGATACTACACGCACTGTATACGGGCAGTCAGCAGGAATCATTCCTTTAAGTGCTCTTTGAGCTAAATTACCATGTCCTACTTCTCTTCGTGACGTACCTCTAATCGGGCGCGCTTCTCCGGTGGAGAAAGGAGGGAAGTTATAATGAAGATAAAATGTTTCTTCGCCTTCATAAGATGGCATATCAATTTGATTAGCCTCTCTGGACGTACCTAGAGTAACTGTTGCCAAGGCTTGAGTTTCTCCTCTTGTAAAGATAGCAGAACCATGTGTTGATGGTAGGTAGTCTACTTCACACCAGATAGGTCTAATCTCGTCTGTTTTACGACCATCAAGACGTAAACCTTCATTTAAGGTTAAGTCACGTATCGCAGCTTTTTCAGCTTTTGCATAATATTTAGAGACTAAATCCCCAAAATCTTCTAATTCTTCTTCAGAAAAAGTAGCTTTTATCTCTTCTTTAATTTCAGAAAAAGAAGTACTTCTTTCTTTTTTGGATGAACCAGCTTTTGCAACGGCATATACTTTATCATACGCTAGATCGTGAATTTTTTTAGCTAGGCTGTCGTCTTCACGCTCCGACTCATACTCTCGAGTCTCTTTCTTTCCGAATGCTTCTGCTAGACGTATTTGTGCCGCACATTGAACTTTAATAGCTTCGTGTGCAAATTTTATAGCTTCAACCATCTCTTCTTCAGAGATTTCATCCATCTCTCCCTCAACCATCATTACAGAATCTGCCGATGCACCGATCATCATATCGATATCTGATTCTAATAATTGTGCGCGTGTTGGATTGATAATAAATTTACCATCGATACGACCTACACGAGCTTCTGAGATAGCACATTCAAAAGGAAAGTCTGATAATTGAATTGCGGCAGATGCAGCCAAACCGGCCATAGCATCAGGCATTACATTTTCATCGTGAGACATTAACTGGATCATTACTTGAGTCTCAGCGTGATAATCCTTTGGAAATAGCGGGCGTAATACTCTATCTACTAAACGCATCGTTAATACTTCGCCATCACTTGGTCTTGCTTCTCTTTTGAAGAAACCACCCGGATAACGACCTGATGCTGCAAATTTTTCACGATAATCTACCGTAAGGGGTAAAAAATCGACGTCGCTCTGTTTGTAATTGGATACTACTGTACATAGCATCATGCAGTTTCCGGACTGTACAACTACAGATCCGTGTGCTTGCTTAGCTAATTTTCCGGTTTCAATAGAAATCTCTCTACCGTCACCCAGGTCAATGACCTCTTTGTAAACTTTTGGAATCATATTATTTTTGATTCTTAATATCTTTAAAAAATGTTTTAAAGATGTAATTAAACATTGGTTTCCGTCTTACTCGGGCGGACAAGGTTGTGTTGTTGTAGTTGTGTGCGACCAATGAAAAACTAAGGCATACATAACTTTATACAAGCTATGGTTTTTTAACTATACTTGGGTATAATTAAAAAGAGAGGCGCGCAGCCTCTCTTTTTCGATTATTTTCTTAATCCTAATTCTTTTACGATAGCACGATATCTTAAAATATCTTTCTTCTTTAAGTAATCAAGAAGATCTCTACGCTTACCAACTAGCATTACTAGCGCACGCTCGGTGTTATAATCCTTACGATTCTTTTTAAGGTGCTCTGTTAAGTGAGCAATTCTGTGCGTAAATAACGCGATTTGACCTTCAGCAGAACCGGTATCGTTTTTACCTTTACCGTGCTTTGCAAAAATTTCTTCTTTAACTTCTTTTGCTAAATACATTCCAATATTATTTTAAATGATTTTTATGTATAAATAACGCTATGTTATTAGCGTGCAAATATAGTATTTTTTAGATAGAAATACTTTTTATACCTTAAAAATCGTTATAGATTAAACTTTTGTATAAAACTTTAGTCTTATATATTACTAATCCTAATTTAATCAATATGATGAACAATGTTTTAAAATTAGCAAGTGTACTGTTTTCTTTCTTTCTTTTTGTAGGATGTCAAAGTGACGATACTGAGGATCAACAGGATCAAACTACTGCAGTTGAAGAGGTAAAACAGATGGCAGTAATAGATGACAGTGATAGTGTACTCAACGATTTGGTCTTCCAGAGTTTTACCGAAGAAGAAAATTTAAACAAATCGTCGAATCGTTCATTTCTTCCCCAATGTGCTAGCATTTTGGTGGAGTTGAATGCCAATCAAAAACAAGTCATTTTAGATTTTGGTGTTGATGGCTGTACTATTAATGACCGTTATGTTTTTAAAGGTAAAATAGTAATGAACTATACAGTTGAACCGGATTTTACATCTGTGATAATTGATTATGACCTTCAGAATTTTTCTATCAACGATATTAGTTTTACAGGAAAGCGAACTGCTACCTGGGTTTTGAAAAATCAAAATGGTAATCCTGAGTTAACTGTTATGGTGGATGGCGCTGTGATTATTAATGATGCAGAGATCAAACGTAAAGGACTTTATGTGCGTGAATGGATTGAAGGTGTCTTTAACGGTAATTGGGGAGACAATGTATACTTGATAACCGGAAATTGGGAAACTATCTTTCCTAATGGAAACATACATTCAAGCGAAGTGAAGGTTGCTTTACGAAGAGAATTGAGCTGTCGCTATTTTGTAAGTGGACAAATCGAACTCATCCGATCAACATATCAAGGTGTGCTTGATTATGGGGATGGAACTTGTGACAATGCTGCTACGTTTACCACAACCCAAGGTGCGGTTGTTGAAATAACATTATAAGCAAAACACACTATTAGTAAAACAAAAACTCCCGATATCATCTGATATCTGGAGTTTTTTATATATAAAATCCTCAATTTAATTCGCTATCGAACGATTAAGAATCAAATTAAGATAAAGATTTACTCTGTTTTTTAATTCATGTCTTGGGGTGATAAAGTCCAAGAAACCGTGTTCTAATAAAAATTCTGAGGTTTGAAAACCTTCAGGTAACTCTTTACCGGTTGTGTCTCTTACTACTCTAGGCCCAGCGAAACCGATCAAAGCGCCTGGTTCTGCAATATTGATGTCTCCAAGCATAGCAAAAGAAGCAGTAGTACCTCCGGTAGTTGGATCTGTACATAAAGAAATATACGGAATACCGGCGTCTGCTAATTGTGCTAATTTTGCAGAGGTTTTGGCAAGTTGCATTAATGATAAAGCAGCTTCCATCATTCGGGCACCTCCTGATTTGGATATAATCATCAAAGGAATTTTATGCTCCAAGGAATAATTGGCGGCTCTGGCAATTTTTTCACCAACAACACTACCCATTGATCCGCCGATAAATGCAAAATCCATACATGCAATTACCAAGTCATGTCCTCCCGATTTACCAACTGCGGTACGCACGGCGTCATTAAGATTAGTCTTCTCGTGTGCATCTTTGAGTCGATCCACATACTTTTTCTTGTCTTCGAATTTAAGAGGATCCTTAGAAGTTAGATTTTTATCAAGTTCTTTAAAATCGTTATCAAACAGAATTTTAAAATACTCAGCACTTCCGATACGTACATGGTACCCATCTTCGGGACTTACATAAAAGTTTTTTTCTAACTGTTCTGCGTCGACAATTTTTCCTGTTGGAGATTTGTACCACAAGCCTTTGGGAACATCTTTTTTGTCCTCGGTAGCTGTTTGTATACCTTTTTGGGTTCTTTTAAACCAAGCCATAAGTAGTTGTATTAAAAAAGCTGAAAACTATACTTTAAATTAAGTTTTCAGCTCGGTATTTAATTGTTATAATGTATTAACATTATTAAGATCTTCGAAAGCTTTTTTTAGACGGTTTTTAAAGGTGATTTCACCTTCTCGTAACCATTTTCTTGGATCGTAATATTTTTTATTCGGTTCTTCGGAGCCCTTAGGATTTCCAATTTGAGTTTTTAAATACTCAATGTTATTTACCATGTAATCCCGAATTCCTTCATTAAATGCAAACTGCAAATCTGTATCGATATTCATTTTGATTACCCCATAGCCAATAGCTTCTCTGATCTCTTCTAGTGTAGATCCACTTCCTCCATGAAATACAAAATCGATGTGGTTAGGCTCGACATTGAATTTTTTTGAAACAAATTCTTGAGAGTTTTTCAGGATCTTTGGAGTCAATTTTACGTTCCCGGGCTTATATACTCCATGGACGTTTCCAAAAGCAGCAGCGATAGTGAACTTATCGCTTACTTTGCTTAATTCTTCATAAGCATAAGCAACTTCTTCTGGTTGCGTATAAAGCTTAGAGTCGTCAACATCACTATTATCTACTCCATCTTCTTCTCCACCTGTGATACCAAGCTCGATTTCGAGGGTCATTCCCATCTTACTCATGCGGGTTAAATATTGCTTGCAAATTTCAATATTTTCTTCGATTGGCTCTTCAGATAAATCAATCATGTGAGAGCTGTACAATGGTTTACCCGTCTCTTTATAAAATTGTTCCCCTGCATCTAATAAGCCATCAATCCATGGTAATAATTTTTTTGCACAGTGGTCAGTGTGCAAAATAACAGGTACTCCATAGGCTTCTGCCAACAAGTGAACATGCTTTGCTCCCGCAACTCCACCTGCGATAGCAGATTTTTGATCTTCATTAGATAGGCCTTTTCCGGCATTGAATTGAGCACCACCATTCGAAAATTGAATAATCACTGGTGAATTTAATTCGGCTGCAGTTTCTAAAACTGCGTTAATAGAGTTTGATCCAATAACATTTACTGCTGGTAAGGCAAAGTTATTTTCTTTAGCATAAGCAAAAATTGCTTGTACTTCGTCTCCTGTAGCCACCCCTGGTTTGATGTTGTGCTTCATAATTTAGTTTTGGTTTATAAGCTTACAAAATTAATAAATTAAAACGGAAAGGATTGATAATAGACAAGGGAAAACTCACTTTTCTGAATTTCAATTATTTAAACTAGCTGTGATAAAATTTAAAATGGATAATTAATACCTACGTTATATACTGCTTCTGTAAAATTGTATCCCTTGAACCAGCGCTGATCTTCATCATTGGCAGGATTAAAAGTTTTAAAACCTACATCAAGTCTTAAGACAAAGAAATCAAAATCATAACGAAGTCCAAGTCCGGTTCCAACAGCTATTTCTTGTAAATCCTCAGCACCCGAAAATACTGCTTCTTCTTCCTCGACATTATCAAGGACATTCCAAATATTACCAGCATCTATAAAAAAAGCGCCGTTAAGTGCACCAAGAATATTATATCGATATTCTATATTTGTTGCAATTTTCATATTCGCTTCGTTAAATTCATTACGACCACCCGTGCTACCCGGGCCCAAATCATAGGCTAGCCAAGCTCTATTGTCATTGGGACCACCTCCAAAAAAACTTCGGGCAAAGGGAATACTGTTTGCATTACCATAGGGAATTGCAATTCCGCCAAATGCGCGTAATGCAAGGACATTGCGTCGACCTAAATTCCAGTGTTTGATATAACCAATTTCTGTTTTGACATATTGAGAGAACTCAACTCCAAAGATTGTATAGCGGTCATTGGAGTTTTGAGATAATCCCGCCAAACTCGCTACAGTGCTTAAGACGTTTCCTGCTAATTCGATTTTTGCTCTTAAGCGTGAAAAATTTTCATCATAGAGATTTTCTCTGGTGTTTCTTAGAAAAGTGTAATTGGATGCAACTATTAGATTGTCCTCGGTCAATCTGTTTCTACGTTCTTGAATGTTTTTTATTTCATTTATTTGATCAGTGTTTAGATCAGGATCCGGACTCTCGCCCAGAGATTGGGATATAAAATTATTAGTACCATTTGGTATAGTTAATCTTGCGTTTTCACTCGTAATCGGGCTGGATGATTCCTGTTCGAATAACGTAGAGTTGGGATCCAGGACGTTACGGGCAATCTCATTAACGCGATTAAAGGAGGTCTCATAAATGTTAAAATAATTTTTAGTATTTAAATTTCTGACATATTGAATATTGACGAGATCTATTTGATGCGTTAGCTTGTTGGAAGGCTTCCAGATATAATTAAAAGTTCCGGAAGCATTTTGTTTATCTAAACCTATGTTTTGTTGCACATTCATACCAAACACAAGATTCGAGGTAGGAGACATGTACTTAGGGATGATCCTGGAGGTGTTTAATGGAAATAATATTCTGGGAAAACTCAGTTTTATATCTGCTCCTATTTCAGAGATATTAAAAAAACTATCGCTACCACTAGCAATGGCTGCATCCTTTGAAGATCCTACACTACCGCGCCCAGAGATTTCTAAAATCTCGGCGCCTCTAAAAATGTTTCTTATTAGCAAAGAGCCACCAAAACCAACACCAAAAGCCTGAATTTCGGACGTAGTCAAATCAAATTCAAAGTTGGCGCTGTATTTTTTTCTTGGAGTTAACAAAACATTCGCGATCAAACTACTTGAAGTGCTATCGTTCGGATCCAGTTCATATTGAATATTCGGGTATTTAAAGGTTCTAAGGTTGCTTATCTGGTTATATGTAAGCGTTCTGTCTCTATCTCTATAAATTTCACCGGGAGTAACTAGTATGGCATTGGTGATTGCCTTACGGTTATACTTAAGTTTATCAAAACTATAAATGTTATACCCTTTATAGTAAAAACTATCCTTAGGCACTTCATTTCTGTATTCGTACTTATAATCTGTGAACACGTTAACTTTACTAATCTTATGTACCTTAAAAGCTACCTTGGAAGTAGAATCTCCTTCGGTCACTTGACGGTTGTTAATAAGTAAATTCAAGTTTACTTTATGATCTGTATTGACTGTGTCTGCGTCGAATTTTATATATTCTTTTTCAAAGTGATAGAGGCCTGAGTTGCGATACACAGTAGTAATTCGATCTCTCTCGGATTCGATATCTAGTGTCTTGTATTGTTTGCCTGATACGATAGTCGATTCTTCTCTGTTCTTGCGATATATTGAATCTGCTATAGCGGATTCAATTTTTAGTTGCAGAGAATCTATAAAATATGGTTGGTGAGGTTGTGTGTAAAACTTAATTTCACCTCTTTTATCTTCACCTTTTTCAATATTATAGGCTGTTTCCACATTAAACCAACCATTATTCCAATAATATGCTTTAAGTCGTTGGGCAGATCTTTTTGCGCGGGATTCTTCAATAACCACCGGAGCCTCACCTGTAGTTTTGATCCACTCATTAAACGCTACATAGGCCGTTCCTAAACGATCTACCTGTTTTTTTGACAAGAAGTTGACTAAGCGTTCTTCTCGCTTTGGGGTCTTCTTTAGCCAATTTTGGTACGCTGAATCCGGTTCAGCCTTTGCTAGATTATAAATATGTAAACGAATGGGGATACCTAATAATTTAATATTAGGTTTTTGATACAATTGATTTTCAAGTTTTATATCATTTGTTTTAACACTATCTACGTAGATTTCATTTTTTGTAAGTAAAAATTCACCATCGGGAACTCTTTTTACTGCATTACATGATAAGATTAGTACCGTGATTACGGCAATAAATGATATTTTTGTCAACAAGTGTTTCAATTCAACAGTATTATAGGACCAAAAATACACTATTTGTATGGTTAGCAAAAACCAAAAGAAGCTAATAAAAAGTTTAAAACAAAAAAAGTATAGAAAGCAGCATAATTTATTTGTTGCCGAAGGAAAGAAAGTTATAAAAGAGCTTATAGATGCGGGTTTAACGATGCATTCACTTTTTGCCCAAGATACATCTTTTTTTGAAGTAGAACCCTCCTTGCTTTTTTCTGTGACTGCGACGGAGTTACAACAGATTACTTTTCTTACCACGCCGCAAAATGCTTTGGGTATTTTTCATATTCCTACCGCGTTAGATACAACAGATAATGGATTGATACTTGCCTTAGATGATGTTAGAGATCCCGGTAACCTAGGAACGATCATCAGATTATGTGATTGGTTTGGCGTAACGGACTTGGTTTGCTCAGATCAGACGGTGGATTGCTATAATCCTAAAGTAATACAAGCAACCATGGGATCTATTACCAGAGTGAATGTGACCTATGTGAACCTTCACGAGTTTCTTGAAGTAAAAAGCTCAGCAGGCATAGCATCTTATGGCACATTCATGGACGGAGCATCAGTGTATAAAACGACTCTTCCGTCTCAAGGAATAATAGTAATGGGAAATGAGGCGAATGGTATTTCGGCCGAAATTGAAGCGTTGGTTACTAAGCGTTTGGCAATTCCACAATTCGGTCAAGGTCAAAAAACTGAAAGTCTCAACGTGGCAACAGCTACAGCAATTATACTGAGTGAGTTTTTAAGAAGATAAATATGCTTTATTGAAAAGTAAAATTAATAAAAACTCCGCGACTTGACATTTTGTCAATTGTCGAAGTGTACGGACTATTAGGATCATTGTCTCTAACTAATTCATCACTCATCGCAAAAACTCCTCGAATAGAAGGGGTGAATTTGAAATAATAAAGATAGAAATCGATACCAAAGCCAATTTCATAGTAATTGGTATTGGTTTTAGTTCTAAACTGTCCGGCATTATTATCATCAGGATTATTTTCGTTACTGGATAGATTTAGAGAGGTTGAAATTCCACCCACAATAAAAGGTTTAAAATTATTGAGACGCTTTGTGGATATTTTTAAAAGTAATGGAATATGAACATACGTTGAGTTGATCTCTCGCAGTGCTTCGGCTTCAGAATTAAATTGTCTTCCAGAGTAAATGAGATTGCGCTTGGTAAAAGCTACCATGGGCTCTAGTCTTAAGTCCAGGTATTCATTGATACGCATATTTCCTAAAAGACCAACGTTGAAGCCTATGCCGCCTTTTTCTACAACGATATCAGTGTCCTCTGCAAATTCATTATAGTCAAAATTATAATCATAGCTATTAAAGCCTAGGATGTAACCCCAGCTAAATCTGGGTTTGTCAAAGTTTTCTAAATTTTGAACCCGCTCTTTGCTAAATAGCTGAGCACTCACATGTTGTGTAAAAGTTAAGAGTATAATCGCGAAACAAAGTCTTTTCATGTATTACAAAGTTACTAAAGCACTAGCGTGCAATGATTGGGTTAAAGTAATAAAATAATTCTGATTGAAACAATGGTTAGAATTTACTTCGTTGCTTTATAAATTGTTGAAACTCCAAAAGTTTGAGGTAGATCCTCAATATTTATAAACCCAATTTTCTTTAAAATATTGTTGAAAGCATCCCCATAAGGAAAAGCGGCAGCACTTTCACTCAAATATGCATAAGCAGATCTGTCTTTTGAGAACAATCGACCAATAACCGGTAGAATCTTTGTTGTATAAAAATTATACCCTTGTTTATAGGGTGGTTTTGTAGGGACCGAAGTTTCTAAAACCGCAAAAATTCCGCCAGGCTTCAACACACGAAATATTTCAGAGAGTCCTTTTTCTAAATTTTCAAAATTACGAACACCAAACGCCACAGTAATTGCATCAAAATAATTATCTTCATAAGGTAAAGCTTCGCTATCACCTTGTACCATAGTTATCGTACTGTCAAGTTTTTTGATGGAAACCTTTTTCTTTCCAATTTCTAACATTCCTGATGAGATATCAAGGCCTATTATTTCAGAAGCCCCGGTTTCTGCCAAATTGATAGCGAGATCCCCCGTTCCTGTTGCTACATCCAAAATACGTTGCGGTTTAGCTTTTGCGATCAATGATACCAGTCGTTTTCTCCATTTGATATCAATTCCAAGCGATATAACACGATTGAGACCGTCGTAATTACCAGAAATAGTATCAAACATTTCGGTCACCTGCTCTTTTTTGCTTCGTGAAGTATCGTTATAAGGTGTTATCTTTTCTGACATCTCATTAAATTTTTGCAAATATACAGTTTTGGATGATAAGCAGTTGGTATTTGTTATGGATTTCCACTTCGTAGGTTAGGACTTTTGTAACTTTATATGGCATGTTAGCTTTTACTAATTTGATACTAAATAAGAACATTTTAGATCATTTACGTAATATTTTAGAACTAATTTAATTTCTGTTATCTTTGTATTTCTTTATTTTTAAAATGCAACGATGCTCTCTCTTTTTGATTGCTAGGTGTATCTTAAATTGAAATAAATTTATCTATGATAAACCTGAAACAAAACAAATGAAAATTTTAATTGCCGGTGCTGGTGAGGTTGGATTTCATTTGGCTAAGTTACTCTCTTTTGAATCTCAAAATATTACCTTAATCGATACCAATAAAGATAGTCTGAGTTATGCGGATACGCATTTGGATATTCGGGTTATTAAGGGAGACGCAACGTCTATTGCTATCTTAAAAGAAGCAAAGGTTGATGAGGCAGATATGGTTATAGGGGTTACCGAAAGTGAAACTACTAATATTACTATTTGTGTGCTTGCTAAACAATTGGGCGCGAAGCGAACGATAGCACGTATCTCAAATACAGAGTTTATAGAGAATAAAGAAGAGGTTGGTTTCTTTAGATTTGGAATCGATGAATTAATTTCGCCGGAAGCTTTGGCTGCCAGTGAAATTGAGTTATTGTTAAATCAATCTGCTTTCAATGATAGTTATGAGTTTGAGAATGGTGCACTCACAATGGTTGGTACAAGTTTATCAGATAAAGCGTTAATCGTTGGGAAAACCGTAAGTCAAGCTGCTGAGATTTTTCAGGAATTACATTTTATGCCTATCGCAATACAGCGTTATGGGACGCAATATACGTTGATTCCTAGAGGTGATACTGTTTTTAAAGAAGGAGACCAAGTCTATTTTGTAACTTCTCTCGGTGGTGTTGATGAGTTGTATAAACTGACAGGCAAGTTCAAAGAACAGATACGTAATGTAATGATTTTGGGCGGTAGTAAGATTGGTCTTAAGACTACTCAAGATCTGTGTGATCATAAGTTTAGAGTAAAATTGATCGAAAATGATAAGGAGAAGGCTTTTGATTTGGCAGATGATTGTCCTAATGCCTTGATCATTAATGGTGATGGGAGAAACGTGGAGCTTTTAGAAGAAGAAGGCATTGGTGAGATGGATGCTTTTATAGCAGTTACCGGAAACTCTGAAACTAATATTATGTCATGTTTGGTGGCAAAATCGAAAGGAGTTCGTAAAACGATAGCTTTGGTTGAAAACATGGATTATTTTCAGTTATCACATTCCATCGGGATCGATACGCTTATTAACAAAAAGTTGTTAGCTGCAAATAATATTTTCAGATTTATTAGAAAAGGTGACGTGGTTGCTATGACAAAGCTTAACAACATGAATGCAGAGTTGTTGGAATTTATAGTAAAGCCTACCTCAGAGGTTAGTGACAATCTTATTAAGGACTTAGATTTTCCCCGTTCTGCTGTAATTGCAGGTGTAATTAGGGATGGGAAGGGAGTTATTCCTTTAGGAGACTTCTATATCAAAGCGGGAGACAGGGTGGTAGTGTGTTGTTTGCCTAAATCAATTAAGAAAATTGAAAAACTCTTTCTATAGGCATGTCCAAACTTAACTATCAAATAATATCACATATTATGGGGCTATTGTTGCTTTGTAATGGTGGGTTTATGCTTATTGCTACAATTGTAAGTCTGATCTGTGATGATGGGGTAACTACAGAGATCATGCTCGCCTCACTTGCAACCATGTTTGTGGGCATTGTGCTTATGTTCTTGACGAGGGATCATCAAAAGAAAATAAATAAACGCGAGGGTTATATTGTAGTAACATTTGGCTGGATACTGATGTCTCTTAGTGGAACTTTACCTTATATCTTTTCTGGTGCGATTCCTAATTTTACCAATGCATTTTTTGAGACAATGTCAGGGTATACAACAACCGGAGCTTCAATTCTCAATGACATAGAGATCATACCTAAAGGTGTTTTATTCTGGAGAAGTTTAACGCATTGGATCGGCGGAATGGGTATTATCGTGTTGGCTATAGCAATACTACCTCTTTTAGGTATTGGTGGAATGCAGTTATTTGCTGCCGAAGCACCCGGACCTAATGCTGATAAGCTACATCCGAGAATTACGGATACAGCAAAACGTTTATGGTATATATATGTTGGGTATACTGCCGCTGAAACTGTATTGCTAAAATTAGCAGGAATGAGCTTTTTTGATGCGATCAATCACTCCTTAAGTACGCTGTCGACTGGTGGATTCTCTACAAAGAATACAAGCGTAGCGTATTGGAATGACCAGCCTTTGATACAATATATTATTATATTATTTATGTTTTTGGCGGGCGCCAATTTTGTACTTAGTTATTTTGGATTTAAGGGTAAAGTTCAAAAAATTATTAAGGATGAAGAGTTTAAGCTCTATTCGTTTTTTATTGTAATATTTTCCTTGATTTCGGCAGTAATTATATATTATAAAGCAGATGTTTCCTTATCATTGATAGATCATCCTATGGTTTGGGGAGAGGCAGAAAGTGCTTTTCGCCACGCATTGTTTCAAGTGCTTGCTGTCGTTACCACGACCGGATTTGTAAGCGCTGATTTTACCTTGTGGTCGCCGTTTCTAAAAGTTTTTTTCTTTGGATTAATGTTTTTAGGAGGATCTGCCGGCTCTACAGCGGGTGGGATGAAAGTAGTAAGACATCTTATAACAATACGAAATGGGGTGATGGAGTTCAAACGTACACTACATCCCAATGCTATCATCCCGGTACGTTATAATAAAAAGTCTGTATCCAAAGAAATTGTGTTTAATATCCTAGCCTTTTTTATACTTTACATGTTGGCCTTTATCATTGGTTCATTGGTTTTAGGAGCTTTAGGGTTAGATTTTGAAACTGCAATTGGTGGAGCAGCCTCTTCATTGGGTAATGTGGGGCCCGCGTTTGGAAAATTAAGCCCGGTAAACAATTTTGATGTCTTGCCGGCATTCGGAAAATGGTGGTGTTCCTTCCTAATGCTTATCGGTAGATTAGAATTGTTTACCGTGCTGATACTTCTGACTCCGTTCTTTTGGAGAAACAGATAATTTTATAATGTTTACTGCATTTCAAAAGGGCTGTAGGAGTGTGGGTTAGTTTGCCATAAACGAGCAACCTTTTTTACAGTATCCTTTACTTTGCCTGTGATTTTTCCAAGGTGTTCCTGTTCGATAAAGAAAATGTCTAAAATGGATTGATAGTATTTGATAAAATTCTTGTCAAATTCTTTTTCCGGACTGATGTCTAAAATTTCTGAATCCGTCTTTCGAACCTTAAAATTTTCCTTAAAAATGTGTAGCACGTTGGTTTGTACGATGCGTTCTTTTTCTTTAATATCCATAACATGGTGTTTTATTTGGTTAATAACACTTCTTATTTGGATAAGCCAACGTATTTCTTAAATCTAAAAAATAAACTAATGTTTTAATAGTTTATTTAAGGGGTATTCGGGAAAGTATGATACAAATATACTTTAATTAGTTATTGAATGTATTCTGTAATTCATAAAAAAAGTTTAAAACTTCTCTTTTATCTACTAAAAAAGCGCCAAAAATCTTACGATTCGTAGCGCTTTAAATAGAATGATGTATCAAGTGTTAACTTACTGCTGCTTTTATACGAGCTAAAGCTTCCTTAATTTGTTCTTGACTGGCTGCGTAAGACAGACGAATGCATTGGGGATTACCAAAAGCTTCTCCGGTAACCGTAGCCACGTTTGCGTGTTCTAACAAGTACATTGAAAAATCGGTGGCATTATTAATAGTTGTCCCATTTAAATTTTTTCCGAAGAAATAAGAAATATTTGGAAAAACATAAAATGCTCCTTCCGGAGTATTGCTTTCAAAGCCCTCGATGTCACGAAGTAATTTTAATACCAATTCTCTTCTGTTTTTAAACTCATCCACCATATACTTTATATTGCTTACGGGAGATTCTAAGGCGGTGATTACGGCGCGTTGTGCAATACAATTCGCGCCACTGGTTACCTGACCTTGTATTTTATTACACGCTCGTGCAATTGTTGCAGGAGCACCGATGTAACCAATTCTCCATCCGGTCATTGCAAACGCTTTGGCCACTCCATTGACAGTCACTGTTCTTTCATACATGTCTTCAAACTGAGCCATGGATGTATGTCCACCAACATAATTGATGTGCTCATAGATCTCATCGCTTACGACAACAATTTCGGGATATTTCTGAAGCACGTCTGCAAGCGCTCTCAGCTCCTGTTTACTGTATATGGATCCGCTGGGATTACAAGGAGAGCTGTACCAAATCATCTTAGTTTTTGATGTAATGGCCGCCTCTAATTGAGCGGGTGTCATTTTGAAGTCATTATCAATAGAAGTGGTAACTTCTACCGGAATTCCACCAGCAAGTTTAATTATATCACTATAGCTCACCCAATACGGACATGGCAATATAACTTCATCCCCAGGATTAATGCAAACCTGTGCTATGTTATACAACGCCTGTTTGGCACCAGTAGAGACAACGACTTGTGATCGATCGTAGCTGATACCATTGTCACGGTTAAACTTAGTGATGATAGCATCTTTTAACTCTACATACCCATCAACTGGAGTGTAGGAATTGTAATTGTCATTTACAGCTTGTATAGCTGCGTCTTTGATGTAATCAGGAGTATTAAAATCCGGTTCTCCAAGGCTGAGTCCAATAATGTCTTTGCCTTCAGCTTTTAATTCTCTTGTTTTTGCTGCCATTGCAAGCGTAGCGGATGCAGCCAGATTGTTAATTCTGTCTGAGAGTTGTATACTCATTATGATTGGTGAATAAAGGTTAGCGATTATATTGCGGGTTTCATCCCCATTTCTTTTAAATGTCTGAAATGCGCCATTATGGCTTTACGCGTACTTTTGTACTCGTGATAAGGTAGATTGAATTCTAAAGCAGTTTGTTTAACAATCTTAGAAATCTTGGTATAGTGAACATGACTAATATGAGGAAAAATGTGATGTTCGACTTGATGGTTTAAACCACCGGTAAACCAATTTACGATTTTGTTTTTTGTTGAAAAGTTTACTGTCGTAAATAGTTGATGGATAGCCCAAGTATTTTTCATGCTCCCTGTATTATCAGGTAATGGCATCTCCGTTGCTTCAACTATATGCGCTAACTGAAATACGATGCTGAGAATTAATCCGGCAACATAATGCATGATAAAGAAACCAATAAGAATTTTCCACCAGGCGATAGATAAGATTAGCATTGGGATTACAATCCATATTAAAACATAAATAATTTTAGTGATCACAACATTGCTCCATTGCTTCCATGCCGTGGGTAGTTTTCCGTAGGATAGCTTACGGGACAGGTATCGCTTAGTTTGTTTAAAATCAGTAGTCAAAGCCCAGTTAAATGTAAGGAGACCGTATAAGAACACTGAATAATATTGTTGAAATTTATGAAAGCGTCTCCATTGAGCATGCTTTGTAAATCGAATGATTCTGCCCGCATCAAGATCTTCATCATGTCCGTGAATGTTCGTATAGGTATGGTGTAAAACATTGTGCTGTACTTGCCAGTTATATACATTACCTGCCAAAATATAGAGACTGCTGCCCATTAGTTTGTTTAACCACTTTTTTGACGAATAGGAACCATGATTACCATCATGCATAACGTTCATACCAACTCCTGCCATACCAATCCCCATAACCACAGTCAATAGCAGCATCCACCATTGTGAAATGTCTAAAGTAAGGATTAAGAAATACGGGCTCAAGAATAATGAGAACATGACAATGGTTTTCAGATAAAGTCTCCAATTACCAGTTCGTTTAATATTATTCTCCTTAAAGTAGGTGTTTACACGCTTGTTGAGTGTTCTGAAAAACTTGGCAGAATCACTTCGGCTAAAGTGTATGTTGGGTGTAGTCATGGGATGTAAATTTATGACATAACGGTGTTTACCATTAAATGTTTGTAAATTTAAGTATTATATTTTTTAAAGTTCTTAAAAGTATAAATTTTATAATGTTAAGATGTATTTTTGCCGACTAATAAAAAGGCCAATGGACGAGATTTTAAAATATTTTCCGGATATAACCGAAGAGCAGCAGGATCAATTTAATAGGTTAGAAGCTTTGTACTTTGAGTGGAATGCGAAGATAAATGTAATATCAAGAAAGGATATAGAAACCTTATATACCAGACATGTGTTGCATTCGCTTGGGATCGCAAAAATTCTTCAGTTTAAGCCAGGAACCTCTGTGCTTGATGTTGGTACTGGTGGTGGTTTTCCCGGGATACCATTGGCAATTCTTTTTCCTGAAACCAGCTTTTATCTTGTAGATGTCATAGCAAAAAAAATCAAAGTTGTAAATGAGGTAGCCAATAGTCTTGGATTGAGTAATGTAAAGGCTGAACAACGCAGAGCGGGTACATTTGAGGAGCGTTTTGATTTTATCGTGAGTAGGGCTGTCACCAATATGCCGGATTTTGTCTCATGGATCCGTAAAAATATCAAAAAGAAAAATCAACATGAACTGGCCAATGGTATTTTATACTTAAAAGGTGGAGATCTTACAGAAGAATTGTCCATGTTTCCAAAAGCTGTAGAATATCAGTTATCTGATTATTTTGAGGAAGAATTTTTTGAAACAAAAAAAGTGGTGTATCTACCTGTGAAATATAAGTTGTAGGTATAGAGGTGCGGTTGTAATCTTAAAAAGAGTTGTTTGTTGAATTAGTTATCAAGTCGCATTTCTATGATATGACTTTTGAACCCAACTTTTTCGTATGCGTTTATTGCTCTTGGGTTTTCCGAATACACCGTTAATCTAATTTCAGTAATATTTTGATTTTGAAACCATTCTGTAAGAGCTTTTAAAATTTGTTGACTTACGCCTTTTCCTCTAGAGTTTTCTTCTACATAAATAAAGCCAATATACCCTAATAGATCGGTTTTAAAATATGGCTTTCTTTCTCTTATTTGTCCGTAACCACTCCCTATAAGCTGACCTTCTGCTTCTGCTACCAGAACCTGTGTATCTTTTTGATCAATGTAAGAGGCAATGTCATAGTAACTGATTTTCTTATCCTGAATCAAAGTTCTGTCCATAGGTCTTTCGGTACGAATAATCTCTTGTTCAAAATCTAGTAGCGTTTCAAGATCTTTTTGTGTAGCTTCTCTAATAAGTAGTTCTTTCATACAGATAAATTTATAAATAAAAAACCGCATAATTAGAGCTAATTATGCGGTTAATATTAGGAAATCTTTTTTTTACTCTCCCAAAAAAGGATATCTATAATCCACCGGAGTAACAAAAGTTTCTTTAATTGTACGAGGAGAAACCCATCGTAACAGATTCAGGTAAGAACCTGCTTTGTCATTGGTTCCTGATGCGCGCGCGCCTCCAAACGGTTGCTGACCTACAACAGCTCCTGTTGGTTTATCATTGATATAGAAGTTACCTGCTGCGTTTTGAAGTGCCTTTGTAGCTTCGGCTGCCGCATAACGATCTCTTGAGAAAATAGCGCCTGTTAAAGCATATTCACTCGTTCCGTCAACCAATTTTAAGGTTTTGTTCCAGTCTTTATCTTCATAAACATAAATAGTGATTACAGGGCCAAAAAGCTCTGTACACATCGTTGTATATTTAGGATCTTTAGCAAGAATAACGGTAGGTTCTATAAAATAACCTTTGGACTTATCATGGTTTCCTCCCACAATAATTTCTGCATCAGTATCAGTTTTTGCCTGATCTATATATTTTGCAAGCTTATCAAAAGAACCTTCGTGAATTACAGCGGTAATAAAATTACCCATATCTTCAGGAGATCCCATTTTGAAGGATTTTACGTCTTCAATGACATAGTTTTTAACATCTTCCCACATGCTCTTTGGTATGTAAGCTCTAGAAGCAGCACTACATTTCTGACCTTGAAATTCAAAAGCTCCACGAGAAATTCCTGTAGCAACTTGTTTTGCATTAGCACTTGGATGCGCAACAATAAAATCCTTTCCTCCGGTTTCACCAACGATTCTAGGATATGTTTTATATGTATTAATGTTAGCGCCAATTTTGGACCAAATATCTTTAAATACATGCGTGCTCCCTGTAAAATGTACTCCTGAGAAATCAGGACTAGCTAATACCGTATCTGTAATCATTACCGGATCACCATATACCACATTGATAACACCTTCCGGTACACCTGCTTCTCTAAAAATATCTATGATCACTTTTGCAGAATAGATTTGACTGTCACTAGGTTTCCAGATGACGGTATTCCCCATCAATGCAGCACTAGCTGGTAAATTTCCAGCAATAGCAGTAAAGTTAAATGGAGTAATTGCATAAACGAACCCTTCTAACGGGCGATATTCTAAACGATTCCAAGCGCCCGAGGTGGATGCAGGTTGATCGTTATAAATCTGTGTCATGAATTCTACATTAAAACGTAGAAAATCAATTAGTTCGCAAGCAGCATCTATTTCTGCCTGAAAAATGTTCTTCGATTGCGCCAACATCGTTGCAGCGTTAATCTTAGCTCGGTAAGGGCCTGCAATAAGCTCGGCAGCTTTCAAAAATACAGCTGCACGTTGTTCCCATACAAGATCTGCCCATTCTGTTCTAGCTTCGAGTGCGGTATCAATAGCCTCTTGAACATGTTTCTTTTGAGCTTTATGGTAGGTTCCTAAAACATGTTTATGATCGTGAGGAGGTGACATCGTTCCCGTGTCTCCTGTCTTTATTTCCTCACCATTGATATATAAAGGCACCTCTACTGTGCTGTTGTACATTTCTTTATATGTAGCAAGTACTTCTTCGCGTTCTGGGGTTCCAGGAGCATATGATTTTACCGGCTCGTTAATTGCGGTAGGTACTTGAAAAAAACCTTTTCCCATGTTAAGATATTTTTTATGTGTTAGTAACTTGGTCGACAAAGATAGAAAATTAATAAGGCTTATACTTGGTTTAACTTTTATTAATACCTGCTGAGCTCAACTTTTTTTTGTAAGTTTCGTAGCTTTAAAACGACAAATCTACCCATGTGTACAGTAACCTTAATTAAAAAGCCTAATAAGGGTTTTATTCTCACGTCTAATAGAGACGAAGCCATTAATCGACAAACGCTTGCTCCTAATAGGTATAAGGATAATGATCATGAATTGATTTATCCAAAGGACATGTTGGCCGGAGGTACATGGATTGGCATAAGTGATAATAATAGTATGGTTTGTCTTTTGAACGGAGGTAATGATAGGCATATTTCCAAGCCTCCTTATAGATTAAGTAGAGGTGTAGTGGTAAAAGATTTGTTACGCGCTGAAAATTTATTAGAGAGGTTACGATCTTTTAATTATCAAGGTATAGAGCCATTCACGGTTGTAGCCGCGCAATGGAAAGGTGAACATGAATTTTATGAACTTGTCTGGGATGGTGTGCAATCAAATATAACTTCATTAGATGCTTCTACATACATATGGTCTTCTTCTACGCTATATGATCAAAATGCAAAAAAAACACGTGAATTTTGGTTTGAAAATTTTTTAAAACAAAAAGATACAAGTCCTGAGAAGATTTTAGAATTTCACAAGACAGCAGGTCAAGGGGATAAGAATATTGGACTGCAAATAGATCGTGGATTTTTAAAAACCCGAAGTGTTGCTCAAATTATGAAAACTTCTCAAGAATTATCGATGCGGTATGAAGATTTGATTGATACAAGCTCATTGGTAACCTATTGTTCGTTGCAAGATGCTTCACCTGAGGTTATTTCTAAATAGGAGAGGTATTAAATTAGTTAAAAAATGAATACCGGTACTATTATCGTTTTAGCATTTCCTGATACTTTTGTTCGCTATTCTGATGAATCAGCATTACATGTTTTTCCTTATTTGGGTTTAGGTAAAAATAAGTTTATTAAGGCGGGACATGCGGCTTTAGTACTTATCGAAAATTCTACGGGTAAGGCCTCCTATTATGATTTTGGTCGTTACGTGACTCCGCCGGGGACGGGAAGGGTGCGTAGTGCTGCGACAGACGTAGAGTTGGAGCTTCCGTTCGATGCAAAATTTGACGATGCAGGAAATTTGGATAACTTAGAAGAGTTTTTAGTGTGGCTTGAGGCAAATCCTGAAAAAACTCATGGTGAAGGTCGGCTTGTGGCTTCGTTATGTTATGCAATTAACTTTGAGAGTGCTAATGGGTATCTCATGTCGATGCAGGAGCAGGGTAGCCTGCCATATCGAGCTTTTGGTAAAAAAGGAAGTAATTGTTCTCGTTTGGTTACAGATACCCTTATTCGAAGTACGACAGATGCAATTATCAAACTGTACTTAAAGAGAATAAAAATCTTTACACCAAGTCCATTGGGTAACGTGCTGTATGCATCTAGAAAAAAAGATCTTTATACCGTTACCGATGGATGTTTACAATCTTATACCGGATCAGTGATCCGAGAGAATTTAGTGAATTATTTTGATAAAAAAATACCTGTATCTCTCGATGAATCAGCTCATGAATTGAAACTTGATTCCAGATATTTATTTTTTTTAAGCGGTATTGGTAGTAGTGCTTATTTTTATATACAGGACACCCAAAATGAGGAGGTATACACCATTCGACGGTATACAGAAAAAGGTGTTACAGATTTTGAAGGTCAGTTTATACTTGAGAAAAAAGGATTTAATTTTCAAAAGGATTTTGAAATAATCCACGACTCTAATTGTTTATTTTGTCACGTAAAACAAGAGGGTGAAATTTATAGATTACAGCGAATTAAGCGTACTTATTAATTCAGTGCAAAAGGAGTGCTCAATTTGAAGCTAGGGATAAATACTTTGAATCTGGCGGTAGAAGTAAAATTGATCATATTATAAAAACCTTTCATAGAGCCAAACGGGGAGTGAAGCAAACAACCGCTGCTGTATGTGTGGGTTTCTCCAGGTTGTAAAACTGGTTTTTTTCCGATGACTCCTTCGCCCTCCACAGTTTCCACAAAGTTTAGTGCATCCTTGATTTTCCAGAATCGGGATGTTAGTTGAACTACATCGCTACTTTGATTTTCGATAGATATAATGTAAGCGAAAGCATAGAATACACGATTATTTTTAATAAACGTACCTTCAAACGTAGTGTCAACTGAAATTTTTATGCCTTTGGTAATTTGTTCGACCATAGTAAAAGGTTTTTTCCTTGGACCTTGAATGATGACTTAAGCTAATATACATATAATCAATAATTCGTTTAGCTAATTTAACAATAGTTTGTAAGTGATTAGCCGCGGATTTTGCATTGACTGCTGTTTTAGTTGTGTATCAATTACTAATAGATGAGGAATTAGCTTCTCCAATACCTATAACTCTATCATATCTGGCTCCCGGAGCGGTGTAGTACGATATAACGGTGTAAATATTTTCGGTTTCATCAAAATTTCCGCTGATAAAACCGGGTTCTATAGCATTACTTTCGGTGCGTAATACATATTTATAATTGTAAAAACCTTGTTTGAGTAGAATTTTTAGTTCAAAAAATCCGGATTCTTTATTGTAAACAAGTTGGTTATTACGGTTTAGTTCATAATTGTTGAAATCTCCATATAAATACAGTTCGCCTTTTCCTATAGGTTCATAACACTGAAGTGTAAAATGCATCCAAACATAATCTGCAGCAGTGTCGCTGTCTTCGGAGCGCAGGTTGCGTATCACAAATCCACCATTAATATCTGGATTGTAGGTGTAATTACGATTCGCTCGTACCACATCCGTATATAAGTAATGATGATAAAGATCTTCTAAGGCTACCCGTTTGATGTTGGCTGTAGAAGAGCGTATTTCTTTATTATCATAAAATAAAAATTCATTGCCACCCCAAAAACTAGCTTCGCTATCATACCGGTACACAAGTTTATTGGCCGAAGTGTACTGGGGTTTCAAATTCGTGATGCTGGTTTGCAGATCACCATTCTGAAGGATTAATGTTTTTACAGTTTGCTCGGGATTTCTAAAAAAAAATGATTTACCAGGGTTGATTTCAAAATGTACGCTTTGCTTCGTGTTGATGTGAGCCAAAGTCCTGGATCTTTTTATTTTAACACCGACAGAAGCAATATTTTCATATACAATAAATTTTCTCGAAAAAACGAACTGATCATTATCATCATAAATCTGAAGTATATAATTACCGCTAACTTTCAATCCATAAGTATCTTCATTAGGGATATTTACCGTGTAGTGACTATAAATTTGTAAGGTGTTAAAAGAATTTTCGTAGTTGGTGATTCTAATATCATCGAAGCCGTCCAAGTATTCATTCTTTGATAATTGTGACGGAGTCCAATTAAAGTCACAATGAATAATTTTATAGTAATAGTCGGCCTCATCTCCATTAATGTCGTCAAAAGTCATACGTAAAGGATCGCCTAGTTGAAGTATGGGTATTCCGGTTTTGTCTGCTGCTCTAAAAAACTGAACAGATTTTATGTGAGAAGGTAATGCAGCTTCATTTGTTTGTAATTGAGCTAAAATATTTTGTAAATTGGACGTGGTCAAAAGGACAAAAATTATTAGATGTCTACAGATATAATTTGACATTTGTGTTCGTTTTGAGGATAAAGATAATCAAAAGTTATACCTAAAAACTTTAAAGTGCATGACTAACAGAAATTATTTATTTAGAAAGAATATAAATAAAATCTTATAACACAACCTCCTTTCACTTGCATGTTTTAATTAGTAAATTTGCACGATTTTTTTAGTTAATTAACATAGACTTTAAATATGTCAAAAGACATTCGTATCAGAAAAGGCTTAGATATTAAGCTTGTTGGCGAAGCAGAGAAAATTACTGTCGAGGCCACTCGAAGTAATATCAACGCGATTAGGCCTGATGATTTTCATGGCATTGTGCCCAAGGTTATGGCTAAGTTAGGCACAGAAGTTAAAGCGGGGGAACCTCTTTTTCATTCTAAGGCTAATGACAAATTACTTTTTCCTTCGCCCGTAAGTGGAGAGGTAGTAGAAATTGTTAGAGGTGCAAAGCGTAAGATTTTAGCCTTTAAAATTTTAGCTGATAAGGAACAGCAGTATAAGGATTTTGGAGTTAAAAATGTAGGAACCATGTCAGGTGAAGAGGTGAAAGATCATCTACTTGCTTCTGGATGCTGGCCCTTTATTAAGCAACGTCCATATGATGTAATTGCTGACCCGAGTATTGAGCCTAAAGCTATTTATGTTTCCGCATATGCCACAGCTCCTTTGGCGGCTTCTTATGACTATATTTTACAAGGTAAAGAATCAGCGCTTCAAGCTGCGGTTACTGCGCTTAGTAAAATGACTCCGGGAAGTGTTCATGTTTCTGCGGGGGATTTAAGTTCATCGCCTTTTGCTAAACTTACTGATATACAGCTTTACAGCGTATCCGGACCACATCCTGCTGGGAATGTGAGTGTTCAGATAGCAAACATTGATCCGCTCAACAAAGGAGAGACTGTTTGGGTTGTTACGCCTCAGGATTTAGTTATTATCGGTGAATTATTGCTAACTGGTAAATTTAACTCAGAACGTACAATAGCGTTAGTAGGATCGTCTGTTAAAACTCCAAAATATTATAAAACACGTATTGGAGCAGAGGTTTCAACATTAGTATATGACTCCGGAGTTAAGGATGAGAATATTCGTGTAATCAGTGGAGATGTTTTAACCGGTGATAATGTTAAGCCTGACGGGCATATCGGGTTTTATCATAACACTGTGACGGTTATTCCTGAAGGCAATGATTATGAATTCTTTGGTTGGAACAAACCAATTTTTAATAAAATATCTACTTCTAGAGCTTTAACCTTTTCTTGGTTGTTTCCTAATAAAAAATATGAATTAGATACTAATACAAATGGTGAGCACCGTGCCTTTGTGGTGACCGGTAATTATGAGGAAGTTTTTCCTTTTGATATTTATCCGTTACAATTGTTGAAGGCATGTGTGGTTAACGATCTGGATGCGATGGAACAGTTGGGAATGTATGAGATAGCTCCTGAGGATTTTGCGCTTACTGAGTTTGTGTGTGTGTCAAAGCAGCCGCATCAACAAATTGTTAGAGAAGGTTTAGATTTAATGTTAAAAGAAATTGGGTAGCTATGAGCTTAAAAAATAAATTACATCAATTAAAACTTAAGTATAAGGATAAAAAGATGGCGCCTGCATTTAATGCACTCCATACTTTTTTGTATTTGCCTAACGAGACCACACATTCTGGAGGACACGTTAGAGCTGCAGATGATTTAAAGCGTACTATGAACACCGTGATTTTGGCGTTAGTACCTTGTTTGCTTTTTGGTATTTTTAATGCTGGATATCAACATTATTCTGCAATTAATGGTTTTCCTGCTGATTTTTCTCTTTTTGATCATTTTATTAACTGGGAGAATTTTGTTTTAGGGGCATGGACGGTTTTGCCGCTAGTAATTGTATCCTACGGGGTAGGATTGGCTGTAGAGTTTTTGTTTGCCGTTATTAAAGGACATGAAGTAGAGGAAGGATATTTGGTTACGGGGATGTTAGTTCCCTTAATCGTACCGATAGATATACCATTATGGATGCTTGCGGTAGCAGTTGTTTTTGGAGTTGTGATCGGAAAAGAAGTTTTTGGAGGTACAGGGATGAATATTCTTAATCCTGCCTTGACGATCAGAGCATTTTTATTCTTTGCCTATCCAACCTGGATGTCAGGCGATAAAGTATGGGTACATGAGGCTGTTGAAAGAGCGGGTACAGCAGATGCAATATCAGGAGAAACTATTCTTGGTACATTGGCGCAAAGTAATCCTGTGCAGTTTTCTATATCAGATATGTTTTACGGATACATTCCTGGATCCGTAGGAGAAACTTCTACTTTATTGATTTTGATCGGAGCGGCAATTTTGATCTTTACCAAAGTAGCGAGTTGGAGAATAATTTTGAGTGGTTTTGTAGGTGCAGCACTTATGGGACTTTTATTCAATGGAGTTGTAGATGCAGGATGGATTTCAGAATCCAGTAAATTCTATGGATTAATGAGTACACCATTCTGGCAGCACTTAATAATTGGTAGTATTGCATTTGGAGTTGTTTTTATGGCTACAGATCCTGTTTCCGGATCACAAACCAATAAAGGGAAATGGATATATGGATTTTTAATTGGATTTATTTCAATTCTTATTCGTGTCTTTAACCCTGCATATCCAGAAGGAGTATTTTTAGCAATTCTTTTAATGAATGTTTTTGCTCCGACAATTGATCACTATGTTGTTCAAGGAAATATAAAGAAGAGAATGAAACGTTTAAAATTAAAAACAGCGTAATCATGGCGATGAATACAGATAAAAATAACTACACGATCATTTTCTCTGTGATAATGGTGTTTGTTGTAGGAGCTTTATTGGCTGGTGTATCTTCGGTACTTAAGCCAGATATAGCAATCAATAAAAAGAAAGAGAAGCAACAAAATATTTTGTTTGCTATGAATGTAACAGATGATAAGGATCCTAATGCCTTCGTGCCTGCAGATAAAGCACAGGTGCTGTTTGATCAGTATGTTGGAGGTGAGCAATTTGTTATTGTAGATGGAAATGCTACTAAAACTACTGATGCCTTTGAAATTGACATTAAAAAAGAAGCAGATAAGGTAAAACAAGATGCTGATTACAAAAGAAGATTGCCGCTATTTATAGGGGAAAAGGATGGAGAAAAATTCTATATCATTCCTGTTCGAGGAAATGGATTATGGGATGCTATCTGGGGTTATGTCGCGCTTAATGACAATTTTGACACAGTAAAAGGAGCTTTCTTTGATCATAAGGGTGAAACTCCCGGTTTAGGAGCTAATATTACCGAAGCGTATTTTAGAGAAGATTTTCTTGGTGAAAAGATTCTAGATGCTGATGGTAATTATCGTGGTATTGAGGTGAAAAAGGGAAATTCTGATCCAAAAAATAATCGTAAAGATGATAACGCTGTAGATGCCTTAGCTGGAGCTACGATTACAGGTGATGGTGTAACTGCCATGGTTAAAAAAGGGATTAAGATGTATTTACCTTATTTTGAAACTTTAAAAAAATAGATAATGGCTGAAGTAACTACAGAAGAAGTTAAAGTAAAAGAGCCGAAGGAGCCTTTATTTTCAAAGAAAAACAAAAAGTTGCTAACCGATCCTTTAGCAGATAATAATCCGATTACCATTCAGGTACTAGGGATATGTTCTGCACTTGCGATCACAGCACAACTTAAACCATCGATTGTGATGGCAATATCGGTTGTCTTTGTACTTGGTATCGGTAATGTTGTTATTTCGTTGATGCGAAATGTGATACCATCCAAAATTAGAATTATTGTTCAATTAGTAGTGGTAGCCGCTTTGGTTATTATCGTTGATCAGGTATTAAAGGCTTTTGCCTATGAACTGAGTAAGCAATTATCCGTTTTTATTGGTTTGATTATTACTAACTGTATAATTATGGGACGTTTTGAAGCTTTTGCCTTGGGTAATGGTCCTTGGAAATCTTTCTTGGATGGTGTAGGTAATGCAGCTGGATATGGACTATTATTGATAATTGTTGCCTTTTTTAGAGAACTTTTAGGTTCTGGTACGCTATTCGGATTTAAAGTTTTGGGTGATCCAATTGAAAAAACGGGATTGTACGCGTTTGGATATGAAAACAATGGTTTTATGGTACTGGCACCTATGGCTTTAATTACAGTAGGAATCATAATATGGGTACAGCGTAGTAAAAATAAAGCTTTAATCGAAGATCATTAAAAAGTTATAATTACTGAAACCAGGGAGTATGTTGCATGTCATAATCCCTAATAAAAGTAATACTAATATAAACGCAATATAAAATGGAATATTTAGAATTGTTTTTAAAAGCAATATTTATAGATAACATGGTATTCGCATTCTTTTTGGGAATGTGTTCATACCTTGCAGTATCTAAAAAAGTATCAACCGCCGTAGGTCTTGGAGCAGCAGTTATTTTCGTTTTGGCCATAACAGTACCTCTTAACTTTTTACTTGATAAGTATTTGTTACAGGATGGTGCTCTAGCTTGGCTTGGGCCAGAGTATGCAAGCTATGATTTAAGTTTTCTTACCTTTATTCTATTTATTGCAACTATCGCAACGATGGTGCAATTGGTAGAGATTATAGTTGAAAAGTTCTCACCATCTTTATATAATTCTTTAGGTATTTTCTTACCATTGATTGCAGTAAACTGCGCCATCTTGGGAGGGTCTTTATTTATGCAACAAAAAGAATTTCCTGCAATTTCTCACGCCGCAGTATACGGTATAGGATCGGGAATTGGTTGGTTTTTGGCGATATTAGCTATAGCAGCTATTCGTGAAAAAATCAGGTACTCAAATGTTCCTGCACCGCTTAGAGGTTTAGGTATCACCTTTATTTTAACAGGTTTAATGGCTATTGGATTCATGAGTTTTGGTGGAATGCTTACCGGAGGGGACGATGAAGAAGATGTAAAAGCAGCTGAGAGTGTTCAGGTGGAAGTAAAAGAAGAAAATGCTACCAAAAAAGTAGCTGATAATACAAACGTTACAATACTTAAATAATATGATATTTTTAGCGTCAACAGTTGGAACCATCGTAATTACCGTAATCGCCTTTTTGGTGTTGACATTGGTATTGGTTGGGATTTTGTTATTTGCAAAAGATAAATTACTGCCGTCAGGTCCTGTTAAAATAACGATTAACGGTGAAAAAGAAATAGAAGTAGCTTCTGGAGGTAGCTTGTTATCTACATTAGGAGCGCAAAAAATATTCTTACCATCTGCTTGTGGTGGTGGTGGGACTTGTATTCAGTGCGAGTGTCATGTTTTAGAAGGTGGAGGTGAGGCTTTGCCTACTGAAACACCACATTTTTCACGTAAGGAACTGCAGCACGGTGCTCGTTTAGCTTGCCAGGTAAAAGTGAAGCAGGATATGAATATAGAGATTCCTGAAGAAGTTTTTGGTATCAAAAAATGGGAGGCAGAAGTTGTGCGTAATTATAACGTCGCTTCTTTTATTAAAGAATTTGTAGTTCGTATTCCAGAAGATATGAACTATAAGGCAGGAGGATATATCCAGATTGAAATTCCTCAATGTGAAGTAAAGTTTGCAGATATGGATATCACTGCTCACCCAGAAGAGCATGAAACTCCGGATAAATTTCAAGAGGAATGGGACAAATTCAATTTGTGGCCATTAGTGATGAAGAATAATGAAACTGTTGAGAGAGCTTATTCGATGGCTTCTTATCCTGCTGAAGGTCGAGACATTATGTTGAATGTTCGAATTGCTACCCCGCCATGGGATCGCGCTAAGAACGGATGGATGGATGTGAATCCTGGAGTTGCATCTTCATATATATTTTCTAGAAAACCTGGAGATAAAGTTATTATCTCAGGGCCTTATGGAGAGTTCTTTATCAATGAGACCGAAGCTGAGATGTTATATGTAGGTGGAGGAGCAGGTATGGCACCAATGCGATCACATTTATATCATCTTTTCAAAACCTTAGAAACAGGACGTACTGTTACGTTTTGGTATGGTGGTAGATCTAAAAGAGAACTTTTCTACTTAGATCATTTTTATCAATTAGAAAAGACATTCCCTAATTTCAAATTTTATTTGGCACTGTCAGAACCGTTGGAAGTTGATAACTGGAAAGTTAAAAAGGATATCAACGACACAGAGGGAGACGGGTTTGTAGGTTTTGTTCATAACGTGGTTATTGATAATTATTTAAATCATCATGAATCGCCAGAGGATATAGAGTTATATTTCTGTGGACCGCCATTGATGAATAAAGCTGTTCAAAAGATGGGAGAAGACTTCGGAATTCCTGATGAGAATATCAGATTTGATGATTTTGGAGGATAATCTTCAATTATATTATTAAAAACCGGCATCTTAATGTCGGTTTTTTTATATGCTCATTTTTTTATATGTTGAACTTTAAAACATAAACCTAATTACTTTTGGTATGTCTAGAGAATTGACAAAACAAGAACTTCATAATTTAGCAATGAACATTGTTGGAAAGGAACTGGAGGAACTTGGTTACGAATTTGTTGCTGTAAACAGTAAATTAGGAAAGCATCCCCAGTTTGTTTGTATTGATACAACCAAAACCTATTATTTTGTATTAGTAAAGGTGGTGAACTATCCGGATAATCCAAATAATTACGACATGGTTTGGATGGAAACTTTTAAAAAACATGCCTCTACAAAAAATGCAAAAGTACTCTATGCGGGAGTTGGGCTGCAGAATGCAGTAAATCCTATGGATCCATTGCTCTTAAATGAAGATTATTTATTAAATTATGCCGGTTTACAAACTATAGAAACTCATTATAACTAATATGCGGTATACTAAATATTTATGGCTGTTTATAGCTGTGTTTTATTTGATTGGATGTAAAAACAAGGGTAACGAATTGTTTGTGAATACTACGATTGGTGAAGCGTTTGGTACTACTTATTCTGTGAAGTTTATTGATAATCAACAATATAATGTTGCCTCTTGTCTGGACAGTATCGTCGAGCAAATCAATATATCGATGTCTACTTATCAAACGGATTCTGATATATCTAAAATTAACGCTGGTGATTCTACGGTGGTGGTAGATGCTCATTTTCAGAAAGTTTTTGAGACTGCAAAAACTATACATGAGCAAACTAACGGAGCTTTTGATCCTACTATCGGAATCTTGGTGAATGCTTGGGATTTTGGGCCTTCTGGAAGTGTTGTTTCACTTGATAGTTTAAAAATAGACAGTTTATTACAGTTAGTGGGCTTGGAAAATGTGGAGCTAGTTGATAATAAAGTTCAGAAAAGATTCAAAAACACTTTTTTAGATTTTAATGCGTTGGCAAAAGGATACGCAGTTGATGTTTTTGCGAATTATATGGAGTCACTTAAGCTTGATAATTTTTTAGTGGAGATTGGTGGAGAGATTAGAGTCAAGGGACGCAATGTCTATAAGAATAAGCCCTGGACCATTGGTGTAGAAGATCCTAATTTTGATTATACACAGTCATATAGTAAAGTGATTCCGCTTACTAATCAAGCTATGGCAACTTCAGGGAGTTATCGTAAATTTAAATTGGATAGTGATGGTAATCGATATGCTCATATCATAAACGCTAACACTGGCTATCCGCTCAAGTCAAATCTATTAAGTGTATCTGTTATTGCTGACACCTGCATGGAGGCAGATGCCTATGCAACGGCTTTTATGTCAATGGGACTTTATCGATCAAAAAACTATTTGAAGTCTAATAAAGACTTGAAAGCTTTTTTTATCTATGAGAGTACCAATGGCCTGTTAAGAACGCTGTCCGTAAATGATTTTCCTGAAAGTTAAGGCTTAAAACAAACCGGTAAAACTTCTCCCGGAGCTAATCGATATTCATCAATTTTCTCAGGGGTTAATTTTTCGGAGTAGTTGATTTCTTCAACTTTAAACCCAATTGCACGTAGTTTATCAAAATAATCGCGTCCATAGATTCTTACATGATCATATTGACCAAATATTCTTGCGCGTTCAGTTGCATCTGTAATACTGTCATCCGTAAATGTCACCGATCTGTTTAAATCCTGTGGGATCTGTAATATTGCCATTCCGCCAGGTTTTAATACTCTAAACAATTCTTGCATTGCCTTTGTGTCGTTAGGGATATGCTCTAATACATGATTACATAAAATTATATCATAACTATTATCCTTAAAAGGTAGGTCACATATATCCGCTTTTATGTCCGCCAAAGGAGAGTTTAAATCCGTAGTTGTATACTCCAGATTATTCAACTTCCTGAAACGTTTAAAAAAAGCCTGTTCAGGAGCAAAATGTAAAACCTTGTACGTGGCGGTGAAAAAGTCAGTTTCGTTTTTCAGATATAACCATAATAGACGATGTCTTTCCAGCGATAGCGTAGAAGGAGAGAGGACATTTTCTCTGGGTGTCACATAACCATACGGTAAAAATTTAGAGAATTGCTTACCATCGATAGGATCAGTATATCTTGATCCTCTCAAAAACCAAGCTACTAAAGGTCGTACTATATAACTTAATCGTATTAGAAATGGTCTTGGAACAGTGTTTAAAACAAATTTAAATAGTTTTTTCATAGTTCGCGTAAGCGATAATTATACGGTAAGTAGTTCTTGCCTAAAAGCATCTTCTTCATTGGTAACAATGCCTAAAGCTTCATTGATATATTTAAAGGTAGAAAGAATCTCAGGTTTACCATCAATGATAGCAACATCATGTTCAAAATGCGCACTAGGTTTGCCGTCGTCAGTGAGAATAGTCCAACCATCACGAAGCTGTTTGATACGATGTGTACCCATATTTGTCATAGGCTCGATCGCCACCACCATACCTTCAATAAACTTCTTACCACGACCTCGTCTTCCATAATTAGGCATTTCGGGATCTTCATGCATGGTTCGACCTAAACCGTGACCTACAAGTTCTCGTACCACTCCATATCCGGCATCTTCGGTAAATTTCTGAATAGCATAACCAACATCCCCTACACGATTACCTACTTTAAACTGCTCAATACCGACATAGAGAGATTTTTTGGTGACATCTAATAGTCGCTTTACCTCTTCGGAAATTTCTCCAACCGCAAATGTATAGGCATGATCCCCATAAAATTCATTCTTTATAGCACCACAATCAATAGATATAATATCACCCTCTTGTAATGGAGTTTTATTAGGGATTCCATGCACAACTTGCGCATTAGGACTCATACATAATGTATTTGGAAAATCGTACAAGCCCAAAAAACCCGGAACTGCACCATGATCTCGAATGAAAGTCTCTGCTAAAGTATCTAACTCAAGTGTTGTCACTCCCGGTTTTACCTCTGAAGCTAACATACCTAAAGTTTTAGACACTATTAATGCGCTTTCTCGCATTAATTCTATTTCTTCTCGTGTTTTTACTATAATCATGTGCTTGTTACTTTATGCAGGCGACAAATTTACAAAGAATAAAAGGATCTTCAATATTCGCAACTCCTAATCTTCGTAGGAGTGCTTATAAGGCTCTCCGGACAAAATGGTGATCATATCTTTCTCTAAAGACTCACGTGCATACTCGACATATCGCCCTAATTCTTTTCCATCTTTATAAAAAATAAAGGTAGGTACGCGAATGATATTTAAGCCTTCTTCGAGTTTTTCAGGGGTATCCTTATTGCGGGTTACGGTAATAAGCGTTAGATTATTATAATCAAACTTAGCTTCATCCATAATTTTATAAAAAGCGGGTACGCCGTATTGACTATCACCACACCAAGTTCCCATAAAAGCTTTTATTTTAACATCCTCTAATAAGGGTTGTAATTGAGCAACTGCTTCTGTGTCCATTTCATAACTATCATAATTATCATTAAACCAATAATCATGAGGTTCGCGCTCTAAGGCAGCTCTATCTTGAATACCTAACAACATCCCAGTAGGATTTGAAGTTTCGTTTTGACTGGTAGTCGCTTGTTTTTCGGCCGTATCCAGAACATCAAGTGTTGAATCTTTTTGCGGAGTAATACTGCTACTTTTACAAGCTACTAGTGCTAATAATAGCAAAGAATTTAAAATTAATTTCATTAGAAATCTACGGTTTACTGTTAATTAGATGGGTTGAGCTATTTATTCGCGATATAAGGTGCAATTTTCGTGCCTTTAAGACACAGGTTGTCATCCTCGTTTATTTTGCCAAAAGGGAATGTCCTGTCATAACTTCTGGTTTATCAATTTGCATCAATTCTAAAATAGTAGGGGCAATATCACCTAAAACACCATTTTTGATTGGAATTGATTCGTTGTCTATAAGTATAAAAGGAACCGGATTGGTGGTATGAGCTGTATTCGGGGTGCCATCCGGATTTATCATTGTTTCACAATTTCCATGATCAGCAATTAATAGGGTAGCGTATCCGTTTTCTAAACCAGCATTTACTACGTCACGAACACAGGCATCAACTGCTTCACACGCTAGTATTGCAGCTTCCATAACACCTGTGTGTCCAACCATATCTCCGTTAGCAAAATTAAGACAGACAAAATCCACCTCACCTTTTCTTAATTCTGGTAGTAACGCATCTCGTAGTTCAAATGCACTCATCTCGGGCTTAAGATCGTAGGTAGCAACTTTTGGGGAGCTCTTCAATATTCTAGATTCACCAGGAAAAGGCTCTTCTCGTCCTCCGGAAAAGAAAAAAGTTACGTGTGGGTACTTTTCAGTTTCCGCAATACGAATTTGTCTTTTGCCAGCATTCGATATAATTTCGCCTAAGGTTTGGGTAATGTTATCTTTAGTGTAGATAACATTGATACCTTTAAAAGTTTCGTCATAATTAGTCATTGTAACATAATACAACGGAATCCTATGGGTATTGTATTCATGCATATCTTGTTGTGATAACATCGATGTGAGTTCTCTCCCGCGATCAGTTCTAAAATTGAAGAATAAAACAACATCATCTTCATCAATAACAGCCGTCGGCTCGGCAGTATCAGATACAACTACGGGTTTAATAAATTCATCAGTGACATTTTGCTCATAGCTTGCTTCTAAGTATGCTTTAATGTCCTGCGTTCTCTCTCCCTGTCCGTGCACCAGAAGATCATAAGCCAGTTTTACTCGGTCCCATCTATTATCACGATCCATAGCGTAGTATCGACCTATAACTGATGCAAGCTTACCGGTTGTTTTCTGCATATGGTTTTCAATATCCTCGATGTGATAGATACCCGATTTAGGATCCACATCTCTACCATCCGTAAAAGCATGTAAAAATACATCTTGTAATCCATATGTGTGCGCAGCGCTCAATAATCCCTTTACGTGATTTATGTGAGAATGTACACCACCATTACTTAAAAGTCCCAGTAAGTGTACTTTTTTGTTATTGGTTTTTGCGTAATTGAAGGCATCTACCAATGTTTTTTCATTTTTTAAGGTGTCACTTTTAATCGCGAGATTAATTTTGGCTAAGTCCTGATAAACAATACGCCCAGCACCAAGGTTCATGTGTCCTACTTCACTATTTCCCATTTGACCTTCTGGTAATCCCACGTGTAAGCCATCTGTACGCAGTGCAGCGACGGGGTATTTGGTGTATAAACTGTCTATAAATGGAGTGTTTGCATGATCGATAGCAGAAACTTTTGGATCGGGAGAAGTTCCCCAGCCATCGAGGATCATAAGGATTACTTTTTTAGTCATGTGGTAGTTAGCTTTTAGTTACTTGGTTAGTATAAAAATGTGAATTCACAATGTGGTTAAAAAAGTAAAATTACAATTTCAATTTAAGCTTTACAACGAACTAATGCTTCTTTATCTTAAAGAACTTTATTGTCACTTAAAGATTTTGGAAAATATTATCGTTACTATATATTTTTCCAGTTTAATGCTGAAATGTTATAGAAAAGTTAAACAATTGTTATTTAGTAATTTACAATGTAACAATCTCCTGTCTCATCAGGTCTTATATACGTATAACATTCAAACAATCAATAATATGAAACGAACTGGTTTAATTTTAGGTTTAGTTATTTGCTTTTCGATAGGATTAGTAGATAACATCCATGCGCTCAATACGTATGAGGAGAACGAAGTAGTAACTTCTAAGGCAAAAGTTGATCCTTTTTGCATGGCAATTGTCAAGGGCGATATAGATATGGTAAAAAAAATGATTGCTTTAGGTTCTGATGTCAATGAATCGTCTGAAGGCATGACCCCTTTAATGTATGCTGCGCGTTATAATCGTGTAGAAATTATTAAGCTTTTAAAACAGCATGGAGCCAATGTAAAAGCAAAAGATGATAAGGGTAATACGGCTCTTCAATTTGCCAAGCATTCTAACGCACAAGAAGCAGTAGAACTATTGAGTAAAAAAGCGTAAAACGTTGATTTTTTTAGTAAAGAAACCTTCATCATAGCTAATCACTATGATTGAAGGTTTAATTTTGCTTATAGGTTTTTATTGCTTCCCGAATTTTTTCAATTCGATTTTCTGGATCGGGATGCGTACTTTGGAATTCCGGGGTACGGTTAGTTCCAGCAGCCTCTTTCAAAATTTTCATTACCTCAATCATTTCTTCAGGATTATAGCCGGCTTTAATCATAAATTGCACCCCTAATTCATCGCTTTCTAGCTCATCTTCTCGACCATTCTTTAGCAATACATTTTGCCCGATACTATTTACCAAATTCCCAGCATCCGCTCCTACTGATGCTCCGGTGGATATAGTTTTCCAAAATTCATGCTCAGCAATACGCTCTGCAGAGTGCCTGCCCAAAACGTGTCCGATTTCATGACCTAGTACTCCTGCTACTTGATCTTCGCTCTGTAACTTTGAGAGTAGGGCATAGGTTATAAAAATCTGACCTCCCGGCAACGCAAAGGCATTGATCGTATTCTCGTCAGCCAGAAGATGAAATTCATAACGATACGGTGTTTCTCTGGCCATAGTTGAATTCACCAATTTACCTCCAACCATATCAATATATGTCTGTAGTTTTTGATCCGGATAGAGTCCGCCGTGTTGTTGAGCAATTTCTGGAGCACTTTGTAGTCCAATAGAAATTTCTTGATCCGTTGTCATACTAATATTTTGAACACGATCCGTGTAAGGGTTTACTGTTTTATTATTACATTTTTTAAAAAATGCAAAAGCAACAATTGCTAGCCCTATCAAAATTCTGATCGTTAAACCCCCACGTCTCATTGAAAATAAAATTTGTAAAAATTATACGTTCAAGATACTAATTTCTTTGGATCTCAATTTTCAATTGTGAAATATTTGGGTGTAGTAATAGCGTCCCTCACTATCTTTAACTGCAGAAATGCCGGTAAACACAAAATTTCCTTCAATATTTTTACGGTGTCCGGAGCTGTTTAACCACGCTGTTACTACGCTTTGAGCTGTAGGTTGAAAACTAGCTACATTTTCTGCTGCGTTAGTAGCGTTTACTTCAGAACGAAGCTTTGTAAACCTCGCGTCAAAATTGTCATGACTTATTGCGGATTTTTCAATCATGTAGGTAGTATGTTCTTTGGCTAAGGTATTGGCTATCGAGGTTATTTCCAATACAGGTAAATCTAAACTAATTCGATGTTCATTAACCAATCTCAAAATTTCAGATTCAACAGAAATTTCAGATTCTTGGGTTTTAGTATTTTCGTCAATTTGATCATCGTTATCTTTAGAGCAAGAGAGAATAGTAATTGTTACAAATAATAAAAGGAATTGTTTTACATAAATTTTCATGATTCTTGGGGGTTTTAAACGACTAGTTTTTTAGTTCGGGATTGATATCCAAAATATTAAAGTTAACGTATTTTTCGATAAAGTTGGCATCTATATGTTTAGCTCCAATAAGGTCAAGTTGTGCTAAAGCTTCTTTGAGATTGATTTTTTGATACGCTGTAAGCATAGGTTTTGATAGCGGAGCATAAGAGTAATGCCAAGGCTCATATTTAAAACCTTTTCTTTCAGGATTATTTGTATAAACTAAATAAAAGCCAAAGGAAGCAGCGTTTTGATCCATCCATTCTTTAAATTTACAATAGGGACCGTTTCCTTCAAAATGTCTGCTTAATAAAACATCCTTTGGTTGTTTAGGTTTTCCATCTACTACATCGAGATCTGTACCCCAATGATGCCTAGAGGTTCCTGGTATTGTCGAATATTCAATAATCTTGTTAATAGCGTTAGTCGGGGACATGCCGGCTGCTGTAAAGCGATTATATTTACGTGTCCAAATGCTGTTTTGATGTTCAAAGCTTCGATAACTGGAGACAACTTTGATCTCTATTCCTGCTGTGGCCGCACTTTTCTTCATTTTTAAAAATGCTTCATATGCTTCTTTGCGTAACTGATAGGTCCCATCACCATAAAAAGAGATATCACTTTTTCCCATTAGGTCCTCTTTCTTAAAAACTTCTTGCGCAGAACTCATGGCTGTAAGTAATAGTGTTAGTAAAAACAGGAATCTAATTTTGATATAAGATTTTATTGCTGCCATTTAAAAGGGATTTTTTGATAATAGTCGTATATCTTAAACGAATAATTGTAATGAAAATTTTATAAATATAACATAAAAAAAAGCCGACAACTTTTAAATTGTCGGCTGGATAACTTTTACAATATAAATTAAGACAAAATACCATCTACAATCCCATATTCCAGAGATTCTTGCGCATCCATCCAATAATCTCTATTGAAATCCTTGAGCACCTTTTCAAAATCTTGACCACAGTTTTCTGCTAAAATTCGAGCACTCAATTCTTTGGTTTTTAGTATCTCGGTCGCCTGTATTTCTATGTTCGATGCCTGTCCTCTTGCACCACCGCTAGGTTGATGAATCATAACTTTTGCATGAGGCTGGATAAAACGCTTTCCTTTTTCACCTACACTTAGCAGGATCGAGCCCATTGAAGCTGCAAGACCTGTACAAATGGTAGATACCGGACTTTTTAATGCTTTAATAGTATCATATATTGCGAATCCGGAAGTGACATACCCTCCAGGACTGTTAATGTATAATTTAATTTCCTTGTCATTAATCATATCAAGATACATCAAACGATCGATCACATGTTTAGCAGATTTATCATCAACCTGACTCCATAAAAAAACACTGCGTTCTTCTAAAAATTTATGTTCGATTAGATCTTGTATCTTACCTGGTTTATTTTTCATATAATTTAAATTGTTCTCTTTCAGAGAGAGATTATAAGTTCTTATACATTTGAACAAAACAAAATGTGTTGCTACACTAATTTATACAGAAAAAGAGTGTGACAAAAAGTAAAAGTATAATTATTTTAGCAAAAAATCACGAAATGAATCTGGCATTTAACAAGATTTTAAAGGCAGACTTCCCAGAGGTACTTCCGCTCATTCAAAAATTGATGAAAAATCAATTTCCTGACGAAACCTTACTTCAACGATTTGGAGAAATGTTTGATCAGAATTATGAATGTAGGGGGATCTATTTAGATAATAAACTCATAGGAGTATTTGGAATGTGGTTTATGACGCGGCATTATGCCGGGAGATCCTGCGAACCGGATCATGTATTTATTGATGAAGGGTATCAAGGACAAGGTATTGGAAAAAAAGTTTTTACCTGGATTTATGCGTATGCCAAAGAAAAAGGATGCGAAAGCTGCGAATTAAATAGCTATGTTTCTAATTATCCATCACATAAGTTTTACCTAAATGAAGGGTATGAGATATGGGCACATCACTTCTTCAAAAAGTTGTAGTTTTTTGTGGGGTATATTTTTAACGGTTTATATATAAATAACCGGATAAACTTTTTCTTCCACTTATTTTAACAACATAAAAGTAAGTCCCAACAGGAAGTTCATTATCCTGCATTATGGTAGCTCTACCATTGGATCTACCCGCAAAACCTGCAGAGGTTTCCTGCACTTTATGGTACTCACTTTTTTCGTAGACCTTTACACCCCATCGATTAAAAATTTCGACTGTGTTATCAGGATACGCAGTTAATCCCTGAATAACAAAAGTATCGTTGATACCGTCCCCATTAGGTGATACCGCATTAAAAATTTCAAATTCACCATCTAATAGTTCACTTGATGAACCAAAAGTTATGATGGTATATGCATCAGGGGTAAAGGGAGCTGAAATAATTTCACCATCATCCAGATCACCTATCGTTCCTGTATTACCTAAATTTACCCAAATATTCTGTTCTGTATCCCAGCCTACTACTCGCAGATCTTCCAGATTCTCAACGAGCGTTGGTAGGTTACTATTATCATCCCAAGTAAGAGTAACTCTTGTTTCTATAGCACCGTTTAAATCCCAAAACTCAAAAATACTTACTCCATAAAGATTAGGTTCAAAAGTAGCCGTGTCAAAACCTTTAGGAAAAAAGTTAGGATTGTTAGGGTCTTCAAAGAAATAGGCCCCTCTAGCAGTGTTGGTTGCGGCTTGACGTTCGACAGCCATAGGTCGTAATCTAAAATCATCACCTACCGGAAATCTAAAATCCAAATCTCCAGTTACCGCGGAATATCCATCAACGTGACGATCGTCATTTGCTCCAAGATAAGGTGTGTCATTATCATAGTCAAGGGAAATCATGATTTGATCTCTGGGAGTAATCACTCGTCCATTAATAAACTCTTGAAAATTTGTGCTGCCCACAGCGACTTCAAGATATAAATCATCATCCACATCGATTTCCAGGTCATAGAAAACCGGCTTTTCAGTGCCGCTAACCGTTAATCTTCCATCATAATTATAGAATCCTGCTAAACCTAAGTTTTGGTTAAATGTACCGTCATTGATTACATCCAGATGAAAACCCATAGCGCCCTGCTCATGAATTTGAACGTTTCCAAAATTATGAAAAGCTTCTTGTCCCGTAACCGATGAAAAGAAACAGGTAGCCAGTACTGCTATTGTATGTGTAAGTGCTTTCATTTTAATTCTTTTTAACACGATGCGTTATTCTACGGTTAGTGATCACTGATTTTGCGCCCAGAGTATAGGTGCTTGAAAATTCAGAGGTACTGTTGCTTAAGGTAGCAGTAGCTGTCACGCTACTACCAACAGGGATAGGACTTGACAAAGTAAACGTAAAATTAAAACGCGCGGTATTGTCCGTATTACCATCCACTGCATATGCAGAACTTGTAGCATCCAGATCTGTACCACTTCCTTCAGTAGCAGTTGTTAAGTAAATTTGTCCTTCACCATAGTCCAGAGTTTGTCCTAGTTGATTAGCTCCTGCAACAGCAGTACCTTGATCAATGTCAGTAAGAAAAATTTCAATAATTGATCCCGGTCTGGCCCAGCCTACGACCTTCAAAGAATTACCAGATACAGCGGCAGATTCCAAAATTGGAAAATTTAAATTTCCATTAGGCCCGGTATCGGTATCGCCAGTATCGTTTGTTGTTACTCCGTTACCTTTAGGATTTGTTAAAACTACTGGATTGTATAGATCAATACCAAGTGCATCTTCGGCAGTACCATTGTTATAAATAGAGTTTTGTGAAATAAGATTTCCTGAGTTTGTTCCCGTAATTGCAACTCCTGTACTACCATTGGTATGTATGATATTGTTTGTAATAGAAGAATTATTACCTGTTAGAAGTAATCCTTCTTTATCTGTACAAGCTGCACGTGTGCCAGAAGTAGTAATTGTATTATTGGTTAAAGAAACGTTACCACCAATACCATCGCCATTTATTCCTACTCCGGTCGCATTGTCCAATAGATTATTCTGTATTGTTATACCAGAACCACTTTGCAACCTGATGTTATTACTACAGGTTGTTATTCCATTATTGGAAATATGATTTTGTTCGATTAGTGTACTCGTCCCTCCATTTACCAAGATTCCTGCAGCGCCATTTCCTGAAATATAATTGCTTGAAATAATTGAAGTTCCTCCCGTAATTTCAAAACCTTGATCTATATTTCCTGAGGCTGTGCCAGCGGCATTAACACCTAATAAATTTTCTGTAATCAGAGAATTAGCACCTGAGTCCTGTCTGATCCCGGCATTATTATCTGCAAAGACAGCTAAATTACGTATCGTAGTGTTTGCAGCCTGAATAATAAAAACATCACCAGCATCTCGGTGTACCTGAATTTCCGGAAGGGAATAAGTAGATAATAAAAAGCCAGTCGTTCCTACTGAGCCGCCACCTGCACCAATAGTACCTGCATTCGAATCTCCAGAGTACGCCGTTTGTGTTCTTCCATCAATAAAAGTAGCATCACCAGTTATAGGAGAAAGATCCACCCCAAATCCTGTAACAAAAATATTGAAATACCCTGTGGCGTAATTTGGATCCGCTGGTCTTCCTAGTGGATCTGCCGTAGGAGGTATCATAAAAATTGAGGTATCTTCTCCTATTGCAGGATCAAAAATACTATTTGGTTCTATATCCAAGCCAGCATTATCGAGCGCGTTGCTGTTGAGAATGAATTGCTCTAAAGATCCTTGTCCCGCACTATTAGTATTT
This sequence comes from Aquimarina sp. 2-A2, assembly GCF_045505135.1. Lineage (NCBI taxonomy): Bacteria > Pseudomonadati > Bacteroidota > Flavobacteriia > Flavobacteriales > Flavobacteriaceae > Aquimarina > Aquimarina sp. 2-A2. The sequence continues at coordinate 5,159 of NZ_JBJKFI010000007.1, read as the reverse complement.
ACAATTGTATTAAAGTTAAAACCAAAATCAACATCTGTAATACCTTCATCTGCGACTGTGATGGAGGCAATGGTTTGTGCTCCCACAATAGAACCTGTGCCACCATCTTGTTGAGAAGGTGCAGCGCCACCAATTTCCTGAGTGATATCTGTAAAAGTTCCCCCACTATAATCTCTTCTAAAGGTTTGAATAGGAAAACATGTGGTACATGCCGCTCCGCCACCACGATTAGATTTAACAGTTGAATTAACAACTCTAATTTTATAATCTCCGTTGGCCATACCGCCAAAGGTGAATTTTCCTGAAGCATCCGTGGTAACTGTTTGTTCCAGTGTATTTAGATTGTTATATAATTCAAGCGTAGCACCCACTACCGGAGTACCTGAAGCTGTAGTACGATCCCGTCCGGCGCCACCACCATAATTAGTGTCCTCAAAAACAGTTCCTGTTATTAAATTACTGGGTACACTTAAAATAACAGAATTCAGCATGACTAGATCCTGGCCAACCTGAACGTTGGTGGTAATAGAAGATTCTCCAATACCTATGTAAGCTGATAGGTCATAGGTATCTAAATCTACTCCATAACTAGTAGTATTATTTACATTAGGGACTACAGTATTGTCAAAAATAGTAGAGTTAAAGGGATTGTCAACTGTTGTCCCATCGTTATCACCATCTCCGGTAAGTTCAAAGGTAACACCTAATCCGTTGGTAACTGTTAGCACTTCATTATTGGCGAGGGTTTGATCTCCTTCCCAAGACAAAACCGTAGTTTTGGATCCGTTAATAGCGTTCGCATAAAAATTGGTTAGCGTATAGCTTGTAGTGTTATCACTTTGTCCATCAAAACCATTGTATAAATTGATACTGGTAGCGGGTAAGGAGGGATCAGAATAGAAAATCATCAAACTCCAGCCACCTAAGACAGTGTTCGGTGCACAGTAATTGTTCGATGTGTCAATAGTTAAATCAGTGACATCATATACATTTGTTGATGGGGATGCGATACCCTGTACTATAGAGGTGACATCACTAACCAAACCATAAAATACACCACCCTGGACATATTGACTAGATATATCAGCAGTGACGGGTGTGTTTTCAAAAGTTACTTGAGTATCAACGTTAGGATTAGAATGTGCCCACATTAAATACGCTTTTTCGATGGTCGCACCGGCCGGAATAGGACTTGTCAAGTTACCACTTGATGTAGCTGCAATAGAACATGGATCTACAGTGTTATTATTGGTTCTAAAAGAACCACCGGCTACAGCATAATCAAAGTTACCATCAAACTGATCAAATAAAGTGAGAGGAACATCTTCTGGGATGCTAGGGTCTGTTATTTTAAAAGTAAATGTTTCTGTAAATCCACCATCATTTGATTTTGTTACGTTCAAAACTTGAACACCATCTACCAAAATAGTGGCATTGGAGCCGAATCCATTCCAGCTGTCTGGAAACCTGTCGGCCACCACAACTGTGTACTCTCCATAACCTAAAACAATATTGTCACTGTTAGTATAATTTTGAATATTTGCATTATTACTTACAAAGCAGTTACCAGGAATACAATGTTGGTACAAAATAGTATTTCCAGCGTCTCTTATTTGTATTAAATTTTCTTCGGCATAGCTTCTCCAGTTTACATTTATAGTAACCGTTGCTTGTGAGTACAAGCTCACAGCACTTATTACCATAAAAAGTAAAAACAATATTCTTTTATGACTAATTGTATTTTTTACTACATCACACTTCCCCATAAATAATTATTTTACAACAAATACAACATTAATAAGTGAATTAAAGTCTACTGGTTGATTGGTCACAGTATAGGTTAATTTTCCATCCGCTGTTATAGACATGGTACCTGTATTAAATACAGCCGGATCTGCATACGTTACATAGTAATACAAATCGGTCGCTCCATACACAGGAACGGCAGCCGGAGCAGCGGGGCTAGATGCTGTGGGAGTGGCGAATTGTGCTGTATACTGCGCATACAAATCCACAGTAAACGTACCATTACTGGAGGCATCTATTTCAATGGATGGTGGATAAAAAACTCTTGCAGCTTTTGAGGTAATTGGAGCGATAGCGTTTATTACCTCTTGTACATTGGTCTCGTTTGTGGGTGCTGCTACACCACCTTCATCAACATCTATTGGAGTCGTGAGATTGACTTCAGAATCTAATTGATCATCTGTACTGCGTTGCCAACCTGTTGTAGTATAGCGATAGATGGATTGATCATCCGTATTGAATAATGAAGCACCAATAGCTGGTCCGACAATTCCTGTCATTTCTACAGTTGTAGCAGTTGGCAATCCCATCACCGAATTTGCGTCAATTTGTGCAACTAGCGAAGAAGAAGCAAGACTAATTAAAAGGATAAGTATATTTTTCATAGGTTTTGTATGTCTAAAATTATTTGAGGCTTTAGAGATAATTTTTTATAAAATTTTATTTTAATAATCTAATACAGTAAACATAAACTCTAAATCGATATCATCTTTTTGGTTCGTACCGTTATCACTATCGCCAATATTTACTCTAAAACCAGTTGTCGTTTGTGCATAGTACGAAATACCTGGATCATCATAATTAGACGTTGAGTTACCTGGGCAATCTCCACCACAATCTAATATTGACAATTGAATGATATAATGAGCATCAGGCATAGCGCTTGCAAAAGTAATTTGATAATCTCCTTCATCAAGTCTTGTAACTGTAGCATTTCTAATTTTTGCAGCTACTCCTGTTCCTAAAACTTTACCAATAGCTTTCACCGGACTTGCAAAAAATGCTCCTCCATCTGTACCTGCTGTTACTTGATTACCAGCGTTAGCACTTACAACTTGCGCAGTAGTAGCAGTTCCAGCCTCATTAGTATAGGTTATTTCTCCGGTAGGGCTTACATCATTTTGAGTAAGCGTTGTCACAGTCTCGTTAACTGATCCTCCACCATTTGACAACGAAATGGTCGTACCTGTTTTGCTTAATGTTTGAATTTCGTTAGTTGCGTCTGTGTCTAGAGCAGTTTTATCTTCCCAAGTAACTACACCTGTAGCACTTGTTGTTAAAACTTTATCGTTTCCACCAGAAGCAATATCCGCAGAAGCGATTGTTCCATCAAGAATTTTATCAGTAGTTACTGCATTGGCAGCAAGCTCGGTATTCCCTACAGCACCAGCTGCGATCTCAAGCGTAACATCTCCAAGTAATGCATTGGCATCACCACCTACAGTTAAATCCCCGGAAGTAATATTTCCATCCCCATTAAAAGCAGTAGGATCCACTTCTAAAGCACCGGTAGTTATATTTTGTACAAGTCCAGTTCCAGCTACATCACCATTAATAGTTGCAGCATTAACTGCATCAGCAGCAATATCCGCAGAAGCGATTGTTCCATCAAGAATCTTATCAGTGGTTACTGCATTGGCAGCAAGTTTAATATTTGTAACTGCACCATCTGCAAGTTCAGCAGTTCCTACAGCACCAGCTGCAATCTCAAGCGTAACATCTCCAAGTAGTGCATTGACATCACCACCTACAGTTAAATCCCCGGAAGTAATGTTACCATCCCCATTAAAAGCAGTAGGATCCACTTCTAAAGCACCGGTAGTTATATTTTGTACAAGTCCAGTTCCAGCTACATCACCATTAATAGTTGCAGCATTAACTGCATCAGCAGCGATATCCGCAGAAGCAATGGTTCCATCAAGAATCTTATCAGTGGTTACTGCATTAGCAGCAAGTTTAATATTTGTAACTGCACCATCTGCAAGTTCAGCAGTTCCTACAGCACCAGCTGCGATCTCAAGCGTTACATCTCCAAGTAATGCATTGGCATCACCACCTACAGTTAAATCCCCGGAAGTAATGTTACCATCCCCATTAAAAGCAGTAGGATCCACTTCTAAAGCACCGGTAGTTATATTTTGTACAAGTCCAGTTCCAGCTACATCACCATTAATAGTTGCAGCATTAACTGCATCAGCAGCGATATCCGCAGAAGCGATTGTTCCATCAAGAATCTTATCAGTGGTTACTGCATTGGCAGCAAGTTTAATATTTGTAACTGCACCATCTGCAAGTTCAGCAGTTCCTACAGCACCAGCTGCGATCTCAAGCGTTACATCTCCAAGTAATGCATTGGCATCACCACCTACAGTTAAATCCCCGGAAGTAATGTTACCATCCCCATTAAAAGCAGTAGGATCCACTTCTAAAGCACCGGTAGTTATATTTTGTACAAGTCCAGTTCCAGCTACATCACCATTAATAGTTGCAGCATTAACTGCATCAGCAGCAATATCCGCAGAAGCAATGGTTCCATCAAGAATTTTATCAGTAGTTACTGCATTAGCAGCAAGTTTAATATTTGTAACTGCACCATCTGCAAGTTCAGCAGTTCCTACAGCACCAGCTGCGATCTCAAGCGTTACATCTCCAAGTAGTGCATTGGCATCACCACCTACAGTTAAATCTCCGGAAGTAATATTTCCATCCCCATTAAAGGCAGTAGGATCCACTTCTAAAGCACCGGTAGTTATATTTTGTACAAGTCCAGTTCCAGCGACATCCCCGTTAATAGTTGCAGCATTAACTGCATCAGCAGCAATATCCGCAGAAGCAATGGTTCCATCAAGAATCTTATCAGTGGTTACTGCATTGGCAGCAAGCTCGGTATTCCCTACAGCACCAGCTGCGATCTCAAGCGTAACATCTCCAAGTAATGCATTGGCATCACCACCTACAGTTAAATCCCCGGAAGTAATATTTCCATCCCCATTAAAAGCAGTAGGATCCACTTCTAAAGCACCGGTAGTTATATTTTGTACAAGTCCAGTTCCAGCGACATCCCCGTTAATAGTTGCAGCATTAACTGCATCAGCAGCAATATCCGCAGAAGCAATGGTTCCATCAAGAATCTTATCAGTGGTTACTGCATTGGCAGCAAGCTCGGTATTCCCTACAGCACCAGCCGCGATCTCAAGCGTTACATCTCCAAGTAATGCATTGGCATCACCACCTACAGTTAAATCACCGGAAGTAATGTTACCATCCCCATTAAAGGCAGTAGGATCCACTTCTAAAGCACCGGTAGTTATATTTTGTACAAGTCCAGTTCCAGCGACATCCCCGTTAATAGT
>NZ_JBJKFI010000006.1:0-292087 GCF_045505135.1 Aquimarina sp. 2-A2 | reverse complement strand
ATGGGAGTTATGAGGTGTTTTTACGCTTTGAACTCTTTAGAAAATATAACAGAATGTTAACCCCTCGTTTCTTTTAAAATTAGTCGATAATTTTTCATCAAACCTAGATCAGCAACAATCATTTCTTTGTATAAAAACATGCCTTGTAGCTTTTGATTATGATTTGGTAATGCGATTTTGTAATTTTGACACAATACAATCGCATGGAAGAAGAAAAGGTTATTTTAGTTAATGAACAAGATGAGCAAATCGGTTTGATGCCAAAAATGGAGGCTCACCAAAAAGCAAAACTGCATCGTGCTTTCTCTGTTTTTATTTTGAATAAAAAGAACGAACTGATGCTTCAGCAACGAGCCTTGCATAAATATCATTCTCCCGGACTTTGGACCAACACTTGTTGTAGCCATCAGCGAGAAGGTGAATCAAATATAGCCGCGGGTAGACGTAGACTACAGGAAGAAATGGGATTTACTACAGATTTAAAAGAAACTATTTCATTTATTTACAAAGCCCCTTTTGATAATGGATTGACAGAACATGAGTTTGATCATATTCTTGTAGGAACTTTTGAAGATCAACCTACCATTAATCCTGATGAAGTGGCGGCATGGAAATGGATGTCTTTAGAGGATGTTCGTAATGATATCGAACAGCGCCCGGATCATTATACTGCTTGGTTTAAAATTATTTTTGATAAGTTTTATTCGCATATTGCCTTATGAAAATAACAGCATGTAGAACCGCACATTTTAATGCAGCACACCGGCTGTACAGAAAAGACTGGAGTGACCAAAAAAATAAAGAAATTTTTGGCAAGTGCAGTAATCCGCATTATCATGGACACAACTATGAGCTAATTGTTGCGGTAAGTGGGGAAATTGATACAGAGACAGGGTATCTGATTGATTTGAAAATTTTGAAAGAGTATATTCGTACAGAAGTAGAAGATCCTTTAGATCACAAAAATCTCAACGAAGAGGTACCAGAGTTTAAAGAATTAAACCCTACCGTGGAGAATATTGCAGTGGTAATTTGGAGAAAATTAAGAAATAAATTACCGGTAAAGTTTGACATTGAAATCACGTTATACGAGACACCACGTAATTTTGTTATTTACAAAGGAGAATAATGAGTTTGAATATTGGAGATAAGATTCCTGAGTTTACGGGAAAAGATGATAGCGGAAAAGAATTAAATAGTAAGGACTTAATAGGTGTTAAGCCTTTTGTTATCTATTTTTACCCAAAGAATTTTACACCCGGTTGCACTACAGAGGCTTGTGATTTTAGAGATAACTACGAGGAATTTAAGGAGTATGGAGTAGAAGTGATAGGGGTAAGTGGAGATTCAGTCAGTTCTCATAAAAGATTTAAAGCAAAATACAAATTACCTTTTCAGTTTATTTCTGATTCAAACGGTAAGCTACGTAAACTTTTTGGTGTTGAATCGCGTATGCTGGGTTTATTACCGGGTCGTGAAACCTTTGTCGTAAATCGAGATGGTATTCTTGTATTCAAATTTAATAGTATGAAAGCTACGCATCATTTTAAAATGGCAATTACCAAAGTAAAGGAACTGGTTAATGAATAAAACACCATTATATATACTTCAATTTGAACCAATTTTAAAAGAAAAAATTTGGGGAGGTAGTAAGCTCAGAACAGTGCTAGGCAAAAAATCTATTTCAAATAGATTAGGAGAAAGTTGGGAGATCAGTGATGTAGAAGGAGAGAGTTCGATTATTAGTAACGGACTGCTAGCCGGGAAATCATTGTCTGAAGCTATACAATTCTTTGCATCAGACTTATTAGGCAAGAAGAACCTTGAGCGTTTTGGTGAGAAGTTTCCTTTGCTCATTAAGTTTATAGACGCTAAAGAAGATTTATCAGTACAATTGCATCCCGGGGATGAAGTGGCTAAGGTCAAGCATAACTCTTTAGGTAAGACAGAAATGTGGTACGTGGTTCAGGCTGATGAAGGATCTAACATCATAGTGGGCTTCAATCAGATAGTGGATAGTAATTCATATCAACGACATGTGAGTCAAAAAACTATCAAAGATATTTTACATTATGAATCAGTTAAGAAAGGGGATGTCTTTTTTGTATATGCAGGTCTTATCCATGCCATTGGTGCCGGAGTCTTACTAGCTGAAATTCAACAAACCTCAGATATTACTTATCGTGTATATGATTGGGATCGTGTGGATGATTCGGGTAACAGTCGGGAGCTACATCAACAGGAGGCATTAGAGGCTATTGATTTTGCTAATACCGATAAATATAAAGTTGGATATAATTCTCAGCCAAATACAAATGTTCCTTTAGTCCATTGTGCCCATTTTAATACAGAATTGATCGAAATTACAACTACAATCCAGCTTTCTCATTTAACTTTGGATTCATTTGTTATTTACATGTGTGTAGAAGGAGAAGTTGAAATAAAAGCAACGACCAACACTATAAAACTAAAAGCTGGTCAAACAGTACTAGTTCCGGCAATGATAAAAGAATTAACGCTATCTGCGCAATTTTCGAAAGTTTTACAAGTGTACATTTAATTGAAAAGAGTAGTTTTGCATAAAATTTTATATAATGGCAAATAAAAGAGATCTTAAGAAAGATATTAATTACGTTTTGGGTGATATAATTGAGGCTGTATACTTATGGCAAGCGCATAACCCTGAAGCTGATAAGAAAGCATCAGAAGAAATAATTACTGATGCTATCAATACTTTTGATAGTTTAATGGTTCGTGTGAACGAAAGAAAAGTTGAGAATTATTCAGCTCATTTCAAAGCAGTGCGCGAAGATTTGGAAAAGAATGCGATTGAATTGATCGAAAAAGTAAATTCTTTGTAATTTTTTTTAAAAAGTATTTGCAAATATAAAATCAAAAATTATATTTGCAGCCGCTTTGCCGATGTAGCTCAGCTGGCTAGAGCAGCTGATTTGTAATCAGCAGGTCGTGGGTTCGAGTCCCTCCATCGGCTCTAAAAGCAAAAACTCCAGATGATTCATCTGGAGTTTTTTTATATTTAATTTTTTCTCACTTATTCCTTAATCTCACTATACGCTTCCTGGGCTTTGCGATCTTCAATATATTGAATAAGTTGCTTCCCATACATCGACTTTTTTACTCTCGGACTCATTGCATTAGCAATAGTGTCAAGAAAGCTTATGTTAGCGTCAAAAATTTCATTTAATGTAACATACGGAGATACTTCAAGCTTTCGGTTGTTCACCGCAAAATTGATGGTGTACAAGTATTTTTGTCTGAGTAATTTCTTATAAGCAGCATCGTTTTCCATGAGCTTTTCTTGGTCATTCTGTTTACCCGCCTCAAAATTTTCCTTTATTAGCCTTAGGTTACGATCATTGAAACGTTGGTTCATTTTTTTGAATTCCTGGAGTTTCATTTCGTTCTTCCCACCCTTTATTTTAACATCTTTTTCAAACGCCATTAAAGTGGTGTTGATTGTTATTTCACCGGGCTCTGCAAAGAAATTTAATCGGTCATTGTAGGGAACTCCATCTTCTTTGTCAAGATATAGATACATTACTTCTGGTTCTTTAATATCCGTAGACATAACAAAGGTTGGATCTCCTTCTACCACTACAGAGTCAACATTCACAAGAATAGTATCTTGAACTTTCTGTAAATAGACGGTTCCTTTTTTGAGCCCTTTAATAGTACCATTAATTATAACATTCCCTTTTTTGGGAGATGAACAGCTTATAAGTAAGCAACACATGGTAAGAATAGTAATATAATATTTCATTGATGGTATTTGGTTTGATTTGAACTTGAGACAAAGATGCTATAATTTGAAATAGTATACTAACCGACTGCAGCAATTTCCATTAATATTGTGCATAAAATTGCGCCATAGGTTCCCACCACATAACCAAAAACTGCTAGCAGTACACCAACAGTTGCTAGTGAAGGATGAAATGCAGCCGCCACTACCGGTGCTGATGCTGCTCCGCCAACATTTGCCTGGCTTCCAACTGCCAGAAAGAAATAGGGGGCTTTTATTAATTTTGCAATTCCAATTAAGAGCCCAGCATGAATAGTCATCCAAACGAGCCCTATTGCTAAAAGACCAGGGTTTTCAAAAATCATCCCCAAATCCATTTTCATACCAATTGTTGCTACCAAAATATAGATAAAAATACTTCCTAACTTACTTGCTCCCGCACCTTCATATTGTTTTACTTTTGTATAAGATAATAGAATGCCAATCGCGGTAGCGATAGTAATCATCCAAAAGAAAGTGGAAGTAAAAGAGGATAGAGCCGAACTCTTATCGTTAAATACTGAGAAGTTTTCTGATAAGAAGGAAGAAATTCCTCCTGCTCCCCAATGTGCAAGTCCCACTGCTACAAAGGCTATTGATAGCATAATAATGTAGTCTGTAAGACTAGGTGTTCTAGAAATACTTGCCGTATAATTAGCTACTTTATTTTTTAAAGCTTCAATGGCCGTGGTATCAGCTTTAAGCCATTTATCTATGGCCTTACTGCGATCAATGCCGATGAGTATAATTGCCATCCAAATATTCGCTATAACGATATCAACCAATACCATTCCTCCGTACTTATCGGGATTGTATTGGTAAATTTCAAGCATGGCAGCTTGGTTAGCTCCCCCACCAATCCAACTACCTGCTAGTGTTGAGAGCCCTCGCCATACTGCATCGAATCCAATGCCTCCCAATGTATCAGGAGATACAAGGGATATTAGTAAAATTGCGATAGGACCACCAATTATAATACCCACTGTTCCAGTAAAAAACATAATTAAGGCTTTCGGACCCAAATTGAAGACGCTTTTAAGGTCAATGCTCAAGGTCATCAGAACTAGGGAAGCAGGTAATAAATACCGGCTTGCAACATAATACACATTTGAGGATTTTTCTATCAGGTTTCCGTTATCGTCTAGCGCGCTCCACTCTGGCGATATTAATCCAACGGAATTAAATATAGCTGGTAGAAGGTAGCATAGTAATAGTGCAGGGACATATCTATAAAATGATTTCCAAAAAGTACTGGTGAGTGAAGTTGTATAAAATACCAGACCTAAACAAAGCATCAGGATTCCAAAAACTACAGTATCATTGGTAAAATAAGGTGTGTTCTCCATGAGTAAGCGTCTTAATTAATTATTCATTAATCCAATTCTTAAAAACAGTTTCTTGTTGTTCAGAAGAATTTTCCATTTCTTTGATTATAGAAACCGTTCTTGTAGGTGCACTGAGGGTTGCTTTAAGTGTTAGGGTTTCTAATCCACGTTTAATTTTGAATTCTTTTATAGTTCCTACCTTCCATCGATTAGCGTCCGCAAATATCTCATAAAAATTAGCAGGGGTGTATTTTTTAGTATCTATTGCCAAAAGTACATCTTGATTTTTTATACCCAAACTCTGTAGAAAAGAATTATTTATTACGTGATCGTTGAAACGTATTTCGTTTTTTACTTGATCGGATTCGAGTAGGGGTTGTGTCTCGTGAATAAAGTATGAGGTAGGTACCTGTTTTTTAGTTAATTCTAATCCAGCTTTATTAAGATATTCATTATACTCAATTGCTATATCATTATCGACATGATTTTCAAGAAACGTTACTACCGAAGGATAGGATAATGTTCTGATCGTAGAAAAAAGCGCGTCATCCTCAAAGGGCGTAGTGCTTCCATATGAGCTAATGAGACTTTTAAGTAGGTCTAGAATTCCATAGGCACCTTTGCTTTCTTCACGCATGATTAAATCTATACACATTGCAATTAAAGCACCTTTTTGATAAACATTAGGATAGTGACTCTTATAAGGATCTTTCAGAATATTCTCACTTAATTTTGTAAATGCTATAGCATCGAATTGTGCTGCAGTATTTATTTTAGTAATAATTCTGTTATAAAATTCTTCTTTTGATAGTAAACCTTGATCAATTTGAAAAAGTATTGAAAAATATTCTGTCACACCTTCGTATAACCATAAATGCTGTGACATTGTAGGATTTTGATAGTTGTAGTTGTGTACCTCTTCTGAGTGCAGATGAAGCGGGGTCAAAATATGAAAAAATTCATGAGAGATAATATCTGTCAATGAGGCCTCTAAATTATCGGCGGATAGAGATTCTGGTAACACGGCGAGCGTGGCATTGTGATGTTCTAAAGCTCCATAACCCCGAGCATCGTTGTTTGCTGAACTAGAAAGGTATAAAAGAATTGAATATTGGGTAGGGCTTATAAAGTTTCCTAAAAAATTCTTCTGTGCCTTTAAAATTCTTTGCAAAGATGGTTGGATCGTTTTAGAGCTATGCCTTTTTTTGGGGGAATAGGTGCTCAGATGAAAAGCCGTTTCATCTATTGTAAATTGTTCTGGTGCCGCAGTTTGATACATGATAGGACTATCAATTAAAGAAGCGTAATCGTTAAATAAAAATTTATCTATTCCGTATGGTAACGTGTTTTCTTGGTTGGCTTTTTCAGTCTGAGAACCATTTAAATGAGAAGGGTATTTAATCAACACTGTATGCTCTTGCCATTGAGACGATTCAAAATAGCCTATTATCCCATGGAGATTGAGCAGGAAAAGTTGATTTTCTTCATAACTTGATCCTGTTGGTGAAAATATACTATGCTGTTCTTCATTATCATATGTGTCGTGAACCCAATAGCTAATTTTATCTATTTTTTTAGCTTCATAAAGTATCCACTGATTTTGATTGATCTTTTCTGTCTTTAAATGTACGCCTTCTTTAGTGAATGCTGTAAATTCTTCTACAAATTGACCATAGTTTGCCAAAGTATAGGTTCCTGGTATAATTGCAGGAAAACTAAAGAGCAAGGTGTCTTGTGATACGTTATTCGGATGATAGATTACTTGAATTTTGTCGTCTATTACCGTAGTTAAGTCAATGGATGCCAGAATCGGAGAAGCATACACATAAGGTGCTGGTTTGCTGGTTTTACATGCAATAGCTAAAAGTATTATACTCAGAAATAACCCTAATCTTCTCAACACAGTTTTATAGTAAGATATGATCTTTAATAAATTGGGCAACCCCATCCTCTTTTGCAGGGAGTGTGATATGTTGTGCCGCTTGTAATGTTTCTTTTTTTGCATTTGCAACCGCAACTCCCGTACCTACAGCTTCGATCATTTCTATGTCATTATAATTATCTCCAAAAGCTAGTGCATCGCTGATATCTATTTTGTAGTGAGATGATAGTATATTTTGAATTGCTGTCTTTTTAGAAATTGATTTTGATGCTATCTCTATATAGGTAGTTTTAGAGCGATAGAGGTGAAGTTGGTTTTCAAAATTTTGTTGTAAGTATTCAAACATTGTATCAACACTCTCCTCATCGCCCATGCACATAATCTTATGTGCTCCTTTGTGCTCTCTTTTCCATGTATCAACAGTAGTTCTTAAATCTTGTACTACGGGAGTGACCTTTGTATTTGCGGCTTCTCGTTGTGCCCAAAAATCATTATTCGGGACATACCATTCATTAGCATGATACAAACTTAGATGTAAATTTATACTAGTTGCTTGTTGCGTTATGCTATGCACATCTTCAATCGGTATAGTGGTTGAATGCAGTATGTTATTGTTGTGAAGAACAAGTCCGCCGTTGTAACAAATTAAAGGTTGATTCTCAATCCCTAATTGTTTTTGTAAATGCAACATACCACTTGGCATTCTTGAGGAAATTAAAACGACAGGAATCTGCGATTTGATTCGAAGGATCTCACGAATAGTAAAATCGGATAATTCTCGATTAACATTTAAAAGGGTTCCGTCAATATCAGTAAATACAATGCGATACGGCATCTAGTAAAAATTTAAGTTGAATTTATTGAATACTAATGTCTTTGATAAATGTAGCCAATGTACCAATAACCTCTGGCATAATTGGTCGCCATGATTCATTATAAGATTTTTGATTTTCCAAACGGTTACCTTTAATTTCTCTTAGTATATGATTCATATTATCGATAGCTACAAATTGTGCATCAGGCGCAACCTCTTTTAATTTTTCTCCTTCGCTCGTGTTTACTTGAATATCTTTTTTTCCATAAAGCAAAAGAATAGGAATTTCAAGTTGAGCTATTTCCTCTCTGGGATTATATTGCAGCCATGTACGCATAAAGGGTTGAAGATCGTATCTAAATATGGACTCTAATGCGGGTTCATATACTGTGGCTCTGCCATTCTCTCTGAGTTGTTTAAAAGCTAATGCAGCACTTTTATCCAGTCCCGGGGCTTGCTCTGCAAGTTGATCAATAATAACATTATCTATGCTATTAGCATTTCCTGCAATACCAATAAAAGCATTAGCTCTGTCTCTTGCAGCTATCATACCCACAAGACTACCTTGACCATGACCGGCAAGAATTATTTTAGAATAATCATTATTCTTTTCAAAATAATCAATGGTCTCTATTGCGTCGTCAATAAAATTTTTAAAAGAAATTTCATTTTCCCTCATGCCCATGCGATCCATCGCAAAAATTCTTTTGTCATACCGAAAAGAAGCTATTCCATGTTTAGCAAGTTCTCTTGATAATTTTTTAAAGGTTTCATTTTTGGACATACGATCATTCCCATCCCGATTAATAGCACCTGCATCCATAATAAATATCAACAATGGAACTTTATCATCGGCATAAGGGGTAACTAAATTGCCTTCGACATACGGGTTAATCTTTATAATTGCACTGTTGTACTCTTTTTCCTGAGAGAAACTAATGGTCACCAGTAGAAAAAATAACATGCTTACATAAATTCTCATAGTTTGGGGTAATTTATTCACTCAATTTCATTTTCTTTCATAGTAACTTGAAACAATGCTGACTATTCAAGTTAATATGCAATAATTTAATTAAACGTAATTTTATGGAAAAATATATACTTTTAGCTAAACGAAAACTTATATTTTAATAGTGCACTAACATACCCTTTTTTATCTTTGTCTCAAAATTTAAGAATGAAATATCACAGGATACTTTTGGTTGTTTTTGCAAGTTTGATGGTTAATCTATGTATGGCTAAGGAGGACTGGGGAAAAACCGGACATAGAACTACGGCTAAAATTGCTGAAAAATATTTGACCAAGCGTGCAGCTCGTAAGATTCGCTTATTACTTGATGGTAATTCGATTGCAGAAGTTTCTACTTATGCAGATGATATTAAGAGCGATAAGGAGTTTAGGAAGTTCGGACCGTGGCATTATGTCAATTTCAAATTTGGAGAGCGGTATAGTAAGGAGACAGCTTATCAGGGTGGAGATATTATTCAAGGAATACAAACGTGTATTGACATATTAAATACTGAGACAAGCACGCAAGAGGATAAAGCTTTTTATCTGAAAATGCTTGTGCATTTTATTGGAGATTTGCATCAACCTTTACACGTAGGTAGAGGCGAAGATAAAGGTGGTAATGATATTCAGGTACAATGGTTTAAGAAGGGATCAAATTTACATCGTGTATGGGATAGTGAAATGATCAATCATTACGGAATGAGCTATACAGAGCTGGCTGATAACGCAACTCATTTTTCTAAAAAGGAATTCAAAGATATTACTAAAGGATCAGTGATAGATTGGAGCTATGAGTCTCAAAACATGGCTAGAAAGGTATATGCCTCTGCTCAAATTGGAGAGAACTTAGGGTATGGATATATGTACGATAATTTTGAGTTGGTACAAGGGCAGTTAGAAAAAGGAGGCGCAAGGTTAGCAGCGGTACTTAATAGAATTTTTAAGTAATCCAGTGCTGACAAGCCCTAATCATTTACCGACGATGTGCTCACTTCGTCGCGATATTGTTTGGGAGACATGTTAAAATATTTTTTAAATGTTTTGGTTAGGTGACTTTCATCGGTATAACCAAGCTGATAGGCAATTTCTGCAATAGTAAATTCGGTATGCTGTAGGCGATATTCTACTAATTTCATTTTGTATTTGGTAACATACTGATGAATAGATTCTCCTGTTTTTTTCCTGAAATAGGTGCTTATCGAACTTTGAGACATATTGAATTTATTGGATAAGAAGTTTATTTTAGTACGCTCGTTATCATATACATTTTGTCTAATATGGCTTAAAATCTGATCTATTTTAGAGGGAGAAGCCACCTTAGAATCACCTTCATAATTATGTTTTTCAGATATATTACGTACAATCAGGCTCAAAATTGTACTGATCGCATTTGAGATAATTTCTTGATAATAAATTTTTTCATTCTCAAATTCCTTCAATACCAAATCGTGTATATCCCAAACAATAGCACGGTCATCTTCTTTACATATTACATCACCCGGAATAATATTAGGATGATGCAATAGTTGTTCAATACGTTGCAACCAATATTTTCGATCTGGTAGATTAACTTTGCTGGAAAATAGTAATTCGGTAAACTTGAAATAGGTAAAAGTAGAGGGTTGGAGCACCTCAAAATGATGCGTGTCTTCAGGAGCTAGAAGAAAAATATTCTTGGGGTGGTAAGGTGTTTTAATTCCATTAATTGTGTGGTATCCTCTTCCATTCTCGATAAAAATGATTTCAAAATAGTTGTGGTTATGAGGTTCTTTTTCCCAATTATCTGAAGAATATTGGTCAACGACAAAAATTTCATGCAAAGAATAACGCGTCATAACTTTTGTTTCTTTTAAAGTTACAAAAAAATGATGAGATTACAATCGTTCAAATACACAAGTAAAATTTTACGCAAACGTTTGCGTATGTTTATAACATCATTTATCAATGAGATTATACAAGTTTTCTGGCGAATTGTACAAGCAGTAATATTTTAAGCGGGCGTTATATTTGTAAGTCCAAAATAAAACCTTGTTCTGTTCTATGAGATTTAGAGTTTTTTTCTACGCTTGTTCCCGCATCCTATTTGGATCATACTTACTAGTTCACGGAGCCTATAATGTTTTTGATTATCCTAGCTTTTTAGTACAGCTAGATATGTTTTTTAGCAATGCATCTTTTTTTAGTTTTGAGGCCTTAGAAGCTTTGGCTCCCTTAGTCCCCTTTGTCGAGTTTATCATTGGTTCATTTTTATTGTTAGGTTTTTTTACAAAACCTGTTTTGCTAACCGCTATGGTTTTGTTTTCTGGAACCGTACTATTTTTATTAGATGTAAAAGAAGAAAGCTTGGTTACAACCCATATCACCTTATTTATTGTGTCCTTAATTTTGTTTATCAAGGATGATTATAATCCGAAACCTATTGGTCAATCCAAAGATTGGTTGATGAGAGCATAAGTCCATATTGAGGTCAGATCTTATTTATTTAACATCATAATAATGTAAATAACCACTTATTTTTTTAGAGAATCTTTCGGAAAGTGAGATTAATACGCGGCTCAGTGATTCTTTTAGATTTGGGTAGTTGATGCAGCCAATTTTTTTGAGAACCTTCTTTCATCAGCAGTAAGCTTCCGGAAGTGAGCTTCAATTTATACTTTAGTGATGGATTTGTTTTATGTTTTAAATGAAACCAGCGTGCTTCTCCTAAACTTAAAGAAGCTATGATTGGATCAGGCCCCAATTCTTTTTCATCATCAGCATGCCATCCATTACTATCTTGTCCGTCCCGATACAAATTCACTAAACAGGTCGTAAATTGTTCCTTACTAATTTTATTTACAGAATCAAGAACATCCATTAATATCGCAGGAAATTCATGTGGATACATACGTATGTTAGAATACTCGTATGGGTTTTTGTTAATTGCATATAGTGCAGTTAATCTCGGTTGCATGTATGTTTTACCATATACCGTAATTTGATCTTGTTGCCAAGGAACAATTTTATACAGATAGGTAAAGAGATCATTAGCCTTATCAGTATTCAAGAAAGTCGGATGATATTCAACTATAGCATCCTGCATAGGTAATTGTATTGATTCTTGAGCATTATCAAAAAGGGAATATGCCATTTTGAGAATATTATAAATATTGATAGACCCAGTAAATCAGTATAAACTGAAGAAAAAAACGAAAAATCAACACAGATTTGGGTAGGTTCAAACCCGCTTTTTTATTGATAATCATATGCACATGAACGGGAAAAAACAGAATTAATAAAATTATGATACACCATAAGACGTAAATCTTAAACTCCATAGTGATAAGAAGTATCCCAAGCGTTATTTCTAAAAGACCACTTAGATAAACCAAAGTTTTTCTATACGGTAGATAGAGTGGCATAATTCGCATAAATGCTTTTGGTTTTATTAAGTGAAAAATTCCTGCAATAATTAGGATAAAGGACAGTAGATATAAATGCCAACTCATGTAGTTTTTGGAGTTTTAGTGATAGAAGATTTTCTTTTATTTAAGAATTTTTGTTTCAGTCTCATATAGGGATTAGTATACGTTGCTTTTCGAAAACGTATACCTTCCCAATCCTTATTGATCGCCAGCTTTTTAACAGCTATTAGATCATAGTCATCAAGAATGCCCCAACCATATGAGGAGGAAATATTTGAAATGAAACGTTTCGAATTCTGATTAGGGTATGCAAACCAAAGTATTGCATCTCCTATGAGTTTTGGATACAACGTCTCAATTCTGTTTTCAATTTCTTTGATGTCTGTTACAAATACAATGGCAAAGTCAACTTCTGAGACCTGTACCAAGGATTCCTTAATACTAATATTCTGCAATTTATCCAGCTCTGAAGCAAAGCCTTCCGGCTCATTTAAAATAAGAATTTCATCTAGGCTGGATGGTAATTTTAGCTTTTTAAATAAAGTGGTCATGACAGAATTAGTAAAGACATTGAATCGTATACTTAAATATACAAAAAAATACCGCTGTGTGGCGGTATTTTTTTCGATATCTAAAGCTAGGGTTTGCTACATCGTAATTTTTTTAGCATTCTCTGGTGTAGCGAATAAATCACTTTCCTCCTCCATAAAAGTTACATCGCTTATTGTTGCTTCTCCCAGTTTTTCTGCCATTCCATTCGCTGCTGACCAGTTATTAAATTCCCATTGCATTGCTACAGGAATTCCATCCACCATTTGGTAATCTTTATATTGAATCGCATGGGGTTCAGGTTTTTTTTCTTCTCCCTCTTTATTTCCAAAGGTTACTATATACGCAGCAGCTTTCAATAAATTAGATTCATTATCCTTGTATAGTACATACCAGTCATCAGGAGCGTCACCTGTACCAGGCTCAAAAGTCATTTTTGCTGTACTGTGAATTTTATCATCAAGGCTCTTATCATCAGCCATCACGATATTAGCCCCTTCATCGCTTAACTTATATGGTAAACCAAAAAAGTAAGTCCAGGTAAACATGTCGAATCTTGCTCCTTTATCATTTGCATCCATTGGACATAAATATACATCAGAGCCATCAAAAATTAATTTGCTCCCGTCTTTTTTGTCAATTCTTATTTTTGATGAATTGGTTAGCATAGTTACTTTAGCATCTAATCGCTCCTGTCCTCCAAATACTAGGCTAACATTAAAACTTACCATCTTGTTATCGATGAATTCATTTTTTTTATGTGCAGTTTCTATAGCACTCACGTAGTTATCAGAGATGGATACAGCGCCATCACCGATACCTCCATCAGGCTCAACCGGCATCATTTCTTGAGTAGCAGATTCATCTTTAGTTTCCTCTTTTTTTGATGTATTACAGCTTGTGATGGCTACAGCTATAAGAATCAAGGTTATTTTTTTGATCATTTTCAGGTTGTTTTTGAATTAGAAACTTTAGTCCTTAAAAGTACAAAAAGCTTACACCACCTATTGAATATTATGATAATTGTAACATATAATCAATTTCAGTAAACCAATAGGATATCGTTGTAAATTTGAATGATTTGGTATGATAGTGTTTTAATCCAAGTGCTTGCTCCGATTTTAAAATATATAACCATTATGTATTCTTAATTCATAGTGGTATTTTTGATTTAGTTTGAAGCAAAAAAATCAAAATTATCATAGTTTATGAGTAGTACGGATCAAGATACTAAGAGTGAAAAAAAAGTACCCGGAGATGTTTCTCTGGTAAGTTCTCCAGAAGATTTGTTAACATTGAGTTCTCAGGATCATGGAACTTACGCCTATACAATAGAAGATTATTTTGCTAAACCAAAAGCTAAAAGTTTTCAATTATCTCCCGATGGTAAATATCTCTCATATCAAGAGAAAGATGCGATTAAAAAGAATCATGTGTATGTTAAGAATTTAGAAGATGGGAAGATCACGCAGGCGATTCAAGAGCAAGAGGAGTTAATACGTGGATATGGTTGGGCTAATGAAAATCGTTTGATTTTTGTAATGGATACCGGTGGAGATGAGAATTACCACATATTTGCTACCAATGTTGACGGATCAGATACAAAAGAGCTTACCCCATTCGATGGCGTTCAGGTTCAAATTTTGCAAATGCTCAAAGAGGATAAAGAACATATAATTATTGGAATGAATAAAACCAATAAGGAAGTGTTTGAGCCTTATCGTATTAATGTTAATACAGGAGCACTGCAACAATTATACGTCAATGATGATATCGAACATCCTATTATGGATTATATTTTCGATAAAAATGGAGAGTTAAGAGGTTTTACCCGATTGCGCAATGGGGTAGACATAGATCTTTATTATGCTAAGGAAACTGATAACTATGAGTGTTTAAAAGAACTTAATTGGAAAGATACTTTTTCGATCAAAAGCTTCTCATATAGACCAGAAAATAAACACGAAGCCTACGTGGTTTCTAATTTGACGAGTGATCGGTCAGAAATATACCTATATGATCTTAAAGAAGATAAAATAATCAAAAAATTATTTTCTGATCTTCTTTATGATGTGTCGGGGTTAGGCTTGTCTAGAAAGCGTAATTTTGAACTTGATTATTTTTCATTTCAGGGAGAGAAAAAAGTAATCGTACCGGTTAGTACTTATTATAAAAAATTACATACTGTCATTTCCAACCACTTTCCGGATCAGCAGTATGCTATCGCTGATAAAACCGATAATGAAGATAAATACTTAGTCTTTATACAAAGCGATGTATTATACGGAGTGTATTATGTGTATGATGTAGAAGAGGATTCATTTGAATTGCTCTACAACTTAATGCCACAATTACTGGAAGAAGAGATGGCCACCATGCAACCGATCTCATTTAAAAGTCGTGATGGGATAACAATATATGGCTATCTAACTCTACCCAAAAATATAAAACCTTCACAAAAAGTTCCATTGATTGTGAATCCGCACGGTGGACCACAAGGTATACGAGATACTTGGGGCTTTAATCCGGAGAATCAATTATTTGCCAGTAGAGGATATGCTACACTCCAAATAAATTTTAGAATCTCTGGAGGCTATGGAAGAAAATTTTTAGAATCCGGTTTTAAACAAATTGGTAGAAAAGCGATGGATGATGTCGAAGATGGTATCCAATATGTTATAAGCAAGGGTTGGATTGATGAAGAGAAAATAGCAATCTACGGGGGTAGCCATGGTGGTTATGCTGTTTTACGAGGTTTGACCAAGACACCGGACTTGTATTGTTGCGGAGTGGACTATGTAGGGGTGTCGAATTTATTTTCTTTTATGAAGACCATTCCTCCTTATTGGAAACCTTATCTGAAAATCATAAAAGAGATCTGGTATGATGAAGATGTCGCTGAGGAAAATAAAATAATGAAAGAAGTATCTCCTGTATTTCAGATTGATAAAATTAAAAAGCCACTTTTTGTAGTTCAAGGGGCAAATGATCCCAGAGTTAATATTGACGAATCCGATCAAATCGTACGCGCCTTACGTGCAAAAGGATTTGAAACTCCATATATGGTCAAATATGATGAAGGCCATGGCTTTGCCAAAGAAGAAAATAGTATTGAGATGTACAAAGCCATGATGGGGTTTTTAGCAAAGCATCTTAAATAAGATTTCTAGGTAAGAATCAAAATAAAACCCCGTCCGGATCTTGTCTGGACGGGGTTTGTTATGTTCAATCTTATGTTAATTATAGTAGAGGGTAGACAGATTTCGGTTTCCCATTATTGAAAATGAATATGACAGCAATTCCCTCAGAAGTTATTCCTTTAAATTTATTATTGGATAATTTTACTTTTCTATTATAGGCAAAATTGACTTCTTGAAACAATTTAGTTAGATTCCAGTTTTTAGGAAAAAATGTACTTTCAGCTTCTTTAGTTATCCATTTATAATTAAAAGGATTTTTATATTGAAATTTAGCTTTCCATACTCCATTCTTAATATTGTTGTCTGTAATTTTCAAAATTCTTACTCTATCTTCATCATAAAAATGTACTCCAGTTATTTTGCCGTTTGAAACTCTGCCTCTAATACAATGATCTATTAAATCTATAAACTCAGAATTGTAAATTCGATTTTTTGGAGTGGTGATAAAATTTTGCACCTCATGAATGTTGCTTTCTTTGAGAATTTTCTGAGCTCTTTTAATATTCGTGCCTTTTACATTCTTAAAAATTACAGAGTTCTTTTTTAGAGCACGAAGTGAGTTAAAAGGACCATCTCCATTTTCGAAACACAAAATTTTCTGTTCGGAATTATAAACTAGATGATTTGGAATTTTTGTAATGATTGGTCCCGTAGCCAGACCTTGTTTGTCCGTTGTAGATATTTGATTTACAATATAAAAAGAGTGTTCAATCATTAAATTAAAGATACAAAAAAAACCCGCTATCTTTTTTATAAAAAAATAGCGGGTTCATATGATATATTTTACTTAATCATTTCAAAACTTCGTTTGATGAAATTGGTGAGTTCTTCACCTTTTAGTAAGTTTTGTGATAATCTAGCCAAGTCTAATGATTGTTTAATCAGACGCTCTTTTTTCTTATCTGTTTTGGCTTCGCGGATCTGACTGATTAATTCATGATTTGTATTGACAATCAGATTATATATTTCCGGGAGACCACCCATACCAAACATACCGCCACCACCGCCAGTTTGCTGCATCTCTTTCATACGACGCATAAACTCGGGTTGTGTGATTATAAACGGTGAGGCATTACTGTCCATTGCTTCCAGCTGAACGGTATACTTTTCTTTAGGTACAACCTGCTCTAAATCTGTTTTTAACGCTTCTTTTTCCTCATCAGACAGCTTCGAGATTTTTTCTTCGTCTTTTTTGATCAAATTATCGATATGATCTGCATCAACTCGTACAAAAGAAATATTTTCCTTACTGGTCTCTAATTTCTGAATTAAATGAGAAACGATAGGGGAGTCAAGTAAAAGAACTTCGTAGCCTTTATCTTTTGCCGCTCCAATGTAAGCATGTTGCTCATCTTTGTTTGATGCATAAAGAATAACTGTTTTACCATCTTTATCGGTTTGCGTATCCTTTATTTTCTCTTGTAACTCTTCAAAAGTTAGGTAGGTGTTGTCTACAGTCGGATACAGCGCAAATTTGTCAGCTTTTTCAAAGAATTTATCTTCAGAAAGCATTCCGTATTCGATAACAATTTTAATATCATTCCACTTTTGTTCAAAATCTTCACGGTTATTTTTGAATAAAGAAGAAAGCTTATCCGCGACTTTACGCGTTATGTAACTCGATATTTTTTTAACAGCTCCGTCAGCTTGTAAATACGAACGTGATACGTTTAATGGAATATCAGGAGAATCGATAACACCACGTAGCATGGTCAAAAATTCCGGAACTATTCCTTCAACATTATCAGTAACGAAAACTTGGTTTTGATATAGCTGGATACGATCTTTCTGCATGTTCATATCCTGTCCTAACTTAGGAAAGTATAAAATTCCGGTCAAGTTAAAAGGATAATCCACATTTAGATGAATGTTAAAAAGTGGTTCTTCAAACTGCATAGGATACAGTTCTCTATAGAAACTTTTGTAATCGGTATCTTCTAGTTCTGTCGGTTGCTTTGTCCACGCCGGATTAGGATTATTAATTATGTTATCTACTTCTTGAGTAGGCGCAGGATCTTCTTCCTTAGCATCTTCTGGCTTAGGTAACGTTTCCGTTTTTGTTCCAAACTTAATTGGAACCGGCATGAACTTATTGTACTTGGTTAATAATTCTGATATTTTAGAATCTTCCAAAAATTCAGATTCATCTTCGCTAATATGAAGAATGATCTCGGTTCCACGTTCTTGTTTGTCTGCGGATTCAATCGTGTAGGAGGGAGATCCATCACATGTCCAATGCGCAGCAGGTTCGTCCTTAAATGATTTGGTAATAATTTCAACCTTATCAGCAACCATAAAGGCAGAATAGAAACCAAGTCCAAAATGCCCAATGATTCCAGAATCCTTGGCGCTGTCTTTATATTTTTCTAAAAACTCCTCTGCTCCGGAGAAAGCAACTTGATTAATGTATTTCTCGACCTCTTCTTTGGTCATCCCGATACCTTGATCAATAATATGTAATTGTCTTTTCTCTTTATCAACTTTAACTTCGATCATTGGATTACCATAGTCAACTTTAGCTTCTCCAATATTGGAAAGGTGCTTTAGTTTTAACGTAGCATCTGTTGCATTCGAAATTAATTCCCGTAAAAAGATCTCGTGATCAGAATAAAGAAATTTTTTAATCAAAGGAAAGATATTCTCCACTGATACATTAATACTTCCTGTAGCCATATAGAATTATATTTTTTGTTATTCACTTATTAATTGTCAATAGAGTAGGTCAAAAAAAATACCAAGATTAACATGCTGACAAACTGACATTTTACAATGATTGTGTAAGCTCTTCGTAATTGTAACGACTTCATATATAGCTTATCAGTACTAAGATAGTTTCAAAATTTCTGAAAGAACTTTAACAAACAATTTGTTTAACTTTTTTATTTAAAAGATAAACAATTAGTAATTTTACATCAAACTTTAAAAATCATGGCAACCACAAAAAAGAAAACAACCGCAAAAAAAGCACCTTCAAAGTTTGACATTATTACAATGTATATGGAGTATGTGCTGGAACATGAGATGTATCCTAAATCAATCTATAAGTTTTGTAAAGCAAATAAGATTACTGAAGCTGATTTTTACGCTCATTTTGGAAATATTGACGGTTTAAAAAAAGAGATTTGGACAATTCTCTTTGATAAAACGATGGAAGTTGCACATGCTAATGAAGCATATGATCAATTTACTAGCAGAGAGAAAATGTTGACTTTCTTTTACAGTTTTTTTGAGATGTTGACCTTAAACAGAAGTTACATTCTTTTCGCCTTGAGTGAGCATGACATGGCATTAAAAAACATGGAACAGCTCAAAGGATTGCGCAAGCAGATTAAGAGTTTTGCAAGTGAATTGATAGCAGAGGATAATGAAGATAAACAATTCAAAATCACTAAAAACCCTACAAGTCTATTTTCTGAGGGTGCATGGATTCAATTTTTATTCTTACTGAAGTTTTGGATGGATGATGCCTCAGCAGGTTTTGAAAAAACAGATGTTGCAATAGAAAAATCTGTAAATACGATTTTTGATGTTTTTGATAACACGCCCCTTACTAATATTTTAGATCTCGGCAAGTTTCTTTGGAAAGAAAGAACCATGTAAAACTCGAGACTATTTTTTACTAATAAATTACGTATGAAGACAATTGATAAAATACCTGTTTCTAAATTAGGAAGAACCACAGAACTTGTGAAAACAGGTGTGAAGGTTGGAGGTAATTATTTAAAATATTACGGTAAGAAAGCCATCAATCCAGACATGTCTCGAGATCAGTTGAACGAAGACAATGCTTCTGATATATATGATGGTTTAAAAAACTTAAAGGGGAGTGCACTTAAGGTTGCTCAGATGCTATCCATGGAGAAAAGCTTGTTGCCTAGTGCCTATGTAGAAAAATTTTCACTCTCACAGTTCAGCGTTCCTCCATTGTCCGCACCCTTGGTGAGAAAAACTTTTAAACGATATTTAGATAAATATCCTGAAGAATTATATGATACGTTTGCAACTCAATCGGTTAATGCTGCGAGTATCGGTCAGGTACATAAGGCAACCAAATTTGGGAAAGAACTTGCTGTGAAAATTCAATATCCTGGAGTTGCAGACAGTATCAGTAGTGATTTAGCAATGGTTAAACCTATTGCAATCAGAATGTTTAATTTAAAGGGTAACGATTCTGAGAAGTTTTTCAAAGAAGTAGAAGGCAAGTTGCTCGAGGAGACAGATTATATCTTAGAAGTTGAACAAAGCAAACAAATCTCCGAAGCATGTGAGATTATTCCAAACTTAAAGTTTCCCAAATATTATGAGGAACTCTCAAGTGAGCGAACGATTACCATGGATTGGATGGATGGAATGCATTTGAGTGAATTTGCCAAAGTTAATACGAATCAGGAAAAAGCCAATAAAGTTGGTCAGGCGTTATGGGATTTCTATATGTATCAAATGCATATTTTGAAAGCCGTGCACGCAGATCCACATCCAGGGAATTTCTTAGTGGATAGTGAAACAAATTTAATTGCTATTGATTTTGGATGTGTGAAACAAGTGCCTATGGAATTTTACACGCCATATTTTGAATTGGCAGAAAGAAAAAATATCGATAATCCTGAATTCTTTGCAAAGAAACTATACGAATTAGAAATTCTTCGTAAAGATGATTCCGAAAAAGAGACTGCTTATTTCTCTAAATTGTTCTATGAAATGTTAAGTCTTTTTACGACACCTTTTAATAAGGAAACGTTTGATTTTGCAGATGAAACATTTTGGAATGGTATTACTGAATTAAGTGAAAAATATTCTAATGATACGGAGTTGAGAAAAATGAATGGAAATAGAGGGAGTAAGCATTTTCTCTATATCAACAGAACATTTTTTGGACTCTACAACTTATTACATGACCTGAAAGCCACCGTTGAGGTTAAAAATTTTGAAAGGTACCTGTAGCTAGTCGCCCGACTAGCCTGGTTTGTTTATTTATTGGTTAGGTTGTTAGAAAGGCATGCTGTGGTTGGCGTGCCTTTCGCTTTTTGTGGTAAGAAGTACAGGATTTTTATAGTAAAGGAATATTAGAGAAATTTCTCTATTAGTTATTGAAGATCAAAATTTAGTATGCGTGCATACAATATTAGGCAAGATTCTTTTATCAAAACCATTAATATACATATCTTGCTCTGCAGTTTTTTAAATTTAAGACGTAATTATTGATAATTACGTACAATACAAACTCAAAATATATGTATACTTCAAAAATATCAGGATTAGGGAGCTATGTTCCAGAGAATGTGGTTACTAATGATGACTTGTCTAAAGTGATGGAAACCAATGATGCTTGGATCCAAGAACGTACCGGAATTAAAGAAAGACGCCACATCAAAAAGGGAGATGGTAACAGTACAGCCAAGATGGGTGTGAAAGCCGCTAAAATTGCCATCGAAAGAGCAAAGCTTACCAATGAGGATATTGATCTTATAATTTTTGCCACCTTAAGTCCAGATATGTATTTTCCTGGAGGAGGGGTACAAGTACAAGATTTGATGAATATGAGAACAATCCCGGCCTTGGATGTTCGTAATCAATGTAGCGGATTTATTTATGCTTTATCGGTTGGAGATCAATTTATCAAAACAGGAATGTATAAAAATGTGTTGGTAATCGGTAGTGAGAACCATAGTGGAGGATTGGACATGACCACACGCGGACGTGGGGTGTCTGTGATATTTGGGGACGGTGCAGGAGCAGCAGTTCTTACACGTAGTGAGGACAAAAACCGTGGAATTCTCTCTACACATTTGCATAGTGAAGGTGCTCATGCAAAAGAGCTATCACTTATGGGACCTAGTACAGAACATTGGGTGCCTGAAATAATAGAAGAGAACCCTCAGGAGGATATACCCTATTATCCATATATGAACGGGCAATTTGTATTCAAAAATGCAGTGGTTCGTTTTTCAGAGGTGATTAATGAAGGGCTACAAGCTAATAGTTTTACAGCGGCAGATATAGATATGTTGATTCCGCATCAAGCTAATTTGAGAATTTCACAGTTCGTTCAAAAGCAATTTAAGTTATCAGATGATCAGGTGTATAATAACATTCAAAAATACGGAAATACAACCGCCGCATCTATTCCTATTGCTTTGACAGAAGCCTGGGAAAATGGTAAGATAAAAGAAGGGGACCTCGTAGTATTAGCTGCCTTTGGAAGTGGATTTACATGGGGAAGCGCTATTATTAAGTGGTAATACTACCCAGCTAGAACACAAAAAAACGCGAGACCTTGAAGTCTCGCGTTTTTTCTGGTTAAATTTCTTAAAGGCTAATTCAAATAAATCATAACCATATTATCTTCTATACTAAAAACGATAGAATATTATAGGTGTTACAAAATGGATGCCATTTTATTGTATTTTAACATATATTATAAAATACCACCTCCTGATTTTTCATTTTTATCTCTGTTTTTTCTGGACACTTTTCTGTTTTTACCACTCCCAAAACGGTATGATAAACCTAAGAACACTGATTGTGTTTCTCCTTGAAACTGACCGAACTGCGTATAGGGTACATCGCTGTTAAATCTAAATTTTTGCGTATTAAAAATATCATTGAAGTTGATACTAAAGGTTGCTTTGTTATTAAGAAAACTATAGCGTGCTCCTGTATTTACAAAATAGAATTCTTCAGTTTCAAATTGAATACCTTCTTGTGGACCTCTATAAAATCCAAAAAGTTGAAAACTTAAATTCTTAGTCGCTTTAAAGGTGTTGCTTAATCTAAAATTGTATACAAACGCATCTACCTCTCTCGTAGTTGTTCCAACAACTCCTTTCTGTGTTTGTCCGTAGAGGTCAACACTAACATTTAAACTCCACCATGTAGCTACTTTGTAATTTGATGATAGTTCAAATCCGTAAGCTGTATTATTGTCAAAATTATCAAAAGTTAGAATTTGTCCGTCTTCGACGTCTGGATTCTCTAAAAGTGTTTGGTTAATTTCATCATTAATGAGTCTGTAAAATACACCCGCCGTAAGCGATCCTTTTTCTAGCTTACGCGTATAATTAAATTCAATCGAATTTGTGAATTGTGGATCCAAAGCTGGGTTACCGATCGATATAATTCTTGGCGTACTCCATTCACGTATTGGATTCACTTGGTTTAATCCTGGTCGATCGACACGACGACTATAACTTAATTGATAACTGTTTTTTTCTTCCGGAGTATAATTTATATATGCAGAAGGATATACGGTAACATAATCATCTTCAAAAATTCGTTCATTATCCAGCGTAGCAGTAACCTTATAGCTTTCTACACGGGCACCAATCTGGTAAGACCATTTTTTTAATGTTTTTCCATAGGTAACGTATCCTGAATGGATGTCACGATCATACGCATAATCAGAATTTGCAAATAGCGATGAAATGTATCCGTTTTCAGTTCTTCTGAATCGCGCTTCGTAACCAATCTCAAGTTTATCAGTTTCTGAAATCGGATTGATATAATCCAAGTTTATAGTCGTATTTTCTCTTTTATTATCGATTAGGTCGGTGTAGTTTTGAAGAAAGGCTGTATTGCCGGTAAAGAGAAATTGATCGGTTTTATCCTCATCAAAGACATTATAATCGACCTCAAGTTCGATGCTGTGCTCTTCTTCCTTGAACGTATGTTTGTAATCAAAGTTATAGGTCGAACCAATATTTTCTCCTTGAGCGAATAAAAGTTGCGATAAATTATTTTGTGGATTTTCAACAAACCTTATATCGGTTGTACCCGTGGTACCCCCATCATAAATATTCTGGTTCGTATAGAAAGAAAGGGTATTGTGATCATCTAGGTAGTAATCAATTCCTACCTTAAATAAATGAGAATTTGTATTATCGAGAAATGAGAAAAATTGTTGAGAGTCTTCATCTTCTCTAAACACGTAACCAGCACCTAAACTTTTACGAGAGCTGTTACCATAATTACCATAAATGTTGAATTTACCACTGCGATAATTTAAGTCGATTGAACTATTAAATCGTGCGTTTTTATCAAAGTTCAACCCGAAATTGATATTTCCATTAAGTCCGATATTACTGTTTTTGTGGAGTACAATATTAATTATTCCGCTCATCCCTTCCGGATTATACTTTGCAGACGGATTTGTAATTAATTCGATGGTTTTAATTGATGTCGACGGAATTTGCTTTAATAGCTGTGCAGCGCTAATGTTAGTGGGCTTACCATCTACAAGAATTCTTACGTTTTGATTGCCACGTAGGGCGATATTTCCGTCCTGATCAACATTCACCGATGGAATGTTGTTCATAATCTCTGCAGCGCTACCTCCTGTAGTTGTAAGGTCTTTACCAACATTAATTACTTTACGATCTATTTTTTGCTCGATGGTCGTGCGCTCAGCAACAATGGTAACATCATCAAGCGACTCCGCCTCTTCCAGCAATTCTATGGTCCCAATGTCAAAATTTCTATTTTTTCGGTTGATGGAAATAGGTGTAGCATAACTAGCATAGCCTATAAATTGGATTTTTAAGGTATAGTTTCCATTCGGAATGTTGTTTACAAGAAACTCACCCGATTCTGTAGTAATGCCACCACTAATAATCTCTTCTTTAAGATCTTGTATGACGATTGTTGCATAAGGGATTGGTTCTTTCCGAAGTTTATCAATAACCTTCCCTTTAACAGAACCTAAGAGTTCATTATTTTTTGGTTGGGCGGATAGCATACTGGTAAGTGCCAGGACGCAGATAGCTGTTAGATAAAGTGTTAGCTTTTTCATTTGTTCGTTTTTTGATTGATTAATGTTTTGCATTGTACTTTGTTATACCAAGTACATATGCGTGTTGTTTATTTTATTGCGGTGATTAAGCGCAATTATAGGTAAGACGATCATCATTAAAATTTGTTACAGCCGTTAGAGTATTTTTTTTAAAAAATAAAAGCCGCCTCAAATTAAAGGGGCGGCTTTCTATAATAATCAAATAGTAACACTAACCATCAACTATGAATAAAATTTGATTATTAAGTAATTAACTAACTAAATTTATGAAAAATCATATCTTACTAATAAGACGAGTGGTAATTTGTAATGTTACAGCGCTACTCTTACTTTAACATATTCTAAATAGATTTTAACGTTTGCTTGCTGCAACGCAGCAAATAGTACTCTTACTTTGTACTCAAAAAAAAAGATATATGAAAAAAACATTAGTACTGGGAGCTTCCTTAAAACCGAATCGTTATTCTTTCTTAGCCATTAATCGCTTGCGCAATCACAATATAGACACCGTAGCATTAGGTCTTCGCAAAGGTGAAGTAGCAGGAATTATGATAGATACACAAAAATTACCTTACACAGATATTGATACAGTTACGCTATATCTCAACCCTAAACGACAAGAGGAGTTTTATGATTATATAGTTTCTCTTCATCCAAACCGAGTAATTTTTAATCCGGGAACAGAAAACCCTGAGTTTTACAAACTACTCAAGGAAAACGCTATAGAGATAGAAGTTGCATGTACTTTGGTGTTATTGTCTTCTAATCAGTATTAGACCTAAAAACGTTAGAAGTCCGTTTAGTATGAGGATAAAAAATCCAAATTCAAAACCAAACCAGGCTTCACTATTTACACTAATAATATAAGATAGGATAGGAGAGAGTATCGCAACCACGGGTACAAAATTATCATAGACTTTCCACTTGGTAAATAATCCATAGGCGTATAATCCAAGTAGTGGTCCATACGTATAGCCTGCAAAAACGAATAGTTTTGCGATGACACTCTCGTCCTTAATAATATATTTGAACGCTACGATCACAAGTATTAAAACTATCGAAAAGAGAATATGAATTCGCTTGCGTATTGCAACTTGTTTATCAACATCATATTTTTTCTCAATATCCAGTATGTCTATACTAAAAGAAGTAGTCAAAGAAGTAAGCGCGCTATCAGCGCTGCTATACGCAGCGGCAATAAGACCTAAAATAAAGAAAAGTGCAATTCCAATACCCAAGGTACCTTGCGTAGCGATTTCAGGAAATAATTGATCTTTATCAGCATCAATTCCGTTTTGTGCTGCGTATTGTGTAAGTAATAGTCCTAAACCAAGAAATATAAAATTCACAACTGTCAGGACGATGGTAAACCAAAACATATTCTTCTGAGCATCTTTTAGACTACGACACGTTAGGTTCTTTTGCATCATATCTTGATCCAATCCGGTCATCACAATGGCAATAAATGCTCCGGAAATGAATTGTTTCCAAAAATAATTAGCGCTTTTGAAATCATCAAAGAAGAATGTCTTTGATAAATCGCTATCTAAGATGTAACCTAATAAATCGGTGCTTTGAATACCTAAGTCTGTTGATACATAATAAATGGCCACGCCCACTGCTATCAACATAAAAAGAGTCTGGAGCGTATCGGTCCAAACTATGGTTTTTATTCCTGATTTAAAGGTATACAACCAAATTAAGAGTATGGTTATAATCACCGTCATCCAAAAAGGAACACCCATGGCATCAAACAAAATGCTCTGTAAAACATTTGCTACCAAAAATAATCTGAAACTCGCACCGACAACTCTGGAAAGCAAAAAGAAACTAGCTCCTGTCTTATATGCTTTCGGACCAAACCTACCTTCTAGATACGTATAGATTGAGGTGAGATTAAGTTTGTAATATAATGGCAATAAAACTGTTCCGATCACTGCATAACCCAAAATATAGCCCAGCACCACTTGCATATAGCTGAATTGAGAAGCCTCAACCCAACCTGGTACCGAGATGAACGTTACTCCACTTAACGAAGCTCCTATCATCCCAAATGCTACAATATACCAAGGAGATTGCCGATTTGCTTTAAAAAAAGCATCATTATTTGACTGTTTACCGGTAACGTATGAAATCAATAGGAGTACGCCAAAGTATCCCCCAATTAAGAGTAGTATTTGTAGAGGTTGCATGCAACAAGATTTAAAATTTGTCGCAAAATACAAATAATCTCAATGCATGGTACATATGGAGTTTAGGCTACCCAGTATTTTAAAAGTATGGCGTTCGGGCGGGCTATCCGTTACAATCCTCGTCGCATTAGCACGACTTCGGGATTTACACTGCTATCCCTAACGCAAAATTACTGCTGTTATATAGAATTACGTGTATCACTTTCAATCATCCCATCCCGCAATCTAATGACACGGTGTGCATGTGCAGCCACTTCCTCTTCATGCGTCACCAGAATTACAGTATTTCCCGCTTTATGAATGGCATCAAATAACTGCATAATCTCCAAACTAGTTTTAGAATCTAAGTTCCCCGTAGGTTCATCTGCTAAAATGATGGACGGTTTATTGACTAATGCACGACCTACGGCCACCCGTTGGCGTTGTCCTCCAGATAACTGATTTGGTTTATGATCCATACGATCTGCTAATCCAACATCGCTTAATACCTCTTCGGCCCGCAGGGTGCGCTCTTTTTTAGACGCTCCGGCATAGACCATTGGTAAGGCTACATTTTCTAAGGCAGTCGTACGAGGCAAAAGATTAAAAGTCTGAAAAACGAATCCAATCTCACGGTTTCTTATTTCGGCCAGTTCATCATCTGTCATCTTACTTACATCATTACCGTTCAGAATATAGCTACCTGAGGTTGGGGTGTCCAGGCATCCCAGCAAATTCATTAAGGTTGACTTTCCTGAACCAGAAGGTCCCATAATTGCCATGTATTCTCCACGTTCGATATCGAGATCAATATTTTTCAAAACATGTACAGTTTCCTGTCCCAGTTGAAAGTTTCTAACAATTTCGCGAATTTCGATAACATTTCCCATAAAACTAATTTAATGCGCCAGCAGTAAGTTGTAGGCTTCAAAATATAACAATTGATTGAAATATAAGATAGCTACTTCATATAATTGGATTACTAAGCTATTTATAGTTCTTAAAATAAGACGCAATCCTGATTGATTAGTTACATAACAGACCGACTAAAACCTTAAAATTTATATACACTGATAAATATCATATCTCGACAGAAAAGGTGCTCTTATCTTTGAGGCTTATAATTTTATAAATACTACTATGGCAATAATTAACAAACCAACGCCCGTTATGGAAGAAATTGTCTTGGATCCTAGCAAGACGATTATGAGTAAAACCAATCCAAAAGGAACAATCGAATATGCAAACGACTATTTTATGGAGATCAGCGGCTATGACGAGCATGAGCTTATAGGTCAGCCGCATAATGCAATTCGCCATCCGGATATGCCCAAGGTTCTTTTTAAGTGGTTATGGGAACGCCTTCAAAAAAAAGAAAATATTCATGCGTTAGTTAAGAACTTGGCTAAAGACGGACGGTATTATTGGGTGATTACTGATTTTGAAGTTAAAACAGATGGTAAAGAAGTTATTCATTCATTTTTTGCAAGAAGAAAATGTCCGCCTCGTTCTGCAATTAAAACAATAAGTGATCTGTATAAGAAGCTTTTGGCGATCGAAAAGGCACAAGGTG
Source organism: Aquimarina sp. 2-A2 (assembly GCF_045505135.1). Lineage (NCBI taxonomy): Bacteria > Pseudomonadati > Bacteroidota > Flavobacteriia > Flavobacteriales > Flavobacteriaceae > Aquimarina > Aquimarina sp. 2-A2. The sequence continues at coordinate 263,573 of NZ_JBJKFI010000006.1, read as the reverse complement.
TTGAGGTATCAGAAAAATATTTTATTGGATTTCTGGAAGAGCGTAATCAAACGTATGACGAATTTATCGAAGAGATTTGTCTCTTTGAAAAGCAACGTTCTTTGGATCTCAAAGATTTACAATATCACAAGCGTAAAGGTCTGTTTGTCCGCATGTTCAAATAGATGATATCAGATGAGTAATTTTTAGTTAGAGGAGATACCCTCAATTATATCGGTTTTGCGACGATATTTTTGAGGGTATTGTGTTACCACCGAATGGTAAATTGTTCTTGTAGCTGCTCTCTTCGTATAAATAGAAGTCCCACTCTATATAAATCAATAGAGGCAGTAACGCTTTCGTTTTTACATAATGTCTGCCACAAAGCTTCACTATCAGGATCTGAATGAATACCACGCAGTACTAAAAGGCTATCATTATGCATTGCACTTAGAAGCATTGTGATAGCGTCGTTTGCTTCAGCTACCTCGTTGCTTTCAGCGATTATTAAATCGTACGGTGCGCTTGATAAAGCGGTGTCGATAGTTAAATCACCGGTATATAATTCCATCACTTGCGCTAAGCTTCGTTGATCCTTACCCAGAATCAAAACGGTTTGTAAGTCCAGATAGGAGATAAGTCTAAGTAACAGCCTTGATTCTTTGACGGAAAGATTTTTAGATTTTTCACAGATTTTTTTTACTTGATGATCTGTTGCCTTTCTTTTTCGGTCATACAAACAACGAGTAATAAGCAGATATACAAAAGGTGAATGTACACCGTGCTGATTAGTCGATCGCAACAAAAATTTAGCATACGAAACTAGTTTAAACATATCCGGATTCTGTTTCTTAGACCAAAAATCATTAGAGAAGGGTTACTCCATTTTTTCAGATAGCTCTAACCAACGAATCTCACCTTCTTCTATGTTTTTAATAACTTTCTGAAGTTCTAAAGAAGCCTCATTAATTCGTTCTTGAGATAGCGAAGTGTCGAGAAAAACTTTTTCTAATTCAGTTTTCTTCAGTTCCCATTTTTTTAAATCACGTTCAATGCGACTGAACTCTTTTTGTTCTTTATACGACAAACTAGGCGTCGCTTCTTTTTTCCAGTTGCTTTTTGTGTTTCCGGCTGTTGCTTCTTTTTGGACCACAGTAGTTTCGGGAGTTTTGCTACTTTCATAAATACGATAATCGGTGTAATTACCGGGGAAATCTTCAATGACACCATTACCTTTAAAAACAAACAAGTGATCTACGATTTTATCCATAAAATACCGGTCGTGGGATACAACCAATAAACATCCGGGAAAATCAAGTAAGAAATTTTCAAGAACATTGAGGGTTACAATATCAAGATCGTTTGTCGGTTCATCGAGAATTAGAAAATTCGGATTTTGAATTAAAACGGTGCATAGATACAATCGCTTACGCTCACCACCACTTAACTTCTCTACAAAGTCATATTGTTTTTTACGATCAAACAGGAAGCGCTCTAATAATTGTTGCGCAGATATTTGTCTTCCTTTTTTTAAAGGTATATACTCTCCGAACTCTTTAATAACATCAATTACCTTTTGACCTTCTTTGATAGTTATTCCTTTTTGGGTATAGTATCCAAATTTTATGGTCTCCCCAAGAATAATCTTACCTTGATCCGGAACTATCGCACCTGTCAGCATATTTAAAAAGGTAGATTTACCGGTTCCATTTTTACCAATAATACCAATGCGTTCCCCTTTTTTGAAAACATACTCATATTTATCTAGAATAACCAGATCCTCAAAGCTATGAGAAACTTTGTGCAATTCTAAGATTTTGCTTCCCATACGTTCCATATTGATCTCTAATTCGATCGCATGGTCGTTACGTCGCTTATGAGCTCGTTCTTTGATTTCATAAAAATCATCAATACGAGATTTGGATTTTGTAGTTCGAGCTTTGGGTTGCTTACGCATCCAGGCCAATTCATTTTTATAGAGCTGCTTAGCCTTATTGGTGTTAATTTGCTCATTTGTAACTCGAGCTTCTTTGTTATCAAGATAGTAGGCGTAATTACCTTTGTAGGTGTATAACTGACCATCTTCGAGCTCTACAATTTCATTACACACATTTTCCAAAAAGTACCGATCATGCGTTACCATGAACAACGTGAAATTCTCTTTTGCAAAATATTCTTCGAGCCACTCTATCATTTCAAGATCCAAGTGGTTGGTAGGCTCATCGAGATATAACAAATCTGGTTTGCTAAGAAGTATATTGGCGAGTGCAAGACGCTTCTTTTGGCCTCCAGAAAGCATCGCTACTTTTTGATCCAGATTTTCTAATTTTAATTTAAATAAGATTTGCTTGTACTGTGTTTCAAAATCCCAGGCATTCAAAACTTCCATACGCTCAAAGGCTTTCTGGTATGCATCTGCATCATCGGGATTTTTTAATGCTTTATCGTAGGCACTGAGCGCTCTTAGAATTTCATTATCAGCAGCAAAAATTGTTTGTTCTATAGTAAGTGTCGGATCCAGATCCGGTTCTTGCGGCAAGAAAGCAACTTTTAGGTCTTTACGGTATACCACTTGTCCCTCGTCGGGATGCTCACCACCGGCAACAATATTGAGTAACGACGTTTTTCCGGTTCCGTTCTTAGCGACAAATCCAATTTTTTGTCCTTCATTTATTCCAAAAGAGATATTCTTAAAAAGTACTCGTTCCCCAAAAGATTTGGCTATATTTTCTATCGATACGTAATTCACAATGAACTTACTTTATATTATTGTTTATGAGTTCTTAGAAGGCTGAAAAATGAGTAGTTATAATACAGTAGTAATAATATAATACTATCATTAATCATATCCTTCAAAAGTGATGCAAAATAACCACAAATTAAAGAATAACGTAGGCAATACCTGAAATACTTTTTAATTATACGGTATGTTGGTATGATCTGCGTATCGTAGCATTTTACAATTTCTTTTTTCTGATTGTAAAAGTTATCAGAAAAATAAATATTGCTATAAAAATGGCTATCCTAGCGATATAATCCCCTGCACGAACATAAAATGTGATCGCATCGTTTGTGAGAAGTTGTCCTTTTATCACGCCTTGGGTGTTATATGGCAAGTATTGGGTAATTGTACCTGTTTGATCGATAAGTGCAGATATTCCGGTATTAGCGCTACGCGCGATACTGCGACGAGTTTCTATAGCTCGTAGTCGTGCATAGGCTAAATGTTGTTGATGTCCTTGTGTAGCTCCCCACCAGGCATCATTTGTAATTATGGCTAAAAAATCTGCTTTATTTCTCACATATCCGGTCACAAATTCTCCGTAGACACTTTCATAACAAATTATTGGGCCAACCCCAACACTATCTCTGGTAAAAAATACCTCTCTGTTTTCTTGCGTAGTTTTTTTTGCTACAGTACCTCCCAAATCAATCATAGCATCTCCCAAAATTGGTTTTAATACACTTTGATATGGAAAGTTCTCTACGCCCACAACCAATTTTGTTTTGTGATACAATTCAGAGGAACCGTCAGGTCGTACAAAAAATGCGGAATTGTAATCATCATAAAAATCATTGGGTCCAAATTGATTCGTTTGTTCATGAACTCTTTCGGGATCTGTAAACCTGTCATACATTGAGATTCCTGCAATAACGTGTGTGGTTGGGTAATTACTTATCAGACGACGCGAAGTACGTTTAGCTATCGAATATTCAAAATTAGAGAGTTTGTTATTATCTGCGTACACAGTTTCTGGCGCAATAATAAAATCAACCGATGACGACAATGTGTCCTGCACTAGGGTAGTAATAAGATCGCCTATACGGGCATCTGTAGTATTATATTTTTCAGTATATGGATTGATATTAGGTTGCAGAATTAATACTTCTTGCTTTTTGCCGGTTTCTGTATAAGTGCTTAGGAGTATGAGGGAAATCAGAATAGGGATTACAATATAGGCGATATTGAAGATCGCAACACGTTTTAATACCTTTGTTTCCTGATAGCGTTTATATCGTAAGATACCTTTGAAAAGGCTGATATTTACTATCCATACCCAAAGAGAACCACCAAACGTACCCGTGTATTCATACCATTGTATCCAGGAGGTATAGGTTGCAAATCCATTACCCAGGGTTAACCAAGGCCATGAAAATTCCCACTGCAAATGCATATATTCAAACCCTAGCCACAAACAGATTAAAAATAAGGAGGCATTGGTAAAGGTAGTTCGTTTGGCAACCATGTGGTATATGACAAAAACCAGTGACATGAGCAGCGTGTTCGCAATTTCTGCAAACCACATCCCAAAGGCGGTAGAATTATATATCCACCAAGTAGTAATCATATTCCAAATAAAAAATGCTAAAAAACTATAGGCAAAAACCTTAAAGCCACTACGTTTTTCCTCTCGGATGCTATGTTCTACGAGAAGTAGCGGAATAAAACCAAAGAATAAAAATAATGGGAATCCGTAAGTGGGCCAACCAATGGCTAGCACGAGGCCTGAGAGTATTGCAAAAAATAGGTTCTTCATAAAATATAGCACTGATCAGCACGAAAATAACCCTATTTGTTTAGAAATTTTAAACTTCTTTATACAAATATTAATTACACCATTGATCGATACAATAAAATATACTGAAAATCTGAGAATGTAATTGTATACACTGAATGGAAGAATGTTTAACAGGTTTTGTGTGGTAGCTAAATAGTTTGCTATTTTTACGTAAATTTTAAATGTATGTGGATTAAGAAACAAATACCCAATATAATCACGTTGGCAAATTTATTTTGCGGCTGTATTGCAACCTTATTTGCTGTACAAGGAAATTTAGAAATAGCAGCGTTATTTGTGATGTTAGGTATATTTTTTGATTTTTTTGATGGGCTAGCAGCAAGAGTTCTTGATGCACAAAGCGAATTGGGTCTTCAGTTAGACTCACTCGCCGACATGGTAACCAGCGGTGTGGTACCGGGTATTATTATGTTTCAGCTTCTAACACAGGTAGTGGGCAGACCATTTTATGTTACTCCGCCTGCATGGGCATCTGACCAAATATGGGCTAGCTTGGATTATTCTTATATTTCGCTATTAGGTCTGCTGGTAACATTAGCTTCAGCGTACCGTTTAGCCAAATTTAATATTGATACCAGGCAAACAACCTCTTTCATTGGATTGCCAACTCCCGCCAATACGCTATTGATTTTGAGTTTACCTTTAATATTAAAATTTCAGGCAGAAGCCTGGATTGTCAAAATTATATTAAATGAATATTTCCTAATAGGATTGACGCTGATAAGTTGTTACCTCTTAAATGCAGAAATAAAACTGTTCGCCCTGAAATTTAAGACCTGGGGATTTGGAGAAAACAAGATTCGCTACGTGTTTTTAGCGGGAACAGTATTGTTGATCATATTTTTTAAGTTTATTGCTATCCCATTAATCATTCTATTATTCATCGTATTGTCTTTATTATTTGGGAACCAAACTGAGGATGAAGGTGTCGAAATATAGAACTGATTGCGGGTGAACCGTTGTATAGTAACGGATCGATTAGTTGGTGGTCAAGCAAGTAAGGTATTAGATACTATTGAAACGCGCTGCATCAAAACAGTTTAATACACTGATGTGTTTTGCAGTTTTTACGAACTTTCAAGTTCAAGCTGAGTGTTTTGATCAACTTTAGAAATCAAGCTTCTTTTTTCTAAGCTCAAAATTCTGTCCGAGATATACTTTTCTCACCATTTCATCTTCGGCTAGTTCTTCGGGTTTACCAGCTTTCAAAATGCTCCCTTCAAACATCAAATAGGTACGATCCGTGATGGCCAGTGTTTCCTGCACATTGTGATCGGTAATTAGGATACCAATATTTTTGTTCTTTAATTGTGCTACGATACGTTGAATATCTTCTACTGCTACCGGATCTACTCCGGCGAAGGGTTCGTCAAGAAGGATGAAATTTGGATCTGTAGCTAAAGCGCGGGCAATTTCTGTACGACGTCGCTCCCCACCACTCAATAAATCACCTCGGTTTTTGCGAATATGTCCTAACCCAAATTCTTCAATAAGAGACTCCATTTTATGTAGTTGTTCCTTTTTGGAGAGTTTGGTAAGCTGTAACACACTCAAAATATTATCTTCGATACTCAGTTTTCTGAAAACAGAAGCTTCCTGAGCCAGATAACCAATCCCGTTTTGAGCTCGCTTATACATGGGGAATTTGGTAATGTCCATGCTATCTAATGATATTTTACCGCTGTTTGGTTTCACCAGACCTACAATCATATAAAAAGAGGTGGTTTTACCCGCCCCGTTAGGGCCTAATAATCCAACGATTTCTCCTTGATTTACTTCCAAAGAAATCCCTTTTACAACCTTACGGCCCTTATATGATTTTATTAAATTATCTGCTTTTAATTTCATAATCGAATACCTGATGAATTATTAAAACTGATTAGGATACGTGCACGGTAGAAAAAAACACTACGTAAAACTTCTACGCGTTTGTTCTAGCCTCAAGAGCATCCCAAAATTCGTACGCGCGTCGTAAGTGCGGAATAACAATAGTACCTCCTACAAGAGTAGCGATACCTAAAGCCTCAGCCACTTCATCTTTTGTAAGCCCTTCTTTATGGCACGTTTCTAAATGGTAGCGAACACAGTCATCACATCGCAATACTGCAGAAGCAACCAACCCTAAAAGTTCTTTAGTCTTCACGTTCAGCGCACCTCCCATAAAGGCGTTTGTATCCAGATTGAAAATCCGTTTGATAATTTTGTTATTATCTTCAAGAATTCGCGAATTCATTTTTTCGCGATATGCGTTAAAATCATCAACAATATTGCTCATTACTTTTTTGTATTTAATTTTTCTTTTTCCTTTTTAATGACATATTTTGAGATAAAGATACTAATCTCATATAAGATTAAGATGGGGATTGCAACAATGATTTGACTGGCAATATCCGGCGGAGTAATAATGGCGGATAAAATCAGTACTATGACTAATGCAAATTTCCTGTATTTTCTAAGCGATTCTGGTGTTACTAATCCAATTTTAGTTAAGAAAAACATGATCACAGGCAACTCAAAGATAAGGCCACAGGCAATCACTGAAGCTCTAACTAGCGAGATGTAACTATCAATATCAAATTCGTTTATGACTTCTTCACTCACTTGATAGCCACCTAAGAAATTTATAGAAAGCGGAGTGATTATGTAATATCCAAATAACACACCCGCAAAAAATAGTAAAGAACAAACGATAATAAATCCTTTAGAGTGCTTTTTTTCTGTATCATACAAGGCCGGAGCAATAAATTTCCAGAATTGATAGAGCACATAGGGAAAAGCAATGATAAAACCTGCTGTAATTGAGGTCCATATATGAACAGAAAATTGTCCTGCTACTTTCCTGCTTTGTACACTAAAAGGCAGCTCCTTAAAACAAAGACTCTGATCAAGGCCCAAAAATTGGGAAAGATCACATAGGCCCTTGTAAGTAGGGAAATCAGCTTTTTTTGGTCCAAAAATAATCACATCGAATATTAATTCCTTTGAAAAAAAAGCGACAACTCCCGCAACTAGGACAGCAATGGTTGCTCTGATAAGGTGCCATCTTAACTCCTCCAGATGGTCTAAAAAGGACATGGCTTGTGGATTTTTATTATTATTTTTTGCCATTATAGAATCCCTTCTCTCATTAGGTCATGAATGTGAATTAAACCGGCATAGTCTCCATTTTCTTCGGCTAGTAGTTGTGAGATTCCATTTGATTCTAACATCTCCAGTGCATCGATAGCCATTGCATCATTATCAATTCTCTTTGGATTGGCAGACATAATATCTTTTGCCATTAAGCCATCAAACGATTTTCCTGTGGATAACATTCTACGCAAATCTCCGTCTGTGATGATCCCTACAATTTTATTGTTAGAAGTAACAGCAGTTGTTCCAAGCCTTTTTTCGGTCATCTCAACAATGACCTCTGTGATACTTGCGTTCTCGGTGACCTGTGGTTTTTCGTTTTTTGAAGTTATACCACTTACTCTCAAATATAACTTTTTGCCCAACGCGCCTCCAGGGTGATATTTAGCGAAATCCTTGCTAGAGAATCCTTTAAGGTGAAGTAAACATACTGCAAGAGCATCACCGATAACTAATTGTGCCGTCGTACTGGTAGTAGGAGCCAAGTTGTTTGGACATACTTCCTTTTCAACAAAAGCATTTAATACAAAGTCAGCTTCAGTTCCTAAGAAAGAATCTTTATTAGCTGTAATTCCGATTAATGTATTTTTAAAGCTTTTGATAAGAGGAACTAATACTTTGATTTCAGGCGTATTTCCACTTTTAGAAATACATACCACCACATCATCAGTCAAAATATTACCTAAATCTCCGTGAATAGCATCTGCAGCATGCATAAAAACTGCCGGAGTACCTGTTGAGTTCATTGTGGCTACAATTTTTGCAGCTATTATAGCACTTTTACCAATACCGGTAAAAATAACGCGACCGTTTGAATTGTGTATCGTTTGTACCGCTTCTGCAAAATCCTCATCTACAAGATTTTCCAGGTTTGCAATAGCCTTAGCTTGTTCTGCGATTGTATTTCTTGCGTGGGATATTATCGTATTTGATGTATTCAAAATTTACTAATTTTGCGTGTTATCATTAAAAGATTTTATTATCTTTAAATATGCAAAGGTATGTAATACCTTATAATATTTAAATACTCATCAAAAAAAGCTTAATAAATTAAGCATTGTTTATATTTGGGGGTAGTATAGAAAAAGATAGGTACGCTATAACTGTGTTTGGGGAAACAGGCTGTAGTGATGGATTTAATTTAATTGGATATAAAAGGTACATAATTTAATGAGTTTGAACGAAAATGACTTACAGGATGCATTAAAGAAGCATTTTGGCTTTAGTCAATTTAGAGGATTGCAGGAAAAGGTTATACAGAGTCTTTTAAAAAAAGAAAATACTTTTGTGATTATGCCTACAGGTGGAGGGAAGTCCCTATGTTACCAACTACCTGCTTTAATGTGTGAAGGTACAGCTATCGTTGTTTCTCCTTTGATAGCATTAATGAAAAATCAAGTAGATGCGATACGCAGTATATCTTCAGAAGAGGGGATAGCTCATGTATTGAATTCTTCCCTTAATAAATCGGAAATCAAGAAGGTTAAGGATGATATTACTAGTGGAGTTACTAAACTTTTGTATGTAGCACCAGAATCACTAACTAAAGAAGAGTATGTTGATTTTTTAAAACAACAAACGATTTCTTTTTTAGCTATTGACGAAGCGCATTGTATCAGTGAATGGGGGCATGATTTTAGACCCGAATATCGTAATTTGAGGAGTATTATAAAGCGAATTGGTGAAAATATTCCTATAATAGGATTAACAGCCACAGCAACTCCAAAGGTGCAAGAAGATATTTTGAAAAATTTAGGTATGACTGACGCTAATACTTTTAAAGCGTCGTTTAATAGACCTAATTTATTTTACGAAATACGTCCGAAAACTAAACATGTAGATTCGGATATTATCCGTTTTGTTAAACAGAATAGTGGTAAAAGTGGGATTATTTACTGTCTAAGCAGAAAACGAGTTGAAGAGCTAGCGCAAACACTCGAAGTAAACGGTGTCAAAGCGGTGCCATACCATGCGGGATTAGATGCTAAAACACGTGCCCGTCATCAAGATATGTTTCTGATGGAAGACGTAGATGTGGTAGTAGCTACAATTGCATTTGGTATGGGAATAGATAAGCCGGACGTACGCTTTGTTATTCACCACGATATCCCTAAAAGTATAGAGAGCTATTATCAAGAAACCGGTAGAGCTGGTCGTGATGGGGGCGAAGGCCATTGTTTAGCCTACTACTCTTATAAAGATATTGAGAAACTTGAAAAATTCATGAGCGGTAAACCTGTGGCTGAGCAAGAAATTGGGCACGCTTTATTGCAGGAAGTAGTGGCATTTGCCGAAACCTCTATATCAAGAAGAAAATTTATTCTTCACTATTTTGGAGAGGAATTTGATGAGGTAACCGGAGAAGGTGCTGATATGGATGACAATGTACGTAATCCAAAGAAAAAGCATGAAGCACAGGATGACGTCAAGATGCTTCTTGAGGTTGTAAATAAAACGGGTGAGATCTATAAATCAAAAGATCTGGTTAACACACTTATAGGTAAAAGTAACGCATTGATTATTTCTCACAAAACGCATAATCAAGAGTTTTTTGGTGCGGGTAATCATCGAGATACCGGATACTGGATGGCATTGATTCGTCAGGTTTTGGTCGCTGGGTTTCTCAAAAAAGATATTGAGACTTATGGCGTAATCCGTATTACTAAACAAGGCAAAAACTTTTTAAAAGCTCCGGAAAGCTTTATGATGACTGAAGATCACACCTACGAGGAAACGGGTGATGATAATATAGTTACTGCCAGTAAATCCAGTGCAAAATCAGGAAGCACCGATATAAAGCTGGTTACTATGTTAAAGGACCTTAGAAAGTCCGTTGGTAAAAAACTGGGAGTACCACCGTTTGTCGTTTTTCAAGATCCATCGCTAGAGGATATGGCGCTTAAATATCCAATCACAATTGAAGAATTAGCGAACGTTCATGGTGTTGGAGAAGGGAAAGCAAAGAAGTACGGAAAATCATTTGTAGATTTAATCTCAAAATACGTTGAGGATAATGAAATAATGCGACCGGATGATTTTGTAGTTAAAAGTACCGGTGCCAATAGCGGATTGAAGTTGTATATTATTCAAAATGTTGATCGCAAACTCCCATTAGACGATATAGCATCAGCCAAAGGGATGAGTATGAACGATTTTATTAAGGAAATGGAAGCTATTGTGTATAGCGGAACAAAACTTAATATAAGCTATTGGATCGATGATATTTTGGATGAAGATCAGCAAGAAGAAATACATGAGTATTTTATAGATGCTGATACCGATAAGATAAATGAGGCTCTCGAGGAGTTTGACGGAGATTATGATGATGAAGAGCTTAGATTATATAGGATTAAGTTTATCAGCGAAGTAGCAAATTAATTTTCTGAAAAATAGTAGATTTTAAGGCTTTATACCATCTAGGTGTAAAGCCTTTTTTTTTCATAGATCAATATATCGTACTTATGTGAATGGCGGTATTGGGTGTTACACTACGTATTGTTATCTTTGCATTTCGATAAAAGTTTAAAAAGATAAAAAACGCTAGTATGCAAGACGGATTATACGCAAAATTTAATACTACTCAAGGAGAAATTCTTGTCAATTTGGAATACAAAAAAACTCCGGGAACGGTTGGGAATTTTGTTGGTTTAGCTGAAGGTAATATTGATAATGAAGCAATCCCTCAAGGAAAGCCTTATTATGATGGATTAAAATTTCATAGAGTTATAGAAGATTTTATGATACAAGGTGGAGATCCTCAAGGAACCGGAGCTGGTGGGCCAGGATACCAATTTGATGATGAGATTCATCCGGATCTTAAGCATGATGGTCCAGGAGTGCTTTCTATGGCAAATGCTGGAGCGGGCACTAACGGTAGTCAATTTTTTATTACTCATGTTGAGACAGCATGGCTTGATGGTAAGCATACTGTTTTCGGCAAAGTTGTAGAAGGTCAAGACGTTGTTAACAAAGTGAAGCAAGGTGATGAAATTAAGTCATTAGAAATTGTAAGAGTAGGTGAGGATGCAGAAAAATTCAATGCGGTAGAATCTTTTAGACAATTTAATGGTGCAAAGGCAGAGCGCGAGGCTGCAGCCAAAAAGAAGGCCGAAGGATTATTGGATGAAATCGCTGCCGGTTTTGATCAAACAGAGAGTGGTCTGCGTTATAAAATTATTCAAAAGGGTGATGGAGCACAGGCAGAAAAAGGAAAAACGGTTTCTGTACATTACAAAGGAAGCTTAACTGACGGTACCGTATTTGACTCTTCTTACAAACGTAATGAACCTATTGATTTTCCACTCGGTATGGGGCATGTAATTTCAGGATGGGACGAAGGGATTGCTTTGCTTCAAATAGGAGATAAAGCCAGATTTGTAATTCCACCACATTTAGGCTATGGAGCTCAAGGAGCCGGAGGTGTGATACCAGCTAATGCAACACTTATTTTTGACGTTGAACTGGTAGCTGTCAAATAAATAAAATATAAAATACTATTGAAGCGTCTTAGACTATAAGTTTAAGACGCTTTTTATTTATAGATAGTATATGATTTTTATGAATAGCCTGTAAGTATTACTAGTAAAATAAAATCAAATTGTTATTTTTAACTATCGAACGGCTCGTTTTAAGACTAAATATGTTATTTTGTCGTTTAATAGTAACTTGAGAACCGTTAATGTGATACTCTTAATAGTAATCATCTTACTTCTTTTTTGTTAAATTTGTGTATAAATCAAAGTTGAACCCCTAAATTATGAGACAGTTTATAATAATGCTTTTAGTCTGCCTCTACGCCAGTACAGGTCTTGGGCAAACGAAAGAGGAACTTTTAAAAGATATAAAAAATCAAATTGAGATAATAAATAGTTATACTGAGTTTGATATTTTGAGCTTGGAACCCGAAGAATTTTTGACAGAAATGGTGGATCACGGTCCCTCTTTTAACGGCTATTACGAGCATAATCGTTTAAAAAAAATGGTCAAGGTGATAGGAACACCTAATGCTGACATTGTAACGGATTTTTATTTCTGGAATGATCAACTGATTTTTACAAGCTACAAACAGCGTCCTTATATGAAAAGTGCCGCCGGCGGGCAAGCGTTGGATTACTCTTCTGCTTATACCAAATATGAAGAACAGCATTTTTATAATGATGGTAAAGAGATTGATAAAAAAACTATCGGGAATGCGTTGCCTGATTTGCCTAAACAATCCAACTATTTGTCTTATACCAAAAAGATGAAAAAGTTATTGGACACCAAGTTTATTAATAAGAATGCATATGATGCCGTACAAGGTAAATGGGTCTTTATTCAGGACCGGGCCAAAACGGTGGTATTTGACGGCGTTTTAAAAATTAACTATAAAGACGATAAATATGTGGATCGTTATAAAATGAAAATTGATGGAGATGTAATTACCTGCTGGACAACTTCAGCAAATAAACATCAATTCAAAATTGAAGAAATAACAGATACTACCCTTACATTGGTTCAAATACCTTCGAACGAACTGTTGTTTTATGATCGTGTAGAATAAACATTATTTCACAGTTGTTCTTATGAGAACGCGTTAGGTTTATTTCCACTTAATGTTACATCCAATACTCGGCTTCTGATTGGAGCTTACTTTTGTGTTTCTTAGAACTGCATCCATTGCTGACCTTAAATCCTTCCCGTTAACCGGGATTCCGTTACCCGGCCTGGAATCATCCAACTGTCCTCGATAGATTAGTTTTAGCTCTGTATCAAATAAATAGAAATCCGGTGTACAAGCTGCTTGGTAAGCTTTGGCTACTTCTTGAGTTTCATCGTATAAATATGGGAAAGTATAATTGTTTTCTCGAGCTATCTTACGCATGAGTATTGGACTATCTTGTGGATAGTTCTCTACATCATTACTGCTAATGGCAATAAAAGAAAATCCCTGTGTTCTATAATCATTTGCGATTCGAACCATTTCTTCATTTATGTGTATAACAAAAGGACAATGATTACATATAAACATGATAACAACACCTTTCTCTATCTTTTCTTTTTCTAAAGAAAAAAGAGAGTCGGTTACAGTGTCAATAAGTGTAAAGTTTGGAGCTTTAGTTTCCAAAGGAAGCATTGTCGAAGGTGTTCTGGCCATAACGTTGTTTTGATTATACCTATAAAATAATACATTATTATTAAAACAGCCAATTTTATATTACCTTAGTTTATAAATATAATTTTATGAAATCTTTACATAGTTGGTTCGAGGAGTACGCCGTAAGTCATAAAAACGAAAAAAATATCTTGATACATTATATTTGTGTGCCTTTAATATTTTTTTCAATCGTTGGTTTATTAATGAGTATTCCTCCGGGACCTTTGGATAAAATACTGCCCGAATCTTTTTGGTTGTTAGAAAATTGGGCTGTAGTTGCACTTTTGGTAGCGTTAATCTTTTATATTCGATTATCTATCAAAATGGCAATAGCCATCGGGATATTTTCTTTTTTGTGTATTCTAGGTAATTATTTCCTATCCCAGATAGGAACGCTCTGGATCTTATCATTGGGTATTTTTGTGCTAGCTTGGATAGGGCAGTTTTACGGCCATAAAATTGAAGGTAAAAAACCATCATTCGCCAAGGATTTACAATTTTTATTAATTGGGCCTGCCTGGATACTTCAAAAGTGGTTTAAGATCGTTTAAAAGGGATGAAGGCTAATTATAAACTATACTGATTACATAGCTTTATCAAAGAAAATAGCGTTCATCATCAGCTTATTTGTTCCATACCAAAAGCCTCTGAAGTTTACATTATCGGTAAACAAAATTACACGACCATTTTCAACCTTTTTATGCACGAAGGGAACAGTACCCGCAAGGCTATCAAGATTTTTTTTGCTAATATAACCACTAAGCAATGGCTTTTCTGTATACTGAATTGGATTGTTAAAGCTTTCTTTATCAGGTTTGATAAATTGTGTTGTGTTACGAAATAGTGCTAGCTTTTTTGTATGGTATCCAAAATTAATGGGATGCGAGCGGTCTAATTGTGCTTCAAAAATAGCACCACCTATATTTTGAGCTCCAGAGAAATCATCTTTCTGTTCAAATGAAATGTTTTTTGCAATATTATCAGGCTTAAGAAAGTTCAAATCTAAAAGTTTCCAAGCATTGAAAACTTCAGCGGTGTTTCTAAAACCAATTAGAGTTCCTCCGTTTTTTACCCAATTTTTCAATTTTTCCTCTTGTGATTTAGTAAACGATTCTGTTTTACTATTTGGGATTATAAGATGTGAATAGTCTGTAAGCGTGCTATTTTCTAAACTTGAAAGTTCAATCTTATTTAAAGGTATATCAAAACGTTGATCTAACAAATGCCATATCTCACCTGCATCATACGGAGTAATACCTTCGCCCACTAACATTGCAACAGTAGGTTTTTTGAGAGGTTTAAATTTGGAACTTCCCAGATCTATCCCTGTTGTTAGTCCGGTGGTAACAGGATCAATTTGAACATGATTTTTTGCTGATAATGTATTTAGAAACTCAAAGAGCTCTGATTGTGTTAGCTTTTGATTTTGTACAGGAATGAATACACTTCCGTAATCGTACGTTTTATTTTTGATAGTAAAGGGTTGCATACCAACTTTTGCACGCAAGCCTTTATTCATAATTTGATAGAGCACCTTAGGAGTGTAATATTCATGCCATTCCATAACGTAACCATACGCGCTGGCTGAGGAAATTTCGGTAATTTTATTATTGACTGAATCTACTTTGGTTCCGGGCTTAATATTTTTGGATACCTCCGTATACTGCTGATTAAATGCCAGAGGCAGTGTCCATGCGGAAACATCGTAAAAAAGACTGTCCTTGAAACTAGTTCTTTTTTCAAAAATCGCCTCAATCAGTTTATGTTGTCTTTGATTTTTAGGCACTATATAGCTATTCCCTTTTTTAAAGGAGATGTCGTTATAAGATTCATTTTTTGTTAAGTTGTAAAACTCAATTTTATGTGCGTCTAATATATCAGCTAATGCATTGGTAGACGCAGCGTCCTTCTCATTACCAAAAACATAATATCCCTTGAGGTTATTTTTATCTGAACCGGTATAAAAATCATTTTGGTAGCTTAGTAAGGATACCCGCATACTATTTGCTGCTTTTAGAGTTGATAGTGCAGCAGTCAGTTGATTTCTGATTGTAAAAGGAAAGGTGATAATCCCATTATCACTAGTCTGCGCATGTCCTCTCGAGCTTGCTTGCTCGAATAGAATACCGACACTTCCATGAATATCAGGAAAGGTTGAGCCTTTGCCATAGTAAAAATCATCAAAATTCTCTTCGGTATAATATAGAGAGCCAATCTTATCCAAAGCAGCGGCGTGATAATTTCCAATTTCTCTGGTTAGTTCTTGATTTTTGGCAGGCGTAAGCGGATGTGTACGGGAAGGGATACCCGGTTGAAAGAAAAACGTGCTATTAGTACCCATCTCATGGTGATCGGTAAGTATATTGGGATACCAATTATGAAAAGTTGTTATTCTGGCGCGGGATTCGGGTAGTTGTACGGGTAGCCAATCACGATTCATGTCAAACCAATAGTGGTTTGTACGACCCCCTGGCCAAGTTTCATTATATTCTCTATCCTGAGAATCAGGGGTTATGTTTTTGTTTTTGTTAGCATTTACCCAGCTGGCAAAACGTTGCAGTCCATCCGGATTGAATGAGGGATCTAATAAAATTACTACGTTGGATAAGAGTTCGTTGATAGCCTTTCCTTCAGCTGCAGCCAGATGGTAAGCTAATAACAAAGCAGCATTTGATCCACTAGGTTCATTGCCGTGTATGGAGAAGCCCTGATAAACAACCACCGGCATATCGTCAATGATTGCATCCGTTAGTTTTTGGTGAACTCCCTCTACATGCTTTTGTTGAATTGATGCAATATTACTATGATTTTGTTCAGAAGTGATAGTTAATAATAGCAACGGGCGGTTTTCATACGTTGTCCCTCTGTTCTCTAGCGTGATCCGTGGAGAAACATTCGCCAGCACACGCATGTATTCGACTAACTTATCATGTGTAACATGCCATTCTCCGGGGATATATCCCAATATGTCTTGTGGCTTAGGGATCTCAGGATTGTAACTAATGTCAGTATCAGATAAATAATAATCCAGAGACAATTGCTTTTGTGCAGTTAAAAAATTTGCAATAAAAAACACGAGAAGCAAACTGTTTCTTAACATGGGAGTAGTTTTATAAAGTTACGAGGGCAAGATACTTATTTTAGGACCTAAAAAAAACCGTTTCTTTCAGGAAACGGTTTTTGAATTTTTTTAAGACAATCTGAGTTTATATATCGTCAAAACTCACATCGGTAAAGCTTTCAGCAGATGCTGCAGTGGCTATTTTACCATTTTCTTTTGAAGTATAGACTTCTTGGTCTTGTGATTTTTGATAATCTTTTTGATGTCTTTCACTAATTACTTCTTCACCTTTTTCATTGATAACAAAGTCGGTCATTTCATTTAGAATCTCAGTGAAACCGGCAAAATCTTCTTTGTATAAATAGATCTTATGCTTTTTGTAGTGAAAAGATCCATCGTCGTTGGTGAACTTTTTACTTTCTGTTATAGTTAGATAATAATCTCCTGCTTTTGTGGCTCTTACGTCAAAGAAATATGTTCTTCGTCCTGCTCTTAAGACTTTTGAGAAAATTTCTTCTTTCTCCATCATTTCATGGTCACTCATAATCCTATTTCTTAATTAATTAGTATAGTATGATGAATTCAAAAATCCAAAAAAAATGTTAATCGCGCAACAAAAACTCAAATTTCTTTTTCGCTTAATTGTTTTAAATACAATTTTTTATAGTAACCATCAGTGTTTAAAAGCTGGTTATGAGATCCTTGCTGTATTATTTTTCCCTCGTCCAAAACAATTATTTGATCTGCATTCTTAACAGTTGAGATACGATGACTTACAATAAATGTGGTTTTGTTTTTTGTTATTTTGTTGAGATTGGATAAAATTTGTTCTTCGGTTTCGGTATCTACCGCAGATAGACAATCATCAAATAACAAGATAGCCGGATCTTTTATGATCGCTCTGGCGATTGATACACGCTGTTTTTGACCTCCTGAAAGTGTAATTCCTCGTTCACCAAGTACGGTTTCATATCCTTTACTAAAATTAGTAATATTTGAATGTACTACCGCTTTTCTTGCAGCGGCTTCAATTTCTTCTTGGCTGGCATCTTCTTTTCCAAAACTTATATTATTCTTAATCGAATCACTAAACAAGAAAGCGTCCTGTGGTACATACCCAATATTTTCTCTTAGATCCGTAAGGTTTAATTTATCAATTTTTGTGTTATCAATACGTATCTCACCAGTGGAAACATCGTAGAGTCTACCTATTAAATCCAAGATAGTTGATTTTCCAGATCCTGTTTTACCGATAATTGCCAAAGTCTCACCGCGTTTGACATTAAGATTAATTCCTTTTAACGCGGTAATATTAGTATCATCATATGTAAAAGTCACATTGTCAAAAATAATGTTTCCATGTATGGGTGTAGTGTGCTTTACATGATTTACGATTTCTGGTTCCTGACTCAAAAATTCGTTGATACGTACTTGAGAAGCTTCAGCCTGTTGGACAATAGAGGTAACCCATCCTACTGTTGCTACAGGCCACGTGAGCATATTGACAAAAATAATGAATTCTACAATTACGCCAAGTTCAGTAATAGTCCCATCAATATATTGTCTTCCGCCAATATATATTACGATCAAATTACTAAGCCCGATTAATAATACCATCAATGGAAAAAATAGTGCTTGCACTTTAGCCAGGTCAATATTTTTATCCTTATTCTGATCTGATAATTCGGTAAAGTTATCTTGAGTTTGCGCTTCAATACCATAAGCTTTGATGACAGTTATACCACTAAATGATTCCTGTGTAAAGGTGGTTAATTTGGATAGGTACTGTTGTACAATGGTACTTCGTTTATGGATAGCAACACTCAACTTATAAATGGAAAGTGATAATATTGGTAACGGGGCAACTGTATAGAGTGTAAGTTCTGGAGCGATACTGGCCATATAGCCGATAACCACTACAAACAGGGTAACAGTATTGACGCTGTACATTATTGCCGGTCCAACGTACATTCTAACTTTACCAACATCTTCACTAATACGATTCATTAAATCTCCGGTACGATTTTTTTTATAAAAATTTAAAGAAAGACGTTCATAGTGTCGATATACTTCGTTTTTCAGGTCGTATTCGATATGTCTTGATACTACGATAAATGTTTGTCGCATTAAAAAAGTAAAAAACGCAGCGATGAGAACGGATCCAAGAATTAAAAGAATATTCATGATTAATTCGTCCTTCACCAGTTCTAAATCCTGTATTTCATTTTTTAGATACAAATCAACTACATCAACTGAATCTCCTATGAATTTTGGAACCGCTATAGCAAAGATTCTGGCTATTATTGTAATAATCAAGCCAATAATTAAGCGTGATTTATATTTGCGGAAATATTTATTTAAATGCCTTAATGCACGCATATGATGTAGGTATTATTGAAAATATTTATTGACATATTCTTAAAATTGTGCTATGATAAAACATACATTCGTAAAAATAAGTTATTTTAGCAGCCTAATTTTGATTATAATTTAATTGTAACCATTTAAAATTTCCAAAAATGACGACTGAAGTGCTTACTGCAAATCAATTAAAAAAAGAAGCTCCTGTGTTTGGTCAGCTATCTTTTAATGATCACGAACAAATTGTTTTTTGTCAGGACAAAGATACAGGTTTAAAGGCAATAATTGGTGTGCATAACACAGTTTTAGGGCCTGCTTTGGGTGGGACTAGAATGTATGATTATCAAACTGAGTGGGATGCCCTAAATGATGTGCTACGATTATCGAGAGGGATGACTTATAAATCTGCGATTACCGGCTTAAACCTCGGAGGAGGAAAAGCAGTAATCATAGGAGACCCAAAATTAATTAAGACGCCTGAACTCATGAGACGTTTTGGGAAATTTGTAGATACCTTAGGAGGAAAATACTATACTGCCGAGGATATTGGGATGGAAACATCTGATATGGATACTGTACGTGAAGTAACACCGTATGTTACCGGTATTTCTGAATCCAAAGGAGGTGCGGGAAATCCTTCTCCTGTTACAGCTTATGGAGTATATATGGGGATGAAAGCTGCTACAAAATATGCGTACGGAAATGATGCCTTATCAGGAAAACGCATTTTGGTTCAAGGTATTGGTCATGTAGGCGAAGAATTGGTACGCTTGGCAAAAGAAGAAGATGCTAATGTTATTATTAGCGATATTAATGAAGAACGTTTGCAAGAAGTAAGTAAAAAGTACGGAGCTGATATTTACAGAGGATCAGATTTGTATGCTGAAACAGCGGATATTTATGCACCTTGTGCTCTGGGAGCTACTATAAATGACGATACAATTAATAAGCTAAATGTTAAAGTTATCGCCGGGGCAGCAAACAATCAGTTAGCTGTAGAGGGTGTACATGGGGCTTTATTGCAACAAAAGGGAATAGTGTATGCTCCAGATTTCTTGATTAATGCAGGAGGTATTATAAATGTATATGCTGAAATTGAAGGTTATGGTAGAGGTCAGATTATGACTAAAACAGAAAATATTTATAATACAACCTTAGAGATTCTTTCTAAAGCTCAAGAAGCCAACATTACAACAAATGCTGCTGCAATGCGAATTGCTGAGGAAAGAATAGAGAATAGAAAAAAAGAGAATTTAAGATAAGTAGATAAAAAATAATACTATTTTTGCAAGGCGAAAGCAACGACGCTTTCGCCTTATTAATGTTAAGTTCTTTGTAATTTTCTATGTTGACCAGAAGACATATTCGAGTTAAGGTAATGCAGTCACTCTATTCTATGGAGCAGACGCAAAGCGATGACCTAATTAAAGAAGAGAAATTTCTTCTTTTCAGTATTGATCAGATGTATGATCTATTCCTAATTAATCTTCAACTTCTGGTAGAGATCAGAAAACACGCCGAGGATTTTCTTTCTAAAAGTAAAAAGAAATATCTGGCTACCTCTGAAGATAAAAATCCAAACACCAAATTTGTAAATAATGAAGTTTTACTGCTTTTAAATAAAAATGAAGAGCTTAAAACTATCATGGAGAAAAAGAAGCTCAATTGTTGGGAGTTAGACAGTGAGTATGTTGTAATTCTTTGGGAAGCTATCAAGGAGAGTGACATTTACAAAGAATATATGCGTACTACCCTGAGTTCTTTTAAAGAAGATAAGGACTTTCTACTAGCAATTTTTAAAGAAGTCATAGCTCCAAATGAAAAGTTGTTTGATTATTACGAAGACAAACGACTAACCTGGGTGGACGACTTACCTCTGGTAAACACAGCTATTCTTAAAACATTGCGTAAAATAAAGCCTACGCACACTGAGAGTTTATCGCTGCCTGATTTATATAAAGATCACGATGACAGGAGGTTTGCGATAGATATTTTTAGAAAAACTTGTTTGAATGGTGAAGAATTTGGCAAAGAAATTGATGGTAGAACACCAAACTGGGATAAGGACAGAATTGCAGAGCTCGATAAGGCAATTATCAATATGGCTATCTGCGAGTTTGTAAAATTTCCTTCGATTCCGGTAAAGGTAACCATCAACGAATATCTTGAAATAGCTAAGGAGTATAGTACTCCAAAAAGTAGTATATTTATCAACGGTATTTTGGATAAAATTTCAAAAGAATACCAAGAGAACGGCAAGCTGCAGAAAGTTGGAAGAGGACTTATGTAGTTTAGTAAAAAATAGTATTTTTAACCCAAATTAATTAAAAACCCAAGTAATGAAAAAAGGAATCTTAATTTTAGCTGGTATTTTTGCTATGACGATAGTGTCTTGTAAAGATAATGCAACGAAAAAAGTTAACGAAGAAAATGTAGAGATCGCAGCAGAGCGTGATGCAAAAAACACAGAATTTCCTGTGATGACATTTGCAGAAATTGAGCATGATTTTGGAACTATAAATGAAGGTGATGTTGTTGAGCATACATTTTCTTTTACAAACACTGGTAAGACGCCATTAGTAATTGTAAACGCTAAAGGTAGTTGTGGATGTACTGTGCCAAGTTACCCAACAGAGCCTATCGCTCCTGGTGCAACTGGTGAAATGTTAGTTAAGTTCAACTCTAGTGGTAAACCAAACCAACAAAACAAAACAGTTACAATTACTGCAAATACTGAGACAGGTAAAGAAGTTATTAAGATTAAAGCTCTAGTTACACCTAAAGCTCAACCAGTAAGCGGAACTCCTGTAAGCGAGTAATTTAAATTTATGGAACAACTACAATCATTTGCTCCTTTTATATTGATTTTTGTAGTGATGTATTTCTTTATGATACGTCCGCAAATGCAAAAAGCAAAAAAGGAAAGAAAATTTTCTGAAAGTCTTAAAAAAGGCGATCGTATAGTAACCAAAAGTGGGTTACACGGTAAAGTTTTTGATTTCAGTGAAAAAAATAATGCAGTTATTATAGAAACCGGATCAGGTAAATTAACGTATGACAAATCAGCGATTTCGTTAGATATGAGTCAAAAGTTAAATGCTCCTCCAAAGGAAGAGAAAAAGAAATAATAACTTAGAGTAGGAATTAAAAAGCGGAATAGTAACATTACTATTCCGCTTTTGTTTTTATGACTAGTCACTTGTTGCTTAGTTGTTACCTGCAGCAAGTTCGGCAATCCTAATAATAACTTCGGTAGCTTTTACCATGCTCTCTGCGGGTACATACTCATAACGCCCGTGAAAATTATGCCCACCTGCAAATATATTTGGACAGGGAAGTCCCATATAACTTAATTGGGATCCGTCTGTTCCTCCTCGGATAGGTTTTATGATCGGAGTAATATCCAAAGATTTCATCGCTTCTTCCGCAAGGTCTACGATATGCATTACAGGAGCAACTTTTTCACGCATATTGTAATACTGATCTTTTATAGTGACGGTTATGACTTCTTGTCCATGTTGTTCATTTAATGCACCAGCTAGTTTACTAAGCATTTCTTTTCTAGCTTCAAAATGTTCCTTATCGTGATCTCTTATAATGTACTGCAATGTTGTTTCTTCTACATCACCCTCCATTTGGTGCAGATGAAAAAATCCTTGTCTGTCTGAGGTATGTTCAGGAGTTTCTAGTCGTGGTAAAGAATTGATGAAGTCTTGGGCAATATACATGCTATTAACCATCTTTCCCTTTGCATATCCCGGATGAACAATTTTACCCTTAATTTTAACTACAGCACCGGCTGCATTAAAGTTTTCATATTCTAGTTCTCCAATTTGACTTCCATCCATGGTGTAGGCCCAATCAGCATTAAATTTTTTGACATCAAACTTATGAGCTCCTCTTCCTATTTCTTCGTCAGGTGTAAAACCAATACGAATATCACCATGCTTAATTTCCGGGTGATTAACCAAATATTCTACGGCAGAAATGATTTCTGTAATTCCTGCTTTATCATCAGCACCTAGCAACGTAGTACCATCAGTAGTAATAAGTGTTTGACCAATATAAAGTTTCAAATCTTCAAAATAATCTGGAGAAAGGATTATCTGTTCTTTTTTATTTAAGATAATATCTTTTCCATCATATGCGTCTATTCGCTGAGGCTTTACATTGGCTCCGGTAAAATCCGGTGTTGTGTCAAAATGTGAAATAAAACCAATAGTAGGCACTTTATGATCAACATTGCTGGGCAGCGTAGCCATGATATAAGCATTTTCATCAATAGTAACATCAGTTAATCCAATGTGTTTTAATTCTTCAACCAACATATTTGCAAGATCCCATTGTTTTTTTGTACTGGGCGTGGTATCGCTATTAGGGTCACTCTCTGTATCGATAACCACATAGCGCATAAATCTGTTGATTAAATTCTCTTTATCTATGCGTATCGTTGTTAAATCTTCAATTTTATCCTGTTTCATAGCGAACTATTTAAAGTATTCTTATTTTTTTAGATAATTACAGTATTGATAATCAATATACTAAGTATTTTGTCTTATTTTTAGGTATCACAAATTATCAATAATCAAAATTAAAACTATGTTTAGAATTTACGCAATGTTCTTGCTGTTTTCTTTTGGGTTGTCTATTACCGGTAACGCACAGGAAATAACGGGAACGGTTTTGGATGATCAATCTCAGCCATTACCCGGAGTATCTGTTATATTGAAGAATACCGAAACAGGAGTGATTACAGATTTTAACGGACAGTATACAATCACGGCAGCACAAGGGCAAACTTTAGTTTTCTCGTATGTAGGATTTGAAACACAAGAAAAACTTATCACAGGCACAGTTATAAATGTAACCATGCAATCGGGAGTTGCTTTGGATGAAATTGTGCTTGTAGGAACCAGAAACCCCAATCGTACCGTTGTGGAGACTGCAGTGCCGATTGATGTTTTAGATATAAAAGAACTCGCCAGTGCTACACCTCAAGTCAACTTGAATCAAATCTTAAATTATGTAGCACCGTCATTCTCCTCTAATACGCAAACCATATCAGATGGTACCGATCATATTGACCCTGCTTCTTTAAGAGGTCTTGGACCGGATCAGGTGTTGGTATTGATCAATGGGAAGCGGCGACATACTACTTCATTGGTCAATGTAAATGGTACTTTTGGTCGGGGTAATGTAGGGACCGATCTTAATGCAATTCCAGCTGTTGCGATCAAAAGAATTGAAGTTTTGCGTGATGGTGCAGCAGCGCAATACGGATCTGATGCTATTGCCGGGGTTATTAATATAGTACTCAGAAACGATGTAAACGAACTTGATTTTACAGTAACCACTGGCGCAAACGTTTCTCGTAATGCCGAAGAGCAAACCGGAGGTGTCGATGGTGAATCTGTCAACGTTGCGGCAAGTTATGGATTACCAATAGGGGAGAAAGGTGGGTTTATTAATTTTAGCGGCGATTTTGACTACCGCGAACCCTATAATAGAATGAAGGCTTGGGAGGGAGGTATTTTTAATGGCTATAATGCTATCGAGTACGAAGCGTCAAAGGATAACGTAAGTCTAAAAGAGTTGCAAACAGATTTAACTGAAATAAAGAGCTATGCAGAACGGGTAACTTATTTTTCTACTCAGCTTCAGTCAGATATACAATCCGCTGCTACATTAGAAGATTTACAACCAATTCTGGATATCGATGTTACAGAACAGGAATTACAAGCTCGTGGACAAGAACGCAGTGATTATAATATGCGTGTTGGACAGTCTGGACTTCGTGGTGGACGTTTTTTTGCAAATATATCCTTACCACTGGATGATAATGAGACAGAATTATATGCTTTTGCAGGTTTAAGTTCACGAAAAGGGAATTCTGCGGGTTTCTATAGGTTGCCTAATCAAAGTAGAACCTACACTCCTGTGTATATCAATGGCTTTTTGCCAGAAATTAATTCGAAAATTAGTGATCAGTCTATTTCTATCGGATTGAGAGGTAAAATTAATAATTGGGAAGTAGATTTTAGTAATACGTATGGTAAAAATAGTTTTCTATACACCATCACAAACACGGCTAATGCCTCGTTACTCAATGCTACGCCAACTACCTTTGATGCCGGGGGTTTTTCATTTTTGCAAAATACAACCAATCTGGATATCACTCAATTTTATGAAGATATCTTTGCGGGGCTCAATGTGGCTTTTGGCGCAGAGCATCGTCTGGAGGTTTATGAAATTACTGAAGGTGAAGAAGAGTCCTATGCTCAGTATGATAATAACGGCGATGTAATTACAAATTCATCGCAATCCCCGCCAACAGATTTCTTTGGCCGTAACCGTCCGGGAGCTTCTCAGGTATTTCCGGGCTTTTCACCGGCTAATGAACTCTCCCGAGACAGAACCAGTATTGCGGGATATCTGGATATAGAAGCGGACTTTACCGAAAAATGGTTGCTCAGTTTTGCCACCCGCTATGAAAACTACAGTGATTTTGGATCGACTATAAATTTTAAAGTGGCAACACGTTATAAATTGACAGAAGATATTAATTTAAGAGCTGCTGCGAATACAGGGTTTAGAGCACCCTCCCTGCATCAGCTTAATTTTAATTCTACCTCTACAATATTTGATAATTCGGGGAACCCTCAAGAAGTAGGAACGTTTACCAATGATAGCCGGGCTGCCGAACTACTCGGAATTCCAGAATTGAAAGAAGAAACTTCCCAAAGTATTAGTATAGGTCTCACGGCTAAAATACCAAGCTTAAATTTATCAGTAACAGTAGATGGATATTTTGTAACTATCGACGATCGTATTGTGTATACGGGACAGTTTGAGGGTCCCGGGACGGATAGTGAATTGGATCGACTATTGGCACAGGCAAATGCAACAGCTGCATCATTTTTTGCAAATGCTATTGATACAGAGTCCAAGGGATTAGATATCGTCTTAACGCATAAAGCGAGTTTGGGAGCAACGATGGAGTTAAAATCTGATTTGGCTGCTACTTTATCGCAAACCAGACAAGTAGGAGATATTAATGCTTCAGATGTATTGCGAAGGGCAAATAAAGTGGAAACCTACTTCCCAGAAGATAGTCGTGTTTATCTGGAAGAAGCGGTGCCAAGAACTAAAATTAATCTATCTAACAGCTTGACTACAGATACATTTAATGTCTTTCTTCGGAATGTGTACTTTGGTGAGGTAACCGAAGCATCTACATTTGTGGAACGTCAGCAGGATTTTGGTAGTAAAATAGTGACCGACCTTTCATTGGGGTATAAGGCCTCAGAATCGCTCACGGTGACAATAGGTGCTAATAATTTATTTGACATTTATCCGGATAGAGCGGATCCGGCGTTTGATAATAGAAGTAGTGGTAGGTTTGATTGGTCCAGACGTGCGCAACAATTTGGTATTGGAGGAAGATTTGTATTTGCGCGATTAAATTTTATTTTAAAATAAAGCAAACAAAATACTACGGTATAAATGCCTGCTGCCTATTTGGGTAGTGGGCTTTTTTAATGATAAGTTTCGGTTTTCGCACTAAAGCACTACTTTTGCTTGATCAAAATAACTTTATGTATAAAACTATTCTTCGTCCGATACTTTTTAACTACGATCCTGAAAACGTACATCACTTCACCTTCAGAATGATCAAAAGTTTATTTCGAATACCTTTAGTTTCAAAAATAATTAAAAAGATATATAGAGTTAAAGATAAGCGGCTTCAAAAGGAAATTTTTGGACTGACGTTTGATAACCCGGTGGGCTTAGCAGCGGGTTTTGATAAAGATGCCAAATTATTTAATGAGTTATCAGATTTTGGTTTCGGCTTTGTTGAGATAGGTACATTAACTCCAAAACCACAAGAAGGGAATCCAAAAAAGAGATTATTTCGTCTGAAAAAAGACCAGGCTATCATAAATCGTATGGGTTTCAATAATGGCGGTGTCGAAGATGCTGTAAAACGTCTTAGGAAAAATAAAGGAGTTCTGATTGGTGGGAATATTGGAAAAAATAAAATAACTCCCAATGAAGAAGCCGTAAATGACTATGTAATTTGCTTTGAGGCTTTGTTTGATGTTGTTGACTATTTTGTGGTCAATGTAAGTTCACCAAACACACCTAATCTAAGAGCTTTACAAGATAAAGAGCCGTTGATGGCATTGCTCAATACGCTGCAGGCTAAGAATAATGCAAAATCCAAGCAAAAACCTATCCTACTAAAGATAGCACCGGATCTTACTGACGATCAGTTAATGGATATTATTGAGATTGTAACGACAACCAAAATAGCCGGAGTAATCGCAACCAATACTACAATTTCAAGAGATGGGTTGCATGCTGATAAAGCTTTGACAAAAGAGATGGGAGGGCTTAGTGGTAAACCTTTAAAAGATCGATCCACCGAGGTAATTCGCTTTTTGTCCTCAAAGAGTGAAAAAGCATTTCCAATTATTGGTGTAGGAGGTATTCACTCTGCTCAGGATGCCTTAGAAAAATTGGATGCGGGTGCATGTTTGGTTCAGTTATATACTGGTTTTATTTACGAGGGCCCAAAGCTGATTAAAGATATTAATAAAAGTTTATTAGCTCGAATTAAGGAATAGTAGCTCAAAGATAGCTGATATGAACTATGAACTTCTATACACCTTTGTGGTTGCAACATCAATACTTGCCATAACCCCGGGACCCGATAATATATTTGTTTTACTACAGAGTGTAGTTAATGGTAAAAAATATGGGTTGGCTACCGTAGCCGGTTTGATGACAGGCTGCATTGTGCATACCACCTTGGTGGCTTTTGGGATGTCAACTCTTATCAAGCAAAGCGATGCACTTTTTTTGATCATCAAAATTTTTGGGGCATGTTATTTGTTTTTCCTGGCATTTCAAGTTTATAAGGCAGATAGTAGCATCGAACTACAATCGAATACGGTTGCCAAAAAAAATCCATTGCAACTATTCAGGCAAGGATTTATAATGAATGTATTGAACCCAAAGGTTTCTATATTTTTTCTTGCATTTTTTCCTGCATTTTTATTCAGTGATCACTTGAATACTGTAATACAGTTTTATGTGTTGGGTGGAATTTTTGTTTGCGTTTCATTTGTAGTATTTGCGCTCATTGCTATTTTAGCAGATTATATTGCGAGCTATCTAAAACAGTCAAAAAAAATTGGATTAATTCTCAAGTGGGTTCAAATTATTGTTTTTGTAGCTATTGGAATTTTTATTCTCCTATCAGAAAAATAACCTTACTTTTATAGTGCTTAATAAAAACTTAAACGACGTAGTGTTTATATGATCGAAAAAGTCAAAATTATTGAATGTCCCCGGGATGCAATGCAAGGAATCAGAGATTTCATACCCACCGATCTAAAGGTACAGTATATTCAATCCTTACTACGCTGCGGTTTTGATACTATAGATTTTGGTAGTTTTGTTTCGCCTAAGGCAATTCCGCAAATGGTAGATACGGCAGAAGTGCTTTCTAAGTTGGATTTATCGAAGACAGAAAGTAAGTTATTAGCCATTGTGGCAAATGTTAGAGGAGCAAAGGATGCGGCAGAGCATCCGGAGATTAAGTATTTAGGTTATCCTTTTTCAATTTCAGAAAATTTTCAAATGCGTAATACGCATAAAACAATAGCACAATCTATTGAAATATTACAAGAAATTCTCAACATAGCGGATCAAGCAAATAAGAAAGTGGTTGCGTATCTCTCTATGGGATTTGGAAATCCGTATGGGGACCCCTGGGATGTCGATATTGTAGGAGAATGGACAGAAAAATTAAGTAAGATGGGCGTTGAGATTCTTTCTTTATCAGATACTGTTGGGACCTCTTCACCCGAAATTATCGAATATTTGTTCTCTAATTTGATTCCGAGATACCCATCGATAGAGTTTGGCGCTCATTTGCATACTACACCGGATAAATGGTTTGAAAAAGTTAATGCAGCTTATCAATCAGGGTGTCGAAGATTTGATGGAGCAATTCAAGGATTTGGAGGCTGTCCCATGGCAAAGGATGATCTGACCGGTAATATGCCGACAGAGCGTATGTTGTCTTACTTTACCAGTGTAAAGGCTGATACAAATGTAAAAATGTTGAGTTTTGAATCAAGTCATAATGAGGCAACAAAAATTTTTAGTAAATACCATTAATTATATATAATAAAATGAAGAAAATTTTAAAAAGTATAGGATTACTTCTTGTGGGGGTTCTGATTATTATGCAATTCATACGATTCGATAAAAATGAATCTGGATATGAATCGGTAGCTTTTTTTGAAAAAGACACACAGCCTTCGAATAAAATAAAAACTATTCTCAAAAATAATTGTTACGATTGCCATAGTAATCAAACTACCTATCCATGGTATGCTGAGATTGCACCAATTTCTTACTGGTTAGCGGATCATGTAGAAGAAGGAAAAGAACACTTTAACGTTTCAGCATGGGAAAGCTATTCTATTAAGAAGAGAGATCACAAGTTAGATGAATTAATAGAAGAAGTAGAAGAGGGTGAGATGCCTTTAGACTCATACACTTGGCTACATGGGAATTTAAATGAAGAGGATAAAGAGCTGTTGATTGAATGGACTAAAAGTTTAAGAGCTAAGTACGCTGCAGAGCTTTAAGAGTTTACAATGCATCTTTTTTGAAGGTCTCCATATGTATGTAGACTTAACATTAATTTTATTTAGATTTATTACAAATAAAGTTTGACAAATCCATTTTGATGAATATATTTGCAGCTGAATAATTAGCTATTTAAATTAAGTCTAAATAAAGAAGAATGAAAATCAACCGTATTTTTAATGTAATCTGTGTATCAGGAGTACTCGCTTTAAGCTCATGTTCAAACGATGATGACGCTACTCCAATGAATCAAATTGAAGAACCTGCCACATACGTTTTTGAGCGTAACGGAAAAAGTACAGTAAGTTTTAGTGGACAAACTACTAGGATAGCAATGTCCGAAGAACTTGTAAGTGCTCTCAAGAATACTGCGCTTACCGAAGAACAATTAGATGCAATGTTTGCTCATATAGAAGGGGCTAATGATTTTTCTGAAGCAACGCTAAATGCTTCTGATAAAAGTGTTCGTAGTAAAACTGCAGCATCTAGGGACTATTTTTCTGCAAATACAACCGAGGCGACTGCTATCAAAGCTGAGTTTGATGGGTGGATAAAAAGTCAGGTTGATGAGGTTTTTCCAAATTGGAATACTACAGCTACCGCTGGTGCTGCCGGTGTTTTGCAAGAAGCAGGAGGAGGATCCAATCGTTACGTGAATGCTAAAGGATTAGAGTTGAATCAGATTTTTGCCAAAAGTTTGATCGGAGCGTTAATGACTGATCAAGCCCTAAATAATTATTTGGGTACTGCTGTTTTAGATGAGGCAGATAATATTACCAATAACAATGACGAAGTTGTAGTGGAAGGCAAGAGCTATACTACGATGGAACATAAGTGGGATGAAGCGTATGGTTATGTATATGGTGCTTCTAATACCCCAGCAACTCCAAATGCAAATATTATCGGAGAGGGAAAAGCTGGCGATGATAATTTTTTAAGCAAATATTTGAGCAGAGTTGAAAGTGATTCGGATTTTACCGGAATTGCTACCGAGATTTATAATGCATTCAAATTAGGAAGAGCGGCTATAGTTGCCAAAGAATATACCGTTAGAGATCAACAAGCTGATATTATCAGAGAAAAACTATCCGAAGTAATCGCGATAAGAGCGGTCTATTATTTACAACAAGGAAAAAACCTTCTTTCGAATCCTACAGTAGATTATGCTGCGGTGTTTCATGATTTGTCAGAGGGATATGGTTTTATCTATAGCTTACAATTCACAAGAAACCCGGAGACTAACGCTCCATACTTTACCAGATCAGAAGTCCAAGGATTACTTACTCAAATGGCAGGAGGTACAGATGGGTTATGGACGGTAACGCCAGAGGTATTGGAAACTATTTCTGTAACTATCGCTGCACGATTTAATTTTACAGTGGAAGAAGCAGGTAGTTAAAAGATTAAACAAAGTATAAAATGTAAAAAAAGAGGTTTGAATTCATTATTATTTAAACCTCTTTTTTTACATTTGCACAGCTTTATTAAGAATAAATAAAAATAACATGAAGAAGTTTTTGCTTTCCATCCTTACAGCTGTTTTGTTTTTATCAGCTTGTTCCAGTGGAGATGATAATGAAGAGCAGGTAACAGGAAAGGATGCCTTTGATAGAAAGGGAATGCTAATAAATATAGCGGATAACATTGTAATACCAGCTTATCAGAATTTTGCATCCGATATGGCTGTGTTAAAGACTACTACAGCTGATTTTGTTGCAAGTGCTAATGAGAATACGCTTCTTAACCTTAGATCGGCGTGGTCAGAGGCCTATATAAGCTGGCAAACCGTTAGTATGTACGAAATTGGTAAAGCAGAAGAGCTTTCGTACAGAAATTTCATGAATGTGTATCCAACAAATACAGTTGGTATCGAAGCAAACATCAGTGCTGGTTCTTATGATCTTACCACAGTCTCTCAACAAGATGAGCAAGGGTTTGCAGCGCTGGATTATCTTATTAATGGTTTATCTGACACCAACACTGGTACGGTTGAGTTTTATGTAAACTCATCAGATGGTGCTAAATACAAAAAGTATCTTACCGACTTAGTAGAAAGAATGGATATGCTTACAACTGCTGTAGTCACTGACTGGACTAATGGGTATCGTGATACTTTTGTAGCAAATAGTGGGTCATCGGCAACTAGTTCTTTGGATAAGTTAGTTAACGATTTTATTTTTCATTATGAGAAACATTTAAGAGCAGGTAAAATCGGAATTCCTGCAGGAGTGTTTACTACTGAAACTTTTGATAATAAAGTAGAGGCATTTTATAAAGGGGATCTTTCTAAGACTTTGTTCAATGCGAACTTGTCTGCTATGCAAGATCTTTTTAATGGTAAGCATTATGCAAGTACTACCACAGGGGCAAGTTTTAGTTCTTACCTTGATTTTCTCAATACAATTAAAAATGGAGAGGACTTAAGTCAAATAATAAATGATCAGTTTGATCTGTCCAGATCCAAAGCTTCTAGCTTAAATGAAGATTTTTCTGATCAGGTAAAGACTAACAATACACCTATGCTCGAAACTTTTGATGAGCTACAAAAGAATGTAGTTTTTCTTAAGGTTGACATGTTACAAGCATTTTCTGTACGAGTTGATTTTGTAGATGCAGATGGGGATTAAGTTGTAATTTAGTTTATGAAACTTCATCTAAAGAAATATTTCAAAAATAACACAGAGGCTGCACCACTTGCAGTCTTTCGTGTTTTTTTTGGAATTATGATGTTTTTGAGTATTGTACGTTTTTGGAGTTATGGATGGATTGATAAGCTTTATGTACAGCCTAAATTTTTCTTTTCATATTATGGTTTTGAATTTGTTCAACCAATTGGCCATTTAACGTACGTAGTTTTTGCGCTCTGCGGACTTTCAGCAATTTTTGTAGCATTAGGTTACAAATATAGATTAGCCATTCTTCTATTCTTTTTGAGCTTTACGTATATCGAATTGATGGATAAAACCACGTATTTGAATCATTACTACTTTATAAGTGTTTTGAGTTTTTTAATGATATTTCTACCGGCAAATGCGTACTATTCATTAGATGCTAAAAGAAGAGGGATTTCCTTTCAGAAGATTCCCCAATGGACTATTGATAGCATAAAGCTATTACTTATCATTGTTTATCTATATGCCGGACTGGCAAAACTTAACTCTGATTGGTTAGTCAATGCAATGCCTCTTAAAATTTGGTTACCATCAAAGTATGACATTCCTGTTTTAGGCTATCTAATGCATCAGGAATGGATTCATTACTTTTTCAGTTATTCAGGAGCTATTTATGATCTTTCCATTCCTTTTTTACTGATGTATAAAAGAACGAGGGTTTTTGCTTTTATGTTAGTTGTCATATTTCATGTCCTTACCCGTGTGCTTTTTCCTATTGGGATGTTTCCATATATCATGATTGTCAGTACGCTTGTATTCTTTGATTCGAATTTTCATCATCGAATATTGAAAGTTTTATCGCGAATTTTTAGAATAAGAAAGCACTTTTTTGATTCGGGAATGACTTTAAAATTTAAGTCAAAACAAAAAGAAATTGTATTATCATTTTTGTCTTTGTTTTTTGTAATTCAGTTATTTTTGCCGTTTCGTTATGTATTCTACCCGGGAGAATTGTTTTGGACCGAGGAAGGATATCGTTTTTCTTGGCGGGTGATGTTGATGGAAAAAGCAGGATATGCTAATTTCAAAATTGTAGATGGTAAGACGGGTAAAAGGTTTTATGTAGACAATGATGATTTTTTAACATCATTTCAACAAAAACAAATGGCTACTCAGCCTGATTTTATTTTACAATATGCGCATTTTCTAAAAGAACATTTTGAGAGTGACGGACATCAAAATGTAGAAGTGTACGTAGAAAGCTATGTAGCGCTTAATGGAAGATTAAGTAGTCAATATATTGATCCGACCGTAGATTTAGGAAAACAAAAAGAATCATTTAAACACAAAAATTGGATTATTCCATTTAAAGATGAAATTAAGGGATTATAAAATAGTAGCACTTGTATTATTTATTACGGGTTCTATGACTGCACAGTTTAAGTTAGTTGGAACTGTATCTGATGAGAATAACCAGCCGATTAACAAAGCAGAACTATACAATCAAACTACAGGTGAACAGGTCGTGACCCAAGCTGATGGTCGCTTTGAATTTACAGATATCGATACGGGAGACTACGTTATTACAGTTTTTAATTATGACTTCGATATTCTCGAAAAAAAAGTAACGGTAAATGGAGATACGACTGTAGATTTTGTCTTAAGTCCTTTGGGCGAAGAACTTTCTGAAGTATTAATTACCCAAAGAAGAGAACGTATTTTTGGACTTAAACAGTTAAAACCTGTGGAAGGTACGGCAATTTATGCCGGAAAAAAAAGCGAGGTAGTGTTGCTCGAAAATACCATAGGGAATCTTGCCTCAAACAATCCACGACAAATCTATGCTCAGGTGGTTGGATTGAATATTTATGAGAACAGTATAGGAGGATTACAGCTTAATATTGGAGGGAGAGGTCTCGATCCAAATAGGACAGCCAATTTTAATACGCGTCAGAACGGATATGATATAAGTGCAGATGTATTAGGCTATCCTGAAAGCTATTACACTCCGCCGGCAGAAGCATTAAGTGAAATACAAGTAGTTCGAGGAGCTGCCTCCCTACAGTATGGTACTCAGTTTGGAGGACTCATAAACTTTAAAATGAAACGGCCCAATACTAATAAAAAGATTGAATTAGTTTCTCGTCAGTCCTTGGGTTCATTTAATTTATTTACTAGTTTCAATAGTTTGAGTGGAACGGTAGGTAAGTTTAGCTACTACACCTATTATAATTATAAGCAGGGAGATGGATTTAGACCTAACTCTGAGTTTGAATCCAAAAATTTATATGCACATTTAGGGTATCAGCTATCTCAAAAAACTAAACTCATCGGAGAATTTACATATCTCAATTATTTGGCCAAACAGCCGGGAGGGTTAACTGATACACAATTTGATAAGGACCCTGATTTTAGTAATCGAACAAGAAACTGGTTTCAAGTTGACTGGAAGTTATTTTCATTGAAACTTGAGCATCAGTTTTCAGAAAAAACGGATTTTAGTTTCAATTTATTTGGATTAGATGCTTCCAGGAGTGCTTTAGGTTTCAGGGGACTTACAACCAACCCTAATGCAAACCCGATAAAAGCACCCGATGAAACTGATGCTGCAGGTAATTTTGTAACCCCAAGGGATTTGATTGTCGGTGATTTTCAAAACTGGGGAGCAGAAGCGAGACTATTAAGTCGTTATAAATTCTTAGGAGAAGAATCTGTTTTCTTAATCGGTTCCAAATATTATCAAGCAAATAATGAAGCCAGACAAGGACCAGGTAGCTTGGGAACTGATGCCGATTTCGAATTTAAAACTGATAGATTCCCTGACTATGCAAATCAATCAAAATTTGAATTTCCAAATTTAAACGTCGCGGTGTTTGGAGAGAACATATTCAATCTGTCAGATAAGTTTTCAATTACTCCTGGTTTTCGTTACGAATATATCAAGACAGGGTCTGATGGTGTTTATAATGATGTGATCTTTGATAATGCGGGTAACCCCTTGGATAATATAACTAAAAGAGATGATGAAACTCTGGAGCGCTCATTTTTATTGCTAGGTATTGGATCAAGTTATAAATTTAAGCCGGGACTAGAGTTGTACGCTAATATATCTCAGAATTACAGATCAGTAACCTTTAGTGATATTAGAATTGTAAACCCGTCGTTTGCAATTAGACCGGATATTAGCGACGAACAAGGATATACGGCAGATATAGGCATGCGAGGGAGAATCAATAATAGTTTTACATATGATGCGGGAGTCTTTGCTATCTATTATGATGATCGAATTGGTGAGGTCTTTAATGATAGAGCGCAACGAGTACGTGGCAATATCGGAGATGCTATGATTTACGGACTAGAAAGTTATGCGAATTGGAATATTGCTAACTCTTTATTTGCAGATGCTGAAAATTACGTGCTAAACACTTTTGTTAATCTGGCTATCACTGATTCTGAGTATTTAAATTCAGAAGATGTCATTGAGGGCAATAAAGTAGAGTTTATTCCCTTGATTAATCTGAAAGCGGGTGTCGGTTTTGGATATAAAAACTTTTTAGGAAATATTCAGTTTACTCATCTTTCAGAACAATTCACAGAAGTAACAAATGCTGACAGAGGCGAGATAGGCTCCAAGGAAGAAGGAACCTTAGGTAAAATCCCTGCATATTCGATTGTCGATTTATCATTCTCTTATACTTACAAGCAATTCAAACTGGAAACAGGGATTAATAATCTGTTGAATAAAAGCTACTTTACGCAACGTGCAACTGGTTATCCAGGACCGGGTATAATTCCCGCAGCTCCGATCTCTTGGTATACAACCCTTCAAATAAAGTTATAAATTATTCTTTTTATTTTGGAATTAACCTTTGTTCAATCTGTTATGTAACTATTATTCAATACATTTGGAACTATAAATAACTTTTATTGAGATTATAAAAAATTAATCTAAGCTTAATGCCTGAGGTAATGAATGATTTATTGACTTATGAGACGCGCGTATCCACACAGTATAGCAACCTGACTAATGCTATATTACCCTTATCATGTTGGGAGTTTTATGGAGAGCATTTTGACGCCAAAGCTGAGTTTAAACAAGATATCGAGAATCTTAACCAATTGAGTGCGTCTTGGGAGTATCAGCTGGACTTTTATAAAGAATTGGTTGTAAATAAAAGCGTAATAGTAGTTACCGATTCTACACTTAAAATTGTATATGCTAGTCATAACCTCGAACGCATGAATGGTTATCAACCTGAGGAGGTTATTGGCAGAACACCAAAAATGTTTCAGGGAGAAGAAACATGTGCTAAAACATCAAAAAAAATTCGAAGCGCCATACATGCCACACAGATTTTTGAAGAATCTGTAATTAATTATCGCAAGGATCAGTCAACATACATATGTGCTATAAAGGGATTCCCTATTCTCAACGCCAAAGGAAAACTAATTAATTATGTGGCTTTTGAAAAAGCGGCATAAGAAGGCATACTAATTTCCCAGGCGCTTAATGGAAAATAAAAATTCTCAAAATCTTATAGATAAAAAGTATATTCTCGAAAACGAGTATGTACAATTACGACCTCTAGCAATGGAGGATATAAAGTATATCAGACCGTTTGTAAAAAACGAACCTGAATTGTGGAAATATTCATTAGCGTCAATGCGAAGTGAGATGGATGCTGTTGCCTATATACAATCCGCAATCAATTTACGGACTAAAGGATCTTCCTATCCGTTCATGGTGTATGATAAATTAAAGCAGGAATACGCTGGAATGACTAGGTTTTATGAAATTAATCATATTCATAAAAGCTGCGCCATAGGATATACCTGGTATGGTAAAAATTTTCAGGGAACAGGTGTGAACAAAAGCTGTAAATTTTTAATGCTCTCCCATGCTTTTGATCAGATGAATATGGAGCGAGTCGAATTTAGAGCTGATGTGAATAATGCGCATAGTATCGCTGCAATGAAGAGTATTGGCTGCGTAGAAGAAGGAATACTTCGCAATCACTTTACTACACCTACTGGCAGAAGAGATACTATTATTTTAAGTATACTGCAATCGGAATGGGCGTCGGTCAGCACTCATTTACAAAAGAGGATAGGTAAATAATTTATATTATAAACCTAGTTTTCACATCTATTGAGTATCTTGTTTCTTTTGATAAAATCTGCTTATGAGAAATAAGGTTTTAGTTGCAGCTATTTTTCTGCTTACATGCTCTTCGCTTACTGCACAAGACTGGACAAACAATTTTAAAGAAGCACAGCGAGTCGCTCAACAAGAGAGTAAAAAAATGTTACTCCTTTTTGCCGGTTCTGACTGGTGCGCACCTTGTATGAAATTAGAACGTTTTGTATTAGATACCGAGACGTTTGTTACGTATGCTTCAAAAAATTATGTCTTAGTCAAAGCAGATTTTCCGCGTAAAAAGAAGAATCAGCCACCTGCTTATATTAGTGAGCAAAATGCTGCGTTAGCTGAGAGATATAATCCCAACGGCTATTTCCCTTTGCTGGTTATGATCAGTTCAGAAGGTGTAAAATTGGGAGCGATGGGTTATAAAAAAATAGCACCAGAGGGGTATATCAATATTTTAAAATCATGGGAAACGCGTTAAAACTATTTTTTTACACATTTCTATTTTTATTTCTTAGCATTTCTCCTGTTATAGCACAAGTGATTGTCAAAAAAACGTTTACTAAGATGGGAAGTGATTTTGAAGTCACCGTGGTAGCTGAAACAGAAAACGAAGGTACTTACTTTATAAATTTGGCTATAGAGGAGATTGAAAGGATTGAACAGCTTATTTCTTCATGGAACGTCAATTCTCAAACTTCATTAATCAATAAAAATGCCGGAATTCAAGCTGTTGCTGTAAAAAAGGAATTATACGATTTAATTGAGCGCGCTATTGGTATATCAAAGATTACAGATGGTGCATTTGATATTTCCTATGCGTCGATGGATAGAATTTGGAGATTTGATGGAAGCATGCGTACCATGCCATCAGATGAAGAGATAAAAGCTTCTGTGGCTAAAGTTGGCTATAAAAATGTGATCCTATATCCCGAAAATTCCGCAGTTTTTTTGACAAAAAAGGGTATGAAGATAGGGTTTGGTGCTATCGGTAAAGGTTATGCCGCTGATAAAGCTAAGCAAGTACTACAGAGTAAAGGAGTAAAAGCAGGCATAATCAATGCATCTGGAGATATGAACGCATGGGGTAAGCAGCCTAATGGGACCGATTGGAAAGTAGCGATAACAAATCCATTAAATAAATCCGAGGCGTATGCGTTATTGCCACTGTACAATAAAGCAGTGGTGACTTCTGGCAATTATGAAAAGTTTGTTACCTTTAATAATAAAAGATATTCCCATATAATCGATCCCAGAAGCGGTTATCCGGCTTCAGGAATTTTAAGTGCTACTGTTTTCGCTCCCAGTGCAGAACTGGCAGATGCACTGGCAACTTCAATTTTTGTGATGGGTGTTTCTCAAGGAATTAACAGAGTCAATCAGTTACCTGATGTTGATGGTATTATTGTCGAAGATAATGGAGCAATTAGCACCTCAAAACATATTCAAATTAATAATGACTAACTATGCGTTTAAAAGGAATAACTATCTCACTAGTATTTGTAACGATCATACAGTCTTGTGCTACAGTAAAAGAATACGAAAAAGTTGCAATCAATGATCCGGATATGGAACTAAACACAAAAAAAACAGATCGATTTCAAATAAATTTTCAAGCGTACAGAGAAGCTGCGGCAGGTGCCAACGGAGGTAAAACTGGAGGTGGTTGTGGTTGTAATTAAAAGAGTATTCCGCATGACCGATTCTGATAATGGTAAACTGGATACCTCGATGAATTTACGAGTTTTTACGTTTCTTGGGTGTCTATTGGCGTGTATAGGCAGTTTTGCACAAACAGATTCCTTAGCAACTAAGACGAGTTATAAAAAAAGAGTGTTAGATGCTACAGAATTGGATTTTTTAATGAGTTATTATACGCAAGAGGGTGAGAATGCGGCAGTAACAGGCGGAATAGGAACCGAAGAGTTAACAGATGTTACACCCACTATAGTGGTAACCATTCCTTTAAGCGACGACGAAGTGTTGTCGATAGATGCAGGGATCTCGGCATATACTTCAGCTTCGTCAAGTAATGTAAACCCATTTGACGGAGATCAAGAGGCTGATCCATATGTTGCATCTTCGGGAGCTTCTAAGAGTGATATCTTGAGCACCTTGCAATTAGCCTATAGCCATAGTAGTAATGATCGCAACACGATCTGGTCAATAAATACTGCTATAGCAACAGAGTATGATTACTTTTCGGTTGGATTTGGAGGAAGTTTTACAAGACTGTTTAATCAAAAAAACACTGAGCTCAGTGCTAATGTAAATATATATTTAGATACTTGGAATGCAATCTATCCTTCTGAATTGAGAGATCAACCTTCTTTTGTTCCTTTTGAGGACGAAGCGCGTAATTCCTATTCATTAGGGCTAGGTTTGTCTCAGATTCTATCTAAAAAACTTCAAGGATCCTTGTCCGTTGATGTGATTTATCAAGAAGGCTTATTGTCAACTCCTTTTCAACGTGTCCAGTTTTCTGATATACCTGATTTGATTATTCAAAATTTCACATATGCCGATGATGTAGAAAGATTGCCAGACTCACGATTCAAAATAGCGGGCGGTGGTCGCTTGCATTATTATCTAAACGAAAAAATCATTTTTCGCTCTTTCTATAGGTATTACGCCGATGATTGGAATATACGATCACATACAGCGTCTATAGAAATTCCGTACAAGATTACAGATAATCTTACGGTGTATCCTAGTTATCGTTTCTATAACCAGCGTGCAGCAGATTATTTTGCTCCGTTCAACGAACATTTGTCTACTCAGGAGTTTTACACATCAGATTATGATCTCTCAAAATTCAATGCTAATCAGTTTGGCTTAGGTATTAGCTATACGGATATATTTACAAAGATTCATGTCTTTTCATTTGGTTTGAAAAAAGTTGACATTTCTGCACATTACTATGAACGCGATAGCGGTCTCAACGCAATGATAGTTTCAGGTGGGATTAGTTTTGTATTGGAATGATCGTTCATATGAATATATAAAACTGCAGCGTCCAACTTTTTTTAAAGTTGGACGCTGATCAAATATGCAACCCCAAATGCATGACTAAAATTGTATTCGGCGTACTTTATCAATGTAAAGTATTCGCTATATAAATAAAACGCTTAAGGATGATTCCACCCTACCTATAAGTAAAAAAAAATAACTTCAAAAGAAAAGACTCATCTTAAAATTAGATGAGTCTCTGTCAAGTATGCAACCCCAAATGCATGACTAAAATTGTATTCGGCGTACTTTATGGATGTAAAGTATTCGCTATATAAGTAAAACGCTTAAGGATGATTCCACCCTACCTGTAAGTGAAAAAAAATGACTTCAAAAGAAAAGACTCATCTTAAAATTAGATGAGTCTCTGTCAAGTATGCAACCCCAAATGCATGACTAAAATTGTATTCGGCGTACTTTATCAATGTAAAGTATTCGCTATATAAGTAAAACGTTTAAAAGTGTCTGCACCCTACCGAGGATATAAAAAAATAAACCTCAAGATGCGTATGTGATGATTTCTGAAAGCTTCCACTGTGCCGGTCATCCCCTACGTTTATTGAGTTGATGATCATTATTGCTCCGTCCGGCTGGCCCACTTTCAAAAGAAGAGCGTAGTTACGATATCTTGACGTTTATTTTTTTTAGATGATATAGCATATTTAAATAACTATATAGTCAAAGATACTATTAGTCGTTTATTTTTCTTCAGGTGAATACCTCACTTTATAAAGGAAAAAGCCTGCATTTTTGGCGAAAAATTTATTTCAAAGAAAAAAGAAATGCTGCGATAACTCTTAAAAATTTATTAACGTAACCGGCTTATAATGGTAAGAAAATGCTAAAACCACTCTTTTAATCATAAAGTTACCTAAATGCTCATTGCAGTCATGGGATCCGGTAATAATTTAGTCAATTATATCAGGCACCAGATTTACTGAGTTATGCAGCGTTTCTTTCTTTTATACGTGAGACTTTTTAAAAGGTGTTTATAACCTAATATCAGACAAATGAAATATTATTCCGCCGTAAGTGCTAGAATAGCCCTATCAGTCTTTTCAATTTTTTATATAATATCTTGTGCGACCTACGAGCCCCAATGGTTGTCAGAGCCTACTACCAAGGTTTCTGACAAGCGCCCGACTCACACAATTTACTTGGCAAGTGGATTGGGAAATGCTAAAAGCCCTGCCGATAGTAAAGTAGTAGATAAACTGGCAAAAACGCTTCAGAAGGCAGATAAGAATAGTACGATGATTTTTTTAGGAGACAACGTTACTCCTAAACGAAAAAACAAAGACAAAGATTTCAAACTACTCGAACAGCAATTACAACTTGTTGCCAGTTATAAAGGAAGAACACTTTTTATACCCGGAAACAATGAGTGGAAATCAGGTGATATTGATGATCTTGAAGAGTATGAAGATTATATCAAAGAAAAGGAACAAAAGAAAGTAGAATATCAAGAAAAAAATGGTTGTCCGCTAGAATATATTGAAGTAAATGATCAGTTAGCAATCATCGTAGTAAATTCTCCTTGGTTTATTGCAAATTGGGGTGAAGTAGAGGAGATCAACAAAAAGTGTACAGATATTTTTACGAGAAGACGATTTGCTGAAGAACTAGAAG
Source organism: Aquimarina sp. 2-A2 (assembly GCF_045505135.1). Lineage (NCBI taxonomy): Bacteria > Pseudomonadati > Bacteroidota > Flavobacteriia > Flavobacteriales > Flavobacteriaceae > Aquimarina > Aquimarina sp. 2-A2. Next base: position 221,263 of record NZ_JBJKFI010000006.1, on the reverse strand, counting down.
GATATATAAATGATGCTCAGGATAAAAACGTGATCATCGCAATGCATCATCCTATTTACAGTAATGGAGAATATGCGGGAAAAGACACCTTCTCCAGTCAATTACTTCCTTTGCCCTTAGTTGGAAATATCTACGATGGTTTTAAAGATATTGCTGGTTTTTCTCCAGAGCAACTCAATGCCAGACGATACCGCTATTTGCGTATTCTGGTAAGTTCTATCGCCAAAAATTCTGATCGTGTTACTATTGTTTCGGGCCACGAAGAAAATTTACAATATTTAAAAGGTGGGGATCTTCATCAGATCATAAGCGGGTCATTAGGTTCAAAATCAGCAACCAAAAGATCTAAAGGAGTATTAACTACAGTGGGAGGCTCTTTGGATTTTGAAGGGATATTTACACACGGAAAAAAAGGTTTTGCTAAAGTTGATTACTATGGGGATGGATCTTCCCAAGTTACTTTTATAACTAATGATGAAAAAGAAAGCGGTTATAGTTTTACTGTAATGCCACCTTTTAAAAAGGATCTAACTGTCGAGTATCAGAGAAAACAATATGGTAAAACTGAGAAAGCCTCCGTGCTAACCGACGAAGATAAGCTAGAGAAATCAGGATTTTACAAGCTTTTATGGGGAGATCGTTACCGAGATTATTTTGGAACTCCGGTAACAGCAAAAGTTGCGTATCTGGATACTTTGCATGGTGGACTCACCGTGAAGAAAGAAGGAGGAGGACATCAGTCATTTTCTTTAAGACTTATTGATAAAGACGGTAAGCAATATGCTATGCGTTCTTTGCGTAAAAATGCTTTGAAATTTTTGAAGTTTAAGGTGAGAGGAATTGCTTATACGGCAGAAGATTATAAAAATACTATGGCAGAGGATCTGATTTCAGATTTCTTTACGACTACCCATCCTTTCATGCAGTTGGTGATTGATCCTCTCGCAAAATCGGTGGACGTGAACCATTCAAAGGCTGAACTTTATTATATACCTAAACAAGAACGATTAGGAGAATTCAATGTTGATTTTGGAGACGAACTATATTTTGTAGAAGAGAGACCTTCTGAAGAGCAGAAGAACTTTGAGGGCTATAATAGAGCCAATCCGAATGAGCCGGGAGAGATTTCTGATTTTGAGAGCACTACAGATATGCTTGAAAAAATAAAAGAAGATGAATCGTATACCATCGATCAAAGAGCCTATGTTCGGGCAAGAATATTTGACATGTTGATAGGAGACTGGGATCGTCATCAGGATCAATGGAGATGGATGGAGTACAAGACTGGTGAGGATGATAAGATGTTCATTCCAATTCCAAGAGATCGTGATAATACTTTTTCAAAATTTGATGGAGTAGGAATTCCTGTAGTGCAAATGTTTATGCCCAATACTCGATTCTGGCAAACCTATGATTCCAAAATTGATAATGTAAAATGGTATAATGCGCAAGCAAATGATCTGGATAGAGCGTTAATAACTAAATATGGTGCAGAGGTATGGAAAGAAGAAGCGCTAAAAATTCAAAAGCAGCTGAACGCAGAGACAATCGATGCGGCTTTTAATAGGATTCCGGCTGAGGTTCAAGATAGCACCGCTTCTAAGATTAAGCAACACCTCAAAACGAGATTATCTAAATTAGACGAATATGCTCAGGCATACGGGGAATATCTTGACAATACTGTGTCGATAAGAGGAACTCATAAAGATGATCATTTCTTGATAGAACGACTTACAGAAGGTAAGACTAAGGTGACCATTAAGCGGAAATTATCTGACGAAAAGAATAAGGAAATATATAGTAGAACCTTTGATCGTGATCAAACAAAAGAATTATGGATTTATGGATTAAATGACGACGATACTTTTGAAATTGTTGGGGAAGGTGACCATGAAATTTTTATTCGTATCATAGGAGGTTATGGGAAAGATAAGTACATAACTAAGAATAAAAAACGACTAAAAGTATACGACTGGAAATTTGAAGACTCAGATTTTGACGAAAAATCACCGGCAAAATATTTATCTAATCTATATGAAACCAATACTTTTCATTGGAGATATTTTCAAGAAAACCATAATGTATTATTGCCTACGCTAGGGTATAATCCTGACGATGGATTTTTCTTGGGCGCTGTAAATACGTATACAAATAATGGTTTTAATGGGAATCCATTTAGATATCAACATAAAATAGGTGCAAATTATTACTTTCTATTAAAAGGAATAGAGTTGTCGTATAAAGGTGAGTTTGCAAATATTTTCCCGCAATGGAACTTTGAGGTGGAGGGTTATTTCACAAATGAGTTATTTGCAAATAACTTCTTTGGTTTTGGTAATGAGTCTGTAAATACAGATGATGAAAATGGCTTATCGTATAACCGAGCAAGAATGCAACAGATCAAATTTTCTGCAGGGATCAGACACAGATCTATTTCAGTAAAAGCATTGTATGAATCATTCAATGTCAAAGAAGAGCAGGATCGCTTTTTTACCGAGCAAAATATTAATCCTTTGGCCTTCGAGCAACAACAGTATGTTGGAGGGGAAGCCGGGCTCTATTATTATAATCAGGATGCCAAAGATTTTCCAACCGAGGCCATCTATTTTGGAATCAAGGGAGGGTATAAAACTAATATTGCCGAAAGCAATAATCAATTTGGTTATGTGTCGTTAAAACTAGGTGCAAGTCATAAACTTATACGCTCGGGTCATTTGGTATTAGGGACCACTTTAGAAGGGAAAACAAATATCGGAGATGATTATTTATTTTATCACGCTCCGTCGATCGGTGGTAATAACGGATTGAGAGGGTTTAGAAACGAGCGTTTTAGTGGAAAAGCATATTTCTATCAAAGCACAGATTTAAAACTTAGAGTCAAACGCTTTATCACGGCAGTGGCACCAATTACCTTTGGAGTATACGGCGGATTTGATTACGGACGAGTGTGGGTTGATAATGATGACTCCAACACCTTGCATACTTCTCAAGGAGGTGGTTTGTGGATTAGTGGACTCAACGCTTTGGCATTTAATATAGGGGTGTTCAATTCTGATGAAAGGAATATGGTTCAGGTAGGATTTGGTTTTGGATTCTAAACGGAAAGTCTATAGAAAATAATTTTATGATATCCTCTTGTTTTTAACAAGGGGATATCGATTTTTAAGAAATAAAAAAACGTATATTTGCTCGCAATTAAATCTTAATTGCCATGACAGCACACGAATCCAAAATCGTTGGTGAAGGTCTCACCTATGATGACGTCCTTTTAGTTCCCGCCTTTTCAGAAGTATTGCCTAGGGATGTAAATATTCAATCTAAATTTACCCGTAACATTTCGATCAATGTACCAATTGTCTCTGCGGCGATGGACACTGTGACCGAAAGTAGTATGGCTATTGCTATGGCACAAGAGGGAGGTATTGGCGTGCTTCATAAAAACATGACAATCGATGAGCAAGCGATTAAGGTTCGTAAAGTAAAGCGTGCCGAAAGTGGAATGATCATCGATCCTGTAACTTTACCGCTTAATGCGAAGGTGGTAGACGCTAAAAACAATATGCGAGAGCATAGTATCGGCGGAATTCCAATTGTAGATGACCAGAAAAAATTATTGGGTATCGTAACGAATAGAGATTTGCGTTTTGAAAAAAATGATCAACGACCTATTTCTGAGGTAATGACAAGCAATAACCTTGTGACCGTAGGAGAAGGAACTTCATTACAAGAGGCTGAGGTTATTTTACAAAAAAATAAGATAGAAAAACTACCTGTCGTTAATGATCAAAACACTTTAATTGGTCTTATCACCTTTAGAGATATAACAAAACTTACTTTGAAGCCTAGCGCAAATAAGGACTCCTTAGGGAGACTTCGGGTGGCGGCAGCTATTGGTGTAACAGGGGATGCAGTTGATAGGGCAGAAGCACTAGTCAATGCAGGAGTAGATGCTGTAGTAATTGATACAGCGCATGGACATACAAAAGGTGTGGTTAGTGTACTTAAAGAGATAAAACAAAAATTTCCTGAGCTTGATGTAATCGTAGGAAATATTGCTACGGCTGAGGCAGCAAAGTATTTGGTTGATGCGGGAGCCGATGCTGTAAAAGTAGGGATTGGGCCTGGTTCTATCTGTACCACACGTGTAGTTGCGGGAGTAGGATTCCCTCAATTCTCCGCAGTATTAGAAGTAGCAGCGGCAATCAAAGGATCAGGAGTTCCGGTTATTGCGGATGGAGGTATACGCTATACAGGTGATATTCCAAAAGCTATAGCAGCTGGTGCTGACTGTGTAATGTTAGGATCGCTATTGGCCGGCACAAAAGAATCCCCTGGAGAAACTATTATTTACGAAGGTAGAAAATATAAAACTTATCGCGGAATGGGTTCTGTAGAGGCTATGAAAAAAGGCTCAAAAGATCGTTATTTCCAAGATGTAGAGGACGACATTAAAAAACTGGTGCCAGAAGGTATTGTAGGTCGTGTTGCTTATAAAGGAGATTTATACGAAAGTATCCATCAATTTGTAGGGGGCTTACGTGCAGGAATGGGGTATTGTGGTGCTGCAGATGTTGCTACCTTAAAGGATACAGGAAGATTCGTGAAGATTACAGCTAGTGGAATTAATGAGAGTCATCCACATGATGTGACAATCACTAAAGAGTCGCCAAATTACAGTAGGTAAGCCGTAAGTATAACAGGATACTAAAAATGCATGATCGGTTCACCGATCATGCATTTTTTTATTTTGGAAAGAAGTAATGTAATTATTCTTCTGTTTTTATACCCAATTTTGTCATTACTGACTTGGTTAAATCAAATTTAGGATCAATGTAAGCAAGTCCGCTACTGGTGATGGTAAGTACTTGTGAATACCCTTCTGCCTTTGCGATATCTTCAAGTGTTTTACCTATTTTTTGATATAAGGGTTGTAGCAATTGATTCTGCTTAATCTGAAACAATTTAGAACCATTTTGACGAAACTTGGCTATATCATTCTCAAGGGTAATGATCTCTTCTTGTTTCGTTTTCTTCATTGGATCACTATAAGTTTCAGCTTGTGTTTTATAGGCTTCGATTTTTGCTTGATACTCGTCGACTTTTACTTTTAGATCCCCCTCTAGTTTTTTGTTATAAGCGTTTAAGTCTTCTTGAACCTTTGTAAGTTCAGGCATTTTGGATAAGATAAATTCACTGTCAATGGTTCCAACCTTACTTTGTGCGTTGATTTGAAAACCAGTTAAGAAGATCAAAACTAATAAAGCTATTTTTTTCATTATGGTATGTAAGTTAAAGTAATAAAGTGCAAATATAGAAGTACTTTGCTAAAGATTAGAGTTGTAACTCAATTATTCGCTATAAAGTTGACCACGATGTGGTTTCAGGGCATCTCGTACCTTTTTCATATCCTGATTATTTACCACCATAAAAGCGATGCTATGCATATCAGAGATATCAATTTGTCCGGTTAAAAAATAGGTGAGTTTCTCAATAGTAGCATATTCTTTCAAATGGATTTCATGATGTTTTGCTGTTAACTCAGCCGAAGGTCCTCTAAAATCCCAAATTAGTTTTATTTTCTTTTCCATTGCTATTTTTATACGAAAGAAGCAAAGTATTACAAATTATTGAAATATATAAACTGTTTTAAAATTATGTTGAAAATAGGGGTAAAGAGAATCGTTTAATAAGATCAAAAGAAAATGAGGTAGATACGATTCTATTGAAGGATTCGTTAGTAAGGTAGTTGTAGAATATGGTAATATTGTTATTTTTGTCCGATCCCCGGGAAATTTTCTGTGTATTATGAACAAAAACATCTTTTTTATACTACTGACAATGTTAGTTGTTACAGTGCTTTCGGGACAAGATCAGCGCACTGTTTTGCTTACTATTGATGATGAACCTGTGTTTGTTGACGAGTTCAAAAAAGTATATTTCAAAAACAAAGATGTGACCCTAACGTCAGATCCACTTGAATTTGATCAATATTTAGATTTATTTATACACTATAAGCTTAAAATTAAAGAAGCTAAGCGTTTAGGGCTGGATAAAAAAGAGTCGTATTTGACTGAATTATCGGGATATCAGAATCAGTTAAAATCGAACTATGTTAGCGACACCACCGTTTCTAAGACTTTGTTGCAGGAAGCTTATGATCGCTATAAGTATCGCGTACGTGCAAAACATATTATTCGCACGGTTGGTGACCACGCGCTGCCAAAAGATACATTACAAGCCTATCAAACTCTGGTAAAACTTAGAACTTCAATTTTAAATGGAGCGTCATTTGAGGACGTAGCTCTTAAAAACAGTCAGGACCCTTCAGTCAGGAGTAATAAAGGGGATTTAGGATGGTTTACAGTGTTTTCAATGGTGTATCCGTTTGAAACAGCGGCATATAAAACAGCTGTAGGACAACTCTCTATGCCTTTTCGCACACCATTCGGGTTTCATATTGTAATGCCCATTGCTAAAGAAAAAGTTGCTGGATATGTGACTATTGCTAGCTTACTTATTAGAGAGAATACGGATCGCACAGCGATACAGGCAAAAAGGCAGATTACCCTTCTTTATGATCAACTTCAACAAGGAGTCTCTTTTGAATCTCTTGTCGCGGCACATAGTGAGGATAAAGTGACAAAAAAAGTAAGTGGTAAGATGAAACCTTTTAAGAAAGGGGGAACTAATTCCGAAATATTAGAAAATACAGCCTTTGCACTTGATACTATAGGAGCTATATCAGAACCGTTCAAAACTAAAAAAGGCTGGCAAATTATAAAACTAATAGATAAACAGCCTTTAGAATCTTTTAAGGAGATTGAAGATAAATTAAGAGATCAAATTAGAAGAGACGATCGATCTAAAAGTATTACAGATTCTTTCAGTACAAAATTAATAGAAAAATACAACCTTTTCTTGAGTGAAGAGAGCAAGACATTTTTTAGAACACTTCTGTCAAATACTCCTGTATCAGAGTTAACGCTTAGTAAAGAAGATGAAAAAAAAGAGTTATTTTCTATAGGGGCAAAAAGTATTAGTTATTTAGATTTTTTAACTTTTATGAACACATCTCCTTCAAAGATGAAACGGGATACCACATCTATTGACAAACATCTTTTTACCTTTCAAAGTAAAATTGCAAGAGATTATTATTTAGAAAATTTAGAATCAGAAAACTCAGATTATGCGGATGTTTTAAACGAATATCGTAATGGACTTTTACTTTTTGATTTAATGGAATTAAATGTTTGGAATAGAGCACAAACTGATTCTCTTGGATTGAAAGCGTTTTATCTTCAAAATATTGATCAGTATGAACAGGAAAAACGTTATAAAATAATAAAAGCCTCTTCAGTAAATAAGAAGACTTTAGAAAAGGTTAAAGCTTTACTTCAAAAAGGAATATCTTTGGAACAAATTAAAAGTACAGTTAACACAGGCGATCTGGTACTGGTAATATTTGATGAAGTGATAGTACCGAACAGTGAATTGAATTTTAGAAAAGAGCAATCTTTAAAGGTTGGAGATCATATGCTACAAGACAATAAAGATTATTCAACGTTAATATGGATTGAAGAATTACTGCCGGCTGCAACTTTGGCCTTAGAAGAGCATAGAGGACTAGTGATAGGAGATTATCAAAATTTTATAGAGCAAATGTGGTTGCGAAGTCTCAAGGACAGGTATCAGATTTCAATTGATACTACTACAGTAAAGAATCTTAAAAAAGAACTGAAGAATTAATGCGTTATTTATATTTTATACCTGTACTGGTAGCTTTGATCTCATGTGAGAATTTTAAAAAGCAATTACGTCAGAACGCGGTTGCCAGAGTCAATGAGTCTTATTTATATGAAGAGGATGTTGCAAATTTGGTTCCTGTTGGAGCAAGCAAAGAGGATAGTATAAGCATCATCAATAACTTCATCAATCAATGGGCAAAAAAACAACTATTTATTGATCAGGCGAAACTCAATTTGACTGAAGAAGAGCAAGCTTCATTTGAAGAACTGATAGAAGATTATCGTAGCTCATTATACATTAACGCTTATAAAAATGCAGTGGTGAATGAAGCTATAGATCTTGAAATTTCAGATTTTGAAGTAAAAGAGTATTATACATCAAATATCGAGAATTTTAATCTCAATACTGACATAGTACAATTACGTTACTTACATTTACCATCGAACTATGATGAAATTGTTGCAACGCAGCGAAAAATTGAGCGTTATAATGATGAAGATAAGCAAGATCTTTTAGATAATAAAATGGAATATGTTACATATTCTTTCAATGACTCTGTTTGGGTAACAAAGGATAGAGTTTTGAATTTATTACCAATACTTAAAGAAAATAATAGGGAGAAGCTAATAAAAGATGGTAAATTTGTGCAGATTAGAGATTCTTCAGGAATTTATATGATTAAAATTTTAGAAGTTTTGGAAGCGGGTAAGCAAGCACCATTGGAATATATGGTTCCCACGATAAAACAGCTAATCTTAAACCGTCGAAAACTTAATTTGACAAAAAATTTAGAAAAGGATATTACTAAAGATGCGATTAAAGACAAACAATTTGAAATATATAATTAAAACAGCGCTTTGCGGTGCATTATGCACCATATTCAGCGGAATGACAATTACTGCACAAGAAATTATTGAGGATGAGGTAACGAATGAAGCTAAGCTTGATTCCTTAGCAGTAGTAGAAGCAACAGAGACCGATTCAATTAAGCCTTTTCAACGTGTTAAAATTGACGGAGTGGCAGCTGTAATTGGTCAACATGTTATTTTGGATAGTGATGTGAATATAGCCTATCAACAACTTATCAGTGAGGGTGTATCTGCAGCAAATGTAAGTCAATGTCAGTTGGCAGGAAGCCTTTTTGAAAGTAAATTATACGCACATCACGCGGTGCAGGATAGTATTTTGGCGCCAGAGGCTGAAGTAAACAGCATGGTAGATCAACAGTTAGATTATATGACTAGAGAATTAGGTTCTGTTGAAAAAGTGCTTAAATTTTACAAGAAAGATGATGTTGATGAGTTTAGAAAAGAGCTATTCGAAATCAACAGATCTAACAAACTGGCAGAAAAGATGCGAGCAAAAATTATTACGGATATCGATGTAACGCCAGAGGAGGTAAGAGAGTTTTTTGATGAGATCCCTGAAGATGAACGACCTTTGTTTGGAACAGAAGTTGAATTGGCTCAAATCATCATAGAACCTAAAGTTCCGGAAACGGAAGAACAAAAAGTTATTGATCGTCTTAATCAGTTTAGAGAAGATATCGTGGAGAATGGAAGTAGTTTTGCAACCAAAGCGGTATTGTATTCTCAAGATCCGGGTTCTAAGTCTACAGGAGGAAAATATACATTAAACCGTCAAACACCATTTGCCAAAGAGTTTAAGGATGTTGCCTTTAGTGCGCAAGAAGGAGAAGTTAGCGAACCTTTTAAAACAGATTTTGGCTGGCATTTATTAAAGGTAGATAAAATTAGAGGTGAAGAGATTGATGTTCGTCATATCTTATTAATTCCTGATGTGACAAGAGAAACGGTAGAGACAGCTAAAAAACTTGTGGACTCGATCCGTCAGGAGTTGGTGGCAGGAACCATAAAATTTAAAGATGCTGCCCGACAATTTAGCGATGAGAAAGAAACCCGTGAGGATGGAGGTCAGTTGATCAATCCAACGACAGGCGATACCCGTTTTGAATTAACTAAAGTAGATCCTATTTTATACGATCAGGTTTCAAAATTAAAGACTAACGAGATTTCGCTTGTAATACCAGATCAAGATCGTCAAGGAAGAAAAAAGTTTAAATTGATTACTGTTCTCAATCGATACGATGAACATATAGCAGACTACGCTAATGATTATCTTAAAATCCAAGAACTAGCCCTAAAGAAAAAGCAGATTGATGCGATTCGTGAGTGGCAGGATGAGAAAATCATGGACACGTACATCAAAGTAAATGGCGAATATAGAAATTGTGAGTATAGTGGTAATTGGTTAAAGAACGAATAATATATGTCAGATGTTGCTGCTGTAGAAAAACTGGTTGTAAAGCATAAAGCGCTTAAACAAGAAATAAGCAAAGTAATCATTGGTCAAGATGCAGTTATCGACCAGATATTGATTGCTGTCTTTTCAGGGGGGCATGCCTTACTGGTAGGAGTACCCGGTTTGGCAAAAACTTTAATGGTAAATACCATAGCCAAAGCGTTAGGATTGGATTTTAAAAGAATTCAATTTACTCCCGATTTGATGCCAAGTGATATCTTGGGGAGTGAAATTCTGGATGAAACCAGACATTTCAAGTTTCTTAAAGGTCCTATCTTTTCTAATATTATCCTTGCAGATGAGATAAACAGAACTCCACCTAAAACGCAGGCAGCACTCTTAGAAGCGATGCAAGAGCGTGCGGTTACTGTAGCAGGACATCACTATCAGCTATCTTTACCATACTTTGTGCTTGCAACCCAAAACCCTATAGAGCAAGAAGGAACATATCCTTTGCCAGAAGCTCAGCTGGATCGATTTATGTTTGCCATAGAACTGCAATATCCAAGTTTTGAAGAAGAAGTGGAAGTTGTAAAAAGTACTACGGGAACTACGAATAATCATATCAATGCTTTATTTACTGCCGAGGAGATTGTGGAGTTTCAGGAATTAGTGAGACGTATTCCGGTAGCAGATAATGTCGTAGAGTATGCGGTTCGGATTGTAGGCGCTTCACGTCCTAAAAGTGAATTAGCATCCGATTTGGTAAAGCAGTATATCGATTGGGGAGCCGGACCCAGAGCTTCACAAAACTTAATCTTAGCAGCAAAGGCCCATGCTGCTGTTCGAGGTAAATTTTCTCCTGATAACGAAGATGTTAAAGCAGTGGCTTTTGGAATATTGCGTCATCGTATGATTAAAAACTACAAAGCAGAGGCAGAAGGTGTATCTATTGAATCAATAATAAAAAGTCTTTTTTAGTATATTTCTCTTTATTAATAAACCTTTTCCATTTCAAACTGTCTAATTATTAAAATTTAAAACTTTAATGATATGAAGAAAGAAATGAAACAGTGGTTATTGATAGGTATACTAAGTATTTTTTCAATTGGAGGTGTTATGGCGCAACACGCCCAACATCGTGAGCAGCGCAACGAAAACAGGAAAGAATTTGTAGCCTCTCTTGATGAGAACCAGAAAGCAGCGTGGGAAGCATTGCGCGAGTCAAGACAGACACACAGATCAGCGCTAGAAAAAACTTTGAATGATGAACAACGAGCTATCTTAAAAGACGGTAGAGGTGTACGTAAACGTAAAAGAAAAGAATTAAAAAATCTTTACACCGAAGATCAAAAGGCCATGATAAAAACTCATAAAGAGCAACAGCGTCTAGAAAAAGAGGAGTTTGAAGAAACACTGAATGAACAGCAATTAGAGCTTTATGACAAGCTTCGTAGTAAGAATAGAAAGAAGAACAAGTCTTAAGTACTTAATTTTTGAGTTATAGAAAAAGGAGAAGTGTGATGCTTCTCCTTTTTTCAATTTTGACCGGTTTTAGGGTTTTTAACGATAACGTTTTCGTGAATAATTGATAAAATTGAATACTCAACTTTGACTTTTTTTGGTAATTTACCAGATTTTTTATTTCAATTTTGTGGATATGAGTAATTCATAAGCGATATTTTTTCAATTATGCAAAAAGAAAGGAATGTAGCTAATCATTTAATAAAATGCTTTAAAATTCGTATTTTCGCAAGACTTTTCAATACTAAAAATTGTAATATATGGCATTTGATATCGATATGATAAAAAAGGTGTATGACCAAGTGGCAGAGCGGGTGAATGGAGCTCGTGAGCTTACTGGTACACCCTTAACGTTAGCAGAGAAAATTTTATATTCTCATTTATGGGATGGTAATGCAACATCTGTATTTACCAGAGGTAAGGATTATGTAGACTTTGCTCCTGATCGTATTGCGTGTCAAGATGCTACAGCTCAAATGGCATTGCTTCAGTTTATGCAAGCAGGTAAAGATAAAGTTGCAGTACCTACAACAGTGCATTGTGATCACTTGATACAGGCTAAAGTTGGAGCAGAGAAAGATTTAAAATCTGCTATGAGTAGCAGTAGCGAGGTATTTGATTTCTTAGAATCGGTATCTAATAAATATGGTATAGGATTCTGGAAGCCTGGTGCAGGAATTATTCACCAAGTAGTTTTAGAAAATTATGCGTTTCCTGGAGGAATGATGATTGGTACAGATTCTCATACAGTTAATGCCGGAGGACTAGGAATGGTCGCTATCGGTGTTGGTGGTGCTGATGCAGTAGATGTAATGGCAGGAATGCCTTGGGAATTAAAATTTCCTAAACTTATTGGGGTTAAATTAACAGGTAAACTTAGCGGATGGACGGCGCCTAAGGACGTTATTTTAAAGGTAGCCGAAATCCTTACTGTAAAAGGAGGAACCGGTGCAATTGTAGAATATTTTGGTCCTGGAGCTACAGCAATGTCGTGTACAGGTAAAGGAACTATCTGTAACATGGGTGCAGAAATTGGAGCTACTACTTCTACATTTGGTTATGATGAATCTATGGAGCGTTATTTACGTGCAACAGACCGTGCTGACGTGGCTGACGCTGCTAATGCGGTAAAAGAACACCTTACGGGAGATGATGAAGTTTACGCCAATCCAGAGCAATATTTTGATCAGGTAATAGAAATCAATTTATCTGAATTAGGACCGTTGTTAAACGGGCCGTTTACTCCGGATTTATCAACGACTGTTGGGAGTGCAATGACCGAAAAAGCAAAAGCGAATGATTGGCCTTTAAAAGTTGAATGGGGCTTGATTGGTTCTTGTACTAATTCATCTTATGAGGATTTATCAAGAGCATCTTCGATTGCACAGCAAGCGATTGACAAAGGGTTGAAAATGAAATCTGAGCTGGGTATTAATCCGGGGTCAGAACAAGTGAGATATACAGCAGAAAGAGATGGTTTGCTTCAAATTTTTGAAAAATTAGATGCAAAAATCTTTACAAACGCGTGTGGTCCATGTATTGGTCAGTGGGCTAGATATAGTGACCCTAAAAATGCACCAAAAAACAGTATAGTCCATTCTTTTAATAGGAATTTTGCCAAGCGTGCAGATGGTAATCCTAATACACATGCCTTTGTTGCATCTCCAGAATTAACCGCTGCAATAGCAATTTCAGGACGTTTAGATTTTAATCCGTTGAAAGATGCGTTGATTAATGAAGATGGACAAGAGGTTATGTTTGATGAACCCACTGGATGGGAATTACCTCCAAAAGGTTTTGAAGTAGAAGATGCGGGATATTTGGCACCGTTGGCAGATGGTTCTGGAGTGGATATAAAAGTAGCTCCTGATTCTGAACGATTAGAGTTATTAACTCCTTTTGAGCCGTGGGATGGTAAAAATATAACAGGAGCCAAATTGCTTATCAAAGCTTTTGGAAAATGTACTACCGATCATATTTCTATGGCTGGTCCATGGTTGCGATACAGAGGTCACCTAGATAACATTTCTAACAACTGTCTTATTGGTGCAGTAAATGCTTATAATAAGAAGACAAACTTTGTTAAGAATCAATTAAACTCAGAATATGGAGGAGTACCGGATACGCAACGTGAGTACAAAGCTGCCGGAATACCTACAATTGTAGTTGGAGATCATAACTACGGTGAAGGTTCTTCTAGAGAACATGCTGCTATGGAACCTAGACATTTGGGTGTACGAGCAGTTATTGTGAAGTCATTTGCGCGTATTCATGAAACAAACTTGAAAAAACAAGGAATGCTGGGTCTTACCTTTGCTAATGAGGATGATTACGATTTAATACAGGAAGATGATACATTTAACTTCTTGGATCTGGATCAATTTGCTCCAGAAAAGCAGTTGACGTTAGAAATTGTTCATGCAGATGGTTCAAAACATGAAATAAAACTGAATCACACCTATAATGCTCCACAAATTGAGTGGTTCAAAGAAGGTTCGGCTTTAAACCTTATTAAGAAGCAGAATGCTTAATTAAGCTAGATTTGATAATATAAATGACGGGCTCCTCAAGATATTTCTTGGGGAGTTTTGTTTTTTATGAAATTTTGATATTTACATCAGATCAATGGGTGAGTACAGAAAAGAGTATTCATGAAATTATCATTTTTCAGAATTCAAAATCATTTGGTTCAATTTGTTGTTTAGCAAATTTTTGAAGTCATTCAGCTATGCATTTCTGTCACATGGCTAAATTATTTTTCATAAAAATTTGATTCTCATAAATTTATGAAATAACAATTCAATTTAACTATTAACCAAATACTTATAAAAACACAATTTATGAAACATCTTAAGGACAATATTGTCATACCTTTGACCATTCTCACTACTATTTTCTTCATGTCTTGCTCTAATGATGAACTTTCAGATCAGATAGAACCTAGTGCTGATTTGGATGATTATTATTTATTTCTTGTTAATTCAGGGTTTGAGAGGGATGAAATTAAGTTTGATGAAGCAAACGATATGTTCATTATTGATGAGGATCTTTTGATTTTTAGAAAAGAGGTAGCCAACTATATTAAGAGAGATGGTTTGGAAGCCAATAGTAATCAAAAACAACGTCGAGGGACTTATATTATAAGTGCAGATAATGCTCGTAACATTACTTATTTTGTAGAAGGAAATGTACCACAATCATGGAAAACGGCTATTAATGAAGCAGTTGCTCAATATAATGCAATCAACGATTCTCAATTACGTATTTCTCTTACAAACGATAGAAATACTGCGGATGCTCGTATTTTTATAGGTTTTTCAAATGAAAATTGGGTAGCCAGAGCATTATTGCCAAGTTCTTCCAGAAGAGTTGGTAGCTGGATCGAAATCAATACTAGGTTTAACAATATGGAATCAGGAAGAAAACTATTTACTATGGTGCATGAAATGGGTCATAATTTTGGTTTACTTCATACCAACCAAACTAGTGGTTCACTAATTCAGGGCACACCACTTTCAGATCCTAACTCAGTAATGAATTCTTCTGTACTACCTTGGCAAGGATTTACTAATTTTGATCTTGTCGCTATTCGTACGCTTTATCCTGGAAGTGGTGGAGGTGGCAGCAACAACATAGTAACTGTTTATAGAGATTGTCCTTACGGAGGTAGTGCGCAAACCTATGGATTAGGTAATTATAATATTAATGATCTGTTAGCCAGAGGAACACGTAATGATGATATTTCGAGCTTCAAAGTAGCGCAAGGATATAAAATAATCATTTATTCAGATAAGGATTTTAGTGGTCGTGCAGCGAGTGCTACTTTTGATGTAGAATGTCTTCAACAATATGGGTGGAATGATATTATTTCTTCTTTCCGTGTAGTTCAAAATTAATAAGTACATTACTTTCAATGACAAAAGCTCCTGTTGTCAGGAGCTTTTTGTTATTTATCTTAAGTGTTCAGTCTCTAAAACACTACTATTTCAATTTTTTGAAAATGGAAAGTAAATGCTCATAGAAAGATTCCCGGTTTTTAAGATCGTTTAGTTAACTATCAAAGTTAATCTTTAGCTATTCATTTGATTGACTTCAATATAGGCTCCTAACTTATTTTCTTTTTTATAGGTTATCTGATTGCTTTTGTATTTCATAAAATTGTGAAATATAGTAAGAATTCACCCAGTTTTCTATTATTTGAAAGTAAGGTTTGTAGACCTCTTTCGACCGATTTATTTACAAAGGTCTAAACGTAATCATTATGGGTGCTATCTGGTTTTTTGAGAATACTAATTTATTCAATCTTCTATGCCCTCATCAATTCAAAAAACATAAAGAGAACCACAGCTTTCTAACGTTTCGCAAGTATGATTATATTTATTTTGAGTCTGACGCAGCCACCAAAATTTATTTGATAGCACATGGAAAGGTTAAAATAGGAGCCTACACCCAAGACGGTAGTGAGATTATCAGTGCAATTCTTTCAAAAGGAGAAATTTTTGGTGAAAAAGCAATTTTAGGAGAAGTGCAGAGGACAGACTTCGCACAGGCAATGGATAACACTACCTCAGTTTGTCCTATTGGAGTAGATACAATGCATGAGATGATGAGGGCAAACAAATCTTTCAGTCTCAAAATTTATAAATTTATTGGATTGCGTTTTCAACGCATGGAGCGCAGGCTACAACTTTTACTTTTTAAAGATACCAAAACGAGATTACTAGAGTTTTTAAATGACCTCAGAGAGGATTATGGATATTATTGCCCTAAAACGGGTGATATGGTCATCTCGCATCCTTACACACAAAAGGATATAGCAAATCTTATAGGAACTTCAAGACCCACCTTGAACATACTTTTAAATGAACTAAAAAAATCTAAATATATAGATTTTTACAGATCAAAAATCAGGATAAAAATTACTAATAGTGTTAGCTAGCTAACATTCTAAGATCATCGTTGTTCTTAACTTTATAACATACACTTATAAAACACACAGACATGATGAAAAAATTAATTTTTTGGGCTTTAGTAATCGGTTTTTTTGCAGTTTCCTGTAGTAATGACGATGACAATACAGTAACTGTAAACGCAGGTACCATCGCAGGAGGACCTTTTGAATTTGATATTGACGGGGAAGCGGATTTTGTAACAGGAATTACGCTAGATGACACGAACGCCTCAGGGGCCAATAGTTCGTGGGTAATTACTGATGAATCCGGTAAAATTTTGGGGTTGCCGCCCACGTTAGAAGCGGTAGAAAATGTTGACTTTGATGGAGCAGGACCGGGGACATGTTTGATTTGGTATTTAAGATTCGAGGATGGTTTGCAAGGTGCTGAGGTTGGCTTAAATGCAAATGACCTTATTGGTAATTTTGATTTGTCAAATTCTATTAGTGTGCTACGCAATCAAGTTACCAATGCAGGTACTATCTCAGGAGGACCTTTTGAATTTGATATTGATGGGGAAGCAGATTTTGTCACAGGTATTACCTTAGATGACAGTAATGCTTTCGGCAAGAACAGTAGCTGGGTAGTTACCGACGACCAGGGGAAGATCCTAGGATTGCCACCTACGTTAGAGGCATTAGAAGCTGTAAATTTTGATGGAGCAGGTCCGGGGACATGTTTGATATGGTATCTTAGATTTGAAGATGGTTTACTAGGAGCCGAAGTGGGTATGAATGCAAATGATCTCGAGGGAGATTTTGATTTATCAAATTCGTTAACCGTTCTTCGTAATCAAGTTACAAATGCCGGAATAATTTCCGGAGGTCCTTTTAACTTCACTATTGACGGACAAGCAGACTATGCTTTAGGGATCGTCTTGGATGATACAAATGTATTTGGAACCAATAGTTCATGGGTAATTACCGATGATCAAGGAAATATTCTTGGATTACCGCCCACACTTAGCGATGTCGAAGGAGTGAATTTTGATGAGGCCGGAGCTGGTGTTTGCTTGATTTGGTATATAAGATTTGAGGATGATTTACAGGGCGCAGAAATAGGATTGAATGCCAACGATCTGGTAGGAACATATGACTTATCCAATGCTTTAGAAGTTGTTAGAACTTGCGGAGCAAGTGCCGGCACAATTTCAGGCGGGCCTTTTAATTTTGTAGTGGATGGAAATGCTGATTTTGTGAGCAATATAGTTTTGGATACTTCTTCTGCATCAGGAACTAATAGTACATGGGTAATTACGGATACTTCTGGTACAATCTTAGGAGTACCTCCTACTTTGGCAGATGTAAAAATGATCAATTTTGATGATGCGGGTCCTGGAACCTGCCTTATTTGGTACCTTAGATTTGAAAATGGTTTGGAAGGATGTTTAGTTGGAAGCAATGCAAATGATTTGGAAGGTTGCTATGCACTTTCAAATGCGATTGAAGTGATAAGGAACTGATCGTTAAATAGTATATAATCTAGTTCATTTTCTTTGGTTGAAAAATTCTGTTTCAAGGAAATAACTGGATTGATAATTGTAATCATTAATTTTAAAGCGCGATCTTTGATTGCGCTTTTTTACGTTCTATCAAATATGGTCATATTCATGCAATCTTGATGTTTTCAGAATATTGCGATTGATTAGGTATATTGCTCGTAGTTGTTTTTTTCAGATCAAATTTATATGAAATTTAATAAAAAAAATATATCCAATTTAGTATTTGTTTTCATTCTTGTCTTATTTTTGATTCCTTATACCCGTGGTGTCATACAAGTGTATATAACACGATTTTTTGCTTTTAGTCCTTCTGTGATCGAGCAGCAGGATCGGCAATACGTTGCTTCTTATGATTGGAAACTAGAAGGTATCAATACTAGTGGAGTAGATCTCAAGAAACTCAAAGGAGAGGTGATCCTCATCAATTTCTGGGCTACGTGGTGCCCGCCTTGTATCGCAGAGATGCCATCTTTACAGGAATTACATACAGATTATAAGGATACAGTAGCTTTCCTCTTTGTGTCGAATGAAGAGAATGTAGTTTTAAATAAATTCATGAAATCTAAGGGTTATAATTTTCCAATATATAGAAGCCGTTCAGAGTTTCCTGAGCCGTTAGATGGATCCTCGTTGCCTACCACTTACGTGATCGATAAAGGAGGTGCTATTATTATGCAAAAGGTCGGAGCTGCAGATTGGAATAGTAAGAGTGTAAGACGTTTACTTGATTCATTAATAGTGAAATAAATGGAAAATCAGATTACAACACTCACATTTTTCAAGTACAAAGGGGTTTACAGTAAGGTATGGGCGTTTTGTATGATGTTGTATATGCATCTTCCTTTACGAAAGACCTCCGGTCAGTCTTTCTATAAACTTTTAGGTACGGGAAAAGAAAACTTCAATCCTATGCCTGATTGGAGTGAATATGCGGTGCTACAAGTGTGGGACAACGAGCATTATGCAGAAGCGTATTTTCAACAATCTAAAAGTTTCAAGGCGTATAAGCGACATACTATATATCAATACACTATTTTTTTAAAAAATGTTAAATCTAAGGGATTGTGGTCAGGAAAATCTCCATTTGTTCCTGCATTAAATATTGATCCAACTATCGATGAATTAGCGGTAATAACGAGAGCAACTATAAAATTAAGTAAGCTATTTGTATTTTGGAAATTTGTACCCAAATCTCAAAAGGGAATACAGAACAATAAGTCGCTTTTATTTACTCGAGGTATAGGAGAAGTACCTGCTTTACAAATGTCAACTTTTAGTATTTGGAAAAGCGAAGAGGCTTTACATGAATTTGCGTATAAAAGCAGGGGGCATGTAAAAGCTATACAGAAGACCAAAGCCATCGATTGGTATAAAGAAGAGTTATTTGCTAGATTTCAACCCTATAAAACGATTGGAGACTGGCAAGACAAGCCACTTTAATTAAAGGTATAGTTTTATTTAGTTTTAAAATATTTAAAAGGCACTACTAACATCCCAAAGCATTCGCCTTTATTTTTTCCTATGTTTTTATGATGCATTTTATGTGCACGTCTCACACCCTTAGCGTACCAGTGATTTACATTTCTGAATATTTTAAATCGTTGATGAATAAAAATGTCATGAACCGCGAAATAAGCTATGCCATAGGCTAAAATACCGAAGCCAATTGGTTGTCCTACCCAGAAGGTAGTATCGTCGTGTAACATAATGAATGACATACTTACAACTGCATAAAAGACAAAAAACAGGTCGTTTCTTTCCCACCAACTTTTATGTTTCTTATGATGATGATCTTTATGCAATACCCATAAGAATCCATGCATCACGTACTTATGCGTAAACCACGCCATAAACTCCATGATCAAAAAGGTGCCGAGGAAAACAAGAAGCCAGAGTAAAACTTGCATAAAAAATATTAAATAATTCTTAATCTATAATCTAAATAGGACTTGGCCAATAAACCAATTTTTTGATAATTAGAAACCCGTATTCTTTTGTTTTTAAGTTCTAAGGACGGTGTTGTTTTTAATTTTTGTAACAACTTTTTGTAATATATAAAAGCTGTGTATACTCCAAATTTAGCTTCTATAGGAAGTCTCAAAATACCTTTAAGGCCAAGCTCAAAATCGTTTTCGATGTCTTCTATTATCATAAGTTTGGAGTGTTCATCTAATTGATTTAAATCAGTGTCAGGAAAATAACTTCTGTTGAGACCTTCATAGTCAGCTTTAAGATCTCTTAAAAAATTCACCTTTTGAAAAGCTGAGCCTAGATGCATGGCACTCTCCTTCAGTTCATCATATATCAATATATCGCCTTTGACAAACACTTTTAGACACATGAGACCTACTACATCAGCAGAGCCATAGATATATTCCTTAAACTCTTCTCTTGTCAAATAATCACTCTTGTGCAGATCCAATCGCATGCTCTTCATAAATGCTTCGTAAAGCTCGGCCGGAATCGAATATTTATGAACTGTCTCCTGAAATGCATTTAAGATAGGGTTGAGACTTATTTTTTTATCAATAGCATCATACATCTGTCTTTCGAAATCATCAAAGAGCTCATTTTTATCATAAGCATGGAAGGTATCCACAATCTCATCAGCAAACCTTACAAAGCCATAAATGTTATAAATATCCTGACGAATTGTATCCGAAAGCATTTTTGACGCTAGTGAAAAAGAGGTGCTGTAGGAATTGGTAACTAATTTGCTACAGCCATGAGATACGTTGTCAAATATTGTTTTCATTTATTTTTAATTAAAATCTTATACTCTTAAGCTGTGTGGGCTTAAATCATTTCAGGTTCTTTTGTATCTATAGGTAGAAACTTTTGCATGAGCCCCGAAACTAACTTGCCAGATATAAGCGCTGGCGGAACCCCTGGTCCGGGAACGGTTAGCTGTCCGGTAAAAAATAAACCCTCCACTTTTTTACTTTTCAACTTAGGTCTTAGAAACGCAGTTTGAAGTAATGTGTTAGCCATACCATAAGCGTTACCCTTGTAAGAATTATATTGCTGTTTAAAATCGTTAACACAAAAGCTTTCTTTAAATATAATATTATTTTTTACGACTTGGTTGGTGATCTTTTCAAATCGCTCGATTATTCGGTTAAAATAGTCTTCTCGTATAGTAGCATTATCCTCAATTCCAGGAGCAATCGGAATCAAAAAAAATCCATTCTCACAATTCTTAGGTGCTGTTTCGGGATCGGTTACTGAAGTGAAATTGGCATAAAACAAAGGTTTGTCCGGCCATTTTGGATGATCATAGATTTCACGAGCATGGGTATCAAAATCTGTGTCAAAAAACAGGTTATGATGATCTATATTTTTTAGCTTTTTATCGAATCCAACATAAAATAGTAAAGAGGAAGGGGCAAAAGTTTTTTTCGCCCAGTAATTCTCAGAATATTGACGATATTTCTTGTCCAAAAGTGTTTCGGTGTGATGATAATCTGCACCGGATAAGACCATATCCGAAGGGATGAATTCACCTTGAGATAGTAAGCCTTTACAAACTCCATTTTCCACAACTATTTTATCAACATCGGTATTTGTTCTAATTTTTACTCCCAGAGATTCGGCAAGTACAGACATTCCCTTTATGACAGAAAACATTCCGCCTTTGGGCTGCCAGGTTCCCAAACCAAAATCCGCATAATTCATGAAATTGTAAAAAGAGGGGGTATCACTAGGTTTGGCACCCAGAAAAAGCACTGGGAATTCTAATATTTTTATTAAACGCTCATTCTTAAATTCTTTTTTTACATCCTTTGCGATTGTGCTAAAAAACTGTCCGATGCGTATGATAGTTTCCGGAGTAATAAGTTCTAAAGGAGATACTCCTGGGCGGTAAACTAAATTTTTTATTGCGATGTTATAATTTTCTTTGGCAGATGCGATAAATTTTGCCAGTTTCTTTGAACTTCCGGGTTCTTCTTTTTCAAAGGCATTGTATATTTTTTCTAAGGTGTCACCAATGGAGATGCTATCTTCTTTTCCGAAGTACACACGATAGGCGGGATCAAGTTTTGATACATGGTAAAAATCAGCAACCTGCTTATTGAAGTCGTTAAAAAAGCTCTCAAAAACATCCGGCATCCAATACCACGAAGGCCCCATATCAAATGTAAAACCCTCTTTTTTGAATTGTCTAGCCCTCCCCCCAATACCGTTATTTTTTTCAAAAATCGTAACATCGTACCCTGCTTTTGCAAGGTAACAAGCGGCAGATAAAGAAGAAAAGCCTGAACCTATGATATGAACTTTTTTGGACATAAATAGTTGTTATAATTGTTTTACGAGTGCTTCAATAGATTCAAAGTAGCGATGTGTTTTAGACTCACGATTAGTTATATGTTGTATCTGCTTTCCGAGCATCCAGAATTCTAGTTGTTTTTCAGAATTAATCATGGTATCAAATTGCTCTATATAACTCTGTACTGCATCTTTCTCTGGCTGAACAGTGAAATACGATAGAAACGTAACATCCGGATGTATGGTAATTAAGTGCTTCAAATCCTCCAAAGGGATACTAGCACCTAGATAGATGGTTTTGTATCCATGAGAAAGTAGCTCATAATTAACATACAGAATTCCCAAGTCATGGATTTCATTTTGTGGTAAGAATAAAACGAAGGTGCGCTTTTTTGTTGTAGCAACCGAGTGCTGTAATTGTTCAATAGATAAAGTTAGCTTCTGTTTTATTAAATGCGTTATAAAATGTTCATGAGAAGGAGTTATAGTACCGGTTTGCCATAAAAATCCAATTTCGGTGAGAAATGGTATAAATACTTCGTTAAAAATAGATTTGAAAGTTCTTTTCTCTTTCAGTTCGTTAAAAGTGGAATGAAAAAGAGCTACGTCAAAATTGAGCATAGCAATTTTAAAAGCATTTATGGCTTGACTCTTCGTGCTGTTTTCTGTAACTATACGTCTGGCATATTCATCAATCTCATTTTTTTGAAGTTTTGAGATTCGGGATATTTTATAACCACTGTTAACAAGATAAGTAACGTTTAGTAGTTTCTGTAAATTTGTTAAACTGTAAGTTCGTATATTAGTCTCAGTTCGCTCCGGGGTAAGAAGATTGTATCTTTTTTCCCAAATTCTAATGGTGTGTGCTTTTACCCCGCAAAGATTCTCGAGATCTTTAATGCTGAAATTTTGTTTTATGTTGTTCACTTTTTTAGAATAATCGTTAAACAAACTTAAGTAAAAGAATGGAAGGTTTTACGTGAGAGTTGTTAAATAAAAAATAAAATTCGAGTTTTAAGTACTTTTTGAACTGTGAAACTACTGTAAAGGAAAGATATACATCTAAGAAGAATAAATAATATAGTGCCCAGGATGGGAGTCGAACCCACACGCCCTAATGGACACATGGCCCTCAACCATGCCTGTCTACCAATTCCAGCACCTGGGCAAAATAGATGCTTCACAAAGCTACGTAAAAAAAAAGTATCGCAATTGCGATACTTAATTATACGGCTTGTATAAACCTAAAAAGTATCAATATACTTTTTAAAAGTGACCGGGCTGGGGCTCGAACCCAGGACCCTCTCCTTAAAAGGGAGATGCTCTACCAACTGAGCTACCAGGTCATTAAAATTATCATTCGATTCTTAAGAACATTTAAACAAATTTTTCCTTGTTTAAAAAAGTGACCGAGCTGGGGCTCGAACCCAGGACCCTCTCCTTAAAAGGGAGATGCTCTACCAACTGAGCTACTCGGTCATACACTCTTAATCCTCGAATGCGGGTGCAAATATACTATCATTAATTTATTTTTCAAGAAGAAATTCATTTAAATTTGTAAATAATTAAAATTCCCTGTTTTTACAGGGAGTAAGCATACTTAAAAATACAATATGAACATAGTATTAATCGGTTATATGGGGAGCGGTAAGTCTCTGATAGGTAAAAAATTATCGCAACGAACAGAGCGTCCTTTATTGGATTTGGATGTTTATATTGAGGAAAACGAAAAAAAATCAATTTCTTCTATTTTTTCTGAAAAAGGGGAGATTTATTTTAGAAAAAAGGAAACTTTCTATTTAAATCAACTTTTGAAAACGTCAAAAAATGCTATTATTTCTTTAGGCGGAGGTACACCATGTTTTGGTGAAAACATGAAATATATTCAAGAAGATCCTACGAGTAAAAGCTTCTACTTACAAACTTCTTTGGAAGTGTTAACCAATCGCCTTTTTAAAGCGCGAGAAAAAAGGCCAGTCATTGCTCATATAGAAGATAGAACGTTGTTACACGATTTTATAAGAAAACATTTATTTGAACGTTCCTTTTATTACAATCAGGCGGATTATAAAATCCATACCGATGAAAAAACAGCCGATGAAATCTCGTTAGAGATAGAAAGTTTACTATTCTAGAGTCACTACGTCCTGTGATCCAAAAGTAACTGCTACGTGCTCATGCAGAGAGGTGGATAAAGAAATACCCTTAAAGTCTGCTTTAACCGGATACTTTTTATGATTTCTATTCACAAGAACGGCAGTTTTAAAACGCTTTAGAGGCACCTCAAGAAAATGTTTTATACCATAAATCAAGGTTGTTCCCGAATTGAGTACGTCATCAACAAGCACCAAAGATTTATTTTGGTAAGTCGAAGCTGCTAACGAGGTTTGTATTGGTTGTTGCGGATCTTTTTTATCCACAACTACCTTACAAAGAGTTATTTGTAGGGGCGAAATGGTTTTTAAGACGATTGCCAGACGTTCTGCAAGTACATATCCGTTATCTGCAATCCCTGCAATTATAATCTCTTTTTCATCCACATTCGATTCATAAATTTGATACGCAATGCGTTTAACTTTATGCTGAATTTGAGTATGACTTAAAATAGTGTTGTTGACTGTGCTCATCAATGTTGAGATTTAATTTAAAATTATAAGTAAGCTGCTACTAGATAGTAAAGATAAAGAACAGTTCGTTACCTGCTCTTTCTGGAATCGAATTATAGCAGGGCTCTAGCGTTTTTATTCTCATTGTCTTTGCGAATATATTTTTGTATTCCTCTAGGGTGCCACCAAAGGGAGGGCCGGGTTTATCAAAAATTTTATTGAATAGAACTCCGGCAATTTTACCTCCGGGAACAATCAGTTCCTTCATTTTTGAAACATACAAATTACGAAGGGCTGGGTCTAAGGCACAAAAAAATGTTTGTTCCAAAATTAAATCAAACTGATCGATAAGTTTAAAAAAGTCCAAGGTGAGAAGTTGATCCTCGGGAAACTTCGGAACTCTTTTTTTAAACTGGGCGATGGCTGCGGTTGAATAATCCAAAACAAACACATTAGTAAAACCATTTTCTACCAAATATTCTGCTTCATAGGAATTGCCACATCCCGGAATTAAGATTTTTATTTTCTTATCATCAAGTTGATCAATGTAAGAAACCAGAGGGGTTGATGGATACCCGATGTCCCATCCTGTTTGGCTCTTTTTGTAACGTTCATTCCAATATGCAGGCGTTAACTTCATTCTTCTTCCTTATTAGCGTCTATATCCTTATCAGGCTCATCGAACCAGTCATCAATATCTCTTCTATCTTTTTTAGTGGGTCTACCACTTCCTTTTTTACGATAATAATCTTTTGTGTATTTTAAAAGATCCATTTTTTGCAACGTTTCTGCCGGAGTTATGTCTTTACGATACATATCAACAAGCTTAGCGCCAAGTCGACTTTTTGGTGTATCCAAAACTTGAAGTTCGTAGGTAATTTGATTTTTTCTAACAGTAATTTTGTCGTTAGGATAGACATCGCGAGAGGGTTTTATGGAATCTCCATTAACCTTAACCTTTCCGTCTTTACAAGCCTTGGTAGCAATACTTCTGGTTTTGAAATATCGAATACACCATAAATATTTGTCAACTCGCATAAAAGTGTATTATAATGCGTTTTTAATATAAAAAATCTTTAAGCAAAAGTACGAGAAAATTGTATCTTGCGCCATCAAAACAAAGAACATATGAGGATTACAAAATATACGATATTAGTAGGTACTTTATTGATCGCTCTTCAGGCGTGTAATAATGATGATGATGGAGGACAAGAAATTGCTCCGCCAAGAGACCGAGCGGAGCAGCAAATTGCAGAAGCAGCTATATTGAAATCGTATTTGGAAACACACTTCTTTGATACCATCCCTAATCCTGCAAACCCGGATTACAATATTGTAATTTTTGATACCATTGCCGGAGACAATAAGGACCGACAACCAATCAGTGAATCAACTCTTTTGCAAAGTAAAATCGTAAAATTCGAAGAGGTGGATTATACACTTTATCTTATAAATTTTAATAAAGGAGCCGAAAGTACTAGAAAACCTACGTTTGCGGACTCTACATTAGTTACATACAGTGGAGAATTATTGTACGATTTAAGTCCGGATGATGATAATAAGAATGATGGTAAGATATTCGATAGTACCGTAACTCCAATCTGGATGGATTTGGTTAGAGTTGTACCTGGCTTTAGACAGGCACTTACAGAATTTTCTGGCGCTTCAAGTGCTTCTGAGAATCCGGATGGAACCGTTAGTTTTTCTGACGATTATGGTAATTTAACGGCGATCATGCCTTCCGGACTTGGATATTATAGTTCGGGAACGACCAGTATACCAGCATATTCTCCTTTAATCTTCACTATGCAATTATACAAGATTAATGAATCTGATCACGATGCAGATGGCATTCCATCGTATATGGAGGATTTAGATAATGATCAGATAGTTATAGATAACGATGATAATACAGACGGTGATACTCTTGCTAATTACGCGGATAGAGATGATGATGGAGACGGGACATTAACTAAGGATGAAATTACAAGTATCGATGCCAATAATGATGGTTTTATCAGTAGCGACGAAATTACCTATTATGATGATGATGGTGACGGAATCCAAAATCATCTAGATAAGGATGATCGAAGCATAAAGAATTAAATGCAAACAAAAAACCCGATATTTTCAATTATATCAGGTTTTTTGTTTGATTCTGCTGTTTACCAAGGATGTTAAAAGTCCAAACCAAGACTTAAAATGAATTGATTGGGTCTTGAGTCAACACGTATGGTAGCTCCTGTATTTTCTTGAATTCCTTCTGCTTGATTTTCACTTAAACCGCGCTCATAACGAATATCTGCATTTAAGCGCCCTAACTGAATTCCAGCGCCAAATTGAAGGCCTACTGTAAATTCGTTTTCTACATCTTCAAGATCAATGTCTTCCAGATCTGTATCAACAATATATTGTAACGAAGGTCCTGCGAATACGTGCAGGGGGCCAAGAACCGTAATTCCAGCTAGAATTGGTGCATCAATTCTCTTTACTTTATAGTTCGATCTGCCAAACGATGTTTCGTAAGAACTGTTGTTTTGAGTATATAAGAATTCTGGTTTTAAATAGATGTTATCGGTAATATTTGCTCTGATGTAGGCACCTATATGATACCCAACTCGATCATCGGCATCTTCTGTGGCTATGTTTTCTCCAGCATTTGTAACATCTGAGAATTCAATCTCGCCATTATCCCCATAGTTTAACCCGGCTTTAATACCTAAATTAATTTTCTTGTCCTGCGCAAATCCTATCGTTGTGAGCGATAGCATTGCTAAAATGATTGCTTTTTTCATAAGATAAAACGTTTTAGAATAAATAAGTAAAATGAAAATGTGTTCAAAATTATAAACGTCCAGCTAAGAATTTTATTCTAAAGAAAATATTAAAAAAGCCTTCGGAAAAACTTTCCGAAGGCTCTGAATTTATAAGTAAAAGCTAAAATTTATTTACGCTTAACTACTTTTTTGACAGCTGAAACAATAGCGGCAGCATTTAGTCCATACTTTTCCATTAATTGTTCCGGGGTACCGCTTTCACCAAATGTATCTTTGGTTGCTACAAATTCCTGCGGAGTAGGATGTTTTTCTGCCAAGACACGAGCAATACTTTCTCCGAGTCCGCCTAAAAAATTATGTTCTTCTGCAGTTACCACACAACCGGTTTTTGCAACAGAATTGATAATTGCTTCGGCATCCAAAGGTTTGATTGTATGAATGTTTATAACCTCTGCACTTACTCCTTCTTGAGCAAGGGTTTCAGCCGCTAATAAAGCTTCCCACACCAAATGTCCTGTAGCAACTATGGTCACATCACTTCCTTCCTGAAGGTGTATTGCTTTTCCTATTTCAAAGGTTTGATCCTCTGGCGTGAAGTTAGCAACCTTTGGTCTTCCAAATCTTAAATAAACAGGACCATCATGGTCTGCAATAGCCAAGGTAGCAGCCTTGGTTTGATTATAGTCACAAGTATTAATTACTGTCATGCCCGGGAGCATTTTCATCAAACCGATATCCTCTAATATTTGATGGGTTGCTCCATCTTCACCTAAGGTAAGTCCGGCATGTGATGCACAAATTTTTACATTCTTGTTGCTGTAAGCAATCGATTGACGAATCTGATCATACACTCTACCTGTAGAGAAGTTCGCAAAAGTTCCGGTAAATGGGATTTTGCCCCCTATGGTCAGACCTGCAGCTATTCCCATCATATTAGCTTCTGCTATTCCTATCTGAAAAAAACGATCAGGATTGTCTGCTATAAAAGCATCCATTTTGAGAGATCCAATCAAATCTGCACATAGTGCGACTACATTTTCATTAGTTTTTCCAAGTGCTTCTAAACCAGCACCAAAACCAGAACGTGTGTCTTTTTTGCCGGTATCTATATATTTTTTCATGTTGTGTCTATTCAAAATACCAACAGTTACTGTTGGTATATAAAATTTGTTTTAATAATCTCCTAAAGTTTCAGGGTTTTGTGCGAGACCTAAAGCTAACTGCTCGTCATTAGGTGCTTTACCGTGCCAAGCATGGGTGTGCATCATAAAGTCTACTCCATTACCCATTACAGTATGTAGTAAAATACAAACGGGTTTCCCTTTACCGGTAAGACTTTTAGCTTCTTTAAGGCCCTCGAGCACATCAGCAATAGAATTTCCCTTTTTGATTTCCATCACGTCCCATCCAAAAGCTTCAAATTTAGCTTTTAAATCACCCATGGGTAAAACGTTGTCAGTAGCACCATCAATTTGCTGCCCGTTCAAATCAACTGTCGAAATTAGATTATCTACTTTGTTACCTGCAGCATACATTGCAGCTTCCCAAATTTGACCTTCTTGTAGTTCACCATCTCCGTGAAGACTATACACAAGTTTATCGTCATCATTAAGTTTTTTAGCTAGCGCTGCACCAATGGCAACAGACATTCCCTGACCTAAGGATCCCGAAGCAATTCTAATGCCGGGTAATCCTTCATGAGTAGTAGGGTGTCCCTGTAGTCTGCTATTGATTAATCTAAAGGTGTTAAGTTCGTCTACAGGAAAATAACCGCTGCGTGCGAGCACGCTATAAAATACCGGTGAAATATGACCGTTTGAAAGAAAAAATAAATCTTCTCCAATACCGTCCATATCAAAACCGTCTTTACGATCAAGAATTTCCTGATAGAGTGCTACAAAAAATTCAGCGCAACCCAAGGATCCTCCCGGATGTCCTGAGTTTACCTTGTGAACTTGACGCAAGATATCCCTGCGTACTTGAGTTACAAAATCTTCTAATTGTTGTGTTTTTGGCATTATGCTGCTTATTATCTTAATAATGAAAGGTCAAAAATAGTTGATTTGTAGAGGGTGGCAAAATGTCTAAGCAGCTTTTAATTAAGATATTCTTGTTAATAACAATCTGGGTGTAATGATGCTATCCAATATGTACTAAGTTTTGCTTTAGTCTTAAACTTGATATATTGTACAGCTATTTAATGGTAATACTTATCTTTGCCGACGACGAAAAAGAAATTATGCAATTTGAACTTTTATCAAAGGACGCTCAAAGTAGCGCCAGAGCAGGAAAAGTAACCACAGATCACGGAGTAATTGAAACTCCTATATTTATGCCTGTAGGAACTGTAGGAACAGTGAAAGGTGTACATCAAAGAGAATTAAAAAATGATATAAATCCGGACATAATCTTAGGTAATACCTATCATCTATATTTGAGACCTCAAACCAAGATCCTGGAACAGGCGGGAGGGTTGCATAAGTTTATGAATTGGGATCGAAGTATCTTAACAGATAGCGGAGGGTATCAGGTATATTCGCTTTCTGCAAACAGAAAAATTAAAGAAGAAGGGGTTAAGTTTAAATCCCATATCGATGGCTCTTTTCATTTTTTTAGCCCGGAAAGCGTTATGGAAATACAGCGTACAATAGGTGCTGATATTATCATGGCATTTGATGAGTGTACACCATATCCTTGCGATTATCGATATGCAAAGCGTAGCATGCATATGACACATCGATGGTTGGATCGTTGTATTAATCATTTAGAGAAAGTGCCAACTAAGTATGGGTATGATCAAACACTATTTCCAATAGTGCAAGGAAGCACGTATAAAGATTTACGTATGCAATCTGCAGAATATATTGCAAACGCCGGCGCACAAGGGAATGCTATTGGCGGACTGTCCGTAGGGGAACCTGCAGAGGAAATGTATGCTATGACCGAAGTGGTTACTGATATTTTACCTGAGGATAAGCCTCGTTATTTGATGGGAGTGGGAACACCTATTAATATTTTAGAAAATATTGCCTTGGGAGTGGATATGTTTGATTGTGTTATGCCTACAAGAAATGCACGTAACGGAATGCTGTTTACTGCTCATGGAACAATCAATATTAAAAACAAAAAATGGGAAGATGATTTCTCTCCTATTGATGAGATGGGAATCACCTTTGTGGATACAGAATATTCTAAAGCATATTTAAAGCATTTATTTACTGTTAACGAATTGCTAGGGAAACAGATTGCTACAATTCATAATTTAGGTTTTTATATGTGGTTGGTTCGTGAGGCAAGAAAACATATCTTAGCCGGAGACTTTAGAACATGGAAAGAGCAAATGGTTAAACAAATGGATAAAAGACTGTAAGTGAAAATACTGGATTGGTATATATTAAAACGCTATTTGGGGACCTTCTTCACAATGATCCTATTGTTTATTCCAATAGGTATTATTGTAGATTTATCCGAAAAGATTGATAATATGCTTGAACACAGTGTCCCGCTAGATGCTGTAATAGCCTATTACCTAGATTTTACTGTGTATTTTGCGAATCTGTTATTTCCATTGTTCGTTTTTCTATCAGTAATTTGGTTTACCTCCAAACTTGCTAATAAAACCGAAATTATTGCATTTTTAAGTTCAGGTGTTTCTTTTTGGCGATTTTTACGTCCTTATATGATTGGTGCGATAATCATTTGTATTGGAGCATTGGCGATGGGATTATTTCTGGCGCCTAATGCAAGTCAAGGTTTCAATGAATTTAAATACTCCTATTTAAAAAAGAATAAAAAGGTTCAGGAAACCAGTAATGTCTATCGACAAATAAATGATAGCGTGTTTTTATATGCTAATGATTTTAGACCCTTGGATAAATCCGCAACTAATTTTACGTTGGAATATTTTGATGGTAATAAGTTGAAAACTAAAATTTCTGCACGTAAGATTACATATAATGTAACTGATAGTATTTATGAGCTTCGTGATTATGTAAAAAGAGAAGTGAAAGAGAACCAGGATATTATTGAAAAATTACCTATCAAAGACACCATCTTACCTTTTAATATTGACGAGTTTACTCCCGTAACCTATGTCGCAGAAACACTGGATTATTTAGAACTAAGAAAATTTATAGAAAAAGAGAGCAAGCGAGGCTCTTCTGATATTAATCGCTATAAAGTGGTGGCTTATAAAAGGTGGAGTATACCTATCTCCGCATTTATTCTCACAATTATAGGGGTAGCGGTTTCTTCAATGAAACGAAGAGGCGGGATGGGAGTTAATCTAGCAGTGGGAATTTCCTTAGCCTTCCTATTTATTTTTATTGATAAAGTATTGGGAACTATGGCAAATCAGTCCGATTTCCCTCCCTTAGTTGCAGTCTGGTTCCCCAATGTTTCTTTTGGATTGTTAGCAATTTATCTTTTATATAATGCCAAACGTTAAGCTTCAAAATTATTTACACTTACATCTTATTGTATTTGTATGGGGGTTTACTGCTATTTTAGGAGAGTTGATTTCAATTGAGGCACTGCCATTAGTTTGGTATAGAATGCTTTTGGCTTCCGGATTTATTCTGGTGTTTATTTATTTCAGAAAAATCAAATTAAAAGTTTCCAATAAATTACTCTTACTTTTGATAGCGGCCGGTGGCGTGATAGCACTGCATTGGATCACGTTTTTTGCAGCTATCAAGGTGTCTAATGTTTCTATAACACTCGCACTATTATCTACCGGTGCTTTTTTTACTTCTGTATTAGAACCGATTTTTTATAAAAGAAAGGTAATCTGGTATGAGCTACTGTTTGGGATGTTGGTGATTGTTGGATTATACATTATTTTTAATGTAGAAGGAGATTATTTTTTAGGAATAGTCTATGCATTATGTTCGGCATTTTTATCATCCGTTTTTTCTTTAATTAATGGAAAGATTGCTCAAAAATACGATCCTTCTATGATTTCTTTCTATGAATTGTTGAGCGGAGTAGGAATTATTACTGTATATTTATTAGGTGTAACACTATATACTGGCGGTATGAACGGTTTTACAATTCAGTTTTTCAATTTATCCCTTTCAGACTGGATGTATATGTTGTTATTAGCATCTGTGTGTACTGCATATGCATTCATAGGTTCGGTTAAAGTAATGCAATATCTAAGTCCTTATACGGTGATGTTAACTATAAATATGGAACCTGTGTACGGAATTTTTTTGGCATTCTTGATTTTTGGAGAGTCAGAACAAATGAGTCCATCGTTTTATTATGGAGCATTAATTATAATAAGTACTGTAATTTTGAACGGTATTTTCAAAAATTTCAAAAAAAATAAAAAGACAAAGGTCATCGTATAACTTTCTCAAGTAAAGTTTTATATTTGTCGGCTAACCCTAGTAAATAAAAATATATTCTTATTATGGAATATTTAGATTTTGAGCTTCCTATTAAAGAGCTAGAAGAACAGTTTAACAGAGCTTGCGCGATAGGTCAGGAGAGTGAGGTTGATGTTACAGATACCTGTAAACAGATTGAAAAAAAACTCAACGAAACTAAAAAGGAGATATATAAAAATCTTACAGCTTGGCAACGAGTTCAGCTGTCAAGACACCCATCCAGACCCTATACGTTAGATTATATTAAAGCGATATGTGGGGATTCTTTTTTAGAACTTCACGGCGATCGTAATGTAAAAGATGATAAAGCTATGATCGGGGGACTTGGTAAGGTAGGCGATCAAACCTTCATGTTTGTCGGTCAGCAAAAGGGCTATAACACAAAAACCAGACAGTACCGTAATTTTGGAATGGCTAATCCAGAAGGGTATCGTAAAGCGCTTCGTTTAATGAAAAGCGCAGAAAAATTTAATATCCCTGTAGTTTGTTTTGTCGATACTCCCGGCGCATACCCTGGATTAGAAGCAGAAGAGCGTGGTCAAGGAGAAGCGATTGCACGTAATATTCTTGAAATGACACGTCTGAAAGTACCGATTTCTGTTATCATAATAGGAGAAGGTGCCAGTGGTGGAGCATTAGGTATTGGGGTAGGTGATAAAGTAATGATGTTGGAGAATACATGGTATTCGGTAATTTCACCAGAATCTTGCTCATCTATTCTTTGGCGTAGTTGGGAATACAAAGAACAGGCAGCCGAAGCTCTTAAGCTTACCGCTACTGATATGAAAAAGCAAAAACTGATCGACGAGATTATCAAAGAGCCTCTTGGAGGTGCGCATAGTAATCGAGAAAAAATGTTTGAAACGGTTCAAGAAAAAATATATAGCTCTTATATGGAGCTTAAAAACTTATCACCAGAAGATTTGGTAAAAAAGCGTATGGATAAATATGCTGATATGGGAGTCTTCAAAGGGTAAGTACTAAAAAACCACTTACTAACTAAATCTGAAGTTTGTAACTTCAGATTTTTTTATGCTTATTAACAATAAAAACAAGTTATCAACAGTTCAATTGTTTATGAACAGTTAACAATCCCAACCAGGGATTTTGCTTGTCTCTTTACAATTTGTTTACATTCGTAGCTATGGAAAAAGTACAACAATCTCAACAAAAAAATTACGGAAGGGGAAACGTAATTTCGCTTGAAAAAGGAAAAATACCTCCGCAAGCAATTGATTTAGAGGAAGTTGTTTTGGGGGCGATGATGATTGATAAAAAAGGTGTTGATGAAATTATCGATATTCTCAATCCGGATGTTTTCTATCGGGAATCACATCAATATATTTTTGAAGCTATATTTAAACTCTTCGAAAACTCCGAACCTATTGACTTATTAACGGTTTCGAGCCAATTAAAGAAAGATGGAAAATTAGAAATAGCCGGTGGAGACTACTATTTAGTTCAGTTAACCCAAAAAGTATCTTCTTCTGCCCATATCGAGTTTCATGCGCGAATTATTTTACAAAAATATATTCAGCGTAGTTTAATTAAAATTTCTAATGAGATTATTGAGGAATCGTATGACGAATCAACCGATGTCTTTGATCTGTTAGATATGGCCGAATCACGTTTATATGAAGTTACTCAAGGTAATATTAAACGTTCTACAGAAACTGCGCAAAATCTTGTTATTCAGGCCAAGAAAAAAATTCAGGAAATTTCAAATAAAGAAGGACTTAGTGGGGTGCCCTCAGGGTTTGATAAACTCGACCGGTTAACTTCAGGGTGGCAGCCCAGTGATTTAATTATTGTAGCAGCGCGTCCAGGTATGGGTAAAACAGCGTTGACCCTCTCTATGGCGCGTAATATGGCGGTGGGTCAAGGGATTCCTGTGGCCTTCTTTTCTTTAGAGATGTCATCAGTACAATTGATTACGCGATTGATCTCTTCTGAAACAGGACTTTCTTCAGAAAAGCTCAGAACTGGTAAATTAGAGAAACATGAATGGGAACAGCTCAATGTTAAAGTAAAGGATTTAGAAAAAGCACCTTTATTTATTGATGATACACCTTCGCTTTCAATTTTTGATCTACGTGCTAAAGCAAGACGTCTAAGCTCGCAGCATGGTATTCGTATGATCGTTATCGATTATTTGCAACTGATGACTGCAGGAGGAACTGGTAAAAACGGAAACCGTGAACAGGAAATCTCTACAATATCAAGAAACTTAAAAGCGCTGGCAAAAGAATTAAATGTACCGGTAATTGCTTTATCACAGTTATCGCGTGCTGTAGAAACTCGTGGAGGAAGTAAACGACCTCTTTTAAGTGACTTGAGGGAGTCCGGAGCAATTGAGCAGGATGCAGATATCGTATCGTTTATTTATCGTCCCGAATATTATAAAATTGATGAATGGGATGATGAAGAACGTTCTCCGACACAAGGGCAGGGTGAATTTATCGTAGCTAAGCACCGTAACGGTGGTCTGGAAAACATAAGGTTAAAATTTATCGGGCATCTGGGTAAATTTGATAACTTAGATGACTTTGGCACTCCTTTTGAATTTCATTCTAAAATGAATGATGGTAAAGAAGAGGAAGATCCTTTTAGCACAGGACATTTACCTAGTGCAGAGGAAGCTTTCGGGAGTAGCATAAATGAAGCTAATGAAGATGACGATATTCCATTCTAAAATAAATAGAAGTAATAAAGAGCCTGTGCTTTCCTTTCTTTCTAAAGGAAAGTATGGCTTTTTGTTTTTTATACTATTTTTTTGTTTTCAACTCTCTAATGCCTCCTATATTTTAATTCCGATGGATGCTGAAGGTCAGCAAAATCATCTAAAAGCTTATGGTATTACCTATTGGACATTGAGCAAGGATTTGAAGGTGAAGTGGTTACTTAATTACAGAGGGGGATCTTTTTTATTGCCCAACACTGAACTTATCAAAAAAGAATGTGTTATTCGAGGAATATCTTTTGAAATACTGGATGAGGGAGAAACAGCGTCAATTTTGGCTAGCATTAGCAGCCCCTCGCAAAACATGGAAGCCGTTATATTAGAGAAAGCACCAAAAATTGCGGTTTATTCTCCAAAAGGAAATCAGCCTTGGGATGATGCTGTAACAATGGTGTTGACATATGCAGAGATACCTTATGAAACGATTTATGATAAGGAAGTTTTAGAGGATAACTTGATTCTGTATGATTGGTTGCATTTGCACCATGAAGATTTTACAGGACAGTACGGAAAGTTTTATGCTACATATCGGGCTACACCTTGGTATATAAAAGAGAAGAAACAAGCAGAAGCTTTGGCAAAATCCTTGGGTTATGATAAAGTTTCGGATGAAAAACTCGCTGTAGCGCTGAAAATAAGAGATTATGTTGTTGGTGGTGGATTTATGTTTGCCATGTGCAGTGCAACCGATAGTTTTGAGATAGCCTTATCTGCAGAGCATGTAGATATTTGTGAACCTATGTTTGACGGTGATCCAAGTGATCCCGGATATCAATCAAAAATAGACTATTCTAAAACGTTTGCTTTTAAGAATTTTACATTAGAGCGGAGTCCCAATATTTATGAATTTTCCTCCATTGATATGACAAGAAAGAGGCAAGTTTCTAAGACCACTGATTATTTTACACTCATGGATTTTTCTGCAAAATGGGATCCTATTCCTACGATGTTATGTCAAAATCATACAGCTTTGGTCAAAGGGTTTATGGGACAAACCACAGCGTATGATCCACAGGAGATTAAATCAAATGTTTTGATTTTAGGTGAGAACAAAGCAAATGGAGAGGCTAGGTATATCCACGGAATTAAAGGAAAAGGTTTTTTTACGTTTTATGGAGGACACGATCCGGAAGATTATCAGCATAGAGTAGGCGATCCAAAGACGGAGCTAGAATTACATCCTAATTCTCCCGGGTATCGACTGATACTCAATAATGTATTATTCCCTGCTGCAAAGAAGAAAAAACAAAAAACTTAATTATTTAACCACGAGTGCGCGCTGTGCCTATTATTTTTTTCATAAAAATGATAGGGTATTTTAGTGAATTGACAAATTTGATAAATTCCTTCACTCTATTTTTATCAAATTCTCAGAAGATTACGAAGAATTTTGTTGAGACAGACATTTGTCTGTATGCTTCCAAATAATTATTTCATAATTTTAATGGCTTAACAAACAGGTCTACTGTAGCTATAAAAATAAGTGTGAAATGATGTCCGAACTAAAGACAAATAAGAGAATTTTAATGGGACCCGGCCCGTCAGATGTACATCCCAAAGTACTACAAGCTATGGCTACACCACTTATTGGTCATCTCGATCCTCAATTTGTGCAATTGATGGATGAGGTGAAACAGATGGTGCAACAGACGTTCATGACTAAAAATGAGTTGTCTTTTGTGGTATCTGCTCCCGGCTCAGCGGGAATGGAAACGTGTTTTGTCAACTTATTGGAACCAGGAGACGAGGTAATTATTTGTGTTAATGGGGTTTTTGGGGGTAGAATGGTTGCTATTGCTGAACGGTGTGGTGCAATAGTCCATAAAGTTGAATCTCCATGGGGATCTATAATTACCGAGGATCAGGTAAAAAATGCCTTAGAAAAATGTAAGAAACCTAAATTGTTAGCGCTCGTACATGCTGAAACCTCTACCGGAGTCTTACAACCGCTTCAAGAGATTAGTAAGCTGGTTCATAATGCAGGAGCTTTGTTGGTGGTAGATGCTGTAACTTCGTATTGCGGAATGCCGCTTAAAGTAGATGAATGGAATATTGATGCTGTGTATACAGGTACCCAAAAATGTTTAAGTGCACCCCCCGGTTTATCTCCAATTAGTTTTTCTAAAGCAGCGGTAAACGTATTAGAAAACAGAAAAACGCCGGTGCAAAGTTGGTTTATGGATCTTAATCTTGTAAAGGATTATTGGAGCGGATCTAAACGAGCATATCACCATACAGCTCCCGTTTCTTCAATATTTGCATTACACCAAGCACTAAGGCTTGTTTTGGAAGAAGGGTTAGAAAAGCGCTATAAAAGGCATCAAATTGTTCATAAAGTATTAGTCTCAAAACTGGAAGGACTGGGATTCAGATTTTTAGTTGATCCATCGTATCGATTGCCAAATTTGAATTCTGTTTTTTTACCGGAAGGAAATGAAGAAGGTGTTATACGTAAAAAGCTGTTGGATACTTACAACATTGAAGTTGGTGGAGGGTTAGGCGCTTTTGCCGGAAAAATATGGCGAATCGGTATTATGGGTGAAAGTTGCACGCTTAATCATGTTAATATTTTGGTTGGTGCATTAGAAGATATGAAAGAGTTTAAACATTAAAATTATCATATAAATACATAAAAAAAATGCTCTTACAACAACGTAAGAGCATTTTTCAGTTATTCTATAGTTTACAACTAGTGTCCATATTTGTTACTATAACGCTTATAAAGGGTTGTTTGATGAGTTTCCAAACTAATATCTCTTCCTTGAATGTAAGCTTTTTCCAGTTGATTGGTCCTCATATCCAGAGCATCCCCTTTACTGATGAACAGCGTAGCATCTTTTCCAACAGCGATCGTTCCCATGGTATCTTCAATTCCAAGTATTTTGGCATTATTTTCAGTAATTAATTGCAGTGCTTTTTCTTTATCCAATCCATGAGCTACTACAGTTCCCGCCTGGAAAGGTAAGTTTCTGGCATTAGCACGCTCCATTTGTCCGCTGTTCTGTAAACCGACTAATACGCCCATCTCCACTAGGTTTTTTGCATTTTTATAAGGTAGATCATAATCATCATCCTCATTTTTGGGAATAGAATGGGTTCTGGTAAGCAATACGGGGATATTGTTGTCTTTCAATGTTGTTCCAACTTTGTAGGCTTCATCACCCCCTACAATTACCATCGATTTGATATTATTTTTTTTAGCAAAAGCGATTGCTTCAAGAATAGCCTTTTCATGGTGTACGTGAATAAACACTCTTTGAGATCCTTCGAGAACACCTTGCATGGATTGATACGGCAGGTGCTTTGAAGGAGTTTCAGAAGTTGCAAGTGCTTTTGACTGATCAAAAAATGCTTGTAATTCGGTCATTTGTTCATCGTATTTCTTGTTGGGTTTGTACCCAGGCTCCTCTCCAAGCCACCATCGTCCTCTTGAATATAAATCCGGCCAGTTAATATGCATCCCATCATCTGCTTTTATGACAGCATCCTCCCAATTCCAGGCGTCAAGTTGAACGATGGATGAAGTACCGGATATGCGTCCACCGCGAGGGGTTACCTGAGCTACCAGTACACCATTTGGTCGCATACTTTCTACTATTTTACTTTCGGCATTATAGGCGATAAGACTACGAATATGGGGGTTGTACTCACCAATTTCACTGATATCGTTAGTCGCTCTTACCGCTCCAATCTCTACTAACCCCAAAGTTGTATTGGGAGCAATAAAGCCGGGATATACATGCTTATTGGAAGCGTCAATAGTTGTTCCTTTGATATTATCAGAAACATTCTCACCAACATAGGTGATTTTTCCATTTTCAAAGACGATCAGACTGTTTTCTATAATTTTTCCATTACCGAGGTGCGCGGTGGCTCCTTGAATAGATATTGATTCTGATTGCTTATTTGCCGGAGTTTGTTGCGCCTTGACAGCACAACTCAGCAAGAAGCATACTATGTAAATTTTAATATTTTTCATTTGTTACTAGTTGTAGTTTTTTACTTGTCAGTTACGCTCGATTCTAATTATACCTACATATTAGAACCGCTTATAATAACCCACTTTGCAAATTCTTACCCGCAATGTCTAAAAAGGGTAATTAATATATAAGAATTAGTTCTAGTGAATTGTTTCAATCGTTTCACATTCCAGTCGCTGTTTTTCCTTTTTCTTAGCAACCTGGGTTTTTAATCCTTTGTTTTTTTCTGCGATCATGAGTGCGGCTAATCTGTTTTTTTCAGTGGCAATTGCGGCACGTTGCTTCTTATCTTGTTCCAGGTCGAAATAAACTGCGCCTTCGATGATAGTTTTTTCAGCTTTAGCATACACAGATAGGGGGTGTTCGGTCCAAAGGACAAGATCTGCATCTTTACCTACTTTTATACTGCCCACGCGATTATCTATGTGCAGTAACTTGGCAGGATTTAGGGTCACAAATTTCCATGCATCTTCTTCGCTAATACCTCCGTACTTAACAGATTTTGCAGCTTCCTGATTTAATCTTCTTGACATTTCTGCATCATCACTATTGATAGCGACGGTAACTCCTTCATTGTGCATAATCGCTGCGTTGTAAGGAATTGCATCATTTACTTCAAATTTATATGCCCACCAGTCAGAGAACGTTGAACCACCTACACCATGTTTAGCCATCTTGTCTGCAACTTTATAGCCCTCAAGAATATGCGTAAAAGTGTTAATTCTGAAATCAAATTTTTCAGCTACCTTCATTAGCATATTAATCTCGCTTTGCACGTAGGAATGGCAACTAATGAAACGTTCTCCATTAAGGATTTCTGCTAATGTTTCCATTTCTAAATCTTTACGATAGGGCAGGCCGGCTTTTTTCTTAGCGTCATAGTTTTTAGCTCTTGAAAAATAATCCATATATAATTGCTCAACCCCCATTCGTGATTGCGGAAAACGACTACGACTTCCCCAATTACTTTGCTTTACATTTTCTCCTAGTGCAAATTTTATAAACTTTGGAGTGGCATCATAGATCATATTTTCGGCAGTTTCTCCCCATTTTAATTTAATAATTGCAGAACGCCCTCCAATAGGATTAGCAGATCCGTGTAAAATTTGAATAGAGGTTACACCCCCGGCTAGATTGCGATAGATGTCTATATCATCTGGTTGAACAACATCTTCTATGGTTACTTCTGCAGATGAGTTGTGCCCGGCTTCATTGATTGCGGCCGCTGCAATATGGCTGTGTTCGTCTATAATGCCTGCGGTCAAATGTTTTCCTGTTCCGTCGATAGAAACAGCATTATTCGCTTTAAGGTTTTTGCCTATGGCAGCAATTTTTCCATCTTTCACCAAGACATCTGTAGCCTCCAGGATTCGATCGGTTTCATTTGTCCATACCGTTGCATTTTTGATAAGAAGTGTTTGCTGTTGAGGAAGCCTAGTATTTCCAAACGCAATATTAGGATAGGTAATCGGTGAGGTAAAAGAACGCTCAATTGATTTTGATGCTTCTTCCTTTTTCTTAGACTCTTTAGCAGTTTCTTGATTTTTAACCATACTGAATTTAGAAATAGAACCAGTAGGTTGAATGGCCTTTGTGTTTTCAAATACACCATCAGAGGACACTCTTGCTGTAAGTCTGGTAAAGTTAGTCGAAGTAGTATCGGTATCAGCCAACACAAGAGTCAACCAATTGTCTTTATAAGATACAGTATTTTTTATACTCAGTGTATCCAATTTGACAGCAGCTTTTGGTGCATTTGGCTTGCCTGTGAGTGCTACATTGTATTTCGTAGTTCCGACTGTTAAGGTATAGTTCCCTGTAAGATCAACAATATTCATAGGATTGACCACATGTTTTTTTCCCAATACCCAATTCTCATAGATAACTGTCTTGTCAGAAAACAGTTCACCATCAGTTATCAAAAAATTGGCATAAGCATCTTTTTTAAGAATACCTAATTCATTTTCTTTTCCTAGAAGTTTGGCTGGCACAGTGGTTAATGCAGCAAGCGCATCGGTTGGTTGTAAACCATTGCTGATAGCCTTTTGAATTTGATCTTTAAACGAAGCAATTTTCTTCAATTTGTACGTAGTGATCGAAAATGGCACCTTATTTTTTGCCAGAATACCGGGGTTGGAGGGAGCTTGGTTCCAATAGCGCATATCTCCTAAACTTAACAAAGAAGTTAGATAGGGATCTGTGGCATCATAGGGTTCTGGAAAATTGATCGGTATTATGTAAGTAGCATTTGTGTTTTTCACCTCATTAATTCGTTCATATTCGTCTCCTCCACCTAGCAGTGTGTATTGAATATTGAACTGATCTCCGATTTTATCAGCTCTCAAACTATTGATTCTGCTACCGGCCTCAAAGATTTGTGGTAAGCTGTTGTTTTTTTGAAGCGCTTCTAGCGATAAATCTTTTGAATCAGCCATTCCTTTAGCATACCAGTCAGCATCCAGATACATTTGTCTAAGGAGCGCCATGGCTCCCATTAAGGAGGTAGGATACGCTTGTTTGCTTAGCTTGCTTTTTTCGAAAGAAAAAAATTGAGCTGAGGTATCATCTAAAAGACGTTCATTATTTTTCTTGGTAGCACTTAATGCAATGAGCATCCCCGTACCTCTTGCAATACCGTCTGCAAAATGGGTTTGCAAGACCCCAAAACCTTGGTCAAGGTAGGTCTTGGCTTTGGTAGCATCATAATTAAACGAAGTTAAAACATTAGTTTCTGGTCGTATATGATCGTTCCAGTAATATCCTTCTCGAGATGCATCGTATTGAGGTTCTTGATTTCTATTTCCATTATCTTTCGATTTTGGCAGGGTCACACCAAAATGAGTATATAGGTCGATAAAGGATGGATAGATGTGTTTTCCTTTCAAGTCTATAATAACGCTATTTTCCGGAAGTGCAAATTTTGATCCCACTTGAAGAATTTTATTGTTTTGAATGGCAATCATCCCATTCTTTACAATATTTTTGGCATCTGTATGAATTGTAGCATTAGTGAATACGGTGACGGTCGTATTTTTAGTTTTTACCCCGTCATTAACCGGAAAATAATCCTGGCTATAACTAGAAACAACCCATAGAAACAGGAGTAGTGTAGTTGTTAAATTTTTCATGAAATTTTATTAAAGAAATAAGATGATCTAAAGATAAAAGTTGATCAAAGAAGGGTTGCTTTATTAAGAAAATTTTAACAAAGACTACAAAAAGTGTGCTGATGGAAAAGTTGACAAATACTTATTTCAAATAATTAACCAGGAGGGCAACCATATAATTATAAGATTCCATTCCGTTAGGTTGGTTATTAATTTTTAGATACTGGTCATAGGTGCTCTTAAAATAAGGTTCAATAGGATTTTGATACGATTCCCAAAAAGCGTTGATTTCACGATAATTTTCTCGTATTCCAGGTCTTAATTCATCTGCCAGGCACATCGCTATTTGTTCATCACGTTTATAGAGATCATTTAAGCAAAATTTAAGTGCAAAGGTAAGTCCGCTATACTTGAAATACGGGTTTTTATCGTGTATGGTAATAATTGCTGCAATAAAATTGGCTTCATTCTCTTTGGCGTAGCCTGCTTGATGTGCTTGTTCGTGGCAACTTGTAGTAGGTGCTCTATAGTTTAAAATGTAGCTATTGACTTGAGCCTCGTTGGTAACCGGATTGAGATATCCGCTAAATCCCATATACGTTAAGGGTAAACTGATTAATGAATTTTTGATACTTTGAGGATATAATTTCAGACTGGGGAAATCTATACTTGCCTGTTCGTAGGTTTTTTTAGTAATATCAAAGATATCCTCTTTCGTATAAGGAGAATTAATTGGCAATGAATCGTTCGGTTCTAATTGTTCATGAATAGCATTGGCTTTTTTAATAAGTACTTCAGTCACTGAGATTAATTCTTGTTGCGTATACTGATCGTCAAGATGTAAGGTTTTATACAAGGGCACTCTGTAATAATTCATCCCCCAAAGAAGATGAAAACAAGCATATAGTATTGAGCAGGTAGCACCTGTATCCCAAGCTATCGTTTTCCAAGCTGGTTTTCTTTTAATGATATTGAGATAGCTATAGCGCAGCAAA
Source organism: Aquimarina sp. 2-A2 (assembly GCF_045505135.1). Taxonomy (NCBI): domain Bacteria; kingdom Pseudomonadati; phylum Bacteroidota; class Flavobacteriia; order Flavobacteriales; family Flavobacteriaceae; genus Aquimarina; species Aquimarina sp. 2-A2. The sequence goes on along the minus strand of NZ_JBJKFI010000006.1, from coordinate 177,414 downwards.
AATATGATCAAAATTATGTAAGCAATATCCCCAAAAGAAAAAGGCAACCATCCAAAAGTATACCGCAATCCACGAGAGATATATACATAGATACCAGTACTGTAATATTCTTCAATGAACTCAGGAAACAAAGAAAGCAATTGAATGCCTATGATTTGTATGGGAAGTAAAATGGTAAGTAGTATTTTTGTTCTCGATTGCATGTGGTAAAGATAGGAGGTAAAATCAAAAAATCCTTACATTGCGTGCTAGGATTAATTTTAAAAATTGTTACAAAAGTTTACTATGAATTCAGAGATACGAAATCTAGAACCTAAGGCATTGTGGAATAAATTTGCAGATTTAAACGAAGTACCAAGACCTTCAAAAAAGGAAGAACGTGTTATAGAGTTTATGAAGCAGTTTGGAACATCCCTGGGGTTACAAACCGAAGTTGATACTGTTGGAAATGTGCTTATTCGGAAAAAGGCAACCCCCGGATTTGAAAATAAAAAAACAGTAGTGATGCAGTCTCATTTGGATATGGTGCATCAAAAAAATGCAGATACGCAGTTTGATTTTGATGCTCAGGGCATAGAGATGGTTGTTGATGGAGACTGGGTCAAAGCAAAGGGCACGACCTTAGGTGCTGATAATGGACTAGGAGTTGCAACTATTATGGCGATTTTAGAATCCGATACGATTGAACATCCTGCTATTGAAGCGTTGTTCACTATTGATGAGGAAACCGGTATGACGGGTGCTAAGGGATTGCAAGGAGGCTGGCTGACAGGAGATATTTTATTAAATCTCGATACCGAAGAGGATGATGAAATTGGTGTAGGCTGCGCAGGAGGCGTAGATGTTACCGCCAGTTGTTCTTATACCGAAGAAACCATTCCTTCTAATAGTGTGGCCTATTCACTTACCGTTAACGGTCTCAATGGAGGGCATTCTGGGATGGATATAGATAAAGGATTAGGAAACGCTAACAAAATAATGAATCGCGTATTATATGAAGCTTCTAAGGTAACAGCGCTCCAAATAGCATCAATTAAAGGAGGTAGTTTACGCAATGCTATCCCAAGAGAGAGTTTTGCTACAGTTGTAATTGCTGAAAAGGATCAGGCAACTTTTGAAAACAAAGTGAATGAAATTTTACAGTTAATTAAGGAGGAACTTAAGTTGGTAGAAGAAAATTTAGCGATCAAGGCTCAAACAATTGAAACACCAAAAATGGCAATGTCCGTCGAATTAAGTACCCAATTGATACAATCACTGTATGCGGCTCATAATGGAGTGTATACTATGAGTGCAGCGATTCCTGATTTGGTTGAGACTTCAAATAATATAGCCAAAGTCGAAGTAGGCGCAACTACCATAATTATAAAATGTCTTACGCGAAGTAGTGTTGAGTCATCAAAACAAGACTTGGTCAATAAATTAACAGCAACTTTTAATTTAATTGGATGCGATGTGACAACGGGAGGCGATTATCCAGGCTGGGCTCCTGATATGAGTTCTTCTATTTTAAAAGTGATGGACGCTTTGTATACTGAACTGCATGGAGAAAAAGCAAATGTAGCAGCCTGTCATGCAGGTTTGGAATGTGGAATTTTAGGACAAAATTATCCTAAGATGGAAATGATTTCTTTTGGTCCGACGATCAAAGGAGCTCATTCACCGGACGAGCGTGCGAGCATTTCTTCGGTACAAAAATATTGGAATTTTACATTGGAAACCTTGAAGCGTATTCCGAATAAATAGAAGGTTTCAGAAAGATAAAAAAAAATCCCGCTAACTGATGTTAGCGGGATTTTTATATACTAAGAAAATTCGTTCTTATTTTTTGTCATTTTGAATATCCGTAATCTCTAATTCAAAGATCAAATCAGTGTTTGGAGGGATAGGACCTTGACCACGCTCACCATAGGCTAAATGGGCTGGTAAAAACAACACAGCTTTATCCCCAACTTTCATTTGTTGGATCCCTTCTTTAAAACCGGCAATCATTTGTGCATCTGGAGAGTAGGGTACGGGCATTGGAGCGTATCCTCTTGGATCGGCTGCTCTGCGCTCATTAAATACACCTAGCTCCTTGGCTTTATCAGCAATGTTTGTATCAAAAGCAGTACCATCAGCAAAATATCCTTCGTAATTTACTAAAACAACATCGCCAATTTTAGGTTGTTTACCTTCACCTTTGTTAATAAAAACAATTTCTAATCCGCTTTCTAACTTTTCAGCCTTTGTTTTTAATTCACTGTAACGTGCTGCGATTTTTTCACCTTTTTCTTTTTGAATACGCTCTTTTTCGGCAGTTTCTTCTTCTATTTGTTTAATTCTATCAGAAAAAACAGCTTCACTATCAAAAGATTTAGCATCCTTACCTTTTCGGATAATATTAACCTCAAGCATTTTTACATCTGTTTCAGGCTTATCAGCAACTTTAGTGGTTACTGATCCGATACTGTCCACTACTTCCTGACCTTCTACGATTTCACCAAAAACAGTATGCTTACCATCTAACCATGGAGTTGCCTTCAAGGTGATAAAGAATTGGCTACCGTTGGTATTTGGTCCAGAGTTGGCCATAGATAAAATTCCTTTATTATCATGTGTCAGGCTATCAACGATTTCGTCTGGAAACTTATATCCCGGATCTCCCGAGCCTGTTCCTAACGGATCTCCCGTTTGAATCATAAAATCCTTAATCACACGATGAAATATAATACCGTTATAGAATTTTTTACCTTGGTAAGCACTGTCAACTTTAGTGTTGTTACCTTCGGCTAATGATACAAAGTTGGCAACCGTCATTGGTGTTTCTTTATAAAATAATTCGGCAACCGCAGTACCTTTATTAGTAATTATTTCTGCGTACATACCATCCTTTAGATCTGGATATTTCTCTTCACAGCTACTTATAATTAGCGTTAATACGGCTAGGAATAAAAGATTGAGTTTTTTCATTTTTTAAGTAAATATTAATTTTTAAGTGTTGATTCTCGTTCAATTGTATGTAAGGTAACTTTCGCTTTAAGCGGAATGTTAGTCCCTATTTTATTATCATCTCCATAATATCCATATGCCTGATATGATGGAAACAAAAATGTGACAATTTCTCCCGGTTTCATGAGTTTAAGTCCTTCTCTCAAACCTAGAAATAATTCTTCTTTGTCAATAGTATAGGAAACGGTATCTAATTCCTTTTTAGTATAGATAACATTATCATTAAGGTCATTAAGTTGGTAACTGAAGCTAACATGATCTCCAAATTTAGGAAATTCGACCGTTGAGGTTGTGTCTCTTATATGATAGTAATACCAGAAACCACCATCGGATGCTTTATAGTCGTGGATTGTATCTTGTTCAATAATTTTGAGAATGCGGGATTCTTCCTTAGCAGATAATTTTTTATTTCTGGTAATAGATTCATCCAAAAATGAACCCGTCTTTATATTTACCGGTTTTCTAGCTTCGGGTGTCTTGCAACTTGTAACCATCAGGGTTAGTAAGCCAAAAATTAGACATATCGTTCTCATGAATTCAAGGCATTTTTATAGTCGGGTAAGATACTAATTAATTTAGCAACTGTTTCTTCAATCGAAAGATTACTTTTTCCTCCGGCTGCGTTATGGTGCCCGCCACCTTCAAAATGAGCTCTGGAAAATTCATTGACAGAAAAGTCACCTTTGGATCTAAGCGATATCTTAATAATCCCTTCACTTTTATTCTCAATAAATATTAAAGCAAATACGATATTATGCAGCGATAAACCGAGATTTACAAACCCTTCGGTATCTCCTTTGCGAAAATTATGCTTATCCAATTCTTCTTGCGTAATGGTAATGTATGCAGTACGATATTCGGGTAGTACTTTCAAGTTTTTCAACGCAACACCTTGTAATTGAAGTCGAGAGTAGGTGTTTGTGTCATAAATTTTTTCATGAATTGCGGTATTGTCTGCACCATGATCTATTAATGAAGCGATTACCCTATGTGTGGTGCTTGTTGTGGATCTAAATCTGAATGATCCCGTATCTGTCATTATACCTACGTAAATGCATGTAGCAATTTCTGGCGTAATGTTATTTTCATCTCCCATCATTTCTATAAAATGATACACCATTTGGCAAGTAGAACTCATGGTGACATCACTATACGTAAAAAAAGCATAATCATCCGGTTGTTGATGATGATCAATCATTACAAAGGTAGCCTCTGCATTGCGTAATGGAGTCTCCAAGGCACCACAGCGTCCAAGATGATTAAAATCTAAGGTAAAAATAAGATCTGCTGCGGCTATTAACTGTTCTCCTAGCTCCTTATCAGTATCATAATTTATGATATTTTCTTGACCTGGGATCCATTTTAAAAAATCAGGATAATCATTAGGTGAAATAATGTTTACCTGATGATGTAATGAGGTTAAATAATGGGTAAGCGCTAATGTAGAGCCAATTGCATCTCCATCAGGATTCTTATGAGGCACGATAACAATTTTTTTTGATTCTTGTAAGAGTGCTTTTAAAGCTTCAATTTCTTGTGTTTTCATAGAGCAGCGAATATACAATAAATGTTATTAAATTGTTGTAGAGATGGGTCTAGGAAACAACCGATGGGCTAGGAGTGCAACGAGATTATTAAATTGGAAGGCAGAATTATATACGGTACTGATTGTTTCTAAGATTTTATATTGTATTTGAAGCTTTTATATATACTTTTGCAAAAAAAAAGGATATGCTAGGTATGTCCAAATTAATTTAAAGCCTCGTTGAGGAAAATAATCAATACAATAATAATGGCAACAAACAGAACATTTACAATGCTTAAGCCGGATGCGGTAAGAAAAGGATATATCGGAGCAATCCTTGAGCAAATTGCAGCTTCAGGTTTTAGAATCGTAGCGATGAAATTAACTCAACTTACTACAGATGACGCTAAAGCGTTTTATGCTGTTCATAGCGAACGTCCTTTTTATGGAGAGCTTGTTGAGTATATGACAAGTGGACCTATCGTGGCAGCAATTCTTGAAAAGGAGAATGCAGTTGAGGATTTCAGAACGTTAATAGGAGCTACAAATCCTGAAGACGCTGCAGAGGGAACAATCCGTAAAAAGTTTGCAACTTCAATCAGTGAGAATGCAGTACACGGTAGTGATAGCGATGAGAACGCTGCTATCGAAGGTGCTTTTCATTTTTCTGGTAGAGAGCAATTCTAATATAGTAAGGAGTTATAAGAAAAGTCCATTTTGAAGCTTCAAAATGGACTTTTTTAGTTTACCATAAAACTCTTAAACTAACGTTAGGGGTAAAACGTATGCCATACTTGTCTGAAAAGATATACTCATTTTCGAGGGTATTGGTGGATCGTACCTCTTTGTTAATTAAGGTTTTATTGTCGTAAATATTAAGAATCGAAAGACCGAGTCTGTATTTTAATTTAGATTGTTGTTTTAATTGAAAATTATAAATCACTGAAAAATCCATTCGATGATAGGTTGGTAAAGAAGTACTGTTAATAGTTCCATATTGCAACGTTACCATGCCATTTTCATCCTCAACCTCTTTAACTTGCGTATAAGCTTTTCCAGAATGCCAAAACCATCCTAGAGAAAAACGGAAATTATCTAAATCGTAAAAACTGGTCCATCGAACGGAGTGTCTAATATTCCAATTACCAGGAAAATATTTATTATCATTAACACCAGAAAAAAAATTTTGAGTATTAATGTACGAATAACTTAACCAAGAGTTAAAGCGTTTAATTTTTTTCTTAACAAAAACGTCCATTCCATAGATTTCGCTTTTTCCTTCATGATATTGGTTATCAATAGGGTTTATAAAGCCGGCAGTAAGTGTTGTAATTCCTTTTATATGTTTGTGATAAAAATCAGCATCAAAATTCCATCCTCTTTTTTTAAAGCTCGCTCCCATTGAATATTGTGAGCTGGTAGCAATAGGATAATTGATGGTGTCTGCAAGTTTCCATATCTCGTTCTCTAAGGCAAGATCACTTAATACAGATTCTCGGATGTTACTATCACTTTGTGAACGAAACTCTGCTGTTGCATTAATTTCAAAATTAGGAGTTAGATGTTTTTGAATGACTATTCTTGGTTCTATAAAAGTCTTTTGTAATCCTGCATAATGACTAAGTCGCACACCCGTGGAGAAAAACCAATTTTTTGCATCATCATACTGATAGCCAAAATGCCCTGCATGAGTTTCTAATTTTCGATCATCTTGATCCAACATTAAAAAATATTCAGGGGTAGAAGTAGCAAAACCATGTTTAAAGCGTTTTTTTGAATATTGATATCCTGTAGAAATAGTATTTTTTTTGTCAAAAGCGTAGTTTAGACTAACTGCTCCACCAAGGTCGCGTATGCTATTTTCCTTAGCGCGTACTTCAACAGTTCTGGTAATAGAATCTGTTTTAAAGGCATAATTCAATGCATATTTTGTATAGTAAAGTGAAATTTCTTGCTTTAGGTTTGAACCGTATGTATGATTCCATTTTACGTTATATCCTTCATTTTCGGTAAATAAATTATCGGTAAAGAATTTTTGGTCAGTATTTTGATCAAATCGCAAGGTGTTTTTACTATATAAGGTGTTTAGTTGAAGCGTATCATTTTTAGTTATTTTGTAATTTATACTGGCATTATAATCTAAAAAGTAAAATGTATTGTCTCCTAACTCTGATTGTTGTGTATCTCTTAATTTAGTGTTTTGGTACGCTCTATCCGCTAATTTTTTGTAAGTAAAGGTTTCTAATTGATCTGTATAGGAGCGTCTTCCGGAGAGTTTAATTGACATCTGGTCTTTTATAATTGGGATATCAACGATGGCATCAGCATTGATCATATTGATCCCAAAACTTCCCTTGAAGGTATCTGAAATTTCCGAGCTGGTTCGAATATCGATAATACTTGCTAAGCGGTCACCATAATGTTCTGGAGTACCACTTTTATAAAACAAAACTTCATCGACCGCATAGGGATTAAAGGCTGATAACATACCGTATAAATGCGCGTGATGGTATGTCTTGATTCCGTTCCATAATACTAGATTTTGGTGGGGAGTGCTACCTCGTACATATAATCCAGAAGCAGTCTCATAGGGACTATTTACACCGGGGATTAATTGAATGCTGTAGAGAATATCAGGTTCTGTTAGCCCTGGTAGGGCTTGAAGATCCTTGATTTTAATCTGTATGGTTTTACGGTTTAATGAAATCCCCTTAGCTATAAAGTCCTTGATCAACACCTGATCCAACGATAGCGCAGAGCTAAATACCTCTAAATAGGTGCAAGTAGAATTAAAAATTTCTGAAGCTAAAACCTGTTTCTTAGCATAGCCTGGCAGATCGATTTCCAGAATTGAACCGTAAGGGATTTCTTCAATAATAAAATATCCTCTGTCATCTGTAACAACCACGCTGTTTTCTGGTAGCGTAGTGATTTGTGCATTTGGGATGGCGATTTGCTGTTCGTCTAGTAAAGTTGCACAGAGTGTTATAAGGTCTTGTGACTGATAAGGTCTCAAAGAATAAATAGTGGTTCCTATATTTTCAATCTTTAATAAAGCTTGTTGCTCAATCTGGGTTAATACATCAGTCAATTTCAATTCAGGCGCTAGACGGATAGAAATGGTTTTGTCAGCTAGAATTTGATCGAGGTAAGAAAACGTAATACTGTAATACTGCTCAATTTGAGGTAAGGCTTCTATTAAATACGTATCTTTAAACGTATCAATATTGGTTTCCTCTTGAGAGAAAACCAATACGTTCCAAAGGAATAAAATTACGCAAATTTTTTTAGGCATGTGATTACTTTTCGATCATCACATCTTTTTTGTTATCCGATAATCTGTAATTCATCCCTAAGGTACTAAAAACACTTCTAAGTGCCACATCTAAATTATCGTTAGGGAACGTTCCGGTATAGAGTATATCTAGTTTGAGATTACTATTGTCAATTTTAACGTTATATTGATCTTCAAGTTCCTGGATCACAGTAATTAAAGGTACACTAACAAAACTACTTGTATTATCTATCCATGTAGGCTTCTCTTGAAGTTGTGAAGAGAAATCTTGCGGGGTATTCTTTGTAGAACGAAATATTTGATTTTTTACAAGTATTTTTTCTTGCGTTACACTTTTAACTTTGACCTTTCCCTCATAACAGCTAACCTCAAAAAATGATTCTTCAGCATTAACATTGAATTGTGTGCCAAGTACAGTTATATCTCCATGTTTTGTGTGTACGGTAAAAGTATTACCATTAGTAACTTTAAAGAATGCCTCCCCAGTCAGATCAAGTGATCTTTGCGCGTTCCAATCTTTTTTGTTAAAAACAACTTGTGACATGGCATTAAGCATAACTTGTGAACCATCAGGTAGATCAACGGTTAGCATTTCCCCATGTCCGGTGCTAATTGTGGTGTCGGGATTGTAAAAAAACAAACCAAAGATAATTAGTATCGACGCAGCAATTGCAAGAACAGGAAACAGTCTAAACACTTTTTTAGAATCTTTTGTTTCTTTTCGTTCCTTGTTGTCGTGGATACGTTGTAAATGCGTATCTACATCATAGGCGGGTGAAGGCAGGTGTTCTGTTGACTGCTTTAATTTGACATAAAAATTGTAATCAGGATGTTTCTCAAACTCCTTTAAATCAATTTCTGTCAATTCGCCGTTTAACCAACGAGCAAGAAAAGTCTCATCTTTTTTTAAATCAATCATAATACTGTATATATAAGGTAAACGCGTAAAAATGAATACACCCTACCTTTTTTAAATATTTCCGATACTTTCTCTCAAAGATAGTAAAGCTTTGTGCATCAGCTTTTCAACTGCCTTTACAGAAACATCGGATAATTGCGCAATTTCTTTATATGTTTTTTTATCAATTCGGCTAAGTAGGAAGACTTCACGTTGTCGGTCAGAAAGTTTAGCGAGGGCGTTATCGAGCTTTACTTTAAATTCATCTTCTAAAGCTAAAAACTCAGGAGACTGATTATCTACATCAGACTTTACATGTTTTACGTAATCCTGATATTTGAATTTAACTTTTTGATGACGCGTAATGCTAATTCCTAAATTTGTAGCAACAGTATAGACATAGCTTTTAGCTTTACCAGTAGACACCTTAGAGCAATTATTCCATAACTTTATAAAGGATTCTTGAACTAAATCTTCGGCCTGATCTAGATCGCCAAACTTGTAATAAAGATAATTTCTTAAAAGTTTAGCATTGCTTTCAAAAAAATCATTAAAAATACGTTCGTTACAGATCGTTTCTTCCTCATTTTGCATTATAGTAGGTTTTAGATGCAGTTTCTTTCATAGATATTAAAAGATACAAAAATTATTTTTCAATAGAGAGGGTGGGGTGTCTCCTATTTGATACGTTTAATATCCGTAGGCAATGATAATACATTTGTTTTACATCCAATAACTTTTAACACTTCAACGATGTGCGTACGAGGTAGACTGTTTTTGATGCTACAATTGCTAACAATTGGATTGCACTCTTGCGAAAAAAATGAGATTGATGAAATTTCAGAGTTTAGTATAGGTTCTGAGAATAGTTCATTTAATTCTCTGTTTACTTATGCAGCAGCATATCAGTCGTCTGGAAAATACGATAGTATGTGGACTGTTAATGGAAGAAAAATAGCAAATGAAACTATTAACAAAATATCAAAAGACACTTTTATTTCTCAATTAGATGATGGATTAAATATCGTTTGTTTTATGGCATCAAAAGATGGTCGTTTTATTGAAGAATGTGTTGAAGTTGATAACACAAATAAAAGAACTGAATGTCCTAAGCTATTTTTTGAGGTACAAAAGGATAAGTCAAATGACAAAATATTCAATTTTCACTCCATGTTTAGAAACGTATCCAAAACTTCGTATTGGTGGACGATAAATGGAGTAGTTGTGGACAAAGAAATGGTAAACCATAGAATTGGGAAGGATGATTACCTAAAATACCAATTCATCTCAGGAACACATGAAGTGTGTATGGTTACAAGTTCTGAATCGTGTGAAGAAATTATTTTCTGTACAGAAATATATATAAAGTAATTAAAGATTGGTTAGAGTGATTAGGTTATTCCCTCGGAGGCTGTAGTAGCTTTCGGGGGATTTTTTTAATGAAGTCTCTAGTCAAAGTGTTCAACTACGTATATTAATATTGAATTTGTATCTTTAAATTGAATATAACGAGGTAGGGTAGTAGGTAAGTAGTACGTTACATTAGTATAAAACACTAATTTTGAGATTTTTAAACTATTTTTTGAGAAGTTTTCTGATGCTAAGCTTGGGAGTCATTGTTAGTTGTGTCAATGATGATACTACTATAAGTACTACTAATGAGCCGACGTTATATGATCAAAGTATCAACTTGGTATCAGTTTTGAACGATTTTTCCAAGAATATCGCGCAACAGCCAGAGACCGATCAATGTTTTAGTTTTAAGTATCCTATTAAACTTTCTTATAACACTGACGCTACAGTTGAGTTAAACTCGTATGCAGGTCTTCGTACAGCAATCACGAATCAAAGCGATAACTTTAATATAGTAGGACTTGTATTTCCGATAGAAATTTCATTTCCCGAAACTTCAACAACGTTAAAAATTACTTCTGAAAATGAGTTTTTGGAGATTCTTAATAATTGTCGTATTCGTTCGTTTAGAACTGAATTTGATGAATTTTATAATCGTTGTTTTGATTTAGATTTCCCTTTCTCTATACTTCAATCAAATGACCAGCCTACTGTAATCAATACATCGCAGGAGTTTAATGCTTTTTTACAAAACCAACAAACCGGTTTTCAGCCTGTTTTCGATTTTCCTATCACAGTAATAGATAAAGAAACACAAGTAAAGAGAACCGTAGCTACCTATTATGAAATTTATCAGACGATAAATTCATGTCCTGATATTTTTGAGCTATGTCCTGCATATGATTTTTCTATAGAATCAACTTCTTCACTGGAGCTTACCTACACCTTTGAGCGAAGTAATCCTACTTCCATTGAGTTTTCACCTTATACTTGGTCGGTTGATGGTGTAGCTGTCAAATCAGACGGTGGTGCCTCAGGAAATAATTTGTTGGAGTATTCTTTTTCTCAACCCGGATTTTATACGGTTTGTATAGAGTCTCAAGAAGCGTGTCTAGGTGCAACCCAATTTTGTAAAGAAATTGTGGTACCAGAATATTGTGCACCACTCTCATTCATATCGTCACAAGTGACTAATAGTTTGGAATTCAATTTTACAGCAGATTTTACAGACCGTGATGCTTTACAGTATAGTTGGTTTATTGACGGGGTGTTGATTGAGGCAAATGACGGTGGTCTTCTAGGTGATAACGTATTTAACTTTACTTTTGCTCCAGGGTCTTACAATGTGTGTATTGAAGCAGTATCAGTTTCTTGCCCTCAGGGAATGCAATATTGTATGCAGATAGAGGTCGCACCAATCTGTCCACAATTAGAATTTACTTATGAAAAACTATTACTGCTGCCGCTTTACAGCTTTACTGCAGATTTCCCTGAAAAGAATGACGTGACCTATTCCTGGTATATTGATAATGTGTTTATAGAAGAAGATGGTGGAGGTGTAGGAGGTGATAATGTCATGCAATATAATTTACTTGTGGGAGTCTATGAAGTCTGCATACGGTATCAATCACCGGAATGTCCCGACGGAATTGAATTTTGTGAGACAGTAACAGTTTTGTGATTACTAAAACTGTAAAAAGTATCATTACATTTTATGGATTGTTCAAAAAAAACTTCATGCTTTTTGAAAGCTGATAAATCTGATAAGATTCCCTTTCGCTCTTAACTTGTTTGGTTAGGTTTTTCGTAACTTTAAAATGTTAACCTAATGATACTTTTACTATGAGATACCATACAAGAAAAATGGTGAAACCCGAAGATTTAAACCCTAATGAGACTTTGTTTGGCGGTCGACTGCTGGAATGGATAGATGAAGAAGCTGCTTTATACGGGGTCATACAATTAGAAAATAAACGGGTAGTCACCAAGTTTATTTCTGAAATTAATTTTATCAGCTCAGCAGTTCAAGGAGATATCGTAGAAATAGGAATGGATGTTGTTAAGTTTGGTTCAACCTCCTTAACCTTGCGCTGTGAAGTTCGTAATAAACTAAGTAGAAAAACTATTCTTAAAGTTGAGAATATCACCTTAGTAAATTTGAATGAAGACGGGATTCCTGTACCTCATAATAAGACCAAAATCGAATACGTAAGAGACCGACTGGAAGAACTATCTAAGGATTAGTTTTTTAACTAAATCTTTTTTTAAAGCTTCGTTGAGATTATTAATAATTTTTTCGCGGCCATAACTTAATTCTTCTCGCAATACAGATGAGGTGAGCTCAATATACAATGTGTCTCTATCTAATTTTATGGATCGGGTATAATTTACAATGGCCGGACCCATAACATCAGCCCAAACATCTTGCACAGCTACCTTGTCCAGTCCTGTTTGCAGTTTGTTTGAGTCAACAAAATCTTTTAGAACATCTCCTATACTAAAAGAATCTTCGCCTCTTTTTTTCATTCTAAATTAAGTTTTGTGTATGGTCGGTAAAAGTACAAATTTCCATCCGGGTTGCGCAGAATTAACTCATCTTCTTTGGCAGAAATTAAAGTCTCTTTCCAAGAGTCATAAGGCGTATTATATTCTAAATACAAACTGTCATTTTGGATCATAACCCTAAATTTTTCACTATTTTTAAAGGTGATAAAGGTGCCATCCAATTGAGGTTGTAATTTCTTTCTCACACCTAAAGAATCGCCTGCTAATTCGATGAAATCTATGGACTGATTAAAATTATATACTTTTTCTTTACCATCAGCGGTTTGAACTTTACTGATTTCCCAATACCCGTTCAAGTAAGCTATCTGATCTTTAGGGCTCACCTTATTACAAGAAAGAGTTCCGAATACTATAATGAGTATAATAATTCCTTTATAACATTTCATATGCTCACAATTTAAATATTTTATAAGACTGAGATATTTTTTTCACGACAGCTTCAGTTCGGTCAGCATGTGTGTCGCTTATGAACAATTGACCAAAATTTTGCTCATTTACCAGCTTAATAATGTGTTCGACTCTGGTTTCATCTAATTTATCAAAGATATCATCCAAAAGTAAAATTGGATTGACTTTACTTTTTTGTTTAATAAAATCAAATTGAGCTAATTTTAGAGCAATCAGAAAAGATTTTTGTTGCCCTTGACTTCCGAACTTTTTGATGGGATGTTGATCGATTTCAAAAGATAAATCATCCTTGTGTGTACCTACACTGGTATACTGTAACATCCGATCTTTAGAAAGGTTTTCTTCTAATAGGTTAATCAAAGGCTGCTCTGACACCCTACTTTGGTAGGTAACAGAAACCACTTCATTTCCAGAACTGATGGCTTTATACCGTTCGGTAAAAATAGGTAAAAAAGTCTCTAAAAAATCTTTTCTTTTATTATAGATAACAGTACCCAGGTCATGTAATTGTTGGTTATAAACGTCCAAAGTAGTTTTGTCGAATGTAGCATTAGCCGAAAAGTATTTTAAAAGCGAATTACGTTGAGAAACAACTTTGGAATAATTAAGTAATGTTTTCAAAAATTGAGCATCACTTTGCGCAATGACTCCATCTATAAATTTTCTACGAGTTTCGCTTCCTTCTGTAATTAGATCCCGATCGGCAGGAGAAATGATTACTAACGGCAAAAAACCAATATGCTTACTAATTGTAGGGTATACCTTATTATTTCGTTTTACTACTTTTTTCTGTCCTTTTTTCGCACTTACCAGTACATGTTCTGTTCGAGATTCTTTTTCATAAATGCCTTCCACTACAAAAAAATCGCTCGAATGTCTTATATTTTGACTGGTAATAGGATTGAAGTAACTCTTTGCAAACGACAGGTGATAGATAGCATCCAGAACATTCGTTTTACCAACCCCATTATTCCCGACTAAGCAATTAATATGGTTATCAAATTCAAAAGATATGGAGTCAAAATTCTTGTAATTTAAAAGAGAAAGCGATTTTAAAATCATAAACTACTGGTAGTCAAGGTGTACTGTGGATTGTGTTATTCATAGAAAAGTACTGCAAATTATCGAAAAATAACAAATATTTTCGCTTTTAAATATGAATAAAAATTTTATTTTTGCCCTTCATTAAAGAAAATTTATGGCAACTTACAAGAAACGAGGATACAAACCTAAAAGTAAAGAAGAAGAAGTTGAGCAAGTAGAAGATCAATCAACTACTGCCGAAGTATTCAATACCTTAGATGAAGGTGCTTCAAAAACTGAAGAGTGGGTAGCAGCTAATCAAAAGTATATCTTTATTTTTATAGGCGTTGTAGCCTTTATAGTTTTAGGATATCTTGGATATCAAAAATTGGTTCAGGAGCCAAAAGAGCAAGAGGCATCTAACGAAATGTTTAGAGCACAACAGTATTTTAACGATGCTGTGACCGGTAATGAAAAAATCAGTGATTCTTTATATGGCTTAGCGCTTAACGGGGGAGAAGGAAAATATGGTTTTATTGAAATCATTGAAAATTACGGTGGAACTAAAGCTGCAAATCTGGCTAACTATTATGCAGGATTCTCGTATCTTAATATGAGTAAGTACGAAGAGGCGATTGCCTATTTGGATGAGTTTAAAAGTGATGATCAAATGCTAGGTCCGTTAGCCTTAGGAGGTATAGGGGATGCATTTGCACAACTTGATCAACCAGAACAAGCATTATCGTATTATGAGAAAGCGGCAGAGACGAAGACGAATTCTTTAACAACTCCGAAGTTTTTATTGAAAGCAGCTATAACCGCACTATCACTGGATAAAGCAGATGTTGCAATTACTTATTTGGAAAGAATTAAAGAAGAGTTTCCTTCAAGTGTTGAAGCTAATCAAGTTGAAGTACACTTAGGTAGAGCAAAAGCGGCAACTAATTAATCGCTTTTACTTGATCCTTTGATCACGGTTATAAGTGCTACACAAATAGCATGAATAACTAACATATAATTTTATTATGGCTACAGAGAATAAAAATTTATCTCAATATAATAAAGCTACAATCCCAAACGCGAAAGATTTTCGGTTTGGGATTGTTGTTTCTGAGTGGAATGACACTATTACCGAAGGTCTATTTCAAGGAGCATTCGATGCTTTAGTAGACTGCGGAGCTTTAAAGGATAATATCGTACGATGGAACGTTCCCGGAAGCTTTGAGCTTATCTATGGATGCAAAAAAATGCAAAAAAGTTATGATATGCTTGATGCAGTTATTGCCATTGGATCTGTTATCAAAGGCGAAACGCAGCATTTTGACTTTGTATGTCAAGGGGTAACTCAAGGGATTAAAGATCTTAATGTAACAAGTGATATTCCCGTTATTTTTTGTGTGCTTACCGATAATACCATGCAACAATCGATTGATCGTTCTGGTGGCAAACATGGTAATAAAGGGACTGAAGCCGCAATCGCAGCCATAAAAATGGCACAACTTAAAAAAGAGGCGCATTTCTAACATATGTAGCTTTATCAGGACGCCTCTGGAACGTTTCTTGCTATGAGTATTATTCTGGATTGTATGCGTAAAGGCTTTACATTACAATCCATTTTGAGTATATTTGAAACTTACAAAAAGAGAGGAGCTGATCGTGAAAGTAAATATTTTAAAGAAGAAGGTTAATAGAAGATTTAACTACACTCCCCGATATTACAAGGGTAAAAGTAGTGGTAATATCTATAGTTTTGAAAATAGAATTACTAAGTATCGAGAGACTACTAACGACATAGATTTTGGAGCGCATTGGGCCGAAATGCGAAAAGCAAGTCGAACGCGCGGAAATCGTGAGATTAACAAGCGAGTTATTTATATTGCGATGGTTTTAATCTTTATCTTTTTGTATATCATAGATTTTGATTTATCAATTTTTACTTCACGACAATAAATGTCTGATATTATTCAATTATTACCCGATCATGTAGCAAATCAAATTGCTGCAGGAGAGGTTGTTCAACGTCCCGCATCTGTAGTTAAAGAACTATTAGAGAATGCTATTGATGCACAAGCATCTCATATCAAGCTTTTGGTAAAAGAAGCAGGTAAAACTCGTATCCAAGTGATCGATGATGGGATCGGTATGAGTGTCACAGATGCCCGACTTAGTTTTGAACGGCATGCAACTTCAAAAATTAAAAAAGCCGAAGATTTATTTCAATTAGATACCAAAGGTTTTAGAGGAGAAGCATTGGCTTCTATTGCTGCCATTGCTCATGTAGAACTTAAAACAAAGCAAGCTGACGATGAGGTAGGAACCGAAATCAAAATTGAGGGGAGCGAAGTGAGTTCGCAAGAGGTGTGCGTTACTCCTACAGGAACCTCTATCTGTGTAAAAAATCTTTTTTATAACATTCCTGCCCGCCGTAATTTCCTTAAGTCAAATACAGTCGAACTACGTCATATCATAGATGAATTTCATAGAGTAGCGATGGTGCATCCGTCAATAAAGTTTGATATGTACCATAATGACAGTGAGGTTTTTAGTCTACCGGTAGCAAACCACAGACAACGAATAGTGCATATTCTCGGCGGTAAAACAAACGAAAAACTAGTTCCGATTCAGGAAGAAACAGATCTTGTTAAAATTAGTGGTTTTGTCGGCAAGCCTGAGTTTGCAAAACGTAGTAGAGGAGAGCAATTCTTTTTTGTGAATAATCGGTTTATAAAAAGTGCCTATCTTAATCATGCCGTAACTTCGGCATTTGAGGGTTTATGCAAAGAAAAAACGTTTCCTACGTATTTCGTGTATTTGGATGTTGATCCAAAATCCATCGATATTAATATACATCCTACCAAAACTGAAATTAAATTTGATGACGAGCATTCCCTTTATGCTATGCTGCGTTCTACAATTAAACACAGCTTGGGACAATTTAGTGTCGCGCCTGTATTAGACTTTAATAAGGATGCATCGATGGAGACACCTTATGATTTCAAAAATAAAGAAGCACGTGTACCCACTATAGAGGTAGATCGTAACTTTAACCCCTTTAAAGACGAAAAAACCCGAGCCGATGCAAATAGTAGTATGGGCAGAACTTCGTATAAAGAAAAGAAATCCTCCGACTGGGAGAATCTCTACGTGGGGTTACAAGCGGATACCTCGGCTATTGATCAACACAAAAAATCAAATGATTTTTCTTCTGTACAGTTTGAAAGTACGGCAATTACGGGATCTCTGTTTGATGAGAAAAAAGAGTCTGATCTTAGTCATAACCCTACCTATCAGCTAAAGCGAAAATATATAATAACGACTATCAAGAGCGGTATGGTTATTATCAATCAACATCGGGCACATCAGCGTATTTTATATGAAGAGTTACTGCGCAACATTACAATGGCTAATGCCGTAAGCCAACAACTTATTTTTCCGTTAAAAATTTCTTTTACAACGCAAGAAATTGAACTTTTGCAAATGGTAAGAGAACAATTAGAACATACAGGATTTGTTTTTGATGCTATTGTTGAGGAGGAAGTAAGTATTAGTGGTATACCTACGGCAATTACTGAGAGTGAAGTGAGTATGTTATTAGAGCAGCTATTGGGGGATTTACAAAATGAAGTGCCGGATAGCGGATTTTCTCAAACAGATTTTCTGGCTAAATCTATGGCAAAAAGTATTGCGGTGCGCACAGGTATTGTTTTAGAGCAAGAACAGCAACAGCATATAGTGAATAGTTTATTTGCCTGTACAGAACCGACGATAACACCAGATCATAAACCAACATTTACGACCATTACCGTAGATGAAATTGATAAAAAATTTTAAAAAAATATGGGTAGACTTACTGATACGGTAAAAGCCATACTGATAATTAACGTAATTTTCTTTTTGGGTACATTAAGCCTTGGAGAACAAGCGTATAACTTTTTTGCCTTATGGTTTCCTAAAAACGATAATTTTCAGATTTGGCAAATAATTACGCATATGTTTATGCACGGTGATGCCGGGCATATATTTTTCAATATGTTTGCGCTCTATATGTTTGGTAGCCATTTAGAGAGCGCTATCGGTCAAAGGAAATTTCTTTTTATATATTTTTCAGCGGGATTGGGTGCTGTTGCCTTTCAGATTCTGTTTACCTATTTTCAGTTTCAGCCAGGATATCAGGCATACATTGAGGCAGGATTTACTCCGGATCAAATACAAACCTTTATTAATGATGTAATTTCTACGGGCCAGTATCGGGTATATGATACTATTCCTAAAGAAGTAACAGAGCGAATGATAAAAGCATTTGTCACCCCTATGGTTGGTGCATCTGGTGCAATATTTGGAGTTTTGGCTGCGTTTGCTGTATTGTTTCCCAACCTGCCACTATATATTATTTTTATACCTATTCCCATCAAAGCAAAATACTTAATTGGAGGATACTTTTTGATGGATTTATACGGAGGGATTACCGGACAGGCTATTTTAGGACCATCAAACGTAGCTCACTGGGCACATATTGGTGGGGCGGTTATAGGATTTATAACCATGTGGTATTGGAAACGTAACTCGTTTAATCAAAATAGATGGTATTAGCATGACATCAAATTCATTAAAATATCAATATCAGACGGCTTCCATATTAATAAAGCTTATTGTCATTAATGTGTTGCTTTTTTTGATAGCTACTTTAGTTTCTTGGGTGATAAAAAGTAACCCGGGCGCTTTGATGCAATGGTTCGTGCTACCTATTCAATTAGAGGAATTAGTGATACAACCCTGGAGTCTGTTAACTTATAGCTTTCTTCATTTTGATTTTTGGCATATTTTCTGGAATATGCTTGTATTGTATTGGTTTGGAAAGATTGTACTGAATCTGTTTAATGAGAAACGGTTTTTGACCATCTATTTGTTGGGGGCAATTAGTGGAGGAGTATTGTTTGTTGCTGCTTATAATTTGTTTCCTGTGCTTCAAGGCTCGATGGCGTATTTAATCGGAGCTTCTGCTGCAGTGCGTGCTATTATGATTTTTATCGCAGCATATACGCCGAACACCGAGGTTCGTATTATATTTTTTAATGTTAAACTCTGGCATATAGGTGTATTTGTAGTATTATCTGACTTAATACAATTGCCCAATTCTGGCAATGCCGGCGGACTTATTGCACATATGGGTGGCGCATTATTGGGATATGTTTATGCACTTCAGCTTCAAAAAGGTAATGATATTGGAGCAGGCTTCGAACGTTTTATGGATACGTTGGCAACTTTTTTTAGCTTCAAAAAGAAAAGTCCTTTAAAAACGGTTTACAAAGCCAGTGCTAAAAAACAGCCTAAAAAGCAAAGCTCTAATGCCAAAACAGTTCAAAAAAATAAGGATCAAGCTCAAATTGATGCTATACTGGACAAAATAAGTAAGAGTGGTTATGAGAGTCTTACAAAAAAAGAAAAGGACTTTTTGTTCAAAGCCGGTAAGGAGTAAGCATGAGAAAGTTAGTTAATCGATTTGTTTTCTTATTGAATTCGATAGTTGCCTTTGCGCTATTACTATCTTATTTGCTACCCTATATTTCGCCAAAAACATTTCCTTTACTCTCAGTACTAAGTTTAACAGTACCCATCTTGATTCTGATAAATGCGCTCTTTATGGTGTATTGGATCCTCTTGGTGAACAGACGTTTTTTGCTTTCGTTCATAGTGTTGTTATTGGGAATCTCTCATGTGTTTTCTTTATATAAATTTCGTGGCAAGTCTGCTAAAGCAGATAAAGAGAATACCCTTTCTTTACTGAGTTATAATGTTCATAGTTTTAATCGATTCGAATGGATTGATAACGAACTTATTCCTCAAGAGATTTCAGCGTTGGTGAAAGAGCAAAACCCTGATATTTTTTGCGGACAGGAATTTTATAATAATCCCGATATTGACTTTTCTCAGTATCCCTATTCGTATCAGGATTTTAATAATGATAATGGAGAATTAGCACTAGTTATTCTATCCAAATATCCAATTATAAACAAGGGTTCTCTGCAATTTGAAGGCACAGCAAACAATATTATTTTTTCTGATATTGTTGTCAAAAAGGATACGCTACGTGTCTACAATGTTCACTTACAATCGCATCGTATTACACCCAGTACAGATGCCATTGCTAAAGAAGGTTCTCAAAAATTGCTCTCCAGAATGCAAATGTCATTTATTAAGCAACAGCAGCAGGTGGATTTGCTTACCGATCATATCAAAACATCGCCCTATAAGGTCATGGTCATGGGGGACTTTAATAACTCTGCATATTCCTATGTGTATAATACAGTGTTAGCCCAAGGGCTTAAAGATGCATTTAAAGAAGCTGGTAAGGGCTTTGGAAAAACCTATGAATTTAAGTTGTTTCCTGTGCGAATTGATTTTATTCTGGTAGAAGAAGAATTTGAGGTGCTGACGTTCAAAAGTTTTGACACCAAACTCTCAGATCATTATCCTGTAGTTACCAAAATTCAATTATAATAACTCATAAGCCAGCAATCAATAGTATCTGTGGTTATATGCCATAACAATGCGATTGCCAGGATTCTACTTTTTTTTGGGAGTAGTAGCAAAAAATATATTGCTATTGCGATAGTGCTATGAAATGTATGATAGCCAACACTACAGCGATCAGGATCAAAAATAGGCTGTGCCCAGAGATGGTCGATGTCAATTAACATTGCTAGTAGGAAGAAAATATATACCTGTTTCCATTCTTTTCGATACCAATAGAGACTTACCATCAGAGGTAGTATAAAATGAAAACCATAGTGGATAAGCGTCCTGGTCATATATGGATCGATGATAAATTAATCGCTTAGCCTTAGCGCTTGTTACAAAGCGATACTTTGCTCTTCTAGATACGTTAATGCATTGGTTCCTTCATTAAAAATAAGGTCGAGTATGGACAAATTTTTAAGAGAGCCATGCTTATCCTGAAAAACCTGATTGTAGGAAGCAAGTTCGTGCTTTTCGTTCTTGGCTATAATTAAAGACCGTAAATCTCTATGCTCAGTTACTTCTTTTTTATAGTGATCAGTTTTTTGATAGGACAGATCTAATTGTAAACAATCTGCGACAACTTCTAACGTTTCATAATTAAAATCCAGAAGAAATTCTTTCTTTTTCTCAAAAAGTGGAAGTAATTCATCTTCATAAAATTCAAAAAAAGGGGAGGTGCGATAGGCGGTCTCCAAGGATCTCCAATGTAACTTCTGCCATTCAAAATCATTCTCTATTCGAATATCTCTGTATAATTGACGTCGATTATCTTGCGAATGCTTAATCGGAATGGTCAAAAGTAGTCTACCATTGGCTCCATAGATATAGGTGCGGTTGCGATAGGTTTGTTTTTGATAATTGTCCTGATCTTCAAAAAGTATTTGATCAGCATTTGCAATTGCCACAAACTGCGCAATAGATCCAAAGTATGCCGGATGAAGTAATGTAGCCTTTTTAGTTGATGTCATTATACCAGTACTCATAAGCAACCTGATCAAACTCAGGTTTGTCAATTCAACGTTTGTTACTTAAGATTTTTTCTTACTCTTTTTATAGCGACTATAGCCCAACCATAAAATCAATGCAGCTAAAAAGTAATAGAAATAGGATACAGGTTCGCCATCACCACCTACGGTTGTAAACAGGCGCTCCCACCTTATTTTATTAAATAACCCTTTTCCATACGTATCATAGCTGAAGAAAATAAACACTGGTTTACCTACAATATGATTTTCAGGAACATATCCCCAGGCGCGACTGTCTTCACTGTTGTGACGGTTATCACCCATCATCCAGTAATAATTTTGTTTGAAGGTGTAGCTGGTTATAGGTTGATCGTTCAGTAATATTTGATTCCCTCTAGCTTCTAAGGTGTTATCGATGCCCATTTCGGATCCTTCGTATACCTCTATAACACGACGATACAATGAAAAGTTCTCTAAGTTCATTGGTATAGTCGCACCCGCTTTAGGAATATAAATCGGACCAAAATTATCAATATTCCAGTCTACCTTACCATTATTCGGAAAAATTCTGGGATCTTTTACCCCTTTAGGTAAAATGGCACGCTCTAAACTCGCAACATTTGGATGATTTGCAAATTTATTAGCAGCCTCTTCAGTGAGTCCCTGAGCACCAAATTCTGTAGCTGAGGTTAAACCAAATTCGTTAGGCTTTATTTTATAACGATCGTATAGATTTTGACGGTTGAATCCGGATCCTTTTGTAGTGCCTCTGTATGAAAACTGTAGTTGGGCACGGTCCGGTAATTCTGTACGCTTACCATTGATATGAACATAACCATCAACGACAGACAAAGTATCTCCCGGAATTCCTACACTACGCTTTACGTAATTAGATTTTTTATCAATTGGTTTATAAAAGCTCATGCCTGAGCGATCTCTAAAATAACGTACCGTATCGATGGGCCAACTAAAAACAACAATATCGTTTCTTTCTATATCTTGAAATCCCGGCAATCTAAAATACGGGTATTGTGGTTCAGATAAGTAGGATTTTGTTTTAATCACAGGAATTGTATCATGAACCATAGGAAAAGAAACAGCAGTCATTGGCGTTCGGGCACCGTAATGAAACTTACTTACAAACAGAAAGTCTCCAACGAGTAACGTACGTTCGAGCGATCCGGTTGGAATGGTAAAGGGCTGAATGAAATAGGTATGAACAATAGTTGCTGCAACGACTGCAAAAAGTATAGAGCTTGTCCATTCTCCTGCAGCAGTACGTGGCTTTAAACTACGATCGGCAATATGCTTTACATCCAAGGCATAATTCACATAATAAATATAAAAACCTAATGTAAGTACAACCAAAACAGTGTCTTTAGTCTCGTATTTACCAAAACTTCTGATAGTTTCTACCCAAATAACGGGTAACATGATCACATTGATCATAGGAACAAATAAGAGAATAACCCACCACCAAGGACGGTTTATAATTTTCATTAGAATCACAGCATTATAAACTGGTACTGCAGCCTCCCATGCTTTTCTGCCTGCTTTCTGATAGAGCTTCCATGTACCTGCAAAGTGAATCAGCTGTACTATTAGAAAAAATATAAACCATTCGTAAATTGTCATCTCAAAATATGTTTTAGTATACGTCGCTCAAGTCACGGCAACGTTACGTAGTTTGTATAATATATTATTTTATAATCCCAACACATCCTTCATCGTATAGACGCCGGTTTTATTTTGAAGCCACTCTGCGGCGACTATTGCACCTAATGCAAAACCATTGCGATTATGGGCAGTATGTTTAATTTCGATGGTATCTATTTGTGATGTATACTGCACAGTATGCGTTCCCGGCACTTCGGGTTCGCGTTTTGCAGTAATTGGGATACCATTGGTGGCAATTGTATCAGTTGTATCTTTTAAAAACCAATTGGTAGTGTCACTAGTAGCTATAATATCCTCAGCCAAGGTAATTGCGGTACCGCTGGGAGCGTCAAGTTTCTGTAAATGATGAATTTCTTCGATAGCAACGGCATAGGTGTCCAGAGGCTTCATCATTTGCGCTAGTTTTTTGTTTAGTTCAAAATAAAGGTTTACACCCAAACTAAAATTTGAAGCATATATAAAAGCACCCTTTTTTTGATGACATAAGCTTACCGTTTCCTCAAAATGATCAAGCCAACCAGTCGTTCCACAAATAATAGGAACAGAAGCTTCAAAACATCTAGTAATATTCTCAACCGCCGCGTCCGGAATGCTAAAATCAATGGCCACATCTGCGCTTGTTAAATCGTAGTTCGTATCATTTTTACCAACTTTAAGAACGATAGAGTGACCACGTTCTAACGCAATTTGTTCGATGGTTTTTCCCATCTTACCATAGCCTAATAGTGCGATTTTCATAGTGATTGGTTAAAAGCTGTAGTTTAAAGACACGCCATAACTTGGCTTGGCATTAAAATCGTTCATATTTACTTTTGGTTTAAAAGATAGGTCATCAGAAATATTATATTGCTGTAAATGTGCCGTGACATTTGCATCAATAATGTTTAAAATATAAATTCCTACCGTCACAAGAAGCGATAGTTCTTGTTCTCGTCTAAAACGACGTTGTAGTTGAATCAACTGATCATCGCTAATGTTAGCGAACTCATCATCTGTAAAACCAGCTAATCTCCTTTTGTAAATATCTCGTACTGTATTATACTTGTCTGTATTGTCAACGTAAAAATATATACCGGTACCTAAGGCAGCATATACAATCGGCATTTTCCAATATTTACCTGTGTATGCTTGTCCTAAACCCGGGAGTACTGCCGAATAAAAAGCGGCTTTGGCCGGTGCCAACGGTTCATAAGGTCGAATTTTTCTTTTCTTTTTTACTTTAACCTCCTGAATTTCGGTATCAATTTTCAATGAATCTACGTCCTGTGCAAACAACATAGTGCTTGACAGGAGACAAAGAATTAAGAATATATAAGCATGTTTATTTTTCACTACTTATTAATTTCTTTATGCGGTTAAAATCTTCTTCAGAGGAGAAGGGTATAATTAATTTTCCGCGACCGCGACCCGAAACCTTGACATCAATTTTTGCTCCGAAAAAATCAGAAAACTCATTCATGCTACTTTCCACATATTTTGGAACCTTTGAAGAAGGTGCAGGTTTTGTAACGGAAGTTTCATCCTGATCAATAGTTTTAACTAACTTTTCCGTTTCTCTTACCGAAAGGGTGTTGGCTATGATTTTTTCATAAATATCAAGTTGCTTTTGCTGATCGTCGATATTAATCATTGCGCGACCATGTCCCATAGAAATAAATCCATCTCGGATTCCCGTCTGTACAATTGGATCCAGTTTTAATAAACGCAGGTAGTTTGCAATGGTAGATCGTTTTTTACCTACACGGTCGCTTAATTGTTCCTGTGTTAAATCAATCTCATCAATCAAACGTTGATAGGAGAGTGCGATCTCGATAGGATCGAGATCCTGACGCTGAATGTTTTCTACCAAGGCCATTGTCAGAGATTCCTGATCATTGGCTATGCGAATATATGCTGGAATCGTTTCTAGACCTGCTAATTTTGAAGCTCTAAATCGACGTTCTCCACTTACCAGCTGGTACGTGTTAAAATCCAATTTACGAACGGTGATAGGTTGTATCACACCTACTTCTCTGATCGAAGTTGCGAGTTCTTGCAATGTCTCGTCGTTGAAACTGGTTCTTGGTTGAAAAGGGTTGACATCGATGCTTTCAAGTTCTAGTTCTATGATATTTCCAACTACCTTGTCAGCATTCTTATCCTCTGCGGATTTTATATCATTTTCGGGATCCTTAAGTAATGCCGATAATCCTCGGCCTAATGCTTGTTTTTTTGTTGCCTTCGCCATGTATCCTTAACTGTTTTTCTTGATAATTTCGTGCGCCAAACTTAAGTAATTACTTGCTCCTTTACTAGCAGCGTCATAATTAATTATGCTCTCTCCATAACTTGGGGCTTCACTTAATCGAATGTTTCTTTGGATGATGGTTTTAAACACCATCTCGTTAAAATGTTTTTGCACCTCTTCTACTACCTGGTTAGATAAACGAAGCCTCGAATCATACATGGTAAGCAGTAATCCTTCGATATCCAGATTCTTATTATGAATTTTTTGTACACTTTTAATTGTGTTCAAAAGCTTACCTAATCCTTCTAGAGCGAAATATTCACACTGTATCGGTATAATCACAGAATCTGAAGCGGTTAATGCATTAAGCGTTAATAGCCCTAATGAAGGAGCGCAATCGATCAACACATAATCATATTGTTCTTTGAGGTGACCAATAGCTTTTTTGAGCATATACTCGCGTTGTTCTTTATCAACCAGCTCGATCTCAATAGCAACCAGATCAATATGAGCCGGTATAATATCAACATTTGGAGAATTGGTCGGAATAATTGCCTCTTCGGGAGTTATGGTATGCTCCAGAATTTGGTAGGTTCCCTTCTCAATGCTCTCAACATCCAATCCAAGCCCTGAGGTTGCATTGGCTTGAGGATCAGCATCTATAAGTAATACTTTTTTTTCAAGTACACCTAAAGAAGCAGCTAGGTTAACTGAGGTTGTAGTTTTACCTACACCTCCTTTTTGATTGGCAATAGCGATAATTTTACCCATAGGGGACGATTTGGATTTAAGAGGTAAAAATACAATTTATTATACATTATAAAAATGAAAAATATTAACAGTACTTTATAACGCTCTACAAAGAAGTTTTAAAATGAGACAAACAAGGAAAAGAGCCACTGAATAAGCGACTCTTTTGAAAAAAAAATAGTATGATAACTTATTTTATTTATTCTTCTTTGATCGAATCATAGCCTCTAGCATGTCCCACATTTCTGAAGGAACTTCTTCTAAAAGATTAAATTGCCCTGCACCTTTGAGCCATTCTCCTCCATCCAGCGTGACAACTTCTCCATTGACATAGGCAGCAAAATCTGATACTAGATATGCGGCTAAATTTGCAAGTTCCTGATGATCCCCAACGCGTTTTAAAGGCACACGTTTGGCCAGATCAAATTTTTCTTTTAATTCACCGGGAAGTAAACGATCCCATGCTCCTTTAGTAGGAAAAGGTCCCGGAGCAATTGCATTAAAACGCATTCCGTATTTTGCCCATTCTACCGCGAGTGATCTGGTTAATGCCAAAACACCTGCCTTTGCCGTAGCGCTTGGTACTACATACGCAGAACCAGTCCATGCATAGGTGGTAACAATATTTAATACCACCGTATTTTCATATTTGGTGTCAATCCAATGCTTACCAAAAGCTAAGGTGCAGTTTTTTGTACCTTTTAGAACAATGTCAATAATGGTATCAAAAGCATTAGCAGACAAACGTTCTGTAGGAGAAATGAAATTTCCAGCAGCATTATTCAGCAAAATATCAACTGTACCAAATGCATCTAAAACCTGATCTCGCATCGCTTCGACCTGGTCATAATGACGCACATCACATTGCAATGGTAAACAAACGCTACCGGTTTCATCCTCTAATTCTTTTGCTGTGGTCTTTAATTTTTCAAGATTACGGGAAGTGATTGCCACTTTAGCCCCAAGTTCCAGGAAGTATTTGGTCATTGATTTTCCTAATCCACTTCCACCACCTGTAACTACGATGTTTTTTCCTTTGAGCGCTCCATCACGAAGCATTTTATTTGTATAATTCATGAGCGTATATGTATCATATTTGTGTGAAAGATACAATTAATACGTTAAAAACTATGCATGCATAGTAAATTAACTGCGAACATCAATCAAGATATCCAGGATAGTAATTGCAGCTTTGCTTATTTTGGTTCCAGGTCCAAAAATTGCTACAGCTCCAGCATCAAAAAGATAGTCATAATCATCCGGAGGAATAACGCCTCCAACGATAACCATAATATCCTCTCGGTTATACTTTTTAAGTTCATCAATAATTTGTGGGACTAATGTTGTGTGTCCTCCTGCTAATGAGGATACCCCTACAACATGCACATCATTTTCGACCGCTTGTTTGGCAGCTTCTTTTGGGGTTTGAAACAAGGGGCCTATATCCACATCAAATCCTACATCAGCATAGCTTGTAGCTACCACTTTTGCACCGCGATCATGTCCATCTTGCCCCATTTTGGCAATCATGATTCTTGGTCGTCGTCCATCAAGCTCAGCGAAACGATTTGCTAATTTTCTGGCTTCTTCAAAAGCGGCGTCATTCTTTATCTCTTTTGAGTACACTCCTGTAAATGATTTTATTTCTGCTTTGTAGCGTCCGAATTTCTTTTCTAAAGCATCACTTATTTCTCCTAAGGTAGCTCTTTTTCTAGCAGCTTCAACCGCAAGTTCTAATAAGTTTTCCTGTTTGCTTTCGGCTGCTTTTTCAAGAGCTGCTAAGGAAAGGGAAACTGCATGATTATCTCGGGTTGCTTTTACGCGATTAAGACCGTCAATTTGTTGTTTTCGTACTGCGTTGTTATCAACTTTTAAAGTGCTTATGGCATCTTCTTCTTCAAGTTGATATTTATTGACGCCAATTATCACATCTTGTTCACTATCAATCCGCGCCTGTTTTCTTGCAGCAGCTTCTTCGATTCTCATTTTGGGAATTCCTGCTTCAATTGCTTTTGTCATTCCGCCCAAAGCTTCAACTTCTTCAATCAATTGCCAAGCTTTGTCAGCAATCTCTTGTGTAAGAGATTCTACATAGTAACTCCCGGCCCATGGATCTACCGTACGAGTAATTTGTGTTTCATCCTGCAAAAAAATCTGGGTATTACGTGCAATTCTTGCTGAGAAGTCAGTTGGTAAAGCTATAGCTTCATCCAACGCATTGGTATGTAAGCTTTGTGTGCCTCCAAAAGCTGCGGCACTAGCCTCTATACACGTTCTTGCAACATTGTTAAAGGGATCCTGTGCTGTAAGACTCCATCCGCTAGTCTGACAATGTGTACGCAACATTAGCGATTTTGGGTTTGTAGGATTAAATTGTTTAATAAGTTTTGCCCACAACATGCGGGCAGCTCTCATTTTTGCAATTTCCATAAAATGATTCATGCCGATAGCCCAGAAAAATGAAAGGCGAGGGGCAAAAGAATCCACATCCATGCCGGCTTCAATACCTTTACGAATATACTCGAGTCCGTCAGCCAAGGTGTATGCTAATTCAATATCACAGGTAGCTCCTGCCTCTTGCATATGATAGCCCGAAATGCTGATAGGATTAAACTTAGGCATATTTTGAGAACAATAGCTAAAAATATCACTGATAATTCGCATTGAAGGCGTAGGAGGATAGATATAGGTGTTGCGTACCATGAATTCTTTAAGAATATCATTTTGAATGGTACCGGCGAGTAGCTTTTTGTCTACACCCTGTTCCTCGGCTGCAACTATGTAAAAAGCCATAATGGGTAGTACAGCGCCGTTCATTGTCATAGAAACGGACATTTTATCGAGTGGTATCTGATCAAACAGCACCTTCATGTCTTCTACGGTATCAATAGCAACACCAGCCATACCCACATCTCCATAAACGCGTTCATGGTCACTGTCGTAACCTCGGTGCGTTGCCAAATCAAAAGCTACCGATAATCCTTTTTGACCCGCAGCCAAATTACGTCGGTAAAAGGCATTACTTTCTTCTGCTGTAGAAAATCCTGCGTATTGTCTAACAGTCCACGGACGCCTGACATACATTGTAGAATAAGGACCTCGTAAAAAAGGAGGAAGTCCTGCAGCAAAATTAAGATGCGTAAGGGAGTCGATATCCTGCTTCGTATAGCCAGATTTTACTTCGATGCCTTCTGGCATCTTGTTGCTAACTATTTCTTTCTGAGGTGAATTTAATGAGTTCGACTCAAGAGTAATATGTTGAATGTCTTTTCGGGTCATGTACGATATATTGGTGTAACAATACGAATGACCAAATTTAATGTTTTATAGGGATTACCCAAAGGCTTTTTCGATAACCATTAGGATAGAATAATAAATATCGAATGCAATGAACTTTTTTACTGAAATAGAGTTAAATTCTGAATCCGGAATGTAATAAATTCGTTGCGCAATAAGCGAGGTGCTTACATTACCGTCTTCTTCAAGGATGTCTATGATTTCTCTTAAATTATCGCCTTTACTGGTATTTTTTAAGCATTGAATAAAGCCACCTCTATAGTTAAAAATCATGATCGCTTCTTCGTTTTTCTTTTTTGCTACTGTTGTTGCTGTCTTATTTTCAGCACGTTGATTTTCATACTCGCTCAAAGGTATCCATATGGATCCTTTGTTTTTGACACCTTTTTTAAAAAGGCGTGTATGAGTTATGGAATTTTTAGAAGGTAATTTCTTTAGATCTATAGATAAACTAGCTACCTCTGCCAAAAAGGTTCGGTATGTTTTTATAGAATCATTGCCAAAATTATAATGACTGAAAATGTCCTTCTCAAACGATTGAAAGGCTTTAGTAATTAAACCGGTATCGTCGATGCTCGAACAATCAAAAGATTCTTGCGCATAGATGGATTGAGTTGTCACAATGATGAACAACATCAAAAGTAATCTAGATCTAATCATAGGGGGGTGATTCAGATTTAGTAGCTTTAATAAAAGGGTTAAGTTAAATAGATGTTAAATGTAAGAATATATTCTGAAAAATACCTGAATTTATAAGTTTTTCTCGATTTTTTCGGCCAATCTTCGCATTATTACAGGTTCAATTAACGTTTTACGTGATTTTTTTTCTAAAAAGGGAGATTTCTCGAATTCCGGGAGCACTTCGTCATTATTTCTATAAGTATTTGCGCCGGTTAATTTAATCTTCGCCTTATCAAATAAAATTTGCTCACTCGTGGCGCTTTCTTTAATTTTCTTCTGAATTTGTCCAGATTTTAATTGAGTTAAAAAACCACCACCTTTTTCGATACTTTTAAAAATATCCAATGCTTCCTTTGCTAATTGATCAGTTAAGGTTTCTATATAATACGAGCCGGATGCCGGATTGCTAACCATATCAAAATTACTTTCATGTTTGAGCACGAGTAACTGATTGATGGCAATGCGATTTCCAAATTCATTTTCATTGTGATAAACCGCATCATAGGGCATATTGTAAACTGCATCAGCACCTCCTAATATGGCACTCATGCTTTCCATTGTTGTTCGCAACATATTAACGTTATAATCTAATACCGTCTTATTACGCGTAGAAGGAAAGGCTACTATATGACAAGAAGAGGTAAAATCATTATATTCGTTACTTAAGCTTTTCCATAGTAATCGCAACGCTTTTAATTTTGCAATTTCAAAAAAATAATTTCCACCAACAGCAACCGTAAAAACGATCTCATTTTTTTTCAACCCTTCGGAACCAGATTGTTCAAATTGATTTAAATATTCATTAGCCTGAGCAAGACCGTATGCTAGTTGCTGTACCATGGTTGCTCCTGCATTTTGATATAAACTTATATCAACAGAAAGGGTGCTTTGTAAATGTGTTCCGGTTTTTGAAACTGTATCTACATTACTCTTATCCTTCTCTAATGTCTCATACCAGTTACCTGATTTTGCCAAATTTCCTATGCTATCTGTAAGGAGATAAATGGCATTTTTATTATGTGCTGCAAAAGTGTTCACTGTCTCACAAAAGGAAATAGATAAAAATTGTGGCGCAAGATATATGGGTGTCTCTTCAGGAACATTATTTAGGAGTATGCTTATGTCGACGGTGTCATTCTCAATGACAAAGAATAATGATTCAGCGCCCTTAGAAATACTATCCAGAGCTGCCTCATTGCCTTGAATACTATCTTTAACTTCAATTTTTTGAGTAACCTTCCAATGGGAGGGATGGTGATTTTGAATATGTAAACCTTCAAGATCTTCTTGATTGTAGAAAGGTTTAATGTCAATTCCTTCAAGTGATTTGTATATCAATGCTTCATTATAATCCGCACCTTTCAAGTCCACCTGAATTTTTTGCTTCCACTGTTTTGCTGAAACTTCGTCAAAACCTTCAAATAAAGATTTAGTCATTGTCTTTAAAATTTAAAATGCTGTCCTGATACTCGATAATGTAAATTTCTTCATCATCCCGTTTCATAAAGTAGGTCTCTCTTGCAAATTTTTCAAGTTCACTACTGTCTTTCAGAACTTTTATATCTTTTTGATCTTTTATAATTTCTTTTATGTAATACTCTTTGTTATTTTTAAGTTCTTGTATTTCACCATCTAATTCTCGATGGATAAGCCAAGAGTTTGTATCCAAAAAAAGCATCCAAATTACAAATACGAGAATAATAAGAACGTATTTATTAAATAGAATAGCAAAGACAGGAATCAGTGCTGGCTTACTTTTTAAATCGTTAAGATACTTTTTAAACTTCAATCAGTAATAGGATTTGTTGCTGTGTAAAGGTACAAAAAGTTAATCCAAGCGTTCCTTAATAATTGAACGAACTACATCAACGGCCACCGTATTATAATGATTATTAGGAATAATCAAATCGGCAAATTCTTTTGTGGGATCTATAAATTGCTGATGCATGGGCTTTAACGTGGTTTGATAACGATCTAAAACTTCCTGCATATCACGACCACGTTCTGCAATGTCCCTTTTTAAACGACGTATTAAACGTTCGTCACTATCAGCATGAACAAATATTTTAATATCGAACATTTCCCGAATTTGCGGATTCGTTAATATCAGAATACCTTCTACAATTATAACTTTACTAGGACGTGTGGTGATAGTTTCGCCGGTGCGATTGTGTTCTACAAATGAGTAATTGGGTTGCTCAATAGTGTTACCTTTTCTTAATTCTCTCAAATGTTCTACCAGCAGTTCAAAATCGATGGATTTAGGGTGGTCAAAATTAATCTTTGTACGTTCTTCATAACTTAGGTGGCTTGTGTCTTTATAATATGAATCTTGTGATATCACACACACCTCATTATCAGATAGTTCGTTGATAATTTGATTCACCACTGTGGTTTTTCCACAACCTGTACCTCCTGCGATCCCAATAATTAGCATTTCTTGATTTTTCGGCAAATTTAAGGAAAGCTATGTAATCTTTTTGATAAAGTTTTACGCTGGATTAAAAATTACTCCTGAAGAGCTGTCTTTTCTGGCACCGGTTACTGCGCTTAAGCAGTTTATCTCATTTCGTTCTTTGAGTACTCCCATGAATGCAAAAATAAGAGATTCTTTATGATCAATCAGTTCTTCTTCAGGACATACGATGGTAAATTGATCCCCTAATTTTTGTCGAAGCACTTCTATAAAATAGATGTTTTTTGCGCCACCTCCGGTCGCAAGTATTGTTGCATTAGAAAGTTTGTGTGAATGGATAGCTTTGGCTAGTTGTTGTGCGATATGATGAACAGAAGTGTATAATAAATTTTCTGTAGTATCAGGATGATGATCCAGTACAGGTAGTATCTGTGATGCAAACCACTCATATCCTAATGATTTGGGTATGGATTGCGAATAATAGTCCAGAGAATTTAAGTGCTGCAGCAAAGCAGTGTTTAGCTGTCCGCTTCTTCCTAGTTTACCTTCGTCATCATAGTCGAGGTTGATGCTATTACAGATATGATTTAGTAACATATTTACCGGAGCGATGTCATAGGCAATTCGTATATTATTTTGTTTCAGGGAAATATTGCTTATACCGCCAAGATTTAAACAATAATCGTATTCTGAAAATAATAACTCGTCACCAATAGGCACTAACGGAGCACCTTGTCCTCCATAATAGACATCATTCGTTCTAAAATCACAGATCACTTTTTGTCCTGAGCTATTTGCTAAATGTTGTCCGGATCCGATCTGATATGTAATTCCTATATCCGGCTGATGTAGTACAGTATGTCCGTGACTTGCTATAAAATCAACTACGAGTTCGTGCTTTTTAATAAAATCAGCAACCTGAGTTCCCATCCAAGAGCCAAAAGTATTGTGTAACGCTATCAAAGCATGACTTTGCAAGTAAATTGCATTTTTTAACTGTGCTTTAAAATCGGGAGTGTAGTTAATACTATCCGTTTCTAAAATTTGATAGGACCATCGACCATTTTCTAATTTAAAATTGCAGTAGGCGATATCCAAACCATCAAGAGAGGTACCCGACATTAGTCCAATTACACGATATTCTTTAATAACTGTCATAGCTCTTAAAAATTTATTTTTTAATTGCTGCGACTTCTTCAGGGGTTACCATAGTTTCTTGTGTGTTTCCCCAACTATTCATAATATAATTCATGACATCTGCAATTTCTTCATCTTCCAGTCCAAGGGGTGTCATAGCGCTGTTGTAGATCACATCATTCACTTTAATTTCGCCATTCAGCCCAAATTTAATAGCATGAATGCTTTCCTTTCGTTTACTCGAGAGCCAATCAGAGCCTGCAAGGGGTGGAAACGCGTTGGGAACACCTTTACCATCTGCCAAGTGACACTGCATGCAAAAATCAAGATATATTTCTTCACCGGCTACCATGCTTTCTTCAAGTGTTTTTACTTGGAACATGTTTTCTTTTATAGGCTGGTACTCCGATAGCTCATGTGATTTAGAATAATCTTGCAGGTTCAAAAAGAGTACGGTGCTCAGCATGATACCGGGTAGTGTTACTAAATAACTCATATTAATTAGGAATAATTTTAAAAATACCTTTTGACTCAACAGCTACATACAGATAACCATCAGGTCCTTGACGTACATTACGTACTCTGCCAATATCGGCTAGCAATTTTTGTCTTTTGACTATATTATTTTCTTCAAGGATTAATAACTCCAAGTATTGAAATTTTAAAGAACCCGCAATAATTCCGTTTTTCCAGTCCGGATAGATTGGACTGGTAACAAAATCCATTCCGCTGGGAGCAATTGAGGGAACCCAATAATAGAGTGGTTGTTCCATACCTTCTTTTTGAGTCTGATCTGTTATAGAGGTGCCGCTATAATTGATGCCGTAAGTAATTACAGGCCATCCATAATTACCCCCTTTTTTAACAGGGTTTATCTCATCACCACCACGAGGACCATGCTCATGCACCCAAATCATTCCGGTTTCGGGATGTATAGCCATTCCTTGCGGATTGCGATGACCGTAAGAGAAAATTGCTTTTTTGGCATCTTTTTTATCTACAAACGGGTTGTCGGTAGGGATACGTCCATCATCATGTAATCTATAAATTTTAC
Organism: Aquimarina sp. 2-A2; assembly: GCF_045505135.1. Classification (NCBI taxonomy): domain Bacteria; kingdom Pseudomonadati; phylum Bacteroidota; class Flavobacteriia; order Flavobacteriales; family Flavobacteriaceae; genus Aquimarina; species Aquimarina sp. 2-A2. The sequence continues at coordinate 142,633 of NZ_JBJKFI010000006.1, read as the reverse complement.
CTCCGTCACGGGTGATGTCCTGTGGGTTGTGATCGCGATCTCCACGATCTCCAATACTGAAATATACAAAGCCATCATTATCAAATTCAATTCTGGAACCAAAATGATGTCCTTTTGTGGTGTTTGGGCTTCCTTTATATAGCTTTTCAATATCAGTTAACGAATTATTTTGCAGTTTTGCTCTAATCAGCGCGGTGTGTCCTCCTTTCTGTTCACCCTCTGTCGATGAATAAGTCATATAGAGCCAACCATTCTCATTATACTTTGGATGCACCTCTATATCTAACAAACCTCCTTGATTGCGATTATATACCTCGGGAACATTAGTAATTGAAGTTTTCTTTCCGTCTTTAAAATGGATTAGTTCGCCGCTTTTTTCTGTAATAAGCATACTTCCATCAGGCAGCCAGGTCATTCCCCACGGAATTTGTAATTCGGGAACGACAAGCTCTGTTGAATAATTTTTTGGATCTTCTTCAAGTTCAATATCATTAATTTTTTCTTGCGCACAAGCAAGAAATAGCGGAAGCAAGAATAAAATTCTAAAAAAATGCTGTCTCATAAATAGTGAGTTTTTAAAGATTGAAAAATACGAAGAATTATTTTTTAAAGGCTATATTTTATGTTAATGCCAGCAGAATAGTTGAATGGTACCCCCGGATAAAAATAGCGCGGAGCATTGTTTCCAAATCCAATGGCATTCACTTGAACCTGAGCGGCATATTTAGAATTTGTTATATTATTGAGGTTCAGGAAAAGATCATAGTGCAGTCGTTTCAGCATTTTGTTTTTATAGCCAAGCTGTGCATTGAGTAGTGTATAATTGTCAGTATACACAGTGTTTCCATCATTCACCGGAATATCACCTACATATTGCATACTTACCATACCGTAAAATGAATTTCTTGTCATTAGATTGATGCCTGCATTTAATACTTCAGAAGGTACACCGGTCAGCTCATTGCCCGAAAAATCTTGCTCCTTGTCAATAAAGGTTCTGAATCGGTGGTTATTTATTGTAGCATTAACATAGGCTGTAATACGAGTCGCTTTGTGAGTAAAAATCGGGTAAGATAGTTGGGCTTCAATGCCGGAGTGTCTTGTTTCACCTGCATTAATAGCAAAAAAATTATCTTCCTGTGTACGTCTTGAAACCAATAAATCGTCAATACTCATAGTGTACAACGCTATGCTGCCGTTCAATTTATTATTGAATGAGCTAAAACGCGTTCCGATTTCAAAATTCCAGCCAATCTCCGGCTGTAAATTCCTGTTACGTGTGCCATCGGGTAAAATGGTTTCGGCAGTGCTAGGCATGGAGAAGCCATGGGCAACAGATCCGTAAATATTCAGATTCTTTGTAAAGGTATATATGAGACCAAATTTTGGCGAAAGAATGAGATCAAAATCATAGTCACCCAGTTGATTTATGGTAGTATTGGTGAGTCGATTATCTAATGTATAAAAGGTGTAATTGGCATGAATCCCTGTATTAAATTTTAATTTCGAAGTCAAGTCCCAGGTAGTTTCTGCAAAAAGATTGGCGTAACTTCGCCGCTCTTCAAGATCGGATAATTGCTCTCCGTAACTGCTGCCACTGCCTTTAGGATTATCTTCGTAAGTATTTTCAAAGGTTTGCGCATTGTAGGAGTCAGTAAAGCCTTCCACACCGACCATCCATTTTATAGGTAGGCTTAGTAATTGATTATTTCCTTGCAATTTGCTTCTTAAGCCGAGACCATACGTTTGTTCTTCAAGAATATTAAACGGACGCGGTTCTTTGTTGTCTTTGGCAGAGGTGAATATGCTAGTGCTTTGCAAGAGGTTATCACTATAATCATGTGTCCAGGTCAAACCTAAAAGACCTTGATTAACATGTTCAAAAGCTTTGGAAGCTCCCCAGGTAAAAGCTGCTTTTTTGGGGGTAGTGTCAAAATCTTCTTGAGATAACGAACTCGGAATTTGTGCGTTTAGGTGTATATAACTAGCCAATACAGCAAGTTCATCCTTGCTGCTAAGGTCAAACTTCATGACACCGGTAAAGGTGTTGCGATTATAGGCGTTGTTCTCACGATAGCCATCGCTGTGATTGGTACTGTAAATTAGGTTGATGGACTGTCCTTTTTTTGAAAATCCAGCAGTACCGACAACTTTTTTGAAATTGTAGCTACCTAATTGTGTAGTAAAAGTCACCTCGGGTGTTGCATTGTTATGGTACAGAGGTTGTAGAATCAAGGTACCTCCTAAACCTACACCAAAACTACTGGCTGCCGGACCTTTGTAAATTTCGATCTGAGATACCGAGGCAAGTTCAAGATCTTCAATGACTGATTCTCCATTACCATCAGTTAGCGGAATTTCTCCAAAATATGCTCGAATATTAGCAGTACCAAAAAGACTGCGGGCACCGATACCACGAATCGTTATACGATTAGTGTTAAGCGTTCCGCTTTGCATGAATACTCCGGGAACTTGATTGATTACTGGTGATAATGTTATAGGTCGTTCTTGTGCTAGTTTACTTTTATTAATTATAGAAACTGCTTGTGAGATCTCAGTTAACTTAGTTGTTAGGCTAAGTCCCGTAAGGGTTACTTGGTCCAACGGAATAACTTCTGATTCGATTACCTGAACAGAATCTGAAGCATTGCGATCTGTTGAAACTTCATTTGTTTTTTCCTGCGCAGAGAGGTGAAGAGTAAAAGAGAGTACGATTAAAAATAATAAGAGAGCTTTCAATTTTTTTATTCAAATATCCGAAACTTATAAAACATGAATCGCAGAAAAAGTTTTTAATGCGATCTTATAAAAAATAAATAAATGTTTTTACGATTTATTGGGTTTTAATAAAACAGTTTATTTATATTTGCACCCGCAAAAAGGGATAACCTTCTCGGGGTGTAGCGTAGCCCGGTTATCGCGCCGCGTTTGGGACGCGGAGGTCGCAGGTTCGAATCCTGCCACCCCGACTAAGAAAATCCAATCACTAAAGTGGTTGGATTTTCTTTTTTGTTGTAAGCTTTCTTCGAAATATGGTTGGAATACCTTAGGAAATATGTAGATTATTCGGGATTAATAATGAAAAACACTTAGTTTTATACTCGAAAAATTGAGAAAATGAAAAAAGAAACAGGGTTCATTCCTTTAGAAATTTCTTCACAACATTTAATGCTATTAAAAAAGGAAAGTGACAAGGTATGGAATGCATGCACGTCGCTAGACAACCAACAAGCATTTAATAGCGCTGTACTTCCTTTGACCAAGCGAGAATTTCAGAATATCGAATATAAGGCAGCACATATTCTTTACAATGATGTTGTGTCTATTTTCAATGATTTTGCTGTTGTATGTGGCGAATATTCTAAAATACCTACAAGAGCAAAATTTATTTTAATTTTTCTCTATGAGAAGTTGCAAGGAAAAGATATCAGTACGCTATATGACCTTAAAAAAATTAATGAACTTCCGCTATCAACACAGTTTGATAAAAACATACATATAATAAGAGAAACTTCTTTTTTTGAAGAAATTGATGAGATGAAGTCGGAGATGATAATTCCGGCTATTTTGACAAAAATCAAAAGTGAGCATACGATAGCCATTAGCCTTTTCCTTACTAGAATAGCTTCTTTACTCATAAAGTCAGATGACAGGGTTTCAAAAAAGGAAGAAATATTATTGAAAAAAATATCGGATAAGGTGCTCCATCCTAAAGTAATAGTTGCTGAAGCCAAGTATACAGAAGTTGCAGAAACCGATTCTTTAGAAATCGTAATGGCAGAGTTAGCCGAGCTGGTGGGGCTTGAAGAGGTAAAAAAGAGCGTAGAAGACCTGACTAATTTTCTAAAGGTGCAAAAAATCCGTGAAGAGAAGGGGTTAAAAACTAGCTCTAATTCGTTGCATGCAGTATTTATGGGGCCTCCCGGCACCGGAAAAACAACAGTTGCGCGGATGTTAGGTAGAATTTATAAGCACTTAGGGTATCTAGAGAAAGGACACTTGGTCGAAACAGATCGCTCAGGAATGGTGGCGGGGTATGTTGGGCAGACAGCCATAAAGGCGGATGAGATTATTAAAGCAGCTATAGGCGGAGTACTTTTTATAGACGAAGCATACGCGCTTACCTCCGGCGGACTTAATGACTATGGTTCTGAAGCCATAGAAATCTTACTTAAACGGATGGAAGATCAAAGAGATAATTTGGTTGTTGTGGTGGCAGGATATCCAGATGAAATGGAAGAATTTATTCAATCCAATCCGGGACTACAATCTAGATTTAATAGATATTTTGGCTTTGACCATTTTTCTGCGGAAGCGTTATTAAAAATTTTTAAGTTAATTGCAGCCAAAGGAGATTTTGTACTAACTAAAGATGCTGAAGAAAAACTAAATGCTATTATCGAAAGATTACATGAAAAACGTTTTAAAGGATTTGGTAACGCTAGAGTAATGCGTAATTTGTTTGAAAAAATTATAGAAAGACAAGCAAATAGAATTGTTTCAATAGCACCACTAACCGAAGATATTCTTATTACTCTGGTCGAAGATGATATTCCTGAGATTTTAAAAACAGTAAAGGAAATCATTCCTTTTGAGGGGTAATAGTAAAATTTATAATTAAAAACTTAACCAAATGAGCATACAACATATAATAGATTGGTGTAGTAATAACCCTAATAGTATTCTTTTGTATTTCGGAGCTATATTAGCACTTACATTATTGGTGATTCTTATAGTTAGCGATGCTAATTTCAGGTATACCCGTTATATGATGAGTATTATTGTTTATGCAGTAACTGTACCAGGGATATTGGCGATTTTTTTAGTGCTTTACGCGCTTCTAATGCATAGAATTAATTTGTTGGAAGTAAGTGTATTGGTTTATTTTGTGCCTATTATCTCTATGATTATCACTCTGATTCTGCTAAATAAAAAAGTAACCTTGAGTAAAATACCAGGCTTCGATAGACTATCAGGACTAATGCTTATGATAAGTATTGTTTTTGCTATCGTTTTTGTGCTGCAAAAAACAATTTTTGGTGTGTTTTTTATTGGGGGATTTACACAGCTTATTATAGTGTTTGTTATAGTTTTTCTTGTCACTAAATTTGCCTGGTCCCGACTCACAAAGTAATAAGTAACATGGATAGGGTAATTATGCTTTAACAAGCATTAAAAAAAATTGGGACAATTTTAAGAATTTATCTAAATTTGTTCCTAATTTGCCAAGGCAATATTAAATACAGTATAAATGGCTAAAGAAAAATTTAACTGGAAGGGTCTTTTTATTAATGATGAAGACATACAGAAAGAAGAACCTACAAAAACCACCCCTAAATCACGAGCCACTTCACCAAATTCATTTCCAGAGACAGCAAAGACAGTATCTAAGTTTCCAACAGACCTTCCTAAAACAACTTTGGTAAGCGAACATGTCTTGAATACAGTAATAGAAATGTACGAATCTGGATTTAAGTCTCTCAACAAGCCCGGGTATGACTTTTACGAGTTTTTTAAAGCTATTAATGCAGTTGGATCTAATGATGCAGCAGTATATAAAATGGCATTTACAATGGCGCAGGGAGTCGATGTGGGAGTAACTAAAGAAAGTTTATTGTCGCAAGCAGATTTTTATATTCAAGAGATAGAGAAAGTTCATAAACAATATAAAACACAAGGGAATTCAAAAAAAGCTAAAATTTTAAATGCTCAAAAATCAAAAAGAGAAAATCTTAATAAAGATATTTTTGAGCTGGAAAAGAAGCTAATCGAAATACAAAATCAAATCAGTACTAAGCGAAACGAACTTCAAACTATTGAAACGGCTATTCCTGAAATCGTAGAAATTGATCAGAAAATAATAGCTAATGATAAAGCAAGAGCTAAAATTAGTGACGCCATTGTTACGGTGATTAATGGCATTAAAAATAATATATAAGCACTACCCATGATGGATCTTAAAGAATCAAAAAGTCACGTATTAGATTTACCTATTCTAAAACATTTCGATGATGAAAAAGGAGAAATCTCCTTAAATCCTAATAATTGGAGAAATGGAGAAAAAGGATTGAATTCATTGCTTAAAATCGCATTATTTGCAGGATTAGGATATGCAGCTTGGGTATACGTACTGCCACCATTATTTACCGCTTTAGGTCAGATTATAGCATTGGCGGGAGTAGCGATTTTTGTGATATTTTTTATCCTAATGCTTCCTGTGATATTTAAAGGGTTGCGCAGACTTACCAGAGGAATTCATAAATCATTGATCAAACATGATCCTTTTGGTGAACTTCAGGAACAAAAAGCAAAAATGCTTCAAAACAGAAAAATATTTAAAGATTCAAAAGCTAAAATAAAGGCACTTAAAAGCAATATGGAAGCAGAGTCCTTTAATGCAGAAAAGGAAGCAAAAGAATTTCAGAATCGCGTAGTTTCCTTACAAAAACAAGCAGAAAAGCTGAGAACGGAGATGGAACGTATTGTTAGTGAAAAAGGAAATGCAGGTAAGGACACGGATGAGTATGTTGAGTTACATAGTTCTCTAGCCAAGAAGTTATCAGAATCACAGCGGGTAACACATCAATTACAGCAAAGCAAAAGTTTCATACAGAAATACGGAAGTAGAGCCAATGTGATGGGGAAACTGGACAGAAAATTAACCTTAGCCGGGACTGCTATAGATATAAAGATTTCTGACTTTGAAGTAACCATTCAAATGTTAGAAAAAGAGTATGATTTTGCTAAATCTGCAAAAGCGGCAACCGATGGGGCTAAATCCGCTATGTTATTTACTAAAGACTGGGAGTTGGAATATGCTTTAGATGTAGTGACAGAAACCATTGCTATGGACATAGCAAAAACACAAGAAAATTTATCCGATATCGATATGCTAACATCTAAGTATGATATCGATAGTGATGAGTTATATTCTCAATTGGATACTTTGGCCGATAAAATTAAAACCGGACAGGATTACGTGCCTGACGCCAAAAAATATAAAAATCCAAATTATAAACTTACTGCAGAAGATAAGCAAGAAAGTGGCGGATTTGGAAATATGTTTGACTAATTAACCAAAATTTAAATTAAATAAAAAAATGGGTAAAATCTTAAGGACAAAGAAGCTTACAACCTTGTCAGAATTGATAATTGTAATTGTGCTATTAGGGGCTATCTTAGGAGCAGTCTATTATTTCGCTCCGGGTCTTCGTGTAAGTGAAGCGAAGCAATTAGATCAATTAAATATTAGCAAGGACGACGTAGATAATGTCACTACCGCAGAAAAGATACCTTTACCTTCTACGAAAGTATCTAGGGAAGTAAGGAATAAACCTTTAGTTAGAATTGCAGCCTACGCGTGGAATGCTCAATCTGGTATTATAGTATCTAATGGAGGGCCAAAGACCACAGAAGGGTCTCTAATGGAAAAAAATGGTGTGAATCTAGAAATAGTTCGTCAGGATTGGCTTTCAGAATTGCGAAATATGCAGATGAAGTTCATCGAAGAATTTGATAGAGGAGAAGAATTTCCAGATGCAGATAAAAGTGCATTTGCAATTATAATGATGGGAGATGGGGCTCCATTTTATATTAGTACTATGCAGCAGGCATTAGATGATAAATTCGGAAAAGACAAGTATCACGTTCAAGTGGTAGGAGCAGTAGGACTTAGTTATGGAGAAGATAAACTTATAGGGCCACCAAGTTGGAAAGTAGATCCTAAGAGCATGAAAGGAGCTTTAATTTCTACTGTATTAGGAGATGGAGATTGGGTAACAGCTCTTAACTACGCTTTTGCGAATGGATTAAAAGTTAACCCAGATGTAACCACATATGACCCTGATGCGGTGAATTTTTATCCTTCGCAAGATGATGATTATATAAAATCAGCAGAAGAATTGATTAAATCTCAGAAAGCAGGGTGGACCGTACCGTTAAAAGAAGTAAAGAACGGAAAGCTTACTGGTAATACAATTAACAAAAAAATCGACGGATGCGCCACTTGGACACCAGGAGACAAAATGGTTTTTGATCAATTAAGTGGATTTACCGATATTATATCTACCAAAGAGTTTAATAATCAGATGGCAACTACGGTAATTGCTGTAAAAGAATGGTCTGTAAAACACCCTGACATCGTAAGCAATATTTTGAAATCAGCACTAACAGCCTCTAATCAAATGAAGCAGTATGATGCGTGGAGTGTAAGAGCATCCGAAGCTGTAGCTGAAACCTATGATTTGGAAACACCAAAATACTGGTATGATATGTTCAAGGGGCAAAAAGGAAGTAAAAATGGTATAGAATATAATATGGGAGGATCCAGAGTGTTTAATTACGCAGATGTTATGCAATATTATGGAATTTCGGATGGAACCAACCGTTACAAGGCAGTATATAATCAGGTGTCATCATATCTAAGTGAATTAAATCCTTTTGGGTTTAATGAGTCAGTCAAGAGAATAGTGCCTTATGACGAAGCTGTGAACCTTTATTTTGTTAAAAATATTAACGACATAGACGCAGGTTCGGCGTATAAGTCAGACTATACAAAAAAGGCGGATGAGGTTATGGCGTCCGGAGAATGGAACATTAACTTCAATACGGGAAGTGCAAATATTTCGTCATCATCGGCAAATACCTTAGAGACTATCTACAATCTGCTTATTCAGGCAGAAGATACTAAGCTTAGACTAGAGGGTCATACCGATGATACCGGTTCAGCAGCAGCTAATTATAATTTATCCCAACAACGTGCACAAGCCGTGGTGAACTTTTTAAGAAGTAAGGGGATACCACAAACACGTTTTCAATCTGTTATCGGAAAGGGAGAAGACGAGCCGATAGAAAGCAATGCCACAGCAAGTGGTAAAGCAAAAAATAGACGTGTAGTTATTACATTATTGAAATAGTGAAAAATTAAATAAAGGAAGAGCCATCTCATAAAGCAAAAGTATATAGCTAAGTGTTTTTGAGATGGCTTTCTTTATGACATACCAGTTCGTATATGAAGCACGTACTTAAACCCTTCGAAAAAATCAGTAACAAATTGCAATATGCCATTATGTTTGGGTGGATAATATTGGTAATTGTATTCTGGATTATATCTAGTATGGGTGAGCGACATTTATTTCCTTCACCCCAGCAGGTGGCAACTGGATTTGCAGAGCTTTACAACGAAGGCTTGGTGGTCCATATAGCAAGCTCTTTACTCCTCTGTTTACAAGCAATACTTATTGCTGTAGTGATCTCACTGTTTTTTTCATATCTCTCTACTATCCCAGTGATGTTATCATTTGCAAAAGCACTGAGTAAACTTAGATATCTTCCGCTTACAGGAATAACCTTTTATTTGGCTATAATTATAAGCGATGCCAGAACTATGCAAGTGTGGGTATTAGTAGTGTTTATGAGTACCTATCTCACCACATCCTTATTGAGTATGATCAGTTCAATATCGCAAGAAGAATTTGACCACGCAAGATCACTACAATGTAATCGATGGGAAGTTTTATGGGAAGTTGTAATTAAGGGAAGAATTGATCACGTGATTGAAGTAATTAGACAAAATCTAGCAATCGTTTGGATGATGCTAGTTACGGTAGAATCAATTCTGGTAGCGGCAGGAGGATTGGGTTTTTTAATTAAAAATTCAGATAAGTTTATGAATCACGGCAGGATCATCGCGTTGCAAATAGTGATTCTTGTGGTAGGACTATCTATCGATTTCGTTTTAAGCTTCTTAAGAAAAGCATTTTTTAGGTATTCTAAAATTTAATAGTATGAGTTATAGTACAGAGAATACATTATTATACGTCGATAACCTAAGTGTTTCTTATGGAGACAAAACAGTTATAAAAGATATTAATTTTTTAGAAAAAGATGTAATTCGTAATGGGAGCGTAACCGGGCAGGTGATTGCATTTGTAGGACGTTCTGGACGTGGAAAATCTACGCTGTTTAAAGCACTAACCGGACTAGTAAAACCTACCTCAGGGAAAGTTTTGATAGCTGACACTACTACTGAAACTGAGAATGATGCAAAAGAAGTACACGAAGGAGACATAGGTTTTGTAGATCAAAAGTATACGCTTTTCAGAAATAAAACAGTGTATAAGGCATTAGAATTCGCGTTACGAAAGAAAGAAATGACTCAAGAAGAGAAGCACGAAAAAATAATGAGTTATATAGAAGTATGGGGTCTTGAAAAAGTAAAAGATCAATATCCTTGTGAGCTATCTGGAGGGCAGCGACAACGAACAGCTATTATTGAGCAAATATTTTGTTCAGGACATTATATGGTTTTGGATGAACCTTTTTCGGGATTGGATGTGGGAAATATAGAAGACGTAAAAAATGCCTTTAATCTCATTACATCATTGCATGAGTTTAACACGATCATTTATTCTACTCATGATATTGAGCTAGCAGTGGAGCTGGCAGATAGTATTTATGTGATAGGATACCCAACGATCGATGGTAAAAAGACAGACTATGGCACTATTGTGAAACATATTGACATGAAAGAGCTTAATCTCGCGTGGAAAGATTATGGTTTGGATCATATGGAGATTGTAAAGCAAATTAAAACGACAATGCTAAATTCATAACTTCAACTAAATACTTCTTTAATGGTTCTTCCTCGGGTTTTTTGATTCATCAATCTTTTGGAGAGGTCAGAACTTGCGTCTCTGTTTGTTTTAGAAGAATTAGTATGTAAATTTTCATTTTTTATTCTGTAAGGTCAAAATGAATCCAGACTAACTGTTTCAAGGATCTACGTTAAATATAATTGGCTATAAAAAATATTAAACAACAAACTCAAAGTCAGGATCGACTAAGAAAATCCTACCACCCTGACTAAGACAATACAATCTCTAAAGTGGTTGGATTTTTTATTTGGAGTTGGTAGCAAAGAGAATAATAATGAAATACCGATAAGGTAGTACCAATAGGATGATTTGATGATATTTGCAATTGATTTGGGAAGGTATCGGAACCGGGGGAGTACTAAGAGTATAAATAGGCAGTTGAGTTATGACAAAATACTTCTAACACCTTCAACAAGAAAGTTACTTTGTATATTGCTTAGCGTAAAATATATTTCAGCAAGTCCGGAAAGTGACCAACATAGAATGGATAAGGCCAGCCATACCTGCCCAAAATCGTTCTGTTTTTTACCTATGTGCCACCAAATTGCCATTAATGCTATAAACGCAAACAAACAGGCAGCAAATTGCCACCATCCATAAAAGAGTATAGTTTCCTCGTTCATAACTACTATTCTGAAATACTTAGGTTAAATATAGAAAAACAAGACAGTCAATGTAAAAAGTTATTTACAATGAACTTTTATTAAACGCATTATCTATGAATTATTCTAAAATTTGATGTGTGTATTTAATTAAATGCTTTATAGTGAAATACGTAAATATTACTACGTTATCCTTGTAAATTTTTGTAGTAATATATTGTCAAAATAAATTTTATAGTATGAAAGATATTCAATGACTTTATCAATAATAGGTTATTGTTTTGCTAATACTTTTATTTTACGATTAGATGGCTCTGCAACTATAATATTATTATTCGAATCTACAACTACGCTAGTTACAAAATCCAGTTGATTAACGCCAATTTTTTCAATAACTGCACCAGAGAAATCGGTTTTAATTACGAAGTCACCAGCCGCAATATAGATATAATTATCTTTTACAAAATTGCCATAAAGGCTGTTAGTTATATGTGAAAAATCCCAAGCTTTGACAAAATTTCCATTGGTATCAAAGAAAGTAGCTTTTGCATTAATTTGATCGGTAACCACAACTAAATTATTAAATACTGATAAGCCCCAGGGTTCGTTAATTTCCTCTTGACCTTCACCTTTACTACCAAAACTTGTCATATAATTTCCATTTAGGTCATATTTATATATCTTATGATGATTAAAACCTTCTGTTGGATTATAATTTACTGGTACATAAAAATTATTCTCTGAATCCACAGCAAATTGCCCTACCAAATTCATTGAGGTATTGTTGTTGAAAACCTCAATATTATTTTCCTCAATTATAAGATTATACTCGTTTGATAATAAAGTTTTATTATATACGAAGTTTGGGGCACGGGAATCTATATTTGATTTAAATAGTCCAAGATAATTACCATTCACACTATATTTTTTGATATTTCTATTGTCTCCATCACTTAGAAATAATTCATCGTTGTTATTGATTGAAATTAAAGCAACAAAACCAAATTGATAATCTTCTCTACCCCCTTCTCCAAAAGAATACAGAATATTGTAGGGTTGAGAATGCGTATACCCATATATTTCTTCGCTAAATTCACTAAATTCAGTTTCTGAATTGTACACCCTTACTTTGTAGAAGTACTGTGTCAGAGAATTAGTTATATTAGTATCTTCAAAGGTGTTTTTTGATGTTTCTCCAATTACTTCGTATTCACCAGTTAAGTTTGATATTTTATATACTTGATATTTTTTGGCGTCGGGAACAGAAGCCCAACTCAGGGATATTTTATTATTAAAGTCCCCTTGGCTTGCAATCAGATTTGTAGGTGGATTGAAGCTTGGTGTTATAATTGTAATTAAAATTTCTGTCTCATCAGAATTGTTTGAAGAGTCCCATGCAACCCCCTTTAAAGAATATTTTCCAGAAGGATATGATGTAACGTCTACTGAAAACTTATAGGGAAAGTCACTGTCAAAACCAATTAAAATATTATTTAAATATAGCTCTACCTTGTCAATAAATTGATCATCGTTGGCTTCAATATCAACATTTAATAAGGTTGTGTGTGAAGATTCGTCAATCGGACTTATAATTGAAATGGTGGGATCTATTATGTCATTCTGAATGTCGTCTCTTTCCTGGCTACAAGAAATAATAAGTGTGTAACTACTTATTAAAATAATATAAATAACAAAGCTTTTCAAATTGTTTACGCTCATCCTACCAAATTTTTATTTAAATAATCAACAATAATAGTTCATTATTTTGGATCGAATCTGCAATGTAAGAAACTTTTGTCACTTGGATTTTAGTGAGATTATTGGATTTAAACAACAATTGTGTTTTCTTTAAAACTAAATTTTATATAGTTTTTTCAAAATATTTGTTATCTTATAACTTTATTAATTTTTTTGGCCAGTTTGAATTTGCGAATAACTAAGGAATTCTCTAGGATGCCAATTAAATTTTACCATAAATAAAAAGTAGTACAAGTACTAAACACTCCAAATAGAATAGCATAACTAACAGCAAATTTCAAAAAAAGTTTAAAATTTAATCAGGAATGTTATATTTGCACCTCACAAATCGGGATGTGGCGCAGTCCGGTTAGCGTACACGGCTGGGGGTCGTGTGGTCGTAGGTTCGAATCCTATCATCCCGACAAGCTAACAACCCCTGTAAACACAGGGGTTTTACTTCAAAAGGCTTAATTCCTAAACAACAATCTTTCAATTTTAAACGGTATTTATAGGTAGATTTAGGTAGTTTTTGGTTACTTTTATTGCAAATTTATTGCAAATTATGGTAAGTGCAGAAATTATCGTTGATACCAGAAGAAAAACGAAGCAAGGTTATCCGATTAAAATAAGAGTTTTTAAAAGTGGTGAGGGTCATAAGTATATTTCTTTAAAGGTTTATTCAAATACTAAAAATCTAAAGTTCACACCTTTTTTAAATAAAAGGGCTTTGCAATTAGAAGATGAAGTTAATTACTGTAACGAGAATAATTTTGATTTTAAGCACTCTTTACAGATCTTAAAACATGGAATTGATAAAAATAAGGAACTTGAAATATTCTTATTGAAGCAAAAGATAGCGGAACTGGAAAAATCATCGAGTATTGGAATGATAGAATTTTCTGAAAGATTAATCAAGGAACGTGAAGCTTCTAATTTTTCAACCAGAGATTTAAAGGATGGAATACGGGAAGTTAGAAATTTTGTTTATCCGAAAGACGATATAGGAATTAACGAAATAACTTTCGAATGGGTTAATAATTATATAGTCCACAAAAGAGCAGCAGGAGCAAATGACGGGGGGATAAGTTATTATCTAAGAACGCTACGAAGCATATTTAAAGAATCTCAAAAAAGGGAGTCGCTAAATATAAAGAACGGGAATCCGTTTGCAGGACACAGGGTAAACCGTAAAAATAGTAAGGAATTAGAAGTGCCTACTATAGAGGATGTAAAAAAGTTATTTGATTTTAAACCAAGGCTAGGCACTACGGATTTAAGTAAATTTAAGATGCAGCGTAATATTGATATATGGTTATTTCAGTTTGCTATTGGCGGGCATGATTATATAGATATTGGAATGTTAAGATGGGAAAGTGTTACCGATAGGATCAAGTTTAAAAGGCATAAAAACAGAAGAAAACCGCAAGGGGGGAGAACGGTTAATAATTTCTTATCAAAATTTGCCCTTGAAGTTATTGAGAAATACGGAACGCCTGAAGATGAAAGGGTTTTTTCTTGGATAGAGAATCCTAAAAACACCTATAAGAATGACGCTTTTAGAAGGACGGTAGGCAGGAGTTTAAAAAGAGTATCTGAAACACTTAACCTATCTGTAAGCATCAGCACTAAAACACCACGTTACTTTTTTAGGACTAACGCAGGGGAGTTATTAATAGACATTGGAGTTACGTATCAAATACTAGCTCACAAGTCAAGAGAGACTACATTCGTGTATCAAAGAACGCTACCGAATGAGATTATAGATAAAGAACATAAAAAGGTACTAAACTTAATATTTGACAAAGAAATGATATAAATTTTAACATTGTACCATTTTGTTCTATAAAAATATACGGAAAAGCCGTATACAACTTAGTGTATAAATGTATTATGTTTGTAGAACTTCTGCCCCAACAGAAAAAACACAATACTTATGGTATAATTTTGTAATTTAGACTTTTAATCTAAACTATACGGAATTATGAAATTTTTAGCAGTATTATCAATCTTAGCATTGACTATAGCGTCATGCGCAACACCTAATTTAAATGAAGAATCAGGACAAGAACTACAAGACTTCGAAACCTTTACAATCGACAAAGGAAAAGTACAACCACCGGGGGGAAGAGACAAGACAGTCATTCAAGAAACTATTATTGAAAGTGAAGTTAAATCTGAAGAAGCAATTGACAAAGAAAAGGTACAGCCACCGGGAAGTGGAAACTAATCTCGTCGGTCTACTAGTATTTATAACGGTTATAGCTGTTATTGGATTTTTATCGCCCCTTTCTCATGTTTACTATCTTGAAAACGATGAAGAAGGGGTTTTTGGTTTCACATGGATGAGTTCTTTTTTATTCGCTATTGGATTCCCTATTTATTCGCTTTGCATGGGTTTTTTCATGAACCTAGCGTCAACACTTTTCTCAACGGTTGAAAAAAAGAAGTTTAAAATAATGGCTATTGTTTTTAAGGTGTTAGGGGTTAAATCCTTTTTCTTGGGAGCTTTATTTCTAGTTTGGTCTTTTAGTCCGAACGTAAAAGATTTTGATCCTTCCGTCTATTATAGATCACTTGTTCTAGTTTCTGTTTTAATAAGTATCTCTTTAGTATACTTTTCAAACTACGTATTCAATGTGAACAAGACTATCAAGAACCTAAAAGCAAGCCTTAAATCAATGTTTGGATTCGTGTATGATATGCCAAGCAATGATCTTGTAAACCCTCTTAAAATCAAAGAATTCGACATAAACAAGCTTAAAATCACAAACTCAATTTTAGATCAGAATGAGCAATAAACAAAGAAGATTAGACCAACTTAAAAACTCAGACTTTTTCCCTGAGAAGCATATCGCGACCTACGACAAGGACTACGATAGGCTAGCCGACGAAGAAATAGACGAAGTACACGAGAAAATTAATTCACTTAAAAAATCTGGATTGGATTTGGAAGATGTGAAGAACGTGCTGCTTAGTCACATTAATGCACGCGTTAATATAACGATGATATGACACACAATTACTTAATCAAAACCTTTTATAAAATGAAATTCTTATTATCCTTTTTTACCCTTAGTTTATTATTTGTATCGTGCGCACCGTTACAAACAACCCCGGTTGCAATTGATGCAGTTGAAAAAACAATCAACGCACAAAAAGAAAAAGACAAATTATTTGTTATAGCGAATAGTTGGATGGTTCAAACATTTAAAGACGCTAAATCAGTGGTACAGTTCACTGACAAGGATCAGGGCGTAGTTATGGGAAAGTACTTACTTAATACTACGGTTGTCAATAATACAATGATGAAAACGGTTGATACGTTTGATGTTTACGCAGTAATCAAATTACAGGTAAAAGATGGTCAAACAAGAATTAGTATTGACCCTTACGACTTTAGCGAGATAAAGTCAATGTACGTGCCGAATCCGTATTTAAGAGCAGATGCAATGAACGATATAAATACACTCATTGCCAGTTACGAAGATTACATAAATAATTACACTGATAGTTTCTAATAACTATCGCACACACAATTAAAAGCCTGTCATTCGATGGGCTTTTTTATTGTCCTTTACTCACCGCATCGGCAAAAATCTTGTCAATATCCATATTCAATACCTGAGCGACTTTGTAATAAAAGAAGCCTTTAAACTTTTCCTTTTTACTGAGTTCTTCCCAATTATCCATAACTTTTTGAGCTAGGCTATCCATTTCATCTAAAGTAGAATTCACTTCACTTTGTTTCACTTCTGTATTATTAGCGTTCATAGATATTAACCATTCATACGAATAATCTGGAAAAGCTTTATTAATTTTCTGTGCGGTTCTATGCGTTACTTTATCGGTTTCACCATTCTTTATTTTATAGAATGTTCCAGTGGGAATGCTTGTTTTTTCAATGAATTCACGGACTCCCAACCGATTATCTACCATAATTTTTTTTAGTTTTTCATAAGGTGTCATAATGTTCGTTTTATTAAGGTTTTTTACATAACGAAAAGTTAAAGTTTTCACTTTTGTTTCATTATGTGTTCGTTTTTTCAATTTTGTTCACTATATTTGTTTCAACAAAAAGAAAGAACAAAGGTATGGAAACTATAACGAACAAAACAACAGAAATCTTAAAAAACAATTCTCGAATAGATGTAGACATCGATATGAATACTGTTTTTGTAGAAGCTACGCAGGACGGTTTTAATATCCTTTTAGAAACTACAGATATAGACGGTAACTACGAAATAGAAATCACTAAAGACGATGTTCAGATTACGGACGAAGAGGTGATAAAGGCTATCGATCTATTTATCTACGAATACGCTTTAAACATCAGAAACAACACTACACCTGTATTTGATGAATCAGACAAACAAAACGCTACTAACTTAATATACGCATAATCATGAGCCAGACAATTACAATAGAAAAAAACAGCCAAATAGAACTAATTACACACTTGCTAGTAACCAAGTTTCAAGAGATAGAATCAACTAAACAATATTGGCAATATGAGGAGCAGGAAGAAATAAAAGACATTCTTATTGCAATCGGGAGAGAAGATAAAGTAATCGAATTAACAGCATAGAAATGACATTGAAGAACAAAACAAAGAAGGCTTATTCGATGCTACCTAAAGGAATTAAAAAACGAGTAGCTGAATTACAAAGAATAAGCACTCAGCAAGTCAACTTTATTCTAAGAGAGAAAACGGATCATGACGATATGTTTTTTGAAAGACTTCTAATTAATGTGAAAAAAGCTTCAAAAGAATATAAAGAAGAAGTTAAGGGAAACGATAAAAAAATACAATCAATCTAATGAAAGTATCAGATCAATTACAACGGTTAGAAAAAGAAGGTTTTACAATTCTTAGTAATGCTGATCTAAAAGCTTTGATGTTAGAGATTAACCGATTATCCAGAAAAGACGACAAAACAAACACCTGTTCAAAGTCTACCGCAATGGAAATTTTAGGATGTAAAAGTGATAAAACCTTTTACAAAATAATAAACAAGACAAGAGGTGTAAGAGGGAGTGTTCAAGGCACTTACATACTAAGCAAAATAAAGGCAATTAGAGAAAACAATTAATCACTTAAATAAACAAACATGAAAACTATCACACGAATTTTTAAAGGGCTTAAAGAACTACTTAACGGAATCTTAGAAGCAAAGGCAGCAAGTAACGCAATCCACCACGGGGGAGTTAGAAGAGGCCGATAAACTAAACAATATGGGAGCAATTGAAGATCATTTACTAACTCAAAAATTCTTATTCGGTTATGCAATATTTCTTGCATCTGGCATAGCAGTTTTTATAAGCTTATACCTAACACAGATAGGAAAAACAGAACATATTAAAAATCATAAACCATGAATAAACCAGACACACCAAGGGATAAAGAAATAGAGAAAGCCTTAGTAATCGTTTGCTTAATAGCAATAGCAGCCGGAATAATAGTAGGGTATTTTTATTAACCAATAACAAAGTCATGAAACAATTCTTAGAAATATTAAAAGAAGGAATTAAAGAGATTCAAAGTAATGGTAAAAAGGATTTCGAATTTCTGTCAGGTTTTAGAATCATTAACGGAAAGTGGCACTATAACGAAACCCAAATGTGGGATTGCAATTACGATGAAAAGAACAAGTTCGATCATCATGTAAGATTTTTAAGAGAAATAGAAAACGCATAAAAACAAAACCTAATAAAATCAAAAATTATGGCAAATGAAATAACTATCCCAACAATTACCGATCTGGTAAATGAAACGGAAAGCACGGTTAAGATGAATAACTTAATGGTGTTATTAAATCAAAACCCACCTAATGAGTGGTTGGTATCTCATCCTATGATTAATGGATACAGATATATCCCGATAGAACGCGTAGAATGGCTTTTAAGCAGAATATTTAAAAAGTGGTGGGTAGAAATACTTGATAGTAAAATAGTTGCTAACAGCGCGGTTGTAACGGTAAGGCTATTTGTTATTAACCCTTTAGATGGAACAGAATGGCATAACGACGGTATAGGGTGCGCGCCTATACAAACAGACAAAGGCGCAGGAGCTACAGACTTCAATAAAGTTAAAAGCGACGGTGTTACTAAAGCTATGCCTTCAGCGGAGACTTATGCTATTAAAGATGCAGCAGATAAGTTCGGTAAAATATTCGGAAAGGATAGCGGTAGAAAAACAAACATAAACTACAACAATCTTATAAAAGAAAGTATCACCAAAAAAGACCTTGTATAATGAAATACGATCCTCAAAATATAGAAGATGGAGTTTATACGGATATGCCAAATGAGGTGTACCATGAAAACCGAACTCACTACAGTTCTTCATCGATTAAAGAAGCTTATAAATCAAACGCGCATTTTAAAGCTTACTTAGAAAGAGAAAACGAAAGAAAATCACATTTCGACTTTGGTCACGCATTTGAACTATCAATTACAGACCATAAAGAATTTGATTCTAGTGTAGCTATTTATAGTGATACTGAAATAATAGAACAAATCAGAGAAGAACGACCAGAGATTAAGAGTATTACCTCTACAAAGGAATATCAAAAATGGAAGCAGTCTTTTTATTTAAAGAATGCAGAAAAATTAATAATTCAGGAATCTGGAAACGATTCTTTAGATGTTCTAACGGTATTAAAAAAGAGCTTATACAGTCATAGTGCTGCGCCTAAAATACTTACAAATTGCGAATATCAAACTTCCATTTTTTGGACGTGTCCTGAAACAGGAATGAAGCTTAAAACGCGTCCTGATTTTTGGAAGCCAGAAACTAAAGATAGAGGGGCGGTTATCTCGGATCTTAAAACCGACAAAGATAGTGATCCAAG
Organism: Aquimarina sp. 2-A2; assembly: GCF_045505135.1. Lineage (NCBI taxonomy): Bacteria > Pseudomonadati > Bacteroidota > Flavobacteriia > Flavobacteriales > Flavobacteriaceae > Aquimarina > Aquimarina sp. 2-A2. Next base: position 122,785 of record NZ_JBJKFI010000006.1, on the reverse strand, counting down.
CAGCCATCTTAAAACAATAGTCAATCTTAACTACCCTTTACAATCGGTAATTCAAATCAAAGGATTGCAGCACGCTAAACTAATAGGTGAATCATTTAGATTCTTCTGGATAGTTTGCAGTAAATCTTCACCATTCAATACAGAGGTATACGAATTTGATAGCACAGATATAAAAGCTTTTACTGAATCAGTTGATTTTAAATTAAGTGAATTAAAAAGAGCTATTGATAAAGGTGTGTTTCTATCCTACCAACCAGATATAGACTACGGAGTTAAAACGGTTTCATTTCCATATTGGTATAAAAATAAGATGGGCGTAGTTGATTCTATAGACGACATAAATAATTACTAAATGAAAATATGTAATCAATGCAAACTTAAAAAAGATAGGGAATGTTTTAGCCCTGACAAAAGAAACCAAAACGGATTAAGTAATACTTGCACGGAGTGTGAAGCCAATCCAAGAAAACCAAAATACCACAACAAAAATAATTATAAATAAAAAGTAAGAAATGAAAATAATAGATAAAGCAATTAAACCTTACGAGATACACATTAATAACAACAGCTATAATGTGGAAGAGTTTACAGGCAACACAGATAAAAAAGGCAATGAACTAACTAAAAACCACGGCTATTTTACATCTATAGAATCTGCTGTTGAAAAGATCGTAAAACTAAAAGTAAATAGCAATGATGATATAGTGAGCTTAAACGAGTTTTTAGGAAGGTACAAGTCATTAAAAGAGTCAATTAGTCAAACATTAAGTGTATAAACAATGGAATTAGAGGGAACAATTAAAATGATCGGGGAAACCCAAACTTTTGGAGACAATGGTTTTAGGAAAAGGGAATTAGTAGTAACGACCGAAGAGCAATATCCTCAGCATATTTTAACCGAATTCGTACAAGATAAATGTGATTTACTTGATAATTACAAAGTAGGTGACGGGGTTAAAGTCGGCATAAATTTAAGAGGTAGAATCTGGACTAATCCACAAGGCGAAGAAAAGTATTTCAACTCTATTCAAGGTTGGAGAATCGATGATAGTGGAGCTTCTGTACCTACACCAGTTCAAGCTAATCAAGCTGCTCAGGATTTGACAGCTGAAGAATCGGACGACTTGCCCTTCTGATATGAAAATAACCCCTTTTTCATTAACGAAGATACAGAGAGCCAGAGTAAGCTCCATCCACAAAAGAAAGGATGATATAAAAGCTAACATAAGGCTACTTGCACGAACCAAAACACGACATCCGGGGATAATCAAAGACTGCATTAATTACTGGAATAAGATGTTAGATTATTACGATACAGAACTTCAAAAAATATAAAAAAAATGAGCACAACAATTCAAAACAGAAACGCTTCCTATAACTCTTTAATAGGGATTCTAGGAAGAAAAAGAAATCAAGTTTTCAATCTATTTATTAAAGAAGGTAATGCGACTTCTTGTGAGCTATCTGAAAAATACGGAATTCCAATTAACCAGATTGTAGGACGCGCAACTGAATTGAATGAGTTATGCTTGCTTACAGTTCATGGAAGCAAAAAAAATCTTACTACTGGATTTAACAATGCTATGTACAGGCCTACTACTAAAATTGAACGAATTGATTTGTGTATTAAAAAGCGGGATTTCTTAACCAGTAAAAAAGACAGTCTTATCAATGACATCACCTTGGATCTTAGTGTTTATTCAAAAATAGACATCACAAGAAAGGTGAGAAAAATTAACCGCCAGATTGGGAAACTGGATGCCATCCTAAGTTTTAAAAATATCGAAGTTATTGACCCTGAAACCGTAGACGCCAATGCGTAGACTAGAAACTAAAACAGCCTTTCTAAATGAATAATAAAAAGAAAAAATGCAAAGGAATCGGAAAGGCTTATGGTTTCGAAGGATGCTTAACTGAAACCTATTACAGAACACATGGATTATGCCCTAAATGTTTATCTGATTGGTTTGAAACGGAGGTTGGAAAAATATACTTCGCTAAGTTAAATCTGAAGGCAAAAAAGGACGTAGAAAAAAAGGAAAAGAAAAAGCGGATTGAAGAGAAAAAGAAGATTACCGACTTTTCTACAAAACTACAAACTGCAATAAACAAAATTGTAAGGCTCTTAGACATAGGTTTGCCATGTTTAGCTAGAAATTACCACGCCAATCAAATGCACGCAGGACACGTGTTCTCTAGGGGGTCTAACAAAACAATGAGGTTCAATCTTCATAACATACATAGACAATCTGCTCAATCAAATCATTATCAAAATGAGGATGGTTTATTAAGGGAGGGTTTAAAAAATGAGTACGGAGAAAAGTACTTTGATTTCATTAGTTCTTTAAGACGTACAGAAGCTCTAAAATTTACAAATGTTGAATATGAAGAGTTTTATAGAAAAGCTTGCAAGATAGCCAACAGGTTAAAAAAAGAGGGAAACAACTACAACCTTAAAGAAAGGATTTATCAAAGGAATTTAATAAATAAAGAACTAGGGATTTATGAAGATGAATATTGTGAATTTAAAAATTAAGAAGCTATGAGAGAATTTATAACAAGTACAGTGTGCTATGAACACAATGTTTCAATGTATGAAATAAAGTCTAGTAAAAGAGATGAAGAACTTGTGTTTTCTAGGCAGCTTATAGCTTATCTCCTTTCACTTTACGGTAAAATAAGGAAAAAGGATGTTTGCGAAGTAATCAATAGAAACCGATTAACAGTAGACTACTCTATTAAGACTATAAGAAACTACTTAGATACAGATCCAGAACGAAAAAAGAGAATATTAAAAATAGAAAAAATAATACAATCAAAGGTAAATGAAGAAAAGATAAAGGACAAAAAGTTAGGGCTTATGGATAGATTAATAGCCCTTGAAGAAGAGATAATTAATATTAAACTAGAACTTAAATCAGCATAGAATGAGCGACCAACTATTTAATAGTTATGAATTATCAAGAAGATGGTTTGATTTCTGTTTTGAAAATCCAGAAGAAATAACATTGCAAGACATACTTAGTCATAAGATAAGACAACAAAGAAATTATTTAAAAGGGGGGTTTTATTTAATAAAAAATACTAAAAATGGAAAATGTTATGTAGGTAAATCAAAAGATTATATGTCTCGATTAAAGCAGCATATATATAAATCTAGTTCAAAAACAAAAATAGATAAATCTTTAAATGAAGATCCTAAAGCATTCAAATTTTACTTATTAGCTAACTACAAAGATATTGGTATAAATTTTTTTAATAGAAAGCTAGAAACAATAATTGAACACATATTTATAACTGTAGCTAAAAGCTTCTACCCAGAAGGGTATAATAACATTCATTATGGACATCTTTAAATTATACAGAGTTTTTTGGGATTGGTCTTTTGAAAACCCTGAATTAATAAAACCCAATCATATCGCTTTATATTCATTTGCAATCGAACATTGTAATAGATTAGGATGGAAAAAAAAGTTTGGTTTTCCTACCACAATGGTTATGGACGCTATAGGTATAAAAAGCTACTCAGTCTATAAAAAAACACTTAATCAATTAGTTGATTTTGGATTTATAGAAATGATAGAATACTCAAAAAACCAGTACAGCGCAAACATAATTGCTTTGAAAGAAAATTACAAAGCACCTGACAAAGCAAATGACAAAGCACTTGACAAAGCATTCATAAAGCACGTATCAAAGCAATGCGAAAGCACTAGTCAAAGCACTAGTCAAAGCACAGTACAAAGCACAGTACAAAGCACAGTACAAAGCACAGTACAAAGCATTGATAGTATAGATAAACAATATAACAATAAACAAGTAACATATAAAAAAGAGGTTTCAGATGATGAAAAATACACTGAGAAAAATTTTTTAGACACTTGGGCTGAAGCTAGAATGCATTGGGATAAAAAACCAACCAACATTTCAAAACTAAACACTCAGGAGACTAACAATTTTAATCAACTGGTCAGGGTGTATTCTGAAAAAGAATTCAGGGAAGCTATGAACGGTTTGTTTTTCCAAGACTCATATCCCAAAGTTCGATTAAGACCTACTTGGCTTTTAGAGTTAAGCAATTTTGAAGAAATGCGGGAATGTTGGCTTAGCAAAGAAAAAGTTTTCGGAAATCTTAAAAAAATATCGTGATGAATGTATCTCAGTCAATAAGCCGTTTGATTTATAAATTTTCCAAAGCAATTAAAAACGATGATGGAACAAAGCGCAAGAACGTTAAGCCGATCTATGTTGACCAAAACGATTTAGATGCTTTAAAAAATATTGTTAAGTGGGTGAATGATCAAAAAAAAGAATCAATCAGTCAACAAAGAATGTTTGCTAAAATATTTATCAAAAAACTAGAATTCGAGATATGGAGAACATCAAGCTATGAAATGGCACTAGAAAAAATTCAAAGTGAATTATCTGTTAGTTTAGAATCTCACTACAAATCTTTTAGAAACGAAATGATGATGTTTAATTTCGATATGGCTTGTCAAATGGTTGGCGTTCCTGCGGATTTAGACTTCAAGAAAGGAATTACGGTTGATGAAAGAAAAAGCCACGCAAAAGAAGTTTTGAAATGCATAAAAGACAACGAGATTGAATTAAAAAAAGAAATAATAAGCGAGCATTGGAACGAGGAAAACACAAACACAAGGCTTAACGATCTTATAAGCGACTTAATAAACAACTATGGGGATAGACACTAGTATTTTAGATGGATTAGATTTATCAGCTTCTGAAGAAGTTGTAAAAAGGGATTTTAGCGAGTTTCATTACGCTAATAAAATAGATCCAAACAAGGTTTACAAAAAGCCCCCTTTAGCAGTTTCTGTAGGTTTAGATCCTGTTCCTTACAAGGGAACTAACTACCCCCTGAAATTGTTTTCTTTTGGAGATATAAGCATGATTGTCGGTGAAGAGAAAAGTAGAAAATCTTTTGTAAAAAGTATGATAACTGGTTGCGCTATTGGTGGTAAAGCTAATGAATACAACGAAGATATAAAGGGGTATGGGTTACATGACAAGTGGATAATCGATTTAGACGGTGAACAGAGTGAGTACGATTGTTTCTTAAATCACGATAGAATACCTAAGATGTGCGGGGGGATGCCACAAAACTATCATTACGTTCAACTTAGAGGAATGAAAAAGAAAGAGCGTGTTCAGTATTTGGATTGGTTATTCATGGAAAGTGAATTCAGAAACAATTTAGGCTTAGTTAACATGGATGGTTTTGTAGACTTCTGTAAAAACTTCAACGATTTAGAAACAAGTGAAGAATACGTAGTTGATCTTTTGAGATACGCAGCAATTACTAAATGCCATATATCGGGTGTCCTTCACTTAAATCCGGGATCTGAAAAGTCAAGGGGGCATTTAGGAACTATTCTACAACAAAAAGCTGAACAGGTTATAATGGTTAAAAACATTGGTGACGTTTCAGAGGTAGTGTGTAAAAGTGTAAGAGGTAGCAGGAAGTTTGAAACATTCTACGTAGGTGTAGATAGTAACTGGCTGCCATACAAAGCAGATTACAGCGAATCTGTTGGGGGGATATAATGGATATTGATTCAACTAAATTAATACTACAAGCCTTAAAAGCTAAATCAGACACTTCAGGCGGTCACTGCGGAACTTATTTAGTAAATCTGTCACATAGTACCAGTATAGAGCTAAAAGAGCTTAAAAAAGCCTTAAATGAGCTTTACAAGAATAAAGAAATTAAAATTAGAGAAGGGATTCACGGTAAATTAATATTTATAGCATGATAAAAGGCAAGTGGAAAGACAGTAAAGGAAAATACATTTTCGATTCTGATAAAATAGAGATCGAAGGTAAAGAGTACTTAGTAAGAAAAAAGGACGGTAGACTGGGTTACTTTGATCCAGAGCAAAACAAAGTAATAATGTTTTTAGGAAAATACGAAGATCACACAGTTAACAACGCAACAAAAATTTTTAAGCCATGAGTACAACAATTAAGATTAACGACAACGGGGAGATTCTAGTAAACGGAAAAATCTACAATCAAGAAACGATAGCAGGTAAATTCACATTTACTGAGATTAAGCACGTAACTAGGTTTATAGAATCATCTAAGAATTTACCGGGTTACAAAGAAGTAGTTAACAGGGTGTTTAAAAAAGGCGCTTAAACCGTATTAAATGCTATTATACAAAGGTTTAAATATGTTAAAGTTTAATAAAAGTATAATATATTGCACTTTGTATTGTTTTTTGTTGTATATTTGTACTATAACAAACACGGAAATTATGACAACTATCGAAAAAATACTTAAAGCTCACGGAATAATGACAACTACAGAAGGTGTTTTTGGAAACACGGTTATTATCGCTTGGGATGAATTAGGAATGTTTGAAGAAGCACGGTTTAAAATTGACGATGAATTAAGTAGAGTTTATGAATTTTTAGGATAGAAACAGAGAATAAAAAATCTGTAATCAAGATTAGCAGCAACGAAAGCCACACAATTAGCCAAAGGGGTGGAGATAACATCAAAGCCAAAGTTCTTACTAAAAAAGAAATTGAAAAGGGTAGAAGTAACGCATACAGATACCTTGATTTTAAGGATTCAAAAAGCGTAAATTTTAAGACTAAGTTAAACTAAAAGAAAGATAGAGTTATGTTAGATAGTAGACATAGAGGTTATGCAGTAATGAATAAAGATCTTGACGCTTTCTCTTTTGAAGGTGATTTCGAAACTTGTAAAAGATATTGCAGAAATGGTGACGTAATTGCCGAAAGAATACCTTACAAATTTGGTATGTCTATTAGAATTACTTGGCATAAATACTGGTATAAACCTATACAATTTAAAAAGCGTTACCGAGAAGCTAATATTTTTTACTTGCATTTAAACTGGAATAATGAATATATGCACAGAACCGGAAAAATAGTTTACCGGTCTTAGGTTGAAATTTTAATCAACTGATAACAAAAAGGAATAATGGATCCAAGAGAAATTGAAAACCCAAAAGCCGAAGAAGATTTTAAGTCTCAGGAAAAGCGCGAAGCTTTTATTAAAAAAGCACATAAGAATAAAGCAAACTTTGAAAAACATTTTGCTCTTAAAAAAGAAGTTTTTGGTGACATGGATCCTAATGATTTGAAGTTACTATTAGAAAACGGAGATATTAACGATTGGTTTAGCTTATTACTTATAGAATATGCAGAACAATATTACGAATACAGGGTTGAGTTAAATAGAGCAGCTGAAAAGAACTAATTTAATAAATATAAAAATGACACCAACACAAGCGACGAGAAAGGCAAACCAAGCAATATCTTATTTAAGACTTGCTGAATCTGAGTTAGAAGTTTTAGATGCAATTGCTTTAAAGGAAAAAATTGAATGGAATTTAGTTAATAATGAATTAGCTGATCAGTGGAATGAAGCTTTTGGAGATGCTCAAAAGTACCTGCCTTAGTTTCAAGCACTAACACACAATAACAAATAAGATGGAAGAACAAAAATGCATTATAACGGATTTAAACACTTTATGTAATAATTGCGGTTTTTTCGAGAGTGAATCTAGTGTGAACAGTGGATATGGTTGTTTACATACTTATTGCGGAGATGGGGAGTTTTTGAATAAAAAAGGAGAAGGGATTTCTGAGTATGATTGGTTAATTGCAGAATCTCTATCTAAGCGTAAAATTAGATGCAATAGGAGATTAGCAAAGAAAATGATCAAAAAAACAAGGAAAATGAATTTTGATCAAAAAAAAGAGTGCCTTAAAAGATTAGGCTTCACTTACTACGGTAAATGTTATTCGTTTACATGTCCAATCTCATGGGAAGTAGAATTCGAAAGCATAAAAAACTATGAGAATAGCGAAGATTATGATCACTTAGAATCAGAGGAAGAAATGCCTTGGGGATTTGGAGATGAGTTAATGGGATTGGAAATAAAGGAAGCTGAGAAAATGAATATTTTTTAACACTAATAGATAAAAGAAATGAAACCAGAAGAAAAAAATATAAAAAAAACAGCTAATTGGAACGCACTCAAAAAAGTAAGCGTACAAGGTAAAGAAGTGGAAGTGTTGTTATTCCTTGACAGCACAGAAGAACATGGAGAACATATTAAAATTCAAGGCATGTTGAATGAATTTTTCTTGACTGATATTGTAATTGCTGGACAAAATAAGGATAGAGATTTTATGTATAGTCTTATACAAAATTTTCCAATAAAAACACTAAAATATAGAATTGAACAATTAGCTTATGATGCTGGTGCGGTTTGGTGATCACCTTTTTTCGGTTTTCCGCCATTTCCCCCGATCATAGTAATACCTCACGCCCTGATAAGTAAAGTTCTTATGTTTAAAGATAAGCCTTGAAAAGTTTTTTTGAAGATAACCAACTGATACCCGGCCTTCAAAATCTTTGTTATATGAGTGATAAGAGTAAACCCCATATTTCAAACGCGCCCAGGCTTTACCAGAATCATTTACTTTGATTTCATGGTCTATGGTATAGCAACGCATAATTAGTTCTTCTATGAGCGATGCATTAATTTCAGATGGGTCTAGTTTCATGGGGTGTAAATATAAAAAAGAGTAAACAACAATTAACCTTAGTAAATTAGATTATGAAAGATCCGAATAAAATAGCAGAACAATTAATATCGGATTTTATAGAAATGCAGCCGAAATACTTAGATAAAATTGGTATTCCAATGAATCGACAATACGAATTTGCTAAATGTCAAGCTAAATATTGTGCGCACGTTGCTAAATTTTCTCATGCAAAAGAATCAGATGATTTTGAGTATTGGTTTGATGTGCAAAAAGCAATTGAAAAACTGTAGGTAACACCCCTATATAATTACTATTTAATGAAAACAGAGATACAAACTAAATTAGAATTAGCTGAAATATTAGTAAAGAACTTGGACTGCAAAGATACCAGTAAAGCACTAAGCCCTTTATACGAATACATACAAGAGGAATTAATTATCCCACGTGTTACCCCTCGTTTTTCTGTTTCATTGGTTTACCAAAACCCTAATGCAAATATGCTTAGAACATTGGCAACAGATGCAAATAGCAAAGAGGAAGCTCTCGGAATAGCAATTAAATACTTTGAAAAAGAAACCGATGGTTTTGGATTGATTCTAAAATCTGTTACTCTATTAAATTAGGGGTAACGGAATAAGGTACAAACGTTTATTATGAAAGAAAAAAAGAAAATAGGAATAATTGGAAATGCAAGTACTGGTAATTCTTTAGTTTATGAATTGGCTAAAAATAAATGTGGTTTACCTATTGTTGTTGTACATAAGGAAACGTTTTATTGCGATGGCGTAGCGCAAACTGGCGAAACCGCAAGGTGTAAAGAACAGTGTAGTTATTGTATAGATAGAAGAAGTGAGAAATGATATGCACTACAACACCGAAATATAGTTACCTAACCAAAAAAAAGAAAACATGGAAAAATTCAAAGTAGAAATAGACAGAAGAGAAATAGTAGAAACTATAAACGAAACTGTTCAGTCTAAAATAAAAGATCAGTTAAACTTACAAATGGATGATATAGAAAAAACCATTGGTGAGTATTTTAATCGATCACTTTTTAATGATAAGAAAACCCAGTTTGAAAATGCTCTGGACTATACGGTTGAGATGGCTTTTAGAGAGGGTTTAAATTCTGCGATGGAAGAGCTTAACTTTAAAGAGATGATTGCAGATAAAGCAAAAGAACTACTTAAAAGTGATAATCTCATACAAGAACTTGCGGAAGCTAAAGTTAGAAGTTCTTTAGGATTACCAGAAAAGTAGTATTACACACAACATAAAGAAACACCCCACATAATTATATAACCGTCTTAGTAATTGATAGCTAAAATAAAATTAAATGAAAAACATAACCAGAGAACAATATAATAAAGCACTTGATATTGTAGAAGCTTATCATAAAAAATTAAGTGTTGATAAAATCAAAATAGAAAATTCAGAAAAAACGCCTAATAAGGAATGGCTTGAATCAAATGCTTGCTCAACAAGGTTAAGAAATATAATTTACTATGATGATTATTTTAAATATATTGAAGATTGGGAGAAAAAAGAATTTATAAGAATAAGGGGAGCAGGATTAAAGACATGGAATGAATTTGAGCGTTTAAGGGGTTTTTAATAATACAGTTTGTACTAATAAAAAAGATAAAATACTCAAAAAAACACGCTTCAATCCATTTAATTTACGTATATTTGAAGAACAAAATAAGAGGGTTGTTTAAATCCTTTTTCTTAATTAAAATCCAGTTTTCGACGACTTTAAATTTTATTAAGATACAAATTAGTCTCAATATTAAATCGCCGGCTAGCATTTTTTATTAAGACCAAGCAAATCAATTTATTTTTTTTCATACTGATCTGTATTAAATTATTAATTGATTATATAAAGAGGTTAGCGTGCCTGCTAACCTTTTTTTATACCTAAAAACATTATTTTTATTTAGTCTAATTAAAAATAAAACATTATCTTTACAATAGAAGATGTGTGAGATGTTTTTGTTCATAGATTTTTGATTTTCATTTTATTAAGATTGGAAAGGGAGTAGGTCACCATAGCCAACTCCCTTTTTTTTATTTGACATCATGTAGTAACCACAAACACAGAAATATTATGGCTGATTATGAAAAAGATTACCAGAAAGAGATAGATGCTAAGAAAGTTTTATTAAGCCAGTGTTTGAGGAAAGAAGATTATTTAGAATGTGCAAAGTTACGAGACAGAATAAACGAATTAAGAATCAGGATAGAATTGATGAAGAATTTAAACGTCAACTGAACTATAGGATTATTTCGATCTTGATAGCTTCGGCAGTCGTAGTGATTTATATAACCTTAATTGAATGACATCATACAAACAAAAAGCTTTAGAGCTAGTAGATAGATTATACTACGGTAAGACTGATCTAATGGGTGAACCTTATATCGGTCATTTGGTGAGGGTATACGACAAAGTAAACGCCAAGTACCAAGATGACGAGTTAAGCGCAATAGCTTTGTTGCACGATGTATTAGAGGACTTTGGTGCTTCATCTGAATTAAGTAACACACTGTTTAATGATTTTTCAGGAAGGATAATTAACGGCTTAGAATCCATTACGAATACGGGTGATTATGAAAGTTATATTTCATCTATAAAATTCAATCCAGACGCAATAAAAGTAAAGTTAGCAGACCTAGAGGATAACATGGATATAACCAGACTAAAAACATTATCCGAGGGAAACATAAAAAGATTAAAGAAATACCATAAAGCCTACAAGGATCTAACAGCAAGACTTAATGAAATAATTAAAACTGAATTAGCATAATGAGTTTAAGTAAAGCTATCATACTAGTGTTATTTGTAAAGGTAATGGACTACTCCAATACTTTAGACACTTACTTATGTGTTGCTATATTTTTAGCTTGGATAATTAACGGTTGTTACTGCTTATACAAAGACTATAAAGAAGCTTACTTAGATTATGATTATGAGATTAATAATCAAAAAGATTTTTAGATGCCGGGAACGATAGGAAATACAAATAATTTAAAATGGACTTTTGAGACAGCTCAGGAGTTCTTCGAGGATTTATATGAGACAGTAAAGAACGATGAGAAGTGTTCTTCATTAGCTTATGCAACGTCTAAATTAGGGTACTACGAGACGCTTGTACAGTACCTTAAAGACAAGTTTAAAGAGATCGACTTCGAGCCTATAAAAAAAGCAGAGACTTTAATCAAGTCAAGAATAATGCAAAAAGGCTTAGAAAATGAGTATAATCCTGCTATGTCAATTTTTATATTGAAGAACAACCACGGCATGAATGATAAGCTAGATGTAACCACAGGCGGCGAGAAGATACAGCCCCAAAAAGGCATGAATGTAACATTGCCAGACGGAACAAACATAGATGATTTCATCTCCAGAGTTAAAAAATAATAGCAGCGATACTTCAAGCTACGGATTAACGCCAGTATTCTTAATGAACTGGTGGGCTGTCAATCAAAAGAACGAGGACGGCACAAGAAAATACAAATACATTATAAACACCGGGAGTTCGAGAAGTTCTAAAACATGGAGCTTAATCGAATGTATGCATAGGTTATGCGAAGCAAACGAGGGTTGGAGAGTAACAGCATGGCGTGAGACTAAAAAGAGTTGTAAGGACACTGTATGGAAGGATTTCCAAAAGGTACTTCGGATAAGTGATAGACTAGATGTAAGGAGACGTAATAAAACTGAGAGTTATTATGCATATGATAACAACAGTACATTTGAGATACATGGTACAGACGATGAAGAGAGTGTGCATGGTCTTACACAAAACGTAGCATGGCTAAACGAACCTTATAAAACAAGCAAGGAAACGTTTGACCAGATCGACATGAGAGCGGATTTAGTTTTCATGGACTGGAACCCAAAGAAAAATAGTTTTATTGATGACGTAAGCAAGCAGGATAACGCTATAGTAATCCCTTCAACATACAAAGACAATCCTTTTTGCCCTCTACCACAAAAGATTAAAATAGAATCACACCAACCGGTTCACATGAGTGTGATACATGATTACATTGGAGAGGATGCGTATAAGTACGATTGTAATGAGAATAAAAACGGGTATACTGAAGAAGAAATAACCGAACTAAAGAGATGCCAGAAGAACGAAGCTCAAAAGACGGCAAATGAATATAAATGGCAAGTATACGGGTTAGGACTAAAAGCGGAGAAACCAAACAAGATTTATACAGGATGGGAAACCATGAGCTTAGCGGAGTTTATCGCGCTTCCTTATGATAGTTTCTACGGAATGGACTTTGGTCAGGCTAACCCGTCCGCAATAGCCGAGGTTAAGTATCATGATGGTGTGTTTTACGTAAACCAATTACTATACAAGCCAGAGCGAGAAATGAAAGAAGGGCTTATCCATGAAATGAATAGGATAGGACTTGATAAGAGCGCACCGCTTATATGTGATCCCGGTGGTCAGGGTGGTGATTTAAAGATATTAGAGTTAAGACGCGCGGGATACAATGCAAAGCCAGCGTCTAAACCCGCAGGGAGTGTATTTGCAGGCATATCTTTTCTTCAAAGGGCTAGAGTGGTATATACTACTACTTCACCTGATATAGAAGCTGAATACGATTTATACGAATGGGATATGGATAGGCTTGGAGTTGTAGATAAACCGATAAAAGCGGATGATCACATACTTGATGCTATAAGATACGTGGTTATGTATATGCAGATTAAACTTAGGATTACTTTTTAACTTTCATCCAAGGAGCGTCAAAGTGCCCTGCCATTATACATCCGTAAGGCATTATTTTATCAACTACCTTTCCTAAATTGTACTCTTCCATTTGTTTTTGTACACTTGCAGCTTTTTTATATGCAGAAGGTAATTCTGAAATATCTATTTTACCAGAATAAAATCTAATATCTAAGCCTTTAGTTTCGTTTTTGAACACTTCTATATCTTCAATACCTTGATATTTCTTTTTATGAGCTGATCGACTAATATCCCTACCTGCTCCATGCGGTGCAAATCCAAGGTTATTTTTATTCGTTTCTCCCTTAACAACCAATACTGGTTCAGACATATTTAACGGTATTAATCTTAGCCCATTAATGGAATCGGGAACAAATTTATTATCAAGAGGTGTCGCCCCTTTTGCGTGATAGAAATGATCACCATCTTTAAAAACAAAATTATGTTCGTTCCAGAACCTATCAATGTCAGTTAGATGTTTTCCAGAATCGATTACAGTTCTGTTATGTATTAATTCATGGTTTAATTTAGTCCATTCTCTTATTATTTGTAATGCATCCCAATAGTTTTTTCCTTCATTTGTATTGTAAGGAATCCAAGCGTTTCTTTTAATTGTTTTAGGTGATAGCTTCTTCCTGAATTGTTCTGCTAACTTCATTCCTTTTTTGTAAAGATGCGCTCCAAAACCCCTAGACCCATGATGGGTGACCATATATGTGTCTCCTGTGTTTTCAGAAACACCAACAAATAGGAAATGATTACCATCTCCCTGAGTTCCTAAATGAGTTCTTGCTAACATTAAGCTTTTTTCGTCATTGAGAAATGAGTTCCCTTTTATCTTTGATTCTAACGCAGCAGGAATATCAAACAAATCTTTTCTCCCTCCGTAACCAAAATGAGTAATAGAATGAGCAGCGTCCAAAACTTTTTTCGGATCAACCCTACCGAAATTCGTCGCCATAACAGAGCAACAAATATCTGCTGAATGCATAGACGGGTGTATTGCGTTCTTAGTAACAACAACACCACCAACGGGAATCTGCCCTATTTCGCCCGTAGGACACGCGTCAGGCATTACGGCGCCATTTATAACGGTAGGAGTTCTCATTACCTCGCTCATTGTTTTAATAACTTGGTTTAAGTTGTCAACTTCTTCTGTGTTCTCTGCTTTTATGTTTTGGTGATAAAATAAAGGTTTTTTGAAAGGCTGTATTAGTGGTGGTGGCAAGATTGTTTTTATGTAATCTTTAATTTGTACTTCGTTTAAATCATTTTCATTTATATAATCAATTGCTTTTGCAAACCAGTTATCAGGCTTATATCCTAAATCTATTAATGTATTTCCGTTTACTTTCATATCCTTGTTTTTTTTATTTACGCCTAATCCCCTGCCATTCTCCCTTTTCATCGTATGAGTGATAGAACGCTTCAGAGGTATCAAATAGCTCATGGAATTCACAACCTAATTCATCAGCTATTCTTTTAGCTGAGTTATAAGTAGGGTTGTTTTCTAATGATTTAAGGGAAGAGTAATCCTTAATACCTAATCGTTTCATAAGTATTTTTCGGGTTATTCCTTTGGATTTAATTACAGCGTTTAATCTATTCATTTATTTTAATTATGTGAATTGAAATTAGTCCATCTATAGAAAACTTCATATTTCTAACCCTGAATCCTTTCCATGCTTTATTATTCTTTTCAATCTTTTGTATTTGCAAGCACTTTTTAAAGTTTAATGGCTGCGATCTAAACTCTGTTACAAGGTCTTTCACCTGTATTTTGTAGATAGCTTTATTCATTTACTATCTTGGATTACTAATTACAAGACCTATAAGACCAACTATAAATAGGATTGTAAAAATTACAGACCATTTATTAGCCTTATATGGGGTTTCTACAATATCCTTGTTTACTAGCTTACTGTAATCCCTACTGTTAAGCTCCCAATCAGTAATATCAATACCCAAACTAGGGCTGCTCTTAGTACTATTAACGTTGTTCTTATGATACATTCGATTAATATAATCACGTTCACCATCTTCAGGAATATTTATACTATACGCAGGGCTTTTTGTTTCTTCTCTCATTACTGTATCTATTGTTTGATCCCATTTACCGTTTCCGTAATTTAACGTTGATTGAAGCGTGTACAAACGTTCTACTTCCCCTCCCGGGTAGGTAACTGAGTAATAAGTTATTTCACCGCTTATTGTTTTAGTTTCCTCAGGCTTATCCGTACAGCCTAACAAGTCTATTGCAATCATTAAATATATAATTTTCATTTGTTATCTTTTTTACTATTATCTTTATACTTATCAGCAGCTCTTTTAAGTTCTTCGTTAGGTGGTTCAGGGCTATCGATAGCTTTAAAAAATGTTTCTGAGTCTCTATCAGATAGAAACAACTTATCATGTAAAGGAAGCCCCTTGACGTATAGATCATCAATTAAGCCTTCTGTATCAACAATTGGATTATCTCTAAAACCGTAAACTTCATCGCTGTATTCAGGTTTATGTTTATCAAATATAATAGCAACACGAGTTAGATTTATTACTCTATCAAACATAATTTTCCATAAGTGAAATGCTTTTTCCCGTTTAGCTCTTGGTTGTTCCTCATTTTGCCAAACATCTCTTAACTTTTGGGATCGTTGATACCATACGTCGGCAAACGCATAGAATTGATCTTTTGTTTTTATATCTTTTGCTCTCATAATTCAGTTTGTAAAGTTAATATAAATTAGGATCTACCTTCTCGTTTATCAATCTCTTTGTGTTCATCCCACCAATCAGCTAATCTCCTACGCTCTTTAAATCTTCCGTTGTATATAAAATCTTCGCCTTTAATTTTACAAAAAGAACAAAGAATATTGGTTGCTTCGTTTAAGTATTTATCACTTCCAAATATTGAATATCCAGAAATATCACCATTAAATCCATCAGGGTAATTTATATCTTCGCCTAATGTTTTAAAGTCAATTATCAATTTAAGAGCTATTGCCGCTCTTTCTTCCCTTCCGCTTGGAGTTGGATCGCTACATGGCATAGTTTATTCTTTTAAAGTTAATTCTTTTCCTGTTCGTGCGTAATAAAGGTTTTGGAGTTGGTTAATAGTCATTGTGCAGTAATTATTCCGATTAAAATTAAGCAAAGAACAACATAAAAAAGAAGCCCGTATCGAAACCGTCTTGATTCGTTTTTGTATTTATCCCTGTTTTCTTCGGTTAGTTTTATAAGTTCTTTATTAACCTTTATATGTTTTGATAAAATCTCGATTCTATTCTCATATGACTTAATAAGCTCCCTTTGAGTATCAATAAGGCTCAAAGCTTCTTTTAGTGTTTCTTGTTTTTGGTTCATGGTTTATGTTTTATCATTTATCAATATCTAAGTAATACAGTTGCGCTACTGTAGCAAAAGAACCCGACATTAACTCAGGTAGTTTGATTACATATAAGAATATAACCACTAATGCCACGTATATCAAACAACTTACAATTAATCTAAATATAAAGCCTCTTTTTTTAGTTTCTTTCATAGTTTATGCTTTACTAGATCCAAATGACAACGCTCCAATTCCAAGCATAAAACCTGTGTCATACCAACCGCCTTTATTATTAATGTCGTATATCAGGACATCATCCATAAGTAAACTACCAATCCATGAGATAGGAGCAATCATACCATGCCATAAACCCGACCAGAATCCAGAAGGTGAATTTATAATGCAGTTATCAATATTTGTAGGTTCAGCGCATCCGACTAATACAAGCGTGATAATAAGTAATATTAAAATGTTTTTCATAGTTTATGTTTTAATTATATAAAGCATTAGCAACTACCATCCATATACCAAAGTTGATAATAGCTGAGAGAAATGAAGTGCTATCTCTATAAGGTTCTTTGCCGTTTATGTACCGCTCCTTAGATCCATAATAAGAAGCAATGGCAGCTCCTACTGGGTATAAAACCGTCCACAATACAAAATCTATATTCTCCATAATCAATTTTTCTTTTTAGTAGTAAATGTTTTAGTAAACAAATCAAATGCTTCAGGAGTATCAAAAGATACATCCCCGTTCTTAGTCATAGTTACTTTGAATGTTTTTTCTTTTTTGGAAACACTTTTGATTTTTTCTGCGCAATTATTTATTGCTCTATTGAATTTAAATAGATCATTATCATTTACCCTTAAAACAGGTTTATGTTGCTTTCTTTTAACCCTGTATTCGCGCATTAATAGGATAAAGGTGACAATGAATAAGACTAAAAACCCACCCTTACTATAAACCCCTTCAGAAACATAGAAGAGTATTAGGTTTCCATAATTCATAATACAAAGTACTATTCGGTATTCTTTCATAGTTTATGTTTTAGTGATTATATTTTGGTGTTAAGCTTCATTTGTGAATAACGCCTTTATGTCCACCATTCTTTCCTGAGTAGAGCCATCACCAAATGCAATCTCTTTAATCTTTTCAAGTAATGAAAGCCTAGTGGCATCTATAGCTAATTGTTTTTCTATAGGATTTAATTTACTGATTAATGAATTATGTATTTCTTCTATGTGTTCTTCAACTTCATAACCTTCCCAAGTTCCGCTTAAGTTTTTCCCCTCGTTAAATTCCTTGTTAACTAATTCCGTTAATAGTTCTTTGTTAATATTCATATCTTTTCATTTTAAGTATTAAATTACGTAAATATACAAAAAAATAAGTATCAAACTGGTTATATTTGGAAAAAGTTTTGTATATTGCGGTATAACTAAAACACGTCATTATGAAGAAGTTAGTTGTCACCAATGTAGGAAGGGGGTTGTTTCCTATCTAAGACGCTTAAGCGTTGATTAATTAATCTAACCCCTGTTTGACGGGCGGGGGTTTTAAATTGAAAACTATGAAACAAACTATAACTATGAAAGACAGGAATGATTTAACAATAAAAGAAGGGCAAAAAGCATCTGTGAGTATGTATGGTCACTTTTTAGATGTAATGATATACAAGGTAGAGGACAAGAAAGTATCTTTTAGAACTATAAATCCTGATGTTGGTCAACCTCTAAGCGGGTATTTTAATAAGATCGAAGCTGAAAGGTATTTGACGATAACATCAAACTATTAACTATGAAAATATATTTAGTATTAGTGGATAATGGAGGTGCGCACTATCCAGATAACATAACAAGCGTATGGAGCACTTTGGAGTTAGCCCAAAAAGAAGCGGAATCCATAAATAAAGAGATAAGAGAAAGTGAATACCCTTCTTGTAATAGTGCAGGAGTTGTGGAGATAGAGTTAGATAAGGCTTATGATGGTTTTCACGAGATCAGATAAAGTATTATCAGTGAATAGTAAACTTAAATTATGAAAAGTATTATAGATGAACTTAGGAAAAGGAAGATCGATGAATGTAAAAGATGCTCATGCCAGAGACACGATTTTTGTTTAGGATACGAAAAAGCTTTAGAAGATTACAAAGAGCAAGTAGATATAACTAAAACTTAAATAATGAAAAGAAAAACTTCAATAAACCCTGATATTTTAGATAAAGCAGAAGAGTTAACTGATGAGAAATATGATTGGTTAGAACAAGAAGAAGCAGATCAAAAAGCTAATGGTGTAAAATTCGATATTGACAGGAGTTCTGATGTTTGGTACACTATGAAAATAGCTGAACTACAATTGGCTCAGGAAAATACAATTAAAGGATTAGATGAAGTGCTGAAAATATTAAAGAAGGGTAAATCATGAAAAGCAAAACATTCGCATCATGTACTAGTATAGTATTGTACTCAGTAACGTATTCTATTTTAATAATAGAACCCGGGCTTTGGCTTAGTGCAGTTTCTTGTTTCTTTTGTGCCAGTGTTTTTTTGGTAATATCTTTAAACAATGATTAAGACTATAAGCGAATACAAAATTGAGAACGAAAAAATAGTTTATAGAAAAACAATTAAATAAAAAACAACAGTCAAAGTCAATTATTCATTTAATTTTAACTTAAAATTTGGCGTTAAAACTTTTTTTGAATTACCTCTAAAATTGGCTTTGGCTGTTTTAAAATATGACTATGAAAAATAAAAGACTTAAAAGAGACTTAAACGAATGGAGAGTATTGTCTAAAAGAGAATACAGAAACACTAATGAGTATATTGTTTTGTCAAATGAAATCCCAGAATTCCGAGTAAAAGAATTTAACGGCGAATTTATTATTGAAGAATTATGTATTATTAAAGACCTTGATGTCACATTTCTAGGAATTGTAATTAAAAAAGGAGACTGTTTTTGGTCTTACAGAACTTTAGCTTCAGGATTTTGGTATTGCGACAATTCTTTTAAAACGCTAGAAGAAGCGAAAGATATTATCATAAAAAACAAAGGATTATCTAAATATAACTATATTTAACCTATGACATGGCAACCATCAAAGGTACTATTAGTTTATAAAGAAGAAACAGGAGACTGTAGACGCATAAGGTGTGATGATTACCAAATACACGAAGGATTACACAAAATGTATCTTCTGGATCACTTAGTAGGGTCTTTCCCTTTAGACTATGTGGTTATAGTAGATGAAGAAATAGAATAGTATATGAAAGACACAGAAAATAGTGATTTATTAAAATTATTGAACAATGGGCTTAACGTTGTTGATTTTGGTTACAACGGGAATTCGTTTATGCAAAATTTACCTTTTTATAAAGTAGAAGGAAACAAATACACTTACTGTTTGAGCCAATGTGATTTTCAGACAGGAAAAAATCTCCAAGAGGATGATTTATGGAAAGTATACTACAGAGGGGGGGGATTGTTTTTTGAGGTTGTAATTTCTAATGAGATAATAGAAAGTGAAAATAACGCCTCTATGTATATTGAAAACGCTATTGAATATTCTTTAATAAGAAACAAAGATAAATGAAAAATAAAGTAATTGATATTATAGCAAAAGAGATTTATGATAGCGAAGAGGCTTACGGAGAGATAAATGCTGTATCATCGGAAAATGAATATAAGGATGTAGCTGAGAGAATTGCGAACAAACTAATTATTCCATTTAAAGAGCCTTCTAACACACAATGGACGGGAGGGGTAGTGTTATCTACTAGGGATTCCCCATTAGTTGACTGCTCGTTTTTAGTAGACGGTAAAATTATAGATATTCAAATCGATCTAAGAGACGTAAGAAACCCGAAAGCAAGAAACTTACGATTAGATAATTAAAGGAGTCGATAGCATGAACAAAACAAAAGGCATTTACTTCAACTCTAAAAAAGATGTAACCGCACACTTCCTTATTACGTTGAAGGAAGGAAAGTATAAAGGCAACGGATTGATTGAAGTATACAAAATGGATATTCCTCAAAAAACTATATCCAACGGAGATAAAATGGAAATGTCAGAATGTGATATAGAGTTTTGCTTCAGTATAGACCTATTTCTAAAATATTACTTTCCAAGATTTAAAGACCCGTTACAAGTATACTACATAGACCCCAACAAAGATTTCTTCGCAGCATTAGCAGAGTGCATTAACTACTCTATAGATTACGGACTGAAAGAAAACCATATAATACCACTGTAAGCATGACACATTTTGAGCAATATTTGATAAAAGTAGGTTACAAAAAACACATATTCAACCATAGAACCATGAGTAATGAGCCTACCAATAAACACGTTATATCCACAATGGTAAACTTAGATCATAGGTATATACACGAGAAACACGATAAAATCATTTGCTTTGGGTTACATGAAGCAGAAAAACCCCCAACACTCAAATACCCACGACCAAGAATAGAGGTTTTAAGAACTAGCGTTATTGATGGGGCGGTGGTATATTTAAGAGAAGATGAACGATTTGATGACGCAATGAATTTAGCTTTACGTAAAGAAGATCCAGAAACAATATACCGGGCTATGTTTGATAAGTCTATAGTGCTGAAATACGACATAAGATAAAAGCAAAAACATGAAATACATAATAGAGTACGGAAAAGTAAACCCTAACGGAGATGTGTTTATAAGGGGTTGTATTAGTAAAGAAAATTTAGAATCTCTAAAAAACAAACATGCGATAAAGGACTATAAAGAAACTGAAACAACGTTAGAAATAACGATATAAACATCCAACTCAACCGATACTAAATAGTTATCGGTTTTTTTATATTCAAATTACTTATCTTTATTTAGTCTAAATAAAAATAATTTTGTAAATTAGCTTATTAATTTGTATGTATGAACAAGACTTCTTGTACTAATTGCAATTCTTATTTAGGAAATATTGTAGTCGGTGACGTGTTATGTAAAAAATGCGGTCACATTAATATTGTACGACCTAACGAAGCAATCAAGTTAATACTAAAAGAATTATACACTCCTAAAAATATCGCGGTGACTGACCATAAATTGCTATAGGAAGATTAAGTAATGCATGGAACGCGTTAATGGGAGGGGGGTTAAATGTAACCCGACTAGCTGACGGCACTATATTTTACGAGAAAACATTATCCGCTTTTGGCGGTAGTCAAGATCCATTAACTAGATCACTTACAAACATAGGGTTATTCGTTCCTATGGATATACTTTGTTCGACGTTTAGCCGGGCGAGAGTATCAGTATTAGATAAAGATGGTAAAGTTCTAGAGAACGATCCGTTTACGCTTCTTTTAAAAGATCCTAACTTTTCACAATCACAAACAGACTTCTTATACAAGCACCTTTGGTTTAAATCTTTGGGGAGAAATATTACACGCGTGCTATCTTCAAGCTCTACAAATCCAAATGATATTACTAAGGTGATGTCATTAGAGCATCTAATTCCTAATTGCATAAACGATAAGGAAATAAATAAGATGCCTAAAATGAAGCTTGCAAGTTCTGATAAAAGAGAGCTTTTAAAACGTGAGATAGAATACAAAACCTCTGGAACATCAAGAAAAATACCACTATCGGAATTAGCTTTTTTCTATGACATAGCAAATGGCATGACCGATGATTCTTATTTTTCGTCTCCAAGTAGAATTACTGCATTAGAACCTACGCTTTGTAACATAGAAGAAGCACAAAGGGCAAAGAATATCAATCTAAAATTTAGCGCAAAGTTTTTAACCTCTAATAGAACAATGGATATGTCTGTTGTGCAAGATATGTCTGCTCAGGAAAAGAGAGACGTAGAAAATATTCTATACAACAAAGACGTACACGCTTCAAACTACAATTTAGATGTTAAGTCATTAGCAAACGACTTTTCTAAGCTTTTATACGACGATTCAACAGCTAGTGACATGGCTAAAGCTGCATCCTTATTTGGGATAAACAGCGACACTATCAACTGGTGGGCTGCCGGGCAATCTACCTACGACAATCGAATAATGGGCTATTTAGACCTAATACAGGGATCTATACAGTTCGCTGCAGATGACTTTGCTAATACATGGGCGACATACTTTGGCTACCACAAGGAATCAAAAACAATCAAGCTTAGTTACGATCATATGCCCGCTATGGCAGTCATGGAAGAAAAACGATTAGAAGCAAAAGAAAGGAAATCTAAAATGCTTGAAAAGCTAATTAAATCAAATGTTCCATACGAGCAAGCTATGATTATATGTGAATTAGATAAAGAGTTAAAGGACGATGGGAAAAATAGATAAAGAAGCTCTTAAAAAGAGTATAAAACAGAAAAAAGCCGCGATGGGTAAGATCGTGCTTAAATGCGATGATTGCGAGTGTAAAGATTCAGAATCATCTTGTAAAAAGAATAAATCATGAGAGTTGTATTACCAGAATTAAAGGATCAGAAAGCTTTGTTTTCGTATTTGAAAAGCAATAGGAAAAGTCTTATTGCTCAGAAATGCTCATCTCAGATCAAATCTGAAAACTTTGATTATGGATGCATAAGCTTAAAGGCTAACTCAAAGGATAAAATAGGTTCAGAGGTTACTAAATCATTTTCGGTTAAAGCAGAGCTTAGAGATGATGAAATACAAGTTGATGCTATTGCAAATATGGCGGGCTGGGCGGATTCTTATATGGATGTTCTTATTCCTGATTGTTGGGATAGAACGATCAAAGAAAAAGGAGCTTCTAATAAGCAACTTATCTATCATTTAAAGAACCACGATTACTCAACTGATGCTATTATCGGTTCACGTGTGCAGATGCGTTCTGAATACATGGATCTAGCGACATTCAACATCAAATCAGATATAAAACAAGGACAAGCCTTAATAGGTAATTCTATTGTAAAGAAGAAGTACGATGAAAAGTGCTTCCACTTATATAGTGATGATGAAATCAAGCAACACAGTATCGGACTTAGATACATTAAGATTTTCCTATGTATGAATTCGGATGAAGAAGATCATTCGTATGAAAAAGGGAATTGGGACAAATACTACAAATACGTAATCAACAAAGACACAGTTGATTCAGCGGGTTTCTTTTGGGCTGTTACAGAAATTAAGCTAGTAGAGTACTCAGCAGTGCTATACGGGGCAAATGAACTCACAACAGTACAAGAAACAAGTAAAAATATTGAAGAAAACGAGCCGTCGAAAGACACTCATGGGGCAGAGCAAGAACCAGTGAAAACTATTCAAGATGAAACCTCGGAAGTTGATTTTTTTAAACAAATTAAAATTTAGTTACAATGACTGAAGAACAAAAAAAATCAGTAGAGGAGATAAACACAAAGCTCACTGATTTAAAAACAAAGATGGAAGAAGCTGTTAAGAATGCAGCTACACCAGAACAAGTAAAAGAAGCGCAAGACGCTTTAGAAAACTACAAAACTGATGTTGCAAAACAAATCGGGGAAATGGTTTCTAACGAAGATTTTATTAAAGCCAAAGAAGATATGGCTGCTCTTAAAAATTCTTTAGAGGATCAAAAGAAAACCAACGAAGAGTTACAGCAGGAATTAGCTTCTTTTAAAGAGTCTAAATCTTTTCAGACTATCGAAAACTTTAAATTCCAGAAGGAAGTATTATCTGGCATTAAGGATTCTTTGGACGACAAGGACAACAGACCTTTTAAATTCGAGGTAAAGGCAGCTGCATTTGCATCTACCGCAGTTACAGGAAACACACAAGCCTACAGAGAAGAAGGGATTGATAAAATGGCGCATCGTAAGATTACGCTATTAGATGTCTTTAAACGTGTAAAACTTCCTGCAAACCACTCAGGAACGGTTAAATATCGTGAATGGGATGAAGCTACTACAGCAGCCGTTGTTACCGCGATTGCCGAGGGCGCAGCTTTTCCAGAGTCTACGGTAAAATGGAAAGAGAGTTCAGCCGATTTAAAAAAGATTGGTACTTCAATTCCTGTATCTGAAGAGTTCGGAAAAGATGAAGCTACTCTTTACGACGAGATTTCGGATTTCTTCCGTGATTATGTAGAGCTTTTCGAAGAAGAGCAAATCTACAAAGGAACAAATATCGGCGACCAGTTAAACGGTTTCTACACGCAAGCTCCTGCCTATACAGCTACAGCCAAAAGCTTTGATACTGCGAATATTTATGATTTAGCACTTGATGTTAAAGAAGATATTGGGCGTGGTAAAGGATCTAAGTATGAAGCTGATACGATGGTTTTAAACATGGGCACTGTTAACGCTCTTAGAAGAACCAAGAATAGCACAAAAGATTATTTAAGCGTTCCATTCGCAGAAAACCAAGCGGGTCAAATGATAATTGCGGGTATGATTGTAATTGAATCAAACCTTGTTGCAGATGACGAAATGGTAGTATTTGATAGCCGTAGAGGAACAATCTTCGAAGGTGACGAGTACGAAATGACTACTGGTCATGTCGCAAATCAGTTCTTAGAAGATGAAAAAACTCTAAAAGCTCGCAAGAGAATGCTATTAAGAATCAAGACCAACGACACAGCGGGTTATAGAAAAGTAGCCAGTATTTCTGCTGCGTTGACTACTCTAGAATCAACTCCAATATAATGGTTACGATCGAGGTAATAAAAGACTATGAAGGTCTAGCTAAAGGAAATGTTCATGAGGTTAGTGGTTATGTAGCCATGAACCTTATAAACAAGAAAATAGCTAAAATCCACGAAGAAAAGAAGAAGGTTACTTCAAAAAAAAGTAAAGAGAAATAATGATTATAAACGGTTCATACTTTGTCGGAGAAATTTACCTGTCCCAAGTTGGGGGAGGTAGTTCGTCTGTGGCTAATAATAATAACAAGCTGCAAACATTCATTGATAAACATGAGCCTGATTTTTTGGAAAAAAGATTAGGATATAAGACCACCAAAGAGTTCTACACAAAGTTAGATGTAAATGGTGAGATTGTAGATGGATCTGATGCTAAATGGTCGAACCTCCTTAATGGTACTGAGTATCAAAAAGGAGGGGTAGACTATTATTGGAAAGGTCTTATTGATACCAAAGGAAGTTTTAAAACATCTTTGATTGCTAATTATATCTATTGTAAATACATAGATAGCCAAGTAGCGCAAAACACAACACTTGGTCAAGTAGTAGTAAAAGGTAAAAACACTAAGCAAGTAAACGTTAATCCTTCGATAGTTGGAGTGTGGCGTGAAATGGTTGAGTGGTGCAGCGGATCTGATTTAATTGGATTCCCACAACTCAGTTACAGGCGAGGTGTAATGTTTACGGACTACTTAGGTAGCGATAAGTCTAAAAAAGTATCTCTATATCAGTTTATGAATGATCACAAGGAAGATTTTCCGGATTGGTCATTTACACCGATTGAGAACAAAAACAGATTCGGACTGTGAAGAAACTAAGAATACATAGAATCTTCAGAGACTTATTTGCTACACTTCCAACGTATCAGATTAACAGTGTCGAGAGTGATCCTATTTTTTATCACTTAGGAGATCAAGACGAGCTAAACAAAGTACTGCTAACAAGGCAAGTAAATCAACAGAAAGCATACCCGCTTCTTTGGTACAAGCTACCAAACTCTTATGTAGAGGGCGAGGGAGTTGCAACAGGAACATTTACTTTCATATTAGCAACAAACACTAGCGCGGATCTCTTTAACGATCAAAGATTTGAGACGGTATTCGATACAGTTCTTTATCCAAACTTATCATTAGTTCTACAAGCTTTTACGAAGGCAAACAATATTCAGTTAAACAAATTCAACAACGAAAATACGTATTTCAAATCAACGGAGTATCCAGACTACGGCAAATTAATGCTAGGCACTGGTGACGATCCACTTGATTACTGGGATGCAATGAGTTTCGACGTGAATTTAAGGATAACGGATAATTGTCAAGGAACGATTAATTACAATTTAAAAGACATCATATAAAAATGGCAACATTAGTAAATTACATAGACTGCACAGCAGGCGCAAGAAAAGGAACAGGAGTTCTAGGGTGTAAGATCCCTACTGGGATTCCAGACGGTTTTATAGCCGTTAGCAAAACATGGGAGTTTAACCCTGCGGAAGAAGATTTCAACGAAACTTACCAGAAATTACAAGTTCAAAAAGGGCTTTGGTTTCCGTTTAACAACGCGGTAGATTTCAACGAAAACAACGAAGATACGCAATTTAAGACGTATAACACAGGTATAAAACTACCTACAAGAGAAGGTTTACCAGAATTAGAATTCGTTTACTCAAATGAGTACTCATGGCATTCTGCGGTGTATACGTTCAACGGTTACGGAAACTACAACATCATCTTAGTTTGGAAAAACAATGTGATTGGAGTAGCGACAAAGCCAGACGGTACATTAACAGGACTTTCTGCGGGTTACTTAAACGTAAAACCTTTCAAGAATTCAAACGGATCTGATCCGGCTGAGACAATGATTGGATTCCAGTTAACGGATGGTTTTCAGTACAACAGTAAAATGTCACTTATCGAAGGTGATGTTAACGGGTTTAACGTAAAGAACCTAAAAGGTGCTTTGGATGCTAAAATTACAGTGCCAGTAGTACCCGCTAATGCTGCTACAACTGTTTCGGTTAAGGTAGTGGCAGAATTCAATCCTTCGATTGTTGTTAAAGGGTTAACGGTTGACGACTTCAAGGTAACTGGCAAAACAGTTAGTGCAGCAGTGTACAACTCAGCTACAGAGCTTTATGATTTAACTACTTCAGCATTTGCAACGGCAGACGTATTCAAATTATCTCTTAACGATGGTACTTATGATATTGTTGAGACCGCTACAGGTGCGCAGTACAAAGGAGAATCCAAAAGTTATACAGTGTAAATAATAATGGGCGGTGAAATACCCGCCCTTAATTAAAACAATATGTGGTTAGACAAAAACACTTCGGTAAATAAAGAATGGTTTGAAAACAAAACACGCGAAGAGCAAATAGAATTCGTGTCAAACATTCAAGAGTACAAATATTTACGCGAAGAACTCAAAAAGAAAAAAGTAAAAGCGGTATTGGATGGCATCAGTTTTAGAGATACGAGACAGGCTAGCAAAGCTAACGGGGGCGACACTAAGAAAAGAAGTCGCAAATCTGATACTAAGCAGCAAGGAAGTAATAAAAGCTAAGGAAGCAGAACTAAAAGCAGGATTAAGACCCAGTAAAGAAATTATTGGAACTTATAAAAGCGAAGAGTATAAACGCGAGAAAATGGCTCAGAATCCTTCGGCAGGGGGAACAGTCGATTTAATCAGAGAAGGCGATTTTAAGAAAGGGTTGTTTATTCAGAATCCAAAACCCACGGAGTTTTTATTCGAGAGTACAGATGAAAAAGCAGAGATGTTATTCGAGAAGTACGGGGAGGATTTGAAAGGATTAAACCAAAAGGATTTCGAGGATGTTTGGAATCTTCATTTAGCAGGAAAATATAGAGAAGCGTTAAGAAAAATTACAGGACTGTGAGATTATTTAAAAAGAAAGTAAAAGTGGAGTACTGGAAAGATTTACAAATTCCGGCTGCACTTTTTTTTTACAATCTAGGTAAAGATGATCTTTCTTATTTGACAATTTCAGGCAAACCAACCGAAGAACAATTAACACAGGCGTACGATGATATTTACGACGCTTATTTTGATAAAAGAGCCAGTAAAAAATCAAGGATACTACTTGAAACCAGAAATAAAATAGCTGTTCTAATTCTAAAGATAGAAACAGTAAAAACAATCATAAAATTTGCCGTTGAATTTCCATTGACCGATGAATTACGCGATCAATTAATCAAAGGATTAGTAAAGGCGGGAGTACGAATTAAAGACGGTGAAAGCACCAGAGAAGTAATAGTTAAAGTTTCTGAGCAGTACTTGCCATCGTGGGAAACAGAATTGCAGATTGAAAAAGGGAACTTAAAAGACGAAGAAGAAAAAGAGGTTGTTAGCTATGAGACTAGCCTTGAAATTATAAGTGATATAAAAAACAGACATTATCCAGAGGATATGTCACTAGAAAGATTTTTGTCAGCGGAAAAAAGCGCATTTGATCTTAATAGAAAAAGAGCCCAAGAACAGTTAAAAAACAAAAGAAATGGCAAATAACGCCTTTGTAGAATACGTATCTAAGCAGACCTTAGAAGAAGGGCAAAAAGCCATTACGCAACTCAATCAAATGATTGAGAAGATAGGTATTATAGGTGTTGAAGCTCAAAAAGTAAGATTTCCAAGCGAGAGTAAGAAAATAATATCTGATGTAAACAAAGAACTTGTAAGGTCTAAAAAGGTTCTTAGTGATGCGGAAGTAGCGCAAAAAAGGTATGAAAATGCGCAAAGGAATTATGCTATAGCTACTTCTAAAGCAGGGAAAGAAACGACATTACTACAAAAGAAAACCGCAGCAGCAAAAAGGGAAACCCGCTCTTTGGCTGATGAATACACGAAACTAAGATTAAAACTTAACAAAGCCACTTTAGCATACCAAAACCTCGCAGCTAAACAGGGGTTAAGTAACAGTGCTACAATAAAAGCACAAAAAGAAGTACAGAGATTAAGAGGAAAAATAGACGCTATTAACAAGCCTATCAAAGTGATGGGGGATAACGTCGGTAATTATCCAAACAAATTTGGTTTAGCTACGAACGCTATTAAAGGTCTTATAGGCGCATTCGGGCTTATAGAAGGTGTAAGATTAGCTTTTAATTTTACTAAAGAATCCATTCAATTAGCAAAGGAAGCTAAAGGAGTAGAGTTTGCATTTGTCAGATTAGGTGAAGAAGGACGTAGAGCCTTTGAGAGCGTTAAAAAATCAACCAGGGGATTATTGTCTGACTTAGATATTAAAAGGTCACTTGTTGATTTTGACAACTTTAATTTATCATTAACGGAAAGTGATACGTTATTCGAGTTTTTAGCCGTTAGAGCTGCACAAACTGGTAAAAGTATAGATAGCTTAAAGGATAGTTTAGTTGAAGGATTATCTAAAGAATCAAAATTAAGAATTGACAACTTAGGTATTTCCGCAGCAGAATTAAACGCAGAGCTTGAAAAAACACCAGATTTCGTTCAAGCAGTTGCAAATATTGCTAAGAGAGAAGTAAAAGAAGCGGGCAGTATTCTTGATGATGCTGCAAATAGCTCAGAACAATGGGCTGCTTCGGTAGAAAATTTAAAAGTTGCAATAGGGCAATTATCAACAGATACTAAAGGAATAGACTTCTTAGGCTTTTTTGTTGGAATTGTAGACGATCTAACAAACGGTTTCAAGAATTTAAAAACAGGAATTCAAGGTATTACACAGGGATTCAATGATTTTATTGAGCCTGTAAAAGTGCTTTTGAATGATTTCCCATTACTACAAAAATTCACCTCTTTTTTAGGTGATCAGTTTAGTAAGCTTTACGAAGTGTTGTCAACCACTACGTTATCTAGGATTGGTCTTGCATTCAAGGTTTTGGGGGCAACATTATCAGGACTGGGTAACGTAGTAAAGACACTTAAAGAATCTTTTATTGATTTCTTCGCAAGCTTTGAGAGCTTTAAAAATATAGATTTTTCCAATCCGTTAAAAGCGGTTAAACAAATAGGAACTGCGTTTGCTAACGTTGCAAAATCTAGTAAGGAAGAAGCTAAGGATTTAGTTACTGCTTTTAGAGAGGGTTTTGTTAATGCAATGAAGCCAATAGAACAAACTTCGGAAAGATTAGAGATAAACAAAAATAAGATTGTTGAGAATAAAGAGGAAGTAGGTAAGCTATCCAATGTAGTGAAAGGCTCTATAGCATCCTTTGAACAACTTATAAGTGTTCTTAGAAAAGAGCAAAACGAGGTTGCCACAAGCACAGAAAGGTATCGTGAATTACAGTTCCGGATAGACGATGTTAGACGTTCTATCGATGCTTTAAAAGGTATAGAAGCAGACGATTTGTCAAAAGGTATTGAGATTGATTTCGATCTACCTGAAAACAAAGAGATAATTGACGAGCTAACCAAACGTAATGAGCAGTTAAAATCATTATACAGAGAGGACAAGGGTAATTGGCAGGAAAACTGGACAGAGAAACTAGCAATAGCGCAAGATGCTACTGCAGCTATAAGCGACATCGTTAGCGTTTCATTTGATCGTAGAATAGTTAAGATAGAAGAAGAAATTGAAGCCAACGAAGTAGCTACAGAAGCTAAACTAAGAAACTTTAGAGGTACAGACGAGGAAAGGCAACAAATTGAAGAAGCAGCCGAACAAAGACGTAACCAACTAAATAAAAAGCTTAGACAAGAGCAAATAAAGCAAGCTAAGTTTAAAAAAGCATTAGACCTAACACAAGCAGTAATAGCAGGAGCAGCAGCAACAGTAGCAGCCTTAAAAGACGGTATTCCGGCAGCTATTTTAACTGCTGCATTAGCAGCCGTACAAATCGGAGTAATTGCAGCGCAGCCAATCCCACAATACAAACACGGTAAAGGAGCTAACGACAATTACGAAGGTGCAGCGGTGGTTGGTGACGGTGGTAGAAAAGAGGTAATCTATAACCCTAAAACTAAAAAGGTTCAAGTAACCCCAAGTACACCAACGGTTACAAACGTGTTAAAAGATGATATGGTCTTTAGTTCATTAGGCGCGTTTGATGATTACTCAAAGAATAACTTAATGCTTAATGATCCAATAATGACAAGCAAATACGCACCTTCCTTAATAACACCTGATACGGTCAACACGACTATCGATGTATTAATGAGTGACTTTAATAGCAGAATGGAAGAGAAGATAGAGCGAGGAATCAAAAAAGGTTTTAAATCAGTGAATTTGATTGTAGATAATGGCAAGCCCGCCCCGGATATTTCTGAATTATTAAGACGCCAAAGAAGATTAGATGTATAACGACAAAGTTAAATATACGCTATTTGGAGAAGGCATGAAGCCTTTAGAGTTAAAGAACGATCCTATCAACAGTCTTGAACCTAAGAGATCATTTGAAAGAAATAGGGATGCTTTGTCATTTATAACTAAGTACAGCGATGCGTACGAATTTACAAAAGAAGGAGCGGTATATATATGGGATTATTATAAAAGGTTCGCACCAAGTGGAAGCATGGTTTTAAGAAGGGAAGAAAGAAACCCTTCTACAGACATTTTAGAGTTAGACTACGAATCAGAATTAGAAATAACTTCAGCGGTTAGAGATCAAAAAACAGCTACGGTAAAAATAAACATAAAAACGGGCTCTTTAGCAGATAAAATTGAAGCTCAAATGAGCGAAAAGTTTGAGTTTGATAGAACGGAAGATGTAGACGGGAATAGAATTTCGGATTTAACATACAAGAATTTTGTAACTATAGGGAGAACAATTTTAAATGAGAGTTACTTATTTAACAAGGAAGATATATTAATTCAAGACGGTTTTTTTGCGCCTGTATCATTAACGTTTGATGTAAAGTCACAGAGTGATGTTTCCGTACAAGGTCAATTAAATTTCCCAGATATAACTGGTACTACAAATTTTGTAGGGTTCACAAGCGGGGGTGACAATATATTCTTTAACGAGGATCAAATATTTTATAAAGAATCAGACCGAGATAAAAAGCTAAATATAAAAATAGAGTTTAAAGCGGATGCACTATTCGGAAGATCAAATGGTAAGAAGTTCGATTTATTTGTAGCCAGAAAATTATCTTATAATAGCACCGAGTTTCAATATGATGGGAAACTTTCCGAAGCAATTACAGTAAAAAGGGTTACGCCACCAGATGGAGGGAGAGAACATACAATAGTAATTTCTGAAACTGTATCTATAGATGTTTTAAGAGGTGAATCATTAGCGATTTTTTGCGACTGGGACAAAAGCTCAGGAGGTTTTGATTGGAAACTGTCTTATGACCAAGAAAATTTAAAAATAAACATATCAGAAGATAGTGTGTTTCCCCCCACAGCTTTTAACTGTTTAACAGTA
This sequence comes from Aquimarina sp. 2-A2, assembly GCF_045505135.1. Taxonomy (NCBI): domain Bacteria; kingdom Pseudomonadati; phylum Bacteroidota; class Flavobacteriia; order Flavobacteriales; family Flavobacteriaceae; genus Aquimarina; species Aquimarina sp. 2-A2. Next base: position 90,164 of record NZ_JBJKFI010000006.1, on the reverse strand, counting down.
GATGATGGTTATTCGAGACTTTTAGAGATTATCACTGGTGATTCAAAAAACTACAGATCAGACTATTTTACGCAAGGTGAATTTAAACACGCCACTATAGCTAGCGGTAAAATGATACGTCAATTAAACAAGGTTGATGTGAATAACAATCCAACAGATATACCTGAAACGTTATCAACATCACTTAAAGACCTGTTGTCTACAAAAGGTTATTTCGCCACTGGTTATGGAATTGAAAAAATAGGGGGTAAAGAAATATTTGTAGTCGAGGACTTGAAGCACTTTTTTAGGGATAAAGAGAAAATACATTTCGGAAGAGTGTCGGCGGTTACTGAATCATTCGCGGAAAATTATTCTTGGGTAAGCGCTGAGTTTGGAAACAATAAAGCAGGAGAGTACGAAGAGCAGCAAGGGCGTTTTGAGTATAATGCAAAAAACAAATACGGTTTCCCAACAACTACAGCAAAAGAGGTGTACGATGGAGTTAGTAAAATAAGAACTGATTTACTTGGAGTAGAACAAGCCCGTAGAAAAAACCAAAGCGTAGCACCTACAGAGGACACGCCATATGACAATGAATTATTCCTTTTCGATAGTAACAAATTCACAAGAGGTTCTATAACAAATTATGCCCTCTATTTATGGAGAGACTTACTAGCGTCAGCACCTAAAAAAGTGTATGACCCTGATAGTGTGGGTAACTTTAGATTAACCCCTATGCGGTCATTGTTTAGACATATGTGGCTATTCGGAACTAGTCTTTACAAATTCCCTGAGAAGTTAATAAAATACAATAGTACCACTGGTTATGCAGGAATGATAACCCAGTACCCGAATAAACCTGAAAGAGCCGAAAACGGAAGTTACACAGTAGGAGATTTTATCTATCCAAAAATGGACAGCACGATCGTAAAATTCACTACAGTTTTAACCTATCAAATGAAAAAAGAGATCCAAGGATCTTACATAGAAAATAATAGGGAAATACCCAATCTATACGGGCTTGCAGAGTACGAAGATGAAACAGGAGAAAAGCAATACGGTTGGGTTCTCAAAGTAGATATAGAAGGAAAGTTAGCAAAAGTAGAAATGATTAAAAGTAGAAGATAATGCCAAGTAAAATAACGTTAAAATTTAGCAGTAGACCCGCCAATGATACTTTTATCATGTTTAACCCGTCTTTTAATACAAAGGAGACATTTAAACCTAATAGATTACAGGCGTATCAAGTACGAAACGCATCTACAGAGACTATATTTCAATTAGCTCTTAACTTCAAGAACGCTTTTGATGCAGATTACAACGCAAGGGGCGGTACTACATTTGAGTTAGACAATAGTAATTCAGGTTATACGCTTCTTACAATTACTGCTTTAGATACAGAGAATTTGTATGATAACGCTTATTCTACGGCAGGAACAGCGGTTACAATTGAAAGTATTGTTAACACCCCTGCAGCAGACACCTTAAAACTTGTTTCGCACAACTATTCTACATCTTCAAATCAGCCTTGTTATTTAGTTGACCTAAATATAACAATGAACAAGCCTGCGGGAACGGTTAAGATATGGAGCAGTACCGGGTCTTACAGAACTATAAACGTAACAACTAATACTTTTACTATAAATGATTATAGAGGAACTAAGTTAACCCTTGAATTCTACGACGGTGGAGCGTTTAGACAATACTTTTTACCGCCAAACAGATATGAAATACCAGAGGTAGAACAGCGATTAACGCCAAACGGTTATGTGGCAGAAGCTAAGGTATCAAAACACGGTCTATCTCCTTTGTCTTTAGGTTTAAGATATAGCCTTGATGGAGTTACATTCAAAACATCACCAAGCTTTGATGGTATTTTGGTTGGTGACTACACAATGTATGTTCAAGATGATTTCGGATGTAACCAAAACTTAAATTTCTCAATAGTAGATGATGAGTCTAGCGCGGAAAGGTTAACGCCTTATTTTTTATATCCAGAACTGAACAGTATTTCACTTGCTATTCAAAAAGAAAAACAATATAAGAACTTTGATAATACTCTTTCAGTAGAAGAAGAAGGATTAAACTTTAAAGACTTTTTTCATCTTATAGAAAAGAATGATGTTGTACGCTGTCAGTTTAGAAGTACTTATGATGATTATCAGTTAAAGATGAAGGATTGCCAAGGCACGGAGGTTTTAGTGCCAGTGGAAAAAGTAAGTAATAACACAAATATATTTGACAGCCGAGATGGACTATTAAAAATATACAATGATAATTATGTGGGGGTTTATTTAGATGGAGGGAAAACATACGACGCAAACTTAAACGCCACAGGATTTAGCGGTTACAGTAAAAAACTACCACCTTATTATAAAAATAATGGTTTTATAAAGTTGAATAATATAGGATGGTATCAAATAACTGAAATATTTTTTGACGAAGAAGTAAGTGCTTATGTTGCTTTAACTAACTACAGAGCCGATTCAGTAAGTCAGGATTTTGTGATCGTAACGTATAACTACAATCAATTGCCTTATGAGGTTTATGAGTTTGAAATCGACTTTACGAGCTATGAAGGCATCTACTATTTGCAATTAGATGTTACGGGATTCGGTGAGACATTCTGCCTTATAAGTGAGCGTTTAGATGTTAGAGAAAAACACGAACGCGTTTTTGAAATTAGAGCAAGTAACACGGAAAACAACAGGGTTAACTATCAAACAGGAATACAACACTTATTAAGACTTCCTTACGTCCGACAAAAAACAATAGCACCAGAAACTAATGTTGAAATTAATAGAACAGACAGCAAGATTACCCACTTAAACGGTGAGGTAACGGATAACTATTCGTTTGAGTTCATGCCAATACCGGGCGCAATGATTAGGAAGCTTAGTAGGATCTTGGTTTTAGATCGGGTTTTTATCGATGGCAAAAACTATATACAACCAGAGTTTGACAGTGAGCCGTTGGGATCAACTAATAAATATGATCTTACTGTAACCATGAAACCAAACACTAATCTATTTAGCTCAGGTAGTCAAAGAAGAGTTGCAAATAACATTGAAACAGGAGGATTCCTTCAAATAAGTGAAGGTGGCGGATTCCTAAAACACGGGTACTAAACCTTTTTTTAGTATCTTATTTTAATTTAGTCTAAATAAAAATAGTATATTTACGTATGTCGAGTATTCAAGATCAAATAGATGATTTAAAGGGGATTATAGCCGATGGAAGGACAGGTTCTGAATTAGATGTAGTACAGAATTTACAGAACAACGATCCTATAATAATCTTTAGTAAAACACAAAACAAACTAGTTAGTGTTGAGTACGCGAGATTCTTAGAATTAGTAGGTTCGGCAGGGTTGGTTTTTGAGGAAGAAATGGACACCCAAAACCCGCCACAGCCCACGGGTTTCACTTTAATTAAACAAGCGGGTATAACAAAGTTTAAAATCGGTAAGGCGGGCAAATCTAATAGTTATGCAGACTTAGAGGGTCTACCTTCTTTTGCTGAAATATCATACGTAGACACTGCGTTTGCAACCGCTAATGACATAGCGGAAGGACTTGTTGATGATAACAGAGCTTACTACGATCAATTCACATACAAAGAAGGTGCTGCAAATGATTTAACAGGCTATATAGTGGATTCTGATTTTGCAGTCACTAAGACTATTAACGGTCAATACTACCTAATAAAAGATATAAACGTAACCGACACTTTAGAGGGTTCAAGAACCTATTTCCTAAAAAGCGATCAGTTTTTTAATCACTCTACACCAGATATTGTAACAGCAACATTTAAAGCTTGGAATATAGGATTAACAAACCCAACAGAAAACCCAAATTACAAAGTATACAGTCAAGATGCTCAAAATAACGTAGTAGATACGGGTGTATACAAGTTTGACTTATGGATTCGTAAAGCAGATAGCGTAACGGGTAGGTTCGTTGAAATAGACGGCTACTGGGTAGACAAGAGAACAAACACCAATAAGCAAGCTATACAGATGGGGGATAAAATAGAGGGAGATTATAATGGTACAGATAGACATATAGTGGCTAACGTTAAAGCATTGCCATACACAATAGAAACAAATTTAGAAATTTTAGTAGACGGAAGAGCATTTACATGAGAAATTTAATATTCATACTAACACTTATATTTTGCTCAGTATCATACGGGCAAATAATGAAAGGGGATGCGGTGCAGTTAAAAGAAAAAGCCACACCCCCTACAATTAAACCTTCAGGTACAATATACATGGATACTATAGGAAACTTACAGGTTTCTGATGGTGTTAAGTGGGATAAAAAAACTACTAGCATGGTTCGTATTTCTAAACTAGACTTCAAAGCTTTAACTGTAGTAGATCCTGAGACGCAATACTGGATTTATGATAGTGTTCCTGCTAATTCAAGTGGTGGCGGTGTGATCGTAAGCACAGATGTAGGTAATTTAATAACAGCAGGAACAGATGGAGGGGCTTTGATAACATCGATTAATGACGCGGATTCCGACCCAAATAACGAAATACAAAACGCTTTGGGAGTTCCCTATACAGCAACAGGAAACACAATAAGCACAAATGTACAAGATGCCATTACCGAAATACAAACCGAACTAGACGGCTTTTCAGCAGGTTCAGGGCAAACAAATACAGCTTCTAATGTTGGAACGGGTGGAGTAGGATTATTCAAGCAGAAAACAGGAGTTAATTTAGAATTCAAAAACATCAAAGCAGCATCTAATAAATTATCCGTTACCAACGTAATAGGAACTAATACAGTTGATTTAGATGTAAACCAAGCTAACTTAACCATTACTGAAAGCCAAATATCAAACCTATCGCACACGGTAAACACAGATAATCAAACAGCAGCGCAAGTACCGTTCACTCCTACAGGGAACACGGTAGCAAATAACACTCAATTAGCTATACAAGAGCTTCAAACAGAGATCGACGGCATATCAGGTGGTTCTTCTTTAGTTGTAGATAATGAGGATATTAAAAATGTCGCCAACACTATAAGTTTTAAAGATAGAGATGCTTCATTAAATCAGGAAGGGTATAAGATTATTCGTCAAGGTTTCAATTTTTCGGCTATCCCCGCAGGACACGCAAACAGTATTTGGGAGATTAGATACGTGCATGATTTGGCTAATGCGAGTATTACAATTCCCGCAGGAGTTACATTGTTTTTTAATGGTGGTAAGCTAGAAAATGCAGGGATAGTAACCTTTAACGACACATATATAAGAGCCAAAGAAACAGACTTTATAATTGACCCATCAAACACGGTAGGTAAATTATCTAATACATTGGTTTATCCTCAATGGTTCGGGGCTATAGGTGATGGAGTGAATAATGATTCTGTGGAGTTTGAACTTGCTTTGAGATGTACTTCTAACGCTTTAGCAGTATTAAATACTAGTAAGTATTATATAATAGGAAATGTTAACGTTCCTATAGGTGTTGACATAATTGGTTTTGGTAAAAAACATATTGAGGGTATTTCTACACTAGGGGAGTTAGACGGTGCAACAACTATTCAGGTAGCACCAACAGCTAATTACATTTTTGATTTTAAAGGGAGTAATCATGTAAGTAATTTGAACTTATACGGTAGACAAGATGTAGAGCTTGATGTTTTTGGAGTTCCAAACGCCACAAGTGATTTAATCCTCGAAAACATATCTATGTTTAATTTTAATTATGCTTTTGGGGGAGGACAAATAAGTAATTCAAGAATAGTTAATTGCTATGCAGAGGATAACGGATGGGCTTTTACTCGTATTCTTAACTCAGAGGTAATAGATAGTAAAGCTTTTGACAACGATTTCGGTGTTTATCAGTCAAATACCCCAGCTTCAGGAAACACAACCTTCTTAAACATGAAAGCTATAGCTAATTATAATTATAACTTTTATATAGGATCATCTAACGGGAATAAGATAATAGGTGGTATTTCAGAAGATTGTGATTTTGAGGGGGTTTATGTTATTAACTCTAAATTAACAATTGATGGCTTGCATTCTGTAAGGAATGGAATTAGCGGAACATCACAAAGAAACGCGCATTTTGTTGTCGAGGGAGATCAAACCGAGCTAATAATGAACAACAATACCACAGAAGCTAAATTGCAAGACGGGGGAGGGGGTACATTGCTTCCTGAATACTCAATTTTGATGTTAAACGATAACTCCGCACCAACACTAATACCTAAATCATTTATAGCTTCTAACAACGATTTTTCAGGCGCAAATAGTGACACAAAATGGAACTTTTTAAGCTATCCTACAGAAAATTTTGTTGTAAATAATATTGGTATTCAAGAGTCCGAAATATACAAGAGTTTAAAAATAACCTCAAAAGATAACGGAGATGCAACATTAACTATTGAAGCAGACGAAAGTAATCTATTAGAGGGTAATAACCCAAATATAAAGCTGTCACAAGATGGGGGAGCGGTACTTAGTGTTTTAAGATTGAATTCAGATGATAATATTGATTTCGCGGGTTCTTTAGGGAACTATACTAGTTTTAGTAACTCATTTGCAACAGCGGGTTATCAATGGGCGGTGAATGGTAGTGAAAAAATGACCCTGTTCCCTACTGGGGCTTTGTCGATTGACGGGGCTTTGTCGCAGAACTCAGATATAAGATTAAAGGAGAATATAACACCTATTACAAACGCTCTAAGTAAAGTTAAAGGACTAAACGGGGTTACATATAACAAAATAGGAGAAACAAAAAACGAGATAGGTTTAATTGCTCAAAACGTACAAGATTTTGTTCCTGAAGTCATAACTGAAAGAGACGATGAGATGAAAACGCTCACCGTTGCGTATCAGAATTTAGTAGGATTATTAGTTGAAGCAATTAAAGAATTAGAATTAAGAGTTGAAGTTTTAGAAAATAAATAATGAAAAGAATACTATTAATATTATTTTGTTTAGTTGGATTAAGTCTAAACGCTCAGGTTGTGAAGTGGGGAAATGCTACTTACACAATTGGAAGTGTTTCGGGTGTTAGCGGATCATCTAACGAAAATGTATTTATTCCAAGCTCTCCAAGTGATTTTACTACAGGAACATCGGCAAGAGCTAACTCCATTTGGGCTATACAAAAAGACTTTGATTTAACAGCTAGTAACTTTACCGTACCAACCGGGGTAATGCTTGTTTTTGATGGTGGTAAGATAATCACAACCGGGAGTGTGGTTTTTGATAAAACACAAATTCACGCTAACGATAAGTACGCACAAATATTTAATGTTGGTGATCTATCAGGAACGGTTAAAGGAGATGTAGTAGTTAACTGGTTCGGTCTGGTTGGAGATGGTGTAACAGATAATAGAGCAACGTTTTTAAAAGCTGCTAAACTGGTCAACGCAAGCGGTGGCACAGCTTATTTATACAACGACACCGATAATGTTTACGCCTTTTCAGCAGCACAACATAATAGTACTAACAGAACAACTCCTGCAAACATTGTTATAACTGGCGATGGTACTTCTTGGCAAGGTGTTCCGAATGAACACGGTAATCCTAAGATTAAGATGTTAGGGCATAACTTTTCGGGATCAGAAATATTTGCTTTTTGGAAAACAGACGGGGCGTCAATTAGAGGTATTGATTTAATCGGGGAACGCGACGAACATACGTTAAGTGGTGTCGGGAATCCAGACGAGCGAAATCACCTTATAGTTGTAGGCTCTGATGCAATGAATGTTACTATAGAGAATTGCTCAATTACTAAAGCCGAAGCGGACGGAATTTGGTTTGCAAATGACAATAATTTTTCTAATCCTCATAACACACTTGCTTATACGCAGGGGAATATAAATGAGTCGGATGGTGCTATCCTAGTCGATGATCAGTATATGTATTCAAACTCGCTTTTTAGCTTGACAACTGCCGAAATGGTAGAGCAAGGTAAATTCATGTTAGTCGGGGATGCTTTTGGAACAACCTTTAAACCTAAAATATTCTTTGCAGCTTACTATGATGGTGTTGGAACTTATGTTGGTAAATCGGAGCGTCTGTATTGGTACGAGTCGGTAAGGATACCAGATGGAGCGAGTCAAGTTAGGATTATTATACCTTATACCACAGTTAGTCATGTGATAAGAGTAACAACTCCTTATATATCGGAAGGCACGGTTATAAGAAATAACATTATTGCATTTAATAAACGTGACGGTATATCTAACCCGGGGCAATTTTCTATAATCGAGTATAACCAGATTTATAACACGGGTACTAAGTCTCCTGGTCTTGGTATAAACTTAGAGGACGGTTACCACGTGATTCGAAACAATACAATCCGTTATAACACTTTCAGAGACAATTACAATGGTGATATATCTGTTAAGGGTGCGGAGCATAATACAATTGCTTTTAATGAACACGCTCAAAATGACACCTATAATTTTATAACAGATGAAAACGGTGTAGGAGGTGTTAATGCAGAGCGAGGAAGGTATACAAAATTAATAGGATCAAGATTCTACAACAGATCAGTAACGTTAGGTCGCGGTGTAATTGCACAAAACCTTACCATGATCGACGGACAGGTGCAGATTTACGGGAAAGAATCCGCTATTGATGGAGGAGAGTTTCATAACGTGTGGTTTAAAAACAATAATGCGCCTGAACAATTAGAAGGTAGGTCGCATATACGTAACGCTACTTTGTATTATGACGAACCTTTAAGAAATCCAGTGTTTTCATTTCGAGGTGATGCAGTTATTGAAAACGTACTTATTGATTTCAAAAACAGTTTTTTATTTGAGGTTGATCCGGCTAATGGGAAACCTACATTTAACCTTGAAACATCTTTAAACGGACTAACTTATGAGAGAGGTTATATCGATAACTTAAATATAATTAACTTTGAGGTTGCCGATTCTTTTAAATTTTCACAGGGATTTAACTGGTATTGGTCGGACATACGTAATTTACACTCATCTATACCGCTTCAGTTGCTCTACGGTAAACAAGAGGACGCGCATCTTGGAAACATCACAGTTCCTAGGTTTAGAATTAGACCGAGAGATTTTTCTGCCACAGGAAGCAATATAGTCAATTTAACTATTGACAATCTAAATATACATACAGACCATGTAGATTACACAAGCTTCACGGCTTATCCGTTAGAAACAGAAAAACACGACTTTAATTTAATAGTTAACGGCGGAGAAATAAATGTTATCACAGGCATTTCCAGAATTATTAACTTACAAAACACAGGAACTAAGGTTTTTAATAATTTAAAATTTAATGCAGCAGATCCAATAACATTAGACCTGCACTTATTAGCTTCAGGTGGTGGGATTACTTTTAATAATTGTCCGTTTTCTTCAAACATCACCGTAAAGCTAAGAGCGCAAGACAGGATTATAAAAGCCGACGGATCTGTTATAAAAGGAAGTGATACGTATGTTGCGGATTACAACACTGTTGCGGACTTGCCAGATACACACGACAGCCCCATTAATTACGCTATGGTGGTCAACGACACAGCAAGTAATAATTTAGGACTTCACGCTATTGTTGACGGAGCATGGAAGCTAATTTATCATAACTCAGATCCTAAAATACCAGTATACAGATCAGAAATAAACGAGATTAATCTTGATAGCCCTGATATTGAAGATGGTTTAGCTTTTGTAAATGGTGGTGATGGAACTTCTGTAAATGCAGCTACATATTTATCTAATTATATACCAGTTAAAAAAGGAGATAGATTAGGGCGTATCAACTTTCAAACATACAGGTTTTACGATGAAAACAAGGTAGCGATACCAAGAGCTGATGCCGCATATGGAGGATCTAACAATAACGATGATATTAACATCACTGATGATAAAGTAGCGTTTGTACGTTGGACAGGAAATATTGCGGACAAGGGCATTACCGACATGGTTGTTAAGGAATATAATAAAGCATCCGGGGCTGAACCTTCGGGGTGGGCTAACTATGGCACATGGGTAAAATCAAAGTTTTACACCTTTAAAGAAAACGGGGAGATATTCCCAAGTACCACTAATAGTATTTTTGATTACAGATATGGAGATTACACCACGGGCTACACAAGTACTGGAACGGTGGCTTCAAATGTTGGATCAACAGGATTTTTGAAAGTCGATCCAAACACAGCTTATTCACATAATTATACGGGTAATCTTAATGTTTCATTCTGGAACGAATCCAACACTTTTATAAGTGGGTTAGTCGGTAAAAAATTCGTTTCTCCTGCCACCGCAGCTTATGTGAACGTACAGTTACCGAGAACTATTCCAGACGTTAAAGACGTTCAAGTAGTTCAAGGATCAAACGCAAATAACGCGTCTTACAACGCATATAAAATTGATTCTAATTTAGGAAACGGTATTGAAGTCTGTTTAATAGGTGATTCTATCGGTACAGAAGATGATAGTTATGCAACGGCTTCTTCTTATGCTTCAGTTGCTAGTAATGCTTTAGGTGTTAGCACGCTGCATAACTTATCGGTATCAGGTAAATCGATGAATAACTTTGCGACTAATATAAACACAGGAGCGCAAAACTTACCTTCTACATCCGATCTTTATATAATTGCTTTAGGAACTAACGATTTTGGGTATAACAGACCTATTGGTACGCTGAATGTAGGGTCAGATCCCGGAAACTTCTACGGTAGTATTAATGATATTGTTACGGATATTGAAACAGCTAATCCAAGTGCTAAGATTGTGTTTTTAACACCGATTAAAAGGTCTAATGGAGAAACCGCCAACGCTACAGGAAATATTTTAAAGGATTACGCAGATGCAATTGTAAAGTACGCTATAACTAACGGACACGGATATTTAGACTTATTTAATAAATCAGGAATAGACCCATATAGATCACATTTTAACACCGCTTATTTTGTGTCAGCGGACGGGCTTCATCCAAACAATGAAGGACACAGGATTTTCATGTATCCTTTAGTAGTTAAATTTTTACAAACACAAATAAATAAATTATGAGAAATTGGAATAAAGTAGGTAATGCAATCTTATGGCTTTTGGGCTGTGTGATTTTCATTGCGCAAGGATTCAAGCTTATCAAATATTACTTCTTTGATAGCACAGTTAAGATGGACGCTCACGATCTAATATTATTAGTTTGTGGTATCGGTCTTATGTTTTTGCAGACTGTTTTAAAAGACAAGGCAAAGCAGATTATAAAAAATGCTAATCCCCTTTCAAAGAATAAATAAGGAATGATTTTACCCCCTACTCTTATAGCCCAAAATGCCGATGATGCAATGAAGATATTAACCGCTAGAGAATTAACTATAGGAGGTATTCTTTTAGGATTCTGCATATACTTAGGTGTTGTGATTTGGTATCTAAGGAAGGATATAAAAGAAAAAGACACTCAGATAGCAACATTACAGGATAAAAGAGTAGATGAAAAAGAAGATAGTTTAAAACGTTTTGAAGGAATGGCAAACGCACATTTAACGCATGGTCAAAATATAATAGATTTTGTTAAGAATCATGGTAAGTAAAGAAGTTTTCGAAGAGAAGATGAAAATCTTAGAGCAGAAATTTGATATTGTCGATAAGTTCGTAAAGAACCACGATCGCGCTATTAATGGCTTGTTCAATGAACTTTTTTACAACAAATTTACTGTTACACAAGATATACCGTTTGAGTTCTTGGATAAGCCTAATCCGGGGGATAAACTTGTATTGCCAACAGTTCAAGGCGGTGTAATCCATACCGTTAAACGTGAAACAGCTGCACCACAATTGATAGAATATGATACTTACTGGACTTCAGGAGCTATTCTATTGAAACATTATCACAGTAATGCCATTGAAGAACTAGCCCCTTTAGAGGGTGAGTTTGAAGTTACTTTAGAGATTAAAAATAACGGCATTAAAGAAAACGTAAAGTACATTTTAAAAGTAGGTGATACACTTACAATTGATAGGGGGATTCCACACCAAACCGCAGCACTTGAAAAAGGATCTTTGGAAGTCCGGTTCATTTATTCCCCGCCAGATAATTTAACACCATCTTTTACATGAGAAAAGGGCTAACACAACGTGATTACAAAGAAGCTGCCTTAGTATTAGGGTGCGAGGTTGAAGTTATTGAAGCAGTTGCAAAAGTGGAAAGTAGAAGTTCAGGATTTAATAAAGATGGTTCGCCTAAAATACTATTTGAAGCACATATCTTTTATAGCGAGATTAAAAAATTAGGATTGCGCCCTGAAGATTACCAAGAAGGCAACGAGGACATTATACAAAAAAGTTGGTCAAAAGGGAGTAAGTATTATAAAGGAGGGATAGCAGAATATTCAAGGCTTGATAAGGCATTTATGTTATTTCCTGAAGCTGCTTTAAAATCTGCTTCTTATGGCAAATTCCAGATAATGGGGTTCAACCATGACAAGTGCGGTTATTCTGATGTAATAAACTTTGTGTTGGCAATGGACTTGGACGTAAATACGCATCTAAGAGCTTTTGTAAGCTTCGTTAAATACAGGAAAATAGATAAGTATCTAAGGTCAAAAAACTGGGCGAAGTTCGCTTACTATTATAACGGAGCGGGATACGCAAAACATAATTATGATGGAAAAATGGAGCAGGAATATAAAAAGTTAAAAGGAATAGGATGATAGATTATGTAAAGAAAAATTGGTATTGGATATTTGCGGTTAGTGTTTTGGTGTTCCTGCTGATACAATCGAATAATAAAAATATAGATCAAGGTTTAAGGCACGCTAACAACCTTTTGGCTATACAGGACACTGTAAAGTATTACAAAAACAAAGAAGGTGATCTAGTGGCTTCAAAACGCGCTTTAGAGGTTACTAACAAGGAATTAAAAGAAGGTCTTTACATTAAAGATCAAAAATTAATAGATTTATCTAAGAAGTTCGATAAAGTTCATTCTGCTACGATCATTCAAACAGAAACTATAATTGATTCGGTTACTGTTCCCCACGAAACGAAAGTGCCTTTCGATTTTGAGCGTAAATTCATTTTAAATACAGAGGATTATTCAATAGCAGGATGGTCTAATCAAGATGAAAACGGAATAGAAAAAATATCAGTTCCTGCAAAATTAAGAGTTGTTACAGGCATTAAAAACCGATGGACTAAAAGCCATTACACAACTGACATAGTTAGCGATAACCCACACGTTAAAATTAAAGATATAGATAGCCAAGTTATCACCGTTCGTAACAAACGTTTTGGGGTTGGTTTTATAGCAGGAATAGATATTAAAGGGGAAGGTATTATTGGCTTTGGTGTTAGCTATGATCTTTTTAAATTTTAGAATACTTTTCGCTAACTTCATCCCACTTGGTTTTTATTTTCAAAGTGGCTTCTTCTAATGTTTCTCCACGCTCTCTTATTATAAATTGACTTTCTGTTATTAACCAGTAACCCGCAAATTTATCAACTATAAAAGTCCTGTCTTTGTAGTTAAAAGAGCTTGTGTAATTTCCGTGTTCTATTTCTTTGTTTAGCTCTTTCATTTATTTAAGTTTATCGTAGCATATCATATTCATTTGATGCTTTAACAGGGTTTTACCATCTTTATATACACTTTCTTCTATCAACATTACTAATATTGGAGCTATAGTAATTATTTCAAAAACTAGTATCGCAAGATAAGTGATACTGATTAAAGTTTTAATAAATACTGACAATATAGGATGCGAGTATGATTCTAATGTCCTGCCTTTCATTTATTTAAGTTTTAGGTAACTATATTTCGGTGTTAAGCACAATTTGCTTTATTTCGGTCTTCTAAGTACTTTTCTAAAAAGAATCGTCTATCATATTCAAAGTCATTCCATTTATACCTACTGTCACCAATTCTTGTTATTCCTTGTTTTTTCTGCCATTCCTTAAATTCCTTACCATCATCAAAAGCAAACTGTTCACTTTGTTGGGTAACACCATATAAAATTAATTGCTGTTTCTGTACTTCTTCCAAATGTCGTTTAACACTTTGGGTACTTACTTGCCAACAGTTGTTATCTTCTGCTTCTTGTAGCCAATCTAAAACGTTTTGTATTGTCATTGTATTTTTATTTAATTCAGTTAATAATTTCCGCAACTAATCTTATGTAATCACGTTAGCAACAATAAAAATTATTACTTTTTTAAGTATTTAATAAGTTCGTTATAACTATTAAACTCAAAAATTTCCACTTCTGTTTCTGCTAATATAAATCCACTTCCATCAGTAAATATTCTTATACTCATAAGTCCGTTACCTATTTTTGTTTCTTTCTTTGTTAGTAATTTAAGTAATTCATCCATAATTTTAAAAGTTGCTAACAAGGGCTATAATTAATACCCTTATTAAAGTTTATATTTAATTCAAAACTCTGTGTTTCAAGGTCGCAACGAAACCTTATGCTTTAACGTTAAAGTTCGCATTATGTTTAACTACTGCTTTCAAGTGGTCTAATACGTCTATACCAAATTGGTTGTTATGTGCTTCTATGTAATTTCTGTTTCTATTTGCTTTTGTCAATCGTTCTTCGTACAATTCTATGAGTTGGTCTATCGTATCTAATAACGAAACGCTAACACCGTGTATCGGTAATTCCTTTTGACCACTTCTTAATAAGTGTAGTTCCTCTGCTTGTTGCTCTATTATTAACTCTAGTTCATTAACCGAGTGATTGCCTTTTCCTTTGTAATTAATTGTTTTCATTTTCTGTTTATTTATTCAAGTTTTTAAATAATTCGTTATATGTTTTAGCGAATGTTTTCCATTGATCCTTATCGGTTATTTTATTGATGTATTTATGGGCGACAATCTTCTTTTTGTTATCCCAAACTATTCTTGCTTTATCAACTCCATCCACAAAAAAAGTGTTGGGGTGTTTTCTCCATTGAGTTAACCTTCCGTTTTCAATCATTTCTAATATAGTACCGGGAAGATTGTTTTTAACGCTTTCGCAATCTATTATTTTACCTTTTTCTCTTTCAATTGCATCTTCTGTTTTGGCTATACTTTCATTTAAATTTATCAAGGAATCGTTTTGCTTTTCCCACTTGTTTAATGTTGCTTGCCCGTTTCTTTTATCATTTAAAGGTTGCCCGTTAGCTTGCTTAACTGTATCAAAATGATGCTGTAGTTTATCGCTAAACTGCTGTTTCTTTTTCTCTAAAGAGTTTTCTAATATGATAAGCCTTTTTGTTTTATCCATCTTTAACTATCAATTAATTACACAACAAATATACAAAATAAATTCAATAAAAGTGCAATATGTTATACTTTTTTATTATATTTGCTTAACATTAGTTTGGTAGACAGGTTTTAAAACGTGTTTAAATAGCTTTTGAAAATGAATAGTAACGTAATTATATAAGATTATGAGCGATAAGAAGAAGGTAATATTAAAACTTATAATAATGAAAAATCAAGAATTAAAAATGGTAATTGACGCTGATAACAACAAGTGTCTTGAAAAATTTGAAGAATCTAAAGCCGAAGAAATCAAAGCTAAATATGAAGCTATGGGAAAATGGGCTGATGTTGGTTTAGATGTAAATAACGATTTAATACTTTGGGAAGAATGAATTATAAAATTTATACAAGTAATTATGTTGAATGCGGTATTGAAAAGACCGAAGATGAAGTTGACAACGATTCTGTATTTAAAACCTTTGGTGAAGCTAAAAGAAAATATTTAGAGATATTAAGAAGTCAAAGAGACCAATGGCGAATGGAAATAGATAGGGCTATTGGATTGACAAAAAAACAAATCAACTAAATATAATTCTATGATTGAATGGATGCAAAAAAATAAAAAGTTTTTAAGTATTAGAGCAATAGAGCAACATCTTGAAATGCCTGATAGCACTTTAATAAAAGCTGTTAATGGTTCACAGAATTTACCAAAGAAATACGAGGAACGTTTGAGTAAGTTCTTAATGGTTTTGCAAAAACCACAGAGCGCAAAGGCAAAAAATTAAAATTAAAAGCAAACAGACACGAACAATCGAATTAAACACAGGCTTTAAGCTATGTTTTATATATGGTGTTGTAGTGTCGTTTGCCATACACGCATAGCTTGGTTTTTAAAAGGTAAATGCACTACAACAATGTTGTATACTCACCTTAACCAAAGCATTATGAACTTAATATCAGTTAATTACAGTTTGAAGTGGCAACACAAAACACACACACATTATAAGTGGAGTGTTTGCGGTAAGCTGTTCAATGCAAGAACAGGAAGGAAAATAAAGAAAACAGTTAATGGTAGATCTATAGGTTATTGGATAAAAGGTGAATTCATAACTTTAAATAACTTAAGATCTCAATTAGAATTAATTCCAAAACAGGAGACACCTTTTTAAAACACCCCTTAAATGGCAAAAAGAAAAGTATCACTTAAAACAGAACGTGAAAAGCTTAAAAAAGCAATGGAGGTAATCGGTTGTGAGAACTACGCTGAACTATCTAAAAAGATTGGAGTATCAGAAAACACAATCAAAAAGATAATGGCAGGTGATTCTCTTATAAGATCAGGGTGGCGTTTTGCTCTTTTATTAGCGATTGAATACTTTAAATTGAAACGAGAGTTTGACAGGTTAAAAAATAAATTAGAGAAATGACTAAAGAAGACATTATTTCCAAATACAGAGCTTACCCAACTTACCAACAAATAGCTAAAGAAGCTTTTGAAGCGGGTCTAAGGCTTGGCAGAGAAGAAAGAAAGACTGACAAAATCAAACAAATGGAAAAAGAACTAAAGGAGTTAAGACGTTACCAAAAGGACATGGAAGCTACTTTGTGTGACCCTGAACGATTAGCAAACCTAATAGGTGGTTTATAAATAAAGTAGAGAAATGAAAGAATTAGACAGATTAGTAGAATGGTTTAAAAAAAGAGTAAGTGTTCATAAACACGAAGAGCATCACTTAAAATTTATAATGACTGAATATGCAAAAATATACCATGCTGAGCAATTACGTACAGGTAGTGTTATCAAGCCTAAAGTAACGTATTGCAGTAAGTGTAAAGAACTAATGAAAAGAAGCGTCGCGCAATGGGTTTGCATTAATCAACTATGTATTGGTGAAGTGAAACATGATCACTAACACCAAAACACAATAACCTTAAATAAAAGATAATGGAAGATATAACTTGGGAATTAAAAAACTTAGACTCATTAAAAGAGTATATTTTTGATGAGCTTATAGGAGAACACAAAAACAAAAAGGACATCAACGAAGCTATTAATAAATACGCAGAATCTTATAGCGAGATGAAGATAAAATTATTGGGTATAGCTAATGTCAGCAAATGCGCGGATGAAGTGATAAGGTACATTGAAAATGATGCAGAAATTGCTATGCCTGTAAATGAGCTAATGCACGAAGATGGCAGACACTTAACTAAAAAAGAGTACGGAGATGTTTTATTAAAATATCTTATACAAGAACTTAGAGAGCGTTTTTGATAACGGTTTGAATAAATTGGCGTTTCAATGCAATTTATTTTGTGTTGTATGCCGTTAAGTTTTAGAAACATGAATGCAAAGAAAAGATTTAGTACAAGTTTAGTTTGGTATCACAGAAATGAACAAATGCCAGCAGACGGACACCGTATATTGATAATGTCTCCAATGTACGAAGAAAACGATCCTTTTAGAATTAGGTTAATAGATAGTCAATTTTATAAAATAAGTATTGACGCTGAATGGTGGGCTTATGTAAATGTTCCAACCTAATGCCACATAACACCGAAATATAGTCACCTTTAATAATTTAATATTGCAAATTTTGTATAAATTTTAGTTTTAACCCATGGCAAGTATAGTAAAACTAGGGATTACCTACACGGCTGGGGGCCGTGTGGTCGCAGGTTCAAATCCTGTCATCCCGACTAAGTTAACAGCCCCTGTAAACACGGGGGTTTTGCTTCACAAGGCGTTAATTCTAAATAATAATTTTTCAACTTTGAACAGTAGTTTTAGTAGTTTTTACTACCTTAATGTATAAGTTTTGTATAGTTTTTTGTTTTGACAGATACTCGGTTTTAGTCGGTCTTTTTTATTTTCTTTTATTTAATGCCACAGCAAAAATATCTTCTATCTGCATGTCGATAGATTTTGCAATTTGATAAAAAAAGAAGGTTTTAAAATCTTCAAGTTGTAATAATCGATTCCAATTTTTTTTCACCTGATGAGATAGAATAACTAAATCTTCATCATTCAGAATATCCTTATTTGTTATAGAGGAAGTTTGACCCGTATTCGTGCTTATACCTAAATAGGATTCTATCTCATTTAAAGTGGTAATTCTTGGGTTTTCTGTAGCTTTATCCTTAGTTTTCTGTATTTCTTTTGGAGTTAGGCTCGTATGTTTGGCTATCTCATAGGCTTTTATGTTCTGAGACTCCATAGCCTCTATTATTTTATTTACCCTTTCTAATTTATTCATTATTTGGTTGTTATTGAGGTTGGTTCGAAGAATGGTAGAAATACTTAAGTAGCTCTAATTTTTTAGCACCAAAATTTTCATTGTAATTGCATAACAAAAACAGATATATACTTTACTTTTTATTTAGTGCCAAAGTAAAAATATCTTCTATCTTCATATTAAGAGCCTTTGCAATCTGGGAAAAAAAGAAACCTTTAAAAGATTCCCTTTTACTTAATTCTTCCCAATTATCTTGTACTAGACGAGTTAAGTTGTCCAACTCTTGATTGTTCATATAACTTTCTTGTGGCTCTTGTACAACAGAAAAATTGTCATCTAATTTTAAAAACTCTTCAATTTCAATTATAGTCCCTATTCTTGGATTTTCCGTGTCTTTATCTATAATTTTCTGTACTCCGTTGGCTGTAAGGTTGGTGTGTTGGCTTATTTTATAAGCTGTTAAACCTCTTTTTTCTATCTCTTTAAGAATTCTATTGAGCCTTTCTGATTTTATCATGTTTGGAATTTAAAGGTTGTTGTGTAATTTTGTGTTCAACTTAGACAATTATATATTTATGATTTGATGAGTTATATATTGATATATATTTATGTAACGAAAACAACCAAAAAGATAAGAAAAGTTTAATTTAATCACTTATAAAAAGGCACTAACTCAAAATTCAATTACGGTTTTACCTATTGCTTTACCGGATTCTTGTAAAGCATGTGCCGCTTTTAAATTTTCCACCGTAAGACCTTGCATCGTTTTGTTTAAAGTTGTTCGTAAAGTGCCATCATCTAATAAATCTGCTAATCTATTCAAAATCTCATGTTGCCGTTCCATATCATCGGTTGTGAACATTGATCGTGTATACATAAATTCAAAAGAGAAGGTGACACTTTTATTTTTGAGGAGCGAGAGATCCAAAGGATCGCTACTCCCGGTAATTGATACGATGTGACCTTGGGGTTTGATAGTATCGATCATAGTTTCCCAATACGAATTCATATCCACAAAATCCAAAATATAATCTACTTCACTATGACTAATTTTCTTAAGTTCGTCCTTTAAATGATAATGGTTTACTACAAAATCAGCTCCCAGTTTTTTACACCAATCTTCTGTTTCACTTCGGGATGCGGTTGCTATTACGGTAAGTCCTGCAACCTTTTTTGCTAGCTGTATGCCAATAGAACCTACGCCGCCAGCTCCGGCAAGAATTAAAACAGATTTTCCTCGGTCAGTGTCTGGGTTTACTTTGATCCGGTCAAAAAGAGATTCCCATGCCGTAAGTCCGGTGAGCGGGATGGCTGCCGCTTCAGCATTTGACAATTTTTTTGGTTTTTTACCTACGATACGTTCATCAACCAATTGATATTCGGCATTACTTCCGCTACGCGTAAGATCTCCTGCATAATACACCTGATCCCCGACTTTGAATCTGGAAGTTTTATCACCTACGGCTTCTACTGTTCCTACGGCATCCCAACCAATTATTTTAGGAGTATCCAGTACCGTGTCCTTTGCAGCATTTTGTCGGATTTTAAAATCCACCGGATTCACAGAAATAGCTGCAATTTTAATCAGGAGATCATAGCCTGAAGCTGATGGTTTATCGGTTTCAAAAGCGATAAAACTTTCTTTTTCAGTAATTGGGAGGGAGGTTTTAAATCCTATTGCTTTCATTGGTATGTTTTTATTTTAAAAATACAAAATTGCTAAATGGCTACGTCAGAATGAAGCTTTAAAAATTGTACAATGGCTGTATATTTAATATTGTTATCTACCGAAACCCTATATCGATTAATTAAAATTCTTTGATATGATCACTCAAATCATACACTTTTACAGCGCTCTTTAAATCATCGATTATACTACTACCTGCTGCACTACGATAGCCACCGGCACAATGAACTACTACAGGTTTGTCGTCAGGAATCGTGTCTATAGAATCTCTCAAAGTATTTAAGGGTATGGCGTGGGCATGCTCAAAAATCTTACCGTCACTAACTTCACTTTTGTTACGAACATCTACAATTGTATAATCTTTTGGATTTCGTTTGAAAGTTTCCAAGTCTAAGGGCTCAGCCCTGTGCAAAGATATTTGTGGTTCCAGCGTAAGTAAAGTTTTCATCTGTTTTTCGTATCCGATCTTTGCTACACGACTTAGTATGTAATTGCTATCGGAGATAGAATTCAATACTATATGAAACTTTTCTTCAGGTTCTACAATAGCACCTAACCAGGTTTCAAAGCTATCATCATCATTTCTTGCCATAATATTAAAACTTCCCGGCAAATGATTCTTCTTAAATACTTCTTCATCCCGGGTGTCAATTATGATTATGTCCGTATCTAGGGAAGACACCCCAATCCTTGTAGCTACATTGTGAATGGACTTGGCATAGTGTTCAACTCCTGTTTTATTGAGGTCCACATTAAAACCAAAATAGGATGGAATAAAGGGTTGATCACTGAGGATATGATTTACAAACTGTTCTTCTGTTTGTTTTTTGAAAGCCCAGTTTTCTTCTCTCTCTCTTCCTAAAGTACTTGATGAATCTGAGCTCATGTTTTTACCGCAAAGGGATCCTGCTCCGTGTGCAGGATAAACAAGGGTCTCGTTGGGTAGATCGTTATATTTGTTTTGCACGGTGTGATACATTTGTTTGGCCAGCTCTTCTCTTTTGGCTTGCATTTTACCTGATTTCTCTCGTAAATCAGGTCTCCCAACATCACCAATAAATAACGTATCGCCGGTAAATAGGGCTGGCGCTTCATCAGAATCTTCAGTAGTGCTTGCTACAATCGAAATGCTGTCCGGAGAATGACCCGGGGTATTGATTCCTTTAAACAGAACCGATCCCATTGTGAAGGTATCATCATCATCAAACGTTTCATGAGGATAGGCGGCATCTACTAGTTTACTGGTGAAAAGCGTAGCTCCGGTTTCTTTATGGATCTGTAAATGACTACTTATAAAGTCAGCATGCGGATGTGTTTCAAAGACCGCAACTATTTTGGCATTATGTTTTTCCGCAAAAACATAATAGGGTAGAGGATCTCGTGCCGGATCTATGATGGCTAACTTATTATCACTAAGAATGGCATATGAGTAATGCGCTAGGGGTTTATCTTCGAATTGTTTGATAATCATGGGTGTATTTTTAAAGTTTACTGTAAACGGAAAGTATGTTCAGTTTGACATACATTACTTTATTTCTTTTAAAATTAGAAAGTATCGTTTAGAAGTAGTGTAACTTATGTTACATTTAAAGAGAGGTTTAACAGAGTTTAACGTGGTTATAACGCTAAAGTAAGGAATGGAAAACTTGAACCGTATTTAAATACTAAAGCGAATCATTGATGTCGTGAAATAAGATTATCAAAACGAAAAAAAAATAGCATTAGATTAGAAAAGAACTTCCAACTGTTCACGATCTAACACCCACCTGCAGACATCTTGCTCAAAATTTAAGGATCCCGGAATTGTTCGATAGGTTTTTTCATAGGTAAACCCAACCTTTTCCAGGGTCTTATTTGGTGCCGGATTTAAAGCGTAGGGCTCACAAATTAGAAGTTGTAATTTTAAATTGTTAAAGTAAAAAGGAAGGGATTTCTTAACTAATTCTGTACCCATACCACGCTTTCGATATGGTGTTGTCCAAAGGTGTAAGTGCATGTTAGCTTGTTGACCATAACTAATTGCATTTACATTAGAGTGTCCAACAGCTACACCATCACATTCCCAAATTAGCGCATAGGAGGCTCTTTCTTTGATAGGCAAAGCTAATTGATTAGATAACATCTTGCTAAGCGACTCCCGAGACGGAAGTTTTGTGAGATCAACACCCATGCCTTCTAAAAAATCAGACGGAGATGTATGCCAATACGCTACTATCTGAGGTATATCTTTACTGGTTAATTCTCTTACCTTCAAATCCATTTCCAATTGGTTGTGATGTTTAGCTAAGCTATACTTTTTTGCCCCAAAATCAAAAAATGTTTTGAACTTGATATGCTAAGACAGGTTGATAGTTATAAAAACCTACATATAATTGGCGTAGGGCTGTGTGTTTTTATGGATTATTGGGTTTGGGTTGTGATTTTTTGTTGTATTTCGGTACGCTCCCCCATATTGAGTGCATAGTTATAAGCTTCGCTAGTTTTGACAAATAAATGGTCACGTTTGATCACCTCTGCAAGGCCGGTCTTAAAGATGATATCACGTGTAGGACCTATAGCTCCAGCTATTAGTAGCGTTATTTGTTTCTGTTTCAGCTCTTCGATTAGATTAAACAACAGATTTGTAGCACTACTGTCTATGTAATTGATAGCCTCTGCATTGAGTATCACATATTTTAATGAACTTCCTTTCTTTAGTATATGTTTTTGTAATTCATTCTTAAAATAATCTTTGTTTCCAAAATATAACTGAGCATCGAACCGTAGAATTAATATTTCTTCATGAATTTCTACGGTATTTTCAAAACGTAATACATTTTTAAAATAATCTGTATTCTTTATCCTACCGAGTATGGCAATATGAGGATTCGAAGTTCTGTAGACCAGAAGCAACAAGGACAATAAGACTCCTAGTAAAATGCCTTCTTTGATGCCCACAAATAATGTTATCGCGAACGTAATGAGCAGTAGAAAAAATTCATCCTTAGCATTTTTTAAGAGCTGAAGTGGATATTTAATATCAATGAGTCCAAACACCGCTACCATAATAATAGCGGCCAAAACTGTATTGGGTAAATAATAAAATAGTGGCGTAAGAAAAAGTAAGGTCAGTCCAACGATCAGCGCACTTACCAGAGGAGCAATCCCGGTTTTGGCTCCGGATTGATCATTAACCGCAGTTCTTGAAAACCCACCTGTAGTTGGATACGATTGAAAAAATGATCCTACAATATTGGCTGTTCCCAGTGCGATTAATTCCTGATTAGCATCCACCTCATAGTCAGAATGTTTTTCTTCGACGGCCTTTGCGACCGATATAGCTTCCATAAAAGCAATCAACGCCAGTGTTAGGGCAATAGGAACTAAATCAGAAATACGAGAATAATCTACCGTTGGTACGCCAAACTCTGGTAAACCTTGCGGAATTTCGCCAACAATTTTGACACCTAAGTCGTTAAGTTCTCCTAGGTACATTCCTAGAATAGATACCACTACAACCACCAAGGCAGCCGGGATACTCTTATGAATTTTCTGTAATCCTTTTATTAATATAATCGCAGCAATACCAATGCCTACCGTATACAAATTTGTTTGATCAATTGTGTCTATGGCGTTCAGAATAACCAGATGAACTTGATTGCTTCGTTCAATAGAAGTACCTAATAAATGCTTCAACTGACTTAAACCTATGATAATTGCGGCTGCTGAGGTAAATCCACTTATAACTGGTTTTGATAGAAAATTAACCAAAAATCCCATGCGAAATAACCCAAGCGCTAATTGAATTATACCCATGAATAACGCTAAAAATATAGCCATGGCGATGTATTGATCAATACCCGAAATAGCCAATGCTCCTAATCCTGAGGCGACCAACAATGAATCCATGGCCACAGGACCTACAGCAAGTTGTCTTGAGGTGCCCAATAATGCGTAAATAATTTGAGGAATTAAAGAGGCATATAACCCAAAGACAGGAGGAAGACCGGCAATCATAGCATAAGCCATTCCTTGTGGAATCAGCATAATACCAACGGTAATACCGGCAGCTAGATCACCTGAGAGGTACTCCTTCTGATATTTTGGTAACCATTGTAGTATAGGAAGATATTTTTTTAACATAGTGCACTTATAAGAATGTCAAAATTATGAGATGCTAAGAGATTTTACAGTAACATGAGTTACACAACTAGGATAAATCAACAATGGTTATGTGGTTACGATGCAGTTCAATCTTACCAAGTCTTTCAAGTTTTTTGAGTAATCGTGAAATAACGACACGTGAACTGTGGAGCTCATAAGCAATTTCTTGATGCGTTTGATATAGCACATTGTCCTTATTCACCCTGGCTTTCTCCTTCAAATGGCTAACCAATCGTTCATCCATTCGATCAAATGCGATCGTGTCTATTGTCAGCAGCATCTCATTAAGACGATTGTGATAACTTTCGAATACAAAGTTACGCCAACTCTTATATTTGGTAATCCATTCTTCCATCTTGCGAATAGGCACCATAATGAGTTTGGTATCGCGTTCTGCAATAGCACGGATTTCACTTTTAGTTTCACCCATACAACAAGTCATTGTCATTGAACAAGTATCCCCTTTTTCCAGATAGTAAAGCAGTAATTCATCACCATCTTTATCTTCGCGTAAAACCTTAATAGCTCCGGATACCAGTAGCGGCATACCTTTCACATAATCACCGATTTCCATGAGTTTGTATCCTGCGGGAAGTTCTCTAAAAGTACTGACTTGTGCAATTTCCTGTAATAAGGCATCTTCAAATTGATGGCCATAACTTTTTTTTAATTCCTGGATCATGGTTGTGATTGTTTAACTTTCATCGCAAACTCTTTATCATACTTAAAAAAAAGATTAGCCCAAATAGATTTAGAAATTGCACCTATATAGGGCATCAGCAAAACTAAGGTGGTAAGGATGCTAAAAAATATGGTTAATGGTTGTAAATCTAATCCTAACAAATATAGGGTTGCAAAAACAGCCACTGCTAGTGCTATACCAACACCGTAAGAGACATACATTGAACCATAATAGAAGCTAGGTTCGATACTATATTTGAGTTCACAATTTTCACATCGCTCTTTTACCTTATTAAAATCAGAAAACGTATAAGGATGTGATTCTAAAAAATCTCCTTCATGACATCTTGGACATTTCAAAAAGAGAATACTATACAATTTTGAGCCTTTACCAAACATAGCTTGTATTTTAGTTAAAGGTACAAAAACTCCAATTTTAGTTGGTAACAAAGGTTACATAGAACAGCTATAAACAAAAAAATCTTACGATAATGTAAGATTTTTTTGTTTATAGCTAAGTAAGAAGATTACTCCTTCATATTATCTTTGA
This sequence comes from Aquimarina sp. 2-A2, assembly GCF_045505135.1. Taxonomy (NCBI): domain Bacteria; kingdom Pseudomonadati; phylum Bacteroidota; class Flavobacteriia; order Flavobacteriales; family Flavobacteriaceae; genus Aquimarina; species Aquimarina sp. 2-A2. Next base: position 64,669 of record NZ_JBJKFI010000006.1, on the reverse strand, counting down.
TGCGAATATAAAAGTCTTTGAAACCCGGATCAACACGAATTCGTGTAACGGTTTCAATTCCCTCAGTAGCATATTCACTTTTTCCCAAGACTTCCATTTGTTTGGGAAGTACTTTAAACTCTTCTTGTAAACTTTGGATAACAGCAGCGGCCTGTAATGAACTCAAATCCCAGTTACTTCTCAATTCAGTTTTTTCAAATTTAAGTGCATTACTATTACCTTCAACAGCAATTTTTAGATCAGGATTAGCAACCAGCACAGTACCTATACGGCTCAATAAGGCTTTAGACTTATCTTGAAGACTATAATTTTTATCATCATCACCAAAAAGTAGGCTATTAGGTATGGTAATATAAACAGCTCCTTGTTGAACACCGATAGCTGCATCGTTACCAACGGCTTGTTTGAACTTTGTAAGCACCGCTAATTTAATCGAGTCATTTTTGCTAAAAGCATCGTTGATCGCATTAATCTTTTTGTCTTTTAACTGTAAACTAACTAAAGAAGACTCTAGATTTTCTGCTTTTTTCTTTGATAGTGCAGTGAAACTCCCCATATTAGAAAGTAAGGAGGTGTTAGATTCTCGTAGATCTTCCACCTGTCTTTCTAGTGAGGCGATTTGTGCTTGACTAGCTACCTCCTTGCGCTGGCAATCACTTACTTGGCCTTGCGAAACTCTAAGTTCCTGACGTAATTGACTGATTTCTTCAAGTAGATCTTTTTTCTTCTGAGCATTCATCGTTTGAAAGGATACTACAAGAAGAATAAATAGGGTGTATAACTTATTCATGAATATATGATTTGTTGCTGCTAAAATATAATTTTCTCCAGTTTTTAAGACTATTCCTCTTCAGTAATTTTTAATACTGATTTGGCGTTTTGAATGCTTGAATTTATTTGATCTCTCAATTCTTTAACTTCGACTTCCTCTTGCTCTAAAATTTTCATTTTAGCATTGAGCTCTTCTTTAGAGAGTTCTTTGTTTTTTTCATCATGTGGAAATTTCTGACTAAAATCGCTCATCCATTCCATCATAAAATCATATCCGTCTTTTAAATTTTGTTGCGCTTGTTTATAATTTCTAGTAGCATTTGTAGTGTCAATTTTTGACTCAAGATTTTTAATCAATGCACTCATTTCTCCCATTTTTGGCATCACTTCATCGTGAACATCGATTATTTCTTGCATTTTTTTGTCAAAAGCTTCTTCTTCTTTAGATAGGGAATCACAGCTGTACGTAAGAAGCAAGGCTGCAAGTATGAATACTAGGTTACTTAGTTTAGTCATGGTATAATTTTTTATCATTCAAATATATTGATACTTCTCAGTATTTTTTTGATATAAACGTAAATTCTTACAAATAGTTGTACACTAGAAAAAAATCCAGTTTTTTGCTGAAAGTCTTTCAGATCATGAAGATGTAAATTGTTTGTTCTTACGATATATATAGTTTGTGGTTGCTATGAGAAAAATACTAGCGCCAAAAAGCGGAAAGACAATACTTAGAAAAATAATACTTCCCAACACCCAATACCCTGCGGTAAAACTGGAAGGTACATTGGGAACGCCCCAAATGTTTTTTCGTTTTCTTACCAAATAGTGCGTAATCGCGGCTACACTCATTATAATCAAAAATAAGGCTGTAAACAGCATTAGCAACCAATTCCAGTTGCCAAATTGACCTTGATGAAATGCCATTACCCACATACGGCCTCGCATTAAAACACCTACATCATTCCACTTTTTTTTCACCAACGTTTTACCTGTATATTGATCAAAATGCAGCATGACTTGTTGTGATTGATCTAGAGGATAAGTATTAGATACACTAAACACACCAGTTTTATTTTGAGGTAAAGTTATTTTTGTAATACCGGGAAGCTTCTCCTGTTTTGCGGTAGCTATCATTTGATCAAGTGTGATAGGAAGTCCATCTCGAGTGGAGATAATCGTGATACCATTCCAGTCATTCGGATCCTGTATGAGTGATTTTTTGTACCCACTTGAAGTTTTTACCAAATACATCGGTCCAGGGGAAACCTCCTGCTAAGGTGATTAGCAAAAGTATAGAAATCCAAAATCCGGTATTAGCGTGTAAGTCTCTATAGAAAAATTGTTATTTTGTTCAATTTGGACAGATAGATCTTCAAAAAATAAAGGGATGAAAGCTTCAGTACTTATAGTAGTTTTAGGTATCTTCTCTTGCGATGGGGTTTGAGTCTTTATTTGACTCATTAAATAACATTTTCCATTACAATTAAGACTGGGACGCTCTTTGTTTACACAATATTTTTCAACGATGTAATCAATATTAAGTTGGTAATAGAGGATATTACTTATCTCAATTGCAGGCCGTAGTACTAATGTCGCCAGTAATAGTATAGAAAACAGAATCCTCACAATGGATTGAAAAATTTTTCAACAAAGATACTGAGCTTTTTTAAAGTGATACTGGTTAATGCAATGAAAAGTGTTTTTCCTAAAGTTTTGTTTTGCTGTTAGGTTTTGTTACTCAAAATAAGGCGCAATAGTTTCAAAATTTTGATACCTATCAATGTTCTTATCACGTTTGATAGCTAATTCAAAAATTTTCGTTGTAGCATCCCATGCTATTATATCTAACTCTTCTAGTTTCATTTTCTTGCCGTTGGATGAGGTTACTTTTTCCATTTCCATTTGCGGAAAGATGATTTTACCATCTACCAATTTGAGATTAATAAACTTACCTACGTCACTAAATTTGTCAAACGTAAAGGTGATCGTGATATCTACAGAATTTTTTTTGGCTTCTACGGCAACGTTAGATAAACTTAGAAATTCGTAGGAGGAGGTAAACTTCGTAGCTTGCTTTATACGCTTTAAATCTTCTTGGATAAATAATTTTTCAACATTTTCAGATGTTTCCAAATCATAATAGGTAATAGTCGCAGTTTGGTTCTGTAAATCCAGAAGAAGCTCTGACCTATCTGCCACTATCTCAGAATTGACATTAAAAAGTGTAGAGAAAAGTATTAAAACTTGATTAAAAATGCTTGACATAACTAGTAGGATTTTAGATTAAATCGGGAAAATAAAAATTTTATAATTTGTTTAAGGTACTGATTTTTAATTAATTCAATCAATGTTTGGGTTTTTTACTGTAAACGAGGGCAACGTTATCTGGTAAGTCACTACCAATAACCGTATAACAATAATTAGAAGTGTAGTAGCGATATAGGTCAATGTCATATCTAAGCCAATGCTATACATAAACATAAAGCAGATACCCCCAACGATGGTAACTGTAGCGTAAATTTCCTTTCTAAAGATTACCGGAATTTCATTACATAATATATCCCGTATTACACCTCCAAAACATCCAGTAATAGTTCCCAAAGCAACAGACACAATAGGGTCTAAACCTGCTCTAATACCAGTCTCTACTCCTGTAATTGTAAAAATCCCTAATCCTATAGTATCAAATAAAAAGACTGATTTTTTAAGATAATCAAGTTTGTTTCTGAAAACAATTGCGAAGAGGGTAACCAAGCTAATTAAATAAATAGTAGTGGTGTTCTGCATCCAAACCACGGGGGTCTGACCAATGAGGACATCCCGTACGGTACCTCCACCCACAGAGGTAACAAATGCAATAATGAAAATACCGAATAAATCAAGTCTACGATTCATAGCACTCAAAGCACCTGAGATCGTAAATGCCATTGTTCCTAAAATATCGAGTATATCAAATACGGTAAGCTCAATAACCATTGATTGAAATTTTGGGCAAATGTACCATTTAGAAGGGATATCCAAGAACTCTTAGGCTGTTTTTTCATAACTTAATATTATAAGATTATAACTTTTCTTAATAACTTTATTGTAAGTTTTTAGCTCGAATTACTACTTTTACCAATGTAAACTGAATTGATTATGTCTGAAACTATTGAAAAAGTAAAGTGTCTTATTATAGGATCCGGTCCTGCTGGCTATACAGCAGCTATCTATGCAGCGCGTGCTGACATGAAACCTCTTATGTATACAGGTATGGAGCCCGGCGGGCAATTAACTACAACTACCGAAGTTGATAATTTTCCCGGGTATCCTGAAGGTATTGATGGTCCTACAATGATGGTACAACTCCAACAACAAGCTGAGCGCTTTGGAACCGAAGTACGTATCGGGATGGTAACCGAAGTAAATTTCAGCAAAGAATTAGGAGGTATCCATAAAGTGATCGTTGATAACTCAAAAGAAATTGAAGCAGAAACAGTCATCATTTCGACGGGTGCTACAGCAAAATATTTAGGACTGCCAAGTGAACAGCGTTTACGAGGTGGGGGAGTGTCCGCCTGTGCCGTTTGTGATGGATTCTTTTATAAAGGTCAGGATGTAGCAATTGTGGGAGCAGGAGATACTGCTGCCGAGGAGGCTACATACTTAGCAAATATCTGCTCAAGTGTAACAATGTTAGTTAGAAAAGACGAAATGAGAGCATCCAAAGCGATGCAGCATCGTGTCAATAGTACTCCAAATATCAAAGTACTTTATAATACCGAAGTTGATGAGGTCTTGGGAGATCAGGTAGTCGAAGGATTACGTATGGTGAATAATCAAAGCGGAGAGAAAGAGGAGATTGCTATTACCGGATTATTTATAGCTATTGGTCATAAGCCAAATACCGAAATTTTTAAAGGTAAATTGGATATGGATGATACCGGATATATCATTACAAAAGGAAAAACGACTAAAACTAATGTTCCTGGTGTGTTTGCTTCTGGAGATGTTCAAGATAAGGAATATCGTCAGGCAATCACTGCGGCAGGTACCGGTTGTATGGCAGCCCTCGATGCAGAGCGATATCTTGCCACTGTAGAATCAGGTGAAGAAGTAACTGCTTAATTGGCGGTTAAATTTATACTTTTTAAATCAACCCCTCAACTTTTATACATGTTTAGGGGTTTTTTTTACAACTTCAATAAACTGGGAGAATAGTCCAGTCCCTTTTTATAAAGTGAAGCTTCACCGCTAAAAATTTCCAAGTTTACTTTGGGCTCACCCAGAAGATAAATTTCGGAGGTATCTTTGGCTTCAATAGTACAAAATTCATTAACCAATAGATAGCAATCACTTCCTCCCTCGGCAATGAGTTTGGCTGTATTGATACTAAGTTTTTCTCCTCTAAAATTAGTTGAATTGTCAACACGTATTAATGCACCGTTAACTTTTCCTTCCAATTTACTAGAACCTTTTTGGTACAGGTCTACCTTTAGGCTGTCAGCGGTAACAATACCTTGGATTTCCGAATTTTCATTTACTTGATAAGAAACTTCCTCTGCTTTGGTATGAAACTCTCCCGACGCTTTTCCATACGCGTATGCAGTAAATTTTGTGGACTCGGTAGACATAAAAGCTTCTGTCTGGTCATACAGGTGTAAAGAGAGTTTTTCTGCATTTACCAGACCGGCAGTGGTCAATTTAACCTCGTTACGTAGTTCAATATGTTTTAAAATGGTGGTATACGAAATCGTGAGATGTAACGATTTGGCGCGTCGTATGTCTTTGTCAGAAACTATTTTGAGAATACTATCTTGAACTGTAAGGATGATAGCATCTTGTAGATTGCTATCAGCTTTGATGGCGACCGAATTTTCTAACCCTTCCTGAATGCTTATCTCAAAGTTATCTTCAACTTTGATGGTATGAAAAGCATCAATTTCTCTAAGCTCGGTCATAACGATTTTATTTCCCTTAAGACGTTCTTTTTGAGCAATACTCGTACCGGTAACAAAGATTAATACAAGTAGGATAGGTAGTTGTTTCAAGATGTTCATAGTGTGATTTTTCGATAAAACAATAATTCGGATACTGTTAGTGCAAAGATAAAAGACTCTATGCGCAAATTCATGTTACAGCTTCATAAATTATTTTTATCTGATGTCTATACTTCTAACGAGTAACTTTAAAAAATATGATAAAAAAATCCTATCATTTGGCCTATGATAGGATTGTGATAATTTTTTTTGTGAAATCAAGTACGATGTACTCGCCTTACTATTATTGGTTCTTTATTTTTTCGATAAATTTTTCAGCATTTTCGTTTTCCGGATTTAATTCAAGTGATTTTTTGTAATTTTTGAGAGCAAGTTCATTTTGCTTGTCCATAAAGTAAGCTTCCCCTAAGCTATCATAAACATTTGATGATTCCGGAAAAGCCACCACATTCATTTTAAAAACTTCGATAGCCTCTTTTGTTTTGCTATTCTGAAGAAAATAATAGCCCACACGATTCATTTCATTTTCGTTAAGATTGTAATCCTTATTGTTTTGATGGGTTTCGAAAGTCTTCATGCCCTTTTCGATGTTTTGTGATTTGATAGACTCCATAACCGCTAGAGCCAACGATTGTTTTGGCATTTCAAAAGGCTGATCGTATAAGATTTTGGTAAGCTCCTTGGCCATATCAAACAGTTCGATTCTTCCTGTATTATTTAATAAAATAATAGCATGATTATCTTCGGGGATGCGGTATATCAACGTATTGAAGCCATTGATTCCGCCTCCGTGTTCTACCACTGTAATACTATCGCGATTAGCTACTTTTTCTTTACCGATACTCCATCCGTATCCATAAGAAGCTCTACCCGTAGGCATATACGCAGTAAACATAAGGTCTCGAGATTTTTGTGTGAGTACCTTGTTTGTATATAAAGCACGATCCCAAGTATACAAATCTTCAACGGTAGAATACATAGATCCTGCAGCATACGGCAAGGACATGTCTAAATACTTAGAATTAGTGTACTTTTTTCCTTCTCTGTCATATCCTGTAGCCCTGTTTTTGAGAATGCGATCGTGATGATCGTATCCTGTGGCTGTCATGTTTAAAGGATTTAGGATATTCTGATGTAATAGAGTTTCGTAAGCTTTTCCGGAAACTTCTTCCAGGATGACACCTAACAAGAAATAGCCGGAGTTACTATATGCAAATTTTTCCCCCGGATTAAATTGTAATACGGAGTCCTGAAACACCGTTAAGAATTCTTTTGGTGTATATGGATTTCTATAGATATCCTGAAAAGTTTCTAAACTTGTATAATTCGGTATCCCCGCACTATGCGTTAATAAATGATGAATGGTTATCTTATCACCCTGTGCTTTAGGATAATTTTTAAGATATTTAGTGATAGGTGCATTTAAATCCAATTTTCCTTGTTCTACAAATTGAAGAATCAAAGCAGCAGTAAATTGTTTAGTAATCGAACCTAATCGATGTTTAGTATCTGAAGCATTAGGAATGTCCCACTCCATATTGGCCAAGCCTAAGCCTCTGCTGTATATGACATCGCCCTTATCTGCGACCAATATGGAACCATTGAATTGATCATACACATGATAGGTCTTCATTAATTTATCAATCTGATCAGCTTTATCCTGGCCAAATGTGGTGCCAAAGGCTAGGAGAGCAACTACTATTATGGTTAACGAAATGGAGCGTGTTGGATAACGATATATTGTTTTCATTTTAAAGAGATATAATTTGTGTAAAGTTTTATGGTGAATGATATCAGTAAGTTACATTTTTTTTGCATCATACATGGATCATCCTCATTTTTGGATTAATTACGACTTACATTTCCTCCGGAATTATCAACCTCTGATACTTTTTCCGGTGCTCCGAAATATCGAACACTTGCACCACTTGTAGCACGTCCGTTAAATTCATTTTTAGCATGAACCTTAACTGAAGCTCCACTGGTTGCTTTTGCCTCGGTAACTAAACTCAGCACTTCCTGTGCTTTAATTACTGCTCCGCTGGTGGCAGAAACTTTATGAGAATTTACCATTCCCGATATTTCTATAAAGGCTCCGCTGGTGGCCGAAGTAGTTAAGGATTCTGATTTAATCTCTAATTCAATATCAGCCCCACTTGTTGCACTTAATTTCATTTTTGGCTGTTCAATCACTTGAGTCGAGGTGACACTCGCTCCACTATTAACAGCAATTTCTTCTAAAGTTTCATAGGAGATCAATACACTTTTTTGATCTGCACTATAGATATTTTCTTCTGACTTGATAACAAGCGTCTCATCTTTTACATAAATATCAATTAGATCATGTAGGTTCTCATTGGCATCAATGATAATTTTGTCGTCAATATCTTTTGATAAAATAACGTCCAGACCGCTACTTGCTTTAATACGATTAAACGGTTGGCTGATTGCACGTTCGGTTTGTATAACTTTTCCTGTTCCTTTTACTCCGTTAAACGGAATATTACAGGAACAACACACTAAGGTTAAACAAAGAGTTACTAAAATTTTGGCTAAAGTTGTCATAAGGTGATTAGTTTAAAATTACTGTTCGATTTTTGATTGTTTTAATTTTTGGTTTTGATTTCTATACCATTCTCGTCGATTTTTACTTTTACGGGTTCGTTATTAAGTTCTAGGCCATCTTCATCTATTTTAAGATTAAATTCCTCATTTTCGTCTGAGTTATAGTCATTTTGATTCTCATCATCGTTCCATTCTTTATATTTCCACTCACCATCCACTTCATTATCTAGACAGTCGTCACAAGTAAAACTACCTTCCTTAAGAGTAACATATTTTCCTTCTTTACCTGATAAAGAGATATATTCATCAAATTTCCATGAATTGTTATAACTGTAGGTGTTCTTATCTGCTAATACCGTTGTACCTTCAGGAAGTGAAAGAATTATTTGAACTTCCTGATCCCGGTATTTATTCTTGATAGCCGTTAGTGCGTACCCATCTAGTATTAACACATTATCTTTTAACTCATACTTATAAAGTAAAGCGTCGGCAGCATTGCTGGCGTTATCGTATGAAAACCCTTCAGCTTTTTTTAGGATTGAAATACGAGCTATGGAATCAGTGCTTTCTTTGATGTATAACCGAACATCCTGTAATACAATCACTTTATTTCCTTTTGGATCTTTACGAATGCTGTAGTCGTTACGATGGGATAAATGGTGTATGTATCTTCTGTTATTCTTCATTTTTACTTGCAGTGTATCATTCTTACTAATAGGAAGAATGATTTCTTCTGTAACTACCTCTGCAGTGTAGTTTTCGAGCGTGGCCTGTCGAATTCCTATGACAGCTAATCCAACGGTTGAAATAATCCATAAAGCTAAAAGACCAAGTTTTGCTGTAGTTCCGATTGATTTTAGATTAGGTATCATAATCTTTAGACCCAAAATAAAAAGAAAGAAAAAAGGAATCCCTACGGCTAGAAAGGTAAAGATAGCGATCAACCAAATAGAAACATCACTATGATTCAATACTTGTAAATGTTCATTTAGCGGCGTATCAATTACACCAAAAGTACTTACAGCAAACAGACCAAAGAATAAACTTATAAGTGTCACACCTGCGACGATCATTAATATGACTCCGATGAATTTTATAGCAATTTTGAAAAGAAAAATAAGCACATCTCCTAAGGCATCAAAGAAAGAAGTAGAACTGCTCTTTACCTTTGAGCTATACTTTTGATAATCTACATTTTTTACTGAATCTGCAACATCATTGAAACCTTCCTTTATTTTTTTTTCAATCGTATTGATGTTTACCGGTTTTCCTCTCATAGCTAGTTTATCAGCCGTAGTTTTTGCTTCTGGAACAAAAATCCATAATGCGATATAAATGAGGATAAACCCACCGCTCGAGAAAATTGTAAACAGAATCCAAGCTAATCGAATCCAAACAGGATCTATGGCCAAATAATGACCTAAGCCGCTGCTTACACCTCCTACGTAGGAGTTTGTTGTATCTCTAAAAAGAGATTTAGACCGTTGTGGGGCTGCTTGAGTTGTTGTTTTTGGTTCATCTTCAAAAATGTCTTCGTCAATTTGATAATCCTCAGGTTGTCCCATAACTTCTATTACGGCATCTACCTCTTTATGTCCAATTACCTGACGCTCATCTTTAATTTTTTCATTAAAAAGCTCAGCAATTCTGGCTTCAATATCAGCGATGATCTCGTCTCTTCCTTGGGAATCGGTAAATGAACGTTTTATGGCGTCAAGGTACCGTTGAAGTTTCATATAGGCGTCTTCATCAATATGAAAAAATATTCCGGCAAGATTTATATTAACTGTCTTGTTCATTTTATTTATTTTTTTGTTTGGTTACCAAGTTTACAGCGCCCTGTAGTTCGCTCCAAGTTGTGTTAAGTTCGGTCAAAAATACTTTACCGGTATCTGTGAGTCCGTAATATTTTCTAGGGGGTCCTGAGGTAGATTCCTCCCAGCGATAGCTAAGTAAACCTGCATTTTTGAGGCGGGTTAATAAGGGGTAGATAGTGCCTTCTACAACTAGCATTTTTGCGTCTTTTAATGTTTCAAGAATTTCTGCCACGTAGGCATCATCATCCTTGAGTATAGAAAGAATGCAATATTCTAGAACACCTTTGCGCATCTGCGCTTTTGTGTTTTCGATCTTCATAAAGAGATTTTTTAAAAGTTAAACTGTTCATTTTGATTGATTGATGATTGTAATTTTTACTTAATAAATTTTATAGTAAGCGGGTATTGATATAATTCTCCGTTTTTAGCTTTGATTGCAGCATTGATTATAAAAATAATTTCTAAGAAGAATCCTATCAGGGCTATAATACCTATAAAAGAGGCACCAGCGAGCATCCATAAGCCTCCACTGTGATCAAAATTGATATGCCAATCATGTCCATGCATGATATCGGAAATTGACATATGTTTAAAAAAATTAAATACAAAAAAAGGAAAAGAAAGTGTTCCCAAAATTATAGTATATAAAAGAATACTTAATTGAAAATTGATAGCTTCTTTTCCATGGCTATTTACAAAATTAGATTTGTCTTTGTTAGTCGACCATAGAATTATTGGAATGATATAATTTCCAAAAGGAATAAAAAATTTAGAGAATATTCCTAAGTGAATAAAAGTTGCGATGTTTTTGTGATTAGTGTCTGACATGATGAATGATATAATAGTTGCTTATGCAAATATATGTTTAAAAAAAGGTATTATGCAAAACATAGTACCATAATTTAACATTTATTTAAGATATAAGTTTAATTTGCACGGTATGTTTATTATAAATATTTTAGGAGTCTAAAATGATACTTATGACCATTACACCGCGTAAATTAAACCTTTTCAGTCTTTTTAAACTTCCTTCGGCATGGCTATGTGGGGTGCGGGTAAAATCTATTGACAATGAGCAATGTACCGTGAGTGTTACGCACAAATGGATCAACCAAAACCCTTTTAATTCGATGTTTTGGGCAGTTCAAGGAATGGCAGCAGAGCTTAGTACGGGAGCATTAGTAGTTGGGTATATAGAAGATTCTAAAAAGAAAATTTCTATGTTAGTTGCTCAGAATAACGCTACGTTTACAAAAAAAGCAACTGGCAGGATTACCTTTCAATGCACAGATGGACCGCTAATTAAAGAAGGAATTCAAAGAGCGATTGCAACCGGAGAAGGTCAAACCGTATGGATGCGATCTGTAGGGAAGAATTGTGAAGGTATCGAAGTCTCTCAGTTCAATTTTGAGTGGACAATCAAAGTAAAACAATCAAAAGTTTAAGAAATCCTCAATCTTCTTGTAACAATTTTTTTTTGTTAACGTCGTATAGATAGAATGTACAATAACTAAACATACTATAATGACAGCACACGAAATTGATTACGAAATACACGGAGAAGAAATGCAATATGTGGAGATAGAACTTGATCCACAGGAAGGGGTTATAGCCGAGGCAGGAAGTTTTATGATGATGGAGACCGGCATAAAGATGGATACCATATTTGGAGATGGTTCTGAGAACGATCGAGGATTTATGGGAAAGATATTTGGAGCAGGTAAACGATTGCTTACAGGTGAGAGTCTTTTTATGACGGCTTTTTATAATGAATTGAATGGTAAAAAGAAGGTTAGTTTTGCCTCTCCATATCCGGGTAAAATAATTCCCATAGACTTAACGCAATTTCATGGCAAATTTGTGTGTCAGAAAGACGCGTTTTTATGTGCAGCCAAAGGCGTCTCTGTCGGAATTGAATTTTCAAGAAAATTAGGCCGTGGACTTTTTGGCGGAGAAGGATTTATCATGCAAAAATTAGAAGGTGACGGTATGGCTTTTGTACACGCAGGTGGAACTACGGCTGTAAAGCATCTTGCCGCCGGAGAACAACTCAAAGTAGACACGGGGTGTATCATCGGATTTAGCAAAGAGGTAAATTATGATATCGAATTTGTAGGAGGTATCAAAAACACCATTTTTGGAGGTGAAGGTTTATTTTTTGCGACCTTGACAGGTCCGGGTACAGTATTTATTCAATCATTACCTTTTAGTCGATTGGCAAATAGGGTATTAGCCTTAGCTCCAAGAGAAGGTGGTAAAAGTAGAGGGGAAGGGAGTATTCTAGGAGGTATCGGTGATCTCTTGGATGGCGATAACAAATATTAACAATGTTAAATAACGGATTAAAAACAATAATTTTGGATTTATTTCGCTATATTCGTTTAGACAACGTTAACAGCGTAAATAAATTCCTACAAATAAATGTAGGATAACTAACAACTTTAAACCCCTAAAATTTATGGCTAGAGCAATGTTTGATTACACCAAAACTGTGCTAGACAAAGTAAGTTTTGATGTAAATTTGTTTACAAAGGAAGTTATCAAAGCAATGAAACGCTTACTTCCACATGAGATCGACGAATTAAAAATTTGGATTCAATCTCTAGCGCTCAATAGACCAGAATTACAACCGTGTCTGGTGTATTTAAAAAAGTAAATATTGAAATGGAAAGCGACTTACGAGTCGCTTTTTATTTTTCCGAGCGGGCTGATAATTTGTACGTTCTGAAATGTTATCGCGCCTTTTACAATGCCAGCAATGGTATTGTGAAGTACTTCGATAATTTGCATCTTCAATTCACTTTTATTATAAATCAAGCTCACCTCCCGCGCAGGGCTTGGTTCGTTAAAGTAATGTAGATTATGCTTCTCATCTTCTTTTATATCTAGCGTATGAAGATACGGTAGTAATGTCATGCCTAAACCTTCATTAGCCAATTTTACCAAGGTCTCAAAACTTCCGCTTTCTAACTGGAAGTGATCGTCATCATAATTTTTATCAATTTTGCACAGGTTGATAATTCCATCTCTAAAGCAGTGTCCATCTTCTAACAATAGCATGTCATCAATGTCTAAATCGGCAACATCAATTTTTTTCTTTTGGTTAAGGCGATGCATTGGAGGGATGTATCCTACAAAAGGTTCATAATACAGCACTCGCTCCTTTATGTGCATATGCTCAAGGGGTGTAGCGGCAATTGCGGCATCCAAATGACCGTCTAATAATCGTTGGATGATCGTCTCAGTATTGAGTTCTTCAATTTTGAGTTTTATTTTAGGATATTTCTTTATAAACGTATTTAAAAACATCGGTAAAAGGGTAGGCATTACCGTTGGAATGACACCTAATTTGAACTCACCTCCAATAAATCCTTTTTGCTGATCCACAATATCTTGAATACGTTCGCTTTCATTAACAATATTGCGAGCCTGCTGCACAAGTTTTTTACCAACTTCGGTAAGCTCTATAGGTTTTTTGGTTCTATCAAAAATTTGTATGTCCAACTCATCTTCCAATTTTTGTATTTGCATACTTAAGGTGGGTTGAGTCACAAAAGTCTTTTCTGCTGCTTTCGTAAAATTTTGATGTTCTGCTACCGCTAATACGTAACGTAATTGAGTGATCGTCATTTTTTTTTCTTTTACGCTACGAAGATACAAAAGCTATTGATAAAAATTATGCGTAAATTTTTAAAAATCTATTTTCTTTATATTAAAAATGAAGTAGTAATTCTATAAAATGCCTCTTGCCTTTATTTCGAGATATTTATTAATGGTATCTGTAGTCAACTGTTGCGGAGTAGTAAGTATTGTTTGTATCCCGTATTTCTGTAACTCTTTCACCATTCGCTTTTTCTCTTGTGCAAATTGGAGTGCGATAGTTTGTTGATAGATTTCCGGGATTGAGGTTCCGGGTAAATTTATTAGGCTGTCAAGCTCTGTGTTTTTGAAAAATATGACAACAAGCATATGTTTTTTTGCCAAAGTTCTTAAATACGGTAGCTGACGTTCTAACGCAGAAAAATGCTCAAAATTTGTGTATAATAAAAGGAGACTACGCTGAGTAATTTTTTGTTTTACATGGGCATACAAAGTCCCATAATCCGCGTCCAAAAAAGCCGTTTTAATATTGTAAAGTGTTTCAGAGATCACATTTATATAACTGCGTTTTCCCATAGGTGGCAAAAAGCTAGAGACCGTATTAGAAAACACTAAAAGCCCTGCTTTATCTTGTTTCCGTATGGCGATATTCGAAAAAGATAAACTGCTATTGATGGCATAATCCAGTAATGATAATCCGTTAAACGGCATTTTCATGACCCGACTCGCATCGATAATGGAATATACGGGTTGAGATTTTTCATCCTGAAATTGATTAATCATGAGACTACCTCGCTTTGCCGTTGCTTTCCAATTAATGGAGCGAACATCATCACCGGTTACATATTCTTTGATTTGTTCAAAATCTATGGTATGTCCAATACGTCGGGTCTTGCGTACTCCCAAAATATAGGACCGGGTATCCAATGCTAAAATATCGTACTTTTTCATCTGTATAAAAGAGGGATACACTTTTACAATATACTCTTTTTCAAATCTATAGCGTCTTTTGATCAAAGCGATACGAGAACTTATATATACATTAAGAAACCCAAATTTGTATTCACCTCGGGCTAGCGGTTTTAGCTGATACGTAAATTGAGTTTGTGACGCTGCATCTACAGTCAGTGTTTTATTAAAATCTCGTTTTTGGAACTGATAGGGGATTTCATCAATGATTTCGGTTCTAATCCTAAATCGATATCTGTTTTCTAAGCGTATTTGAACTTCGTTGTAATCGCCATTAGAAAATTTATCAGCTAATTCCCGGGAACCCTCAATCCCATCTTTTAGACCATACAAGGCGGCAAAATCTAAAGCAAAAATGATAAAAATTCCTATGCATAACAACCAAACAAATGGGTATAAGGCCACAATCCAATACGATATAAAAAATAACAGGATAATGGCACCCAATACATAATAGGTGCGATCTGTGAGATACAAAGATTTGAAAAATCGGATCACAATTATCGTGGAATTTCTATAGATTGTAGAATTAGTTGCATAACTTTTTCCTCGGTCATACCTTCCATTTCTCTTTCAGGAGAAACGATAACCCGATGCCTCATAACCGGTGCAACTGATTTCTTAATATCTTCCGGCGTAGCAAAATCACGACCATCAATGGCAGCAAAAGCCTTGGCGCTTTTCATGATAGCTATAGATGCCCGGGGCGAACCTCCCAGGTATAAGTGAGGATGGGATCGGGTCTTGGTAACAATTTCTGCAATATATTGAAGCAACTTTTCTTCTATAAACACTTGTTGAACCTTGTCGCGATATTCGAGAAGCTTATCTATGTCCAGAATAGCATCTATGAGTTCTAACGGATCTTTAACCGTACGTTCATGATGTGATTTTAATATTTCAACTTCATCTGCAAACGTTGGATAGGTTACTTTTATCTTAAATAAGAATCGATCCAACTGCGCTTCTGGTAGGGTGTAGGTTCCTTCTTGTTCGATCGGATTCTGAGTTGCTAACACCATAAAGGGAGGTTCCATTACATAACGAACCCCATCCATAGTAATCTGTTTTTCTTCCATTACCTCAAACAAAGCCGCCTGAGTTTTTGCGGGAGCACGATTGATCTCATCAATAAGAATGATATTTGAAAAAACAGGACCTTTTTTAAAGACAAATTCGCTTGTCTTGAGATCTACGATTGATGTACCTAAAACATCACTTGGCATAAGATCTGGTGTAAATTGAATACGACTAAAGTCAGTCTGTAATGTTTTGGCAAATAATTTGGCCGTTATCGTTTTTGCGATACCGGGAACGCCTTCAATTAAGACATGTCCTTCTGTCAACAGAGCAACCATAAGTAACTCAACAAAGTCAGACTGACCAATAATCACTTTTGATAGCTCCTTTTTAATGCTGCTATAGGATTGTTGCAAGTCAGTAAGGTCTATTCTGTTTTTAAAAGACAAGGATGAATTAGCCGTATTATCATCGGTGTTGATGGGTGTTTTATTTGAGTCTTGGTCTGTCATGGATTTTTTTTATTTGATGAACTCAGCTGTAGTTCTCAGTTTCATTTTTGTTCAATATAAGATATTTTGAATGCTTTTATTTTGGCTACAAATTTAATAAGCTCTTCATTGGTAACGCTTGATTTGTTTTTAATAGCTTGCATGTCTTCAAAAAGCTGCTTTGTCTCTTTGATCGAGTTACCACTTTTTAATGAAATCTCTTTATAATCTATGCCGGAAAATTCATCAATCGTTAAGCGGAACTCTTCACGTAAAAAGTTTAGAAACTCCTGAATTTGCATTATAGCAATAGCTTTATGATCATTTCTTTCAAGGTACATGGCACTAATCGTTTGTGCAAATGCCACCGATTGATTTTGAAGCGGGTTGACCACAGGGATACTTCGCTGTTTGCGTTTCCCTTCAAAAATCACAAATAGAACTAAGCCAAAAATTATGGTGTAATATGCCCATTTTAATGATTTGGTTCTGAACAATAAGTATAGGGGAGAGGAATAGGTAGTTTTTCCGGATTTGTAATGATTATCCCAAAATAAAGGTTGATTGTGATCTATATAGGCCAAAGTATTTTCTGTGTACTGGTAGTTTTCATCTGTCAACATAAAATAATTACCAAAAGCTTCAGGAAACATTTGAAGCAAAATTTGTCCGTCTCCAAAAGACTGAGATACAAAATTAAATTGCCTTTGTTGTAGGCTATCAGTAGTATTTGAAAGTTTTACCGTACCCAAAACTTTAGTAGCAGATGTGTCAATACTCGAGAAATAAGGAATATGTATATCACGATTGTAGTGATAGTTATCATCACCCGGTAGGTTGGAATTGGTTAGTGCAATTTCCGGTTTGGTCTCAATAGATTTAAGTGAAATCAGATGATCAGCGGTAAGATTTAAGGTGTCCAACAGTTGATGGCTTATAGTTTTTGCAGAAATAAATAATGTATTCCCATTCGTAACCCATTGCAATACCTGATCTAGTTCTTCATTTTCAATATTGACATGTCCATTTACAAAAAAATACACTCCGTTTATGGAATCGCTGCTTGCTAAAAATTCATACGGAGAGGTGTTAACTTCCTGAATTTTTTTATGGGATTCTTTTAAAACATTATAAAAAACGTAAGTGCCTAACGGAATCTTATCCAACTTGGAATAGCTAGGGTACCAATTGATAGGTGCTGGCTCTGTGGCTTCGTAATATGTGAGAAGCGCGAGCAGTCCCAATAGTAATATAGCAATTATTTTATATCCTTTACTCATATGGATGCTGAAGTGATCATATTACGAAACTGTTCAAATTTGATTTCGAAGCGTTTATAATTCTTACTGTCCACCTCAAAATTACCATACCATATAAAATTATATACCTGTGTAAGATCTTTAAAACCAGATTTTAGTAAAGTTGACTCAAGCTCCAAAACATAATCTGCGTTTGTTTTTTGTGCAACCAATAGAATGTGATCCTCATCGGATAAAAGTTTTATAACCAAAAGGTACTGATAACGAATGGCCAAACGATAGTTAGCTTTTGCGACGGCATGTTCTATTAACTGATAAATATTTTGATTTTTTATAATTTCTTGATCCTCTTGAAATAAGCTATCGGGAAATTCTTCTTTTTCATCAAGCATTCGCCCCACTTTACCACGTATAAATAGCCACACGATAAGTCCTAAAATGCCCAAAAGTAGCAGGTATGGCAAAATTTCCAGGATAATCAACCATGCTCCCGAAACTTCATCTATATCAAATAAGGAAGCAAGTAATTTATGCCACCACTCTTGTAACCAATGCTTTAATTGTGTCCACCAAGAATCTTCAACCGGTACTTCGGTATAATCAAAATCTTTGGATTTTTTATATTCTGATAGTCTTGTTCGGTCAAAAAATAACGGTTCTAGAACACTTGAAGTGTCAATTTGAATTTGAGCACTATCAGATTCAACACTTTTGAATTCCGCTGCCTGATGCGATCCAAAACTCAAACAGAAAATATAAAATATCAGTATTTTATTCTTCAAGATGATGATCTTTTCCTATCGTATTAATTTCTTCCAAGGCTCCGGTATTATATTTTCGTTCATGTAAATTGAAATAAATAAATGCAGAAGCTACTGCAGAGATGGTATATAAGATGTATTGAGCTGCCGATGATAGGGTGTTTAATCCCACATAAATCCAATCGATGCTATCAGCGGAATCAAGATAAGAACTTTCTGAAGCAGCTACAAAACCTTTAGAAAAGGTGTAAATCATCGCCGGAACAGAAAAAATAAGACCGATTAGGGACACTAACACGCCAACAACTAGCAATGTCCCAAATGTTACCCACCATTGCCCTTTGATTAACTCAAAACTTTTTGAAATGACATCTGTCGTAGAGCCTCCTTCGAATACCATAATAGCAAAAACTAAACTTAAGGGAACATAGAAGTAAATGCCTGGTAGAAAACAAAGCATAAAACCGAAACCGACCATTAGACTGGACAGTATACCAAGTCCCAGAAATTTCATGAAATTTTCGCTTACTTGATTTTTAATCTCGTCTACGTCAATTGCATTTTCGTCTCTTATGTATGCTTTTATATAATGTAATACAGTACTAAACAAAACTGCATAGAACAAAATCATCGTAATAAATAAAAAAAGCATTGCAATAAAAATAGTGCCAGTATCTCCTATGTCGTAAGGGGAGTAGCCACCGGGATTAAAAATTTTTGAAGAGACTTGTGTGTAATATCCTGTTGCTACTACAGCTAACAGAAAGGGTATAGTTGCAGTTTTTGCCAGAACTGTTAACATAGCTTTGGCATGATTTCGCAAAAAGGAAAAGGTATCATTGATGATGTCACCTAGTTCACGTTTTTGTCTAAAATTTATCTTCTTTGAAGCGTTCATTGATGGGTAGTTTTATGTAATCGTATTGGGTAGAAAATATAATAGTAACAAATTAGAATAACAGAAGCGGTAATGATAAAGATGGCAAGCCAGTCAGGCATTTCGGTATGTCTGGTTACGAATCCTTCGAGAAAACCGGCTATGATAAAAAATGGGATGGTACTTATAACAATTTTAAGACCAGCTTTGGTACCTCGAACAAAAGAGGTAAGCCGTGTATATGTTTTAGGAAAAAGTATGGATTTACCAATTACCAGTCCTGCGGCGCCAGCTATAATAATTACTGAAATCTCAATAACCCCGTGTATCCAAATTGTTCTGGCACTTTCCCAAAGGAGCCCTTTTTCATAAAAAAAGTATTGGAAAGATCCCAACATTATAAAATTTTGCATTAAAATAAAGAGTGTGCCAATTCCAAAAAGTACTCCAAAGACAAAACATAACAAGGCCACCCGAATATTATTAATAGTGATACCAAGAAACATATCAGCCTCTCCCATTTGTTTGTAAACCGCCATGGGGTCACCATTCGCAATGTTCTCTAAGGTCATGTTTACATACGTATCTCCCAAAATAGATCTTACAAATGCTCCTTCGGTAGCTGCAGAGTACGCACCAATAGCAGTGAACAAAGCAGCAATCAAAAACGCAATGAGTAATTCTTTTTGATAATAATAAAATTCCGTAGGAAACTCTTTTAACCAAAAAGAGAGCAAACGATTACGTTTTTCTTTTTTTGTTTTATAAATTTTATGGTGTGCTTTTGAAGCAATAGTGTTCAAGTAAGCCAAGGTTTGACTTTGAGGGTAAAAAGTTTGCGCATAACTTAAATGATCTGTTACCTCGATATATAGATCCGAAAGCTCTTTTGGAGAAATCTGAGTAGTATTATCTAAAACACTTTCAAATCTTAACCATTTATTCTTATTTTGCTTCACAAATGCCGCTTCGCGCATGGATCATTAAATTAAGAGGATAAAGTAACATAATTCATGGATAACTTTCAAATAGAAACGGCGCAAAATGTGAGTATTCAGCAAAATGTTGCGGGCGTAGGAGATCGTATTCTAGCTTTTTTTTTAGATTCACTATTTTTGATCGCTTATATGATTTTGGCTGTATTGCTAATGAGTCAGTTGGGAAGTAGTCTATCACAAGGTTGGGTATCGCAAATGATTATAAGTTTACCTGTATTGCTGTATTATCTGTTATGGGAAGCCTTATGGAATGGAAGAACCCCTGGTAAAGCTCTTGTAAATCTTCGGGTGGTACGCGTTGATGGCACGCCGCCTACATTTTCTAATTATCTAACGCGCTGGTTGCTACGAATTATAGATATTACGTTAGGCTTTGGTAGTATTGCTATTGTTACCATTGTGTTCAAAGGAACAGGGCAGCGTTTAGGTGATCTGGCAGCAAATACCACAGTGATTAGTGAACGTAATCGCATACCTCATAAACATACGATATTTGCAGAGTTACCCGAGGATTACCAACCAACCTATCCTCAGGTAACTATGTTCAACGATTCGGATATTCAGAAAATAAAGAGATTGTTTTATGATGCTCGAGCGCATCGTGAACAAAAAGTTTTAGAACAATTAGCCGATAGAGTATCGCAAGTTTTGGAAATAACTCCAATACCACCTCCCGCTGAGTTTATAAGTCGAGTACTAGAAGATTATAAATATTATGCGGAACAAGCATAAGTCTTTTATTGTATCACTTGGGCCTTTATAAAAATATTCTTTTTGGGCCACTCGCTTTGGTCAACCGGAACATTCGAAATTTTATCAACTACGTCCATGCCTTCTACTACCTTTCCAAAAATAGTATGCTCACCATCCAGATGATGTGCTCCATTTTTTGCAACAACTACAAAAAACTCGTATGGAGTTGATCTGTTTGAAGGATTGTCTACCCAACGTTTTGATAAAGCTACAGCACCTCGTGTATGTTTTAAGCCCTTAACTTGTTCTTGCGGTACTGTGTAATCGCCAATTTCGAACCTTTTTAATGCCATTTGATTGCGATCGCTATTACCTCCCTGAATCACAAAATTTTTAGCAACACGATAAAAAAATGTTTCGTCAAAATACCCTTCATTTACCAAGTAAATAAAATTAGCGCGATGAATAGGAGTTTTTTGATACAACCTAATTTTAAAACTTCCTAAACGTGTTGAGATCTCAACTAAGGTTTCCGGGTTTTCGGCACCATATGCCGTCATGAATTCTATCAGATTATCGTTCGTAATTTTAGAGAGGGTATCTTTTGAGGAAGCAGACTGCTCAATTTGTGGGTTAACAGTATCAGTAGTAAGGCTTTCTTTTAAGCCTGATTCAGTTTTAACTTTTTTTGAAGGATCATTAGTAAACTGGGTGTTTTTATTTTTAGTAGATTGTGTATCTTCACAACTCGAAATAATAAAAACCCATATAAACAGGCTATACTTTAAAACAATTCTGGTCAATGACATTTGAAACATTTAAACAATTGATTCCAAAAATAAAGAAAATGTCAGTACCAGGCGAACGTTCTCATTTTCTTATGGCTCCTGACATGCGTATTCGTGAATTGGATACTATAAAAATAGAAGAAAAGCGCCCGAGACATGCTGCCGTAATGATGCTTTTATATCCAAAAGAAGAAATTACAAATCTGGTATTGATATTAAGACCTGAGTACGAAGGCGTGCATTCGGGGCAGATAGCTTTGCCCGGTGGTAAGGTAGAGGAATATGATCGTACCTATGGTGATGCAGCGCTCAGAGAAACTTGGGAGGAGGTAGGTGTTGATCGTGAGACCGTAGAAATATTATCACCTTTAACAAAGGTTTATATTCCACCTTCAAATTTCTGGGTGCATCCTTTCTTAGGGTTTACCGATATTTTGCCTGATTTTGTTCCGCAGTTGGAAGAAGTTGCCAAAGTTATTGAGGTACCGATAAGTGAATTATTAGATGATGATAATGTAATTTCTAAAAACTTAACTACTTCGTATGCAAAAAATATTGAAGTACCTTCCTTTGAATTAAACGGTTATATAGTCTGGGGAGCAACAGCCATGATGTTAAGTGAACTTAAAGTCTTTATAAAGTCTGCTATAGGATAAGGATTTTGTATCTTTGATCCTCGTTTTTTCTAAAACTAAATGAATCAGTAGCTGTTCAAGTGACAAAAGAGTTTAATTTTAGAATAAAGAATAGTTTAAAAGAAACAGTCTAGGCTGTAAATACAACTAACAACTCAAAAAAATTATGGGATTATTTAAAAGGAATCCTTTTGGTCATATATTATTTCTAAAAAAATGGCTCATCCGTATAATGGGGGCTTTGACACATCGTCGTTATCGTGGTTTTAATGAACTACAGATCGAGGGGAGTGAAATTTTTAAAGAACTGCCAGAGCAAAATGTTTTGTTCGTGTCAAATCATCAAACCTATTTTGCAGATGTGGTAGCCATGTTTCATGTGTTCAATGCTAGTTTAAGCGGACGGGTTGACTCTATTAAGAATATTGGATACTTGTGGGACCCAAAGCTTAATTTATACTATGTTGCGGCAAAGGAAACCATGCGCGCAGGTTTGTTGGCCAGAGTACTGGCTTATGCCGGAGCAATTACGGTAGAACGTACCTGGAGAGCAAAAGGTCAAGACATTAACCGTCAGGTTAAAATGAGTGACATTACCAATATCTCGCGTGCGCTCGACGATGGTTGGGTAATAACTTTTCCCCAAGGAACTACTAAACCTTTTAAACCTATTCGTAAAGGAACTGCTCATATTATTAGAAAATACAAACCTATTGTTATACCTATTGTTATTGATGGATTTAGACGTTCATTTGACAAAAAAGGAATTCGAATTAAAAAACGCGGTATTTTACAGTCGATGGTAATCAAACCTCCTTTGGATATTGATTATGAGAATGATTCAATTGATGATATCGTAAGTAAATTAGAATATTCTATCGAACAGCATTCTTCTTTCTTAAAAGTCATTCCACAAGAAGAGCTTGAAGCCGAAGAAGCCTTGAACGAAAAGCGTCGTTGGGAGTATTAAGCACATGATGCGGTGGGTTTACTAATATGCTAAGAATCGAACTATTCCAGCCATTCTTTAAAATCTTTAACACGCTCACGGCTTACAATAATTTGATGATCAGCCGTAGCCTTTAGTTTTAGCTCCAGGCGCGAATTGGTATATGAGATAATGTCATCGATTGCACTTACATTTACAACATACTTACGGCTTACCCGGTAAAATATTTTTGGATCTGTTTCATTCTCTACCAAATCCAGTGTGGTATCCAATAAGTAATTTCGTCCTTCTAGCGTATGAATGTAGGTGCCTTTATTTTCTGAATAAAAATAGCTTACATCACTTGACTCAATAATCTTAATACGTTGACCGAGCCGTGCGGTATAGCGCTTTTTATACGTTGGAGTAGAAGTGTTTAATAATTTTTTGATATCATCAATGTTAAACTGCTGTACTTCGTTTACCGCAAAATGGTCTCTAAACTTGTTGATTGCAACTGCTAGTTCATCATGGTCAATAGGCTTCATCAAATAATCAATGCTGTTCAATTTAAAAGCTTTTAAAGCGTATTCATCGTAAGCGGTTGTGAAGATTATAGCACTTTTAACAGATACCGTGTCAAAAATCTCAAATGATAATCCATCACTTAATTGAATGTCCAAAAAAATCAAATCCGGATGCGGATTTGAAGTAAACCAGTCTATGGATTCTTCTACAGAATGCAGCATGGTTTCAGCCTTTAGATTTAGTGTTTCAAGCATTCTGCTGAGTCTTCTGGCTGCAGGACGCTCATCTTCGATTATTAAAATTTTCATTACGCTAGTTTACGATTTAAATTTTAGTTACAAGTTATATGAATAGTTGCTACTCCCAACGCTGTTGTGTCTCTTGTTCTTCTTCCATATATTTTTGTATGCGTTGTTCTTCCCAATCCTTATCAAATACGGGATTTATACGATAAGCTTTGATCGCATGAAAGGCCAATCCAATTCCCCAACCAAATGCAGCCCATAGAAACCACGGATTTCTCCATTCATTTGTATAATAATTCAGTCCTGCCAGAAAACCAATTACTACGAAATATGAAAATAAATTGTTGTAAAATTTTTTTAACTCATCCACCCGTTCTTTTGCGCGTTGATATCTTTGATGCTCTTGAAAATTTTCCATAATGGTGTTGTTTTATTGGTTATTCTTATTATTCTAATGTGCTATTCGTTAGAAATCATCACGATCCATATATTCTTTAATCTTTCGTTCTTCCCAGGCTTTATTAAACACGGTACCTTTACCAAAAACAGATAATCCATGAAAAAGTAAACCAATTCCCCAAAGAAAGGGTGTAATTAAAATATTCCAGTCGAACCAATTTTTAAAGTCAAGTGATTTATTTTCCATGGTAAAATAATCGATAACATCATTTCTTAAGAAAAGAAGGATTACATTTACAATTATATAAACTATTAAGTGACTATAAAATCCTTTTTCTCGCTGAACTCTGGCTTTTGCTTTAGTATAAGCGCTGTGTTGTTCTCGGCTATTCATAATCCTTTGTTTTTAGACTCTTTTATAAATTTTTTAATCTTTTTTTCTTCCCAGTTTCTTCCAAGTATTGGATTGTAGTTATAGGCCTCCATCGCGTGAAAGATTAATCCGAATCCCCAACCTATTATTGGAAACCATACCCATGGTAAGTCAAAACCTGTCGTTTTATAGTTTATAAAAATTAAGAACGGAATGACAATGCAATAGGCTGTTAAACTAAAATAGAATTCTTTAATCTTCTGTACACGCTCTTGAGCTCGTTTATATTTGAGCGCTTTTGGATTTTCAAATGTTGCGGACATGTCCATATTTTTACTTGTTATTAATTTTGTTAGCATAGGGAGCTTTGCAATAAATGCATCTTTAGACTTATAGACAAGAAATTCTCTTCTGGTTAATAATGCAAAGCGCTGTTTGATGTTAGTTAATCCCATCCCGCTGCTTTGTGCAAGTACGGATTTGGGTTGCAAATTGTTTTCTACGATCAAAAAACCATCTTGTTCGTAAATTCGAATATACAAGGGTTTTGATGGTGTTACCATATTGTGTTTGATGGTGTTTTCTAATAAAATCTGTAAAGAAAGCGGAACCACTTTGGCTTCGGGATCAGACGATTGCAAAGGAATGTCAACCTGAATACTGTCTTCAAATCGAAGCATCAATAGCTTCATATATGTTTTTGCAAACCTCAATTCTTCATCAACACTCACCAATTCTTTATCTTTTTGTTCCAAAACGTATCGATACACTTTTGATAAAGAAGTTGTAAAATCTTGTGCTGTAGCAGGATTTTCTTCTATAAGGGATGTTAATACATTCAAACTATTGAACAAAAAATGTGGGTCTAGTTGGTTCTTTAAGGCTGCAAATTTTGCCGATGCTGTTCCTGCTATAATTTTTTGCTCGGTAACCTTTTTTTCCTGTAATGCCTTGTAAAAATACATTGCATGAAAAAATAATGAAGCGATTGTTGTGAACAGTAAAGGAATTACATAGTCCTTAAACGACTGATCTGCTAAAAATTCTTGAGTGGTTTGACCTCCCAGAATTAGAACGATTGTAACATACGTACAGATAGCGTAACCAATCATGGTAACTACAATAGATCCACCCGCACCAATCAAAACCCGTCGTAACCCTTGGTTTTTCCATGCAAATCTGTAATTAATAAATCTAAAATAGATTACATTGATAATCGTAAGAAACATCGAATACATGATGTTTATTCCCCACCATTGCGCCGTAAATATATAGGTAGTATTAAACCCATTATTGAGAAGAACTATCAATGCAACAGCTATCGATATTATCCCGGTGATGATGAGTACGAGTTTCAGATCTTTCATGAGGTACGTTTTGCGATACAAGAATGATAAAGTTAACAAATATTACGTGTTATTCATTACAGTTTTTCTGTATGCGAGCTACTTGATTTAATCCCCATGTAGGATAATAGGGAGTTTTGTTTTCAATATTTTCAAAAAGGGCAATAGCCTTATTAATTTCGGGACAATACTGCTTTGGGTCTGTTCCGAAGTACTTAGCAGAACCCATTTTCCACTCCGCATGATTTAGTATTGCTCTGGGGTTCATGGAGTCTAAGCTTTTTGCTTGTTGGTATAAGGCTTCTTTTGGAGAATGTGTCATGCCGTAGTTTGAAGGGTTATATGCTACATAAGCAGTGTTTAACATGGCTTCGAGAATAAATAATTCGGCGTTGTCCTTCGAAATTAAGTTCGCGTGATTAATAAACTTCTGTGCTTTTTTCAATCGTGCTTCAATGGTAGCTGCATCTTTTGTGCGATACGTTTGAATAATGTTAATTTGAGCTGCATAATAATAAGGTAACCAATGTTGGTCCTCAGCATTAGCAATACGTTCGAAGAGGTTGGCTGCTTCATCAGCTTTGTCGCTTTCCCAAAGTTCGAAGGCTTTTTTCATTCCCTCATCATAGGGGGTTTGTGCGGTGAGCATGTTTAAGGTAAAACTTACTAAAATTAAAATAACTGTTTTCATGAGTGCTTGTTTTTGTGAGTTGTAAAGATGCTGTAAGAGCAGTAGTTTTTAAATTTAAAATGACTGAATTGTCAATATTGCTTACTAAATTGTCTTACAGCCTATCCAATTGATTATCTTTTTTGTCGGTACTTATTGTCCAAAAGAACCCTACGACAAAAAATCGATCTGCAGCGGGTTGAATAGCGCGTCGTTCAAAAGTACCGTTTGAATTGGGCGTATTGGCGTATTGATATCCATAGGTTGCAGGAGTGCCTAAGGCATTGGAAACAGAAACGTATAGAATTTTTTGTTGACTTATCAAATATGCCCAGTTCAGGTTTAATGCAGAAAATCCTTTTGTTTTTTCAGCTTGGAAATTCTTTGCATTTGGATTGTCATAAGGCCGTCCGGAAGCAAGATTTAGTGATGCACCAACCATTGATTTCCAATCTTGAATCCAATACTTACCAACTAATGAAGCAGTATGAGTAGCCGCAAAATTAGGAGTGGCACTTCTTTCAAAGTTTTTGTAATCCCTTTCTGTATTCAGATAAGAATAACTTATCCAATACTCAA
This sequence comes from Aquimarina sp. 2-A2, assembly GCF_045505135.1. Classification (NCBI taxonomy): domain Bacteria; kingdom Pseudomonadati; phylum Bacteroidota; class Flavobacteriia; order Flavobacteriales; family Flavobacteriaceae; genus Aquimarina; species Aquimarina sp. 2-A2. The sequence goes on along the minus strand of NZ_JBJKFI010000006.1, from coordinate 37,375 downwards.
AATTTTTCAGTGATTTTTTATCTTTCCAGAAAACATCAATTCCCCCGGCATACCCCTCTCCGTCATTACTATACAAGCTACTATATTCGGGTTGCGCCGTAGTGTATTTTATAAGGTTGTCATAGGTTTTGTAATATCCTTCCAATCGCAACATTCTTCCACTCTTTTGATATAGATAATTGAAAATAAAATGAGACGCTTTTTCCGGAGCTAGCTGACTTGAATATTTTAGAATATCTTGCTTAGGTGCTTGGTAAAAATCTCCGTAAGCCAAGGAAATCTGAGAAGAAGTATCGAGCTGATATGCCAGCGACGCACGTGGTGATACCTTTGTGTAGTTTAGTGAATAATTATGAACACCTCTTAAACCTAATTTCATTGCAAATTTTTTACTGAAAAAGACGTTGGCTTCAGTATATAGTGCAGTACTTGTGTTTTTAAAATCACTTGTAAAAAAAGGAAAACTGGGATCATCAACCGTTTCATCGAATTTTTCGATAAACTGTTCTACACCAGTAAACCATTGAAACCTGTTACTAAATCGCTTTTTCAACTTTAATTTCAAATGAAAACTTTGCGTCTCATTACGCACCTTGGTTTCTTCAATTCCGATTCGATTTTTATCCAAGGCAAAACTGGCTCCTGTCGTTAATTTCCAGTCCGTCCCTAAAGTACCAGTATAGGAAGTATTGCTATAAAAATTTTTGTTTTTAAGCTTAAAACGAATTCCCTCTCCAATATTTATATCCTCTTGTATAAGTTCAAAATTAGTATCACTTAGCGCACTGTATACTTTTAATAATCCATTTTTGAATTGTTGACGGTATACGGCTTCACCAGAAAAGCTTTCGGGTGCTTTTATCCAATCAACACGTTGGGAAACAATATCTTGATAAGGTTTTAGATTTAGGTAAAACGTATTGATACTTAGTGAGTTTTTCTTCCATTTTTTGGTATGTCCTATACCTGCGCCTACATTTATAAGCGATATTTCTGTCTTATCTTGATCAGGCGTATCAATTGTGTTGAGTAATAAAACACCCGATAACGCATCTCCATATTCCGAAGAAAACCCACCGGTAGAAAAATTGGTGCCTTTAAACAAGAAAGGAGAGAATCTCCCGCGGGTTGGTAAGTTACTGGCTGAAGCATTGTAGGGTTGAAAGACTTTGATGTCGTCAATATATACATTGGTCTCATCGGCGGTGCCACCACGTACAAACAAGCGACCATCTTCACCAACATTGGAGGTTCCGGGTAAGGTTTGAAAGGCTCCGATATAATCCCCCGCGGCTCCAGCTGTGGTTACAATATCCAACGGACTAAGTACGGATGCTTTGCTATTATCACCTGCAGCAAAGTTACCGGCGGTTAGTACAACGCTTTCCAGACTGTTTACATCTTCTCTTAACACAATTGTCAGCGCATTCATTTCAGAAACCTGCATAGTTTTGGTGAACGTTTCAAAGGATAAAAAAGAAGCCGTTACCGTCTGTTGTGCTGTTAGAGAAGTTGTAAAGGAAAATTCTCCATTTTCATTTGAGGAACCTCCGTCATAGGAACCTTCTATATAGATGTTTGCTCCGGCAATTGGGCTTCCTGTTTTGTCTGTAACTTTACCAGAGATAGCAGTTTGTGCAAACAGTGCATGGGCATATATACTTACAATTGAAATCAGAACTAATTTTATCATTGGATACTAGATGTTTTGGTTGAGAGCTCAAAACTCCAGTATATCAGACTTGATTCAAATAAATTGTGACCCAACTGTAAAGATCAGTAGATGAATTGCAAAATAAAAAATACGTATTACGAACGTATATTATACACGCTGTGTGGTATCCGCTTCCTTATTTTTAAAAGGTCGTACGATTAAACGTGCTGCTTTGTCGTAGTTGATGTAGTTATAGGTCCAGTTAAAAAAAGTAACCAATCGATTTCTAAAACCAACCAAAAACCACAAGTGGATGAACATCCAGACAAACCAAGCTATAAAACCTCCAAAGCGTAGTTTCCCCATGTCAACGACAGCTTTATTGCGACCCACCGTTGCCATTGCACCCTTATCAAAATAAGTAAAAGGTTCCATCGCTTTATTTTTAAAATGACGCTTTAGGTTTTTGGCCAAATGTTTGCCCTGTTGTATGGCAGGTTGTGCAACCATGGGATGCCCCTGAGGGAAGTCTTCAGTTTCCATATAGGCAATATCTCCCAAAGCATATATATTGGTATATCCTTCAATTTGATTATACCTGTTCACCTTATATCGATTCATTTTATCAATCAAAGAAGATGCCTGTATACCTTCAACAGGTGCTCCGGTTACTCCGGCAGACCAGATAAAAGTGGCACTTCGTAAACTAAGCTCTGTATTGGTAGATACAAGCTTGTTCTCATAATTAGTAACCTGTGTGTTGAGATGAATGATAACCCCCAATTCATTCAAGAATCCTTCAGCTTTTTTAGAAGCATGTTCGCTCATTGGTGGTAGCAAACGTTCTGCACCCTCAATAAGATGTATCTCCATCTCGTCAAAGTCCATATCAGGATAATCTCGGGGTAATACGTGATTTTTGAGCTCTGCGATACCGCCGGACAATTCTACGCCTGTGGGTCCGCCGCCGGCAAGAACAAAGGTCATTAACTCTTTGCGCTTCTCAGGATCTGTAGTAATCACCGCCTGTTCCAAATTTTCAAGCATTAAACTTCGTAAATTTAAGGCTTGCGGTAAGTTTTTCATACGCATAGCGTTGCGTTCAATAACCTCATTTCCAAAGAAATTAGTTCGCGTACCCGTCGCAATCACGAGATAATCATAAGAGATTGATCCTATATTCGTATGTACCTGAGTTTTATCAGGGTCAATGGATTGTACCTCGGCCATTCTAAAATAAGAGTTTTTGCCCTTTTTTATTATTTTTCTAAAAGGATATGCTATAGAATCGGGTTCTAACCCGGCAATAGAAACTTGGTACAGCAAAGGTTGAAACGTATGATAATTATGACGATCCAATACGACGATTTGTAAGTTTTCTTTTATTAGATTTCGAGCTAAGGCAACACCGGCAAATCCACCTCCGATAATAACAAGTCGGGGTAGATTAGAGAAAGGAATATTCATATACAAAAGGATATACCGTAAAGTTAAAGCGAATTTTTGATACCTCCATAGTTTTAAAGATATATTAAGATTTGTATATGGTTGAAAATTATTTTCCCAAAATAGTGCTTGTTTACAGGTGGTTACAGTTAGTTTGTAATATAGGTGTAACAAAATTAATTTTTTGTATACTTATCATGAGTAACCCAACCAAGTGAATAAAGAACTAGAACATAATTTTGTAACCCATTTGGAGCAAAATCAGAATATAGTGCACAAAGTATGTCGTATTTATACACACGATATTGAGTCACATAATGATTTGTTTCAGGAGATTACTATACAATTATGGAAAGCATTTCCAAAATTTAGAGGAGACGCGAAGTTTAGCACCTGGATGTATCGCGTGGCATTGAATACAGCTATAACTTTGTATCGTAAGTCGAAGCGTAGTATACCGACTACAGATTTTGATACGGTAGATTTTAAAATAAGTGCCGAAGAATATGATGATGAAGAGGAACAACAACTCAAATTAATGTACGCAGCTGTAAAAGAATTGAATGATATTGAAAAAGCTTTAGTTTTTCTATACCTCGAAGATAAATCGTATCGTGATATCTCAGAAACCATGGGGATAACAGAGGTCAATGCAAGAGTGAAGATGAATCGAGTGAAAACAAAATTAAAGAAAATATTAAATCCGTAACTATGGATGAATTAGAGGTATTAAAGCAACATTGGAAAAAGCAGGAGCAAGGTCTCCCAAAGCTTTCTTATGATGATATTTATAAGATGATCTTAAAACGATCTTCTTCAATGGTCAAATGGATTTTTATCATTAGTGTTCTGGAGTTTTTACTTTGGGGATCATTGGATGTGTTTTTTAGGGTGAACGGACAGTATGATGAGATCAAAACTTCCGGTATGGAGAACTATTTGACGATTTCATCGGTGGTATCCTATGGTATTTTGATTTATTTTATCATACGATTTTATTTGAATTACAAAAAAATACAGACTACAGATTCTGCAAAGGTTCTAATGCAGAATATCTTAAAAACACGTAATACGGTTAAATTATATGTTTGGATCAATCTTAGCTTTTTGGCCGTCTTGTTTTTGACAACCATGTCTTACAGTATCTTTTTTACAGATGATTTTCAGAATGGTGATACCAAAGAGGTTCCTGTTTGGCTGATCCTCGGAATTTCTGTAATTGTTATAATTGTTTTTATAGCCGTGATAGCGCTATTTTATCGGTTAGTCTATGGAATACTTACGCGAAGGTTGAAAAAGAATTATGACGAACTCGAGCAGTTACAGATGTAAAGTTGCGGAACTCAAATAGAAGGCTATTTATTTTCATTGAATGCTGAAGGCAATAGCTGCGGAATGAATTTGATTAATAAAGGTAGCAATAAGCTACCACCCGGTAATATAAAGATAGTTAACGACGGGACCGACTTACAGATATCCAGTAACTGATCTTTCACACGTTTTTTCTCTTCTTTGGATAAATCACGTACGGTGGACTGCCCCAAAAGGATCATTAAGTCCTTACTTTCAGAAATTTCTTTTACTAATCTTTTCTTATTTCTCAATATTAATACCCGAACCGTTCTCGAGGTTTGTCGATAAAAATGGTGAGCCGGATTCGAATAGTTAAAGAAGGAAATCTCCTGACGATGGTTTTGAATAAAAGTTTTTACTTTTTTGAGCGAACTATTTATTTGACTCTCAGGGATATTTAGCTCCATGCCCAAAGTTGCTAAAAAATCTAATTCACCTGGATCCAATTCATGATCGTTCCAAACGGCAAGACTGGTTAGATCAAGCAGGTAACGTTTCTCTAATGCGTCCGTATACCGTTCCAGGTGGACATTGTCAAAAGTTACATCATCTTCTGATACTTGATTGTAACGAACGGAGGAAGAAAATAATTTTATTAATAATCCGTCATATTCGTCTTTTTGACTTTTGGATTTTAAGGCCAGAAACACGGTGTTGGTAATTGATTCTTCCAGTTTTGTCGCATAGTCGATCGGATTGATATCATGAATCAAAAAATGTTCGAATGCTAACACATCTATAAATAAAAGCGCATTGGTAAGTAAGTGACTAAAGTTTTTAATAACTACCGACTCATTAGTTTGTATCCTCGCGTGTAAAATCTTTTCTAACTTCTCACTTTTGCTTGAGGTAATTAACGTGGTCCAAGGAAAAATAGATTTTTTAGTATTTAAGTGGTGGTAGAACTGTAAAAGAGCCGCTATACAATCTTCGGTGCTACCATCTTCAATAGTATCATAATACATACTAACCAGCGCAGTTAATAAATTTATCTTGGTACGCTCTTCTTCAGAATAAACGATACCGGAATCTTTAAAAACCAAAGTTTCTACCGAAGCGCCATATAAAAAACCTGACTGCAGCAACGCCTCATAAAGTACTTCCATACTTGCAAAGGATTGCCTCTCATCTCCCGTAAACTCTCGTAAAAACTTGTTAAGCCAACCTGATGTAGATGGATTCATAGATGTGTTGCTTAAGCTTAATTAAGTTTCTTTAACAAATTATTAACTCTTTTTGAAAAACCGTGATTGGTTTCTAGACGTAAATATAGCTGTAAACTTTAAAAATAATTAAAATGAACAGTATGAAAAAAACAAATTTATGGATTCTTGGCGGTCTGGTATCGTTAGGAGTTGTTTTGACAGCGGCAGATCACCTAGATGCGCCAAAGGTTGCAGGAACCACAGCAGATATTACAGACTTTTATGCATTTGAAGGCGCAACCGAATCCAATACGGTTTTTGTTGCCAATGTACAAAGTTCATTAGCACCCGCAGGAACTTCTGCCTCATTTGATGAGAATGTTCTGGTAGAAATTAATATTGACAATGATGGAGATTTAATTGAAGATTTAGTAATTCAAGCAATTCCCAGAGGTGGTAAAATGTATTTCTTCGGACCTTTTGCTCCAAGTGCTACAGGTCTTAATAGTGTAATTAAAACCGATGCGTCTTATTTAGGCGAAGTAGAAATCAGTACGTCTTCTGAAGCTAAAACTGCCACGGCAAACGGAATCTCGTATTTCGCTGGTCTTAGAGAAGATCCTTTCTTTTTTGACTTTAGTCAATATAATAAGGTAATCGCCGGAGATGCACCTAATGGATTTAATGTTCCGGGAACAGATGACTTTGATAATACAAATGTACTATCCATAGTTGTTGAAGTGCCAAACGCATTTTTAGGAGGAACTTTTGATCACCCGGCAGGCACAGGAGCCAAAGTATTTAATGCCTGGGTAGAAGCTAAAACAAAACAATAAGCAATCATTTATTTAAAAATTAAAATTATGAAATTACATACAATAAAATATTTAGCAGCATCAATAGTATTAGCAGCGGCAGTGGCTAGTTGTGGAAACGACGATGATGGTATGACTAACGAAATGGAAATGATGACCGCAGATTTTAGCGGAACTTACAGCCAGCAAGATCAAATGGGACGTCCTGGTATCAATACAGTTTTGAGTGGTTCATCAGAAACGAAAAACAGTTTTAATGTGACGATTCCTTCTGAACAAACTGCAAAATTTCAACCTTTATTTCTAAACCAGGCAGTGGCATTACACGCAGCTTTCGGTGCAGAATATCAAAATAATATTCTTGGATTGGACGCAACGACTTTGACTACAATTTTAGCTACAGATGTATTACAGGTTGCTCCGGATTTACCTACTACTTATTATGATGGAACTAATGTGTTAACCGGTAGAAACCTTACTGATGATGTGATCGACGTTTCTTTGATCTTATTATTTGGAGGAGAAACAGGAGCACGTTTTAACGGACAGGATACTAACGGTGACGGAGTTGCAGATTTACCAATATTAGTAACCGATGGTGTTAGTAATGAAGGGGAGACACCCTCTAACAGTTTCCCATACTTAGAGGCACCTCATAGTATCTAATAAAGACTCTATAAAAGTTAAGGACTGGGCATATTTCTATCAGCACGTAAGTACGATAAACCCATGATACGCCCAGTCTACTTTTTGATCACTTAATTGAGCAAATGACCAAACTTTAAACAGCTCAATATCTTACGCTATTTACCAAACAACAACAACAACATCTTCAAAAACTAAATCTAATGAATTTAAAAACCGTAACCAGCCTACTAGCACTTGGCATAAGCTTTATAGCATGTACAACGAGCGACCCAAAAGTAACAGATCCTAATGATTATACTATGTATCTGGAATCGAATGATACATCAGCCTTGAAGAATGCGCAACTGAGATTAAATTTTTGGAATGGAAAACTTGATGCAGACACGACAAGGATTATGGCAATTCACCCTGTGAGTACAGCATATTCTCAACTTTTTCAAATTACAGGAGATATAAAATACCTCAAAAATGCTGAAAAGATTCTAAGAAAAGGTGTCACTATTGCCGCTATTAAAAAAGAAGGATATTTACTTGCACTGGCTAGAAATTACATTTCGCAACACCGCTTTTTGGAAGCAGAATCCAGAGCGATTGAAGCTCTGTCTCTGGATCAAAATAAAAAAGAAACTCAGATGGTACTTTTTGATATCGCTATGGAATTAGGAAATTATCTCGAAGCCGAACAATACCTACATCAGTTTGCAGATCAAAAGGATTTCAATTTTTTAATTCGATTGGCAAAATGGAATGATTACAAAGGGAATCTCGATGCAACCATAAAATATATGGAAAAAGCCAAAGTGATCGCCGTACAGAGTAAGGATGATGAATTGATGCTTTGGACATATACTAACCTTGCAGATTATTATGGTCATGCAGGTAATCTTAAAGCGTCGTATGCACACTACCTCAAAGCCTTAGCTATTGATCCTTCAAACGCGTATGCTAAAAAAGGAATTGCCTGGATTGTATACTCTCATGAGCATAATACACAAGAGGCGGGTAGGATTATTGTATCGGTTATGCAGACACATCAATCTCCGGATTATCATTTGTTTAAAGCAGAATTAGCGGAGTTTGAAAATAAGGCAATCACTAAAGAAAGAGAAATTCAGGCATTTTTAAAGGTTGTAAAAGAAGATAGCTATGGTGATATGTATAATATTCCGGTAGCATTACTAATAGCCGAGGAACATAGCAAGTTTGATGAAGCTTTGGCTTTGGCTCAAAAAGAAGTCGCGAATCGACCGACACCACAAACCTATGATTTGTTAGCCTATATCTATCATTTAAAAGGAGATCATAAAAAAGCATTGACGATTGTAGAAGATCATATTGCTGATAAGACATTTGAACCCGAAGCACAGTTTCATATCGCTGAGGTATATAAGTCTAATAAATTAGAATACAAGGTGCTTCCAATTAAAGAAAGCTTATTAGAAAGCACCTATGAATTAGGTCCTGTACTTGCCAAACGTATTCAAAAGCTATAAAAACCCCTTATAAATCTACTATCATGAGATACCTTACTATGCTATTTTTTTTACTGAGCATCGTGGTTCAGGCTCAGGTGCGTCCGGTTCAAGGGGTGATTCTAGACGAATTTGAACTACCTGTTGCTGAAGTGTATGTATACAATACGAATTCTCAAAAACACGTGCATACCTTAGAAAACGGTAGCTTTTCATTAATTCAGAATAGTGTTGGAGATACGTTAAAACTAAGATTACTTGGATTTGAACCTGAGGATATCGTACTCAACGAGCGTATGCTATCAGGAGCTACTACATTTAAGCTAAAATCAAAAGTTTTTCAGTTAGATGAAATGGTCTTGCAACAAGAACTTAACCCTTTACAAACGATAGAAAAGTTTGACAATACCATTAACCCGGTGAATTCTTCGCAGGAATTACTACAGCGTGTTCCCGGATTATTTATAGGACAACATGCGGGCGGTGGTAAAGCCGAGCAAATATTCCTACGTGGATTTGATGTTGATCATGGAACCGATGTGCGTATTACAGTAGATGGTATGCCGGTAAACATGGTGTCTCATGCGCATGGTCAGGGTTATGCTGATTTACATTTTGTGATTCCGGAAACTATGGATCGTATGGAATTTGATAAAGGACCTTATTATGCTACGCAAGGAAACTTTAATACTGCAGGATATATCGCTTTTCAAACAACTGATCGATTTGAGCAAAACAAGATTAAGGTTGAGACAGGAGATTTTAATACACTACGTACCATTGGTTTATTTAACTGGAGTCCAAAAAATGATAATGAACAATTTATTACAGCCATAGAGTATATGGAGGGGGACGGACCGTTTGAGGCTCCCCAAAACTTTAATCGTCTTAATCTTTTTGGTAAATACAAAAAAGTCTTTGATACGCAACAATTTGAGATTTCGGCATCACATTTTAAAAGTCGATGGGACGCCTCGGGTCAAATTCCTGAACGCGCAGTAGCACAAGGAATCATTTCCAGATTTGGCGCCATAGACGCTACCGAAGGTGGCGAAACTTCGCGTAGTAACGTGAATGCAACATTCACCAAATATTTGACTGCCAATTCAACTTTTAGAACTCAGGCGTATGTTAGCAAGTATGACTTTTTATTGTTCTCTAATTTTACGTTTTTTTTAAATGACCCTGTTAATGGAGATCAAATCAAACAATACGAATCTCGTAATCTTATGGGTATTACCAGTACGTTGACAAACAACTATGTTGTTGGCGGCACAGAAATAGACGCAAAAGCAGGTTTTGGGATGCGATATGATGCCGTAGATGATATCGAATTATCTAAAACACTCAATCGTAAAACCGTATTAGCGTATGAGCAACTAGGAGCTATCGATGAGACCAATATTTTTAGCTTTTTGGAAGCTGAAATTACACGAGGAAAATTTAAAATAACACCCGGATTGCGTCTGGACTATTTCAAAAACATCTATGAAGATGAACTAGCAGTTACTTATGAATCAACTGCCAAAACTGAAACTTTGATCAGTCCAAAAGTACGTTTGGATTATGCTGCGACCTCTAATATGAATTTGTTCTTCAAGGCAGGGATAGGTTTTCATAGTAATGATACTCGTGTGGTCGTACAACAAAATGGCAGAGAAACCTTGCCCAAGGCAAGCGGAGCTGACTTAGGTCTGTATTGGAAACCTGTTCCCAAAATCTTCTTAAGTTCAGCATTATGGATACTGGATCTGGAACAAGAGTTTGTATATGTAGGGGATGAAGGTGTTGTAGAACCTAGCGGAGCAACACGACGATTGGGTGTAGATTTTAGCGCGCGATACCAAATGAACGATTGGTTGTTTCTCGATAGTGATTTTACCTATACGCATGCACGCAGCAAAGAAGCTGAAACCGGCGAAGATTATATTCCTTTAGCTCCAAAAGTCACAGTGGCGGGCGGACTCGGTGTAGATAATTTAAATAATTTTTCTGGCGGAATTCGATATCGTTATTTGGGAGATAGAGCAGCCAATGAGGACAACAGTATAGTGGCCAAAGGTTATTTTGTAACTGACGCCAATGTGAGTTATACCTTCAGCAATATTACTTTGGGTGTATCGATGGATAATGTATTTGATGTGGAGTGGAATGAAACACAATTCGCGACTACCTCAAGATTGACTAATGAGACAGCACCGGTAGAAGAAATTCACTTTACACCGGGAACCTCAAGATTTTTGAAAGCAAGTATCACATACAGTTTTTAACTGCTAAGTACATGAAGATCCATGATTTGTTTTTGGATGTTGTTTAAGGAGACGGCTTGTTAGAGGTGGTTCTCAAGCAAGCCTTCCTTTTTTTGCCCTTAGTTTTAAATCCTCTGTGCTCTTTTTGAGCCAGAGGATTTTTCAGTTCAGGGTATATTTTAGAAACAGAAGATGTAATACAAAACACTAACTTTATCACAATCGCAAGAAATGGATTGTCTGCTTAAGCTGTCTTTTTCATATTTGTGATAGATATTAAACATATGACTGAGCAGAAACATATCAATTATGAACGTATAGCAAAAGCTATCAGATATCTGGTGTCAAATTACACCGAGCAACCAGATTTGGCCGTATTAGCTAGTCAGGTGCATATGAGTCCGCATCATTTTCAACGTGTTTTTACACAATGGGCAGGTACAAGTCCGAAGAAATTCTTGCAATATATCAGCATTGAGCATGCTAAAACTATTTTACGTCAGGAACAAGCCACTGTCCTTGACACGACCTTTATGACCGGATTGTCAAGCTCAAGTAGATTACATAATTTATTTGTAAGTATTGAAGGCATGACGCCGGCCGAATATAGAAACGAAGGTAAATCTTTATCATTGTACGTTGACAGCATTTCAAGTCCGTTTGGGACACTGCTTATTGCTGCAACGCAAAAGGGCATATGTCATCTGGCATTTAAAACTGATGAGATTATACAAATTGCGGCAATTCGTAATGATTTTCCACAAGCTACAATTATAGAAGCACGCAATCAATTTCATGCGCAGGCTGAAGCTTTCTTTACAGATCAAAAAGTAACCGACAAAGTGCCTTTGCATATTAAAGGAACAAATTTTCAGTTAAAAGTTTGGGAAGCCTTACTTAAAATTCCGCAAGGACAACTCACAACCTACGGAGCGATTGCCAAAAGTATATAACAGCCCAAGGCATCCAGAGCAGTAGGCACGGCAATTGGCAGTAATCCGGTAGCTTTTCTGATTCCTTGTCACCGGGTTATACAAGCTTCAGGAGTATTGGGAGGGTATCGCTGGGGACCCACAACAAAAGCAACACTCATAGGATGGGAACATGCAAATCAAGAAAAACCAATAACTTTATAATCAATGGATATAACAAACAGCACGATACGAGATCTGGAAACAATTTTTGAACTGTATGCTATAGCAGCTGCTTATCAAAAAGCAAAAAAAACGGTAGTGGTTTGGCCGGAATTTGATCGGGATTTGGTGATTGGGGAGATTCAGGATAATCGTCAATGGAAGCTACTGATTGAAGGAGACGTTGCTTGTGTGTGGGCAACCACCTTTAGCGATGCACAAATCTGGGAAGAAAAAAATAAGGATGCCGCGGTATATATCCACCGTATTGCAACAAATCCGAAATATCGTGGACATAATTTTGTGAAGTCCATCGTAACTTGGGCTAAAGAGTATGCGAAGTAACATGACAAGCGATTTGTGCGATTGGATACATTAGGCGATAATCAAAAATTAATAGCGCACTATACCAACGCAGGGTTTGATTTTTTGGGAATGCAAGATTTAAAGGATACCAGCAGTTTACCCGATCACTATAAAACTGCACCGGTCTGTTTGTTTGAACTAGAAGTTAGTTAATTCCAAAAATTTTACATTTAAAAAAGTGTAAGACAAATGATTTATCAGTAGATATGTAACAAATTTTGAGAATTCTATACTGATAGTTAAAACCTGTAATCATGAGTAAAGTAAAAATCACTACAATCTCTTCAAAATCACTTTTTGATATAAATAGCGCGGCATTTTGGATCATTCTGACTTCATTTGCAGTTCTGGCAACACTTTTAATAGGCTATTGGGCGGGTCAGCTATATTACTATCTTACTCATTAATTTTATCATGAGTCGCTGTTAGAAATGATAGTGTGGAGGTATTATTAACGCAGAAGTCCGAATTTTAATTCGGACTTCTGTGTTTAGTTATATAAATCTGTAGAGTTATGATGCTACCACACCCAAGGTATATAATTGTTCCATAGTAGGAGATTCACTACCGCCTTCAGGCTCCAGTGTAATACCAAATGCTTCAGATTCGTTGGCATTGTTTAAGGCAAAAACCTTCGTAGCTTCTTCGTTAAAACTATCCAGTGTACCTAAACTTGTTGGCGTCAACGGATCCAACTTCAGGGACCATACCTGATAAACTTTTCCCGGGGGAGGCGTAGGTAAACCGGCAACATCAATATAGGCGGTCTGACTCTCTTTATCCCAATATACTGCAGCATACGCTTCAGGAGCTACTTGTTGTGCTTGTAATGGCACTTCGATCACATCCTTGTTACGCAGCACACTAAGAATAGTTTTGGTTTTTGTCAAGTCTTCTTCAGCCACCTGAATTTTACCTTCGAGGAGATTCTTTTCAATTTGAGATTGTACCACTTCTTGACGTAGCTCTTTGTTCTTATCAAATTGTATAAACAAACCGATAAGCAATGCTACAGATGCAGCCCAACCAATATAGGCAGGCCAGTTGGTACGTTTGCGAGTGATAGGAATCACTGCTACTTCCTTATCCTTAAAATTTAATTTTGTTTTAATTTGCTGATATACCTGATCCGGTTGATAAGGCGCTGCTGCGGTAGACAATTGAGTTAAAGAACGTTCTATTGCCTCAACTTCGGCACGTATTTCGGGATGCTGCTGCAATGTCTGTGAGACTTCCATGCTTTCTTTTTCAGAAAGAGCACCGTACACATACAATTCAAGAATTCCAGAGTCTATATAGTTTTTACTATCCATAATTATACGTCCAATATTTCTCTAAGTTTATTAATGCAGTTTCGGTTTCTGGTCTTCACTGTACCCAATGGCATATCAAGTGCCTCCGATGTTTCTTTTTGTGTAAACCCTTTAAAAAACAGATAATCAATAAGTTTTTTACAAACAGGTTCTAATACATCAATATACTTTTGGATGCCAATTGCATCGATTTTATGAGAAAAACTATTTTTCTCTTCCAGTATATCTACGAAATAATCGGCTGTTTGGTTTTGTTTTGAATTTTTAAATGCCTTAGAGCGAGTTTTATCTATCGCTGCGTTGCGGGCAATATTTAAGATCCAAGTAAAAAATCTACCTTTTTTTTCTGAATATCGAGCTGCATTGTCCCATACTTTTATAAATACATCTTGCAATACTTCTTCAGCTAAAACTTCATCTTTTAAGATGCTGTAGATAACACCAAACGTATTTTCCGAATATAACTCGTAGATACGCTGAAAAGCCTTTTCATTTTTCTGTTGTAACTGAAGAATCAGTTCTGTTGGTTGCATATAGTTCTGTTAGAATACCTCTAAGGTACTATAAAAATCATTTAAAATAAAAAAGAGCATGATTATTCATCATGCCCTCTATACTTTCATCGGTACGTGTTTATTCAATCACTGCTGCACAACTTATTCTGGTGCCTGCCGCTCCAGAAGGTTGAGAGGTAAAATCATCAGTTCCCTGATGTACAATTACAGCCTTACCTATTATATTTTTTTGATCATCGTCACAGCCAATACACCATTCGTTGGTAGCAAAAGTTATGGTACCTTCTCCTTGTGCATTCGCGTTAAAATTACCAATATCACCCTTGTGGTATCCTGATTCTGCACCCCATTTACCATGCGGCTCAGCGGTTGGATTCCAGTGACCTCCGGTGGATTTACCATCGGCAGATGAGCAATCAGCTTTCTCATGTAAGTGAATAGCATGTTGTCCCTCAGACAGTCCGGTGATTTTAGCTTCCATACTTACGATACCTTCAGCTTCAGTAAACTGTATGGTACCTTTGACATCAGTCTCACTTTTTGGTTCTAATACTACTTCAAGAATTTTTTCTTCGACTTCCTCTTCCATTTCCATATTCGTGTCGGAAGTCATATCGGTTGTCATTGTGTCGTCAACAGTCTTATCTTCTTTTTTTCCGTCCTTACAGTTTACAAGAACTATAGAAACAAGTGCCAACACTGCTAAATTAAGCGTTTTCATACTTTTTAATTTTGTTTTATTCGTTGATTAGAAGACAAGGTAATGCAGTTTTTGTAGTTAACAAAGTATTTAAGGTAGATTTAAGTGTAAATGTTAAAAGAGAGTTGCTGCTTTTTAACGAATCATAAGGGAACGCGCTCTTCAGCATGCTGAATTGTAGAGTCATCTGTTTTTGCGAACTTGTGCTGGATGATGTAGGCTATAAATGGAACTATACCGTGCGGAATTCGATAGACTGTCTCATACAAATTTTGATGTAGGCTTTGCCAGAAAAAAATAAAATCTATAGAGGCGATAATACGTGCCATGGCTGTGAGAATTCCCCAAACAACAGCGTAAAGCAAGGCATATAGTGCTGTTTTAGGTACAAAAATAAGAATAGCAATAACAAAATCCAGTATTCCTGCGATGTACAAAAGGTTTACACTCATCGTTTCATCAGTTCCTAAAATCTGTATGACCATATCCACAAAAGTCCCCGGTACCGGATAAAATCCGAATGCGTATAAGCCATGTGAGAAGAAGGTAATTGCAATACTGAGCTTCAGTAAAAGAAAGAACGTTTTCTCATTGACACTTTTGGATCGATAATAAAGAAGTATAAAGGGAAGTCCGAACTGTATGCTATGTTCAAAAAACTGTGCGGTGTGATAGAATTTCTCTTTAGTTAGCAATATTGATAGGAGTACTAAACTACAGCCTCCCAAAAAAATGATAGCCGTAAAAAGCTTCTGCTTATACTTTAAAAATGCTAAGGTAGCCATCGCAGCAGAAAGATATAAGTATCCATTGATACGTATGATAGTGGTAATTAGTGTATCGGTTTCCAAATCGGTTACATATTCTTGCCAGGAGCGATTGAATAAGCCTTCGACTATTGGTTTAAGTAAAGCTTCGTCCCAAAAGAAAGTACGATAGGGAGCGTCCCAAAATAAATGTTGATACGCTCTGCCGATAAAAATAAGAAATACCGAAAGATGCAGGAGTTGGTTGGTTCTAAAAATATTCATGCTATAAATAAAAGGTTTATTGACTGGTCTTTGATACCTTCAATGTTAAGTTTTTTAAATGTTATAGTTAACGGGTTTAAGTTTTGGTTACTAATGAATTAACTCCATTTTTAGTATGAAATAAGCAATTATTTTAGTAAAAAACTAACGGAACAGTACCAACTTAATAATGTATTCATGAAAAATTTCTACACACTCTTTTTAGTATTTTTAGTTGCTTTGCAGCTTAATGCCTCTAATGACAAGTATCGACTGACGCTACGAGGTAATCCGGCCACCTCCATTGTTATAGGATGGGATCAAACCTCGGGATCCAATCCCGTTGTATATTATGACACGGTAGATCATGGGACGAATGTCAGTAAGTATTCCTATGCTAAATCCATAGACCGTAGCGTCTATTATAAAGGTATGAACAATACCTTTGCACGATTAACGGGATTACAGCCTAACACTGCGTATTATTTTGTAATTAGCGACAGTCAGGGGGTAAGTGAACGTTTTTGGTTCAAAACCGCTCCGTCAGATAATAGTCGTTTGTCTTTTATCGCGGGAGGTGATTCTCGTAATAACCGGACTCCGCGCCGTAATGCCAACAGTTTGGTGGCAAAACTGAAACCTCATGCGGTGTTGTTTGGTGGGGATATGACCAATGGCGACAGTAATAGTGAGTGGAGGGAATGGTTTACAGATTGGCAATTAACTATCGCCGGTGATAATCGTATGTTTCCTATAGTCGCTACTCGTGGTAATCATGAGGATAGTAACAACAGTATCTATAATCTGTTTGATGTACCATCGTCGAATGTTTATTATGCTATTACTTTTGGAAAAAATTTAGTTCGTAGCTATACGCTGAATACCGAGATATCGATAGCCGGAAATCAAACTACCTGGTTAGAGAATGATCTTAATGCAAACACAGATGTGTTATGGAAGATGGCGCAATATCATAAGCCCATGCGTCCACACGTATCTGCAAAGCGTGAAGGTAATAATCAGTACAATTATTGGGCTAATCTTTTTTATACCAAAGGGGTCAAACTTGTAGTGGAGTGTGATGCACATACCGTAAAATCCACCTGGCCGATACGTCCCAGTTCAGGATCGGGTAATGATGAAGGATTTGTAAGAGACAATCAAAACGGAACTGTGTATGTCGGAGAAGGTTGTTGGGGAGCACCATTACGCTCTAATAATGATGGCAAGGCTTGGACTCGTAACTCGGCCTCCTTCAATCAATTTAAGTGGATTTTTGTAGATGAAAATACAATCGAAACACGTACGATAAAGGTTGATAATGCTGCTCAAGTTGGCGAAGTTTCTAATGCCAATGTATTTGCAGTACCTGCTAACCTTGATATTTGGAATCCTTCTAACGGCAGTGTGATAACCATAAACAGAAATGGAGCCGTAGATCCTGATCCGGATTCGGGAACGATCACTGTACCCATTGTAAGTGGAGCAGATGATGTTGAAGAGGATAAAAATGGGGCGTTATACACCAACAGTTCTGACTTAGAATTGGTGTATGATAGCAGTAACAATTCAAGTTATCAAACCATAGGATTACGTTTTCAATCGGTACGCCTTCCTAAAAATGCAACCATAACCAGTGCGTATTTACAATTTACTGCGGATGAGAGTAACAGCGCAACGACTGAACTACAAATAGCGCTTGAAAATAGCAGCAATTCTGCAGCGTTTTCATCAGCAAACAATGTATCGGATCGTTCGGTATTTAGCAATCGTGTAGTATGGAGACCTGCTGCATGGACGAGGGGACAACGGGGTAGTGCGCAACGATCGCCGGATTTGAAAGGGATGGTACAAAACCTGGTAAACAGTAGCGGATGGGTGTCATCAAACAGTGCCAGCTTCGTGATTACAGGTACAGGTGTGAGTAGTACGAGTACATCGGCAAAACGCGTAGCAGATTCTTATGAAGGAGGTGCAAGCAAAGCAGCCACCTTGATCGTAAGTTATACAACGACTTCTAATCCTCCGAATGATATCTGTGCTGGGATAAACGAGTGGCGTAGCGGAGTTTCTTATCAAACCGGCGATAAAGTCACATATCAAGGTAATTTATTTGAGCGAACCCCTTCTGATTGGAAGTTTTTGGGAGCTTGTACTACCACAAGAATTGCAACTGCTACACGCAGCGAAATAGCGTATCCTGAAATTCAACTGGAAGTTGCAGAAGATAAGGCGGTAGCTATCTATCCGAATCCATTCTCGGGAGACCTGCAAATCGATGTACCAACTCAAGAGGGGAGCGTAGCTATTGAAATCTATCGCGTAGGAGGTACGTTGGTGTATGCATATCAACATAAAGCCGGCAGAATTACCTTGCCATTGCAAAGACTTGATAAAGGAATCTATTTTATTACGGTTCGTAATGAAGTAGGGAAGACGCTTCAGGTCAAAAAGCTACTCAAAAATTAGAGACTGTAAGAATCCTACTAGTTTTTGAAATACAAAAGAACCGCCGAAAGGCGGTTCTTTTATTTATAGTAAGTTCGATTGATACTATTTACACAATCTCAGTAATGACCTGTGTTTCGGTATGTAAGGTTTTGTGTACCGGACATTTATTAGCAATTTGTAAAATGCGGGCGATTTGTTTATCATCCAGCGCACCCTCTAACTTGATATCACGATAAAATGTGTCAATTTTAGCCTCCGGATCTTCAGAATGGTCACTGTCAATTTTGTGTGTTTTCTTATAATTGGTATGTACTTCGACACGATCTAAAGGCCAACCTTTTCTGGCAACATACATCTTTATGGTCATTGCGGTACAGGCCGCTAATCCGGCTGATACAAGTTCGTATGGATTCGGACCAAAATCCGTTCCGCCAACGGCGATAGGTTCATCGGCAATCATATGATGATTCCCAACTTTCATTTGCGTTACAAAACTATTGATGTCATCCAGACTGGCCACTACTTCGTGGGTGGTAGATAGTTTGGTTTGCTCAGGCATCGGTACATAACGCGAGGCCCAGGTAGCGATCACATCACCTGCATATAAAGAATCCTCTTTTTTCATTAATAAGTGATCGGCACCGTCAAGCGAAACAAAGCTTTTAGGATGGTACGCAGCGACATAAATTTCTTCAGCATTTTGAATCCCAACTAAGCTATCCTGTGGTGAATGCATGACGAGTAAGGATTTACCAAAATTTTTGACCACATCGGGCAGAGATTTGGTTTCCAGATCCTCCAGAAATTGCTTTTTGATAGTAAAATCTCTTCCGCTGAGGTTGACCACGGCCTTTCCGTTTTTTTGTATTTCTTCCAATTCACTTTTTAGCAAATGTTGCACATGAATAGGATTAGAGGGCGCACCAATGGTAGCCACTGCTTGTACAGAAGGTAATTGAGATGCTGCAAAGATAACTGCTGCTCCGCCCAACGAATGTCCGACAAGCAGGGTAGGTGCCTTATGATGTTCTCTAAGATACTCAGCTGCAGCGATCAAATCCTCGACATTTCCTGAAAAGTTAGTGTCTTCAAATTCTCCTTCACTTTCTCCCAAGCCTGTAAAATCAAAACGTAACACTCCGAAACCTTTCGCTACGAGCGCACGGCTGATGTTACGTACGGCGCTTAGGTTTTTGGTACAGGTAAAGCAATGCGCAAATACTGCAAAATTATGCGGATGCTGATCTGCCGGAAGTTCTAATTTACCGGACAAGGTTTGTCCGTCTACATTGGTAAAGGTAATTTTGGAAATACTCATAAAGAATTCGTTTGTATAAAAGTCGAACTTTTGGCATAGACTAACAGCATAGCGCGGTTAAAAATCTGTTAAACCTAAAAAGACCTGCTCAGGAGCGAGGCTTCTGAGCAGGTCTTAGGTTTGTAGAGTAGTTAGTGGGCTTACTTACCCATCATAAGCAATTCGCTACATACCACCTCGGTAATATAGCGTTTAGCCCCTGCGGTATCCTCATAGCTACGTGTGGTAAGTTTGCCTTCGATGGCCAGTTCCTGACCTTTGTTTACGTAATTCTCGATCACCTCGGCAGTTTTACCCCAGGCAACGATTTGATGCCATTGTGTATCGGTAACTTTGTCCCCCTCTTTGTTGTAATAATAATCATTGGTTGCCAGTGAGAATTTTGCTAGCTTTTTACCACTGTCCAAGGTGATGATTTCCGGATCCTGACCTAAATTACCGATTAACTGAACTTTGTTTTTAAGTGTACTCATGATATAAAAATTTAAATTAATTAAAGTATTTATTATGGCTTTAAAAGCACTGGGACAAAAGTAGGATGGGGGTGGAGTAGGAGGTGGTTATCAAGTATTTGCTTTCGTTTATATTCGGTTACAGTCGTTTGTTGTCGGTTTGAACAGCTGTAAACACTGGGATATGTAAAAAGCGACGGAATTATTATTTTTTTGTATATCTGCTATTTGTCCTAAAAGGGTTTCTATTTATATAATGTGCTCAACATCTCCCTAAGTCTCTCTTCAAAGAGAGACTTTATGCTCCTTCCCTTTGAAGGGAAGGCTGGGCTGGGATGTAAAACCTATGTTTCAAAAGGATTCCAAACGTTTATTTCACACACTGGGCGTTTTACCGATACATTATTATTTTTTATGATTTTGAAGATAAAACGGATAGCATGTCTAAAAATGTATGATTTATATCGAAGGGAAACCCGATAAACAGTCGACATAGTATGTGGAGAGTCATAACATCGATTTTTTTGCAAACCCTTGCTATCACTGCTTGGAAAGTTGCCGCACTTGTCAGGAGCGTTTCCCGATGGTGGGAAAAGGTGCCGCACTTGTCAGGAAGGTTTCCCGGAGGTGGGAAACGTTGCCGCCCGTGTCCTGAAGGTTTCCCGGAGGTTGGAAAGCGTGCCGCACTTGTCCTGAAGGTTTCCGGGAGGTGGGAAAAGGGTGAATTTAGAATACTGAATATAAAATATCGAACACTGAAGTTAGCATGTTGAAGTTTAAAACATTAAATAGTAAACGCTAAATGTAAAAGTATTTGGCCCGCATTAACTTTAGTGCGAGATAAAAACGTCCTATAAAAACTTTAGCGTAAAAAATGAAGTGAAGGGAGTGGCTACAGGAAATTCGTATAAAACGAGAAGTATATGCCATTCTTAAAGTAACAGTAGCAATTATTGAGGTTAAATCAGTTAGCCTGTTTAATTTCATGTAACGTACTGAACGTTATTTTTAGCGAAAGTTTTTTAAGACTAGACTTTTCCCGCCCGCCTAAACGATTTATCGCGTAGTAACCTAAAATATGCGTTCGGGCGGGTTGATTCTTTTTTGGGTGATGCAAAAAAGAATATATAGTAGTTGAATATTGAATATAAAATATTGAATACTGAAGTTAGCCTGTTGAAGTTTAAACATACTATTACAAGCTAGCAACTATTACATTCTGTTTCCTGTCATCATGATTCCTGGCTCCTATCGAACTAGTGGTTTATAATCCTATCTATATAAAAAATCTTCTATGTAAAATAAAATCTGTAGTTTAGTACATTAAAACCCACTACCAACTCCACTTTGTATCCTTAGGGTAGTGATCGCAAAAGAGAAATATAGTTACCAAAGGTGATTATATAACAGTGTTACCTGCAAGCTGAAAACAATGTACAGTTATCAAATAAAATTTATAGCATTAGACGATACTATTGGATTTGAATTAAAATCGCCTAATAAAGACGAAGTTGAAGAATTTGTTTATGACATTATTTCAATATTTGCGACAGTTGATGAAAATGATCGACCATTAGTTATCTCATTACAAAACAACTCACCTGAAAGTATAACTAAAATAAGCGATTTCGTATCAAAATACAACAGAAAGTTACCGCAAGTAAATGCTTTGAAGGCTTTCTTCAACAAACTAGGAGATGAAGAATCTTTCTTTTTTCTTCCGAATATTAAAATGGAGCTTGCAGAAAGCATTAAATTAAGAGACTATCTGCGAGCCATAAAAGAAGGGCTAGATTTTGAAGAACTAAATAGTCAGACGACAGAACTATTTGGAGATTTAATGGGAAATTATAATTTGGGAGGAGTTGGAGATAAAAGAGTAGAAATAGGAGAAAAAAACAAACCTCAAAGAATTTGCAGGTTTTGTTATAGAAAAAGTGATTCAACAACATTTGACAGCAAAGCTCACGCAATATCAGAAGCACTTGGAAACAAAACAATTGTACTATATGAAGAATGTGATGAGTGTAATAAGAGGTTTAGTGAAACAATTGAACCTGATATAGTTCAATACTTATCCCTTTTTAGAACAATATATGATGTAAAAGGAAAAAATAGAGGAAAAGGAAAAGGCGGTTCTAAAAAATTTAAAGGAAAAAATTTTGATTTAAAGAATAATGGAAATGTTGAATTTTCATTTCAAAGTGAAGATGATAGACCTATTGAAGATGATGAAAATTATAGTCTAAAATTAGAAGCAGAGCAACCAATTATATCTCAAAACATATACAAAGCTTTGTGCAAATATTATCTCTCAATAATCGACAAAAAGTATTTGAATCATTTCGAAAAAACCATTGATTGGATAAATGGTAAAATAGAAATTGATAGATTACCAAAAATTGCAGAAATGACTTCTTATCATTCTTTTGCACTACAACCCAAATTAACTTACTTTTTACGAAAAACGGAAGACAAAGAGATTCCATTTGCTGTCGGAGAATTCTATTTCACGTGTAAAGTATTTGCTTTTATAATTCCGTTATGTGACCAAGACAACAATAATTTTTTGGAAGAAAACGAATACAAAAGATTTTGGAGAACGTTCCGTCACTTCGATAAAACTAAAGGTTGGGTATTTAACGACTTTTCGAATAATAATAAACGAGATTTTACTATAAATTTAAATTTTGAACTAAAAGGAAAAAAAGCCAGCAGGTAACAATGGTAACCGTTGCACAAGCCCTCAAGAAAGATAAAATCGGTATAATATTTTGGGTCTAAGCGCTAGTTTTATAAAACAAAATACTAATAACTACTGCAATACAAATTGCTCTAAACGCTTTATTTCAGGCCTTAAAAAACATTCAAATCGAAAAATATGGGCTAAATGCACTCCCGCTTTACTTATTGAGTCTTTCTTGATGAATTTTAAGTACTTCTTCAAATTATACGCTATAGCGGATAGATGCATTACTTTATTAGCCTGTTTTAGACCTATAGTATTGATTTTTCGTAAGCCCATAAATTGTGTGAGTGTCCCAAATGGATTAAACTGTGCTTTGTCGTTTGCCTTTATAGTTGGTGGGTAATATAGAACAGCGCTCCTTTCCCTAGACAGGGAAAGGTGGCCAAGCAACGCGCGGTCGGAAAGGGTGTGTTTTGAATAATAGTGTAGTAATAAATCGTAAATCAGGAACCAAGACTTGAATTTAATTGTCATGTATCTTGCTGGCGTCATGATTCCTGTCTCCCTTTTATAAACTTTTGCCTTGTGCCTAACATTAGCTTTATTTAAATAAAATCTGTAGTTTAGTGACAGTTAAAACCAAATCCTCACCCCACTTGGTAACTTTTAGTTGCTTTTTGATATAGATATTAGAGAAATATAGTTGCCAAAGGTGATTATTTAACAGTTTTAGGTGCAATGAAAATGATTTAAATTGAAAAAGACCAAAAGCGGAAAATATATAAAATGGACCCCTATTTTTGATATAAAAAATAGTGGATATTATGCTGGAGTTGATAAATATGGAAATTGGTTTGCTGATACAGCCGAAGGACTAAAATCTCTTGAGGAGGGTGGAATACTCGGAATTCTACCTATTCTTGAGATGAATCGAACCGATTTTGGAAATTATTTAAATGAAAAGATAGATGAGTCTGAATTGAACTCAGATTTCCAAATCGCTGAACTGGAAATAGAAGTAATTAAAGTAAGTTTTGGCATTTCAACTCATTGGGCTGAATTAGGAATTGAATGGTTGAACGAGAATGAAATTAATCCTGAATTAAAAAAAGGACTGAACTGGTTAATAGAAAATGAAAAATATAGTCAAAAATTCAGACACAAAGCCTTCGCAAAAATTAAACGATTCGGAGAAATAAATAAAGGAACCTAACATTATATATGTGATCATAGCAGCAAAGTGATCAATCGAATGGTTATTGTATTTTTGGTAAAGCGCAATGCCTGCACAAAATAAAAGTTAGCAACCAATGCGCAATAAAAATCGAAAAGCACGGTAACAATTTGCCTTGCTACGACACATATATTAAACGTTATGCATAACAAATGACAAGTAGAGACAAAGAATATATTGAGACAAAAAACATTAGAAATGGTCTTTTAGAAAAGGACTCTAATTTTAGAGGGTTTTATGATGCTTTCTTTAATGAATTCAAAGTCAAACCGCTCAACATATACGTTGACATACTTAAACATAAAAATGAAGGTATGCTAACCGCTGGAAAAGTTCTCGGCACAGCACCTAGATTACATGTGATTTTGGATTCCCTCAAAGACTCTAGGCTAAGAGAAAAATACCCGTATCCTTCTCTGGAAGAAAAAGCATCTGAAATATTCATTGAACAATACCCTGAATACAACTCTTATGACAATATAATATTCACAATTTTTAGTTCTTTCAAAAGCGTTGCATGTGAAGAGGCTTTCCATGAAGTAAGTGAACTACAGATGGAAGAGTCAATTAGAAAGATGGTTGACAATTTATGGTGTGTCAAACTTTTTAACAGAACCATTATTATATTTTGCCATGACGAATCACAATTAGAATTAGCAAAACAAAAGGAGAGTGAAATAAGAGAACTGTACTTTCATTCAATTAAACCATATGATGAATTCAACTACTTAAAAAATAACAAATTTATTTACGTCAAATTCGATAGTAAATTAAATTTTGACAACAAGTATGGAAGTAGTTGGAGAAACTACTTTGATTAAAAAGTATAAAGCACACAACACTATGTATGATTTCATTTGGCAAATAGTTTGTCTGCGCTATCGCTACGCAAACGATTATCACCAATCAAAACATACACTTAACGTTGTAAGTAATACCCAAAACCGACATAACTAAATTGAAAAGCAATAATCATACACCAATAATAATAGGAAATTGTAAACCTTTCAGGATTATAGTAAGAGAAACTGATATATGGGACCCTTCACTTGAGCAAATCAATGGTAAAGACTATGATTATGTCAAATTAAATAGAATGTCAACGTTTATAGATATTGGTATTGCACCTCTATCACTTGGTATTGGATTTGACGGAAGTTTAGTATTACCAGCCACTAAAGAGTTTTCAAACAAAGAAGATTCTTTGGCGAAATTTAATCAAACATTAGGAATATTATTACTTGGAGGAATCTATTCTGAATCTGTACAGCCTGATAATATTTCATTTGGCACTCTGTTTTTTGATGGTTATATAAAAATTCACGGAGGAAGTTCTGGTCTTGTTGCTGGTTTTCATAAATCAATAAGAAATAAACTTGTTGGAACAATGGATGCGATTAAACTATTAGAACCTAATTCAATAACTATTACTGAATTACAGGATAGTTATAAAAAAGGGGAACTGATTTTTGAGAAAATAAAAAATCTTTCGCCAAATATGCTACTTGATGGGACATCTCATTATGTTAGAAATCAATGGTCTGAAAGTCTTATATTTTTATGGACTTCCATTGAGCAGTTGGTCAATCAAATATGGAAATCCCAAGTGATTGATAAGGAAATTAAGGGAATAGTTGAAGGAAGAAAAGACTTCTTAAAAGATTTTAGAAGTTGGACAACATCTACACGAATAGAGGTATTGTTTCAAAAAGGGTATATTCCATTAGAAGTTTATAGACTTTTAAACTTCGCTCGTAAAACCAGAAATGATTTTATTCATAATGGAAAACAACTAAATAAAGAAAAGGTTGACAACGCTCTAATCGGATTGTTTAATCTGATTTCATTGATTATAAGTGACTATAAGTCTATAAATGAATTAAATGAAACTTTAGAATCAATACAGAAAAATCAGAGAGGAGAACTATTTCCTAAAAAGACAGTTTTAGACAACGGAGAAGTTACTCATTGGTTAGAAGTTCCTGCTATTCCAGGAGATAGTCATTGGGGAGATAAAGAATATGAAATAATAGATGAATTAGTCTTAAAACCATTGAAAGAAGGGTGAATAAGTACTACTTACAACATTGGTAACCGTTGCACAAGCCCTTAAAAAAGATAAGATCGGTATAAAATCTAGAGCCTAAACGCTGGTTTTTTAATATGATATACTAATAGCTACTGTAGTACAAATTGCTCTAAACGCTTTATTTCAGGCCTTAGAAGGCATTCTGATCGAAAAATATGGAGTAAAAACACTCCCACTTCATATATTGGGTTTTTCTTGATAAATTTTAAGGACTTCGTCAAATTATATGCTATAACGGATAGATGCATAGACGTATTGGCCTGTTTTAGCCCTATAGTATTGATTATGCCTAAGCCCACAAATTATGTGAATGTCCCAAATGGGTTAAACTGTGCTTTGTCGTTTGCCTTTCATGTTGTGACTCCAAAGTTCACGTACGGTTTGATGAAGGGGGCACTGATAGTTCTAGAATATTTATATCTTTAACAGATACAAATAGGAGTAGAACTATCAGGCTCTACTCTACTGCTTAATAAATAAAATTGACTATGCTCACAAATGATCCAACATATATTAAAGCAAAAAAGGTAAAAGAAGGAATAGAAAAACTAACTCCTGAATATTCCCACTTGAATGATTTTCTAATTAAGGAATATTCTGCACATCTTTTAAATGCCGATATATATTATGAGCCAATAGTTAAAAGCTTTGGGCCACGACTTAGGTTGATAATTGATAAAGAAATCGATGAAACTAAACTACCAATTTATTATTTAGACAGACAGATAATAGGAGAGAGATTTATTAAAATCTATAATAAGTTAAATCCAGAAACTCCGAAAAATTTTTCAGCTAAAGAATTAAATGTAGATTATATAATATACGATAAAATGTTATTTGAGGAGACTCAATTAACTGTCCTTGATCGCGAAATACTTAGCTCATTAAAAGAACCAACTATTCAGAGATTAATTAGTCTTGGATCGGAGTATATTTTTTTATTTGAAAACACTGAAATAATGCAGCAGAAGAAGGCTGAACTATATGATCAAACAATATTAAAAACACTCATCCAGTTGATCAAGAAAAAAGGTTATAAAGGAAAATACACCTCTAAGATTCATATAACATTTGACATAGTTGAATCTTTCAATAAACCAGGAAGTGTATATAATTATTTAAGATAAAACTATGCACAACAACTAAGCATTCATCCAGTCGGTACGACCGAGCATGAACGCCGTGTTGACTAAACCGGGTCGATACAAGTGAGTATAGGGATTGCTATGTGTTTCTATAGATTTCAATCATATCTCATGCTGTCATCCTGTCTCTTGTTCTCACTTCAATAAAATTTTACCTTTTGGCTAGTGGCTATTAACTAGTGCCTAACAAAATTCGCTTATCTTAATTAAATTCTGTAGCTTAGTCACTGTTAAAACCAAATCCCCACCCCGTTTCATAACCTAAGGATAGTGAATCGTAAAAGAACTATATAGTTACCAAAAGTGACTATTTAAAATTGATGGCAACAATTTAGAAAAAACTAAAAATGATAACAGGAAAAACATTAATAGGTTTAGGTTTAAAACCCTCAAAATACTTCGAGGAAATAATTGAATTTGCCAATAAAAACAATTTGGAAGGTCAATCAATATTGAATTATGCTAATTCTATAATGCCTGAAATTATAAACCCATATGAAAATTCATTGTCATATTATAAGAATATAAGAGCTGAATCAGAAGATGAAGTATCTAATGTTCAGCAAGTTTTCGAGACAATGGAAGAGTTGATGAAAACACCTACAATTACAAAAGGTGCAGTAATGCCAGATGCTTGTCCAACTGGAGAAAATGGACAAATTCCAGTTGGTGGAATTGTTGCGACAAAAAACGCAATTCACCCTGCAATGCACAGTGCGGATATTTGCTGCTCTGTAATGATGACAAACTTTGGTATGATAGACCCAAAGAAAGCATTAGATATTGCTCATTCAGTAACACATTTTGGAGGTGGTGGTCGTACAGACCATTTTGAATTAGAAAAGGAATTATTAGAACGAATTTTAAACAATAAATACCTTAACAGCGAAAGAAGTATAAATTTCGCAAAAACTCATTTGGGAACTCAAGGAGATGGAAATCATTTCCTATTTATGGGTAGGTCAAAAAATACTGGTGAGACAATTATGGTGACTCACCACGGAAGTCGTGGTTTTGGAGCAAACTTGTATTCAACTGGAATGAAATTGGCTGAATATTTTAGAAAAGAAATATCTCCAAAGACCTTAGCCAAAAATGCTTGGATTCCTTACGATACTGATGAAGGAAAAACGTATTGGGAAGCTCTTCAGATAATTAGAGATTGGACTAAATTAAACCATACAGTAATTCATAATGCGACATATCAAGGGTTAAATATTGAACCTGTAAATAGATTTTGGAACGAACATAATTTTGTGTTTAAGGAAGATGATTTATTTTATCACGCAAAAGGAGCAACACCATTGGATAATAAATTTGTGCCTGATTCGCAAGATGGATTAAGACTAATTCCATTGAATATGAGTGAACCTGTCTTAATTGTAAAAGGAGAAACAACTGAAAGTAATTTAGGTTTTGCACCTCACGGAGCTGGCAGAAATATTAGTAGAACGCAACACAAGAGAAACCAAGTAGGTAAAACGAAAGAACAAATTTTTGCAGAAGAAACTGATGGTTTAGATATTCGTTTTTTCTCCAACCATATTGACATTTCAGAATTGCCAAGTGCTTATAAAAATGCACAAAATGTACAAGATCAAATGAAAGAATTTGGTTTGGGGGAAGTTGTAGATGAAATTTTGCCTTATGGTTGCATAATGGCTGGAGATTGGGGCATTGATGCTCCTTGGAAAGTTAAGGCAAGACAGAAACGAGAACAAAGGGAGAAGGAAAAGAAAAACACCACAAAACACCGGTAACCATTACACAAGCTCTAAAAAAAATAAAATCGGTATAAAATCTAGAGTCTAAACGCTGGTTTTTTAATATGATATATTAATAGCTACTGCAATACAAATTGCTCTAAACACTTTATTTCAGGGCTTAGAAGGCATTCTGATCGAAAAATATGGATTAAATACAATCCCCCGCTTTACGTACTGGGTTTTTCTTGATGAATTTTAAATGCTTCTTTAAATTATGGGAGATAGCGGATAGATGTATACACTTATTGGCCTGTTTTAGACCTATAGTAATGTTTTTCAATAAGCCCATAAATTGTGTGAGTGTCCCAAAGACCGGCTCAACTGTGCTTTGTCGTTTGCCTTTCATGTTGTGACTCCAAAGTTCACGTACGGTTTGATGAAGGGGACACTGATAGTTCTAGAATATTTATATCTTTAACAGATAGACATAGGAGTAGAGCTATCAGGCTCTACTCTACTGCACAATTTGAGAATGAACCTACGAAAACTATTCGGAATTAAACCAAAAGAGAAAAAACCATATGAGTTTGCTGACGTATTGCATTTGTGGGAAGATGACCATTTAATGATT
The DNA here is from genome assembly GCF_045505135.1 of Aquimarina sp. 2-A2. Lineage (NCBI taxonomy): Bacteria > Pseudomonadati > Bacteroidota > Flavobacteriia > Flavobacteriales > Flavobacteriaceae > Aquimarina > Aquimarina sp. 2-A2. The sequence continues at coordinate 7,841 of NZ_JBJKFI010000006.1, read as the reverse complement.
GAATTACTACCAAAAGACAATTTAGAATTCATCAAAAAGGAGTCAAATAGAATCAACGAATTTGGAAAAGAACATTTTGACGGTTACGGATTTACAGACATTACCGAAATTGGTGAAATACCGATAAAGACTATTGACAAAAAAATTGACTTTAAATCTGTTGCGGAAATTTTTGAGAAGAATGGAATGGAAAGAATTAAAGAAGTTGTTCATCAGAATGTTGGACATTTGACTGGAGAAAAAGTTCCGTTTGGTTTTGGCTCAAAAAAGTTTGCTCTTTTACTAGACGAAGACAATGGAAAACTAAAATATATTTGGACGACAGGAAGAATAGAAAACGAAGAACTGGAAAATAAATTTAAAAATGGACTTTCTGAATTTGTAAAGACTTATGACTTTCTTGCTATAGACTGGTACAAATCCGAATCTTTTGATTTGCATTCTGAGAACGGAATTGAAGAATTTATAAAAAACAGTTGCTAACAACTAACCATTCATCCAGTCGATCGGACCAGCTATAAATACGGTGTTAACTCAACCGGGTCAATACTTGTTACTATTTGGATTGCGATATGTTTCTATAGATCTAAGTCAAGCCTCATGCTATTCTGTTTTCTGTCTCCCTTCAATAAAATTTTTCCTTCTGGCTAATGGCTAATATCTAGTGCCATTTTACTAGCATTGGCTTTATTTAAATAAAAAATGTAGTTTAGTCACTGTTAAAACCAAATCCCCACCTCACTTGGTAACCTAAGGATAGTGAATCGTAAATGCGAAGTATAGTTACCTTTGGAAATTATATAACATTGTTGGCAACAATTAAAACAAACATTACAAATGAAAAAAGTATTACCAATTATTATCACCTTTTTAATTTTTTATAACTCATATTCTCAATGTGGACAATATATTGAAAACAAGATAAGTGCACTGTCTGATGTTAGATTTTGGGATGAAAATAATGGATTTGTAATAGGAGGTTCTTCTTTACTGACCACCAATAATGGTGGGATTTCTTGGGAAACATATGAACTACCTCATTACCAAGCTTTTTATTATAATCCATTAAATGATGTTGAATTAATTGATTCTAACAAAGCTTTTGTTTTTGGCGCAGATGGAATTATTCTTTTCACTGAAAACAAGGGAATAGATTGGGAAAGAAGAATAGGAATTAATGGTCTTGAAAATTTTACAGGAGTCAATTTTATTAATGATGATTTGGGATATCTAGTTGGTATAAATGATTATTTAGTTAATGATACAGCTTTTTTGTACAAAACAATTGATGGTGGAGAAACTTGGATTGAAGTAACATCAAACATTTCAACACTTGATTTTGGTGGTTTTAGTCCAAATGATGTATTGTTCCTAGATGAAAACATAGGTTATGTTTGGGGAAGTAATGACTTTTACAAAACTATTGACGGAGGAGAAACATGGACAATTGAGAATAATCCCTCAAACTCATATATACAAAAATTACAATTTATTGATTCTCAAACAGGATATTTAAGTGGAGGAGATTTCATTTACAAAACTGTTGATGGTGGAAATTCTTGGACACAAACAAATTATTATGTTGAATGGACTACTGGAGCATTTACAGTAAATAATGATTTCTTATATTATTCAAGTTATGTAGTAAATGGAATTAAAAAAGTTGATATAGGAAATGGAATTGAAGAAAGTGCAAATATCAACCAAGATGGCTATTTAACTGATATATATATCACAACAAACAATGTTGGTTTTGCTATAGGAAAGAAAGAACAAGGTTCACCAAATATGGGAAGGTTTATATATAAAACTATAGATGGAGGAGCAAATTGGATTCAACTTGACAGTGGTTCACCGAGAGAAGGAAATTCTAATAGTGCTGGATATTTCAAAAAAATTAATGAAAATGAATATATCTATTCAGTTGTAAGTGGAGGTAACTACACTCATTCTTCAATCTTAATCTCTGAAGATAAAGGTTCTAGCTGGAAAAAAGTCTATGAGACAGATGGTGTTGTCGGCTTTACTTTGTATGCAGAAGGTGATTATATTAGTCATTGGAGATATTCCAATCCAAGTAATTATGGTGAAGGATATATTATATCTGAATCTTTTGACAAAGGAGCAACATGGGTAGATGGTCCAATTTTAAATATTACTGATTTGCCAGCTGACACAAACTATTCAGTAAGTAAACTTACCCAAGTATCAGTAAACGATTTATATGTTTTTGGGTTTGGAAACATACATCATTCAACTGATAAAGGCTTAACTTGGAGTTTAATTCCAACACCTAGTGATGTGACAACTAGACAATATCAGTTCATAGATGAAGATAACTTTATATTATATGGTAGTTCTACAAATTCAGAACCTATAGTTTATAAAACAAACGACGGAGGAACAACTTGGGACTTTGTTGCACAGATTTCAGGCTATTCTCACAATCTTCAATATGATAGATTTGATTATAGTAATCCAAATAAAATATATTTCTACCCTAGATATCCAGGAGGTAAAATTTTTATATATGATATTCCCAACCAAAACCTTATTGAAAGTAACATTTCATATTATATCAATAAAATAAAAGCAATTGATGATGATTCATTTATGATACTTGATAATAGTGGAAATCTATATATTTCTCATGACAATGGATTAACATGGTCTCAGCGATTTTGGGCTGATTATAATAGCTCTTATCCAAATATTTACGTTGAAAATGAAGATAATATTTTCTTATGGGACTATAATTTTATTCAAAATCTAAAAACATATATACCTTCTGAACCTGAACTCATATTTGGTAATGATAATACTTTAATTAATACAGAAGAAGAATATATAATACCTGTTGATTTATTTTCAACAACTGAATGGGTACTAGATAGTGGAGGAACGTTAATAGTAGATAATAATACGAGCTATTATAAAGTTAAAGTTTTATGGGAAACAGAGGGGTTACATACATTGAAAGCAAAAAAAATAAATGACTGTGGCGAATCTACATATACGGAAATTAATGTTGTTGTAAACACGGAATTAAGTATTGAGGATTTCTATGAGGAACAAATTGCAGTTTACCCAAATCCGTTTGATGAAAACATTAATATCTCTGTACCTGAAAGATTTGAAAACAAAAAATTATTAATATCGATAACAAATATTTTAGGTCAAACAGTATATTCAAAACAAGAATATTACTCATCTCAAATAATCAAATTGAATAATATTCCTAATTCCATAAATCCAGGTATTTATTTTATAAAAGTTGAATCAGATAATTCTTCTATAACAAAAAAAATAATTAGGAAATAAAATAACTGTTGCCAACACCGGTAACCGTTGCATAAGCCCTTAAAAATGATAAGATCGGTATAAAATCTTGGATCTAAGCGCTGGTTCTTTAAAACGATATACTAATAACTACTGCAATACAAATTGCTCTAAACGCTTTATTTCAGGCCTTAGAAGGCATTCTGATCGAAAAATATGGATCAAAACACTCCCGCTTTACTTATTGAGTCTTTCTTAATGAATTTTAAGTACTTCTTTAAATTATATTCGATAGCGGATAGATGCATTACTTTATTAGCCTGTTTTAGACCTATAGTATTGACTTTTAATAAGCCCATAAATTGTGTGAGTGTTACAAATGGATTAAACTGTGCTTTGACGGTTGCGATTATAGTGGGTAAGTAATCTAAAAACGGCTCCTTTCCCTAGACAGGGAAAGGTGGCCAAGCAACGCGCGGTCGGAAAGGGTGTATTTTGAATACTAAATGTAAAATAAAAAATCTTAAATTTTAAAGTTTCAAATAATCGTGTAGTAATGAATCAGGAATCAGGAACCATAACTTGAATTTAATAAGTCAGTATTCTGTGTCTCCCTCATATTGACTTCTGCCACTTGGCTAACATTAGCTTATCTTAATTAAAATCTGTAGCTTAGTCACTGTTAAAACCCGCTACCAACTCCACTTTGTATACTTAGGGTAGTGAATCGTAAATGCGAAGTATAGTTACCTTTGGAAATTATATAGCATTGTTAGGCTACAAGTTGACCAAATATGAAAATAGAGATTTTACCGCACGAAGGATTTAAATTGAACTCTGATATTTTCCGTTGGAATGATGATAGAAAATCGGTCAGACAAAAACTAAAGAATCAACACAAAGAAGATGATAAAGTGATTGAAATGTCTGAATTCTTCGATGGTGATACAAGTCACGATATTGACCAAAAAAGGGATGTTTATCAAGACATAAGTGGAACGAAAAATTATTTCTTTTTGAGTTATGACAAAGACAATACCCTTAGTGAATTAGAAGTTCATTGGGGACTTAAAGTTTGGATTGATAATATTGAATTGGTGTTTGAAAAGGATATTAATATTTATTTAAATCAGCTGAACTCAAAAGGATATGACTTTAAAGAAATTGAGCAAGGAAATTATTTATTTGAAAAACTAAAAATAACAATTTCCGATTCTGAATCGAGTGGTGGTGATGGAAATGGATTATCTTACCTTTATTCAGGACAGAGTATTGAGCATTTGATTGAGAATTAAAAACTAGTTATTACTACGATTTATAAAACATAGCTAATAAATGCTACATCCTATGTTTAGCGTATATTTACTGAGTTCGCCAAATCTTTTTGATTTGGCTTTATAAAGAAAAACATGTTGCTATTGACCATATAGGAAATGGGATTTGGAACGTCTTTTTTAGAAATATATTTTTAGGTTTCATTGATGAGAGACATCTTAGAAATAAACAAAAAATAACAAGGTTAGAAACTAATTTAGTGTAAATGTCCCGTAACAAACATTAAAAAAAATGAACGAACTAAATAAAATATTGAAAGAATTAATTGGGTTGACAGAAAGTGACTGGGAAAAATTTTCTAAACATCTAAAAAAGCAAGAGTTTAAAGCGAAAACCGTATTAATTAAAGAAGAAAATATGGCAGAGTCCTTGTACTTTATTGAATCTGGACTATTAAGAACATATAAAAGTTTAGACGAAAAAGATATTACTACTTACTTCGCTTGTGACAATCAATTTATAACGGTTTTCAACAGTTTTATCAATCAAACAACTTCTTCAGAAATTTTAGAAGTTATTGAAGATAGCATCGTTTATGAAATATCATCTCATAGTTTGGATCAGTTATATAAAGAATCTTCAAAGTTTGAAAAATTCGGTAGAATTTTAGCCGAAAAAAATCATCTTTGTGCTTTAGAAAGAACTTTAACAATGCAGACAAAATCAGCAAAAAAAAAGTATCTAGATTTTTTAGAAAATTACGACAAAAAAATAATAAGTAGAGTTCCTCAACATCAAATCGCCAGTTTTCTTGGCATAGCTTCCGAATCGCTAAGTCGAGTTAGGAAAGAGATTTCCATTTCCTAACAAATGTCAAGATGTAAATATTAAAGGCTGTTGTTTCTTTGTGTTTTGTAAATCGTAAAAAAAGAAACACAATGAAAATATCAAGGAAAATAAAGGGATCAATTATCATAATACTCTCAATATTTTCAGTATGTAGTATTAGTGTTCTATATAACTCTTGGTCATTTAGTGCAGTAGCTTGGTCGCCATCGTTATTACCAAAGCAGGAAGGAGTACTTGCAGAAAATGAATTATTAAGCACAAGCGAGCGGATAGATTTAGATGGTTGGTTTGGCCCAGAGGACATTGCAGTAGATAATCAAGGAAATTTGTATTGTGGAGTTCACATTTCTAAAACAGACTTCACAGATGGTAGAGTTTTAAAAATCGATGTATCAGGAAAAGTTTCTGTATTTGCGAATTCAGAATCTTGGGTTACGGGATTACATTTTGATTATAATCAGAATCTTATTGCTTGCGACTTAGAAAGAGGTTTGATAAGTATTGACCAAAATGGTAAAATAAAAACTTTGGCAAGTGAAGATGAGAACGGCAACAAGTTCTTAATACCTAATGATGTAGATATAGCTAAAGATGGGATGATATACTTTACAAATACATCATCAAAACTGACCTTTAGCAATAAAAATATTTGGAAATTATTAATGGAAGCTAAACCAGATGGTGGGCTTTATAGTTACGACCCAAAAACCGAACGAGTAAAAACTCTTATAGATGGAACTTATTTTGGAAACGGAGTTGCAGTATCTCAAAATGATGACTTCGTTTTAATGGTTGATTTAGCAAGATATAGAATAATTAGATATTGGCTCAAAGGTGATAAAAAAGGAACTAAAGATGTTTTTTTAGATAATTTACCAGGCTTTCCAAACGGAATTTCTAGAAGATTAGATGGTAGTTTTTGGCTTGGGTTTTCTACTAAAAGAGATAATTCATTAGATGAAATACATCCAAAACCTGTAATTAAAAAAATCGTTTACGGTCTTCCATCTTTTTTACAACCAGAAGGAGTGCCTTATGGAATGTTAATGCATTTGAGTTGCAATGGAGAGATTTTAAAAACATATTACGATACAACTGGAGAGTTTGTGGCAGAAGCAACCTCTGTTGAAGAGCACAATGGATATCTTTTCCTTGGTGGAGATGTTTCTGGTCATATTTCGAAATACAAATTAGATAAATAACAGTGGCTAACAACTAACCATTCATGTGGTCGGTACGACCGAGCATGAAGGCCGTATTAACTAAACCGGGTCGATATTTATTAGTATGTCGATTGCTGAGTATTTCTATAGAGCTCAGTTAAGCCTCATGCTATCCTATTTCCTGTCTTCCTTCAATAAAATTTTACCTTCTGGCTAGTGGCTATTAACTAGTGCTTAACAAAATTCGCTTATCTTAATTAAAATCTGTAGTTTAGTCACTGTTAAAACCCGCTACCAACTCCACTTTGTATACTTAGGGTAGTGAATCGTAAATGCGAAGTATAGTTACCTTTGGAAATTATATAACATTGTTAGGCTACATTTAAAAATAAAAACAATTTAAATTTAATGAAAGCAAAAATTATTATCTTATTACTGGTTTCCTTTATAGGTTTTAGTCAAAATGAAAATAAATTAGATCAACTGGGATTGACGGGAAGTGTTAAAATGCTAAAAATGCGTTGTTTTAAGGCACTCATGGAAAACGATAAAATTGTAAAAGTAGAACCTTTAATAGTCCCAAGAGAAGATCATTTAGATATTGATATTACCTTTAATATATCCGGGAATCAAATAGATGAATATGTTTACACATCTAAGGGTGGGTTTTATTCTAAAAGTTCCACGCATTATGATAGGTATAATAACAAAATAGAGCATATTAATTACAATAGTGATCTTTCTATTCAATATAAGAGAACCTACAAATATGAAAAATCAAGAGAAATAGAAAATTCTTTTTATAAAAATGGAAATAAATTGGTCGCAAAAGGAATAATTCAATACGATCAATCAGGAAACAAAGTTTCTGAAATTAGCTATAACTCAAAAAATGTAGTTATTGATATAATGAACTATATATACGATGATAACAAAAATCTTATCGAAGAAATAAATCTTGATGCTAATAATAACCCATCTTATCGAAAGACATTTGAGTATGATTTAAAAAACAATCTAATCGAGCATACTGGCTACTTCAAGGACAGCACAATACAATACATAAATAAATCTAAATTCGACAATAAGAACAACGAAATTGAATTTAAAAAATACTCAGCGGATGGAAATTTATCTTATGGAGATACTTATAGTTATAATGATAAAAATCTAAAAGTAAAAAAAGAAGAAATAAATTTGTAGGCTTCCCTAAAAATAGGACAGTTAATAATTCGAATTTACTAACTTTAAATTCAAACTGTCACCATGAAAAAC
>NZ_JBJKFI010000005.1:0-292424 GCF_045505135.1 Aquimarina sp. 2-A2 | reverse complement strand
CAGTTAGCCCGTTTTGCGGGTGCAAACATACAACCCTTTTGCAGTTTCTCAAGCCTTTTTCTGTAAAATGTTTTAACCTAAAATAGAAGTTGCTGATTTTAAAAAAGATAGAATATAAAATTAATAAAAATAATTTTAATTAACTCTATCAAGCATGAATTTTTTTTATGATTTTATATTGAAACTTTGGCACTCGTCTCAAAACTTATCCCATTAAGACTTGGAGTTCGCAGACGGAGTAGCTTTACTTGTAGACCATTTATTTCTCAAATCGTAAAAAGTAAAGTCAAGTGCAGTACGTTGTTCTTCAAGAATATTATTCTGAAAACTACGCTGTAAGATATCTTCTATCCAATAATCTTCCTCTACATTGATAGGATCATATTCTTCCTTCAAAGAAATTTTAAAAAGCTTTGCGGTGTTGTTGTACCAGAAGGCACTCCAACCGCTTCGATATTCCTTTACCAAATCGAACATTGTGTATCCTGTTTGTCTGTTAATCAGCTTCACTAAAATTTGTCCTTCTGTTCGCGTCATTTTTTTTAACTCTTGTGTAAATTCATCTTCCATATAATTTTGAAGAATTTTCACATACCGCTTACGTGCTCTCTTACCTTTAATTGCAACCAGTCGATCGTTCAAACTTGTTAATCTATCAGCTGCCAATTTAGCATATGGATACACCTTCCTTGTTTTTCTTCTTAAAATCAAGTAGCGTCTTCTAGCAAGTTTATCATCAAACTTCAGTTTTCCCAGAATAATTACTTCATCCAAGTCAATTGCTTCATGGGGTATGGTGTCACCTTCTATTATATAATACTGAACATACTTAGTAGAATCATTATATGTAGTATCCTTTTCAATTCCGCCTTGAGCGAGTATTGCAATTGAGTAAAAAAGACATCCTATATATATAAGGTATTTTATCATGCTTGTTATCGCTTCTAAAATCATTCCAAAAATAAGAAATACCTTTAGCTAAACTTAATATCTATTCGAATATTATTAACTTCGTGAAAAATTGTAATTTAAAACTTTACTATGTCAAAGAAAAGTATTCTTACCCAAGACTCATTAAATTTTCTGGAGAAATATTTGAATAACCCAGCTCCGACCGGTTATGAATGGGATGGTCAAAAAATATGGATGGATTATCTAAAACCCTATGTAGACACCTTTATAACCGATACGTATGGTTCTGCTGTCGGTGTCATTAATCCTGATGCCAAATATAAGGTCGTAATTGAGGGTCATGCTGACGAAATTTCTTGGTATGTAAATTACATCACAGATAATGGTTTAATCTACGTTATCCGTAATGGAGGTAGTGATCATCAAATTGCCGCCTCCAAAAGAGTTAATATTCATACTAAAAATGGAATGGTTCAAGGTGTCTTTGGATGGCCTGCTATCCATACCCGTGATAAATCAAAGGAGGAATCGCCAAAATTAGAGAACATTTGTATTGATGTTGGTTGTAATACGAAAGAAGAAGTTTTAGAACTTGGGGTACATGTAGGTTGCGTAATTACCTATCCTGATGAATTTTTTGTGTTGAATAACGACAAATTCGTCTGTAGAGCTCTGGATAATAGAATGGGTGGTTTCATGATTGCTGAAGTTGCTCGTTTATTGAAAGAAAATAAAAAGGAGCTACCTTTTGGCTTATATATTACCAATTCTGTACAAGAGGAAATTGGTCTTCGCGGTGCAGAGATGATAACGCACACCATACAACCTAATGTAGCTATAGTAACTGATGTATGTCATGATACCACAACGCCGATGATCGAAAAGAAGACTCAAGGCGAAACAAAAATCGGGGAGGGTCCTGTAATCTCCTACGCTCCTGCTGTCCAAAATAAATTGAGAGAGCTTTTAATTGATACCGCCGAGGGAAATGATATTCCTTTTCAACGTATGGCATCAAGCAGAATGACCGGTACAGATACCGATGCGTTCGCATACAGTAATGGCGGTGTTGCATCTGCATTAATCTCTCTACCCTTACGCTATATGCATACTACTGTAGAAATGGTACACAGAAATGATGTTGAAAATGTGATCAAGTTGATTTACGAAAGTCTTCTAGCTATTGAGGATGGAGAAGATTTTAGTTATTTCAAATAATAAAATCATCCCAACAAAGTAAAAGGCAATCGATTCGATTGCCTTTTGTCTTTTCATCATAAAGCTTCATCCATAATCTCCTGAACTACATCCGGATTTAATAATGTTGAAGTATCTCCTAAGTTAGCGGTGTCCTTTGAGGCTATCTTGCGCAAGATGCGACGCATAATTTTACCACTTCTTGTTTTGGGTAATCCACTTACAAATTGAACTTTGTCTGGTTTCGCAATGGGTCCTATAGTTTTTGCTACTAACTCTCTAATCTCATTCCGTAAGGCATCATTAGGTTCTTTTCCATCATATAAAGTAACAAAAGCATATAATGCCGTTCCTTTTATATCATGAGGAAAACCAACAATTGCAGATTCTGCTACCGCCAGATGCTCATTGATAGCATTCTCGATAGGTGCGGTACCCAAATTATGTCCGGAGACGATAACTACATCATCTACCCTTCCTGTAATTCTATAATTTCCGGTTGCATCTCGATACGCACCATCACCGGTAAAATACATATTTTCATACGTTGAAAAATATACTTCTTTATAGCGTTGATGATCTCCATAGATAGTTCGTGCCATTGATGGCCACGGGAACTTAATGGCTAATCGGCCTTCGGCACTTTGAGAATTAAATTCTAATTCGTTCCCTTCGGGATCCATAAGCGCCGGCTGAATGCCAGGTAATGGTAAAGTGGCAAAAGTAGGACGAGTGGGAGTAATTCCTGCTAAAGGCGAGATCATGATTCCGCCGGTTTCGGTTTGCCACCAGGTATCCACTATAGGAGAGTTTCCTTTACCAATATTATCGTTATACCAATGCCAAGCTTCTTCGTTAATGGGTTCCCCTACCGTTCCCAAAACTTTAATGGAACTGAGGTCATGTTTGTTCACTAAGTCAAGTGACTGCTTTGCCAATGCCCGAATAGCGGTTGGTGCGGTATAAAAATGGGTTACATCTAACTTATCACATATTTCCCAAAAACGTCCATAATCCGGATAACTTGGTATCCCCTCAAACATTACTGTAGTTACACCCGCTGCTAGCGGAGCGTATACAATGTAAGAATGCCCTGTGATCCAGCCAATATCAGCCGAACACCAATATACATCCGGTACGGATTTCACCTGACCTTTGACCCCTGCTGCAGCAAGATGATCACATTGAAAAACATTAGCAAAAGTGTACGTAGTATACACCATATATCCTCCTATGGTATGTACCATACCTTTTGGTTTACCTGTAGAACCCGAAGTATACAAAATAAACAACAGATCTTCGGCATCCATTACCTCTGCAGGACACTCTTTTTCTGCTTTTTGTAATTCATCATACCAGAACTTATCTCTACCTTTCTTCATTGGTGTGGGCTCTACTGTACGTCGATACACTATTACGGTCTCAATGGAGGGTGTTTCCTTTAAGGCTTCATCACACATTTCTTTTAATTTGATGGGTTTTGTACCACGATATACCTCATTCGCTGTAATGAGCATTTTACATTGTGAATCATTAATACGACTTGCTATTGCTTTGCTGGAGAAGCCAGCAAAAACTATAGAGTGCACCGCCCCTATTCTCGCACATGCTAGCATCGCAATGGCTAGTTCGGGAATCATTGGCATATATAGACACACACGATCCCCTTTTTTAATACCATTATTTTTTAACACATTGGCAAAGTGAGAAACCTTTACAAACAATTGTCTATACGTTATATGCCGGGATTCTTCATCAGGATCATTAGGCTCCCAAATGATAGCAGTTTTATTTCCGAGGGTACCCAAATGTCTATCCAGACAATTTTCTGTAATATTTAATTTACCTCCTTTAAACCATTTTACTTCAGGTTTTTTAAAATCCCATTCTAAAATTGTATCCCATCGTTTCTGCCAATAGAATTTTTCTGCGATCGAGGCCCAAAATTCTTCAGGGTTTTCTATGCTTTGATTATATGCTTCTTTATACTCTGCAAAAGATCGTAACTGTAATGTGTCTCTAACTTTCATAGTTTTAATATTATCAATTTATATTTTCAACGAGTCTAAATCGTATTACTCAGTTAATAAGGGCATCGACTTTTTTTACTAGTTTTTTTACTGAAAAAGGTTTGGTTACATACGCATTGACACCCATGGCTAAACCCTTCTCAATATCACTATTTTTATTTTTGGCTGTCAGGAAAATTACTTTAACCTCTTTATATGCTTCATTTGTCTTTACAAATTGTAACGTTTGATAACCATCAACTTTGGGCATCATAATATCCAATAATATAATGTCAGGTACTTCTGCTTTCAAAATAGCTATCGCCTCACTACCGTCTCTGGCAATAAAAACATCATACTTATGTTTTTTAAAAGTGTATTCTAATGACATTACAATATTAGGCTCATCATCTACTATTAAAATTTTTTTACTCATGCAATCAAATTCTTAAAATATACGGCTACGCTCTGTTAGTATTACATTTATTTACAAGGCAATTTAATATTAAATCGTGCACCAGTAATTACTTCTTCATCTACCCATATCTTTCCTTTATGGTTTTCAACAATATGTTTGCTTATGGCTAATCCAAAACCACTTCCAACTGGTTTTTGCAAATTTTGGTTTTTTGATTGGTAAAATTTGTCAAAAATATGAGGGACATCCTCTTTGGGAATACCTTTACCGTTATCTTCTATTTGAATTAAAACGTTATTAGCACCACGCTTATACTGTATAGATATCTCCCCCTTTTCCTCTTCTACAAATTTTATTGCATTTGATAAGATATTAGTAAAAACCTGAAGCATCCGATCCTCATCATAGTGACTTTTGATTATGTGAATCTCTTTTGACACCTTTATCCGAACCTGCTTTTCTTTAGCTATCGGAAGTATGCCCTTTACCGCGCGATCAATGGTTTTCTGCAGATTATGTTCTTTTTTATCGAATATTTCTCTGCCGGATGCTAATTTTTCTAGATCCAGAATATTATTTATCAGTTTAGACAATCGCTTAGAATCGTGAAGAATATTACTTAAAAACTCCTGTTGTAACGAATCCGGCATATCCTCATTATCCTTCAACACCTCAGATGTTGCTCGAATAGCCGTAATCGGTGTTTTCAACTCATGAGCTACTGTATCCAGAAACTCGTCCTTTAACTTGTCCTGAAATTGTAATTGATGGTTAGCTTTTTTCAATTCCTCTGTAAGTTTAGTCAGCTCTTTTGATTTTTGAGTTAGTGTCTTATTACTGGAAATAGCTTTTTTATTTTCTTCTAATATTTCTAAAACCTCCACGAGACTCACCGGTTGCTCCTGAATGACACTGGCTATAAGAATTCGTGAAGAAGCGCCGCCCAAACTCCCGGTAAGCAATTTTTCTGAGAAGTTTATTAAGCGTGCATCTGCTCGTTCTGTCGTTAGCGGTATATCATATTTATTAAAAAACTGATGCAATGCATGATCCGTTTTTCTTCTTCCCAAAAAGGTATATAACATATTACGAATGTCTTGAACATACGCTTCGCCTTTCCATACAAAAGCATTTTCCTGCAGATAGTGTGCATTACTATGAACAAACATCTCTGCATAATTGCGCTCACGATAATTACCAACGCTCGCTAAAGACACTGCCAAATAGACCAGTACATTAAGAAACATACTCCAAAAAAATGCATGCGTGACCGGTGTTAAGAAATCAATGCCGAACAATTGATACGGTCGAAGTAAGCCGAAACCGAAAGGTCCATTTTCAATAAATGTTGCATTATCAAAAATAGAATCCAAAACAAAAGGTAAAATTAGTGTGTAGGTGGTAATTAGACTTCCACTAATTATAGAAAGTTTAGCAGCTCTGGCAGAACCCCGATTCCAAAACAATCCAATAAAAAAAGAAGGCGCCAACTGTGCAATGACTACAAATGATATCAATCCAATCGAAAATAGAGAGAGTTGTATATTAAAATTAATATAAAACAAATAAGCTCCTACAATAAGACTGAAGATTGCAATTCTTCGTATGTTTTTAATGTAATGGTCTATACGTTCCGGATGACTACGGCTAAATTTATCTAGAAATCCATAGGGAATGATCAGGTTGTTGCTAAGCATAGTTGAGAGTGCTAAAGTAGAAACCACAACCATGCTAATCACCGCTGAGAATCCTCCGAGAAAAACTAAAATTGCCAGAAATATATGCTCCTCTTTGAGAGGAAGAAGCAATGTATAATAATCCGGGTTTACATCACTCCCTAAAGATAAACTACCCCCCCATGCAATAAAAATAACAAAGACATTGAATAACAAAAGATATAACGGAAAAAGCCAAATTGCTTTTTTCAAGTGCTTTTCTGTCACGTTCTCTATCACTGAGACCTGGAATTGCCGCGGCAACAGAAAAATAGCAAAAAAGGACAGTGCTATCATAAAGTACCAATTAATTCCTGCTTCTAGAGAGGTTAAACTAATCAATGACTCAAAATTATCGGTTTTATTAATTTTACTAAAAATGTCAGAGGTCCCATCAAATAAATAAAAGGTAACATAGATGCCTATCGCTAAAAAGAAAACTAATTTCAAAACTGATTCGACTGCAACTGAAAAGATTATTCCTTGTCTCCTTCGTGCAGCATCCGCCGTTCGTGTACCAAAAAATGCAACAAAAGTTGCTAGTAGAATAGCAACATAGAATGTGGTGTCAGTAAAAACAGAACTTGTAGAAGCAGTTATGGGCGTCGAGGTCAGTATAGAGAAAGTTTCAGAAACTGCTTTCAGTTGTAAAGATATATAGGGAAGAATCCCGATTACGCAAACCACCGTTACTAAACCACCCAAAAAACGATTATTACCATATCGCAAGGAAATGAAATCAGCTATACTCGATATTTTGTGCTGTTTGGATATACGAATTACCTTTTTGAGTACTACAATCCATAAGGGTGCTGCTATTATAGGTCCCAAATAGGTTGTCAAGAAACTAACACCTGAGCGAGCTGCAATTCCAACACTTCCATAATATGTCCAGGCAGAACAATAAACTGCTAAAGAAAGTGTATAGACATACGCATTATTGACCCAACGCTTCTTAGCTTTTCTTTCTGCCCAATATGCTATACCAAATAAGACTAGCAAGTATAGTATAATGATGCTAATAACACTGTAACTATTCATGAAATCGTTTTAAAAGGTATGCCGAAATGAGAATTGAGATTAACCAGATTAAAAAGATAAAAAAATACAATAACGGAATTCCGCCAACATCCCCTGATTGATTAAAAATTAATAACAACGGAATGTTAAACAAAAAAAGGAGTACAAAAGATAGTACTAACAACTTCTGTTCGTGTCTTCTTTTCATTATATCATGGTATCATTAAGATCCCTATAAAGTTAAGAAATCGCTTTCTCAACTTTATAGCTAATCTTGTTTATTTAATTAATGAGTTGCCTGTCCCGCATTGTTGGGTAAACGAATGTGCTCTACAATCTCTTGTACATCTTGAGGAGGTGGGGCTGTAACATAGGAAACTGAAAGAGAAACAATAAAGTTTATAATCATAGCTACCGCTCCAAATCCTTCTGGAGAAATACCAAACCACCATTCACTTGGCGGTGGTAGAGTTTCATCAAACCAACCCAATTTGTATTTTATCATATACAAAAGCATACATAAAATCCCTACAATCATACCTGCTATGGCTCCCTCTTTGTTCATGCGTTTATAAAATATACCTAATACAATGGCCGGAAAAAAGGAAGCCGCGGCAAGACCAAATGCCAAGGCTACAACCGCCGCCACAAATCCTGGTGGGTTGATCCCAAAATAGCCAGCCACGCAGACTGCTGCAACAGCAGACAAACGCGCAGCAATCAGTTCTCCTTTTTCAGAAATACTAGGTTTGATCATTTTTTTAATTAAATCGTGAGAAACTGAAGAAGAAATCACAAGAAGAAGTCCCGCAGCCGTTGATAAAGCCGCTGCTAAACCTCCGGCAGCTACTAAAGCAATTACCCAGTTTGGTAATTTAGCAATCTCAGGATTTGCCAACACCATAATATCTCTATCTACAAAAAGTTCATTTTGAGTGGACGCGTTACTATTGGATATAACACGTTCTCCATTGCTCCCTCTGTTCTTACCATCAAATATAGGTTTGTTTTTGTTTCCTTCGACTGCACTTCCATTGCTGTATTGAACTTTACCATCATTGTTCTTGTCAACCCAACCTAGAAGACCGGTATCCTCCCAATTCTTAAACCATACCGGTAATTCCTGATAGGCTTTATTATTTACTGATTCTATAAGATTTGTTTTCGCAAACACAGCAACCGCTGGAGCAGTTGTATATAAAATTGCGATTAAGAACAAGGCATACCCTGCTGATTTTCTGGCATCCTTTACTCGTTTGACAGTAAAAAAACGAACAATTACATGAGGTAAACCTGCTGTACCCACCATTAAGGCTAAAGTTATCGCAAAAACGTCTAACATTGATTTTGAACCGTCGGTATATGCTGAAAACCCTAATTCCGTACTTAATCCATCTAATTTATCTAACAAATATACTCCGGACCCATCGGCTACCGTATCACCGAATCCAAGTTGCGGGATTGGATTACCAGTCATTTGTAAGGATATAAAAATTGCGGGAACCATAAAGGCAAAAATAAGCACACAATATTGTGCTACCTGTGTATATGTTATTCCTTTCATCCCACCTAAAACTGCGTAAAATAGCACGATAATCATTCCTATAATAACTCCCGTATTAATTTCTACTTCCAAAAAACGAGAGAAGACAATTCCCACGCCGCGCATTTGTCCGGCAACATAGGTAAAAGAAACTAATAGCGCACAAAATACCGCCACCGATCGTGCTGTTTTAGAATAGTATCGGTCACCGATAAAATCAGGAACCGTGAATTTTCCGAATTTTCTTAGGTAGGGAGCCAAGAGTAATGCTAAAAGTACATATCCCCCAGTCCATCCCATCAGATACACTGCCCCGTCATATCCGGCAAAAGCAATTATACCTGCCATGGAGATAAAGGAAGCTGCACTCATCCAATCGGCGGCGGTAGCCATTCCATTTGCAAGTGGAGATACGCCCCCACCAGCTACGTAAAACTCTTTGGTTGAACCTGCCCGAGACCAAATTGCAATTCCAATATATAATGCAAAGGTGACCCCTACCAAAATATAAGTCCATATTTGAACGCTCATAATTCTATCTTTAAGTTGTTAGTGAAAATTGTATTTATAAATCAATCCTTATCGTATCCATATTTTTTATCCAACTTGTTCATCAAACGAACATAGACAAATATCAAAATGACAAATACATAAATCGAACCTTGCTGAGCAAACCAAAAACCAAGTCTGAAGCCTCCCAAACGAATCTCATTTAAGGCATCTTTAAACAAAATACCTGCTCCGTAGGATACCAAGAACCATATAGTTAAAAGTATAAACAGGTATCTTACATTTTCTTTCCAATAGGCGGTAGCCTTTTTTTGTACATCTGACATAGTGGTATATTTTATAAATAAATCATTGCTTGAAGTGTGATCAGCCCTATAGCCTCTCCATCTCCGTACTTAGTATTCTTATATTCTAAAGTTAATTTTGAGTTATGACCATTCATATACATATTAGCTCCCAATCCAAACGTAGTAGCGTTATCATCGATACGATCTATAGTACGTAAACTGAGGGATGTGTAGGGTTGAAATTTTAGTTTCTTGTCTGTATTTGGGATCACATATCCAACATGTCCATACACCATGGATCCGGTTTCATAAGTTTGTCCCAGCGTATAGTTATCACCGTAATTGTTGTTTTGATAGGTAGCATAGGCAGTCAGCGCAGAACCATTATCCCCAAGAGGTGCATCATAAAATGCATCAACTGCGAATATTGCCACATTTTCCCCGGTTAATGACCCATCAGCTTCAGCCGAAACACTTCCATCAGGATGGTAAAAAAAACCTGCTCCGAGAGAAAAGACTTTTTTGGTTCCCAGATAAGAGCCTACTTTGTACGGTAAGAAATTAGATTCCTGATCAAGAAACTGATATTCAAAATAACCGGCAAAATTTTTACCCGCATCTTTGGATCCCAGTAACCTTCTTCCAGCATAAATTGGGGTTTCTCCGGCTTCGGGAACCGCTTGATCCTGTAAATTATTAGTAATCGCCTCATTAACTGATACACGATACTGTAGTTTCCCAAAAGAACCTTTGAAGAAAATACCTATATGGCGGGCAAATTGATCAGAAAGGCCGATAGTAGCCCAGGATTGTCTATTATTATCCAGCGTAAGAAGGTTTAAGGTACCTTGATTATTGAGTCTGGATATTCCATTCCAATAATGCAAACCTCCACCTATAGCATGATCTGCTCCCAAGCTATATTGAAGATACACATCATGAAAAAACAACTGTGAACTTTCCCCTAAGCCTGTAGGACTTTGGTTGTTCGCATTTAAACTATTAAGTCCAAAATGTGTTAAGATCAGAAAATCTTTACTTATTTGAGAATACATCAAAACACGTGCACGGCGTATACTAAAATTTGTAGTACTTACATCATCGGGAACATCCTCATTATATTGAGCCCAAAACTGTGCCCATGATAAGATTCTAAAATATTTTGTTCCTTCTTCATTTAATTTCACCTTGAGCCCTCCTGTATAATCAGCGGATCCTTGAGAAAAATTTTGGAGAGGAATTAAGCAACAAAGTATGCAAAAGTAAACCAGATTTTTTTTCATGACTAGTAAGATTTGATTTAGCGTGTGAGTTGTAAATCAACATGATATACAGGATTAAAAGTCATGAAATCTAAATACTAAAAAAAAATCAATATAGTTTTTTGCTAAATGGGATAGTTATTCTTTAAAACGCTCCCATTTAATTAGCATAAATTTATCACCAAGTTCGGTAACAATAACACCTGCTCCCTTGATATTTTCCGGGTTAGTAAAGTATTTGGATAATTCTGAAGGGTTCAGAATCTTATAGGTAGGATGATATTCTGATTTGTACGGTCTTTTAATGCCATACTTTTTCACCCAATTCATGATACTTACGTGAGACACTCCCAAAATTCGTTCTATTTCACGATAGGATAAGCCTTCAAGATATAACTGCAATGCCTTGTTTACATAATATTCGTCAATTCTTTTACCAAGCTTGTTTACCGTAAAGTAATATTTGCACGCTTTACAGCGGTAGCGCTGCCTGTCCTTGACAATTCCGCTTTTTACAAAACTAAGGGATCCACAATTAGGACAGTTTTCAACAATCATATATACCTATTTTGCATAAATATACCAATTTAGCAATATAATATTTTCAAAGAGTTTATTAATTTAATTGACTATCATTAAAAAACACCTTAAAACATTAAACTATACATGCAAGGATTGAGAAATTACAGCGTTCTTACTAAGTGCTATCTTAAAAGCTATTTATACTACCATTCAATTTAAATAATTACTACAATGAACTGCGTATATCCATTTTGTGATAGATACTTTTTATAGAAGAATAAGAATAATAGTATAAAATCACTTTGAAGTATAACTGTTAATCTGAGAGGTCTCCGTAAATCGACTCCTAAGTTAAATTTATACTAAACTATAAGGTTTTCAACGGTTTTTAAAGAGATTCTATAGTAATTTGTATAAAAAATTTACAAAAAATAAACTATATGAATTATTTAAATTTAGATGCAGATAAGACTTCAGAAACGGTAAAAGAACTAAATACCCTGTTGGCTGATTATCATTTATACTATCAAAAATTAAGAAATTTTCATTGGAATATTCTGGGGAAAAATTTCTTTGATCTTCATGTGCAGTTTGAAGCTATGTATGACGATGCTAAAATAAAGGTTGATGAGATTGCAGAGCGTATCCTTACACTTAGATATCAACCTGTGAGTAATTATTCAGAGTATTTAAAGCAATCCAATTTAAAAGAATCTAGTTCTGATTTAAGTGATGAAAAAATGATTTCTACACTACTAGAAGATCATGGTGCAATTCTCAAACAAATGAGCAAAGTTGTAAAAACTGCCGATGATGCGAGTGATGAAGGTACTATAGATCTAGTGGGTGGTTATATTAGAGAACTGGAAAAAACCAGTTGGATGCTGGATGCATGGAGAATGAAAACCGGTGATACTATGCAAGTTTCAAAATAGAATAGACAAAATAGAACATGATATTACTACAAGAAGAAGAAAACACTTCAGCTACATTCAAAATTAGTGATTCAATTGAGAATCTGACTGATAAGTTAGAGGGTTGGTTAGACGGTTTAATTCTCATTCTACCCAATTTAATTTTGGCCATTCTAGTTTTTCTTTTATTTCTTTTGGCAGCCAAATATCTTGGAAGATTGTTACGTAATGTCATTTTAAGCAAAATACGTCAAGAATCCATAAAAAGCATTGCGGTTAGGGTGATAAAAAGTATTGTCATCCTAATCGGCTTTTTTATAGCACTTGGTTTATTAAACCTTGATAAAGTACTGACCTCAGTGCTTGCAGGAGCAGGTGTGATTGGTTTGGCTATCGGTTTAGCCTTACAAGGAACTCTAAACAACACTTTTTCTGGTGTTATTCTCAGTTTTTTACCGAGAATTGAACTTGGCGACTGGGTAGAAACCAATGGCTTTGCAGGTAAGGTAGAGGATATTAATTTGAGGAGTATTGTAATTCGACAAGCGGATAACAATTTTGTTATGATACCTAATGCAAAGATAATCGAAGAGCCGTTTGTTAACTACTCTCAAACTAGTCGATCTCGGGTTATCATTTCTTGTGGAGTGGCGTATTCAAGTGATTTGGAAAGGGTGGCTCAATTAACTACAGAAACTATTGACAACCTTTTTAAACAAAACAAAAACG
Source organism: Aquimarina sp. 2-A2 (assembly GCF_045505135.1). Classification (NCBI taxonomy): domain Bacteria; kingdom Pseudomonadati; phylum Bacteroidota; class Flavobacteriia; order Flavobacteriales; family Flavobacteriaceae; genus Aquimarina; species Aquimarina sp. 2-A2. The sequence continues at coordinate 279,386 of NZ_JBJKFI010000005.1, read as the reverse complement.
AAGAAGTAGAGTTTTTCTTTCAAGAATTTGGTGATAGCTCTATTAATTTTATCGTTAGATTTTGGACAGATATTAGGAATAAGAAAGAAGTATTAGCTGCTCAACATTTAGGAATTATTGCTATAAAACGCGCATTTGATACAGAGGGTATTAATATTCCGTTCCCGATTAGAACCATTGATTTTTCAAATAAACTTTCACTTACGCCAACAAACAATGATCAGTAAGAAGATGAACCGATTAAAAACCACAGTACTTTTTATATTTATTGCCATTGTTGGTAGTTGTCAAAAATATGGAGACTTAGTTAAGATTAACCAATTATCTACTACTATACAGGAGATTTCAGGGATTGCAAAAATACCTCAGGATGATTATATATACGCGATTAATGATTCTGGTAACGACAATATTTTATATGCCTTGGACGAAACCGGGGATGTGGTAAAAGAAATTAAACTTGTTAATACTGTTAATATAGACTGGGAGGCAATGGCTTCCGACAAAGATGGAAATGTCTATATCGGGGATTTTGGAAACAATAGAAATGATCGAAAGGATCTGGCCATTTATAAAGTTTCTCATGTGTTTGATCAACAGTCAGGAAATGCAACGGCGATAAAAACAACCTTTTCTTTTGAGGATCAAAAAAAATTTCCTCCTAAAAAGGATAAGAGAAATTTTGATGTAGAAGCCTTTTTCTATTTTAATCAGAATTTCTATTTATTTACAAAGAACAGAGCAAAGAAGTTTGATGGTATCACAAAACTATACAAAGTTCCGGCAACAGAAGGAGCGTATGAAGCAAAATTAATCGGAACGTATGAAACGTGTAATGATGACAATGATTGCTTTGTTACGGGTGCTGCAATAAACCCCGAGAATGACACCGTGGTACTTCTCACCTATGACAAACTTTTCTTTTTCAAAAACTTCGAAGGTGACAATTTTCTTGAAGGTGACGTAGAGAAAATTCAGTTGGAACATCGGTCACAAAAGGAAGGTGTTTGTTTTAAAAATAAAACTACTCTATTTATAATTGACGAGGGGCGTGGTCGATCAGGAGGAAATCTGTATGAGTATCCTCTCAAGTAAGCCATATACAATCTTAGACAAATAAAAGAGCTCTGATTACTTATCAGCGCTCTTTTTTTATAGTGTTTACTTGCCATTCTTCTCTCAGTAAGCCATAATCATATCCATCAGACCAGCCTGATTTCAGCGGTAGTACTTTTCTTTTTCTTCCTTCTCTCACAAATCCAGACTTTTCTAAAACTCGTATTGAACCTATATTATCACAGGCACATCCTGCTTCGATACGATGTAAGTTGAGTTTTGCGAAACCAAATCTTATGATTTCCTGAGTTACTTCGGTTCCGAATCCTTTTCTCCATTGTTCCGGCATCAATTTATACCATACTTCTCCCCTTTTGAATTTTGAATTACCAAGTTGTAGCCCAATAATGCCTATAAACTCTTTTGTGATTATATTTTCAATAATAAAACCATGAAACTCTCTATCATCAATTTTTTTAATCCAACTTGAAAGAACATCCACTGTTGTCTCTAAAGACTCCGGAATACCAAGCGTATTATATCGATCAACTTCTTCTAGAATGTGCAACTTATGAACCGCTTTAACATCATATTGTATCATCAACCTTAAATTGCATCGCTTAGTGTTTAGCATATCTTTTAAAATGTAAATCCAAAACCAAAAGAAAAGCGTAAACCATCCTCCCCAGTAAAGAAATTGAAAGTACCGCTTAAGGAATCGGCACTGTTGATCCAAAAACCTCCTCCGTAATCATTGTGCCACAAGGTTGAGTTGTCGTTATCACTTAACCAGACTCTACCTAAATCAAAACCGCCAAATATCCCAATCTGTATTGGCAATACACCTGTTTTAAATTGATTAAAACTATAGCGTAAATCTGCGCTCGTTGCAAAGGATCGTTTACCGGAAAAACGTTGATTACGATAACCTCGTAGTCCAGTATTCTGTCCTAATTGCGCTGATTGATAGAACTCATAATCATCTCCTAGATTGATCTGTGCTTGTGCCGACGTTTTAAGAACTAATTTACGGCTTGTAATTAAGGAATTATAAAAGCCCAAATATGGATTGATGTACCCGAAGGTTCGATCAAAATCTTCTGCATTAGCAGTAATACCTCCATTAATTTCAAATTTCATCCCATTGGTAGGATTGACATCTACATCGTAGCTCTCATAACGATACGTGGCATCCGCAGTAACAAAATACTTTCTTTTAAAGAACTCAGGATCAACTGATTCAAAGACAGGGTTTCCAATAAAACGATCACTATCTTTATCCACCTGGATACCTTCAAATCTTGCTTTGTAATCGAAGTAACTACCAAATCGACCAAATTTTGCAGCTCCAATATCTACACCAATATGACTAATTCTAACCCTGTTAAAATCTAATCCTAAATCATCATCATTATTTACTGTTTCATTACCAAAACCAAAGAAGTTTTCACTAAAATTTGGGCTCGTAAATTTTGCGCCGACCATCAGATTGAAATTTTTTAGCACTCCGGCAAATTCACCCTTATACTTTACATCAAAACCATTTGTTGCAAAATAAAATCCAGCTGTCAAAGTATGTTTACTGGTAAATGGATTTCTATTAAAACCATTTACCCGATAGACATTTTTGATCCCTATTTTGAAGCCATCATCCGGATTGTACGCAACTGCCGGAATTAGTGAGTTTTTGGTCACTATCTCCTTGTTTTTATCAAAAGAATTGACCTCATACGTATCGGTAAATCGAACTTTTGCATTGCCTTTACGAATGATGGTATTGGGCTTAGATTTATAATCATAAATCGTAACTCTGCGTCCTTTTTCAATATTGAACTTATCATGATCCTGTCCGCCGATAATTCTAATATAAATTGGATTATCTCCTTTACCTCTTACATTGAAATAATCATCATCATCCAAACCGTATAGCCAAATTTCCTTGGTGTTTTTTCTATCATATAATTTCTCACTGACCACATCAGCCTTTTCACCACCTTTAATTCTTGAGATCGTAATCTTTGTTTTGCCATTCTCCATGCGCTCCACTTCGATGTAATCATCCTTATCGGTTCCCGTGACAATGGCAAGTTCTGCCAAATATGAATAATACCTTTCAGCTATCTTTACTAAATTATCACGTCTCCCTTTTAACTTTGCTTTGATTTCATTAGATGAATCTCCTTTTACTGCATCGGGTAATTTGGTAAATGCTGTTTCAATTACTTCATCTGTCAAATTATCTTGTATGAACTTTGCTTGCTTTTTCCACTCATCTTTGCCACTACTCTGGATAAATGTTCTATCGAGTTTCAGCCCGGCAATATTAAACCACTTAATACTTTTAAGGGTTTTATCATATACCTGAAATTTATTTGTTACCCCAATGAGACCTCGAAGTGTCCCCAAAAATGCGCCATCAAAATTTGAAAATGCCTGATCTCTATCTCTAGGTATTGGTCTAAAAATATGATCGCCATTTTCTTTCTCAAATTCTGCCCAACGCCATTGATCCTGATGTCGATCCCAGTCCCCAATTAGCATATCAAACATACGCGCTCTTATAAAAGCAGCTTCGTCAATCTTGTATTTTTCATCTCTACGCAAGCGCTCATATACATCTGCAGTGCTTTCAATATCATCGGGTTGCCCAAAGGTAATCTGGTTCACATGATGTTCCTCCGGTCGTTCTTCGATCATATAGAGTTCATCTCCATATTCGGCATTATATTTACCTAACGTTTTTTGCTTTGGTACATAAAATACTTTAGGATTGGTATGATAAATTCCTACAGCATCAGAGAGATCAGGAATCACTGTAAATATATAAGGATGTGCAGCTGTGTAGAAATCCTGAAGAATATCTTCTGAAATGGTATTTTCCAGATCATCGGCTACATAATTATTCTTAAAAGCATTGGCCTGTAAAAACTGTACGCCACTTTTTCTCAAAGCTCTTAAATTAAATTCTTTACCATCTTTATCTTTTACACGTAATGACCTTGTTTGCTGACCTCCTCCTTTACGAATGACTGTTAATCCCCCGTAGAGTGTATCCAAATCAGCAACGGGAGCTTGAATTTTTTTTCCGTATAAATCACGGTAATGATCACCCCAAATGCTTTCATAAACTTCTGTTCGATCAGTCTCTTCGTATTCATATACTGATGCTTCTACGGTTTGATCAAAAGAATCCGGAAGTGAAGAAAAATCATAATCCTTCCGTTTTGGATGTACTTCGGTTTCAAATAGTAAAGTAGGTTCGTTATTTTCGCTTCCAAAGTAAGAAGCTCTTGAGGATCCGTCCTTTAAAATATCCAAGCGTACAAATCCTTGTCCGCCATAGGCAAAAATCCCATCATTCGCTAAGGTAGCATAAGACGCTTTTGCTCCTGATCCCGAAACGATTTGTTTGATACTATCATTAACAATGTACTGAATAGAATGTTCGTGGCCTGATGCAAAAATAACACGTTCACCTCCAGAGGCGATTGTCGACATACGACGCACCAATGATTTATATTGCTTGTTCTGAATATCTTGGCTGGATACCCCGCCGCTAGTTCTAATCATCATAGCTAATGATCCCAAAACCGGTAAAGGTATTTTTCTTTGGCTTGGATACAAGTGTTTTACAGGAGCATACTTACCTCCATGTACTCCATTTGAAAATAAAGGATGATGTAATGCTACTAAATTTGTTTTATCCTGTCCTTTTTTCAAAGCACTTTGAAATTCTAGAAAGAAAGTTTCTCTGGATTTAATCTGCGGACAATTATCGTTGATTGTTGGGTGCTTGTCCCAATCTTCTAAATACCATTGTGAATCGACCAGTATCAATTGTATATTATCAGATATATCAATAGTTTCTATCGGACATCCCTTGGCCGGACGAAATACCTTTCGGTCCTTTAACTTACTTTCAAAATAATTTTCTTCACGCTTTAAGCCTTTGAGACCTTCATTGTACCAGTCATGGTTACCCGGAATAAAAATCACCTGTCCATCAAAGCTATTAACCGATTCAATTTGAGCGTCCAATCGATGCTCTGCTAAGGGGCGATCAACAGCATCCTTTTCAGGCATCCCATCGGGATAAATATTATCCCCTAAAAAAATCGCATAATTCCCTTGCTGTGGATGCGCTTTTAGGTATTTTTCAAAAGCCAGTAAGCCGGGAGTACTCTCCCCTAAGGATGCATAACCCGCATCTCCAATTAAATAAAATGTTTTTTCAATCTGGTCAGCATTTGTAACCGTATAGCTCGTTTTTTTATCACGGTACTGAGGTTCATAAAGTGCACAATTCGATAATAGTAAAAAGCTTAATATTGTTAGAATTATGTTATATTTTTTCATACGAATAGGACGGTAATTTTAATATATTGTACTTTGGTGTTAAATTTAATACGAATCTATGTCAACACTAGTAGAGAAAGCAGATAAGTTTGTTTTAGAATTATTTAAAAATGAACTTCCTGAAACTTTCGTTTATCATAATTATATTCACACACAACGCGTCGTTAAAAGTACTAACGAAATAATAGAAAATTCTGAAATTGGTGTTAAAGATGCAGAGATACTAAGGCTGGCAGCTTGGCTTCATGATACCGGATACACTAAAAGTATTGATAATCATGAAGAAGAAAGTATTGTTATAGCTAAGCAATTTTTGAACGAACATAATGCCGATACTGATGTTATTGAAAAAGTAACTGCATGTATCTTGGCTACCAAATTTAATTCTGAACCTAACTCCTTTTTGGAAGAAGTAATCAGGGATGCTGATAGCTCACATTTCGCAAAAAAATACTTTGAAGAAACCAGTGAATTCTTACGACAAGAACTTCGTCTCCACAATATAAAAGAATTCACAACCAAAGAATGGATTCAGGAGAATATTGAGATGTTTACTCAAAAACATAAATATTATACAAATTATGCATTGAGAAATTGGGTCAAGAAAAAAGACGAAAATCTCCTGAAGCTTATTGAAAAACAAAAAAAGAGAAAGAAAAAGAATAAAAAAGAGGCGTTAAAGGCACAGTTAAAAGCAAAGTACAAAAACGAAAGTCCTGAACGGGGTATTCAGACACTGTTTAGGGTAACGCTTAGAAATCACATCAAATTGAGTGACATTGCTGATACTAAAGCCAACATTTTACTTTCAGTAAATGCAATTATCATTTCGCTGGCGCTTGCTAATTTGATACCAAAACTGGATTCTGTAAGCAATCAACATTTATTATTTCCCAGTTTGATATTAGTATTGTTTAGTGTTGCATCCATCATTTTATCAATAATGTCTACCCGACCCAATGTTACTACGGGTGAGTTTACCAAAGAACAAGTTCAAAATAAAGAGATTAATGTTCTCTTTTTCGGTAATTTTCATAAAATGCCATATCAGGAGTATAAATGGGCCATTCAAGAAATCATTAAGGATAAAGAGTATGTTTATGAATCACTTACCAAAGATTTATATTTTCTGGGTATAGTGTTAAATCGTAAATATAAATTATTGCGATTAACGTATACTGTATTTATGATTGGAATTATCGTTTCTGTTATCGCATTTATAGTAGCATTCTACTATTTATAGCACTTCAATAAACAATATCCATAAAAAAACGCAACTACTTTTCAAGCAGTTGCGTTTTTCATTTTTATAGTATTAAAATTATGCTAGTTCTTTCATGAGATCCTCATAATTATAAAACTCTTTTTTAGTTTTATCAGGATGGTACAAAATATTAATTCGCAGTGCCTTTAAACCTGTTACGCCCTGTAAATCTTCAAGCTCCAGTATTTCTACTTCTTTACCCAAATATTTTTTGGACTGCAAAAACTTTACATATCTCAAATACTCCAGTTCATCAGAACGTTGTGAATATACAATAGTAAGTTTGCCTTCTTTTGTAATACGTTCTTCAGTACCTTTAATATTAGCTTTATCTACACGTTTTTTAACGACCTCATATCTTGCATTATAAGTACCATCTACATCAAATCGTTTTTCATCCATTCTAAAACGGACGGAAAGTGAGGAGTTAAATACCAGAATCATAGAAGCAACATCTAATTTTGCCGGAAGATCTTGTTTCAACTGGTAATATGCATTTTCCATTTCGCACATTACCTGTAACTGCCATAATCTAAGATTTTTGAGGTATATCTTATTAAAGCTATCTTCCTTGGTAATAGATTCTCCAATGTACATGTTGTGTTCTACCCCATCAGTTTTGAAACGCTCAAAATAATGTGGATAGAGCTGTTGAGCTTCTACTTGTTTGGTATCCAATAGATCTGCCATTTTCTTATTAATAAGCATCACAGACTCATCGTAGTTCTTACGATGTTTATATACCATTTTAAATTCAACATCTAATTGATCATAATATTGATTAATCAAAATTTCAAGATCACTATATTTCTTTTTTAGATGTTCGAATAGCGGTATGATGTCTTTCTTAATAAAACTAAGAATTTTTTGTTCACTATCAACCTCTAATTGATTGGTGACTTCATCAATAAATTTATCAATTCTAAATTTTAATTGCTCATATATAGGTAAGCAATCAGACTCTATACCGCGATCCAGTATTTTAGATATTTCGCTTAATTGTAATTTCAAATCCTTTTGTATAGCCGCATTTCTAGCTTCAGAAGAACCTTTGATATCAATCTGACCGTATAGCGGGTAGACATTATCAAAAACTATTTCTCTAAACGATGCAGGCATTCCCTCAACCTTAGCCCTCATAAAGCGTTTAGCTTCCTGTCTAAATTTCCAATACACGCTCCCGTGAATCGAAGTGCATTCTTCCTGAATGATAAGCTCCAACTCATTTTCTGACTTTACTTTTGAGCGCAACACAGAGTCCACTAAGTACGGCATTACATCTTGTAACTTATGCGCATTTATACTATTAAGCTCTCTCTTATTAGGAGATACGATTTCTAATACACCCAGTAACTTACCTTCACCCTCTATCGGCGCAATAATTGCACTTTGTATACCTTGATGTTCTAAATTTTGATAAAATTTTTCATCAGGCATCATTGTCTGGTACTTTTCAACATCCGAAATGGTGAAATAAGTGGATTTACCGAATAGATTCTCATAAGAACCACAGCAAAGAGCTTCTTTACATTCCTCAGAAAAGCGATCATTCAAAATATAACTATCAATATCTTTGAACGGTACACGTTCAAACACCTGATCTTCTTCATTATAATTAGAGAATCCAATGCGTATTTCGGGCAAATTAAAAATAGCTCTAAAAATATCCTGAAAGCGTTCTATAAAATTACTTTGAGTCTTATCATATTGCAGTAGACTGGTCTTAAACTCTGATAAAGAAACATCAGTAGTAGCATCAAACATATTAGCAATTACAACTCCTTTAAAAATGTAGCTATTAGGTGGGAAGTATTTTTTCCAAACTGTAATGTCCTCAAAACTATCCAGTAATTCACCAACTTCGTCATCGGTAATATCCAGCGCTAGGTCTGTTTTCTCTATTTGTACAAAATCGGCGTTGTATAAAATTCTGTAATACCGCATAATTCCTGAAGCATCAGGAATATTGTAATGGAAAGGTCTTTTAAAATCTATACTGTAGCCATAATAATGATTTAGAATGATACTACATCCCATGATGTAATATTGATCTTCTTCTAAATTTGTAATTGCAGGAGTAAACGTTTCACCAGCTGCTTTAACGATATTTCTAAATCGCTGGGTTGATTGTAAAACTAAATTTCCAAAGGGAATCGTAGCTATTTTGATTTCATTTTTCTGCAGAATTTCAGAAAACAGATCTTCCAATACCAAGTCAATCTGAGGCATTAGTTCATCAAGCTCCTTTTTAGATTGCAAACCCGTTTCAAGTGTTGGATGAGCCTCAGCGATTTCTAAAATTTTAAGCGCTCTTTCTCGCAAAAGCAAATTATCACTTTTGGCAAATTCTCTATATCTATCAAAGAAAGATGAAAAACTTATCCAGATATCCATCGGGAAATCTTGATCGAACGTCTCCATAATACCGCTACTTTATCTTAAAGATGGCAAAAATACTACAATTAACAAAGCTTTGGCCCGTGGATTAACAATTAATTATATTATAAAGTTAATTATTCTTTTATACCGTTCTGATTCTTTATTTTTACGTCCCTAATTATGTATGTTATGACAAGAATTTTTCTGCTATTACTAGCGATTAGTATTACCCTGAGCTGTCAAAATGAAAAAAAAGACAGTTATATAATTTATGGCTCGACTTCTGGTTTTGAAAACGGAACCTCAGTATATGTAAATGCTTTAAGTCAATCCAATCGCCCTGCGGTTATCGATTCTACAACTATCCAAGATGGTAAATTCGAAATTGAGTTACCAAGTGTTGAACAAATGGACTTCAACTATTTGACATTTAACAAAGTTCCGGGTAACGTATTATATCTCGCAGAGAATAATCCAATTGAAATGACTATTTATAAAGATAGTTTGCGTTCCTCAAAAATTGACGGTGGTTCTGAGAATGATTTATTTTTTGAATATTTAATCAAAGTTCAGGATTACAATAAAAAGCGAATCGAACTCAATAACCAATATCAGATCGCTTCCAAACTAAAAGAAACTGAGAAAGCTCAAAATCTTGCAACGCAACTGTCCGATATGTTTAATCAGGAAAAAGCATATAGAACTGAGATTGCTAAAAACAATCCAAACTCAATAGTTTCTGTAATGGCACTAACCGATTTACTCAATTTAAAAGTAGTGCCTGCTCGACAAATTAAAGAATTATACACCACCGTGGATGATTCTTTAAAAAAGACACGTTTAGGTAAGAATTTAGATCAATTAATCCGTAATTCTGTAGGTCGTATTGATGTTGGTAGTGAAGCGGTAAGTTTTTCTGCTCCTTCTCCCGAAGGCACTACAGTATCACTAAAAGATGCCATGGGCAAGTTGACAATCATCGACTTTTGGGCATCTTGGTGCAAGCCTTGTAGAATAGAAAACCCTAACGTAGTACGTGTGTATAATAAGTACCATGACAAAGGACTCAATATCATTGGCGTTTCCCTTGATCGTGATAAGAAAAAATGGTTAGAAGCAATTGCTGCAGATGATCTTCAATGGAGTCACGTATCAAATTTACAGTTTTGGCAAGAACCAATTGCTAAGTTATATGGGGTGCGATCCATACCGGCCACATTCTTGTTAGATGAAAACGGAAAAATAATTGCAAAAAATCTAAGAGGTGCTGCTTTAGAAACTAAAATTGCTGAACTTTTAGACTAAAAAAATATGACACCCTGAACAAACAAAGGCGACCGATGGTCGCCTTTGTTTGTTTATAATTTCCCTAAACGTTGTAGAATAAAAAGAATAACAATGGGAATCGCAAGAATGCCAATCATCAATAAGTTTTGTTCAAAAAGCCATGGAGCCATGATTAAGGTTACCAGATATCCACCTACTGCACCTCCAAAATGAGCATCATGACCAATATTGTCACGTCTGTTTTTCATCCCGTAAATAGTATACAACAAATATCCGATACCAAAAATATATGCCGGTATAGGAATTGGTATAAGCATAAGATATAAACTCATATCCGGACGAAAAAGAATTGCTGAAAATATGATTCCGGATACTGCACCACTTGCTCCTATTGCACTGTAATGAGGCTCATTTTTGTGAAAAACAAAAGAGAATATATTACCTACCAGTAAACTTGCTATATAAATGATTAAGAACTTAAGTATTCCTACATAAATAATAACAACAGGTCCAAAAAAATATAAGGTGAACATATTGAAAAACAAATGCATCGAATCGGCATGTAAGAAACCCGAACTTAACATTCTAATTTGCTCTCCTCTTTGTATCCCTGCAATATTGAACTTATACCGTTCAAAAAATGAATACTCTTTAAAACCTTTTAATGAAAATAACACATTGGCAACAATCAGTAGTATCACTACAAGATTCGTCTCAGACATACAGTTCTTTTTTGTCAAAGATACAGATTTCTATAAGGAAAAATCAATAGAGAAACTTCTCATATTTCGGTTTAATAAATGATTAACTCATAAATAATCTTAAATTTGTCGGCTAGATATTTCTGACAATGCAATTACTCATTTATCGACTAGTTTATCCTATTCTATGGATAATATCTAAGCTTCCCTGGCGAATCTTCTATATGTTTTCTACAGGAATTTATATATTTATCTATCATATTGTCGGCTACCGTAAGCGAACGGTAACTGAGAATCTTACCTTGGTTTTTCCCGAAAAACCTATGGCCGAAATCTATAAGATTCGGAAAGCTTTTTATAAGCATATGTGTGATATGTTTTTAGAAATGATAAAATCCATATCGATTACCGATGAAGAGTTATTGGCGAGATTCAAAATTACCAATGTCGAAGAAATCAAAGCATTGGAAGCCAAAAATAAGAGCATTATCGTACTTATGGCACATTATGCTAGTTATGAATGGGCAACGGTTGCACAATTACTTATAAATTTTCCAACTGTAGGGATCTACAAACAAATAAAAAATAAATATTTTGATCGATTAGTTCATCGGATACGACAGCGTTATGAAGCAAGACTCATTCCCAGCTTTAATGCGATGCAAGAAATTACAAAAGACAAAGCGAACGGAAAGCTTTGCTCTTACGCTTTAGTTTCGGATCAGTCTCCTAAACTCAAAAATGCCCTGTATTGGACAGATTTTATGGGCATCAAAGTTCCTGCCTATTTGGGAGGTGAGGTGCTGGCAAGGCGATTGGATTTATCCGTTTCTTATCTTCATGTCGAAAAGATAAAACGTGGATATTATCAAGCAAAATTTATTACTATCACAGACGATATTTCAAAATGTGAGCAGTATCAAATCGTGGACACTTATTTACAGCTTTTAGAAAAGCAAATTCGACAGCGACCTGAATTATATCTCTGGACTCATAAACGATGGAAGCATCGGAACGAAGAAATCCCCAAGGGAGCTACCGTAAATTAAGTAAAACCTGTAATTTTTGCGTTTTTGAGTTGTGAATGTAAAACTATAAATTATAGCAGTGTACTGCACAAATTACAGTATATTTGATCACCTAAATTAAACTTATTTATGCAGTTATTGGTGTATCGAATAGCGTATCCCATTTTATGGTGTATCTCCAAACTTCCATTCTTCTTATTGTATTTTTTATCCGATCTATTGTATTATATAGTCTATTACGTAATACGATATCGTCGCACTACGGTTACCGATAACTTAACACTTGTTTTTCCCGAAAAATCTAAAAATGAAATTAAGGAAATTCGGAAAAAATTCTACCGCCATCTCTGTGATATGTTTTTGGAGATGATTAAATCTTTATCCATTACCAGAAAAGAGATTCTCGAACGTTACAAAGTTGTAAATCTCGATGAATTTCATAAGATGGAAAAAAGAGGAAAAAGTACAATCGGATTTATGGGACACTATGCAAGTTACGAATGGTCAAATGCCATTGACTTGGTTTCTCTGAACCCATGTGTCGGCATTTATAAGCAGGTTAAGAATAAATATTTTGATCAATTAGCCCATCGCATACGCGCAAGATTCGATTCGCGCCTCATTGCCAGTCATAAAGTACTGAAACAAATAATACGTGATAAGCAGCAAGGGGAGGTTTGTACCTATGGCATGATTTCGGATCAATCTCCTAAGATTGGTAATGCTAAATTCTGGACCAATTTTATGGGCATAAAGGTGCCAATCTTTTTGGGAGGGGAAGTATTAGCTACTAAACTAAACCTGACCTCTATCTATATGCATGTTGAAAAGGTCAAACGCGGACATTATGAAGTACGCGTCATTCCTATTGCCGAAAATAGCGGAGAAATGGATCAGTTTTATGTGGTTAAAGAATACCTGCGCCTACTGGAACATCAAATTCGCACAAAACCTGAATTTTATCTTTGGACGCATAAACGATGGAAGCATCGTAATGCTACAATTCCAACAGATGCTGTGGTACATTAATTATAAATAAAGAGGTACTATAATCATAGTACCTCTTTATTTATATCTTAAAAGCAAGATCGTAGTACTAAATTCCGGCAATCTCTTTTAAAACAGCAATAGTTTTTTCGGCTAGTTGATCGGCTTCTTCCTGACTCAGAGCTTCAGTATAAATCCTGATAATAGGTTCGGTATTACTTTTTCGCAAGTGTACCCAGTACTTTTCATAATCAACTTTGACTCCGTCGATAGTTGTTATAGTTTCCTCTTTATTTTTTTCCTGAAATTGGCTTAAAATTCCGTCAACATCCATCGTAGGTGTTAACTGAATTTTGTTCTTACTCATATAATAAGAAGGATAAGATTTCCTTAGAGCGCTTACTGTACTTTTTTTCTCAGCCAGATGTGTCAAGAATAAGGCTACCCCTACCAGTGAATCCCGTCCGTAGTGCAATTCTGGATAAATAATTCCTCCATTACCTTCTCCTCCAATAATTGCATTGTTGCTTTTCATTAATTCCACCACATTTACTTCGCCCACAGCACTGGCTTCATATGAGCCTCCGTGTTTTTCGGTAACATCGCGCAGTGCACGACTTGATGACAGATTAGACACTGTATTTCCTTTTTGCTTGCCTAACACATAATCTGCACAAGCAACCAAGGTATATTCTTCTCCAAACATCTCGCCATCTTCACTCATAAACGCAAGACGATCAACGTCCGGATCCACCACAATTCCTAAATCTGCTTTCTCCTTGATCACCAAGGCCGACAAATCAGTCAAATGTTCTTTTAATGGTTCTGGGTTATGCGGAAAATGTCCGTTAGGCTCGCAATATAGTTCAACCACTTCTACGCCCATTTTTCTAAGCAGTTTTGGAATAGCAATTCCTCCGGTAGAATTTACACCATCCACCACTACTTTAAATCCGGCAATACTTATGGCATCCACATCAACCAATTTAAGCTTCAATACCTCATCGATATGACGATCGATATACGTGTTATTTTTGGTAATACTACCCAAGTCATCTACTTCTGCAAAAAAATAATCATCATGCTCAGCGATTTTTAGAATTTTCTCGCCATTAGTAGCGTTTAGAAATTCACCTTTATTATTTAGAAGTTTTAGCGCGTTCCATTGTTTAGGATTATGACTTGCCGTTAAAATAATTCCTCCATCAGCCTCTTCTATAGGAACAGCTACCTCTACTGTAGGTGTGGTGGACAATCCAAGATCAATTACATGAATCCCTAAACCCACCAAACTATTCATTACCAATTGCTGTATCATAGCTCCCGATATACGTGCATCACGCCCGACTACGACTGTCGGATGCTGTTTTTTGGTTTCTCCCTTAAGCCAGGCACCATAGGCAGAAGCAAATTTTACAGCATCTATTGGAGTCAGATTCTCTCCCACCTTTCCGCCGATAGTTCCACGAATTCCAGAAATGGATTTTATTAACGTCATATACTTAATTTTTTGTTTTGTTTATCGATTTTAACAAATGTACAGGGTATGATAGTTTGTCACAACTTTACAACAAAAGTTTAATAAAAATATTACCGCATTTTAATTTATCGTATTTTCCCCTAATGAATTTTTTAGCACATATCTATCTGTCAGGAGATGATACAGAATTGAAAATCGGCAATTTTATAGCGGATTCTGTAAAAGGAAAAAAATTCGAACAATTTCCAAAAAGAATTCAGCAAGGAATTACACTACACCGCCAAATCGATTTTTATACGGATACACATCCCATTGTTCGGCAAAGTGTAGGGCGCTTGTTTCCTAAATATAGCCATTACAGTACAGTAATTGTAGATATTCTTTATGACCATTACCTCGCGGCAAACTGGCATAAGTATGAAGTTATTCCCCTACCAATATATGTAGCTTCTTTTTATGAAATTTTGCAAGACAATTACGGTCTGTTACCCAGACGCATCAAAGATTTCCTACCTCATATGATTAGAGATAATTGGTTGGCAAGCTACGCAACTATTGAGGGCATTGGTAAGATTCTTTATCAAATGAATCATCGTACCAAGAACAGGTCCAAAATGAACTTAGCTGTACGAGAACTGGAAGAACATTATGATGAATTTGAAGATGAGTTCACAACTTTTTTTGAAGAACTGAGAGGCTTTACTCAAAACGAAATTTCAAAAATTTAAAGAATAGTATATAATCACACTGTCTATCTTGAGTAGACAAATCAAAATTTTATAATAGATGATTCGATTAGCAAGTATTTTTTGTTTGTTGATATGTCTTAATTCTTGTAAGACACATCCCGTAGACGTATCAAAACCTACCTTTGGATTAATTGCGAACAAGGCAATGGTGGTCTCAGCTAGATCCGAAGCCTCGCGCATTGGTGTAGCTGTACTGAAAAAGGGAGGAAATGCTTTTGATGCGATGATGGCTACCGAGATGGCGCTTGCCGTGAGCTATCCTTTTGCCGGAAATTTAGGTGGTGGCGGATTCATGGTATACAGAATGGCTGATGGCACTGTTGGTGCTTTGGATTATAGAGAAAAAGCTCCAAAAGCAGCATTTAAAAATATGTATCTCGATGCTTCCGGAGAAGTACAACCCGAAAAAAGTCAGCTGGGTGCACTGGCCGTGGGTGTACCGGGAACCGTTGCCGGAATTTTTGAAGCGCATAAAAAGTTCGGAACTTTACCCATACAAGACATTCTATCGCCAGTAATTCATTTGGCACAAAAAGGATATGTAGTAACTGAAAAACAACAAAGACGGTTTACGAACTACCGGGAATTATTTTTAACTGTAAATAAGGATACCATTCCCTATGCAAAAGATATTATCGCAGGAGATACTATCAAAAACATAGCCCTGGCTACTACTTTACAGGCATTGATTGAAAAAGGCCGTGATGGCTTTTACAAAGGAGCTGTTGCCGAAAAATTAGTCAATCACCTACAGGAAAATGGTGGTATACTAACATTAGATGACTTGGCTAGTTACAACGCTGTTTGGAGAAAACCCGTTCAGTTTACGTATAAGGATCTCACAGTCATTTCTATGTCTCCTCCATCTAGCGGTGGTACTTGCCTTGCACAGATTATGAAAATGATCGAACCCTATGATATTAAACAATATGGACACAATCAAGAAAAAACAATTCAGTTACTTACCGAAGCTGAACGTCGGGCATATGCAGATCGAAGTTATTATTTAGGAGATCCTGATTTTGTAACTATTCCGTTGGATACGCTTATCAGTGCTGCCTATTTGGAGAAACGGATGCAAAATTTCAATTTTGATCAAGCTACGCCTTCAATAGAAGTTTCTCATGGCAAGTTACCTGGATATGAAAGTGATGAAACGACCCACTACTCTATTGTTGATCAATTTGGCAATGCGATTTCGGTCACCACCACACTTAATGGAGCTTACGGATCGAAATTATATAATACCGAACTGGGCTTTTTTCTCAATAATGAAATGGATGATTTTAGTTCTAAACCGGGAGTACCGAATATGTTTGGACTTATTGGTGCCGAAGCTAATGCCATTGCGCCAGAAAAACGAATGCTAAGTTCGATGACCCCAACTATTGTAGAAAAGAATGACAAACTATGGATGTCGGTAGGTACACCGGGAGGTTCGACAATCATCACCTCGGTATTACAGACGATTCTAAATGTAAGTGAATTTGATATGACGATGCAAGACGCAGTCAACGCGCCAAGATTTCATCATCAGTGGTTGCCGGATGTTGTTATTTTTGAACCCAATGCATTTGATCAACAGCTGCTAAAAAATTTAAAAGATAAAGGCTATACTATTGATCAACAGGACGCTCAAATCATAGGGAAAGTTGACGGAATTCTGGTTCGTGAGGACGGAACTTTAGAAGGCGGTGCCGATAAACGAGGAGATGATACTGCTATGGGGTTTTAGAATACATAGAATCATAAGAAATAAAAAATGCGCAGTGTTAACTGCGCATTTTTTTATAGATTATTACATCTGAATTATTTCACTTCTTCAAAGTCAACATCTTCAACATCACTACCTTCAGAGCTTCCTCCTTCTGGTTGTGCTCCTGCATCAGGTCCCGGTGCACCATTTTGTTGTGCATCAGCTTGCGCCTTATACATTTCTTCACTTGCTACTTTCCAAGCTTCGTTGATTTTATCAAGTGCTGGTTGAATCAATGCAAGATCTTTAGACTCATATGCTTTTTTCAACTCTTCTAAAGCTTCTTCGATTGGTTTCTTTTTATCATCAGATAATTTGTCTCCAAACTCAGTTAACTGCTTTTCTGTCTGAAAAATCATTCCGTCAGCTTCATTCAACTTTTCAGCTGTTTCTTTAGCTTTTTTGTCAGATTCTGCATTCGCTTCAGCCTCTTTCTTCATTTTCTCGATTTCTTCTTCTGTAAGTCCTGAAGAAGCCTCGATACGAATATCCTGAGTCTTATTAGTTGCTTTATCTGTTGCAGAAACTTTGATGATACCATTAGCATCAATATCAAAAGTTACTTCAATTTGCGGAGTTCCTCTTTGTGCTGGTGGAATGCCATCTAAGTGAAAACGTCCGATTGTTTTATTATCTGCAGCCATTGGTCGCTCTCCCTGTAATACGTGGATCTCAACAGATGGTTGATTATCAGCAGCTGTAGAGAATACCTGAGATTTTTTGGTAGGGATTGTAGTATTGGCTTCAATTAATTTGGTCATTACATTACCCATTGTCTCAATACCTAGAGAGAGTGGTGTTACATCTAATAACAATACATCTTTAACATCTCCGGTTAGTACTCCTCCTTGAATAGCCGCTCCAACAGCAACAACCTCATCAGGGTTTACACCTTTACTTGGTGCTTTTCCAAAGAAACTCTGCACTGCTTCCTGTACTGCAGGAATACGCGTAGAACCACCTACTAATATAATTTCATCGATATCGCTAGTAGATAAACCAGCAGCTTTAAGCGCTGTTCTACATGGCTCAATCGTACGTTTTACTAAATCATCGATCAATTGATCAAATTTTGAACGGCTCAAAGTACGCACAAGGTGTTTTGGTCCACTTGGAGTAGCTGTTACGTATGGCAAGTTGATCTCTGTCTGAGAAGAAGAAGATAATTCAATTTTAGCTTTTTCTGCTGCTTCTTTTAAACGCTGTAGCGCCATTGGATCCTTTCTTAAATCCATGTCCTCATCAGCCTTGAACTCTTCTGCCAACCAATCAATAATTTTTTGATCAACATCATCACCACCTAAGTGTGTATCCCCGTCAGTAGCTAATACTTCAAACACTCCATCTCCTAATTCAAGGATAGAAACATCATGTGTACCTCCACCAAAGTCAAATACAACTATTTTTTGATCTGTACCTTTTTTATCTAAACCATATGCTAAGGCAGCAGCTGTAGGCTCATTAATAATTCTTTCTACTTTAAGACCTGCAATCTCTCCGGCTTCTTTAGTCGCCTGACGTTGTGCATCGTTAAAATAAGCTGGTACAGTAATTACTGCTCTGCTTACATCCTGTCCCAAGTAATCCTCTGCCGTTTTCTTCATTTTCTGAAGCGTCATTGCAGACAATTCCTGTGGTGTATATAAACGACCATCGATATCTACTCTTGGTGTATCGTTGTCACCTTTTACAACTTTATAAGCTGCACGTTCTGCTTCTTTCGCAGATTCTGAAAACTTATTTCCCATAAATCGCTTTATAGAAGAAATAGTTTTTGTAGGATTAGTTACTGCCTGACGTTTTGCAGGGTCTCCTACTTTGATCTCTCCTCCATCTACAAATGCAATTACCGATGGAGTTGTTCTTTTTCCTTCAGCATTAGGGATAACTACTGGCTCATTACCTTCCATTACAGAAACACAAGAGTTGGTCGTCCCTAAGTCAATACCTATTATCTTACTCATATTATCGTTGTATAAATTGTTTAAGTGTTATTGCTTTTTTAATACACTTCTATTGTTTCAATGATTATGCCATGCCAAAAGATATGACATGATGTCACAAATGGTAGATAAATCTAGCAGAATTACAGGTGATGTATACAATTTCAGTAGCTTTTTTTGCTGCTACTATTTTTGCTCTTAGTTCTTGCTACTTTGTCCTAAACCTTTATATTTACCCGGTAATTGTAGACCCTATTATTATGGAATGTATCAGTATTTTTGACATGCTTAAAATCGGTGTTGGCCCTTCAAGTTCTCATACTTTTGGTCCATGGAGAGCAGGTCGCAGATTGATCGCAGAATTAAAAGAAAAGAATAAGTTTGATCAGGTGGTTGCAATTACTGTTGATTTGTACGGTTCTTTATCTCTAACGGGTAAAGGACATGCTACCGACATCGCTTCTATTTTGGGTTTGTGCGGTTATGATCCACAAACTATTGATGTACTCCAAATTGATACGATTATAAAGAGCATAAGTGATACTAAGCTATTACCGTTTAATCAAGAAATTGATATTGTATTTGACTGTAAAAAAGATATCGTCTTCAACAAAGAATTTAAAGAATTTCATCCTAATGGAATGACCTTTACTGTCCTGTTTAAAGATGGTAAAAAATATACTTCAACCTTTTATTCGATTGGTGGTGGGTTCGTAGTTAAAGAAGAACGCAAGCGCAAGGAAAAAAAGCTGGAAGCTTTTAAAGAATTTCCAATGCCTGTGCAAAAAGCAACTGACCTGTTAGCCTATTGCGCTGCCCAAAACAAAAAGATTTCAGATATTGTTCTGGAGAATGAAAGGTCATTGCATACCGATCAGGAAATTGACGAGCGTATTGCTCAAATATGGAAGGTCATGCTCGAATCTATGTATACCGGTTGCCATACAGAAGGAACCTTGCCTGGTGGTTTAAAGGTACGGCGTCGTGCTTACGATTCTCATAAAAATCTAATTGGTACTGCACAATACTCAAATCCAAACGAATGGATCGCTAGTATCCGCGATACTGAAGTAAAGTTTAGACAGATATTGAAATGGGTATCTTGTTTTGCGTTAGCCGTAAATGAAGTGAATGCCTCTCTTGGTCGTGTAGTAACTGCACCCACAAATGGTAGTGCCGGAGTGATACCTGCAGTGATGATGTATTATATGGTAATTGAGAATCACGATGCTAATTTTGAAGATATCAAGCAGTTTATGCTGGTAGCCGGCGAAATAGGAAGTTTGTTTAAGAAAGGTGCTACTATATCTGCAGCTATGGGTGGTTGTCAAGCAGAAATTGGTGTTTCATCTGCCATGGCCGCTGGAGCTTTAACCGAATTAATGGGAGGATCACCGGAACAAGTACTGATTGCCAGCGAAATTGCCATGGAACATCACTTAGGACTTACCTGTGATCCTATTGGTGGATTGGTTCAGATACCTTGTATTGAACGGAATGCTATGGGTGCAATTAAAGCAATTAATGCTTGCGAAATGGCACTGGACACAACCGCCGCCAACGCCAAGGTTCCCTTAGATAAAGTAATTGCCACTATGTGGGCGACTGCTCAGGACATGAATACAAAATATAAGGAAACCAGTGAAGGTGGACTAGCAATAGCTGTAAGTCTTAGTGACTGTTAATTAATCTTTTGTAGCGGTACAGCCTTCTTTATTTCGGGTATCAGCAATTGCGATAATTTTCCAGGAAGTACCGTTATTATATAATTGAAAACTATTAATTCCACAGTGACTTAGCGTGCCGTTCAGATAAAAATTATAAGGTGTCCAAACATGTGCAATGTTCTCTGTAGCTTCAATCTTAATATCCAATAATTCTTCTTTCCAATTTTCTGATTGCTGTTTGTTATGTATGGCCAAAACAAACATCTTAACATTACTCGTAGTAATCGTTCTTCCTCCTTCACTATCAGGAATAATAGTTTGTAGGGTCATGTTTTTTTCGATACTGTTGTAAATTTTTGTCGTGTCCCCGTTGTGGAAACCATCAAAGAATTCTACTATTGATTGTTTTACCTCTTTTTGGACATTTGCCATAGGATCTGCCTCATTCTTTGCTTGAGCAAAGGCTGCTAAATTTAAAAAAGATAAAACGATAGATAAGGAGTAAATAATTTTCATAGTATACTATTTTGGATCTAAAAATACTGCTTTTTTTGAAATGTTGTACAAACCGGGGGAATGGAGTCTATTTTCAACTTGTCACATCTTAGTAAATTAGTACTTTTGCATCATTCAAATTTTCAAGAGTATGTCCACAGCAAAAAAAGATTATAAGCGTATTACAGTGAAATCTCTAATAGAGATGAAAGCTAACCAGGAAAAAATATCTATGCTTACCGCATATGATTACACCATGGCAAAGATTGTGGATGGTGCCGGTGTTGATGTAATATTGGTTGGGGACTCTGCATCGAATGTAATGGCGGGCCATGAGACTACTTTACCTATTACTCTGGATCAAATGATTTATCATGCCTCTTCTGTGATTCGTGCTATAAACCGAGCCTTAGTTGTGGTAGATTTACCTTTCGGAAGCTATCAAAGTGATCCTAAAGAAGCGTTACGCTCTGCTATTCGTATAATGAAAGAATCCGGAGGGCATGCTGTTAAAATGGAAGGGGGAAAAGAAATTAAAGAATCCATCAAACGAATTCTTAATGCCGGAATCCCGGTAATGGGACATTTAGGACTTACGCCGCAATCCATATATAA
This sequence comes from Aquimarina sp. 2-A2, assembly GCF_045505135.1. Taxonomy (NCBI): domain Bacteria; kingdom Pseudomonadati; phylum Bacteroidota; class Flavobacteriia; order Flavobacteriales; family Flavobacteriaceae; genus Aquimarina; species Aquimarina sp. 2-A2. Next base: position 257,623 of record NZ_JBJKFI010000005.1, on the reverse strand, counting down.
ATTCGGAACCTACACCGTTCGCGCAAAAGAGGAAGAAGAAGCACAAAAATTGAAGGAAGATGCTTTAATGCTTCAAAAAGCAGGATGTTTTGCTGTGGTTTTAGAAAAAGTTCCAGCCAAATTAGCTAAAGAAGTAGCACAAAGCCTTACGATTCCAGTAATTGGTATCGGAGCCGGTAACGGTGTTGACGGACAAGTTCTGGTTACCCATGATATGCTTGGAATGACACATGAGTTTCATCCAAGATTTTTGAGACGTTATTTGGATTTATATACTGAGATGACGAATGCCTTTACACAATATGTAACTGATGTAAAAGCAGTAGACTTTCCGAGTGATGAAGAACAGTACTAAAATACTTGATTGCATGCAACCCATTGCAGCAGCTATAGTATTCGCAGATATACTAATTCATGAATAAAGAGCTTTCTACCAAGGATAATCTTCAGGTGCTCTATGAGGACAATCATATTATTGTAGTAAATAAACGTCCAGGAGATATTGTACAAGGTGATAAAACGGGAGACCAACCGCTTAGCGAGGTAGTTAAGGAATACATCGCTCAAAAATATAATAAACCCGGAGCTGTGTATTTGGGTGTGGTTCACCGTCTTGATCGTCCTACTAGCGGTATCGTAGTTTTTGCGCGTACAAGCAAAGCATTGCCCCGACTTAATAAACTATTTGCAGAAAAAGAAGCCAAAAAAACCTACTGGGCAGTGGTCAAGGGATTACCTCCAAATGATAAGGACACGCTTACACATTGGTTAAAGCGCAACACAAAGCAGAATAAATCGTATGCCTACCCCAAGGAAATAGCAGAGAGTAAAAAGGCAGTCCTGGACTACCGACTTCTCAAAAAATTAGACCATTATTACCTACTGGAAATAGACTTGCATACCGGACGTCATCATCAGATACGGACACAGTTAGCCACAATTGGATGTATCATAAAAGGTGATCTTAAATACGGATCAGATCGCAGTAATAAAGATGGGAGTATTCATCTACATGCACGGGAATTAAAATTCATACATCCTGTTAAAAAAGAACCAATTCATATCACAGCGCCTCCACCAAAAGATCCTGTTTGGGAAGCGTGCAAAAAATAAGCCTTGCACAAATTGTGCAAGGCCTAAGATTATACATTTTGATAAATGCTTACTTCTGCACTTTAATATCTACTAGTAAGCGAGTTCTGTTTAAATTCTTTAATTTAATCGCGCCTTTTTTACCAGCTGCATTCTCAAAAAGAACAATTTTACCTTCATAATCATTCGGACTGATTGACTCATTATCATCCACAACAGTAAGTGTCTTTAACTTAGTATCATCTTCCATAGCATCAAATTCTGCAGCAGTCATACTCACGTTTGTATGTTGGAACTTTGTAACTGTACCACTTGGAACTGAAGTACTTTCACCAGATGGACTTATAAAAGCAATTAAAACTTGATCACTATCTCCAACAATATCAATAACCTTTACCGCATCAGCATCAATTTCACCTTCACTATACATCTTGTTCGTACTGGATGCATAAAAACGTGCTGAATCGTCAAATGAGAATTCTACATCACCACTGGATACTATGGTAGCTTCAGCTTCTCCACCGGTTGGTTCTCCACTATCGTCATCACTTGAACAGGACACGAATAACAAAGACATGATCAAAACACTGCTTAACAATTTAATTTTCATAATAAATAGATTTGGTTTTTAATATTTTAAAGATAGAAAAACCAGTTGAAAAACCAATTTTTTCTATCAACAACACAAAAAACGTACATTATAGAAATATATTGTAAGATAACGTAATGATATTCATGTAGATCTATAGGAACGTATACTTTCTACTACAACCGAACATAGAATGAGTCCGCCCCCGATAAAGGTATTCAATGCCGGAATTTCGCCTAAAAAGATAATCCCCAAAATAATTCCATAAATAGGCTGCATACTGCTGATAATACTTGCTGTAGTAATAGAAAATTGTTTAAAACTCTGTAAAAACAAGGTGTGCCCCACTGCGGTAGTCAGAAAAGCCAAAATCAACAAAAACTCCCATTGCTCTTTTATTTGTGAAAGTTCATAAAAATAAAAAGTAGGTAATAGAAAGATAAAAATTACCACCAACTGATACCACATAAGTACTGATCCATTGTAGGTACTCACTTTAGCTTTTAAGATTAAATTACGCAGCGCATAAAATAAAGCTGAGAGTATTCCTAAAATGACGGCTTGAGTAACGGAATTTTCCACATCCATTTCAGGTAACAAAAAATAAACACCAATCAATACGAGTGCTCCCAGAAATAAATGACTACGATCAAATTTTGTTTTCAGCAGCAAGGGTTCCAATAGTGCAGTGATTACAGGATAGGTAAAAAGGGATAACATTCCGATGGCTACATTGGATAATCGTAGCGCATAGAAATAAGTAATCCAGTGTAAGCCCATAAGCACACCCGTAAATAAAATAGATAATAGATCCTTACGCTCGATGCTAAAAGATATTTTTCTCCATCGACAGTATAAAAACAACAAGATGGCGGCAAATAGGGCTCTAATCCCTATAGTTACGGGCACGGGCAATTCAATATATCTTCCCAAGGCACCTGAGGTACTTATAAAAAGCATGGCAAGATTGAGTTCTAAGACATGTCGTAGGTGCGTAGTTTTATGCATTAAGTGCTTATCTAATTAAAACTTTTGATTTTTCCTGAATGATCTGAGCCACCGGCTTCCCTTCTATATTACTCTCTAACCAGGATAAAATATCCAAATATAAGAAGGCACGCTTCTCGTAAGGATGGTTTTCGTATTGTTTCAATGTTTTATGTAATTTCTTAAACTCATCCTTAATTTGATGCGGAAAGATATCTCCCAGATTCTTCAAAAATCGGATCATCGCTTTTTGCACTTCGTGCAGATCATCCATTTTAATTAAAAACTTATAGGTTTCCCGCAATTGAGATTCGAGATGGTAATCCATTCCGGCTTCATAATGCGCCACCAGACTCAATACTCTCGCAAAACACATTAAATCCTCCCGCATTCGCAAGGATTTATTATGTATAATTTTTGACAAATACTCAATACATTTACGATACTCATCCATTCCAAAATATAAACAACCGATCTTATAATAGAATACCATAATATGATGATCATCCATACGATCGCCATACGTTTTTATACCTTTTAGAATGGGTTGAACCAATCCTTCGCCTTCAGTAAAGGTACCTTCCAAAAAATGTACATTCAGCCGATTGTTATACACAAACTGAAATGATAACATTTCAATATTATCATCTACAGGAAACGTTTTGGAGGAAATTGTTTGCTCGAATTTAATTAAAGTACTTTTAAGTTGTGATTGATCTTTGATTAAATACAGGGATTCTAACAAGTAATGATTCCCCCGCATATAAAATACCGGATTAAGGGTAATCATTTTGGGATACTCATAAAACAGATCCACCCATTTTTTTGAATACTTATAACAACTTATAAAATCCTGTACTATAAAGCTATACCATAAATGCGCTTTATATAACCAGAGTTTTTCTCTAAAACCAAGTAAACTCCAATCATAGGTAGGTAACTTGTCATGAAAGTACTCGGTTATAATCTTATGTTCTGTATCATTTTTTACATAACCGGTTTTAAGCATAATACCGTATAACTGCAACGATAGATTAGACAACTTACTGGTCAGGACATTTTTCATGCTCAACTCCTTTGCCTGAATTGTCAATTCGTCGGCTCGGGTATGAATGCTACGCGTGATATATTGAGTTTCGATAATTTTTTCCAACTCCACTATCTCATAGGCGCTTGTATTTTCATCATTTTCAATCGCGAGGTTCTTAGCTTTTTCAAGAATTTTAAGGCTTTGCTTGTACAACCCTTTATGATAAAGAATGGTAGCAAAATCCATTTGTTCCCTAATCTGAGATCGTACATTTTGGTGCACTGGACTCAGTCGCATACTTACTAATATCTGTTTATATAGATGCGCCTTTAAGTTTGATAGCTGTAATTTGGTTACAATTCCCTTTTTGATAATCTCTTGTTCATCTAAGGATGCAGATTTATCCAAGTGATTAAATAGCGCCAAGAATTTTGCATCTGTATTACCTCCCAAGCGACCCACATATACTTTGAATTGTCGCTTTTCTGATTTTGAAAGTGATTTTACCAAAACGAATAACGGGTCTTTTTGATCATTAGTCATTGTAAGAAAAACTTAATTAAAATATTGGTTATTAGTTAATTATAAGACTAACCGATTATTTTGATATTGTAAAAGCTAATCAGAATTCTATCTCTTTAACATTCCCAAAATATAAATTCGTAAGACAAAAAAGAAATATACAAGGTAGTATTTTAAGAAAGTTTACTGCCACTATAACTTTAATAATAGATAATCCCATAAGACATATGAGTACTGATAAAGTTCAAATTTTTGATACCACCCTACGAGATGGCGAACAAGTACCGGGTTGTAAATTAGATACTGCTCAAAAACTGGTAATTGCACAACAATTAGATTCACTGGGAGTGGATGTTATTGAGGCAGGTTTTCCCGTATCGAGTCCCGGAGATTTTCAATCGGTATACGAAATCTCAAAACTGGTTAAAAATGCGACGGTTTGTGGACTTACACGGGCCGTAAAGAATGACATTAAAGTAGCGGCCGAAGCTTTACAATTAGCAAAACGACCCAGAATTCATACGGGTATCGGAACCTCGGATTCTCATATAAAATATAAGTTTAATGCTACACGGGAGCAAGTGATCGAACGTGGTATTGCCGCAGTCACCTACGCCAAATCTTTTGTTGAAGACGTTGAGTTCTATGCAGAAGATGCCGGACGTACCGATAATGAATTTCTTGCACGGGTTTGCGAAGCCATGATCAAAGCAGGCGCAACTGTACTCAACATTCCCGATACAACGGGTTATTGTTTACCCGAAGAATACGGACAAAAAATTAAGTATTTGAAAGAAAATGTCAAAGGAATTGATAAAGTCATTTTGTCGTGTCATTGCCATAATGATCTTGGATTAGCTACCGCAAATTCGATTGCGGGTGTCTTAAACGGCGCCCGACAAATTGAATGTACTATCAACGGTATTGGTGAGCGTGCCGGTAATACTTCGTTAGAGGAGGTTGTCATGATCATGAAACAACATCCATACCTGGATCTTAGTACCGGTATTAATTCTCAATTATTATATGCAACCAGTCAAATGGTTTCTGATCATATGGGAATGCCTGTACAACCAAACAAAGCTATCGTTGGAGCCAATGCCTTTGCGCATAGTTCGGGAATACATCAGGATGGTGTCATTAAAAATAGAGAAACCTACGAAATTATGGATCCTGCCGAGGTTGGAGTCACTGAATCCTCTATTGTGCTTACTGCTAGAAGCGGAAGGGCGGCACTCGCCTATCGTGCTAAAAAAGTGGGGTACGAATTAACAAAATTACAATTGGATGAAGTCTACTGTGAGTTTTTAAAGTTTGCAGATAAAAAGAAAGAAATTAAAGATAACGACCTACATCACATTATGAAGAGAACTAATGTTGCGATTGCTGCTGTAGCATAGTAATGTATATGTTATAAGAAAAATTATGAAAAAAACCTTATTTGATAAAGTATGGGATGCACATGTAGTCAAAGAAATAGAAGACGGTCCCCAAATTTTATATATTGACAAACACTTAATTCATGAAGTAACCAGTCCGCAAGCGTTCAACGAACTTGAACAGCGGTCTATTCCTGTGTTTAGACCTAAGCAAATTGTTGCGACTGCAGATCATAACACGCCAACCATCGATCAACATCTCCCTGTTAAGGACGAGATGTCTCGTAAACAATTGGCACAACTCGCTGTAAACTGTGAGAAAAATGACATTCCGTTGTATGGTTTAGGACATGAATATAATGGTATTGTCCATGTCATGGCCCCCGAATTGGGATTAACCCAACCGGGAATGACCATTGTCTGCGGAGATAGTCATACCTCTACGCACGGTGCTTTTGGGAGTATTGCATTTGGTATTGGTACCAGTCAGGTAGCTCAGGTCTTTGCCAGTCAATGTTTGCTATTACAAAAACCAAAGAGTCTACGTGTCAATGTTAATGGCACGCTACGTCCCGGAGTGTTACCCAAAGATGTGATTCTTTATATTATCTCCAAACTGGGTACCAATTCGGGTACCGGATACTTCTGCGAATATGCAGGTAACGTCTTCGAAGAAATGAGTATGGAAGGCAGAATGACGGTTTGTAACATGAGTATTGAGATGGGTGCTCGCGGCGGAATGATTGCGCCCGATGCAACTACCTTTGATTATGTAAAAGGACGACCATTTGCACCTCAGGGAGCAGCTTTTGATAAAAAAGTAGCTTATTGGAAAACCCTTGCTACAGATACCGATGCTATTTTTGATCAGGAATATCATTTTGATGCCGAAGATATCGCTCCGATGATTACATATGGAACCAATCCGGGGATGGGAATCAAAATTTCTGAATCTATTCCGCAGGATACATCAAAAACATTTGAGAAGTCCCTGGACTACATGAATTTCAAAAAAGGACAATCTCTGATTGATCAAGCTGTTAATTATGTATTTATAGGCAGTTGTACCAATAGTCGTATTGAAGATTTTAGAGTGGCTGCGCAGTATATCAAAGGCAAACAAAAGGCCTCCAATGTAACCGCCTGGTTAGTGCCCGGCTCACAACAAGTTGCCAAACAAATAAAGGAAGAAGGTCTTAACGAAATATTTGAAAGCTCAGGGTTTCAGCTACGTCAACCGGGTTGCTCTGCTTGTCTTGCCATGAATGATGATAAGATTCCCGAAGGAGAATATTGTGTCTCTACCTCAAACAGGAACTTTGAAGGACGTCAAGGGCAAGGTTCAAGAACCATTTTAGCGAGTCCGCTGGTGGCTGCCGCAACCGCAGTTCACGGAAAAATTATTGATATCACCAAACACCTCAACTAATATGGAGCCTTTTATAAAAATAACCTCGACAGCGATTCCCTTACCGATTCAAAATATCGATACGGATCAAATCATACCGGCGCGTTTCTTAAAAGCAACCACACGAGAGGGATTTGGTGAAAATTTATTTAGAGACTGGCGTTATGAAAAAGACGGAAGCGTAAATACAAGGTTTCCGCTTAATAACGATAACTATAGCGGTCAGATTTTGGTGGCCGGAGATAATTTTGGATGTGGTTCCAGTAGAGAACATGCTGCCTGGGCACTCCATGATTATGGATTTAAGGTCGTCATCTCTAGTTTTTTTGCAGATATCTTTAAAGGGAATGCTTTGAATAACGGGGTGTTACCGGTGCAGGTTTCGGCTGCATTTTTAGAAACCCTGTTACAGGCAATTGAGCAAGATCCTAATACCGTAATTGAGGTGGACCTTCAGCATGAAAAAGTAACATTAAAAGCTACCAATGCTTCCGAAAGCTTCGAAATCAACAGTTATAAAAAAACCTGTATGATTAATGGATACGATGATATCGATTTTCTGCTGAGCAATTTAGCCGCTATCGAAACTTTCGAAGAAACAAAAAATTGAAAAAAAATAGAAAAATTACAGCTTAGAGCTGCCTTGCGTACTTCTAAGCATAAAAAATTACGTTATGAAATTAGAAATTGCTGTACTTTCGGGCGACGGAATAGGTCCCGAAGTCACTACTCAAGCTATCAAAGCGCTTGAAGCCGTTGCACATAGTTACGATCACACTTTTTTGTTTAAAGAAGGGCTTGTCGGTGCTATTGCTATTGATAAAACAGGCGATGCGCTACCGCAGGAAACTTTGGATCTGTGTGCTCAAACCGATGCCGTATTATTTGGTGCTATCGGGGATCCTAAATATGATAACAATCCCAGTGCCAAGGTACGACCGGAACAAGGACTCTTAAAACTACGGAAAGAACTTGGATTGTACGCCAATATCAGACCTGTAAAGGCCTACCCTACCCTGCTGGAGCATTCGCCATTAAAACGACACATCATTGAAGGTACGGATATCGCGATATATCGTGAGCTTACCGGAGGTATATATTTTGGTAAGAAATCGCTTAATGATGAAGGTACGGTAGCTTCTGATCTGTGTGAATATTCAAAAGAAGAAATCGAGCGTATCGCACATTTGGCGTTTAAGGAAGCTCTGAAAAGAAGAAAAAAATTAACGCTGGTGGATAAAGCCAACGTACTGGAAAGTTCGCGACTATGGAGAAAGGTAGTTACCGAGTTGGCGAAGGAATATCCCGACGTCCAACTGGATTTTATGTTTGTGGATAATGCCGCTATGCAATTAATTTTAAATCCAAAAGCATTTGATGTGATCCTGACCGAAAATATGTTTGGCGACATCCTGTCCGACGAAGCGAGTGTGATTGGTGGATCCATCGGATTGCTGGCCTCTGCTTCTATCGGAGATAAATTTGCTATGTTTGAGCCGATTCACGGGTCCTATCCACAAGCTACAGGAAAAGGTATTGCCAATCCCATTGCAGCGATTTTGTCTGCGGCTATGTTGCTACGACATTTTAATTTGAATGAAGAAGCTGCGGTTATCGAGCAGGGTGTTGAAAAAGCATTGGAGTTACATATTACTACTCCCGATTTAAACAGTCACCAACCTTTGTCGACACAAAAAGTGGGTGATTTTATTGCCGATTATATTGCAAATCCTTTTGATACCAATGTGAATTTTGAAAATATACATGTGGGGCAATCCACGATAATTTAGTTTTTTATTACATCCATGTAATGTGTTTAGAAAAGCAGTCTTGTGTTACGTCAAGGCTGCTTTTTGTTTGAGGCAGCACCGTAAAGGAAATTCCTGCAAATTGAGTAAGTTTACTTTATAACTTTTAAAACAAATACCACGTTAAAAAACATTTTAGAATTCACGGGAGTACAACAACTTAATCGTAAGCAACAACTTTCTATTAATGGAGGTCGTAAACAATGTATTTTGCCCGGTACAAATGAGTGCTCAGAATACGGACAGCAATGTGCAGAAAGACAATGTGTATTTCAGCCTTTCTAAAACCAAACAATAGGTTAAGTGCTGTGTTGTAAAAACACGGAATTTAATTGACAAGTACCTAGGCCTTTCATTTATTTGAAAGGTCTTTTTTTTAATCAAGACCTTGGGCACATCTAATAATTGTATTTGATACTATCACATCCGGTTTGCAACTTAGTTATTTTCCCTTCCGGGGAAGAGAGTATGCGTTCCAGGAATCATTGCACTCACTCCGGTGACACCAAGTAGCCTCGCAGGGTCATACAAACTGCTTCCTGCGAGTTGTACGATCATTCCATGGTAATGATCTTACACTCCGGCCGCCATGGAAGCCTTATAATCCTCCCCGGAGCATGGTATACGTTCGCAGGAACGGTTCTCACGCTCCCCGGAAGCCATTAAACTGTCGCAGGACGGGTATACAGTTGCGCCGGAAACCCTCTAACCTTCGCAGGGCGAGCAAAAATAGCCCAAGGAAGCCTGAAAACACCCATGGATCACTAACTATAGGTTTTGGAAGAGTTTTGAAGTGTCCTCATCTTAGGTAAAGTTATTCTCCTTTGATATAGAAACAGGCATGGACTCAAATATTTTATGTAGTTTAGTAACATTAAAACCAAATCCCCACCCCAGTTGGTAACTATATGTTACCTTTTAGTATTGAGATTAGAGATATATAGTTACTAAAGGTGATTATATAACAGTTTTGTGTGTGATTAAAAATAGAAAGGTACGATCAATTCTGATTTAGCCTAAATTGAATAAAAGTCAATAATGGCAAAGAAAAGACATGTAAATCTTCCAATTAACAAGAGATTATTTCAATCTCCTAAAAACGCCCTTGCGATTATTAGCAGTCTCAAAGATCTATCATTTTCAGGATTTAAAAAAGAAATTAGAAAGGCCTACAAACATCCAATTACTAAAGCATATATTTTGGGTAAGCATAGACCTAAATCATACGCTGAATTAAGAGAATCAAGAGCAAGCTTTTTTTCTAATAACTTAGGAGGTGAAGTTGCTTGGGTTTTAGAGAGTATTTTACTTTCTAAAAATGAAATTCTGAATTTCTTAAACCTTGAAAGAGATCTTCAAAAAGAGTTACTATTAGGTAACAATGAAGATGCAGAAAAATTATTAGATGAAATTGATGAAACAATTTGCTTTTCATATTGGGGTCTGGAAATACGCTACTCCATAACTGAAAAACTGCATGGAACAGAGGGAAATTGGAAGTTCGCAAATCGGACCAATGCTTCTTCAGCTAATTCGTATACTCTTTTTTTTAATCAGATTTTCAGTAAAAAATCTGAACAGGCTATTTCATGCTCCGACTACCATCGCTCTTTGAATAATGAAATACGGTCCGCAAATCAATATGATTTCGAATACTTAAACTATAAGTTGTCTTACCATTTAATCTCAGATTATAAACAATACCCTTTTCTCATTTACGCTGATTCATCATCTTCAATTATAGATAGATATATTGCTTTACTCAATCTTTTAGCAGAACTACTTTCATCTAATGATTCAATTAATCAACAAGTAGCTATTGACACATTAGAGGAGTTGTCCGAAATTGAAGACAATAGAATTGATCGATTAAAAGAGTTTTGTGGAATAAAAGAAGTTACAATTGAATCCTCAAAGTACATTGAAATACTTGAACAATATTCAGGTGGAAATTACGAAAAATGCATTTATGAAATTCCCATTATCCTTGATGAATCCCCTAGCTTAGTGGAGTTATGGGAGATTTATGTGAAATCTCTTATCGAGAGTGCAAAACCATTTATTCCTACAAATATTTCAGAGCATTTTGATGAGCTCCTAAGAAAACTATTTGTGACATACAGCATAGAAGATGAGTCGGTTCAAAAAGCCGATGAGCTGCTTAAAATAATCATTTCAACTCCAAATTTATCATTTTCAAAACAACTGCTGGCCCTCATTGGTAGCACACTTGGAATTTACTCTCAAAAAAATCTAATACAGAACAATATTAGTTTTCATTCAAATTATCCAAATCCACTTATCCTATTACTATCAGATAATGTAAAGTGTGAATCAAACTTCGAAAATCTAACTACAAGTGATTGCGTCAAATTAATCGCAGGATATGATGTCGATGAGAAGGATTTAAGCGCAGTAATTAGCAAATTTAAATTCAGACTCTATCAACTAAGAAGGGCTTTCAAACAAAAAAACTTTTACGAATGCATTAGAATTGGAACAAAGTTTAATATAGAAGACATTAGAAACAACAGTTTTATTGAAGAGATAACTTTTGTTTTGTTTCATTCATATGCTAACACTGATAATTTTGATGAAGCCATTGGTTTATACATAGCGAGTTATTTTAATAACAAGAACTTAACTAAACGTATAAATACAGCAACACTCCTTGAAACAATCATAGAAAGGAACTATCCAATCTCTGGACATATCGATAGTGCGCTTTTTTTCTATCTGAATAATCTCGACAACTACCATTGTTTCGTCTCCATAGAAATGTGGTTGGAATCTCTCAACGTTAAGAAGCCATCCGAAACAAATCTACCAATTGATGAAATTGATTTGAAAAAACACTTATTTATTCTAGAGCACGGTTGTTCTATCGAAGTGTTAGAAAAATTCTACTACGACTATAATTCAAAGGAAGATGTCATTGAGGAGAGAAAAAAAATCTTATCAATCTTAATACAGAATGACCACTCAAACGCTGAAGATTTAATCAATGAGTTAACCTCTATAACACAAAAGGAAAAGGTTCAATCAATACTGCAAGAAGTTAATTCAGGAAGAATTCGACTAACATCTAGTATGTTAGAGTCTTCGAATGAGAATAATTTTCAGAATAGTTACCAGAGGTATCGATTACTGACAGAATTCTCTGAAAATTTTGATTTTGAAAGCTATGATTCGAAAACCTTATTGAAGAATTTTCTTGATGCTTTTGTCGACACCAAAAAATTAACTTCTAACCCATCCTTTCTTTCCTTTAAATCACTTGTTAATGAATTAATAGATGGGTTTCTATACAATAAGAAGAATGGATTAGACGGAGAGCTTAGTACAAGAATCAGGCACGGGGAACTTGAAAATCAAATTAGAAGTGTTTTTGATAAGAATCATCTCATTTCAAAAAAAGATGACTCTAACCAATATACTAGTCTAACCCATTGGAATGACCTGCTAAGTTTAAATCTTGATGAAAAACACATAAATCAGATTCAGCAAATTCTCAAGGATTTCTCAAGGAAAATCGACACAATTATTCAATTTCTTGTAGATGAGAACATTCAGGTGAAATCCGAAAATTATCCTAATAAAAAACATGGCTTTTTCAACTATCATTTTACAGATAGTTATTTCAAATTACTGTATGAAGAATCTCAAAGAGCAAACGATTCCTATGAAACATTTGTAGAATATATTTTCTCTATTTTGAAAGTATTGACGGAGTCCAATTTGAAGAGTGTCTCAGAACATCTTACAACTACTCTCAGGAAAAATATAGACGAAGAATTGGATAAGTTAGGAGAATCAATAGCATCGATATCAACCGATTTAGTTGAACTTAACCAGAATATCGTCGATGCTAAAGTTGAATTTCAAAATGAAATCCTAGATATCTCAAATTGGTTTGTAGTTGCTGACAGCACAATGGAAGCTGCAATGGATGTAAAGACCATTATAGAATGCAGCTTCGAGTCGAGTAATATTCAACATCCAAATACAACTATACAACCAATTATTAATGCAGATGAAAACCTCCTTATTTATAACTATAAACACTTCATATTCATTTTACTAAATCTGATAGAAAATATTCGACTTCACAGTAAATTATCCAATGATAAATTGGAAGTTGTTGTTTCGGTAAGGTATGACCAAAACAATCTAATATTTAGCGTTAGAAATAATTTCGATAAAGACTCAATTGACCCATTAGAACTCAATACTACTTTTGAAAATATAAAGGAAAAATGGAAGGATGAAGTTGATCAAGAATATGTAAATAAGGAACGTGGTAGCGGCTATGAAAAAATAAAAAAACTACTCGTTTACGACATCAAATCAAGAAAGAATTCATTTGACTTCAATATTCAAGAAAACACACTTGAAGTAATTTTCGGAGTTGAAATATCATTTAACTACCAAATAGATGCCTAAAAAAATATTATTTATAGAGGACAACCTTATCAAGATGGAGGCTGTATTAAAAGTGGTAAAAACCAATTTTCCGAATGCAGAGATTACTACAAAAGACTCTTTTAGATCTGGGCTTAGAGAACTTATAGGTAATTCCTATGATATTTTATTACTTGACATGAGCTTACCAACGTGGGATAGAGAGAATGTTAAGAAGCAGGAAGGTTTTGAACGGTTTGGAGGAGAAACGATTATGCGTGAGATGAGAAGGAAAGAAAGATTAATTCCAACCATAGTAATTACAATGTTCAGTGAATTTGGAATTGGCAAATCATTTATTGATTTAGTTGACCTAGATAAACATCTTAAATCAGAGTTTAAAGAGTTCTATAATGGTTTTGTGAAATATAGTTCTAGTGAAAAAAAATGGGAAGATGAACTAAAATCAGCATTAGAAAAATTATGAATGTTTTAATCGTAGACGATAGCATCCATAAGCTTTCTGATGTGTCAAAGGTTCTTATTGACACCAATCTAACTCTTAATATTGGAACGGTTGAGGATATCCAAAGTGCAATGGCCTTCCTAAAAGAGAATACCATTGACCTCCTAATTTTAGATCAATATTTACCTGAGAGAAAAGGAAAGAATGCGAAAATACTTACGGATGGTGGATTTCAACTTTTAAGTGAAATTAGTCGAAAGGCAAAGAAAATTAATACCCCAAAATATGTTATAGGCTTATCCCAGTATGCTAATAAATGTCCCGTATTCTCAGATATCTGGTGTCTTATCGAATATTCGCCAACACATACTAAGTGGCATAATCCTTTAATTAAAATTATAAATCACATTTCTGAGTCCAATGTTACCAGTACCTCTGATAATTTGACAAAAGAACTACTGCCGACTTTATTCGTTGAAGGTTTGACAGACGTTGATTTGTTTAATTTTGTCCTAAATCGTCATTTTATTGACGTTAAAGACAAGTTCATAATTACAAGTCAAAAAAATGCGGGGGCGAATTGGGTAGCTCAGCAATTAGTTATCTGGGGACATCAACTGAGTCGAAATTCAGAAAATGAATTAGTCAAGGCCATTGGTTTGTTTGATTCTGACGAAGCAGGTATTAAAGCCAAAAATGATGCAATAAAAAAGCTTAACTCTTCTAATCAACAAGAAGCTGTAAAAATTGGTGCTATTCAAGCAAAACACTCATTGAACATTCTTGAATTTTACAAAAGAGGCCTGCAAATTGAAATTGAAATAGAGAGTCTGTTACCAATCAAATTATTGAATTATGCTGATGAACAGGGTTGGTTAGAGTACAGAAATCCTTTGTTCATCGATTTGCCCAAAGACTGGGATCAAATGACTGAAACTTTAACAGATTATCTTAACAGAATCAATTTCCCTAATGACTTGAGAGTTTACCTTAAAAAGATAAAAATCTCAAAGAAGGAGCAATTCATAAAATTTGTGCTAAAAGAAGCTAATAAATCAATTGAAATACTTGACAACCTCAAATCACTATTGAGCGAGTTGATTAATAAACATATAACCAAAACGAGAAATTGAAAAAACCACACACAATCGGGTAGACGGCTCCGACTAAAATAGTCGGAGTTCGCCTCTCACACCACCGTAAATACGACTCTCGCCTGCCTGTCGGCAAAGGCAGATATACGGCGGTTCACCAGATTGAAATTTGTCCCTCATTTATTCAAACTTATAAAATCTTCCCTCTTAAACTGTCTTATAATAATAGAATTTGGAAAGTCTTTTTTAGAAATGTATTTTTAAGTTTCTTTGATGAGAGACATCGTAGAAATAAACAACAATTAACAAGGTTAGAAACTAATTTAGTGTAAAGTCTAATCTTTAAACTGTGTAAAGGATGTCCCTTAACGAACATTTAAACGAACTGTGATAATACGAAAGGAAATAAAAGACGACAATGAACTTTACTTGTATTTCAATGGAAAATTGATTTACAAAAGATGGCTGAATTTAGGTTACGGAAAAGTTTTTGACACTCACGCTTTCGGAAAATATACTGATTATAGCATTACAGATTTTGACCTTGATGAAACACCTGAATTGATTCACGTTAAAGCAAAATTAAAAATCATTTCGACAGAAAATGGCGGAAGAAAAACTGGGATAAAAAGCGGATACAGACCAAACCACGTTTTTGAATACCAAACTAATGGACAATTCAAATATGCATATATGGGAGATATTCAATTTGACCAAAATGAATGGATTATGCCTGGAGAAACTAAAGAAGTTTTAGTCCGATTTTTATCGAGACAACCGATTGATGAATATATGGATATCGGAAGAAAATGGTGGATTCACGAAGGACCAAATAAAATTGGAGAAGCGGAAATAATTGGAATTGAATTACCAAAATCTGAATAAAAAACTACCTACAACAATGTATCCTATGTTAAGCCTTTTTCTAAGTCATAGTCTAAAAATACGATATTTTATTATTTTAATTATCTCATAATAATGATTTGATATGGTTGGATTGTTGGCAACGCCATTAAAGCGTTGTCAATATTTCCAACGATAGCCTTTTAGTAATTCCGCATGCTTGTGTGACTGGTAGTGTAGGGACTTTCTCTCTTTCGAGCCTCATCCGTCGGAGGCAGGAGCATCATTATGATTATGATTGGCTAACAAGGGGACTTGCTATAAAATTTTATAATCCTAACTCCGAAAAGTCTCCTGACTTCTCGGGATAGTATCAATGTGTTAAAAGCTAAAGACCAAAAAAATATGTAGTTTAGTGATAATTAAAGTCAAAACCCCTCCCCGGTTAGTAACTATCTGTTACCTCTTACCATTGATATAAAAAAAAGCTAGTTGCCAAAGATTTTTATTTTACGGTATGTAGTTATCTTAAGGAATACTGTGGCGTACTCCTAGAGTATTCTTCAATTTTTCATATTAAACATGGTATAGTGATTTATTTTTATCTACCATGTATATACGTGTGATACCTTTTAATTTAACAACGTACTAGGTAGATACCCCAACTGTCTTTTGAAGGCAACTGTAAAATGTTGAGGGTTTTTATAGCCCACCTCATAGGAGGCTTGAGCAATCGTATATCCATGATTTAAGATCAGCTCTGTAGCTTTTTCGATCCTCAAAGAAGTTATATACTTAAATACCGGGATTCCATAAACTTGTTTAAAAACGGTTTTAAACTTGGAGGTATTAAAACCTGCTAATTGAGATAGTTTCTCAATGGTTAAGTCTTCCTTTAGATTTGTCCTAATATAATCTTCTATGCTACTTACACGCTCTTTATCTTCATCTCGTATTTTTTTACGCGAGCCCAACGATCGATTGGATGTTAAGGATACCAAAAGTAATTCTGCTAATTTAGATTCTATATAAGATTGTCGAATAATACTCTCAAACGAACAGGTAAGCAAATCTTTAATAATATTTCTAAGTTGATTATTAATCACTAAACCATCATCAAAAAAAGAGCAAGGCTGATCTTTTTTTAAAGCTTTTTGATATTTTTTCGAACTTTTTAATATACCTGTTCCCATTTTACTCTCTAAAAAAGACTCAGTAAAGTAAACGTTCAGCACTTGGCATTTATCGCTAGTATATTTATATACATAGGTGGATTTTGGAATATAAAATAGGGTATATAAATTTTTACCTAAAGTAAGCGCTGTCGATGCATCTTCATGTAAAGCAACATGTAATTCTCCTTCTAATACATATTGAAGTAAAAATACGGGTTGATTTTGAGCTACTTGTACAGTATGACTTTCAATATCTGTGGAAGTATAATCTTGAAAAAGTACAAACGTCTTATCTACGTGAATTTCTTTAACAGTGCCAGTGACACCACCTGTAAACTCTGAATGTTCACCCTCTGACAAAAAAGAAATTTTAAAATCTTTATTAAAGCTCTTCACCAATTCTTCACCAATACATGTTGAGCTTTTGAACCGAAATTCCATTTCTTCTGTTTACGTTATTATAAGTTCTTTTTGCGTTATTAAGAATAATTCTAAACAACATACATTTGCAAATATAAAATTATTTTTATTAAGTCTAAATAAGTGAATTTAAAATTACTCCTTTTCGCCTTTACAAGTACACTATTGGTATACTCACAAGGCAATCGCAATCGTGTCTCAGGTCAAATTTTTGATAGTTTAGGTCAACCCCTATTTGGAGCAACGGTTGTTCTTGATAAAAATACTAAAGCAACGGTCACCGATGATGATGGTTTTTATGTGTTTAACAATCTATCCCAAGGCACTCATGTTTTGAAAGCTTCTTTTATGGGATTTTTATCTAAATCAATAGAAATACGTTTTGAGGCAAATGAGGTAGATCAAGAGGTTACACAGAATTTTTATTTAAAAGAGAATGTTGAAGCACTGCAAGAAGTAAATATTCAAAGTAAAACAGAAAAGCGCAGAATAGAAGAAAAAGGATTTTCTGTTAATGTTTTAGAAACTAAGGAAGCCAGTCAAAGAAATATTCAAACTAACGAATTATTAAAAACTAGTGTGGGTATAAATATTCGTCAAAATGGAGGGTTGGGTTCAGATGTACAATATAGTTTAAATGGTTTATCCGGGAATGCTGTACGTATATTCATTGACGGAATTCCCATCTCATTATACGGTTCTTCTTTCAACTTAAATAGCATCCCTCCTGCTATGATTAAAAGAATTGAGGTGTATAAAGGTGTAGTTCCAGGATATTTGGCTGATGACGCTTTGGGCGGTGCTATTAATGTTATACTTCATAAAGGAACAAAAACCAACTTTAATGCTTCTGTTTCCTATGGATCCTTCAATACATTTACAACTAATATTAATGGATTGTATCGTTTTAAAGAATCTGGATTCACAGTAAAAGCTTCTGGGTTTTATAATTATTCTGATAATGATTACAAGGTTTCTGGTAGAAGCATCGTAGTAAATGGTTTAGGTGGTATACAAACTCCTATCACCGCTAGAAGATTTAATGACGCTTATAAATCAATTGGTGCAGTGGCTCAATTTGGTTTTACTAATGTAAAATGGGCGGATCAGTTTTTTATTGGTATAACGGGTTCAGACGATTATAAAGAGATTCAACATGGTGTCTTTATGACTACGATCCCTTATAAAGGTAGGTTTATGGAGTCTGATGCACTACTTACAAGCCTTACATACCAAAAGAAAAATATTTTTTTAGACGGCTTAGATTTTAATGTACATGGTTTGTATGGTAAGAGAAATCGTGTAGTAAATGATACCACCGCTCTAGCCTACAGTTGGAATGGAGAACGTGCTATTGATTTTAGAGGAAATGAATTTGAATATGCTTGGGGCTCTCAACAAGAAGGCGGACCAACATTAGCTAAAATAGAAAGAAATGTAGCCTCAGTTAGAACTGGTCTTTCATACGCAATTAATGAGCACAATAAAATTTTAGTCAATCATTTTTATAGCCAGATTGATCGCGAAGATAGTGATGCTCTTCAGTCTGTTTTAGAAAACACATTTGTCGGTACGAGAGACCTTCAAAAAAATATATTTTCTGCGACATACGAAGTGCAAGCACTTGAGGATAAACTAAAGGCAAATTTGTTTGGGAAATACTACCAACAAAAAACTATAAATATAGATCCGACTATTGTATCTGATGCAAATGGTAATAACCAAATAGTTGATGAAATCACCACCAGCAGCACAGCTAATAATGGATATGGTTTTGCTTTATCCTACACATTTTTACCCAACGTCACTTTAATAACTTCGGCAGAAAAAGCCATTCGCCTGCCTGATGAAACTGAAGTTTTTGGTAATGACGGAGATAACGTTGTAGCCAACCCTGGTATAAATCCTGAACAAAGTGATAATTATAATTTTGGGTTTAGATTTGGAAGGTTTGAAATAAAAAAACACGATTTCTCTATAGCTACCAACTTCTTTACCAGAAATATAAAAGATAGAATTGGTTTACCGATCGAAAACTCTTTAAATATAGATGATGAAACTATTTTGTATGTAAATCAAGGCAGTGGAACTTCAAAAGGTATAGAAGCACAAGTAAACTACATATATGATGCTAATTTTGGGTTCAATTTTAATGTTTCTCGTTTTGAATTAAAGGTAGTAAACAAGGGAATAGAGATAGATGTTCCTAACACTCCATTCTTTACAATGAATGCAGGTATGCGTTATTCGATTGAGAATTTTATCAAAAAACAAACGCATTTAAATCTTTTTTACAATGCATACTTTACAGAAGCGTTTTCCTTTTTGCCTCCTCAGGGAGAAAATACTTCGGGAGCTGAGTTTTTCGAAGTTCCGCAACAATTAGCACAAGATATAGGTGTCAGCTATACATTTCCTAAAAACAATTTTGTACTAAGCTTTGATGTTAAAAACATCTTTAATGCTTCCCTATACGATAATTTATCTGTGCAAAAGCCAGGTAGAGCATATTACCTAAAACTGAATTATTTTATAAATAAATTTTAAAAACAATCATATTATGAAAATTAAATTTTTCAACCTCAGAACGATATCCGTAGCTTTAAGTACACTAGTCCTTACCGCTAGTTGTAGTGATGATGATTTAAATGCTACAGAAGAAGAGAAAAAAGAAAATAGTAGATGGATAACCGTTGCTGCCGCAAGTATGGGAGATAATCCAGGAGACGGGAACGGAGGAACTTTAATATATGCATTGAATAGTGAAGATGCTAAGGATCCTACAAAATCTATTACTCCTTTCGATAATGGATTAATAGTGCCCTCAAATAGAACAGCTAGATTGCAATCATCCGAAGATGGTAATACTATCTTTAATATTAGCTACGCAGGAGATACAGGTGGTAACTACACGAAGTATGAAGTTAACGGTGGGAATGAATTTACACGCGTTGGTTCTGAAATAAATATTTCTCAATATGTAGGATCTGCACCAAGATGGGTGAAATTATTTGATGGAGATAAAACGGGTGCTGCTGTATATGTCTCTACAGAGAATATAATTGATGATAAAGGCACTGATGATGTCACTGATGATACCTATGTACGTACAAATGCAAAAATTGGAATTGTTACATTAGATTTGGAAAATTCCTTAATCAAAGAATTTCAAGAGCACGATGTGGCTTTAAGTCCAGAGGAAGAAGCTGCTGGGTATTATATCTCAAGGATTGACATGCCTGTTTTGAATGAAGCGGGTAATAAACTGTATATAGGAGCACGTGTTAGCAAAGTAGATCCGTTAACTGCTGAGCGTGATACGGATTACGAGATTTTAGGTTCTAAAACTATTGTATTGGATTACCCTTCTTTATTAAACCCATCGGTAATTACATCTACCGTAGGTATTGGCAATACAAATGGATACAGAAGTATTAATGCTTTTCTATACAATGGTAGCGTATATCAAGCAAATCAAGCCGATCCTAATGGTTCTCATATCTTAAAGATTGATTCAAACAATGAATATGACAACTCATATATTTTCAATCTTGACGAGGCTTTAGGAGTACAAGATGCTTATATTCTTGCATGGAGACCGGCATCTAATGGTAAAGCAGTAATTGCTTATCGTCATGCTGGATCTGCAGAAGGTGTTGCTGGTGCACAAGGATTTTTTGCTTTAGCTGACTTAAATGCTAAAACAGCACAAAAAATTGATTCCATACCTTATGATCCTGATTTTTACCTATTTCAATACCAAGGTTTTGTTGTAGATGGTACAGAAATCTATCTTACACAAGCTCCCGTAGGTAAGAATGGAAATATTTACGTTGTAGAGACCGAAACTGGCGAGGTAACCAAAGGTGCTGAGCTGGTAAATAAAGAGGGAAGCCACTTTATTGGAACTTTTTAAGTCCGTACCAAAATTTTAATTTATAAATTCCTTTCTATTCACAATTAGAAAGGAATTTATTCAATACTAAGCAATTATGAAAAAATCCCTTGTTCTGCTGCTGATAATTCCAGTATTTATCTTTGCGCAAAAACAACAAAGTACCAACGAACTTCACAACAGGTCGTTTTGGAAAACAAAGCCAGATGTAACAGCTGTGAAACAAAAAATTGAAGAAGGCAATGATCCAGTAACACTTAATGCAGCTGCTTTTGATGCTATTTGTTTTGCGATTAGATCAAAAGCTCCTGTAGCAACGGTCAAATATTTACTATCCATACCGGGAAACGACGTAAATAAACCTACGCATGATGGAAGAAGCTATTTGATGTGGGCAGGTGCTGCCGGGGATATTGACATGATGAAATTATTGATTGAAAAAGGTGCCGATACAAAGATTGTGGGTAGCCATGGTTTTAATTGGTTTACGTTTACTGTAAATGCAGGTCATGATACGATCGAAATCTATGATCTAATGGTATCCAATAATGTAGATTTAAAACAAACTAACCGTGCTGGAGCCAATGGGCTTTTACTAATTGCACCGCATGCTAAAGATGATAAAATCATCAAATATTTTCAAGATAAAGGCTTAGACATCAACGCTACCGACAAATTTGGAAATAACATACTTTTTTATGCTGCCAAAGGAGGAAACACCACACTTATTAAAACCTATATTGCTCAAGGTATTGATTACAAAAAAGAAAATACACTTGGAGAGAACTTGGCACTATTTGCAAGTCAAGGACTTAGAGGTTACAGCAATCCATTAGGAGTTTTTAAATTCCTTGACAGCTTGGGTCTTGATATGACTAAGACCAATAACCAAGGAGAGAATGCATTACATAATATCGCATCTAATACTAAGGATGCTAATATTATAGCTTTTTTTATGGAAAAAGGGGTAAATGTTCATCAAAAGGATAAAGAAGGTAATACCGCTTTTCTAAATGCGGCTAGAGGAAACAATCTCTTAGTTTTAAAAAAAATAACCCCAATCATTAAGGATATCAATCATCAAAATGTAAAAGGACATGCTGCCATTACCTTTGCAACGCAACGCATGAATGTTGATACTTTCGAATTTCTAAAAGCAAAGGGAGCAAATTTAAATAATACAGATACCGAGGGTAATAACTTATACTATCATTTATTTAATGCGTATAACAAAAGAAACAGTAAACATTTTGAAACGTTTGCAAAGGCTTTAACTGATGCTGGAGTTTCATTTAAAAATGCTTCTAAGAAAGAGCAGCCGTTACATATCGCTATTGCCAAAAGAGAAAACAAATTGATTAAAAAAGCGATAGCGTTGGGCGCAGATGTAAATCAACAAAATAGTGATGGTTTAACTCCTCTACACTTAGCAGCTATGAAAGCAAATGACATCCAGGTTTTACAACTTCTTATCAGTAAAGGTGCAGATACTAAAGCACTTACTGATTTTGATGAAAGCGCTTATGATTTAGCTTTAGAAAACGAACTACTCAAGAATAAGGATATTACTTTTTTAAAATAATTTAAAATAATACAGGAACATGAAATTTTACAAATATATATTTTTCGTAGTTTTCTTATCATGCATGGCATTCACTACCATAGAAAACACAGCACCAAAACCAAAATACAAATGTATGGTTCAGTTAAAAAACTATGAAGGTGAAGGTGCTTATGTTGTGGTTTCAGTGATAGATAAGGATAATAAGTACATAAAAACATTACAGATTTTAGGTGATGATAAAAAATGGTATCCAGATCTTCCTACATGGTGGTCCTTTTTTGAAACAGTTAAGGATACCACCGTAGATGCTACTACAGGTGCAACCATTGCAGGTGGAGAACGTTCTATATTTACCTTTGAACTAAACGAAGATGATTTACAAGCTGGTAATAAATTAAGATTTGAAACCGCTGTAGAGCATCAGGAATACTATGAGAAGGATTTAGAAGTTTTGTTAGAAAACAATAACTTAAAAAATAAATTCGAAGGAACAGGATACATTCGCTACGTTAGAATTATACCAAACTAATCAAACATATGCTTAGCAAGTTATGGAGATACAGTCATCTAGGTTTGACTGTATCTTCTTTTTTATTTTTATTACTGGCAACCATAACCGGTTCTTTTCTGGCATTTGAGCCCATTCATGATAAACTACAGCCTTATCATATTAAAAATGGTGAACATGTCACCATATCCCAATTATTAGAAAACCTACACCACAAATACGATGAGGTTTTAACTATTGAAGTTGACAAAAATTACTTTGTAAAAGCTAGTGTATTCAGTATGGATGAAGCTGGAAGTGGTGAATTTTACATCAATCCGTTTGATGGAAACAAAATTGCCGATATTCCTCCTAAAAAGCCATTCTTTGAGTTCTTAACCAATTTTCATCGCTCTTTATTTTTAAAAACCCCAGGAAGAGTTTTTGTGGGTATTACTTGTTTTTTTCTGTTTTTAATTGCTATTACAGGTTTAGGTTTAGCCATAAAAAGACAAGGAGGCTTACTAAAACTTTACTCAAAAATTATTAATGATAAGTCCATACAATATAATCACGTAGCACTTGGGAGATTCCTGCTGATTCCCATTATTGTTATTGCCTTATCAGGCACGTATTTATCAATGGATAGATTTTCATTGCTACCCAAGGTAAAAGAAATTGCTAATCAACATACGCTGACTACTAAGGATGTCCTCCCCTTTTTCGAGTTTCCAATTTTTAAAAACACATTATTAAGAGATATCGAGAAATTAGAATTTCCTTTCTCTACAGATGAAGAAGATTTTTTTATACTAAACCTACACGACAAAGAAATAAAAATCCACCAAAAAACTGGTGAAGTTGTTGAAAGAATTAATTATCCTATAACAAAAATAATCGCAATATTAAGTTTTGATCTCCATACAGGTGTTGGAAGTATCTTTTGGTCTTTAGTATTGTTTATAAGCTCACTTGCTATCCTATATTTTATATATTCTGGAGGTATTATTACATTTCAGAGATTACGATCTTCGATTAGCAATACCTTTACATGCAATCAAGCGAATATTATAATTCTTATAGGATCAGAAAACGGGAACACCAAACGTCTAGGGAAAATTTTACAACAATCACTGGTTAAGGCTGGCGAAAGAGCATTTTTGGATACATTAAACAATTATCGCCAATATGATACTATTGATCAGCTGCTAATTATAACGTCTACTTATGGACAGGGGGAGCCACCAAGTAACGCGAATTTATTTTTAAACAAACTACAACGCACTAAAATTGCTAAACCTTTTAGTTGTCATGTCATCGGATTAGGGTCTTATGCTTACCCTAAATTCTGCGAATTCGCTAAACAAATACATAACGAAGCTTTACTACATGATAAAATTAACATGCCTTCACCAAGTCCGCTTTTAATTCACAATCAAAACTATAAGCTGTTTAGAAGTTGGATTTTAGATTGGGCTTCGTCTTTAAAAATCAATCTGGAACTACCCATAGAGTTAACGGCTAAGAAAGATAAAGAAACTTTTTTCAAAGTTATAGCAAAACAAAATGTCATCGACCCCTATGATGAGACGTTTAGACTAACATTAACGACCAAAAAGCTTAAAAAAGTTATTCCTGGCGATTTGATAGGATTTACACCATTTGATGAAACGCAAGAACGTTTATATTCAGTTGGTAAATGCAGCAATGGGGATTTGTTATTAAGCGTAAAAAGACACCCTCGCGGCGTATGTTCTAACTTTCTAAATGACTTAAATATAGGTCAAGAGGTAAAAGGTACAATTAGGAAGAATGGAGATTTTTATCTCCCTACAAAGAGTTCACAAATAGTGTTGATTGCTAATGGAACCGGGATTGCACCTTTTCTAGGTATGATTCATCAAAAAATAGAGGCGCCCATACAATTATATTGGGGTACAAGAACCAAAAAAGCTGAAGAATTATACAAACCTCAAATTGACAACGCTTTAAAAAAGAATACATTGCAACAGTATCACGTAGCCTTTTCTAAAGAAGAGAATACTTATAAGTATGTTCAAGATCTAATTTTGAGAGACGAAAAAATGATGGCTACACTATTGTCAAGTGGAGGCACTATCATGATTTGTGGATCTATCATTATGCGTGATACTGTTTATACGCTCTTAGAAAAAATTTGTGAAAAATATGCACTTCAGTCCCTAGAGGTCTATGTAGGTAAAAAGCAAATTTTAACTGATTGTTATTAAACTGTGCTTTATTGAAATAATGCACATTACGTAACAGCCTCTACAAAATAGTGAGTATCTAGTGCTATGCAGAACGGGTATCGTCTTGCAAAAAAGTAAGCAAAGTTTATTTTGATATAACCCAAGTCTATTGAATTCGCATGACGGCCTCGGTACATTTAAACCACGGACTTAAATAAGTTATAAACCAGTAAATTCAAAAAAAATGTAAGGACTTGCTAATTGTATTAACCCAAAAACTTACCTAGCGAAGCAGGTTGCTGTAATAACCATCCGGTAAGGCTGTATCTTGGTTTGTTGGATGCCACCACACGATGCGGGACATCAGCACTCTTAAACATTACGCATCTTGCTTCAATAGGTTCGACAAGCAACGATGTGCCGTCTTTTAAAAATATCTCCAACTCACCCCCATCTCCTTTTTGCCAGCCTTTATTTAAGTACATGACCATACTAATCGTTCGATTGCTTCGGGTATTAAATTGATCTATGTGTTTTTCATAATAGCCACCTTTAGGATAATGTGCTAAATGGAACTCATATCCAGATAAACCAAGAAAACAATACCTGTTATAAATATGCAGGGTTTCATCAATCAAACTCCAGAATTCATTAACGTCAGTGTCTCTTTTTCGGTCAAGCCAATAAGTAAAGTCACCTCGTATATCCTGCCGTATGACATTCTCTCCCATTGCTCCTATTCCAGCCTTGTTAAACGCTTCAAGGTGAGATATAAAAAATGATCGAATGGTATTAAATCTATGTGGATCTAAAAAATTATCTACTATTACGAAATCATTATAGGAAAGCTCATCCATCCAGGAGAGCCAATCCTCTAGCTTGTGGTAATTGTTCAATGCATCAAAAAAGTACGTAAATATAGAGTATTATCAAATAGAAAAATCAAAAAGTGTATCTATCGCGATATCTATCTTATGTGAAGCTCTCTCCTGCGTTCTCAAATATGTTATTTTTTTTCAATTAAGTCATAGCAATGATTATATATTATGGAATTGCTAAATAAAGGCAAAGTCTCCTGACTTCGTGGTAAAGCATCAAAACATTAATAACTACAGCTACAAAAAAATATGTAATTTAGTGATAGTTCAAAACCAAATCCTATCCCACATGTCTTGGCAATGACCATCAAAAAGTAATGTGGTTTATGCTTACTCTCAAATTGAGATCTACAGATTGTGCATCAGCTAAAAAAATGAATAAAAGAAAGTCCAATGAACTACCAAACATTTGAGCCAAACAAAAACCTAAACACATTTATAAAATGCTATTGGACATTGGAAAGCTCAAAAGAAGAAAAAAACCATCGACAGACCATAGTTCCTGATGGCTGCATAGAGATGATTTTCCACTATGGTGATTTATACAGTCAATATCTGGAAAACGGAGATAGTACAACTCAACCAAGATGTTTTGTCATAGGACAACTTACTCGACCCCTTATAATTGAACCAACAGGCATAACAGGAATTTTTTCTGTTCGTTTTCATCCCGATGGTTTTTTGCCTTTCACAACCCTTCCCATAAAAGATTTAGAAAACACAGCAGTTTCATTGGAAAAACTGTTTGGCAAAATTGGACAAGAAATTGAACTTAAAATTTTAAATGCCGATTCAACTTCCGAAAGAATAAATCATATCGAAACATTTTTATTAAGTCGTTTGACTGATATACAAACTGTTGACCGCATCGTTAAATCAACAGTCGATACGATTTTGACGGCAAACGGACAATTTTCTGTAGATGAACTTTCCAAACAAATTAACATAAACCGAAGGCAATTAGAACGAAAATTTTCTACGATCATAGGTTTAAGCCCAAAACAACTTTCAAAAACCGTAAGACTTCAGGCCACACTTAAAATGTTGCTAAATAACAAGTATACAAGTCTTACAAGTCTTGCATATGAAGGCGACTACTACGACCAGGCTCATTTTATAAAAGATTTTAAAGAATTCACAAGTCTTACCCCAAAAGAATTCTATAGTAACAATTTAAAAATGTCTTCTCTTTTTTACGGAACAGATTAGGCTTGTCGCATTTTTACAATTTTACGTTCTCAAGACTTTGCACCTTTAACAGATAACTAAAAATATAGTAAAAATGGAAAACCTAATCAATTGGTTTGAGATACCAGCAACAGACTTTGAAAGAGCAGTATTCTTTTATAAATCTATTCTTGGTGTGAAAATCAAAGAAACTGAAATGTTTGGAACAAAAACAGGATTATTCCCAACAGACGGAAAAAATGTTTCGGGAGCAATCGTTAAAGGAGAAGATTACAAACCTTCATCTAATGGAATAATCGCTTATTTAAATGGCGGAAACAACTTGCAAACAGTATTAGAAAAAGTAGAAAACTACAACGGGAAAGTAATTGTTCCGAAAACCCGTATCAGCCCTGAAATGGGATATTTCGGAATCTTCATTGACACAGAAGGGAATAAAATGGCAGTACACTCAATCAACTAATATTATGAAAACAAGAACAAAAACTTTAATTATACTTGTCAGTTCGACTATTCTTTGCGCTTGGACAACAAAGCAGACAACAAACATAAAAAAAGCAGAATGGCTTAAAGGAACTTGGGAAAACAAAACCTCAAAAGGAAGTGTTTATGAAACGTGGAGTAAATCAAGGGAAAACGAATTTAATGGTAAAAGTTATATTGTAAAAGATAAAGACACCATCATTTTTGAAACCATAAAGTTAGTACAAGAACAAAACGGATTGTTTTATATTCCTCGTGTAAAAAACCAAAATGAAAACTTACCTGTTCGTTTTTTGGCTAAAACTATTTCAGAAACACAATTGGTTTTTGAAAACTTACAACACGACTTTCCTCAGACTATTTCTTATACAAAAATCACGTCAGATTCTTTAGTTGCCGAAATTTCGGGAACCAAGAACGGACAACAACGCAAACAAACGTTTCCAATGAAACTTGTGCAGTAAAGTCCCGACTGCTGAACGTGTTATTTCAAACTAACAATTTAACATGAATAGATTATTACTTAAAGTTTTAAGCTTAACACTTCCTACGAACTGTAATATGAAAACTAACAAAATGACTACTCTGCAAGACCAATCAGAAACATCGAAGAAACCTACTTCTCAATTTAATACTACCCCAAAAGTGACGGGCACTGGCTGAATTTTCTTTTATTTTGATAATCTAGTAGAAACAAAAGAGTGGTATGCCAAAAATTTAGGGATTGAAATCAATGAATGGGGCTCTTCGAGTTTTGATAGTAGAGATATTAACAATACTGAACAAATTAACGCTCTTCAATGGAGACCCTTTAAAAAGTGGAAGACTATTTTCCACCATCCAAAAAGGAGTTTATGATAACTTATCAAGTCCAGTGTATTGAAAGACTTGTTAAAAAATTAAAAGAAAATGGAGTTACCATACTCCATAGTCTTGAAACTTATGATTATGGAAAATTTATACATATCTTGGACGAAGAAGGTAATAAAATAGAACTGTGGGAGCCAATGTAAAATGAAAGATTGAAATTAGCACAGGGCTACTGATAAAAAGGCCGAACCCACAACGCCTTTAAAATTAATTGCTAGGACAAAGCCGCTACCTACATACGAAAATTCTCGCGGATTTTCTATTCGGTTTTTATTTGCTAAATTAGGTGCTTAAAACACGTAACAAACCATATACAAACCTATTAGCAAAAATTAAAACTCCTGTGAAAGAAAACTTTTCCGTTGAAGAAAACGTATTATTTGATTTTTTAAATCAAGTATACCCGATTACCGAAACAGACTTTACACCGCTATCAAAAGTTATAAAAAAGAAAAAGTTACGCAAGGGTGAAATCTTACTTAATATCGGACAAACAGAAACTAAAACAAGCTTAGTTTTAAAAGGATTTATACACCAGTATGTAATAATTGAAGAAAATTTGTTTACAATAGATTTTTCGCTTGCAGGCATGAGTTTTAATAATTTTACAAGTTATATGGAAAATTCACCTTCAAATCAAGTGCAAGAGGCGATAACCGATACTGAAATTCTTTATTTTGAAAAAAACGATATTGAGAAACTTTTATTAGAAAATCATCCATTTTCGTATATCTATACCAAACTATTTGAACAAGTGCATTTAGAACGGGAAAAAAGGTCTTTATTATTACAACATAAAAATGCTTGCAAAAAATATGAGCTCTTTTTAGATACAATTTCAAAATCCAAAGCTTTTTTAGAGCAAGTACCTCAAAAGTTAATTGCAAATTACTTAGGTATTACCCCAGAAACCTACAGCCGTGTAAAAAAAGAATTTTTAAAAAGAAAATGAGAAAATCATTTCTTGATTTAGAATAAGTTTTAAACTTAAAAGATTCAAGATTTTTGATACAAAATCTGAATCATGAAATTTATACAGCTATTATTTCTCTGTAACATACTATGTTGTTGTTCTAAAGATGATAATCTTGATGTCTTAGGAGCTACAGAAGAGTTTACAATAGAATCTACAATAATAAATGACCGATACCCTATTTACATTTTTATTCCTGAAAATTACGATAGCAATTCCCTTAACCAGCTGATAATAGCTTTAGACGGCAATACCAGGTTCAATACTATAGCCAATATGATTTCAGTTAAGGCTGAAAATGATGATATGCCTTCATCCATTTTTATAGCTATTGGCAATAATGAACAAAGAAATAGGGACTACACACCAACTGCTTACTCACATGGCGAAGGCGGTGCTGAGAACTTCTATCGATTTATAAAAGAGGAATTAATACCTGAACTTGAATCTAGATATAGCATAGACCCAATAAATAACAAAACATTAATCGGTCATTCTTTTGGAGGTTTATTTACTCAATATGTTATGGCTCAAAATAGAAGTTCGAACCCATTTAACAAGTTTATAGCAAGTGGAACATCCTATTGGTTTGACTCGGGGGTTATATTTGAGTATGAACAGAACTATGCAGACACGCATACTGACTTAGATGTGACGTTTTACAATGGAATGGGAACTTTAGAAGGTGGAGTAATGCTTGCTTCTTTTGAAGAAATGAACGAACGCTTAGACACTAGAGATTATCTGAATTTTAAACATAAAAACGAACTTATAGAAGGGAGTGGACATGGCGGTTCTGCTAATAAAATATTTAAAAAAGGATTAGATTATGTATTTAACAATTAGAAAAATCATCACCTTCAGTTTTTTCATGGCTGCCTTTACACTTCACTCTCAAAACAGAAACAATAGTTCCCTTGAATTGGGAATACTTGCTGCTGGTTATGAAGCGTTTTATTATGGAGGTTATGGTAAATATAATATCCCGATTTCTCAAAATAAACATCATTTCACGTTAGGATTTTCTGTGATCGCATATTTCGACTTCAAAGGAGAATCAGAACCAGAGGCTTATTTAAAAAATGATATTGACATGCGACTACTACCTTCTATAAATATTGGATATTCTCTTAATTTTAATAAGATACAGTTAAATTTTGAAGTTCCTGTAGGTTTAAACTTTGCTATTACTAAAGGAACTTTAGTAAATGAAAAAATAGGCTTTGAGAGAGATTTTTCAAATAATGAAACATTTTTTAATTACGGTTTGTCATTTTCTCCTAAGTATAAGCTTAATAGTTCTAATAGCATAGGTCTTTACAGCTTTTTACCACTAGTTATGGACAAGGCTCAATCCGGATATCAGATTGGAATAGGATGGACAAAAACTTTTGCAGATAATTAAATATTTATAAGGTTGGTATGATTCTGTATGAATACAGTGCTCATTAGATCAAGTCTATTCCTGTGAGTCTGGATATAGTAACATGTTTTTATAGAACCAAGGTGAAATTAAATACGTCCAAACTGAGTGGTTACCCACTCCTCAAAAGTATCCCGCCTTCGTGGTAAAGAATCAATGTGTTAAAACTACAGACTCAAAAAAAATTATAGTTGAGGAAGCAGAACACCCTTGTTTGATTGTAATAAAAACGCTGTCACTAAAAGGGTAAAAGAAATGAACTATGGCACTGCATATACTTTTCAAAAGGTTGAATAAATAATCTGTACCTTTAAGTCGTATTATGTTTGGCACCAAAAATGCTCAAAAGTAAATGAAACAAAGTCTATCGTATTATATTACGCTGTTGGTTATTAAGCTAAAAGGAATAAAGCATAATTTTAGCAAAGACCCTATAGATGTAAAAAAGATCAGAAAAGACGATGTTTATTCCCAAAAAAGCAAGTTTTTTAGAGAGAATACACTCTCCGTTTTCCAAATTTCTGACACTTTAATTACCGAAGTTGGTTTAAATAAAAATTCTCCAAACTTACTTATATTCATTCACGGAGGCGCCTTTATCTCCGGTCCGGCAAAACATCACTGGGATGCGGTAAAAGAAATTGCTAAACAAACCAATCACAAGATTTGGCTCTGCCAATATCCGAAAGCACCAGAAAATAAGATCACAGAAATATCAGCTAATATAAATCATGTGTATACCCAAGCTTTAGAAAACTATGCGCCCGATAAAATTTCGCTTCTTGGAGATTCTGTCGGCGGAACCTTAGTAACGAGTTTAGTGCAACGTTTGATCATAAAAAACATCTCGTTACCCAGTAAAATAATGCTTATCTCACCCGTCATGGATGCAACTATGTCCAATCCTGAGATAGAAAATATAGATGCTATCGACCCTATGTTATCCAAAAAAGGCGTGCTGAGTGCAAAAAAAATGTGCGCAGGGAAAATGGATTTGAAGAACGAAATGATTTCACCGCTTTATGGTAGTTTTGATAACTTACCCAAAACGATGCTGTTTCTGGCTGAGAATGACATTACCTATCCCGATCAAAAAATAGCAGCTCAAAAATTAATCGAAGCCAATACGAAGGTGGAGATAATTTTAGGAACAAATATGCCTCATATCTGGCCATTGCTACCAGTAATGAAAGAAGCAAAAAAATCTTTACAGCAACTAGTAAGGATTCTTAGGGACGATGCTTGATAAAAAATAGATTTTAAACATATGAGTGTTAAAAGTCTCCCTTTCAAAAATATCTTGCTGATTGATTATTTGTCACACGCCTTTAAGTTTTTAAATCAATCTTTGAACATTCGTACCAACTAGAAAAATTCCATAAAAATTATGTACTTTGGTCATTGTTAAAAACCAAAATCGCAACATTATTGATTAGCAATAATTCTTTAATGATGTTGATAGTAACTAACTAACAATTCACCTGATGGAAAAATTTGGATCCCACTAGTAACTCTTTTTATAAGTATCGCTTTTCTTTTCTGGAAATTTACCCACGGGCATTTCAAAAAAGAATATGGTAAAAAGCTTTGGAATCAATGGACTACCCGACTTTTTTATTGGCAAGGCGTGATATACACCAGTACCGGAATATCGATTTTACTATTATTTATTCTTAAATGGTCTAACATTTTGACTTTTTAGCTCTTTTTAGAAATAAAAGTAATGATGCACAACTACTGGCTGTTCTATAAAATATCAACTCAACGTTATATTCCCATTGTACAAGGTCTGCTCACTTCAGGCCATAGTATCTGTAGATTCTCCGCAATTCAAAGAAATTATGTAGTTTAGTAGTCATCAACTATATAATTTTAATCG
Source organism: Aquimarina sp. 2-A2 (assembly GCF_045505135.1). Taxonomy (NCBI): domain Bacteria; kingdom Pseudomonadati; phylum Bacteroidota; class Flavobacteriia; order Flavobacteriales; family Flavobacteriaceae; genus Aquimarina; species Aquimarina sp. 2-A2. The sequence goes on along the minus strand of NZ_JBJKFI010000005.1, from coordinate 224,559 downwards.
AATTGATTTCCATTGCAAGTATTAAAGAATATATGTGGGATATGAAGAAAACATTTTCTTTGTTTAGCCCCCATGTACAATTAGATCTTCAGTAATTATACTTCACTACGAACTACAATTGAAAAACACCATCATCTATACAGTTATTTCAAATCCATAAACAATCCTATTTATGAAAAAACATTTCCTTTTCGTATCATTAGTAATACTTGCTTTTGCTTGCAAGGAAGAATCAAAACCAAGCGCTTTTGTATGGACACCATACGATGAATCAAAAGAATTGACTGAAAATGCGGACCATGAATCTGAGAGAATGCAATTTAAACGAATACAGTCACAATTACTCGACAAAAATAAACTATTCAAAACCATTTCCAGTCAGCTTGATACATTTGCTGAAGAAGACTACCAACAATTGAAACCGCTAATTTTTGAACAGGATATCCTTACTATACAGTCACACATTAAGTCCGGTAAACTTACGTATGAACTCCTGACAAAATGGTATTTGTACCGAATTGCTAAGCATGAGAGCGATAAAAATAAAATGCTTAATGCTGTCGTAGCGATCAATCCAAATGCGGTTAGCGAAGCACGCGAAAAAGATAGTAACAAAGCTGTCAATAATCATCCTATCTACGGAATGCCAATTTTATTGAAGGACAATATTAATACAGACCATATGCCCACCACGGCGGGAACGCATTTACTAAAAAACAATCGTCCAGCTGATGCCTTTATTGTTGAAAAAATTAAAGAAAATGGCGGAATCATTTTAGGTAAAACAAACCTAAGCGAATGGGCAAATTTTTTATTTATTGGTGGACCTAACGGATACAGTGCCGTAGGAGGCCAAACCTTGAATGCTTATGGTCGTCGAGTTTTTGATACGGGTGGTTCCAGTTCTGGTAGCGGAGCTGCGATGGCAGCCAATTATGCGGTTGCTGCTGTTGGTACCGAAACGTCAGGTTCCATCTTGTCACCGTCTAGCAGCAGTTCTCTTGTAGGGCTCAAGCCCACTGTAGGGTTGTTGAGTCGTAGCGGAATTGTACCTTTATCGAGTACCTTGGATACCCCGGGCCCAATGACCAGAAATGTCATTGATAATGCTATTTTGCTCTCAGCCATGAGTGGTGAAGATCCTAAAGATGTGGTGACTAAAAATAATCCAAAGAACAAACACTATTTGGACAATCTTAAGTCGGGAACATTAAAAGGATTGCGATTTGGTGTGCCTACCGCCTTACTTAACGATACAGTTTACAAACAAGCGATATCAAAACTGGAAGCACAGGGCGCTATTGCTGTCCAATTTGAGCCGATTGAAGTGAATTTTGATGGGTTTGGAGATTTACTAAGTGCTGATATGCGAAGAGATCTTCCGGCTTATTTAAACACCTACGCCTCTGATAGTATCACCTTGCGATCTATGAAAGAAATAGTTGCATACAACAAAACGGATTCTGTAAATAGAATTCCGTATGGTCAAGCCCGCTTTTTGCGTGCGACCACTGTAGATCTTACTGATGAGGAACTAGACCAGTTACGCACACGATTACACGAAGAAGGTAAACGTTTTTTTGACACGCCCATGAATGAGCATTCCCTGGATGCCATTTTATCAATTGATAACCAAAATGCGGGATATGCCGCTGCGGCCAAATATCCATGCCTTACTGTTCCTATGGGATATAGAGAAACCGGTAAACCAACAGGCCTTACTTTCATTGGAAAAAGATATGAAGAAGAGCAACTTTTAAAAATGGGTTATGCTTTTGAGCAAGCTACTAAAATGAGGAAAACCGCTGAAGCATATAAATAATATATGCCCAAAATACATTTTTTGCGTGCCATGCTTGACAAATCATATGAATTGCATGGTATTCGCTTAGCTTATATTCAGCACCTATAGAAATATATTTTACTTGTGTCTTTCACGCTGAATTAAACGGCAAAAACAAACCGAAAATTGAGTAACACTATTAAAAAACCCAAGCCTTCTCTTTGAATGGCTTGGGTAAATTGTTCACATTTAAGTTCTTAAATTTTCCAAGCTTATCGTATCCTTTTTCTTTTCACTATACTCCAATTTGATTGTTTTCTTAACTATTACAGCATCATTTAGTACAAAAGGCTTTGGGATCATTGCTGCATCGCGTTCGGGAATAGACAAATCTTCATTAGCAAGAAGGTCATATGAGGATTCATACATAACAAATGTGGGTGACCTGTCTTTTTGAAATTTCATGTTCAATTCAAGGGGTTCATTATCTCTCATATAATACGTAAGTAATCGATTACTCTGCCGACTGGTAAATGCATTATAAACCCGACTGTCTTTTCCATCTGTATAATCTAGTGGACGTACACCGTTAGCTTGTAAGTTATCGAATTTGAAAGAACTAGCAACAAACAGGTCAATACGATTGATCTTTCTTTGAGGCTTTATAAGAACCCTAAGATATCGTGTAGTTCCCTCAATACTATCAAAAACCGTTTCAACCTGAGAAGATTTCAATACTGTCAACGGAGCTTGATTGATATAGGTAAAAACATTATTATACATACTTGTCAGTGTATCTTGATGCCATCTTTTGATCTGGTTCGCATCGCTATCTATATAATTTTGGGTCCAAGGATCTAAAACATAATCATACGAAGCCCAATACCCTTTATTTTGATCCTCATTGAGAATATATACTAAACTATTCGGTTTTGGATTGTCAGTATCAAAATCAGCGTAAAAATGCGCGAAACCAATACAGCCTAAGGCTCCTAAAAACGCAATTGAACCTACCAATCCTTTTTTTATATAGTAACCTACCACCGGGAGGAGGAGCATACACAATAGAACCGTCAAAACTGAGGATATAAATAAAAATTTAAGCCCCAGCGCAACCGGGAAAGTTGCTATAAATGGCGTTAAGATGAAAATGGCCGGCAAGCAGAATATTAAGATTAAAATTGGAAACGGTTTTTTGACATGGATCATGACAAATAAAGAGAGTAAACCAAAATATACCAAAATAATAAAATAGCTGGCTCCTTCAAGAAAAAATGCTGCTGCGCCACAGATCAACATCCAAAAAAACAAAGGAACAATCATAATACTTGGAAGCTCTTGTGAGTCTTCAAAAATACTATATACCTTAAAAAAAGCTGCTATACCTATAAGTACTACAGCAACAATATAGTAGTAACCATTGAATGTAAATCCTTGAAGAATTTCGTTGTATCCTGGATATAAAATAGTCAAAACTTTAAACAAACCTACGCCTAATCCCCCCGCCAATCCGATGGAAATTACAGCTGCCAAAAACGCAGTTGGTAACTCTTGTAAGTTAATCCTGGATTTAGTTTTTCCGTAGATGATGAGTGCTACAAAAATTAAGATGGCTGCTCCCAACATTGGATAAATCCAAAAACTTGGATACTTTATGATGTTAAGTTCCGGAACATTAAAAAATACTACATCATCCTCTGATTTTAGCTTTGATAAATCAGCTGTAGCAAAATACGCTATTAATGGCATTAAATAACTTCCTTGATGTTCTAGTGTATTCAAATCAAGGTGCTCCCAGGTATCTCCGGCAGTATGGTAATTAAAATGATCCCCTATAAAAGCAAAGTTGAAACCATCAATATCCTTTTGCTTTCTCAAAATAGTGAGATCCGTGTCATTAGGTAAAAGTTTATAGACACTATAGACCAATGAATTGGTTACCGGGAATTCGGGATTTGCTTTCTCGAATTCCGCAATTAGTGAACCGGTGCCTCCGTTCGTTTCAACAAGCATAAACGAATCTCCGCAGCTCCCTCTGGCTTCAAAATTTAATGCAAGGCTAACATCCTTAGCCCATGGATGCTTAGACACGAACAGATTGGCTCCATTGAGTCCTAGTTCTTCGCCATCGGTAAAACAAATAATGATATCGTTTTTTAAGGTAATGCCTTGTGCCTGAAAAGCTCTCAAGCCTTCCAAAATAGTTGCGACCCCACTACCAGCATCACTTGCTCCATTGGCAGAATGCGGACTGCTGTCGTAATGAGAAAGTAAGAGCAATGCTTTATCTCCCGACGCGCCTTTGATTCGTGCAAGGATATTTTGAGGCTTACTCAGTTTTCCATCTTCATTAACAGCGAATCCCTCTTGTATCTCGGGTGACAATCCGAGCTTTTTTAGTTCCGTTAGTATGTAGCTTTTTACATCTTCATGGGCTAAACTACCTAAATAATGTGGCTCTTTAGAAATTTTTTTAACGTGTTCAAGGGCTCTATAAGTAGAGAACGCTTCTTCAGGACTATCAAAGTCTGAAATGTTTTGTGGTTTGCTAGAGTATAACGTATACCCCGCAAAAAGGAGAATTAATATGAACGAAAGTATATATAGAATTTTTTTCATCAATGTAAGATTTAGGGTTTCTTATTGTTGATGTTTTAAAATAAAACGATCCAAAAAACAGACCTTTCGACCAAGGTATGTATACTGTTAAACGTTTTATTTATAAAATTCTTGTGTTATACCTACTTTTACCTTCTATTTAATTCACTAAATTACAGATGTTTGCGTATGAATTAATTGAAATTGAAAGCGACTATTCAAAACTGATGAATAGTCGCATGTCTATATAGTTACTGTTAGTTTCAAACGAATTATTTAATTCAGATAGCTCAGCACATTGGTTTCTATCCGTTTTTCAATCGCATTCACATCTGCTTTCTTAAAAGTTTCTCCGGTAATTTTTTCATACAATTCAATGTACCGATCTGATACAGATTTAATATATTCCTCTGTCATTTCAGGAATCTGCTGACCTTCTTTTCCTTGAAAATCATTTGCGATTAACCATTGCCTTACAAATTCTTTGGATAACTGCTTCTGTGCTTCTCCTCTTTCCTGTCGCTCCTTGTAACCATCTGCATAAAAGTAGCGAGAAGAATCCGGTGTATGGATTTCGTCTATTAAAACTATTTCGCCGTCCTTTGTTTTTCCGAACTCATACTTTGTGTCTACCAGAATAAGTCCTCTTTCTTTTGCAATAGCAGTACCTCGCTCAAACAACTTACGTGTATAGTCTTCCAATACTAGATAATCAGCTTCACTTACAATCCCCTTGGCTAAAATAACTTCACGCGAAATATCCTCATCATGCGCTCCATTATCGGCTTTCGTAGAAGGAGTAATTATAGGTGAAGGAAAACGATCGTTTTCTTTCATCCCTTCGGGCATGGCCACACCACAAAGCTCACGCTTACCGGCTGAATATTCGCGCGCAGCATGACCTGAAAGATAGCCACGTATAACCATTTCTACTTTGAAAGGGGTACATGCTTTCCCAACGGCGACATTAGGATCCGGAGAGGCAAGCAACCAATTAGGAACGATGTCTTCGGTGGCTTTCATCATCTTAGTAGCAATCTGATTTAAAATCTGACCCTTAAACGGAATCCCTTTTGGCATCACTACATCAAAGGCTGACAAGCGATCAGTGGCAATCATCACCAGAAGGTCATTGTTCAAAGTGTATACTTCTCTAACCTTTCCTTTATACACGGATTGCTGTCCGGGAAACGTATAGTTTGTATCTGTAATTGTGTTCATGAATAGTAAAAATCTACGGTGTTGTGTTGTTGTTTGGTTATATCTTTATTCGTTACGGTGTTCAATTTCTTTATAGGCGGCAATTACCTTTTTCACCAATCGGTGACGTATCACATCTTTATCATCTAAATGAATGATACCAATGCCTTCTACATTTTTAAGTACTAATAACGCTTCTTTAAGTCCCGAAATGACACGACGTGGCAAATCAATCTGTCCCGGATCCCCCGTGATGATAAATTTTGCGTTTTTACCCATTCGCGTAAGGAACATTTTCATTTGAGCATGTGTGGTATTCTGCGCTTCATCTAAGATCACATATGCATTATCAAGTGTACGACCTCGCATAAAAGCCATCGGTGCTATTTGAATCACTCCTTTCTCAATAAAACTCTCTAACTTCTCGTGCGGAATCATATCCCGTAGCGCATCATACAAAGGTTGCATATACGGATCTAATTTTTCCTTAAGATCTCCCGGTAAAAAACCAAGATTTTCACCTGCTTCTACAGCGGGTCGAGTTAAGATAATACGCTTTACCTGTTTTTCTTTCAGTGCTTTTACCGCCAATGCGACACCCGTATAAGTTTTCCCGGTTCCTGCAGGACCAATGGCAAATACCATATCGTTCTTAAAAGTCGATTCAACTAGCTTGCGTTGATTAGCCGTCTGTGGTTTTATTAATTTTCCTCCGGTACCATGCACTAAAATCTCACCGCTGATGTCCGAAGTTTCATAATCCGCTTTGCTCTGACTGGTTAAAACCCGTTCGATTACGTTTTCGTCAATCTTGTTGTACTTAGCAAAATGCTCAGTTAGCATGGTAAAACGTGCGTCAAATTCTTCCAGTAAATCTTCGTCGCCGTAAACTTTGATCTTACTCCCGCGGGCTACAATTTTTAGCTTCGGATAATATTTTTTGAGAAGTTGTATGTTACTATTCTGATCTCCGAAAAGCTCTCTCGGATTTATCTCTGTCAGTTCTATAATAAGTTCATTCAAAAGCTATAGAAATTTTAGTATGAATTGTTTGTTGGATTAACTAAGTTTGCTGAAGTTATTTGATGTTTTTTTAACCGAAAAATGTACAGTAAACCTGTCGTTTATAACGATTTTGAAAGCATTTCATAACTTCATAACAAATTTACATTTTTTTAAGCGCTTATAACTAAAAGATATTAACAATTCTCGCACATGCCGATCATAACTTTAACTACAGATTTTGGACTCAAAGATCACTTTGTCTCTGCTGTTAAAGGGGCTATCCATTCAGAATTGGATCAAATCACTATTGTTGATATATCACATGACATTTCGCCGTTCCATATAACAGAAGCAGCATACATTCTTAAAAACGCCTACAAATCATTTCCCAAAGGTACCATTCATATCATCGGAATTGATAGTGAATTGAGTCCGGAAAATAAACATATTGCGGTATTACTAGACGATCACTATTTTATTTGCGCTAATAATGGCTTAATTAGTTTAATTGCGTCAGAATATCGACCTGAAAAGACTGTAGAAATTAATATTCATGATGCTATTGGCACTAATTTTCCGGTTCTTGACGTTTTTGTTACCGTAGCCTGTCATATTGCTCGCGGTGGTACGCTTGAGGTAATTGGTAAAACCATCACGGATTTAAAAATGATTAAAGGGATCACACCTATTGTTAATGTGGGGGATAAGCAAATTGTCGCGAGTATTTTATATATCGATAATTATGGCAACCTGATTACGAATGTAACTCGCAAGTTTTTTGAAGATGTGGGCAAAGGACGTAACTTTAAAATAATGGCACGTACAGCAGTATTTGAACATATCTATGAGCAATATAGTGATGCGATAAATTTTGATATCGAAAAAAGCAAACGTGAAGAAGATGGTAAAAAGTTAGCGATATTTAATTCATCGGGCTATCTTGAGTTAGCGATATACAAGAGTAATCCAAGAACCGTGGGAGGCGCTTCAAGCCTGTTTGGCCTGCATTATCAGGATACCGTAAGTATCATTTTTGAAGAAGAGGACGTTTAAATAAAAGAAAGAAAATATGATTATCCGAATTGTAAAAATGGGATTCAAAACCGAAGGTATTGAAGAGTTTTTGGCAATGTTTGACACTAAAAAGGACAAAATAAACAGTTTTGAGGGATGTACTCACCTTAAATTAATACGGGATATTCACAATACAGATCAATTTTTCACCTATAGTCATTGGGAATCAGAGGCTCATCTTAATGCGTATCGTGACTCCAAATTATTTAAGGATATTTGGGCGAACACCAAAAAACATTTTAATCAAAAACCTGAAGCCTGGAGTGTACAGGAATATTAATATACTTGCTCCATAACATTACAACGTTTCAAATCGTATGATCGCTATACTACAAAAAGAGTTTAATTCATTTTTTACCTCCACCATCGGTTATCTGATTATTGCAGTGTTCTTGACTATATCCGGACTTTTTCTCTGGGTATTTAAAGGACCCTACAATGTTTTTGATAGTGGATTTGCAGATTTGACTCCTTATTTTGAATTGGCACCCTGGGTACTATTGGTGTTGGTTCCTGCAATTACCATGCGTAGCTTTGCTGAAGAAAAAAAACAAGGTACGTTTGAATTGTTACTGACCAAACCGCTGACATTATTACAGATTGTGCTTGGTAAAGTACTTGGTAATTTCTTATTAATCTTGGTCGCCCTACTCCCCACCCTGTTGTATCTGTTTACCATTTTTCAATTAAAGAACAGCACAGACATCATAGATATCGGCAGTTTTACAGGATCTTTTATAGGATTGCTATTATTAAGTGCGCTGTATACCGGTATTGGTATTTTCTGTTCTGCACTTACAGATAATCAAATTACTGCATTTATATCTACCTTGTTAGGGTGTTTTATCATGTTTTTTGGTTTTGATGCTTTAGCCTCTTTGATAAGAACAGATGACTTTACGTCTATCTTTAATCTTATCGGGATTCAATTGCATTATGATCGTATTAGCAGAGGGGTATTAGACACTAGAGATATCCTCTATTTTTTGAGTGTGATTGTTGCTTTTGTATGGGCGACCATAGTAACCATTTCAAAAAGAGGTCCCAGTAAAAAAATCAAATTGATTGCAGGAATTGCCATTGGACTCGTAGTAATAAATACCATAACCACTTCTTTCTATAAACGTTTTGATTTGACCTATGACCAACGTTTTACCTTATCGGAAGCAACTACTAATTTGTTGGAAGATACTGCGGGAATTGTAACTATTGATGTTCTTTTAAAAGGTGATTTTCCTTCGGAATTTAAGCGACTGCAAGCTGAGACTCAGCAACTCCTTGAAGAATTTAGTGCACATACTAACAACCTGCAATATGCCTTCACCAATCCGTTGGAAGAAGTAGATTTTCAAACTGAAACACTACAGCAATTACAGGAATTTGGATTAACTCCCATGGAGGTGAGCGTACAGGAAAATGGTAAAACCAATATTGAAACACTCGTACCCTGGGCTATATTGAGTTATCAAAATAAAAGTGTAAAAGTTCAGTTGATCAAAAACACGATCGGAGCCACCTCCGAAGAGCGCGTAAATGCATCCATACAACAATTAGAATATACCTTTGCCGATGCATTAACCAAACTATTACACCCTAAAAAGTATAAAATTGCCGTGTTGAAAGGAAATGGGCAATTGCCTGACGTGCATGTTGCAGATTTTATTAAAACGCTTCAAGAGTATTATTTTGTTGGCGCTTTTACACTGGATTCTGTAAGCAGTAATCCTCAAAAAACGCTTACCGAATTAAAAGAATTTGATCTTATTATTAACGCCAAACCCACCGAAGCTTTTACAGAAAAAGAAAAGCTGGTGATGGATCAGTTTGTAATGAACGGGGGTAAATCTATTTGGCTGACAGAGACGGTGTCGATGGAACTAGATAGTCTTTTTAATCCATCGGGCAGTGCGCTCGCAATGATTCAAGATCTGCGCTTAGGCGATATGTTTTTCTCTTACGGAGCACGTATCAATCCGGTCTTAGTAAATGATTTGTATTCAGCTCCGATAGTACTCGCTGCAGGAGAAGCTAATGAAACACAGTTTACTCCCTATCCCTGGTTTTTTAGCTCGTTGACCAAACCCACCTCAGAGCATCCTATTGTAAAAAATATAGAAGCTGTCAAATTTGAGTTTTCAAATCAAATTGACACACTGGCCAATGCAATAGATAAAACTATTTTACTTAGCAGTTCTGCTAAATCAAAATTAGAGGGAATTCCACAAGTAATCTCTTTAGATATAATTCGTCAAAAACCTAATCTGAGCACCTATACTGAAGGGCCACAAAACCTTGCAGTATTGTTAGAAGGATCCTTTAAATCCACTTATAATAACCGCATTAAACCATTTGCCTTAGATTCAATCAGAGAGCAAAGCGAACCGACTGCTATGATTATCGTTGCCGATGGTGATGTCATTAAAAACAGTACACGCAAAAATCAACCCGTCCCGTTGGGATATGATCCCTACATGAATTTGCAATATGGGAATAAGGAATTTTTACTCAATGCTGTTAATTATCTATTGGATGATTCCGGTTTAATGACGGTGAGAGGTCGTAAAGTAAATGTCGCATTTCTTGATATCGAGAAAGTAGTAGCAGATAAAACTACCTATCAGCTGCTTAATCTTGGTTTACCTTTGTTGTTATTAGCTAGTTTCGGCTTCCTGTTCTCCTATCTTCGTAAACGAAAATATCAACGATAAGGCTGTAACTACCCATATCATTTTCCAAGAAAATATAGTATATTGATACTCATTTCTTTATAAGTAATTTGCAATGGAAGATTTAGAATGGATTATAAGTATTAAGAAGCAATTTGAATACTACAAAGCATTAGGTGACAAAGCTATTGATCAGGTTTCTAACACTGCCTTGTTCATACGACCGGATCTTTTTTCTAATAGTATCGCTATTATAGTGCATCATTTAAGCGGAAATATGAAATCTCGTTGGACTGATTTTTTAACCAGTGATGGGGAAAAACCTTGGAGAAATCGGGATATGGAGTTTAAGGATGTTTTGAAAACTAAAGAGGAAGTACTACATCATTGGAATACCGGCTGGCTTTGTTTGTTTGAAGCCATCGCTTCAATTACCCAAACGACAATTCACACCCCTGTTTATATCAGGAATGCAGCACATACCATTCCCGAAGCCTTAAACCGACAACTCACCCACTATGCTTATCATATTGGTCAAATTGTATATCTGAGTAAACGCTCCCAAGGTAACGCATGGCAATCTCTTTCCATTCCAAAAAATGCGTCTGCGTCGTATAACAAAACCAAATTTGCCGAACCTCGCCATACCGGTCATTATATAGATGATTTACTCGGGTAACAGTTCGAATCAAAAATTAAATACTTTTTATTCAAAAAAGTAAATAACTCCCCAATGTTTGTTAATAACTATGCTTTTATCCATGCCAAAATCCTTACAGATTACAATTATATTTGCGTAAATCGTACATAACACGTCACACATGAAATTTATAGTATCGAGTTCATACTTATTAAAGCAACTTCAGGTATTAGGTGGAGTCATAAACAACAGCAATACGCTCCCAATTTTAGATAATTTTCTATTTGAATTAGATCAGAACAATTTAACGGTTTCCGCATCAGATTTAGAGACTACCATGTCTGCGAAATTGGATGTAGAATCTTCAGATACCGGTACTATTGCAGTACCCGCAAAGCTACTTTTGGAAACCTTAAAAACTTTTCCAGAACAACCCCTAACGTTCGTATCAGGAGAGAATAATACGATTGAGATCAGCTCTAATCACGGTAAATATGCTTTGGCATTTGCTGATGGCGAAGAGTTTCCCAAAGCAGTTGAGTTAGAAGATCCTAGTTCGACAGAGATGTTGGGTGATGTACTGGCTACAGCAATTAGCAAAACAATTTTTGCTACCGGTAATGACGATTTAAGACCGGTAATGAGTGGCGTATTCTTTCAGTTTTCTACCGAAGGCTTAACTTTTGTTGCTACAGATGCGCACAAGTTGGTAAAATATACCCGCGAAGATATTAAGGCATCGCAAGTAGCCGAATTTATCATGCCTAAAAAACCTTTGAATCTTTTGAAAGGGATTCTAGCAGGCAGTGATAGCAATGTAGTGATTGAATATAACGAATCTAATGCAAAATTCACGTTTGATGAAACGCAGCTGATTTGTAGACTCATTGACGGAAAATATCCGAATTATGAAGCCGTAATTCCTAAAGAAAATCCAAATAAATTAACTATTGCCAGAAATCAATTCCTGAATTCTGTACGCAGGGTTTCTATATTCTCGAATAAAACAACTCATCAAATCCGTTTAAAAATCGCGGGTGCTGAGCTTAACATTTCAGCAGAGGACATCGATTATTCAAATAAGGCCGAGGAGCGATTAACCTGTGATTATCAAGGAGATGATATGCAGATTGGTTTTAATTCCCGTTTCTTAAGCGAAATGCTTAACAATCTTAATGCCGATGACGTACAGTTAGAAATGTCACTTCCCAACCGCGCAGGTATCCTTACTCCTGTTGATGGTCTGGATGAAGGTGAAACGGTAACGATGCTTGTTATGCCTGTGATGCTTAATAGCTAAACGTTTTATAACATATAAAAATTAACAAAAGGTTCAATCATCATTAGTGTGATTGAACCTTTTTGATAAGTGATTTATTGTAAGTAACAAAATGACTTGCCCGGTATATTATTTATGATCCTGCCTTAAAACTTTATATCTTTAATGTTTAAAAAAATAATTTGATATGAAACCTTCCATTTTTAAGTACTTTATAGGTGTTTGTTTACTTATTACAAGTTTTTCTATGCAGTCACAAAACGTATATAAAGATCAGTTTGCTCATACCTATTCTATAGTTGCCAGAGATACGGTGACAGGTGAGATGGCGGTGGGTGTTCAAAGTCATTGGTTCTCTGTTGGCAATCTGGTATCATGGGGACAGTCGGGAGTGGGTGTGGTCGCTACACAATCTTTTGTGAATCCAGCCTTTGGTCCGGAAGGACTAGCCCTAATGAAAAAAGGCACCTCAGCTACCGATGCTCTCAAACAACTCATTGCTAAGGATAGCGGCAAAGCCTATCGCCAGGTTGCGTTTCTCGATGCTTCAGGAAATGTTTCTGCTCACACGGGAGATAATTGTGTGGAATCAGCGCATCATATTGTTGGAGATAATTTTTCGGTTCAGGCCAACATGATGCTCAACGATAAAGTTGTTCCTGCAATGGCTGAAGCCTATAAAAAGCATAATGATTTACCGCTGGGGGAACGTGTTTTAAAAACTTTACAAGCAGCTCAAAATACCGGCGGAGATATCCGTGGAAAGCAGTCAGCAGCTTTAATTGTCGTTAATGCCAAACCCGCAAAAAATTCGTGGCAGGATAAAAAAATTAATTTACGTGTAGACGATCATCAAAATCCATTACAAGAACTAGAACGCTTGTTAAAAGTACATACTGCTTATGAGTATATGAATCAAGGAGATTTGGATATTGAACATGGTGATATGGATAAAGCTATGCAATCCTACGGCGCTGCAGAAAAGTTATTCCCTGAGAATCTTGAGATGAAATATTGGAAAGCTATCGCCATGGCAAATAATAAACAGTTGGAGGCAGCATTGCCAATTTTCAAAAACATCTTTAAGCAGGATGACAATTGGAGAACTTTAACCAAACGCTTGCCAAAAGCAGGACTATTGACTATTAGCGATGAAGAACTTAAGAAGATTTTAGCGTTGTAAACTATTATATTTTAACTCTCTTATTCTATGACAAAGTACTAACATCGTACATGCCCTTGAACCATAAAAATTAAATTGGAACACGACAAAATTGGAGGATCACTTGGATACATAGTATAAAATTCACAATATGAAATCGAATCCACAAGAAATTTTGGATGCTCATAAACGCATACAATTATATATACATAATACGCCCGTGCTTACCTCGCAAACGGTAAATAACCAATCCGGTGTCCAGGTCTTTTTCAAATGTGAGAACTTTCAGAAAATGGGAGCCTTTAAAATGCGAGGTGCGGTAAATGCAATCCTGCAACTATCTAAAAAACAACAAACCAAAGGCGTTGTAACCCACTCCTCTGGAAATTTTGCACAAGCATTATCTCTAGCTGCGAAAAGCTTAAACGTCCCTGCATTTGTCGTGATGCCCAATACTGCGCCAGAGGTTAAAAAAGATGCTGTCAAAGGCTATGGAGGAGAGATTATTGAGTGTCCGCCTACCTTAGTAGACAGAGAACATGCGGCAAATCAAATTGTTCTCGATAAAGGTGCTACTTTCTTGCATCCATCTGATAACTGGGATGTGATTCTTGGTCAGGGAACTGCAGCGCTGGAACTTCTTTCTGAAATTTCTGATCTTGATTACATTATTACTCCGGTAGGTGGCGGCGGACTTGTCGCTGGGACAATTCTGGCAACCCTTGCTAAAAATCCGGGCTGTAGAGTAATTGGAGCCGAACCCAGTGAAGCAGATGATGCCTATCGCTCACTGATCAGTGGAGAGATTGAAACTAATACTACGACCAACACCATAGCAGATGGTCTTAAAACACAACTGGGCTCCTTAAATTTTCCCGTTATACGCGATCATATTGAGGCCATAATTCGTGTGGAAGAAACTGAAATCATTGCAGCTATGCAACTTATCTGGGAACGTATGAAAATTATTGTAGAACCCTCCTCTGCCACTGCTCTTGCTGCAGTATTCAAAAGCAAAGAACGTTTTGCAAATAAAAAGATCGGTATCATACTATCCGGAGGCAACGTAGATTTAAAGAAGTTACCTTTTTAGGTCCGACGTAAGCGATTTTATCTAATACTACGTAAGCCTTCATATACTACAATGCTCACGGCGTTTGCTAGGTTTAGACTACGAATATGTTCGCTATACATAGGAATCGTAAACAACCGGTCCTCGTTGTTTTCGGTAATCTGTTGGGACAAACCTGATGATTCCTTCCCAAAAATCAAAAACATATCATCCTCAAAATCAATGTCGTAATGTGTTTTAGTGCCGTGACTGGAGAGAAATGCCATTTTTTCGTTCTGATGTGTAGTAAAAAACTCTTCGGTACTTTCGTAGATATGTAAGGAGATATGTTGCCAATAATCCAAACCGGCCCGTTTCACTCTTGAATCACTCAACTCAAAACCAAAGGGTTTGACTAAGTGTAAACTTGAGCCTGACGCTAAACTTAGGCGACCGATGTTACCGGTATTTGTCGGAATTTCTGGTTCGATAAGAACAATATTATAACTCATTATACTATATGATTTTTGAGAAGTGCATAAAAGAGATCAAAGGTATTAAGATAAAAGAAGTTTTTACGTTTCCTGAAGAAAAACATGCGTTACTAAAATTTGAAAAATCAGTAACACTTCACATAGTTTAACAATAGCTTCTAAGAACCTTAAGACAGAATCCTTATGACAACGTGTATCTTCGAAAAAAAAGATATGATTAAACCAAGAACAAAAGTACCTGAACTCGAGTTAGACTTAATAAACGATACCAAATGGTCATTAGCTGACCAAAATCCCGATAATTATTCTTTACTTGTTTTCTATAGAGGGCTTCATTGTCCTGTTTGTAAGAAATACTTGGAAGATCTTACTACACGTCTTGATGATTTTGTCGAACGCGGA
Organism: Aquimarina sp. 2-A2; assembly: GCF_045505135.1. Taxonomy (NCBI): domain Bacteria; kingdom Pseudomonadati; phylum Bacteroidota; class Flavobacteriia; order Flavobacteriales; family Flavobacteriaceae; genus Aquimarina; species Aquimarina sp. 2-A2. Next base: position 209,205 of record NZ_JBJKFI010000005.1, on the reverse strand, counting down.
GTAAATGTAATTGCAATTAGTGGAGATAGCGAAGAACGCGCAAAAAAAACAGGCGACCAATGGAAAATTCCGTCGCTCCCTGTAGGTTATGAGTTATCAATGGATGAGGCCAGAAACTGGGGATTATTTGTATCAGAAGGTATCAGCGATAAAGAACCTGAAAAATTTTCTGAACCTGGTGTATTTCTGGTAAAACCGGATAGAACCTTATACTTTTCTGCCGTACAGACTATGCCGTTTGCCAGACCTTCCTTTAAAGATATTTTGAATGCTATTGATTACATTCAAAAAGAAGAGTATCCGGCTCGCGGAGAAGCGTAAAGCAAAAGCCTTCAGCTCCTATTAAATAGAGCTGAAGGTTTCTTTTTTCCCTGTATCTAAGTTTTTATATGCGTGGCAAATCTCCTTCTCCCTTCCGTGGTAAATTAGACGACCCCATAAGATGTTTATCTATATGATAGGCTGCTTCACGCCCTTCAGAAATTGCCCAAACGATTAAGGATTGTCCCCGACGGGCATCTCCCGCTGTAAAAATGTTTGACGCAGTCGTTTTATAATTTTTCGGGGATGCTTTATAATTAGAACGCTGATCGGTAGCTAAACCTGCATCTAGTGCCAATTTAGGATCGGGACCTGTAAAACCAAGTGCCAACAAAGCCAGCTCACAGGGCCACTCTTTCTGTGTATCCGGAATTTCCATCATCTCAAACCGTCCTCCGTTCTTTTTCCATTTAACCTGTACCGTGATCAATCCTTTCAAATTTCCTTCTTCATCAATTAAAAATTCTTTAGTAGCCACAGCCCAATTACGATCCACTCCTTCCTCATGGGAACTACTGGTGCGCAACCTCATTGGCCAGTAGGGCCATGGTTGATCCTTGGGACGAGTGGCAGGCGCTTTATCCATAATTTCAAAATTAGTTACCGAGGCAGCACCTTGTCGTATCGAGGTTCCGATACAATCTGATCCGGTATCTCCGCCTCCGATCACAATAACATGCTTACCGCTTGCCAGGATCTCCTTTTCATCAAACGGTTGTCCGGCTACACGTTTATTATTTTGTGATAAAAAATGCATTGCAGGTACGACCGCTTCATTTTCAGCTCCGGGAATATTCAACAATCGTGACTGATTAGCTCCCGTACATAGCAACACAGCATCAAAATTCTCCTGTAATTGAGTGATGGTAATATCCGCACCAATAGTACAATTGGTTTTAAAAAGTACACCTTCATCTTTAAGAATACGTATTCGTCGCTCTATAATATGTTTTTCGAGTTTAAAATCGGGAATACCATATCGTAAAAGCCCTCCCACATGAGCGTCTCTCTCAAAAACCGTTACTTCATGCCCCGCATTGTTAAGTTGTTGTGCAGCAGCCAAACCTGAGGGTCCTGAACCAACGATTGCTATATTTTTTCCAGTCTTTAAAGATGGTATTTTAGGTGTTATCCATCCTTCATCGAATGCACGTTCTACAATATTTTTTTCAATCATCTCAATAGCCACCGGATCCTCATTGATTCCTAAAACACATGCTTCTTCACACGGTGCAGGACAAAGTCTCCCCGTAAACTCGGGAAAATTATTTGTTGAATGTAGAATTTGCGAAGCCTCTTTCCAATTTCCTTTATACACTGCATCGTTAAAATCAGGAATTAAATTCCCTAAAGGACAACCGCTATGACAAAATGGGATACCGCAATCCATACAGCGTGCTCCTTGGTTTTTCAAACTTTTTTCGGGGAGCGGCTGTGTAAATTCCTTGTACGTTTTAGTACGTTCTGCAACATCTACGTATACTTCAGTTTCTCGCTCATATTCTAAAAATCCTGTTATTTTTCCCATGGTTTATTTTTATGCGTTGGCTAATTGTTTTTCCTTTTCCAAGCGTAACAATGCTTGTCTATACTCTTCGGGTATCACTTTTTTGAAATATAAAATTTCTTTCTCCCACGATTGTAATATGCTTTGTGCTCTGGGACTTAGTGTTGCCTCAAAATGCTTTTCTATCAGATCTTTTAAAACCATGCGATCTTCCGCTAATGTTACTGGCTCAATAATCAATTCACCAGCTCCACATTGGTTTAAAAAAGTATTATCCACATCATACACATACGCAACGCCTCCGGACATTCCGGCTCCGAAGTTTCTTCCGACCTCTCCAAGAATAACTGCCGTACCTCCTGTCATATATTCACAGCCATGATCTCCTACGCCTTCCACAACTGCCAGGGCACCAGAGTTACGGACGCAAAAACGCTCTCCGGCTTTACCGTTTATGTAAGCTTCTCCAGAAGTTGCGCCATACAGAGAGACATTCCCTGTAATAACATTTTCTTCAGGTACAAAAGTGGTACCCTCCGGTACGCGAATCACCAGCTTGGCACCCGATAAACCTTTACCCAAATAATCATTAGTCGTTCCATTAACTACTAACGTGAGGCCTCGTGTGGCAAAAGCACCAAAACTTTGACCTGCAGCTCCTGTAAATTTAATTTTCAACGTATTTTCAGGTAATCCACCGGCGCCATATATTTTAGAGATTTCATTACTTAAAATTGCACCAACGGCCCTGTCTGTATTTTTTATTTTATGTGATAGCGTTAACTTTTCCTTCCGGAAAATTGCCGGATGTGCTTCCTCTATAATTTTGAAATCCAACGCTTTTTGCAACTCGTGATCCTGCGAGGTAGTATGGTATAGTTTTACGTCAGAAGGTACTGCTACTTTATGTAAAATCGGAGAAATGTCAATTCCTGAAGCTTTGTAGTGATCTACGACTGACAAGCTGTTTATTTTTTGTACCTGACCCACCATTTCATCAATCGTTTTAAACCCTAATTGTGCCATGATTTCGCGTAACTCCTGCGCTACGAAATACATATAATTAATGACATGCTCGGGCTTCCCTTTAAATTTCTTACGTAATTCAGGATTTTGAGTAGCTATCCCAACAGGACAAGTATTCAAATGACACACGCGCATCATGATACATCCTGATGCGACTAAGGGTGCTGTTGCAAACCCAAATTCTTCGGCTCCCAATAGACAGGCAATGGCCACATCCCTTCCTGTTTTAAGCTGTCCGTCACATTCTACTACCACTCGATTACGCAAGTCATTGCCAACTAATGTTTGCTGTGCCTCTGCAAGCCCAAGCTCCCATGGTAATCCTGCATGCCGTAATGAAGTAAGCGGTGCAGCTCCTGTACCACCATCGAATCCTGAAATCAGAATAACATCGGCTTTTGCTTTTGCAACGCCGGCAGCAACTGTACCCACACCCATTTCTGATACCAATTTCACATTGATTCGCGCAGCTCTGTTGGCAGATTTGAGATCATAGATCAATTGGGATAAATCTTCTATAGAATAAATATCATGATGTGGTGGTGGAGAAATCAATCCTACATAAGGTGTAGAATTACGGGTTTTAGCAATTTCTGCATTGACTTTTGGTCCCGGTAAGTGTCCGCCTTCACCCGGCTTTGCCCCCTGAGCCATCTTAATCTGAATTTCGCTGGCGTTAGTAAGATAGTTAGAAGTAACTCCAAAACGTCCGGAGGCTACCTGCTTAATGGCACTATTTTTCCAATCCCCGTCAACATTTTTATAAAAACGCTCGGGATCCTCTCCTCCTTCTCCAGAATTACTTTTACCACCTATACGATTCATCGCAACCGCAAGGGTCTCATGAGCCTCTTTGCTTATAGAACCATAAGACATGGCTCCGGTTTTAAAACGTTTAACAATCTCAGTCCAAGGTTCTACCTCCTCTATTGAGATGGGGTCATAATTGGAAAACTCCATCAGACCGCGAATAGTCATCAACTGTTTGGATTGTTCATTGATTAATTCAGAATATTCTTTGTACGTTTTAGGATTATTATCTCTTACGGCTTGCTGTAGTTTTGCAACAGTAAGCGGATTAAATTGATGTTTTTCACCTGTGCGTCTCCATCGGTATTGCCCACCAATCTCTAAGGTGCTGTCAATAGCACTATTTGATGTAGAAAAAGCTTTGTTATGGCGTTTCGCTATTTCTTTTTCAATTTCTTTGATACCTATTCCCTCAATCCGGGATACTGTATTCTTAAAATAGGTAGCCGTAGTTTTGGCGTTAATTCCTATACATTCGAATAGTTGAGAACCTCGATAGGAGTTCAAAGTTGAAATTCCTATCTTATTCATAATTTTAAGGACTCCTTTACCGACAGCAAGGTTAAAATTAGCTATCGCTTGTGCTGCTGTGTGCTCAGGGTTGGGATGATTCTCTACTTCTTCGGTAATAATCTCATTTACCAAATATGGATTGATTGCACTGGCTCCATAACCAAAAAGCAAGGCAAAATGATGCACCTCCCGGGGTTCTGCTGATTCAATTATTAAACTTACTTTGGACCTTTTTCTTAGCGATTGTAATCTACTGTTTACATAAGAACATGCTAGCAGCGCTGGAATTGGCGCTCTATGTTTACTTACTTTACGATCTGATAAAATAATGATATTAGTTCCGTTATCAATGGCATCAGATACCGTTTTCATAAGGACTGCTAAAGCATGCTCCATCCCATTGAGACCTTTATGTATGTTATAAAGTATCGAAACTTCGGTCACCTTAAACCCCTTTTGGGTATACGTTTTAATTTTATCTAAATCTTCTTTTGAGATTACAGGATTCTGAATTTTTAATTTATTGCAATGCGCTGCTGTTCTATCAAAAATATTAGTATCTGCTCCTAAGGTAAGGCTAATGTCGGTGATCAGGGCTTCACGAATCCCGTCTAAGGGTGGATTCGTTACTTGTGCAAACAGTTGTTTAAAATAATTATATAGTAGTTGTGGTTTTTCTGATAAAGCAGCAATCGGTGTATCTGTTCCCATGGATCCGATGGGCTCTTTTGCCTGTTCACTCATTGGAAGGATGATACGATCAATATCCTCAACGGTATAGCCATAGATTTGCTTTCTTTTTGCCACAGATTCTTCTCCTATAAATAAAGGACAGGTATTATAAGGGATATCCCTAAGATGTACCATATTTTCATGTAGCCATTCTCGATACGGATACGCCTTTACAATTTTTTCTTTAATCTCTTCGTCATCGACGATACGGCCTTGTGCCATATCGACCAGAAACATTTTACCCGGTTCTAACCTGCCATGTTTTAAAATATTCTCTGGTGCTAATTCCAGCACGCCGGTCTCTGATGACATCACTACAAAGCCATCTTTGGTAACCGAATACCGTGATGGTCGTAATCCGTTACGATCCAGAATGGCTCCGATATAATTACCGTCTGTAAACGGAATCGATGCCGGTCCATCCCACGGCTCCATCATACAGGCATGGTATTCGTAAAAAGCACGTTTAGCATCAGACATTTGAGTATTCTTTTCCCAAGCTTCGGGAACTAATAACATCATCACCTCAGGAAGAGATCTACCGGACATTACTAACAATTCTACGACCATGTCCATGGATGCAGAATCCGATTTACCAGGCAGTACTACAGGCAGAATTGCTTTGATCTCTTCTCCAAACCACGAGCTTTCTAAAAGTTCTTCTCTTGAGCGCATACGCGAAACATTCCCACGTAAAGTATTAATCTCTCCATTATGACACATATACCTAAAAGGTTGTGCTAAATCCCATGTTGGAAACGTATTGGTTGAAAAACGTTGATGTACCAACGCTAAGCGTGTAACTACTCTGGTATCTAATAAATCCTTATAGTATAACTTAATATCCTCGGGCATTAATAACCCTTTGAAGATTAAAGTTTTAGTAGAAAGACTTGGTACATAAAAAAATGATTGTTCCGATAGTTTAGAACTGTAAATTAATTGTTCTGCTTTTTTGCGAAGTACAAATAATTTTAAATTAAATTCGAAGGCATTCAAGTCTGTCTTACCCTTTCCTATAAAAATTTGTTTGATATTAGGTTGTGTCTTCGCAGCTATTTTTCCTAAGCAAGTAGGATCCACCGGCAGGTCTCTCCAACCAAGCACTTCTAAACCCTGCTCCTCAATACAATCTTGAAGAATCTGAATACAGAAGTTTAATTGATTTTCTTTTCTCGGTAAAAAAACATTGCTCACTGCATACTCTCCTGTTTCAGGAAGTTCAAAGGGGCAAACTTCTTTGAAGAAGTCATGCGGAATATCGATTAAAATACCAGCACCATCTCCTGTCCTTCCATCAGAACTTACCGCACCTCGATGTTCGAGTTTATCTAAAATTTCTAAGGCTTTATGAATTATAGTATTAGAGGTTTCTCCTTTTAGACTGCAAATAAATCCTGCTCCACAGGCATCGTGTTCAAATTCTGAACGATATAATCCTTGTTGTTCCATACAAATGAGTTCGTTTTTTATCCTATCCTGATGCTTAAATTAGTCAAACTGCTTGAAAAACAATGTAAAATTGATCTATTCACCTTCATTTTTCTGAAGTCTTTAAAAAAATATGTGACAGAATATTGAAATCACAAAATGTACTGATCAAAATGCGATATTGATAATGCCATTTTTCAAAAAAGACACCTATACTCAGTGTGTACCTCTACTCCGTTAAGAAATTCTCTTTATTTCTATTAAAAATTAACATACCCTAAATATTTATAGGCTAATAATTAATATTACATAAAAATACAATCAATACCCCTATTTTTCATGGGGTATATATTAAAATTATATAGTTTTATCGAGAAATAACCATAAAATAAACTTTATGAAGAAGATTGAGGCTATTATAAGAAGGTCTAAGTATCGCACGGTAAAAGAAGCATTGCATGATGTAGGCATAACTTTTTTCTCCTATTGGGATGTCACCGGGGTCGGTAACGAAAAGAAAGGCAGTGTTTACCGCGGCGTATCATATAGCACTACCGATATACAACGCCGTTTTATATCACTTGTCATTCCAGATGACAAAGAAACTGTGGCCGTTGATGCAATTCTTACTGCCGCAAAAACAGGCGAAGTCGGAGACGGTAAAGTCTTTGTCTCAGACATTACTGAAGCATATCGTATACGTACTGCAACTAAAGGCGTAGAAACACTATCCTAAACCAAAAAATATTAACCACGCAAAACTTATAATTTATAATGGAAATACTTACTATAAACAATGTTTGGATGATGATTTGCACTGCTTTAGTCTTCTTTATGCATCTGGGCTTTTCTTTTTTGGAAATTGGTTTAACCCGCCAAAAAAATACGATTAATATTTTATTCAAAAATCTTTTTATAATATGCATAGGCTTGTTATTATATTGCTTAATCGGTTTCAATTTAATGTATCCGGGATTTGAAGCTGACGGCTTAGGAATTTTAAAATTTGCCGGTTTCGGATTAGATTCACCTATGACAGCTGAAGGCTTACTTGATTTATCCTATAACTCAGGATATACCTTTTGGACAGATTTTCTTTTTCAAGGCATGTTCGCTGCAACAGCAGCAACGATCGTATCCGGTGCTGTAGCGGAGCGTATAAAACTGGGAAGCTTTATGCTTTTTACGATTCTCTATATCGGAATCGTGTATCCCATCGTAGGATCCTGGCAATGGGGAGGCGGCTTTTTGTCTTCACTCGAAATTGGGAAAGCTACGGGTTTTCACGATTTTGCAGGTTCTACTCTGGTACATTCTGTTGGTGGTTGGGCAGCATTGATCGCTGTTTATTTTTTAGGTCCCCGGTTAGGTAAATTCAGTGAAAATGGCCATCCACAAGTAATACCCGGTCATAATATTCCCATGGCATCTGCGGGTGTCCTGATTTTATGGTTGGGATGGTTCGGTTTTAACGGAGGGTCTGTATTATCTGCCGATCCGGCAGCTACTTCGTTGACTTTAGTTACAACTTCGTTAGCCGCTGCCGCCGGAGGAGTTACAGCCTTTATTTTTTCAACTCTACTTTACAAAAACTATGATATCACTATGTTTCTTAATGGTATTCTGGGAGGGCTGGTTGCGATAACCGCCGGAGCTGATCAAATGAGTCCGACAGATGCTATTTTGATTGGATTGCTAGCGGGTATTGTTATTGTTCTGGGGATTAAACTTGTCGACAAGTTACAACTTGATGACCCTGTGGGAGCAATTGCTGTGCATCTGATTTGCGGAATCTGGGGAACCCTAGCTGTGGGTATCTTTGGTAACAAAGCAGGTATTGATCAACTTGCAATCCAGGGAATTGGTGTATTACTTATCGGAGTGTTCTGTATGCTGTTTTCTTTATTATTTCTGGGAGCAATCAAATTTACATTAGGGCTAAGAGTCTCTGAAAAAGAAGAAATTGATGGTTTGGATAGTCATGAGCACGGTATGGAAGCGTATTCAGATTTTAGGACCAACCAACATTAGAATTAATTCTGATCTGCTATGTAATACTATCGTATTTTTATCATTGCCTGTAAAATTTATGTAATTTTGCCTTCATGATTTCAAAAGATACGATAGTAGCATTAGCTACAGCTTCCGGCGCGGGAGCAATTGCCGTTATTAGAGTTTCGGGTGTAGATGCTATCTCAATTGGAGCCTCTATATTTAGGTCCATACATGCTAAGGATTTGCGAAAACAAAAATCTCACACAATACATTTAGGTCATATTGTGGATGGTGATCGCGTATTGGATGAAGTCTTGATTTCTATTTTCAAAGGTACCAATTCATATTCCGGGGAACCGACTATCGAAATTTCGTGTCACGGATCAAGTTACATTCAGCAAGAAATCATACAATTACTATTGCGTAAAGGCTGCCGAATAGCGCAAGCGGGAGAGTTCACACTAAGAGCTTTTATCAATGGTAAATTAGATCTATCTCAGGCAGAAGCTGTGGCAGATTTAATCGCATCTGATTCTGAAGCTTCACATCAAATTGCCATGCAACAAATGCGGGGTGGTTTTAGCAGTGAGATCAAACAGCTTCGCGATGAACTACTTAATTTTGCTTCTCTGATAGAATTAGAACTTGATTTTGCCGAGGAAGATGTTGAATTTGCAGATCGTACACAGTTTGAAACTTTGATTTCTAAAATCACCACCGTTTTGAAAAGACTGATTGACTCCTTTGCTGTTGGTAACGTCATCAAAAATGGAATTCCGGTCGCTATCGTCGGAGAACCCAATGTTGGAAAATCTACACTACTCAACGCCTTACTCAATGAAGAACGTGCTATTGTTTCTGAAATTGCAGGTACTACCCGGGATACTATTGAGGATGAGATCGTTATAGGTGGTATAGGTTTTAGATTTATAGACACCGCCGGTATTCGCGATACCAAAGATGTTGTTGAAAGTATTGGTATTAAAAAAACATTTGAAAAAATTGAGCAAGCACAAGTTGTCATATATCTGTTTGATAGCTCATCACTAACCGAGGATCGTTTAAGACTGCTAACCACTGAAATTGGTAAAATCAAAAACAAATATCCTCTCAAACCTTTACTAGTTGTTGCTAACAAAATTGATGCACTTGCCAAAAATGAACAGGATAAACTCGTTGGCGAAATCCCTGATCTTCACTTACTTTCTGCGAAACAAAATATTGGTGTCGAAGCGCTTAAAACACACCTATTGGACTTTGTAAATACAGGAGCCCTACATAGTAATGAAACTATTGTTACCAATTCAAGACATTACGATGCTTTGCTTAAGGCCTTAGAAGAAATACAAAAAGTTCAATACGGTCTAGACTCCGGCTTATCAGGTGATCTTATGGCTATCGATATACGCCAAGCCCTCTATCATTTTGGCGAAATTACCGGTGAGATTACTTCTGATGATCTGTTGGGTAATATTTTTGCTAATTTTTGTATTGGGAAGTAAGGTACAATAATACTTTATTCTGCCTGTTCCTCTTCCACCACTTCCCATTCATAGGATTGATTAAGGTCGTACTTAGCGAACCAGTTTGACTAGAACTTGATGTTAACTATTTTGATCACAATCTTCAGGACTTAAACTACTCCAAACTTAAAAACACTTGTATTTTCATAAACCTCTCCCGGTCTTAGAAGTGTTGAAGGAAAATGCGGGTGATTCGGTGCATCTGGATGTTTTTGATTTTCGAAACAAATAGCGGGAAAATCATCATAAATCGTGTTGTTGGCATACTTCCATTGTGGAAGCTCCTTAGGTGTATAAATAACAACAGTTGGCTGGTTTGTATACACTTCCATCTTGATCCCGGAATGCAAAGATCTTAGTACAGCTTTAGGAAGTATTGTATCCTCGTATATGAAAGTATCGTCTAACCCTTCGATTGTATGTAATTCATTCAACGTTGAAGGTTTTCTAAAATCATAAGCTGTGTTTGCTACAGGTTTTATTATTCCTGTCGGAATCAACTTTGAATCCACTTCAAGCATTTCTTTGCTATTAAGCTGAAGTTCGTGATTTTTAATCGAACCTGCTCCATCCAAATTGAAATACGCATGATTCGTTAAGTTTATTACAGTATCCTTATCAGAAGTTGCCGAATAACTTATCTTTAACTCATTAATCTCTGTTAATTGATAGCTGGCTGTAATTAATACGTTACCGGGATAACCCTCTTCCAAATGTTCACTCTTATATTCGAAAACTACCCTCAAAGTATCGTTATCAATAGTTTTAACTTTCCAGAATTTCCCATCTAAACCATGTTTGCCTCCATGCAAATGAATTCCGTTTTCATGATAAATGGGAAACTCTTGCTCATTGATTCTCAGCACATCGGTTGAGATACGGCCTGCATACCGACCCACCGTTGCTCCAAGTAAAATGGATTCTCCATTAATATATTTGTCGATATAGGCTCGTGATGATGCTAGTCCTACAATAACATTGGTCAGCTTCCCATCTTTATCAGGGGTTTCAAAACTTTGTATAGAAGCTCCAAAATTAGACACCTTCAAACGGGTTCCATTTTGATTTTCCAGCACAAGTGTTTCGATCTCATTGCCTTTATATTTATTCTTTAAGTGCTCGATAGTATGTTGTTTCATTAAGAGATGTTAAACAATGTAGTACAAGTACAAAGCTACTTTATTAGAAATAACTAAAAGATTTTTAATCCTTGTATTTGAAATAACACCTTGTCAATAATCGATAAAATTTGTTAATAATCGTATAATCCATTAGAAATAAACGTGATAAACAATTGCCAAATGTAATTGTTATATTTTTGTGCCATGCAGTATTTGAAAGACACCATCTTCTACCAAGAAGCTATTCAGGAAATTAACTACGATTTTGGAAATTATTACTTATTCGAAACCTTTGTGATAGGTGAGATCAACGAGGATGTTGTATATACGTGGAAACATCATGGAAAAAAGGTAGTAGAGGAATTGAGCCATATATATGACAACAATGGCAAAAACTTAGTTTACATCACAAATAGAGTAAACGCCTACTCGGTTGTACCCAGCGATTGGATCAACTTTTTTAGGCTCAGTTATTCTTTAAGAGCATATGCAGTAGTTAGTAGCAACCCGACCACGCTATTTAATAGCGCTTTAGAAAAGCTTTTTATGCGAAGTAGAATGAAAAAATTCAAATCTCTCGAACAAGCTATTGTTTGGGCCAAAAATTTAGCTTTGGAAGATAAAAAAACCGCATAGACTCAAAACATAAACCGTTATTTCAATTTTTTACTTAGGCGTCCGGAAAATCGCGAAAATATCATAAGTTTTTTCTTTGTATTAATAAAATATACTCCGGTAAGTAATACAACTGCTGCAATCATAGACTGTACGGTAATATTCTCATTTAAAAAGTACCACCCTAAAGTGAGTGCGATGATCGGATTCACATAGGTAGAAGTTGCCACTTTCTCTGGAGATACAACCTTTAGCAAATAGTTAAAAGAAGTAAAGGCCACAATACTTCCAAACACTATTAGTAAGATCATCGTATACTGTACAGGTGTACTCCACACCATTGGTGAAGTCCATGTCTCTCCGAATATAAAGCTTGTAAGCAATAATAGAATACCTCCGGTAACCATCTGGTATCCTGTATTCACAAAGTAATTCGAAGGTAGATCTGCTTTTGATACAAAGAGGCTTCCATACGCCCATGATAACATACACATAAAAATCATAATCATTCCTGCAATAGAATTTTCCTGATTAATAATCGCTTTCTGACTTACCAGTAAATAAACTCCGATGATTCCTAGAATCACCCCAATCATTGACATCAACTTTATCTTCTTGCCCTGTAATATCCGCATTAAGAGCAGTACGATTAGAGGTTGTGCAGAAATTTCGAGCGCCGCAAATCCACTATCCACATAGCGAAGTGCCCAAACTACCACACCGTTTCCAAAAGTCAAAAACAGAAAACCCGCAATTACAGTGTTCAAAAATTGCTTGCGAGATATAGCTACGTTAATTCCTAAAAATTTTGCCAATATAAAAATCAGCACTCCTGCCGTTGTAAACCGAATAGAAGCTAACATAAATGGAGGTAATTCGGTTACCGCGATTTTATTAAGTAAATAGGTGGACCCCCATATTACATAAATTGAAAAAAATGAAGCTATGATTAAAGTGGGATTACCAGATTTACTCATAGTCCAATAGTGTTATACCGATTTTTGCAAATAATCGTTACGGATTTGTTGACCATATACTTGAATTTGTTATCATCACTCTACGGTTCAGTTTCAATTGAGCAAGAACCAGCTCTGCTATATCCTCGGGTTGCATAACGGTCTCAGGGTTCCCATCTGTCAGATTTAAGTCCAACGCCATATCTGTTGCCACCGTACTGGGCAATAATGCACTTACACGGATGTTATGTTTACGTACTTCTTGCATCAATGATTCTGTAAGTCCAAGAACTCCGAATTTAGAGGCGCTGTACGCACTCGTCATAGCATTCCCTTTGACTCCGGCTGTTGAGGATACATTGAGAACATCGCCTGTCTTCTTTTCTATCATAGTAGGTAAAAAAGCGCGGGTGACATAATAAGTTCCCATCAAATTGATTTTTATAATATCCTCCCATTCGGTAGGGGTTAGATCCATAAAGTTTCCGAATTTCCCTATGCCTGCATTATTTATCAAGATATCTATTGAATCAAAGGCTTGTAAAACTTTTTCTGCTGCCATATTTACCGAATCAATAGAGGCAACATCTGCCGTTACCAGTACCGTATCAACGCCATAACTTTTTGCTTCTTCTGCTACGTTTTCTAGATCTGTAGCTGTTCTTGACAATAAAGCAACATGGACACCTTCTTTTGCCAGGGCCAAGGCTATAGCTTTACCAATTCCCTTACCTGCGCCTGTAATTAATGCTTTTTTACCTTTTAAAATTTCCATAATTTATTTTTAGAAAATAGACGAAACTTTATCTTATTTTTCCAAAAGTACACTAAACTTTTAGAGTGCATATTTGTTCGTTGTTTTTTTAGCATATTCTTATACTTTATGGCCGCAAATGACTTGTTAAAAAAATTGCATAGAAGTTTTATCAACTTAACTGTACCTTTGTATAAAACTCGCAAATTTGCATCCAGATAATATTCATCAGAAACCGTACGATTTTAAAGAACTCATAAAAAGTTATGAAGTCTTAAGCTCATTTGTTATCACCAATCCAGTAGGAACTCAAACGATAGATTTTGCAAATCCAGATGCTGTATATGCGTTGAATAAAGCACTTTTGATTAGCTATTACGGAATCAAAGCATGGGATATTCCGTCAGGATACTTATGTCCTCCTATTCCCGGTCGCGCGGATTATATCCATCATTTGGCTACTTTTTTAAAATTAGATAAAAAGCTAATCAAAGGTTTAGATATTGGCGTGGGCGCTAATTGTGTGTACCCTATTTTAGGCAATCATTTATATCAATGGCAGATGGTAGGCTGTGACAGTGATGCTACGGCAGCAGAAGCGGCTCAAAATATCGTTCGGCTAAACCCGCACCTACAAGATGCTATTCAAATTCGTCATCAAGATAATAAATCAAATATTTTTGAAGGAATTATTCATACAGATGAGTATTTTGATTTTACCATGTGCAATCCACCGTTTCATAGCTCAAAAGAAGAAGCGCAAAAAGCCACACAGAGAAAAACACATAACCTAAAAATTAAATCCAACGATACGTTAAACTTTGGCGGACAAGCAAACGAGCTTTGGTGTAACGGCGGAGAAGCGCTATTTCTAAAACGTATGGTCAAACAAAGTAAATCATACGCAAAACAAGTAGGAGTTTTTACGAGTTTGGTTTCTAAAAAAGAGACCTTACCTAAACTAGAGAAACAACTTAAGAAATTAGGAGCTTCTTATCAGATTATTGCTATGGAACAAGGCAATAAGAAAAGTCGATTTATCGCTTGGAAGTTCTCAGCTTAATAATTAAAATTTATTTTTTGCTAAAAAAAAACGGACAAAGCTTCACAACCTTGTCCGTCACTGGATAATACAAAAACTCAAACTTACTTTAAGTTAAAACTAAGCCTGGCAAAGAGAAATCTTCCCGAATAGCCAAATTGCTTAGAACGTCTTGAGAACCTAAATCTTCCTCCTGACTGAAATTCTTCGTCAGATTCGTCAGGATATATATCAAAAATATTATTAGCACCAACGGTAATTTTAGTACTGGCAGCTAGTCTAAAACCAACTGCTAAATCCGTAATTACTCTACCAGAATATAGTACATCGACATTTGGATCTACTATATTGGTTGCTTCTTCTACCTCTCCAAAATAGGAGTTACGAAGAAAGAAATTCCATTTGTCCCCAGTTACAAGGTTATGAGATAGATTACCATTCGTATTTGGCACAGCAGATTCTGCAAAGACACGACTCGTATTACTAAAATAGTTTTCAGAAAGACCGGCCTCAGCAATTTTATCAGGAATATTAACGGTAGTAACCTCCGTTTCTGAAAAAGTAACAGCTAGAATATTACTCAATTTTGTAGAAGTCCCGATAGAAACCGAGTGATCAACAATAATATCTACCCCTTGCGTTCTTGTATTTATAGTATTTGCAAAAAACTGTGCTCTGGTAGCATTCGCTTCCTCAAACCTTTGTATAAGCTCATCTCCACTAGCTGAAAATTCATCGGTAAGTACTACCCTATCATCAATATCAACACGATATCCATCCAGTGTGAATTTCATACCTAAAGCAGGAATTTTAGCAGTAATACCAGCAGTAAACCCTAAAGAGGTTTCTTCTTTTAACGACCCGATACCAATTAATCTGGCGATTCTCGACGTATTAGAGAAAGTTGCCACCTGCTGTGGTACACCATTCGTAGTAATTGTGGAAGTAGAATTAAAATAAATCTGATGCAAGGACGGAGCTCTAAAACCGGTTTGTACCGAACCACGCAAACTAATAGCTTTCGTAGCTTTTAAAAGAGAAGCAATTTTAAAATTAAGTGTACTTCCAAAATCAGAAAAATCTTCAAAACGCACTGCTCCAGAGACTCTAAACTTCTCAGTGAAATCCGCTTCGATATCTGCATAACCGGCAATCGAGTTTCTGTAGACATTAACTTCATTTTGAGGCCTAAAACCTGGAAAAACTTGAATTCCTGCATTGCGATCTCTCCCATAGAAATCTACAGGAACTGTAGAAGTCGGATCTGTAGAGTTATGTGGTTTTCCATTTGTATTGTATAGCTCATACGAAACCTCATCCCCTGCATTAATCTGATAATTCTCAATTCGATATTCGGCTCCTAAAGCTACATTCAGCCCTGCAAAAACGTCTTCATAAAATCTGCTCAAATCCAAGTTACTCGTATTCTCAGCATAGCGAAATCCTCCCGCATCGGCTTCAAAAGGGGTTGCAGTTTGCAGCGATGCGTTAGAGGAATTCGTAATTCTGTATGCAAAATCATTAATTCCTGTAGTATTACTGATATCAATGTGCCATTGATTAAGCTTTCCGGAAATACCAAATGATAACGATTTATCAACAATATTCGAGTTAATTTCAGGTAAAAACCCATTAAGATATACAGGTGTGTATGTTCTCGATTGATTAGGCAGACGATAGAATCCGGCAGAATTTCCATTTTTAAAACCTAAACCACCAAAAGCGTATACTTTTAGGTTTTCGTCAAATTCATACTCCATATTTCCAAAGAATTCACCTCCCTTTAATTGAGATTGTCCAAAACGAATATTGTAATCACTACGCTCTTGATCTCTTTGTTGTAACTCCACGTCAGTATTATCAAAATCCAACGCAATTCTCATTTCCTCTATTGTATTCGCAGCATTAACATCTGCCAATCTTGCTCCGAGGTTAGCATCTGGAGCAAAGGTTTTTATAGCGTCCAGATCGGTTGGTAATAGGCTCAGGTCAAAATTATTTTGGGCCGCAACACGTTCTATCGAATTATAACCATTAAAAATGTTTCCGGTAAATTCCTGCATTCTATTGGTTGCGCCTCTAAAATTGAAATTACCTGTCAGGTTAATAAATCCTTTATCGTTTAACGGAATCCCGTAATTGACACCTAAATTATATTTTTCTCCATCTACATTGTTGTCCGGACTTATCTCATCGGTAAAATTTGCACCGGCAGTGAGTTCCAAACTAAGCTCATTGGTCACGTCTTTTAAAACTATATTGATTACTCCTGCTATAGCATCTGAACCATATTGAGCTGCTGCACCATCTTTCAAAATCTCAATACGCTGTATGGCATTGGTAGGAATAGAAGACAAATCGGTCCCTACATTACCTCTACCAAAACTACCATTTACATTAACAAGGGCAGATTTATGACGTCTTTTCCCATTAATCAATACTAACAACTGATCCGGACCTAAACCTCTTAATGCTGCCGGTTGCACATGATCAGTACCATCAGCTATAGCTTGTGCATTTGATGTGAACGAAGGAGCTGCATAATTCAAGATTTCGTTTACAGTAATTTGTGGAGACGACTGTTTAATCGTGCTTATATCAATTACATCAACAGGTACGGCCGTAGCAACTGCCGCCCTGCTTGGATTTCTAGAACCTACCAATATAACGTCATCAAGCTGTGCAGCTGCGTGTTTCAATTGTATGGTCACTTCATCCTGCCCTGTAACATCCACCTTGGCTGTTTCAAAACCAAGATATGAAACCAATAATATAGCATCTTTCTCGGGTACCTCTATGGCAAATCGCCCATCAAAGTCAGTTATCACTCCTTTGGTTGTACCCTGTATTTGAACATTCGCTCCAGGTAAAGGATTGTTGTAAGGATCCAGCACCAAACCCTTTATTTCCCGATACACCTCGTCATCTTCTTTATTCTGTACATACTTCTTTAACACTACTTGTTTGCCAAGAATAGCATAGGTAATATTGGTGTTTTTAAAGAGTAGCGGTAATACATTTTCTAACGCTTCCTGCTCAACCTGGATACTTATCCGTTGTTGTAAATCAATCTCCTCATTGATATAAAAGAATTTATATTGAGTTTGCTCCTTTATTTCGGCGATAATCGAAGTAATGGGGGTATTATCAAAACGTAAATTAATGCTGCCTTGTGAAAATCCAGTAGCAGCAATCATTTGAAAAATTGAAAAACTAAACAGAATAAAGGTAATTCGCATTTTTAAAGAGGTGTCGTGACACACTACAGTAAAGTTATGCAGTGCATTAGAGTTTTTTTTCATAATTTTGAAAATATTTGATTGTTAGTTCCTTTTTTAAATAATGATCAATTTTTACTAAGAGAAGTGTTGCCGCACTTCTCTTTTTTATGGATGTATAGTAATTTTCTTTTCTTTTATCGTATACGTAAAATTTAAGGTTTCAGAGAACGTTTTTAGAATTTCATCGATGCTTTCTACATCAAATTCTCCCGTAAATTTAGTTGCCGCCAATACACTATTGTGATTGATTATTTTTACATCGTATGCGCGCTCTATTCTTCTAAAAGCTTCTTCAAACGATTCGTTCTGTAACATTATTTTTTTCTTCATCCAAGAAGTATAAATGTCCGTGTCAACCTCTTTTTTGTGTATTACGCTATTATTTTTATTATATACTGCCTGATCATTAGGTTTTAGATGTACTTTCTTATCCGGCATATCAGAGCTTGCCAATGCTACAGAACCTTCGACCAAGGTAGTTTTAATCAAAACATCCTCTGTATAAGAAGAAACATTGAACTGAGTTCCCAACACATTAACATCAATACCCTTTGCTTTTACTATAAAAGGTTTCTCCTTATTTGTTTTAACATCAAAAAATGCTTCACCCTCAAGATACACCACACGATTTTTCTCTGATGAAATGAATTTTTGAGGAAATTTTAAGGTACTCCCTGCATTCAACCATACCTGAGTTCCATCAGATAGCACCATCTGAAATTGTTTGCCCTTTGGAATATAAACTTCCATAAACTTTAAGGATTCAAGACCAGCATTTGCAGTTATCCTAAGTTGGTTTTCTTCCTTATTCCCTATTGGATTTCCGTTTTTATCAGTAAGTATTCCATTTTCTGAAGGGTCAATGGTAGTAATGCTACCGTCCGCTTGTTTAATTAATATCTTATCTTCTGCTATAGCAGCTGTTGAAAAATTTACAGACTTTTTATCCTCAGTTAATGGACTTTCTTGATTTTTATAGAGGTAGATGCTTCCTAAAAGTAAAACTAAGATCGCAGCATATTTTGAAAAACGTTGAATTGTTTGCAGACGAATCACAGATTTTGACGTAGCACTAATTCTTTTAATAAACTTAGAATGTGCTTCGCTTGTATCCACGTGAAGTGGTATTGTCTTACTATATCTTTTTTTGACTGCTTCTTTGAAAAGCATTCTATTATGAGTATTTAATTCCAGCCACTCGTTCAAACGCTTTCGCTCTCCTGAAGAAATTGTACCGTTTAGGTATTTTTGAATTATGGTTAAAATACTGTTCATATATGTATGCTTTCTATATATATGATGCAGAAATCACAAAAATCCCCTACTTTCTTTTTATTTTTTTTATTTTAGTCGTCGAGTTACGTATGAAAAATAACAACATTCGCATACAAGAATCATTGATTAAAGGGCTTAAAGATGGAAATAAACAGAGTTATCAACTTCTGTTTGAAAACCATTATGCAGACCTGTGTGATTATCTATATAAATTTTCGAATAATGCCGCATTAGCAGAAGATCTCGTTCAAAATATCTTCTTAAGACTCTGGGAGCAACGAACATCCATTCACATAAAAACTTCGTTACAAGCATATCTCTTTAAAAGCTGTTATAATGAGTATATGACGTATTTGCGTACTCAGAAAAAGCAAACCGATTTAGTAACTTCTTTGAAGCACGAAGCGTTATTTGAATTGTTTTCAGATTCTCAAACCGAAATAAAAGAAGAAAAAATTGTACAGCTAGAGACGGCTATAGAAGCACTGCCTTCAACTTGTAAAAAAGTTTTTAAGCTCAGTAAACTTGAACAGAAAAAGCACAAAGAGATTGCCGAACTTTTAGGTATTTCTACCAAAACGGTAGAAAATCATATTACCAAAGCTTTCCGATATTTGAAAACAAGTTTTGGCTCGTTTTTATCTTTCTAAAAAAACGAACAGTACACTAACATACTATTCGTTCTTATAAGTATTATGTAAATTAAATTTTTCCTATTCTTTATATCCTGCTATTTTTTGTTTTACTCTTTTTTTATAATCGCTAGAAGGATTAAGACTCATGGCTTTCGTATAATGCTTGCCTGCCAATTTTAGATTCCCACGCGCTTCGTAGATTTCAGCTAAACTATCATATGTATTCCAGGAGTCGGGATGTTCTTCACAATTGAACTTTAGCACTTCTGTCGCTTTTTCTAACTTGTTTTCCATATAAAATAGATACCCAAACCCATTAAGTAAACCTTCAATATTCAAAGTAGGATCTTCTTTTTTTATCTGATGATATGTTTTCTTTGCTTCTTCCATTTCCTGATACAAGAACGCTTCGGTAATCTTAGATGTATTATTTCTGATCTGATCTAAAGAAAAACGTACAGCTTTACTATCCAAAGTATCTCTATAAATAAGAAGGCCGGTCAATTGAGACTCCGTATTTAATAAGAACTTAATTTTGTTCGGATATTCATCAATTTTGAAAGTATAATCTCCCATATAAATCATCTTACTTTTTTCTCGCTCCAGCATAAATTCGAATACCGGAGATGCCATATATAACTGTCCGTCTTCTTCTATAATTCTATTGAGTCCTTCAGATTCATATAAAAAATCAGCATAACTCCCTATAATTGCTTCACTCAGTTCTTTTGGTACGTTTACTTTGGGATCTTGTAGGATATGATTCCATTCTAACAGATTCATTATTTCTAACCGAAGTGCATTCATTACCGGTATTCTGTTTGGTTTTTCTCCGTTTGCCAGAATTGCCAATCCATTACCTCCTTTCATTGTAGCCATAAATTCACCACCCACTCCCGTATTGGATCCACCATGAGAAAACCAACTATTGTTTCCAAAACCAAACGATCGGTTCCATCCGGCACTCCAACCTCCAACTGTATGAAGCGAAACAATTTCGGTTATTCGCTGAGCCACACTATTCGAAATCAATTTGTTATTATTGTCACGCAAAGCATTTTGCATTTCGATGGCTATTTTGGCTAAATCTGAAGGTGTTGACCACATTCCAGATGGAGCTACTTGCGGAGTAATAGGCAATCCGGTTTTGATAACGTTCCCTTTATTATCATGTACTTTGGCTACGTTGGTTAAAAATCCAAGTTCATTAGGTTGCTTTAAAGTTGTGTGTTGCAACCCCAAAGGCGTAAAGATGTATTGTTGAACCAAGTCTGCAATTGGTTGATCGAGATGATCTTCTAAAGCAACTTGTAGTAATACATAGCCACCACCACTATAAGCCCAATCGGTGCCGGGTGTAAACATAAAATCAATTTCTTTGTCATATCTAGGCAGCAATTCACCCTTTAGACTTTGAAGAGGTGTTGGTATTTGATCGCCTTCATAAAAATCAGCAAAACCACTATGCGTCGTTCCACCGGTGTGTGATAATAAGTGTTTCCAGGTAACAGCTACATCAACAGTGTATTTACTTTTTTGAAGTGTATATCGTTTCAAATAGTTCTCAATAGGATCATCAAGATTAATTATTCCCTTTTCTTCTAATATTCCGCAGAGCATTGCAACAACAGCTTTAGTTGTAGAAGCTGTTGAGAAAGCTGTATTTGTGTCTATTTTGTCAGGAGCATCTGTCGCTTTTATACCCCACTGATGGGTCCAAATGACTTCATAGTTTTCAAAAACTGCAACACTGAGTCCGGGCAAGTTACGTTCCGCCATCTTTTTGCTCATCTGCATTTTAATATCCTCAAGATTAGCAGCTCTACCCGAGGTTGTTTGTTGTCCATATAATGAATAACTAATAGCGTACACTGTTATCATTAGTACCGTTACACTATCCTTAATACACTGTCTCATAGTATCTCTATTTAAAATTATCGATTTAATGAAGTGCAAATTGAGATTTAATCTCCATAATTCCCCATAGTACTATTTAAGCTGCTCTATAACCATGTGAACTGCATTTTAAGTTGCTCTTTTTATCCTAAATTTACAGCAACTAATTCCAGAGCCCACTCTTTATGATTATAAAATATCTGTATCGTGTAATCTCTCTACCGCTACTTATCGTACTAATCTCTTGTCAAGAACAGGCCAAGATTTATGAACTTTCACAGAATCTTTTTAAAACCGGAGATTCAATTCAGTGGAAAAATCCCGACTTGGACGATCAGGAATGGACCTTACAACGCGATGTTCTTAATAATAACATCTTTTGGGTACGACAGCATATTACTTTACTTGAGAATTCGAGTTCAGAAGAACCACTGGGTCTTTTAATCCATGCTTTTGGATCGTATGAAGTTTACTGGGACGGAGTTCTAATTGGTAAAAATGGAGAGCCCGGTAATGAGGAAAGGGAAACAGAGAAATCTGAAGTAAGTTGCAATTTTATCATTCCGACGCAACTAAGTAATCCAGGAGTACATGTAATTGCTTTGCGAGCTTCTCAGAGATACCTCAACCAGGAAAAACGTCCTATTATCTTTCATATTCAGAATTATGATGAACTATTAACCAGTCCACTTATCATCACACTTTTTATGCATATCCTAGCAGGCGCGTTTTTAATTACTGCTATTTATTTTTTAATACTTTTTCTCAATACTAAAAAGGGCCTTCCCATCCTGTTATTTAGTATTTCGTGTTTCTTGTTCTTTCTACTTATACTGCTGGAATATATAAAACTTTATATTCCAATTCATTATACAAAATTTTATCTACGACTGGAAATCATCGGATTCTTAACGCTGTTGATTGCTATCCTGATCCCCTTATACTTTCTGATCCAATTCCGAATAAAGATGTTTCGATTACTCTTTTTAGTATATGTTAGCGTCTTACTTGGTGTGTATTTCTTATATTTTGAATGGTATTCGTATGACGCTACCGCTATCAAGCTAGCGCAGTTACTTTGGATCGCTTCTTTTCTTACGGTAACGTTTGCACTATATCATAAAAGAAAAGGTGCTCCTGTGGTGGTTATTGGATTGTTATGTAGCTTGTGCTCCTATTATTTGATCGAATACGATATTAGTTTGTTTTTAAGTTTTACTATCATTCTAGTGTGCATGTTTTATGTGCTCACCTTACAGTTAAAGGATGACAGGTTAGCGCATGATCAATCCATCGCTCAATCGGCACGGCTGAAGCATGAGCTGCTTAAGAAAAAGATTCAGCCGCATTTTTTAATGAATACGCTGACCTCTTTGATCGACTGGGTAGAAGAATCTCCAAAAGAAAGTGTTTTTTTTATTGAAGCGCTGGCCGAAGAATTTGAATTGATTAATCAGATTGAAGATAAAATTCTGATCCCAATAACACAAGAAATAGCACTCTGTAAAAGTCATCTTAAGATTATGAGCTATCGAAAAGAGATCGATTATATTTGGGAAGAGGATGCTATTGATAGAACCTTAGAAATACCGCCAGCCATTATCCATACCTTAGTTGAAAACGGAATTACTCACGGAGTTCCTATAGCGAATACAATTAGATTTAAACTGCTAACTCGTAAGTTTACCAAGGAAATTACAATAACGCTTAAAACGTACGCAAAACATCGTCGGAGGGGTAAAAATATTAAAGATGGAACGGGCAACACGTATATAAAAGCCAGACTGACAGAAAGCTATGGCAATCGCTGGGATTTTGTCTCTACTCCCACCGAATATGGTTGGAAAACTATACTAACACTTTATATTTAAAGAATGCATATTTTAATAGTTGAAGATGAAGCAAGAATAGCGAGACGCATCATACGAATGACCAAAGAGTTTTTCTTAAACACAGTAGTCAAGCTCACACATAAAGAATCGCTATCTGAAGGTATCGACTTTCTGGAGAATAACCCTCTGGATTTAGTACTGCTGGATCTAAATCTCAATGGTGAGGACGGCTTTGGATTATTAAAACAAACCGTCTCGGGATCGTTTCATACTATTATTATTTCTGCCCACCGAGACAAAGCTCTACAAGCTTTTGAATACGGTGTATTAGACTTTGTTGCCAAACCTTTTAATCAAGAACGTCTGAATCTGGCATTTAATAGAGTCTTACGCAAAGAAGATATCGCTGACAGGACGATTAATGTATTAGCTGTCAAGAAACGTGGCGAAATCAAATTGATCTCCATTGATGACATTCGTTATATCCAAGGGGCAGGTGTATACTCAGAGTTGGTGCTTCTTAATGATACCAAGATGCTACACGATAAATCCTTAGAAAAACTGGAACAGTTACTCCCTAAAACTTTTTTTAGAACTCACAAATCGTATCTGGTCAAGGTAAGCGAAATACAAAAGATCCTGGTAAGCTCTGGTAGTAAATATGATCTTATCCTAAAAAACAACGAAGTACTGCCTATCGGAAGGACGCGGTATAAAGAATTGAAAAGTGTATTGGCAATATAGGCTGGGCTGTCGTTTGAGAAAGGACTTTAAAAAGGAGCTATTATTGCTAGTACCTAATCTATTTCTGTTTTTTCAATTTCCTTAATGGATTTTCCATTTTCATTTTTCCAAACATTCCTTCCATTTACAGAATATCCAAGTATCACTGCTGCTGCGGATGCACTTGAAAATAGATGTTTTTTTGAGAAACAATATTTACTATTTGCATTTTTGATGATAATTCCTTCTTCTATCAATGATTCTCTTAATGCTCCATATCCATAATTTTTAGTCGGATTATCTGCAACTTCTGAATTTTCTAATACGACCAAACCTTCATTTGTTTGAATTGCCTTGGCTCTAATACCTCTTACATTTAGATTTAGTTCTAATTCATCTTTCTTTTCAAATATGGTTCTGTCACCTGAATTTACATTTTGATCAGTAAAATCTGGAATGTTCTTAATAGCAATTGGATTCTCTAAAAATTTGTGACCTAGCGTTCCGGTGAGTAATTTTATATTGGATAAGAATTCTTCCATTGCATCTCTGTCAGGAAGTGGTAATCGATTTAAATTCGGACTGTTAGTATTCTTAAGCCTGTATCTTTCTGTGTTTTTTGAGATTTCTACCAATCTGCTTTCTAAATATTTAATATGAGATTTAGTCAGGTTATCGTCTTTGCTAGTAAAAACTATAACTTCATTCCAAAAATCTTTTTTCAAATCATGATTCTTTAATCTATCCCACACATTTTCCGCTTCGCCTATATAAACCATTGGTCTGAGTGTGTCTTGCTCATAGCCTATTAAAAAGTATACTCCTTGAGTATTTACTTCAATAGAAAAATGCTTATTTAAATCAGAGATTTTTGTACGCGGACAAGAAAGAGATTGAATCGTATGATTCACAAGTTCTGCAAATTTAATTCCCGTAACACTTCCTTCTTTTAAGTAAATCCTGATGCTTTTTCCTAATATCATTGTTAGACCTAATTTTATGGCAATTTTCAGTATATGATTTGTCGTATGTTAAAGTAACAAATTTAGCTAATACAAATCGAACCAAAACTCTACGAGACGCGAGAGAATCTAACTTTTGAAAAAAAATGCATCTGTAGTCTTGGACCAGCAATTAATTCAATACGATTTTAGCCATAATTACTATTCATTTTTTTTAATAAATTCAGATACTATTATATCGTTATTCTCTTTTGCTTTTTCAATGGATTCAATTCCTATAAAATCCAAATAATATCCTCCATAGACGAGATGATTTTTTATGTTAATTAAATTATAAACGTAAACTACGATATAGTCGTGGTCATCTGGGTGAGGTTTTATTAACTTGATTGCGGAGTATGATTTTTCGTGATTACTGTAATTATTTAATAAATATGGTTTTTCAGTTGTGATGAATGTTGTGTCAGAATAAGCTTTATTTAATGCTTCTGTAGCATTAATTGTTTCTACAGACGCCTGATTTACTTGAATATCAAAGATTCTTTTTAAGTCAGTATTTTGGACTTTCCATTTCTGCTCATCGTTTCTTATAAAAAATAACAAATAATTATTAAAGTCAATATCATCTATACTTTCTTTTTGTTTTGCTATTTCATTAGTTAGGTAAACTCCCAAGATTGTAGTTCCATCATTTGAGTTTTCATTAAACCTCCTTTTAACTAATTTGTGAGAGTATAATTCTTTCCAATCATTTAATTCTGGTAATTCAATTGGTATTTTTTTTAATTTGTTTTTCTCAGTCGAATAATACAGATTTGTCTTATTCTCTTTACAACTTAATATTATCAAAAATAGAAGTATAGCTATTTTTGTCACGGTTTGTATAATTATAGCTTACAATTGCATAAACGAAATTAATCCTTTATACGTTTCATCTATTAAAAAAAGCAACACAACGTTACCAAGTGGGGTGGGTACTAGATTTTAAGTGTGACTAAACTACATATTTTTTTGAGATATACTAAAATGAGTTTAGGCACTAACCAAGAAACAAGTAGTAGGATAGCAGGAATCAGGACGCAGGACACTTTTAAATTTAGCATTTTATTGTTGTAAATTTCAACTTCTACATTCAAAATCCATAATTCTACATTCATAATTGAAAGTCTACCCTTTCCGACCGCGCGTTGCTTGGCCACCTTTCCCTGACAAGGGAAAGGAGTAGTTTATAGGATAATTTAGTTCGAAGTCAAATTCTTATTTAATTTACTTTTTGTCAGGTCAAGCCCTTCGTCTGCGCTCAGGATAAACTAAAGTCGAGACCTGAGCTTTTTAATTACAATCAACCTCTCTGCTCCACTCGAGGTGACAATCTAGTTTTTTTAGTCAGAATATATCGGGTATATGAACCGAAACACTTCTACATTCGTCATTAAAAATTCATAATTCTACATTCAAAATTGAAAAACTACCCTTTCCGACCGCGCGTTGCTTGGCCACCTTTCCCTAACAAGGGAAAGGAGTAGTTCGTAGGTGTTTTGATTTAGATTTAAATAAAAATAAACAAACTCAGTGATAGCGTGATCCGCAAATGATGCAAAGCCATTTCGCAAAAGAACGAAACCATCCGCAAGTGATGCAAAGCGTTCTGCAAGAAAATAAAACCATCAGCAACCGATGCATCGCCATTTCGCAAGAGAACAAAACCGTCCGCAACTTATGTAAGGTCATTTCGCAATAGAACGACACCCTCCGCAACCGATGCAATATCTTTTGAAAGAGAACGAAACCTTCAGCAACTGAGGCAGAGACCTTCGAAATAAAACAAAACCGTCCGCAACTGATGTGCTTATTTTTTCATTTTGTATCCTAATAAGCGTAACGCATTCAAAACCACAACCAAAGTAGAACCTTCGTGAATCGCAACTGCCACCCCAATATTTGCCCAATTCAGGATTGTTGCAGGAATCAACAAAGCGACCACACCCAAACTAATCCATATGTTTTGTTTGATAATGACATGTGCTCTGCGGCTCAGGGCTATGGCAAATGGCAAAATCTCTAATTTATCTGCCATAAGTGCAATATCCGCAGTTTCTAGGGCGACCGCACTTCCGGCTGCTCCCATAGCAATCCCTACTGTACTATGTGCCATTGCCGGAGCATCATTGACACCATCACCTACCATAGCAATTTTGTTTTCTTTTTGTTTTAGTTTTTTAATCGCTGCCACCTTTTCTTCAGGCAACAAACTACCAAACGCTTCGGTAAGATGAATCTCTTTAGCTATCGCATCGGCCACATTTTGATTGTCACCGGTGAGCATAATCATCTTGCGTATCCCTAATGACTTCAACCTTAGCAGTGTTTCCTTTGCTGATTCCCGAGCGGTATCCATCAAGCCAAGAATTCCGATAAAATGATCGTCTCTTTTGACCAGCATGGTGGTTTTACCTTGTTTTTCCAAAGATTTTACGGTTTCAGAAATATCTTCCGGAATTGCTACCCCAAGTGCTTGATACAAATCCAGATTACCGATAAAAATATCGCTTCCGCGAAAGCGAGCTTTAATCCCTCTTCCTTGTAAGGCCTCAAGATCTTCTGCTATCAAATTTGAATTTTTACGCTGAAGTAGTTGTAATCCATCGCGAACTACAGCTTTTGCCAACGGATGATCACTAAGCTTCTCGACTGCAATTGCAACTTCCAGTAATGTAATTTTGTCTATCTCTGCTAACGGAAATAGATCAACGAGTTTTGGTTTTCCCTCGGTTAGCGTCCCGGTTTTGTCAAAAGCAATAGCTGTCAATGATCCTAAATCTTCTAATGGCTTCCCTCCTTTTATCAAAACACCACCCTTGGCTGCTCGTGCTATGCCGCTTAAGACTGCAGACGGAGTGGATATTGCCAGTGCACAAGGACTAGCCGCTACCAAAACCGCCATCGCTCTGTAAAAACTATCTCGCCAAGGTTCATCTACCGCCAAAAAAGCAAAGTTCAGTACAATCACTAAAACAATAACTACTGGTACGTATATTCGCTCGAACTTATCTGTCAAGAGTTGAGTGGGTGACTTATGAGCTTGCGCCTCTTGTACCATCGTTACCAAACGGCTTAGCGTTGAGTCTTGTGTCTCTTTTATAACACGTACCTCGAGTGTATTATTACCATTAATAGTCCCGGAAAAGACCCGACTCTCTTCGGGAATATCTTTTTCTAATTCAAAAATAGCAGTGCTATCTGCTATTGCTCTTTTATCCACCGGAATACTCTCTCCTGTAATAGGTGCTTGATTGACACTACTCCTTCCTTTAATAACAACGCCATCTGCGGCTATTTTACTGTTGGGTCGAACCACCACTACATCGCCGGC
The DNA here is from genome assembly GCF_045505135.1 of Aquimarina sp. 2-A2. Lineage (NCBI taxonomy): Bacteria > Pseudomonadati > Bacteroidota > Flavobacteriia > Flavobacteriales > Flavobacteriaceae > Aquimarina > Aquimarina sp. 2-A2. The sequence goes on along the minus strand of NZ_JBJKFI010000005.1, from coordinate 180,882 downwards.
TTTGAGTTCACTAATCGCTACTTCTTTAGTTTCTCCATTGGTTTTAAGTAGTGCTGTTTTAGGAGCTAAATCTGTAAGCGCAGCTATCGATTTTCTGGCTTTGCTCATTGCATAATGCTCTAAAGCATGTCCCAAACTAAAAAGAAATAATAGCAAAGCTCCTTCTGCCCATTTATCCAGAAATGCTGCACCTATCGCGGCTACAATCATTAAAAAGTCAATCTCGAATTCACCATATCTGATTTTATCAAAAGCTCCTTTAACCGCATAAAAGCCTCCAAACATATAGGCTAACAGGTAGAGTATAAGAATTAAAATATCAGAGAAGCTAGCGAAAAGTTCTATCAAAAACCCAGTACCTAAAAATAGTCCGCTTGCTAAAGAAAAATAGAGTTCTGTATTTTTTCCTAAAACTCCCTTTTGTTCATGTTCATGATTACAGCCCTTCGCTTCTTTCATATAACCTTATTACCATTTTAATATTCAGCTAAAACAACTTACTAAGTTATGTCCTGCCAGTACATTCATTACAGGTTCCTTTAATCACTAAATTTACATTATTTGCTGTAAAACCTTCAGGCAAATGTATTTTTGGAATTTTGTGATCGATCAAACACATGGTCTCTCTGCAGGCTGAACAATAAAAATGCATATGCAGGTCCTCTCCCACCTCACAGTTACAATGTTCTTCACACATCGCATATTTTACTACGCCACTACCATCATCAACAGGATGTACAATTCCTTTATTTTCAAAGGTTTTTAAAGTTCTATAGAGGGTGGTGCGATCTGATCTGTCAAATGCTTGTTCGATATCCGAGAGCGAAACTGCAACGTTTTTACTATTTAAAAAACGATAGACCAACAACCGCATGGCAGTAGGCCGTATTTTTTTGTCCTGTAATTTTTTATCAATTGAACGCATTGTATTAGTGACTATGGGCTGCATCTCCTTTTTTCATTTCTGCCATCAGATAATAGGCATTGTTCTGCACAAACAGTGTTTCTTGAGCTATCGGTTCTAAAAACTGAACACCAACCCATTCTCCATCTCGCTGTCCGAGCAGCACTTCTTTAGGTTTAAAGCTCCAATCAATGCCTTCTCGCTCTGCAGTAAATACGTAATAGCGATCGCCATCTTTACTTACCGCGCTTTCCGGTAGTGCAAGTGTTTTTGAAGCACCTACTTCTATTCTCCCCTGAATATACATCCCCGGAATCAATTTGTCTTCTTTGTTTTCGATCTCGGCATGCACGTGTACCGCTTTGGGACCTTCTTCAAATGTTTTACCAATAGAATAAATCTTTGCACTTAGCTCAACCCCGGGTAAGGATTGTACTTTAAAACGAACTTCCTGACCTTTACTTACCTTATGTATGTCTTGTTCAAATACCATTAGATCGGCATGTACATGATGCGTATTTACGATTTCGATTAAATTAGTTTGCGGTTCTACATATTGTCCTGTTTTGATATGAACCTTCTCAATAAAGCCCTCGATAGGACTGCGTAACGCAATTCGTTGATAGATCGTACCATTACGCACTCCCGATGCACTAATATTATACTGCTGTAATTGTGCCTCGAGACCTTTTACCAATCCATTAGCGGCGGTATATTCTGACTTTGCATTTTGATAATTCATCCCTGATCCAACTCCGGCATCATACAACTTTTTTTGACGTGCAAATTCAGATTTTAGAAATTCACTTTTAGTATACGCATTGAGATATGCCGTTTGTTTTTCGATCAAATTAGGATGGGATACATATGCCAATACTTGATTTTTTTTAACCTGATCGCCCTCTATCACAGCTATGGATACGATATTGGCACCAATCATGGCCGTTACATTTGCCTCATTTTGTGGCGGCACTTCCAGCTGTCCGTTGGCGGCTACATATCCCGTAAGGCTTCGCTCCTGCAAGGTGTCCAATTTGAGCTGTAAGGCATCAAATTGTTGCGCGGTAAGAATTGCTTCTTTAACCTCAGCGTGCGGTGTTGCCTGTTCTCCTTCTGTCAAAACAGTCACCTCCTCTTTTGCCGAATCTTTTGAAGTGTCCTCTCCGCAAGAACTCAAAAGTACCATGATTGTCATTAGCGGAATCTGTATGTATATAAAATGTTTTTTCATGTTGTTATTTTTTGTAATAGTGTAGTTCGAATAGCGCCTTTAAGTAGTAACTAAGCACTTGTAATGCTTCTTCTTCTGTTTGAATGGCTTCCCGAATCATCAATGTAAATGCCGAATAATCCAGTGCACCTTCTTTATAACCTAACAATGCTCCTCGGCGCTGTTCTTGGGCTAAAGGAACGGCTTCTGTTGTATAAAAATCTTGGGTGGTCTTCCATTTTTCAAAATTTTGAAGCGCTTGTCGTTGTCGTAATTTAAATTGTCGTTGACCAAATGCTGAAGATTCCTGAGCGATACGCGTATCCAGTTTTGCAGCTTTAGAAATTGCTCGAGTTTTACCATCGAAGAATGGAATAGAAAGTCCTACCTGATAACTATAAAAATTGGAAACTCCATTCACTTCTTGCAGCCCACCTTGTAAATTTAATTTGGGAAGCCTGTCAGAGCGTGCTGTACGATATCCTGCTTGTGAAACTTCGAGACGTTCTCGTACAATCTTAAGCTCCGGATGCAAAGTTTTCTCGATACTTCCCAAAAACATCAGTGCATCGGGTGCGATGGTATCTGCTACGGTATAAAACATCGTATCGCCCAACCACAAATTGAATTGTTCTAAGGCAATCGTATAATCATGCGCGAGTTGCTTCATTTTATTTTGAATCTGCGCAGCTTGATTTTGTGCTGCTTTAAACTCTAATTTCGAAATCGCTTCTACCTCATAATTCAAGAACACAGCTTTAGAAAAATTCCTGTAGATCGAATCCAATTCCTTATATAACGCATATTTTCGTTTTGCTAAATAAACGGCAGTCCACAACGTTTTTACTTCCTTTTCTACCTCAAGCATTGATTGCTCATAAAACGCCTCTGCTAACAACACCCGTTTCTTCTGAAGTCTCTTTTTTGCTGCGATTCCAAACAGATCAATATTCGATTGTCCTATACCAACAAGCGTATAAACTCCGCGTTCGTCATTTATTTCTTCTCCTCCCGTAAAAATTTTGGTAGTTCCAAAATCGTATGCTGCCACTTGTTGCGCTACTTGTTTATCTATTTCTAACTGTCTTATTTTCAGCAATGGATAATTTTCCTTTGCCAAAGCAATTGATTGTTCTAAGGAAATCTCCGGATATTGATTTTGAATACTTTGCGCTTTCGCGGAAGGGGAATAAAAGAACACAATACCTATGAGCAACGCACCCATCATCGGCTTCTGAAGGAGGGGGCGTTTTTTAGAACGTTTTTCAATCCATTGGTAACATATGGGTAGTACAAAGAGTGTTAACAAGGTGGAAGTGACCAAGCCACCTATCACTACGGTTGCCAAAGGACGTTGTACTTCTGCCCCTGCCGATGCTGAGATTGCCATAGGAAGAAAGCCCAGAACATCGGTCAACGCTGTAAGCATAATAGGTCGTATTCTTCGTTTTGTCCCTTGCACAATTCGATCTCTCAAGTTTGTCACACCTTCCTCCTTTAACTCGTTGAGTCCGCTTATCATAACCAATCCATTAAGCACTGCAACACCAAATAAAACTATAAAACCAACGCCTGCCGAAATGCTGAAGGGCATATCCCGTAACCATAAGGCAAAAATACCACCGATAGTCGCCATAGGAATCGCCAAATAAATCATGAGCGTTTGTGAAAAGGATTTTAAGGCAAAATAAATCAGTATAAAGATAAGCAACAACGCAATAGGAACGACGGTTTGTAAGCGTTTGCTAGCTCTTTCTAAATTTTCAAAAGCTCCCCCATATCGAATAAAATATCCGGGAGGCAAGCTAAAGTTTTGATCGAGACGTTCTTTTATCTCTTCGACTACAGATTGTACGTCACGTCCCCGAATATTGATCCCAACATAGGTTCTACGATTCGTATTATCACGACTAATTTGCATCGGACCCGGTTCATACCGTACACTAGCTATCTCGCGTAAAGGAATCTGAGATCCACCCGGTAAGGTTACAAATAGCTCCTGAATATCGTTAATACTCGTACGATCCTCTTTTTGAAAGCGTACCATCAGATCAAACCGTTTTTCTCCTTCAAAAATAACCCCTGCTTTACTGCCTGCAAAGGCTGCCTGAATGGTTGCATTGATCGTTTTAATATTGAGACCGTATTGCGACAGCTTATCTCTGTTATAACGCACCGTAATTTGAGGGAGTCCATCAGTAGCTTCTACTTTGTAATCGGCAACCCCCGGCACCTTACTTATGATGTTCCCCATTTCTTCAGCTTTGCTGGAAAGTACGTCCAGGTCTTCACCAAACAATTTAATAGCAACATCCTCCCGTACCCCGGTAAGCAATTCATTAAAACGCATCTCGATAGGTTGCGTAAATTCAAAATTTACGCCGGGAAGTATGCTGATCTCATCCTTTATTTTTTGAACCAGTTCTTCTTTTGTTTCCGCCGAAGTCCATGCATCCATGGGTTTAAGGATCGCAAATACATCGGCTATATCCATTGGCATAGGGTCGGTAGGTACATCTGCGACACCGATACGACTCACTACAGTCTTAACTTCGGGAAATTTGGCCTTAATTATCTGTTCTATTTTAGTAGTAGTCGCTATGGTTTCCTCTAGGGCGCTTCCCGGTTTCAAAATTGCGTGAAATGCAATATCTCCTTCATCAAGATCCGGTATAAATTCGCCTCCCATTCTACTAAATGTGAACAGCGCTATTCCAAATAATAGGATGGAAACTCCTATAATCAGTTTACCTTTTTTGAGGGATTTAATTAGTCCGTTTTCATATTTTGATGCTATCCAATTCACAAATCGGTCACCATATGATTTTTTTGAATGTGATACTTTTCTAATAACCAATGAAGTCACCATAGGGACATAGGTCAGACATAAAACCATCGCTCCCAACATGGCAAATATAAATGTAAGTGCCATGGGTCGAAACATTTTACCTTCCACCCCTTCCAGCGCTAAAATTGGTAAGAAAACAATGAGAATTATTAACTGGCCAAAAAATGCGGTGTTCATCATTTTTTTGGAAGCTTTTGCGGTGATCGTATTGCTTTCTGTTGAAGTAAGCTTGCGGACCTTATTCTTTACGCTGTATCGATAGATTATAAAAACGGTACTCTCAACAATTATCACGGCTCCATCCACTATAATTCCAAAATCAATCGCTCCTAAACTCATGAGATTGGCCCACACATCAAAAATATTCATAAAGATAAAGGCGAATAGCAATGATAACGGAATTGTCGAAGCAACAATGAGTCCTGCACGCCAGTTACCTAACAAGAGAACCAATACAAAAATGACAATAAGTCCGCCCTCTAGTAAATTACTAAACACGGTAGTTGTCGTTTTTTGAATAAGCTCACTACGATCCAAAAAGGGTTCGATGACAACACCGTCCGGCAGAGATTTTTGGATTTGACGCATCCGTTCTTTCACTTCTGCAATTACAGCATCAGAGTTAGCACCTTTAAGCATTAAGATCATACCTCCAACTGCTTCGCCTTTCCCATCTTTGGTCAAGGCTCCATATCGAACGGCACTTCCTAAGGTCACCGTACCAATATCTTTAATCCGAATAGGGATGTTATTCACTGTTTTAATGACCATGCGCTCTATATCACTTGCGGTTCTGGCAAGTCCCTCTCCTCTTATAAAGTTTGCTTGATGATTTCTTTCAATATAGGCGCCTCCTGTATTTTGATTATTGTTTTTTAGTGCTGTAAACACTTCTGATATGGTGATACCAATCGCCCGCAATTCATTGGGATTGATAGCAACCTCGTATTGTTTTTTATTCCCTCCAAAAGCATTTACCTCGATGACGCCAGGTACCATAGCCATTTGACGTTTGATAATCCAATCCTGCATAGTGCGTAGCTCTGTTGTAGTATATCTATCTGTATACGCATCTTCTACTGTCAAGGTATATTGGTAGATTTCGCCTAATCCCGACGAAATGGGACCCATAATAGGTTCGCCAAAACCTTCAGGAATTTGGTCTTGCACTTTGAATAACTTTTCGGCAACTAACTGCCTAGGTAAGTAGGTGCCAACGTCATCATCAAAAACAATAGTAACTACCGATAATCCAAATCGTGAAATCGAACGAATCTCTTGGACATTGGGTAAATTACTCATTGCAACCTCTACGGGGTAGGTTACAAATTGTTCAATATCCTCGGTTCCTAAATTTGGAGATTGTGTGATGACCTGCACCTGATTATTTGTAATATCGGGAACGGCATCAATTGGTACTTGGGTAATACTCCATATTCCTGTACCAATAAGTACACAGGTGAATAACCCAATTATAAATTTATTTTGGATTGAAAAATCAATGATTTTATTAATCATGAACTATGTATTAATTCAGTTAAAACTAAAAGAGTAGCTTCCGTGAAAGCGAAAACCAGTATAGTAAGGACATAGGTGTCCTACAAAAAAACTGAATTATACCCTGGGAGGTTGCAAAATGGTATGAGGTATATCTTTGCCCAAACTATCAAAATGCACAAAGATATCTGAAGTAATTTCCGGAACTATAGCCGCAAATGCTACCACATTAAAATTAATCGTATGTACATGGCAACAATGGCATTGACAGAAGGGAGAACACAACTCTGCGGAATCATGCGTGTGATCTTCGGATGATTCATCAGCAATCTCTATGAGTGTATCCTCCGAATGTTCTTCGGCATCACTACACGCCAGAAAATTGAGTGACAAAAAGTAAATGGATAGTATGATCGTCAAGAATTTCACAATACAAAAATACAAATAAAATGATGCACTGGGTGTGCAAAAGTATTTTGAATGATTGTGAATTTTAGTTAGTTTGAGGTGACTCGTCCTAAAAAAAGTTCACATATTATCGACTAAATCCTAAATATAGGATTGCAGTTAGGACACCCATCCCTAACCCTTCCCTCGAGGGAAGGGAATATAAAAGTTTGACTCACCTTAAAAAAGTTTACTTTCATTGAGCCTTAAACTCTACTCCTCCCCTAACTCAACCGCTCTATGAAATGCTGCAAAGGCAGCTTCTTTTATCAATTCGTTTACATTATTATCCTCCATAGAGTCCAGAGCAGCACGTGTTGTACCACCTTTGGATGCTACACGCTCCATCCATGAATTGGGAGAGAGATCTGATTGGTTAAAAAGTTCCACCGCTCCTGTAAACGTCTGACTAACTAAGTCCTTAGAATCATCGGCTGAGAATCCCATTTGTAACGCGGCCTCCATCATACTCTGCATAAAATAAAAAACATATGCGGGACCACTTCCTGAGATCCCCGTCGAAGCATCGATATATTTTTCATTTCTTACCTTTATTGTTTTCCCCGTAGTACAGAGCAAATCTTCTATGGTCAACAACTCAATTCGGGAGACTTCTTGAGATGCTGTGTACGATGTTAGCCCTTTACCAATTTGGGCTGGTAAGTTTGGCATCGCACGCACAACCTTAGGCAACCCTATTTCATCTTGCATGGTTTGTATTGTAACCCCCGCCATAATAGAAATCACAATCTGTCCTTCAAATACCAACGGTTTTAATCGGGTAAATAAATCTGTACTATGATAAGGTTTTACTGCTAAAAAAATTAAATCGGCTTTTGGCACGCAATCTTCCGGTCTGTGAAAAACATCAATATGAGAAAGTTTATCTAAGCGTGTTCGTGTTTCTTCTGAATTGTCCAGAATCATAATATTACGCTTCTTTAAAATTTTTGATTTGGACATGGCTTCAGCATATGTCAAACCCATGTTTCCTGCACCTATTACTAATACTTTCATTCGATTGTTTATCATTTTTATTAGAACCCATAGTATAACGCTTTTTTTTGGTTTCTTAAAATTTGAATTGATCTGCACCACTCCAACAACACAATCGTATTAACAATACTAGCATACAACTCGTAGTAAACTCAAAATTTCTCAAAGAAATCTTCCATTTCAATCATTTATCGCAAAAAAAATGACTAAAAAACTATTTTACTATCAAAAATGCAATCAAAATCCCGAAAGCATTATGGTATGCTCTACCGAATACATTATATTTACTCTCTAAAATATTTCTCGTATGACGACTAATAACTTCAAAGTTAAGGTGGATGACACTTTCGAATTTGATTTTAATGATACAACTTTATCTGAGATAGACGTAGTTGCTACCGGTAAAAATTCCTATCACGCATTGGATAAATCCAAATCATTTCACAGCGAAATCATTGATCAAAATTTTACTGACAAAGAATATACAGTTCGTGTAAATAACACTGATTTCAAAGTTCATATTGACAATGCCCTGGATATAGCAATCAAGGCAATGGGTTTTACCATAGGTGCAACCAAAAACGTAAATTCAATCAAAGCTCCTATGCCGGGGTTAATTTTGGATGTTCAGGTACAAGTTGGAGATACCGTAACACAGGATACTCCCTTATTAATTCTTGAGGCTATGAAAATGGAAAATCTTTTATCTTCTCCTCGGGATGGTGTTATTAAATCTATCACAGCAGCTGTTGGTGACGCTGTAGATAAAGGACAGCTCTTAATTGAATTTGAATAATCAATGCATTGTAACTGAAAGCTTAGTAGTATAAGAATCAACATTTTATAGTCTATGAAATCAAAAAAAACTATACATAAAATACTGATTGCCAACCGTGGCGAAATTGCCATTCGCGTTATGCGAACTGCCAAAAAAATGGGAATCCGAACCGTGGCGGTGTACTCGACCATTGATCGCAACGCTCCACATGTCCGTTTTGCAGATGAAGCGGTACATATTGGGGAGGCACCATCAAATAAATCCTATTTATTGGGAGACAAGATTATCGAAGTCGCAAAAAGTCTCAACGTTGATGCTATACATCCGGGTTACGGATTTTTGAGCGAAAATGCGGAATTTGCTGAAGCTGTGACTGCAAGCGGACTTATTTTTATTGGTCCGGAATCCAAAGCCATTAAAGTGATGGGTAGCAAACTTGCTGCTAAAGATGCGGTAAAAGCGTATGATATTCCTATGGTTCCGGGTATCGACGAAGCTATTACAGATGTGGTAAAAGCAACTAAAATTGCTAACGAAATTGGGTTTCCAATCCTAATCAAAGCATCAGCCGGTGGTGGTGGTAAAGGGATGCGTGTGGTAGAGAAAGAAAGTGATCTCGAATCACAAATGCAACGAGCCATTAGCGAAGCTGTATCTGCATTTGGTGACGGATCCGTGTTTATTGAAAAATATGTTGGATCTCCGAGGCATATCGAGATACAGGTTATGGCAGATGAACATGGTAATGTGATTCACTTGTTTGAGCGTGAGTGTAGCGTACAACGACGCCATCAAAAAGTAGTTGAAGAAGCACCTTCGGCTGTCTTAACACCTGCGTTACGTCAGAAAATGGGAGAAGCTGCTGTAAAAGTCGCTAAAGCCTGTGATTATGTAGGAGCGGGTACGGTTGAGTTTCTTCTGGATGAACAACATAACTTCTACTTTCTTGAAATGAACACCCGTTTACAGGTAGAGCATCCGGTGACCGAGCTTATCACCAACTTGGATTTAGTCGAACTTCAAATTCGGGTGGCACGTGGCGAAAAACTACCGCTTCAACAAGAGGAAGTACAACTTAAAGGGCATGCCTTAGAATTGAGAATTTATGCCGAAGATCCGTTGCATGACTTTTTACCGAGTGTAGGAAATCTGGAGGTCTATCAATTACCCCAAGGTGAAGGTATCCGTGTGGATAATGGATTTGAAGAAGGTATGGATATTCCAATTTATTATGATCCAATGCTGGCCAAATTAATCACTTATGCCGATACGCGAGAAGAAGCTATTCAACGTATGATTGATGCTATCACACAATATCAGGTAAAAGGAGTGGAAACTACTTTACCGTTTGGGAAGTTTGTTTGTGAACATGAAGCGTTCAGAAGTGGAAATTTTGACACACATTTTGTTAAGAACTACTACTCTGCCGATTTTTTACATCAGGAAATTGAAGAAGAAGCCAAAGTTGCTGCCATGATAGCCTTGCAACACTATTTAAAGGATCAAAAAAAATTACGCTTACCGATACACTAAACTATGGAATCCAAAATAAAAACTTTAGAAGAAAAAATTGACAAAGCCCATTTGGGGGGTGGTGAACATCGTATTGCAAAACAGCATGAAAAGAAAAAGCTCACAGCTCGTGAGCGTGTTAATTACTTGCTGGACGAAGGTTCGTTTGAGGAAATCGGAATTCTGGTAACCCATCGTACTACCGACTTTAATATGGACAAAGAACTATATTATGGTGATGGTGTAATTACAGGTTACGGAACGATTGCAGGTCGATTAGTGTATGTGTTTGCACAGGATTTCACCGTGTTTGGCGGTGCCTTATCAGAAACGCATGCCGAAAAAATTTGTAAAATCATGGATTTGGCAGTTAAAGTGGGGGCACCATTAATTGGTCTTAACGATTCTGGTGGCGCACGTATACAAGAAGGCGTACGTTCCCTTGGTGGATATGCCGATATATTCTATCGTAATGTACAAGCATCGGGTGTGATCCCACAGCTATCTGCTATTATGGGGCCTTGCGCCGGGGGCGCCGTATATTCTCCTGCGATGACAGATTTCACCCTGATGGTAGAGGGTACAAGTTATATGTTTGTTACCGGACCAAATGTTGTAAAAACGGTTACGAATGAGGAAGTAACCTCTGAAGAACTTGGAGGTGCCAGTACACACTCAACCAAGTCGGGAGTCGCTCATATCACTTCTGCCAATGATGTACAGTGTCTGGAGGATTTGAAAAGCTTACTGAGTTATATGCCTCAAAGTAACGCCGAAAAAGTACCGGCACTACCTTATACCCTTAGTGACGAAATACGTGAGGAATTGATGGATATTATCCCGGATAATCCTAACAAACCCTATGATATGCATGAGGTAATTAGCGGAATTATCGATACGGATTCTTTCTTTGAAGTACATAAAGATTATGCTGAAAATATAATTGTAGGTTTTGCGCGTATAGGCGGAAAAAGTGTTGGAATAATAGCTAATCAACCTCTATTTCTTGCCGGTGTACTGGATGTAAGCAGTTCGAAGAAAGCAGCACGATTCACACGTTTTTGTGACTGTTTCAATATCCCTTTGTTAGTTCTGGTAGATGTTCCGGGCTTTTTACCGGGTACGGATCAAGAATGGAACGGGATTATCGTACACGGTGCCAAATTATTGTACGCATTAAGCGAAGCGACTGTTCCCAGAGTAACGGTGATCACTCGTAAAGCATATGGTGGTGCGTATGATGTGATGAACTCAAAACATATTGGTGCAGATCTTAACTTTGCGTGGCCATCTGCCGAAATCGCAGTTATGGGAGCCAAAGGTGCCAGCGAGATTATTTTTAGAAAAGAAATAAGCAAAGCTGACGATCCGGCTGCAAAACTAGCCGAAAAAGAAGCCGAATATGCCGAAAAATTTGCCAACCCGTATAAAGCAGCACAACGAGGTTTTATTGACGAAGTTATTCTGCCAAAAGATACACGGCGTAAATTGATTAAAGCGTTTAGTATGTTGGAACATAAAGAAGTATTACTACCGAAGAAAAAGCACGGCAATATCCCTCTGTAAGCAACTAGATAAAAGAAGGACACATAAAAAGTAAATTCTATTTTCAATTCGAGCGGAGTCAAGAGATCATACTTCTTGGTTCTGATAACATTTTGACTCCGTTCGATAGGGCATTTAGTTTAAAAAACACTTTTTAAACACCCTTTTTAAAAAACACACGACTATGGATTCCTTGACTCAAATTGTACTTGGAGCTGCGGTGGGCGAACTTGCTCTCGGTAAAAAAATGGGTAACAAAGCCATTTTGTGGGGTGCCATCGCCGGCACCATTCCCGATTTGGATGTTATGACCAAATGGTTTTTTGATCCTGTGCGTGCCAACGAATTACATCGTGGTTTTTCACATTCTATTTTCTTTAGCCTCCTTGCAGCCCCCCTCTTCGGGTGGCTATTGTCCAAAATATATAAAAAATCAGAGGCAGGTTGGCGCGATTGGACGCTACTTATGTTTCTGGGTTTGTTTACGCATCCCCTGCTCGACGCTTTTACCACTTGGGGCACACAGTTATTCTGGCCCTCGCCATACAAAGTTTCCTTCAAATCTATTTTTGTTATTGATCCTTTGTATACGCTACCTTTTTTATTGTGTGTAGTATTAGCTATGCGGCTCAAACGTGAGAATCCAAAACGAAGAAGTTATGCAAAAATTGGACTTATCATAAGCAGTAGTTATCTGTTGCTAACTTTAATCTTAAAGGGATACACCTATACTAAATTTGAAGCAAGTCTGATTGCACAAAATATTGAGTATATAGACATTCAAACCAAACCTACCCCGTTTAACAGTGTCTTGTGGACTGCTAATGTCGAAACCGCAGATGCGTATCGTATTGGGTATTATTCTATTTTTGATAAGTCTCCTACCATCCAGTTTAGTACGATTCCAAAAAACCATGAACTTTTGGGCGCGATCGCAGAAGATCCTTTGATTGAAAGACTCATAAGACTTACCGAGGGCTGGTACACTATTGATCAACAAGAAGACACCCTGCTTTTTAATGATTTACGCTTTGGTCAATTAGACTTTGAAGATCCTAAAAGTCCCTTTGTGTTTAGTTATGAGCTGTACTATAATGCTAATGAATTGCATGCACGGGAGCCAGAAAAGAAATTTCGGGATGGGTATTCCTTGTTAAAAAAGCTCTTTGTTCGTATGGGTGGTATTTAAATATAAAGTAGCTATCTCCAGTTTGCTTTGTTGACTTTCGCGGAAGCAAAGAGAAAAAAATTTCCCTTACAGACTTACTAGTAACTTTGTTTATCCTCCTACAAATTGCAGGAAGAACTATAACACAATATGCGATTGTAAGTATCAAATCTAATACTTTAAACTGTAGGTCTCTATCAGTCCTTCAACGCTGACCAGCTACAAAGTTTAAAAGTGAGAATGATTTTCAGATTACATATTTCCATCCTCTTTTATCCACCGTCTACTGACATATTGAACTTAGGATAAAATCAATAATCAAGTTCGACTATTTAATTTTAAGAGTTATTTAACTATATTAACCACCTTAAGTATTGCTGTTAGCTTCTTTTTAACCATTTGATTGAGTGAAAATAACATAACCCTTTAAATATTATAGTATGATTATATGGTCTGGTAGAGGTTTTATCTCCGTAGTAGTTTTGTTTGCAACATTAGTTCTTAGTTTGAAAACTTTTCCTGATGACTATACTGATTACGCATTTGTATTTGCCGCGTTTATGACGGGAATATTTAGCTGGTTTTTTGGCAAAAAATGGAATACTAAAAATTCTAGAGTTGTCATTGACGAGAAAACAAACGAGAGAATTTTACTGACAAATAATCATACCCTTTTCTGGATAAAAATGGAGTATTGGGGAATTATTTTCGTTGTATTAGGTATTGTTGTTCTTTTCCAGAATTCTGTTAAAAGCGCTATTATCGCCATCTTACTTTTTGCAATTTTCATGGGTGTCCAACTATTAACAAATCGCAAAAAGCCAACAGAAAAAATTGAAATGAATCCATCTCAACATAAAAAAAATAAACCGCTCCAAAACAATTCTAAATCACAAACTACACCCAGTAGTTTAAAAAAAGAGATGTTCTCTAACATCACATTAGATGAAGAAAAAATCGAGCGTAGAAAAGAGAAAGAAGATCCTAGTCGCTTTATGCCTAAATAGGGCTATTATATATTGCCCTAGTTTGTGCCCTTTTAAATGTAAAGCAAAAAGGTACGTGCATTACACACGTACCTCTGGTTGGTTTACACTATGTGCCCAAAATGAACCATAAAATTAAACCGAACTCAACTTTGCTTTAATATAGGATAAACCCAAATTATTGATACTTCCAATATGCGTGTGTTGCGTATCTTTGATTGGAACATACGTACCCGCTTCAATATCTTTTCCAATTTTTACATAGGCATCCCTAAACGTCATGCCATCCACTACTAATTGATTGAGGGTATCCACACTAAATAGATATTCGTATTTTGGATCCTCAAGAATATTTTTATTGACGGTAATATGCTTCAATGCATACGCTGCCATTTCTAAAGAAGCCTTCATATCCTGAATCGCAGGAATAAGGTTCTTTTTGAGTAGTTGTAGATCTCGATGATAGCCACTAGGTAAATTAGTGGTAAGCAACGTCAACTCATACGGAAGCGCTTGTATTACATTACATTTTGCTCTGATCAGTTCAAATACATCCGGATTCTTTTTATGCGGCATTATGCTCGATCCTGTGGTATACTCAGAAGGTATACTTACAAAATTAAAATTCTGACTCATGTATAAACACACATCCGTCGCCAATTTTGATAAGGTACCGGCAACACTACTCAATGCAAATGCCGTTGATTTTTCTGACTTACCTCTACTCATTTGAGCCGCTACTACATTATATTTTAAGGTTTCAAAACCCAATTCCTGAGTTGTGAACTCCCTGTCGATAGGAAAGGAACTTCCATAGCCTGCGGCACTCCCCAGCGGGTTTTGATCTACAATTTGCAGCGCAGCATTTACCATATATAGATCATCCACAAAACTTTCGGCATAGGCCGAAAACCAAAGACCAAAGGAGGAAGGCATGGCAACTTGTAAATGTGTATACCCGGGCAGTAAAACATCTTGATGGGTATCCGCCAGATTCAGCAAGGTGCTACTGAGATCTTTTACCAACGTTTTTATTTGCTGTAGTTCGTCTTTTAGGTACAAATGCATCGCTACTAAAACTTGATCATTACGTGATCTTGCGGTGTGAATTTTTTTTCCTGCTTCTCCGATAGTTTTAGTGAGTTCGAATTCGATTTTAGAATGTACATCTTCAAAATCCTCTTCGATAACAAAGTTCCCTTCAGCAATCTGTTTTGATAGCTCACTTAATTCCTTTGTGATAGCAACAAGTTCCTGATCAGACAATAATTTAACCTTACACAACATTTTGGCGTGTGCCAACGTGGCTTGTACATCATACTTAGCCAAAACCAAATCCAATTCCCGATCATTGCCTACCGTAAATTGATTTATTTTTTCGTTGGTTGGTAATCCTTTATCCCAAAGTTTCATTTTTCTTTTTTTATACTAGAGTATTCCTTTTAAAATTTTAATGTAGAGTGCTATACCTTCTTCTATCTCATTTACATAGATAAATTCATCTGCCGAATGGGAGCGTGTTGAATCTCCGGGCCCTAACTTAAGCGACGGACAAGTAAGTACAGCTTGATCAGATAAAGTGGGTGAACCATAGGTACCACGTCCCAATGCGATACCAGATTGAACAACCGGATGCTCCATAGCAATAGATGAGGATCCTAAATTCATTGATCTTGGTGTTATTGTTACTGTTTCCGGAAGTTCATCCTTGATCCTATTCAAAATCTCTTGATTTGTATATAAATCATTCACACGTATATCGACTACAAAATCACAGCTTGCCGGCACCACATTGTGCTGTTTACCGGCATGAATCTGAGTAACCGTCATTTTTACTGTTCCCAGCGTTGGAGAAATCTTATCAAATTGATAGGTTTTGAACCATTGGATCACCGATAAAGCATTGTAAATAGCATTGTCATCATTAGGATGTGCTGCATGACCAGCCGTTCCATTAACTGATACATCTACTACCATCAAACCTTTTTCTGCAATCGCGAGTTGCATTAATGTGGGTTCTCCCACAATAGCAAAATCAATCGGCTCAAGTTCGGGTAACACACTGTTTAATCCTTTTTTACCACTACTCTCCTCTTCTGCAGAAGCGACCATAACGATATTATAGCACAACTGCTCCTCTGCATAGAAATACGTAAATGTTGCTAATAAACTTACCAAGCACCCACCTGCATCATTACTTCCTAACCCAAACAATTTTTCATCTTTTATAAATGCCTTAAAGGGATCATTGGTATAATTACCATTGGGTCGAACCGTATCGTGGTGCGAATTGAGTAAGATTGTAGGCTTATTTTTATCAAAATGTTGATTATATGCCCAAACATTATTATTTTCTCGTTGGTACGGAATGTTGTGATCACGAAACCATTGTTCTAATAGCGCTGCGGTTTTATCCTCTTCGGAAGAAAAGGAAGGCGTTTCAATTAACTGCTGAAGCAATTGGATCCCTTGCTTTGTCAGGCTTTCTATGAGTAGGTTTTCCGTATCGATCATTTGTTCTTTCATAAGATTGTATTATAAAGTGAGGGTCGTATGCAGGATGTTTGGATTGGTCAAAAAATCAGCATTTGCAATATGTATCGTTTTAACCTCCTGTTCTAAAGCCTTAAAACAATTATGAAGCTTCGGAAGCATCCCATGACTTATTGCATTGGTATCCAGAAGTTCAGTATATTTTTTTTGATTAATATGTGGTATCACGGAATCCTTATCCTGAATGTTTGTTAGCACGCCTTTAAGCTCAAAACAATAAAATAAAGACACTTCATAAAGTGCTGTCAGAGCCGAGGCTACTTGCGAGGCAATCGTATCAGCATTGGTATTTAGTAATTGCCCTTCTAAATCATGAGTTACTCCGCATACTACTGGGGTCATACCCATGGACACAATTTCTTTTAGGAATGATGTATTTATCTCAGTAATATCGCCTGCATACCCATAATCTATAAATAATGGTTCGCGTTTTACAGCCGTAATTACATTGCCATCTGCTCCCGAAAGTCCTAACGCATTACATCCATTCTTTTGCAAACCGGCAACTATCTTAGTATTGATTAAACCTGCATAGGTCATGACCACCACATCAAGCATTTTGGCTGTTGTAATTCTACGTCCGTCGATCATCTCGGTAGGTATCGCCAACTTTTCTGCTAATTGTGTTGCTGACTTTCCTCCTCCGTGCACCAAAATTTTTGGTCCTTTGATCTTTGAGAAATCTAACAGGAACTGAGATAATACTTCAGGGTTCTCGATAATATTTCCACCAATTTTAGCTATAAAAAGTGTTTCCTTTTTCATAATATTCCTATTGGTAATTAGCTTTTAATAATTTTTGCAGTACAAGCTGCGCGGCAAAGGTTCTATTATTTGCTTGTTCAATAACGATTGAACTTTCACTATCCAATACAGCATCATCAATAACGACGTTACGACGTACCGGTAAACAATGCATTACTTTTGCTTTGTTGGTAACCGCTATCTTCTCCTGAGAAATTCTCCAGGACATATCTGTTTCTAGTATCTTACCATATTGTTGATAGGAACTCCAATTTTTTACATATACAAAATCAGCATCCTCTAAGGCTTTGTCTTGGTCATATTCAATATTAGAAGCTCCAACAATCTCGTCCTGCAATTCATAACCTTTGGGATGCGTCACTACAAAATCCACCTCCATTCGTTGAGCAATTGCGGCAAAAGAATTGGCTACTGCTTGCGGCAGTGCTTTGGGATGTGGCGCCCAGGAAAGAACAACTTTTGGACGTTTTTTAGCTTGAAATTGGTTTATAGTAATGGCATCGGTCAACGCCTGAAGCGGGTGACCTGTGGCACTTTCCATATTTAATATGGGAATGGATGCATATTTTATGAAACCTTTGAGCACTTTCTCACTATAGTCATCGTCCTTGTTTTCTAATGTTGCAAATGCTCTAATTGCAAGTATATCACAGTACTGAGAAATCACCTGAGCAGCTTCCTTAATGTGCTCTGAAGCTCCTTGATCCATCACCGTGCCATCGTCAAATTCTAATGCCCAACCTTCTCCTGTAAAATTCATTACCATTACATTCATTCCTAAATTAAGCGCTGCTTTTTGGGTGCTTAATCGGGTACGAAGACTTGGGTTAAAAAATAGCAAGCCCAAGGTTTTATTTTTACCCAACTCGCTATGGGCTCCAGGATTGTTTTTTAAATTATTTGCTTCTGCTATCCAATCGGATATCGAATCTATATCATCTACTGAAAAGTAATTTTTCATTTTGTCTCTAATTACTAATTAATTTATTTCAAGGACACTTTAGTTTCAAAAGGCTCAGAGATTTCTTTTTCAACTAATTCTGAACGTAATGCTTTTATAAACTGATCGATTTCAATCTTCGTAATGGTCAGCGGTGGTAATATTCGTAAGACATGTTTATCTTTTGCAGCGCCGGTAAAGATGTGATGCTTATAAAGCAACGCATTACGCAAAGGACCAACCTCAAAATCAAATTGTAACCCGAGCATTAAACCGCGTCCTTTTACCGCTTGTACTTGTTGAATAGTGTTCACTTGTTCGTAAAAGTACTGCCCAATTGCTTTAGCGTTTTTGAGGAGACTTTCTTCCTCAATCACTTCCAAAACTGCAATTCCGGCTGCACAAGCCAGATGATTGCCACCAAAGGTTGTCCCGAGTAGACCATGACTCGCTTTTATGTGAGGCGCAATTAAAATTCCGCCCATAGGAAAACCATTGCCCATACCTTTTGCTACCGAAATAATATCAGGTTTTATCTCGTGATGTTGATGTGCAAAAAATTTACCGGTCCTTCCGTATCCTGCTTGCACCTCATCAAGAATCAATAAAACGTCATTAGCTTTACAAACTTTTGCTAATGCTTGAAAAAATTGTGAGGACCCTTCGTCCAATCCTCCTACCCCCTGTATGGGTTCAATAATCACGGCACATACATCTCCTTTTGCCAATTCTTTCGTTACCATCTCTATTTTATTCAGAGGCAATAAGGTGACATCATGCTGATTATTTAAGGGTGCGATAATATTTGCATTATCTGTCACTGATACTGCTGCAGATGTTCTGCCGTGAAAACCATTGGTAAAGCCTACGATTCTAGCTTTATTGGTGTGAAATGATGCTAATTTCAATGCATTTTCATTAGCTTCTGCTCCAGAATTACATAAAAACAATTGATAGTCAGAGTAGCCTGAGAGCTCCCCTAATTTCTTAGCTAATTTTAGCTGTAAATTGTTTTGTACTGCGTTTGAATAAAAACCTATTGAATCCAATTGATTTTTTATACTTTCGACATAATGCGGGTGCGCATGACCTATCGATATCACGGCATGTCCACCATACAGATCCAGATACTGTGTATTATTTACATCCTCAACGGTGCAATTAAACGCTCGTACAGGTTCTATATTGTATAAAGGGTATACATCAAATAATTTCATATGATTACATTTTAAAAGCTAAGATTCTTCAACCTCAGCCCTATTTTATTGAATTAATTTTTTCATAAGAAGCCATAACCCCCTTTATTACGGATGAACTTAACCCCTGATGCTCCATCTCGTTTAAACCCTGAATAGTACATCCCTGAGGAGTGGTTACTTTATCAATCTCACATTCAGGATGTGTTCCATTTTCTGAAACCAAGGTCGCTGCTCCCATAGCCGTTTGCACTGCGATTATTTGAGCTTCATGAGGATGAAATCCCATTTGAATACCCCCTTGAATCATAGCACGCAGGAAACGTAGAAAAAAAGCA
The DNA here is from genome assembly GCF_045505135.1 of Aquimarina sp. 2-A2. Classification (NCBI taxonomy): domain Bacteria; kingdom Pseudomonadati; phylum Bacteroidota; class Flavobacteriia; order Flavobacteriales; family Flavobacteriaceae; genus Aquimarina; species Aquimarina sp. 2-A2. The sequence continues at coordinate 161,199 of NZ_JBJKFI010000005.1, read as the reverse complement.
ATTCCGCTTGCTCCTAACACCGTTGCCGCTTGCATCAATGGTTCTTCAATTACTAATGTTTTACCAATAGTTGAAAACATTTTTTCTACTGTTTTCAACTCTTCAGCACACTCATTGTTGGCAGCTATACATGTCATAGACATCTTTTTTGAGGCTCCCGTATTAGGCATCACGCGAATTACTTTATTATAAGGGAGCACCTTATTAATTTCTTGAATTCCTACTCCGGTAACCGTAGAAATCAGCATCTGGTCAGGATGTATCGTTTCTTTTATCTCATCCAAAACTGAAGCCAGTTGTTTGGGTTGTACACAAAGTAAAATCCATTTTGCATTTTGAATTGCCTCTGTATTGGATTGTGAAACTACTACGTTGAAAGTTTGCTTGATTGCTGTTAGATTATTCTTGGATTTACCTGAAACAGTTATCTGCGTGGTACCAAATAATCCACTTGTTAAGAGTCCCGAAATAATTGATTTCCCTAAATTACCTCCGCCTATTATTGCTAGATTCTCCATAATTCTCACGTTTTGTTATTAGAAAGCACTTGCCTTCAAATCGAGTCCGGTAGTCTCACCTAACCCGAATATTAAATTCATATTTTGTACCGCTTGTCCGGATGCTCCCTTTATCAAATTATCTAACACCGTCGTGATCACGAGCATTTCACCAATCTTCTGCAGATGGATCACGCACTTATTCGTATTCAGTACTTGTTTTAAGCTAATTGGATCTTCAGAAACCAGCGTAAATGGTGTGTCTTTATAGTACTGCTTATATAAAGTTATAGCTTCCTCTATGTTTCCATCAAACTGAGTATATAAAGTAGCGTAAATACCTTTGCTAAAGTTTCCTCTGTTAGGGACAAAAAAGATTGGAGCTTTAAAACCGGACTGTTTTTGGTGTAAGGACTGTTTAATTTCATCTAAATGCTGATGCTCGAAAACTTTATAGCTTGAGAAATTATTATCTCTCCAACTAAAATGTGTTGTCGATCCAGGTAGCACACCCGCTCCAGTACTTCCCGTAGTAGCATTGATGTGTATGCTATGTGTTAGCAAACCATGAGAGGCAAGTGGTAAAACACCTAGCTGAATGGCGGTAGCGAAACAACCGGGATTTGCAATATTATCAGCTGCTGCTATCTTATCCTTTTGCAACTCTGGTAATCCATAAATAAAATCTCTTCCTTCAAAATATTGATCCTTTTGCAGTCTAAAATCATTACTGAGATCTATTATTTTCGTTTTGCTTGAGAACTTATTGTCAAAAAGAAAATGCTTTGATTTTCCGTGTCCAAGGCATAAAAACACCACATCAACATCCGGATTAATTTTATTGGTAAAATTCAACCCGATCGAACCTAATAGATCCGGATGTTGTTTTGCGATTGAAACTCCGGCGTTGGTCGTACTGTATACAAAATTAATTGTAACGCCATTGTGGTGAACTAAAATTCTTAAAAGTTCGCCAGCTGTATAACCTGACCCTCCTATAATTCCTACCTGTATCATACTATTTCAGAATTTAAGTGGTGATGAATTTTATTAGCATTTCCATAGATTTTAATAAATCCCTTGGCTTCATCAGCAGTCCATGCTTCATTTTCTTCTCCGTAGGTAGCAATATCTGAAGCCATCATGTCAAATTTGGAATCAATCCCATCAATAGTAAAGTGATATGGTTTTAAGGTTATAAAAACCTCACCAGTGACCGATTTTTGTGAATCTTCCAAAAACGTTTCGATATTACGCATCACAGGGTCCAGATAGTTCCCTTCATGCAGCAACATCCCGTACCAATTGGCAAGTTGTTCCTTCCAATACTGTTGCCATTTGGATAGCACATGTTTCTCTAATGTATGGTGCGCCTTAATGGTGATCATTGCAGCGGCTGCCTCAAATCCAACTCTACCTTTGATCCCGATAATCGTATCACCCACATGGATATCTCTACCTATTGCATACGAACTAGCAATTTTTTCTAAATGTTTGATAGTTTCAATAGGAGAGTTAACAACTCCATCTAATCCAACGAGTTCACCGTTCTCAAAATTTAAAGTCAGCTTTCCTTCCTTAATTCCGTCCTTTAATTGACTTGGATACGCAGATTCTGGTAATGGTTGAGAAGAAGTTAAGGTTTCTTTACCGCCAACACTGGTTCCCCATAATCCTTTATTAACTGAATACTGAGCCTTCTCCCAGCTGTAATGAACGCCGTGTTTTTCTAAGTAATCAACTTCCGCTTGACGCGAAAGTTTAAGATCTCGTATCGGAGTGATAATTTCAATTTCTGGAGCTAGTGTTTGAAAAATAACATCAAATCGAATTTGATCATTCCCAGCTCCGGTACTTCCATGCGCGATATACTTAGCGCCAATAGCTTTTGCATAGGTAATTACTTCTATTGCCTGAAAAATTCGCTCTGCACTTACGGAAAGTGGATATGTATTATTCTTTAAAACATTCCCGAAAATCAAGTACTTAACCGCCTTATTGTAAAATTCGTTTAGAATAGTTCTATTAACATGTTTCGTACTTCCCAATTCATACGCTCTTTCTTCAACATTCTTTAATTCATCTTCTTCAAAACCACCGGTATTAACCAAGATGCTATGTACCGCTAGTTTTTTTTCATTTATTAAATATTTTACGCAAAAGGAGGTGTCTAATCCTCCGCTATATGCCAAAACTACTTTTTCCATGATGTTACTTTTTTATTGTTCTCAAGCAATGTCTGCTTTTTGTCTTTTATTAATTTTACAATGGTTTTATTGAACCAGCTTTGTTTTTTCTGTACCTGCTTTGCGGGATCAAACAACATTCCTGTACATAAGCACATTTTGTAATCCTTAGAAGTAAGTATAGAGAAGTTTGTACATGTCTGACACCCCTGCCAGAATTTAGGGTCATCGGTGAGTTCTGAAAAAGTAACAGGTTTATATCCTAACTCTGAGTTTATTTTCATCACCGCAAGTCCGGTTGTTATTCCAAAAATCTTGGCATCGGGAAACTTTTTAAGTGAATGATTAAAGGTGAATTCTTTCACTTTTTTGGCTAATCCCAGATTACGATATTCGGGATGTACGATGAGCCCAGAATGTGCTACATACTTGTTGTGACCCCAAACCTCGATATAACAAAATCCGGCAAAATTCTTACCGGCGAGTGCGATAATCGCATTTCCATTTTCTATCTTGGTTCGAATATAATCGGGAGTCCGCTTAGCAATCCCCGTGCCTCGTATTGCAGCAGAAGCTGCAATAACCTCACATATCTCTTCTGCAAAATGGATATGCTCATGATTTGCTATGGTAATAATTATCTGTTCCATATTATAGTATAGAAAAGTATACCTTCTAATAACAAGAAGGGATGTACAGTACAATAAATTAGGTATCAAAAGATCACTCTAAGGATAACTACTATTAAAAATTTTGAATTTTGAATCCAGACCAGAACCGGTCATATCGAATAACATAATAACTTTCTAAGAGAAAGAAACCTGAATCTGATAGTATATGGATTTAACCTCACGGGAAAGCAGGACACACCCACTTTGAAAATTAATTACAGCCCGATGGGACGTCGAAAGCGTCGCACGCAAATTAAGAGGTCTTCTAAAAAAATTGATTGATTAAAATCGGAAGTAAAAAAATGTAGTGTTTTCATAATAGTAACTCTAAATCGTCGGCCTTGGCCCCTTTCGTTAACTAACACTGCAATAGTACAATTTTTTTTGAAGTAAGAAAAGAATTAATTAAAAAAAAGAGTCGCCAGTTGGCGACTCTTCTATTATATTGTTTGTTTAATTACTTTTTAGTTTCCTCCAAAAGTAAAAAGTAAACCAACATTTACTGTTAAATCACCAACTGATTCGTCAGTTTCAGTTTTACCAGCACTCAAATACGCTACATTAAAGTTTAATACTTTGTATTTAAAACCAAGTGCAGGACGAATACCAAAGTTAGATTTACTGTCTGTTTTCAGCTCCAATTCTGAATTATTATTACTTGATTCAAGTTCTACACCTCCAACATTAGCCATACCTAAACCAAGACTCGCATATGGACGAAAACCTTCTTTCTTAAAGAAATAACGTGTATTAACTAAATAAGATCCAATAGTTAGGTTTCCAACAGAAGTTCCGTCTAAATCAGCTCCTACTAAGAAATCACCTTGATAAAGGAACGATACGTCAATATCTTCAGTCACTCCGTATCCTACTTCTAAATGTGCAGAAATACCACCATCTAAGAAATCAGAAGCGTCACCCATCGGAGAAGCGTATCCTAATCCAAATCCAAACTTAACCTGAGCGTTTGCTGAAGCGAAGCTCAACATAGCGATACCTACAAATAGTAAAATTTTTTTCATAATTGTTTTTAAATAAATATTATTAAATCGGTTTAACGGAGCGAATATATCGATTAAAAACACATATTAACAAATAATTTAGACTATTTAGTAATTTTAACACTTGTTGAGCTTTTAAAATTTTTAAAAGAAATTTTGCTAGTAACTTTGTAGAAACTGGAGCCTTAGATAATTAGAAAGATCTTTTTTTAAGATTTTTTTTGTAATCTAAATCGTTCGACTTCGTGTAGCATGTAGCTTAAAGTGTTCTCGCAACATTTTATTATATACTTATGTCTAATTACTGACTACTTCTAAGTTACCATGTATCGTTTTAGCATTTTGAATCACTTAACAATTATAACATATCTCTCACAGTATTTTAACTGAGTATTGCAGGAAGCAGAGTTTATTTAAGGATATTTTTGTCGAACACAATCATCTATACAAATCATCTTAATTGGCTTTTTCAATGAAAAAAACACTTCTTTTTACCTTATTTTTCGGTACAACTTTAACTACATTCTCTCAGTCTTTTTCTGAGGAATTTGGAGATGATAACTTAATATCATATAAAGTTTTTGAATATATATCCGAGTCTGATACTAATACAAATATAGGCACCAAAGAAGCTGCTAGAATCGACAACTTGGTTGAAGCACCTGCTATTGTTTCAGAAACAATTACTATAATTAAGGGACTTAAAAATGAAGAAGTTCATCACTATGAACATTTTAAAAAATTAGAAAAGAGCTACAAAACTGTTACTTTAATCGAAGAATCAGAGGCTTATACTTCGTTCTAATTGCTTATATTAAATATTGAAATAGATCTGGTTTGTTATTAAGATAATCTCCAAAAAAGTTATACTGCTTCATACGTTGAATTAGAGGTCCTAAATCTTCTTTGTGTTTTAACTCAATTCCAACCACTGCTGGACCATTCTCCCTGCTTGACTTTTTTGAATATTCAAAATGAGTAATATCATCATCTGGTCCTAATACCTCTACAACAAACTGTTTTAAAGCTCCTGCACGCTGAGGAAAACGAACGATAAAATAATGTTTTAGACTAGCATATAACAAAGCACGTTCTTTTATCTCTGCTGTACGGGTAATATCATTATTACTACCACTTACAATACAAACAATATTTTTTCCTTCAATTTTGTCTTTATATTCTTCTAAAGCAGCTAATGTTAAAGCTCCTGCGGGCTCAACTACTATTGCATCTCGATTATAAAGATCTAAAATGGTTTGACATACCCAGCCTTCAGGCACCGTAAGCATATCATCCAAGTGATTCTTACAAATTTCAAAATTAAGATCACCAACACGCTGTACTGCTGCTCCATCAACAAATTTATCGATGTTTGTAATTTCTGTGTTTCTACCCTCCTTTGTAGAAGTTGACATCGATGGTGCGCCCAAGGGTTCAACACCTATAATTTTCGTTTTTGGAGATAATACTTTAAGTGCTCCGCATAAACCGGATGCTAATCCCCCACCTCCTACCGCAACAAAGACGTAATCTATCGGTTGATCAGACTGTTGCAAAATTTCAAGACCAATAGTCCCCTGCCCTTCTATTGTTTTGGGATCATCAAAAGGATGTACAAAAACTTTGTTCTTTTGTTTACATAATTTTACTGCCGCCTTTGAGGCATCATCAAAAGTATCGCCTTCTAATACCACATTGACAAATTCTCCTCCAAACATCTCAGTTTGTTCAACTTTTTGCTTAGGTGTCACCGAAGGCATATAAATAGTACCTTGTATTTTTAAATGTTGACAGGCAAAGGCTACGCCCTGTGCATGATTGCCTGCACTTGCACAAACAACTCCTCGCTCTCGTTCTTTCCCTGTTAATGAACTTATTTTATTAAAGGCTCCTCTTATTTTATAGGACCTTACGCGTTGTAGGTCTTCGCGTTTCAAGAAAACATTACAGCCATATGCTTTTGAATAGCGAACACTATTCATCAAAGGAGTTACCATGGCGACGTCTTGAATAGTAATTGCAGCTTCTTTGATATCTTTTATAGCTGGAAAATATGCTGTTTCGGTCGTATTCATATTATAATTTATCTTTCTGAGCCCATCACAGGATTCACAATACACATCAAAAGAACCTAGACAGGCCCAGTCAGATAAGCTTTATATTATTAAACTATAGGTTTCATGGCTGTCATAGATGCTCTAAGCTGCGCGCCTATCATTTCTATTGGATGATTTCTTATGATGCTGTTAACTTCGATCAGTTTTGCATTATCGACATGATTATCCTTTTCTTTATCATAGGCTTCTCCAATAACATCGGTATCAACTGAAGCCATAAAATCTTCTAACAAGGGCTTACATGCATGATCGAATAAATAACAACCATACTCTGCTGTATCTGAAATCACACGATTCATTTCGAATAATTTTTTCCGAGCGATCGTATTTGCAATCAACGGAGTTTCATGTAATGATTCATAGTAGGCTGAAGCATCGATAATACCAGAAGCTGTCATTGCTTCATATGCTAATTCTACTCCGGCTCTAACAAATGCTACCATAAGTACACCATGATCATAAAACTCCTGTTCAGAAATTTCCATATTGCCAGCAGGAGTTTTTTCGAATGCTGTTTCTCCGGTTGCCGCTCTCCAGGTTAGTAAATTTTTATCATCGTTTTGCCAATCCTCCATCATGGTTTTAGAAAAACGTCCGGATATGATATCATCCATGTGTTTATGAAATAAAGGACGCATAATGTCTTTTAGTTCTTCAGAAAGTTCAAATGCTTTTAGTTTAGAAGGATTTGACAAACGATCCATCATGTTGGTTATTCCACCGTACTTGAGGCCTTCTGTAATTGTTTCCCAACCATATTGAATTAATCTGGAAGCGTATCCCGAATCCAAACCTTTTTCAATCATTTTATCAAAACAAAGTATGGAGCCTGTTTGTAATAAACCACAGAGGATAGTTTGCTCCCCCATCAAATCCGATTTTACTTCGGCCACAAAGGATGACTCCAACACTCCTGCTCTATGCCCTCCCGTTGCCACTGCATACGCTTTTGCTTGTGCTAAACCGTGTCCTTGAGGATCATTTTCCGGATGCACTGCAATCAATGTGGGAACCCCAAAACCTCTTTTATATTCTTCTCTCACTTCAGATCCCGGACATTTTGGTGCTACCATAATAACTGTTACATCCTCCCGAATTTTCATACCTTCCTCGACAATATTAAACCCGTGAGAATAAGACAGTGTAGCCCCTTTTTTCATTAACGGCATAACCGCATTAATTACCTGAGTATGTTGTTTATCAGGGGTAAGATTGATTACTACATCAGCCTCGGGTATGAGTTGTTCATACGTGCCCACGGTAAATTCGTTATCTGAAGCATTTTTAAAGGAAGTTCGCTTTTCATCTATTGCTTTTTGCCTAAGAGCGTATGAAATATCCAATCCGGAGTCTCTCATATTGAGTCCTTGGTTGAGGCCCTGTGCTCCACATCCGATAATTACAATTTTCTTCCCTTTTAAAGCTGTCACCCCTTCATCAAATTCATTTGCAGCCATAAATCGACATTTGCCTAATTGTGTAAGCTGTTCTCGCAGTGATAATGTGTTGAAGTAATTGGTCATTTTATTATTTTATTTTTAAGTTTTTCCGCAGTAGCGGATGGTAAATTGGTTACATGTTTTTTTCTTTTACTATTATGAGGATGCTATAGAAAAATTTTCCAGAATTTTAGAAATGTGCATTTTATCTTTGGTGATGGCAATACGACCTGATCGTACAAACTGCATTAACCCATATGGCTCTAAACGATCATACAACAGTTCAACTTCCTGTCGGCTTCCGGTTTTCTCTAACACAAAATATTCTGGAGTAACAGTCACTATATGAGCGCTATGCTCTTTTATAACCAACTGAATTTCTCTATCCTCAAAAAGTAGTTTTGATGCCATTTTAAATAAGGCTGTCTCTTGAAAAATAGTTTCCTCATCTTTATGATAAAATGCTTTAATCACCTCTATTTGCTTTTCAATTTGACCAACTAATTTTCTGGCCTGATCCTCTGTGACCTGAACCACAATCGTAAAACGATATACATCTTTAATTTCGGACACCGATGTTGTCAGACTATCTAAATTAATATGCCGTTTTGAAAAAATTGATGAAATACGATTGAGTAGTCCAATGTTATTTTCTGTATACACCGATATGGTATAATTTTCTTTTTCCATAGTTTCTTTCTTTGTGTTAGCTCAGTCTTATATCGGACACTGAAGCCCCGGTGGGTATCATAGGAAATACGTTACTTTCTTTTTCTACACATATTTCTAAAAAATGTGCTTCATCCGAGGAAAGCATTTTAGCAATGGCGCTTTTTAAGTTTTTTCTTTCCGAAACGCTGTTAGCTTCAATCCGATAGCCTTTAGCGATAGTTACAAAATCGGGATTGATCATTTCTGTTGACGCATAGCGTTTATCAAAGAAGAGTTGTTGCCATTGTCTCACCATCCCTAAAAAATCATTATTAAGAACAACTATCTTAACCGGCACTCTTGTTTGAAAAATAGTTCCTAATTCTTGAATAGTCATTTGATATCCGCCATCACCAATTATAGCAATAACCTGACGCTCTGGAGCACCCATTTTTGCTCCTATTGCTGCTGGCAAAGCGAAGCCCATAGTCCCTAAACCACCCGAAGTTATATTACTTTTAGTTTTATTGAATTTGGCGTAACGACAGGTTACCATCTGGTGCTGGCCCACATCAGAAACAAGAATTGCGTCACCGTTTGTAAACTCATTAATATGGCGAAGTACCTCTCCCATTGTTATGTTGCCCGAGGATGGATTCAATTCGCTGTCTATGACCGTTTCATGTTCTATCGTTTGAAACTCTTTAAATTTTTTGAGCCAATTAGAATAATCATTCTTAATCAGGTGCGGAAGTATTTGTTTTAATGTTGTTTTGACATTTCCCATGACTGCTACATCAACAGAAACATTCTTATTTACCTCGGCAGGATCAATTTCAAAATGAATGATTTTTGCTTGTTTGGCATAAGTTTCTAGATTTCCTGTCACACGATCATCAAATCGCATACCGATAGCAATTAAAACGTCGCATTGATTCGTCAATACGTTAGGTCCATAATTACCGTGCATACCCACCATCCCTACATTGAGCGGATGTATCGTTGGTAAAGCGGAAAGTCCAAGGATTGTCCAAGCCGCCGGGATACCCGTTTTTTCGATAAGGGTTTTAAACTCATCTTCAGCCTCACCAAGTATAACTCCTTGCCCGAATACAATCATAGGTCGCTTGGCTTGATTAATTAGCTCCGCCGCTTCAAGAATACTTTCAGGAGTAGTTGTGGGTACCGGAATATAACTTCGCACTCCTTTGCATGGTTTATATTCAAAATCCAAACTACCAAATTGTGCATCCTTTGTGATATCGATTAAAACCGGACCAGGTCTTCCAGAACGCGCGATATAAAATGCTTTTGCCAGAACTGCAGGGATGTCTTCGGCTTTAGTTATTTGACAATTCCATTTGGTCACCGGAGTAGATATTCCGATAATGTCAGTTTCCTGAAATGCATCAGTTCCTAATAAGTGCGACCCAACCTGACCTGTTATACATACCATCGGTGTAGAATCGATCTGAGCATCTGCAATTCCTGTTACAAAATTAGTTGCTCCCGGTCCAGATGTGGCAATAGCTACTCCTACTTTGCCACTGGCTCTTGCGAATCCCTGAGCTGCATGAGTAGCTCCTTGTTCATGACGTGTCAATACATGATGTAGTTGATCTCTATATTTATAAAGTTCATCATACACTGGCATGATGGCACCTCCCGGATATCCATAAATCAAATCAACTCCTTCTTCTAATAAACATAGAATGACAGCTTCTGCGCCTGTTACCGTTTTTTTCTTCAGATTTATTTTTGCCGGTGCTGTTTGTGTTTGCATAGCTGTTGATTTTTATTGATTAAGCTCCCTGAAGGATAGCATTTTTAATTTTGTTAAAATTCGTCGGTAACACAACCTTTTGAGGCCGAAGCAACCGTTTTTGCATACTTATACAGTACTCCATTTTTAAATTTTAAGGGAGGCTGTTTCCAGTGATTTTTTCTTTCCGCAATTTCTTGCTCTGTCAATTGTACAGCGATGGTGTTTGTAACCGCATCAATGGTGATAATGTCACCATCTTGCAGTAAAGCAATTGTTCCACCATCCTGAGCTTCAGGTGTAATGTGTCCTACCACAAACCCATGAGTACCACCTGAGAATCGACCATCAGTGATTAAGGCAACATCTTTACCTAAACCTGCTCCCATAATAGCAGCTGTAGGCTTTAGCATTTCGGGCATACCGGGACCACCTTTAGGTCCTTCGTAGCGTATAACAACCACATCTCCTTTTGTCACCCTTCCGTTACTAATACCATCGTTTGCGGCATATTCTCCATCAAATACGATGGCTCTGCCTTGAAACGTCAAGCCTTCTTTTCCTGTTATTTTTGCAACGCATCCTTCTTCAGCCAAATTGCCAAACATAATTCTCAAATGCCCACTTTTTTTGATAGGATGCTCAATAGATTTAATCACATCTTGATCCTGAGTAAGATCCGGAACATCCAGTAAGTTTTGAGCTAATGTTTTTCCGGTAACGGTAAGACAATCTCCATGCAACAATCCTTTTTTGAGCAAATACTTCAAAACTGCGGGCACACCGCCCACACGATGTACATCTTCCATCAGGTACTTTCCGCTTGGCTTAAGATCAGCGAGAAATGGCGTAGTATCACTAATTCTTTGAAAATCTGCTAAGGTAAATTGGATATTTGCAGCGCGAGCAATTGCTAAAAAATGTAAGACAGCATTGGTGGATCCTCCTAAAACTGTTACTAAGGTGATTGCATTTTCTAAGGCTTTTTTAGTTACAATATCAGACGGTTTAATGTCTTTTTCAAGTAAGAGACGAATTGCCGCTCCTGCTGCGATGCTTTCCTCTTTTTTCTGATCACTTATTGCCGGATTGGATGAGTTATACGGTAGCGCTATTCCTAGTGCCTCTATAGCCGCCGCCATCGTATTAGCGGTATACATTCCACCGCACGCTCCCGCTCCCGGACACGCCTTTTCTATTACTGCTTTATAATCGGCCTTGGTAATAGTACCGGAAACTTTTTCTCCCCAAGCTTCAAATGCTGAGACCACATCAAGTTTCTTCCCTTCATGACAACCTGATGCTATGGTTCCGCCGTATACAAGAATCGACGGTCTGTTAAGTCGAAGCATAGCCATTAAGGCTCCTGGCATATTCTTATCACAACCAACCACAGTAATTAAGGCATCATAAGACATGGCTTGTACCACCGTTTCCATCGAGTCTGCAATAACATCGCGGGACGGTAATGAGAACCGCATGCCTGGTGTTCCCATAGATATACCATCACTTACACCAATTGTATTGAAAATCAAACCAACCACATCTTCCTGTTTAGTACCTTGTTTCACCAGTTTTGCTAAATCGTTAAGATGCATATTACAAGGGTTACCTTCATATCCTGTACTGGCAATACCCACAAACGGTTTGGTCAAATCCTGCTCGGTTAAACCAATGGCATGTAACATAGCTTGTGCTGCAGGTTGAGAATCATCTTGAGTGACTTGTTTACTATACTTGTTTAAGCCCATGTATGCTATTTATTTTAATTACTTTTTAAAAGTTTTGATAAAATTATCTCACTTCTTGGATTACACCTTATTGTTTTACAGGAACTTACAGTTTTCAATGCATTGTAAATTCCAATAAAAAACTGAAAATCAATTAGCTATACAATTTTATTTTACACTGTTAAACTCCGCTTATTACTGTTAAACAAAAAATCCCTTCAGACAGCTGAAGGGATTTTTAAAAGCATTATAAATCATTCCCCTCATGGTGATCCAATAATAATAATGACAATTATTACTGCAGTAAAAACTGTGCTTAGAGGTTGAAGAATGGTTGTAATTGATTTCATAAGATGTTAAAATAAAAAAATCCCTTTACGTTTTAGGTAAAGGGATTTTCAAATATCATCACAGTACCTTATCAAGATGAACTAATCACCACGATACTAATACTAATGATATTTAATTGTAAATTTTTCATTATTGATACAAAGATAGTTAGTTTACCGAATATTTGTTACAAATTTTCTTAAATTTTAAAAAAATTATTTTTTAAACAGTAAATTACCATACCTACCCTCGTTTTGACCTCTAGTTTTCTAAATACTGTTTCTCTATAGTTTTCAACAGTTTTGGGACTTAAACTCATCTCAAGTGCAATGGCCTTATAGGTAAGTTCTGAACAGGCCAGCTTTAGAAATTCCCATTCTCGGTCGGTCAGTTTTTCAGCTGGACTGTGTTCCTTTTTAAGGATCGTATCCTCTGAATTTTTCATGAGGTTTTCAACTTTCCCCGAATAGTAATACCCTTGCTCGATGACCACATTCATAGCATATTCAAAATTGTCAGGATGAATATCCTTTAACAAATATCCTCTGGCACCTGCTCGTAACATTCTAATGATAGTTTCTTCATCATCCTCCATGGTGAGCGCAAGTACTTTTTGATTTGGCTGATTTTCTTTTAACCAGTGCATGGTTTGTACCCCGTCCATCACAGGCATTTTTATATCCAGCAGGATCAGGTCGGGTTTTTTACGCTTATGTAGATAATATCGGGTAAGCTCTTTTCCGTTTTTCAAAATTTCTAGAACATGATATCCCTCTATTTTTAAAATCAGACTTTCTAAAGATTGAGCAAATAATAAATGGTCATCAACAATAACGACAGTTTTTTTTTTCATATTCCCTAACGATTAATCGTTTTTAATTTCTTTGGTAAGGGGGTAAATAATTTTTAACGTGGTACCTTTTTCAAGACGTGATTGGATTTCAAACGAGGCATTGACTAATGCTGCACGGCTCTTCATATTTAACAAGCCCGAGTTGGCCACTACTGACTCGGTATCAAAGCCAATCCCGTCATCTTTAATGATTATAGTGAGTTCATTATTTTGAAAATCAATACCCACAAACAAGTTCTCAGCTTCTGCGTGCTTTATGGTATTCGAAAAAAATTCTTGAACAATTCTATATAAAATAATTTCGTCTTTAGGATTTAGGACATATTCTTCACCGGTAATCTCTAATTTAGTTTTTAAGAAGTTTAATTTTTCAAAGCGACGCAACTCGACTTTAATGGAAGATTCGATCCCCACATTTTGAATCACTTCATGATTAAGTGTTTTGGACAGGCTTCTTATTTCCTGTAGACTACTACTCACAAGATTTCTCACATCCTTCATTGAATCATCGTACTGTTCTTCTTCTCGAGATCCCAGCATATTCATTTGCATCACAGCTGTAGACAAGAGTTGTCCAATATTGTCATGAAGCTCCCAACTTACATTTTTTAAAGTTTGCTCCTGTATCTCCAACTTAGATTTAACCAATTCATCATCAAATCGACGTTGTGCATTTATATTCTCCAGGATAAGTTTGTTTTTTCTTTTTTGGAACGCCATAAAAAAGATAATTCCAAATACGATGAAAAATAAAATTACTACCACGAAGTAAATAATAAGTAAAATTTGTTCCCGTAAAAGCATTTCAATCCTGTTTTGTTTTGACAAGTATACATAAAAAGTCCGCTCTCGTCAAACCTATACGGTAAATGCTAAGCAAGTTCGGAAGAAGAAGTATCTTTTACCCTCTGTTAATGGTGAATTAGATCAAACTGAGGCTGATATAACCCCAGTTTGATTATTCTTTAGCTTTCTACTTTATTTAGCTCCTGATTACGTGCATGCACAAGAAACGCTTTAATAAAGCATGAATACATAAATAAGTTAGTAACAACTAAGACTATTTCATATGTTAAAACAAAGAAAGGATTATCTAGTTCAATATAATATTTACTGAAAATAAACAAAGGCGCCATTAAGAGATGGTGTACTAATACTCCAATAGCTACGTAAAACGGAAATGATTGTTTAAAATTAAGAATTGTATCGTCATTCAAAATCTCATAAAAATAATATATGATTAATAGAAATAAGAGACACGAACCAACTGCATAGCTAAAAACCGAAAGACTAAAGAAAAATACATCTGTTACTAATAAGTTTACAAGAGCTAAAATTCCATACACATACACGATAATATTGGCAATTGACTTAACTTTCTTTGATTTTATAAAATAAATAAAAAATTGAATATAAAAGACAAAACTTATAGGTGTTGAAATGTTATAGAGCCAATAATTTCTAACAAATCTGGTATTGACTAGAAAATCCATATATCCTTTATCAACGAGATAAACATAATGTCCTATAGATTCAACGATTACAATAAATAATAGAAACAAAGCAAAAAGCTTTATCATTTTGTTATTGGATCTTGCATACATTTTGAGTCCAACAAATGCAGCTAAAATCTCTATAATAAAAATAGTTTGTCTAAATAATACTGAAAATAATTCTTCCACTTTTTAGTAATTTATAGGAGGCTTACCCATCGTCCCGCTATTTAGTGGGTCAATGTCGTAATTATTTGCAGCACTATCCCCTCCTTTGCCAATACTTTTTGCGGGAGAACCTGTTGGCGCTAAGAAAACAGTAGCATAGCCATGATTATGTTTACATTTTTTTTGCGGGTAGGCTCCAAAATAAATACGTATTCCAGGATCTTTAATATTTTGTTTTAAAGACTCACTTTTAACGTAATCTAAATACTCTTCCAATTCTTCAACGGTATAGTAAAACTCTCGAGTATCCTGAAACTTCATGCATTTATCAATGTCTTTGGCTCTTGTATCGCACCAAACTTGTTGCATTTCCTTCGCTTCGTCAACTGTAACACACTTTTTTGGTCTATTTTTTCCCATAACTCAAAAAATTTAAGATTTATTTGGCTAATAAATTAAAAAAGAATTGAGTAAACAAACACAGTAAAGATTAAAAGCAACATTTTTATCAAACAAAAATAATTTAAAACCCTAAAATACAGAAGAATAACTACACTTTAAATGATTATCTTGTAATCCCAATATTTTTTGAATACGATCTCAAGCAGGGGGAAAATCCCCCCATACTTTATTAGCTAAAGTTTTCTGCATACAATTATGTATACCCATGCTGGTTCGTATTTATACATAAATAAGTATTTTAATAATATGAAAACACTTAGATATAAATCCAGAGGCCAAGATGTATATTTCTTAGAAGAAATTCTCTCAAGTCTCAACTATCAGATTGTAGTTTCTAACTATTTTGGTAAAGACACACATAATGCTGTGCTTGATTTTCAACAAACACATGAACTGGTAGTAGACGGCATTGTTGGACCAAAAACCTGGAGCAAATTGATTGCAGCTCAAAATAACTTACTATTACATCTTGATAAGTTGTTATCTGAAAAGGACATTATCAACTTTGCTGACCATTACCAATTGGAAGTTGCTGCAGTAAAGGCTGTGAATGAAGTTGAGAGTAACGGCAAAGGATTTTTACTCGATGGCCGACCACGAATTTTGTTCGAAGGACATATCTTTTGGCAGCAATTAATTAATCGTAACATCGATCCTGCGGATTTTTTAAACTCTTTTACGCAAAATGTGCTCTATCCCACTTGGACCCGTAAGCATTATCTTGGTGGTTCAAAGGAGTATTCTCGCCTAGAAAAAGCAGCCGGAATGAGTGATTTATCTCAGGTACATGAAGCTGCCTACGCCTCAGCATCATGGGGCTCTTTTCAAATTATGGGTTTTCACTATGAAAGTTTAAACTACGTATCCATCGATGAATTTGTCTCTACGATGTATATTTCTGAAGCGAAGCATTTGGATGCTTTCGGTAGATTCTTAGAATTTAATAATTTAATCCACCCTTTACGAGACAAAAATTGGAAGGTTTTTGCAAGAGGATATAACGGGTCCTCCTACGCCAAAAATAACTATGACACTAAATTGCGAAAGGCCTATTTAAAATTTTCAAGAATGATTTAGCGTACTGCTCAAATTCCAGATTTCAGGTTAACAATTATACTAGATATTAGTAAACTAATCTTTGAAGAAATTACTTATATTTTTTTTGAAAAAACTTACGATAATGAATAGAAAATATCACAAATCTCTTATAAAAACCAGTAATTATCTAAAGTACAATTCTGCAAAAATCGACAGATAAAAAATTAATTATTTTGACTTTCACATTTTAATTCGAATAAATATAAATTAAAATTTATTGAAAAGAGATTAATTTTCGATTCAAATTACAACAAGAATAACATTGCAAAAATCGACATGGATTTCATAAGTCGTAGCGAAGCCTATTTCGTAAAAATTACCGAAAACACTTTTAAGGTGACAATATTAGAATATCCAGTTAATTGATTTTAATCGAAACAAGTGAAAAAATTCACAGGGCAGGAAACAAAAAAAATAGAACTTCAAACGATATTTATCTTTACAACTATTTCATTCAAACAATTTACCTACATCCCAAAAAAAAGTTCGTTCGGGTTAATGAATTGCACATCAGAACACTCTCAACTCAATATTCAGTTTACCGATAAACATTCTCGAAAAACAAAAAAAATCAATGTGCTATTAAAACTTTTTTCTGATGAGAAAGTAGCGTAATTTTTTTCTCTAGAATCCGTGGCAAAATCAAAATATAGATAGAATAACTAACCACATTTCATAAAATAAAGCTGGACTAACAATGATAATTTAACAGTATAGACAATCTCTATAATCAAAAACAAACTATTTAATTATCAGAATAAAAAATCAGATTATCTAAAGTATAAGATTAAGTGAAATATATTTAAGATCACTATACAAGGTAATAGTTATTTACACGAAAATCCACTGCTACTTATTGTTTTTTATACCAATAATTATGGAATAGTGAATCATTCCTTAATCAATAGATAGTAAAATCACTATAAATTCCTCAACAATTCTAGCGCTCCATTGTGATAACAATCTAAGAACCCTTGGAGAACTCACAAATTATAATTCCACTCTTCTATCTCATGTGTTTAGCAAAACTTAATACAATTAAAAAAGTCACAAATTATAAAAAGAAACTAAACAACTATCCAAACAAATATAGGAACGTTTATCGACACTTTAGCATTTAAAGTAATAAATAAAAATAGGTCCCGGCAAATGAAATATGGAAATTTATTGAAAATTATTTCTCTCAACTTTGCTAAATTTAATTACTAAAATAAATTTGAAGAAGTAAGGAGATATACTATCCTTGTAAATTCAATTAAATAAAAGGGCTAATCTCCCCAATTTTATACAAACTAATTTTGAAAAATCTTAAATTACTAAATACAATTTCATATTGAGCAAAAATTCAAATTTACAATAAATAAATTTGTAGCATCTCAAAATAAAGGGGAATATTCCCTTTTAATTAATCAGCACAAAATAAATATATTGATCCATAAGACTTTATCACCCTAACCAGCCATCACGATCCAAACTACGATATTGGATAGCTTCTGATATATGGGTGCCATTCACTAACTCTGACCCTTCTAAATCAGCAATCGTTCTTGACACTTTTAAAATCCTATCATAAGCTCTTGCAGATAAATTCAATCGTTCCATAGCAGTTTTTAGAAGTTGTTTTGAATCTTCCTCTAAAGCACAGTATTTACGAATTTGTTTCACTCCCATTTGCGCATTGTAATGAATATTTGCGAGTTCGTCAAAGCGCTTTGTCTGTATATCACGCGCTGCTGTAACACGTTCTCTTATCGATACACTTGACTCCCCTTTTTGTTCGTCACTTAGTTTATCAAAGGGTACAGGTGTCACCTCTATATGTATATCAATTCGATCTAATAAAGGTCCTGAGATTTTACTTAAATAGCGCTGCATCTCTGCCGGTGAAGATGTCACCGGGGCATCAGGATCATTAAAATAGCCACTCGGACTCGGATTCATGCTTGCTACCAACATAAAACTTGATGGGTAGGTGACCGTAAATTTTGCCCGTGAAATAGTAACCTCCCGATCTTCCAAAGGTTGTCTCATGACCTCTAAAACACTCCGTTTAAATTCTGGTAATTCATCTAAAAATAATACTCCATTATGACTCAAGGAAATCTCTCCCGGCTGTGGATACGCTCCGCCACCCACCAACGCTACATCAGATATGGTATGGTGCGGACTCCTAAACGGTCGTTGTGCCATCAACCCAACATTCTCCTTGACCCTGCCTACTACGCTATGTATTTTGGTAGTTTCTAAGGCTTCTTGCAAAGACATTGGAGGCAAAATACTCGGTAATCGCTTACTCAGCATCGTTTTACCACTGCCGGGTGGTCCAACGAGAATAATATTATGTCCGCCCGCTGCCGCTATTTCCATACATCTTTTAATGCTTTCCTGCCCTTTGACATCAGCAAAATCAAATTCAGGATTATTTAATGCTGCATAAAATTCTTCTCGCGTATCTACCACGGTTTGTTCTAATTCACATTTCTCGTCAAAAAAATCAATAACTTCCCGAATATTCTCAACGCCATATACCTTTAGATTATCGACAATTGCTGCTTCTTTAGCATTTTGTTTAGGAAGGATGAACCCCTCAAAACCCTCTTCTCGCGCTTTTATCGCTATCGGCAAGGCGCCTTTAATCGGTTGGAGACTACCGTCTAAGGAAAGCTCCCCCATGATAACATAATTAGCGATAGTTTCTGCTTTAATTTGAGAACTTGCAGATAGAATACCCAAAGCCAACGTAAGGTCATAAGCTGAGCCCTCTTTTCTTAAGTCAGCAGGTGCCATATTGATAGTTATTTTCTTCCCGGGTAGTTTATATCCGTTGTTTTGAAGTGCCGCAGCGATACGAAAACTACTTTCTTTAATCGCGTTATCGGGCAATCCCACAAGATGATATCCAATTCCTTTATTGATATTTACCTCCACAGTAATCGTGGTGGCTTCAACGCCAAAAACAGCGCTGCCGTAGACTTTAATAAGCATGGTTTTAAAAGTTTACACTAAAATAACCAAATATGTTAAATAAGCATTAAAAAAAAACAATCATAGCTATTTATTTGACTTCAAAACTCTTTCTAAGAGATATTACTTCGCCTTTTTTTGTCAAACCCTCGAGAGAGATGATAAACTTACCTTTTCTGTCTGAAGTAAAAAAGCGTATTTCATTAACTCCTGCTTTCAAATTGAGTTCTGGCATCCATAATAACTGGCTTCTAAAATCAGGAATACGCGCCAATTGTTGCCTGGTCTTTTCTGTATATGTTTGATTATAGTACCTTTTAGGGATCGTAGTTGTTATGAAAGGTTTTTTAATATCATATTCTGTTGCAAAATCTTTATAATAATTCCCATCAAAAGTTTTTATATCAACAATTCCTTGAAAAATTTGAGATCCAAAATAATATTTTTTTCTTACAACATTAATCGTTTCTATTATTGCAGCTTTTAAGTTTAATAATTTGGTGTGATCACTTACTGGCATCCCATCAATTATAACCATTGGTAATAAATTTACAGATCTATATGTGTCATTTTTAATATCAACTTGTAGAATTATTTTATCTTCTTCGATAACTTTGAACCATACATGTTCTATAATTTCAACTATGGTTTCTTTGAGAGTTTCAAATCTCGAATAATTTTCCAAATTATAATTTTCAAAATCTTCTCCATAGAAATTTGAAATTTCATTAATTACCATCGTAGAATCAGGCCTAATGCTGTTATAAGCGTTATCAATTTGATTATAAACGCTCCTTTGTAATAACGCAGCCTTAGCTGTTGATGTGATACGTAAAGTGTCAAAAACTATTTTACCAATGTTAATTTTATTAGTAAAGTCCATTAAAATATTTTGATTATTTTTATACCCTAATTCTCGCACATACAGTTCTTCATTGTGTTGCAGTTCATGGATGTTAATATAGAATTCTCCTTTGGTGTTTGTAGTGGCCAACCCGATATTATATTGGTGGCCGGGAAAAGTTAAAAGAATCTTTTTTCCAGCTAGATTCTCTTTCGGTTTGTCATTGTTTATAACGACGCGTCCAGATAAAATCTCTCCTCTCAATTCTGGCAAACTGATTGAATCTTTGATATTCTTCTTTAAGACTTTATTCTCACTCATTTCTTTTGAATTAGTAAAATCTCTAAAAGATTGAGGAAAGTAATTTAAAATATCATCTTGGTTAATCACCGAAATAGAATAGTCCCCTTCTGGATTAGATAACCCATCAGAAAGTATATTAAGATAAACTTCTTCTCTAGACTCGTATTTATCTTTATCTAAATTCAAAACTATCTCTTTACCTGATTGTTCTGAATCCAAAAAATACTCCACTGATTGATTGGAAACTAAGGTGTCCTTAATTTCTTCAAAGTTTTTATTTGCCTCTCCTACCTGATAAGGGTTTAATATATTTAATGTGCCTTCAAAAAAATTTATTTCAAAATTTTGCATCCAATTTGTATAGCAAATAATCTTATACTGACCAGAAGGTATCGACACAGGTATGAAAATATCTCCTTGCCCCGACCCATTAGTCAGTACTATTTTTTGTTTTAATACGGTAGAATAATCGGAATCAATAATTTCTAGGTATGCAATTTTACTAACATCACTCAATCTAGTTTTTGCAGAACTTAGACAATAAACTTTATAATACAAGTATTCTCCCGAAAATAGTAAAGAAGAATTATAATGTACATAGATGTTTTCACTTGATAAATTATTAAAAATTGCTACATTCGAGTCACTCTTTACAACTTTTTGTCCAAAAAGACATGTAATACATAACAACCATATTAAAGACAACAAACGAAAACTTCTATACATATCACTTTATTTAATCTTTCCAAAATTCCGGAACTATATTACTTCCTAATTCTGTACAGTCTCCACATGGCTTAGGCACTAAGGTATATGGACCTTCATATTCTCCTGCCCACTTATACAAACCAGTATCCAATGCGTCTACTAAAGGAGATTGACCCTTAAACTCAGGCAAAGGTGAATTAAAATCACAAGGTGTTTGAAAACTTGGCAGTGGTTCTCCATCAAAATAATCATTGAAATTTATGAAAATTCTTTTTTTCGACACTGTAGCTACTTCAAAATAACCTAGAACCTTCTCTTCTGCATCACTCTCTGAACGAATATTACCATCAATAAAACCTGTTTGAACTTGAGAAAACAAATTTTCACTACTAGAAAAAGTATTTAATGTTTCAAAAAACGAATAGGCCTCCTGAGTTTGTATGAATTGATTTACTTCAATACTATAACGATTTAGGATTCTTGAGTCATCTTTGGCTATAAAACGAACTAAAAAATCACTAAGTTTACCGTCTATAACATCTGTAGTTTTGGCTTGGATTATATCATTTGAGTATTCTGTTCGGTAACATATTCTTTGCTCCGTAGTTTTAGGAATAAAATCAAAAACAGGAGGCCATCTTGAAACAATTATAATATCCAAAGGTGTCCAATATGGAGCTACAATTTTATACGTCTCTGTATATTCATATTTGATGAATTTTACATTTTCATCTTTACTAGCACCATCAACAAATATTCCAATACCATCTTCTCCTAAATCATTTACAAATCTATTAACCTTCATTTGACTTGTAATTCCTTCCGGCGGTGGCATGACTGATTCTGAAGAATATTTCTTTCCGTTTGCTAAGGTAATTTTAAGTGTATATTCTATATCCGGTAGGACTCTAAAAATACTTTCGGATAGGTACTCTCCTTCATCATTCTCCTCAAAATAATAGCTATTCCCTTGACTATCTTTAATTTCTACTTCTGCATTAGATTCAATACTTCTTGATTTTTGATTTAATTGGAAAGTACGAGATAACTTAATACTGTGCTGCTTTAGTTCATTAGAAATTTTTGCGTCTACTACTAATATACTCTCAAAATTTTCAGTTTCAATATCAAAAGGTTCTACGCAACCATAGAATAATAAAGTAACAACAACTATAAAAGGGACAATTTTCTTTCTTTTATCCATAAAAATTTTATCAGCCAACGTCATTATTTAAAATTTTAAATTATATGTAATTGTAGGAACAGGAATAGAAAAAATCGAACTTTGCAATGCCTCTACTTTACCATCTTTTGTAACAAAAAAAACAGAGTATGGATTATTCCTTCCTAAGACATTATAAATCGAAAACGTCCAAAAACTATGCGCTAGTTTTTTAAGTTTATGGTTACCCTCTAAGTTTAAACCCACATCCAGTCTGTAAAAGTCTGGAATTCTAAATGCATTTCTATCACTATAAGTTACATATTCTGCTCCATCATAGTTAAAATTTCCAACAGGAAAAGTTATTGGTCGGCCTGTTTGATAAACAAAATTGGTGGATACACTTAAGCGCTTAGTAAACTTATAATTCAGAACAGCACTTATATCATGAGGTTTATCAAAATTAGAGGGGAAATAATTTCCTCTATTGACTCTTTCCTCACTAAACTCACTATCCAATTTAATAAATGATCGGGAGAATGTATATCCCAACCAGCCATTTAACTTTCCTATATTTTTTCTAAGTAAAACTTCAATACCATATGCCTTACCTTCCCCTTGCAAGATTTCTGTTTCAATCTCATCATTCAATAAAACCTCTGCTCCTACTTTAAAGTCCACAATGTTTTTGGATCTTTTATAGAAACCGTCAATACTAAATTCATATAAATTTTCTTTAAAATTTTTAAAAATTCCTAAAGAAATCTGATGAGCTCTTTGTGGTTTAATGTTGAAATTAGAAAGTTTCCATGTGTCCGTTGGAGATACGGTTGTATTATTAGACAATGTATGAACAAATTGTGTTGTATTGCCATAACTAGCTTTTATAGATAAGTTATTAGCAAGTAGATATCTGGTAGAAATTCTTAATTCCGGAGCCGTGTAGGTCTTTACAATCTCATTATTGCCAAAGCTCATTGTGTCTTTAATTGAACCTATACTTTTTGGCTGATTTGATTCGAAAACAAATTGATCTGATTTACCTATTGCGTTATATACTGAAAAACGAAAACCACCATTGACCGTTAGTCTATCGCTGAGATCAATCTTTGCAGATAAGAAAGCTGCAGACTCCAGACCTTTTTCTCTAGGTAAGATAAGCTTTTCTATTTCAGAATCATTCAATGGTTGCAAACTACCAGGCTCTACATTGTACAATTTGCTTGACAACCCATAACCAAATTCCAGTTTGTCATTATATGATAAATTATTTTTAAATTTTAATCCGGTTTCTTGAATTATGTATTCGAAATTAAAATTTGCGTTACTATCGGCATCGTAACCTATAGTAAAGTTGTACTTACTGTTAGTAATACTTATATCCGTTTTATTCTTGTCACTAAATCGATGACTCCACTGTATTGATGTCAAACGATTACTATACCCAAAAAGAGAATCAGAGGTTATACTAAACTTATCATTGCTGTAATAAAAAGTGCCTTTTAACATATTTTTATCATCAATTTTGTGATGATATGATGCTATTCCGTCATAGAATGAAGCTTGACTTCGTTTTAAAGATTCTTCATTTAAGGATTTCAAAATATAATTGGCATAAGCACCTCTACCTCCTAAGACTACTGAAGATTTTTCTTTAACTACCGGGACCTCAATTGCTAAATTAGCAGTTACAGGACCAACAGAAGCTTCAGCTGTCAATTTTGACACATTTCCTTTTTTCGTTTCGATATCAAAAACTGACGATAACCTTCCTCCATATTCTGCCGGAATGCTTCCTTTATAAATATCTACCTCACCTAATACAAATGGATTCAATGCCGAAAACAAACCAAAAAAATGCTGAGAGTTATACATTACTGCCTCATCAAGTAAAATCAAATTCTGATCTGTTTTACCACCTCGTACATTAAATCCCGATGCACCTTCTCCAGCTGTTGATATTCCAGGAAGAGCCGTAGCTACTTTAAGGACATCGCGTTCCCCTAAAACTAATGGAATATTCTTTGATTGTTCTATATCTATTTCTGTTTTACCTGTTATTGATTCCCGTACATTCTTTTCGATTTTTGAATTAAGAACAACTTCATCCAGCATTTCAAGTCTATCACTAAGCTCAAGATCTAATGTACCATCAGCATATAATAAAATGTTTCTTTCAATCATTTCTTTACCTAAAGAATTTATACGTAATACATTCTTGCCGAAAGGAAGATTAATCTGATAAAAACCATTTATATCAGTAATAACATACTTGCTGTTTTGATTAAATGTTATCGGTAAATTAGGTATAGCTCTACCGTCTTCTGTGTTCCTAACATATCCACTTAAATTATAAGAATTCTTCTTTACGCCAATTTGAGACTTGCCGATTTTTACGAATTTGACATTACTAGTTTTGTTGTTGACAAAAAAAACCTCTGAACCTAGGTTTTCTTTTTTGTACTCATTATCATCAGCTTTTTTTTGGAAAAAATTATCCGGTAACGAATCGTAGATAATATTATTTTGAGTCAAATATATCTTATCCCCGTCCATTTTATAAAAATTCAGATTTGTCGAGCTCAATAGCTTTGTCAGACTAGAGTTTATATCATTTCCCGACAATTCTCCTGTTATTGTATAATCTCTCAACCACTCCGCGTTATAATAAAAATACACCCCTGTAAGATCCTCTATCCTATTTAAAATTGTAATTAAAGGCTCATCTATATATTTCATCGAAATTTTTGAAGACTCAGTTTCTTGTGCCAAAACGAAAGCAGATAATAAAAACAAAGTAAGTGTACATAAAACTCTTGTCATATCTTTTGATCTTCTAGTTCAAGTTTTTCTATCTGTTCTATTAAGAATAAACGGTACCTATCTTTGTCTATTGACTTGAAATCGGACTTATCTCGAAGAATTTCTTGGATTTCATCTTTTAATTGTGGAAAAATTCTTAAAAGATATCTATCTTTCTTAAAATCAAAAAATTTATTCTTGTATATAATAAAATAGTTACTATTTGGTTTGAAGCTTTCAAAAAGCGTTCTCTGTTTAATTTTATTGACTTTAGTCTTTGAATGTTTTTTTACGAGTGTAAGCCGCTCAGAAGTGTTTAAGATTTCTACAAAACTGATACCCTTTGACTCATTATCCACGTTATATAACTTGAATGAATGACCTAACAACTCAAACTTGCTTACTTTATTTTTTACCAGTTTTATTATTGCTTCTCCATAACCTCTCTCCAATTTCACCAATATTTCATCTTTATATACATCGTATTTAAGATTTTGATTATAATATTTCTGTCCATCATACTCGATAAAACCTTTAGTAAACTTGTCAGTCTTAAAGTACGCATGTTCCCCTTTTAGTGGATAATATTCGGGTTGATAAACTTCACCATTAAAAATATTAGTATTTTCAATGCCAATCATTTCATCAAACCAAGTATAATTTATCGATTCAACAGGTCTCACTTGAGCTTGAATAGAGAGCCATTGAAAAAATAAGATGAGTGGAAACAAAAACCTAATGACATTCAAAGACATATAATTTAAAATACTACAATAATAAATCAGGTAACAACAAGAATACGGTGGGGTGGAAAACAATGAATCAAAATTAACGTCAATTTATTCGTTAAAATTTTAATAGAGTACTAATCTAAAGAATAAAATTTAAACAACAACATTCTTAATTAATAAATTAATTAAGAGTTTCGTAAAACAACCATATAAGTTGATGATTTTTTTAAGGGGGATATAATTAAAAATACTCTTGAGACCAGACCGGTAGATAAATTCACTTTGGCAAAGCATAATTCAATCCCTACAACCGGTCTTAGTACTCAAGTACAAAACAAACAAAATTAGTTAGCGCTTATAAGTGGTGCTGCGTCAAAAAGCTTAGCATTTAAGAAGCGTAAGGTTTCAATTTTTCTTTCTTTCTCTACTAAAAGAGAAATGTTATTATTGCTTCCTCCATAGGAAATCATTCGAACAGGTATATGATTTAAAATATCAAACAGTTTTGACGTGTTTTTATCATCAATTACAGCTTCTCCCACAATACAGATGATACTATAATCTTCCTGAACAGTTATATGTGCATATTGCTTGATCTCCTTGATAATCTCTTCCAAATTTTTAGTATCATCAATCGTTAGTGATATCGCGATTTCTGAGGTAGTGATCATATCTATTGCGGTTTCAAACTTATCAAACACCTCAAAGATTCTGCGCAAAAACCCATGAGCCATCAACATGCGATTTGATTTGATTTTAATAGCGGTAATACCATCCTTCGCGCTTATTGCTTTCAGCCCCTTTGTTCCTATTGCATTAGAAATTACCGTTCCTTGTGCATCTGGATTAAATGTGTTTTTGAGCAATACCGGAATTTCTCTATCTACCACAGGAGATACCGTTTGCGGATGTAAGATCTTAGCTCCAAAATACGCTAATTCTGCAGCTTCATTATAAGTTAAATGTGCGATTGGGTGTGTGTTTTCAACATAGCGCGGGTCATTATTATGCAAACCATCAATATCTGTCCATATTTGAACCTCAGAAGCATTTGTTGCAGCGCCTATAATCGTTGCTGTATAATCACTACCCCCTCTTTTGAGGTGACTAATCTTCTCTTCCCTGTTACGGCATACAAAGCCTTGTGTCAGATACACTGTCGCTGTTGGAAGATCCTCAATCTGTTCATGAAGTTTTCGTGCAACATTATTAATATTAGGTTGATCTGCACTCTCCACATACATAAAGTCCTTGGCATATAATAACTGTACGGAACAACCGGATTCTTTTAAGAATATTGCAAAAATTTCAGTTAACAAAGTTTCTCCACTCGTAATAATTAAAGAATTTACCTCATTAGAATAGGGTTGGCAAGAGATATCGAATAGCTGTGTAATAATTCTTGAAACTTTATCATATAACAAGTTTCTCGAAGTCTCTACCTGAATCAGCTGCGCTATTAAATCAAAATGTTTTTTTTCTAATGCATCCAAATTCTTGGCTATTGCAACAGTATCCGCAAATTTGATATTCTCGGTCAGTCGCACCAGTTGATCGGTTACTCCAGACATTGCTGAGCAAACTACTATCTTAGTTTCGTTATCTCTGCTAATGATATCAGTTACTCGCTTGAGATTTTCAACAGATCCTACGGAGGTTCCTCCAAATTTTAAAACTTTCATAGCCTACGATTTATGCTGCATAATTAATCATAATTACACTTGAAATAAAGAATTTACAATAAAATAGATATATTTGCACAATATGTTAAATATATAACAAATGAAAACCATTACTGATTGTGTACATGATATTTTAAGACACGAACCTTTTCTTGAGGATGCACTTTCCCGAGATATTATTAACTACAGTTCTCTTGCTATCGATTTGACTCCGCAAGTTGAAAAAGTTTTACGTAAGAAGGTGAAACCGGGTTCAATTATCATGGCACTGCGACGATACTCTCCAAAGAGAATTAAACAATCCCACTCGTTGCGTAATCTGGGTGATATTGTAGTTCGATCGGGAATTACTGAATATACTTTTCTTAATTCTAATAGTATCTTGACTAGTCAGTCAAATTTACTAAATGCTGTCAAGGATAATAGCAAGACTTATTTCACATACTCAAGTAATTTTCAAGAAAGTAATATTTTGGTATCCTCTTCTTTAAAAGAGGTTGTGGAGAATCATTTTAAAAATGAGACCTGTATATCGATATCAGACAATTTATCATCAATGTCTATTGAGTTACCCGAGGACAACTCCAAAACCGTAGGGTTATATTTCTATATTTTTAAACTGCTAGCATATGAAGGAATTCCGGTGTTTGAAATTATTTCAACTTCGAATTATTTTACCCTATTCCTCGAAAAAGACTTTGTAAATAAAGCTTTTTTACTTCTTAACGAAATTAAAAACAAATAGTTTGGTTAAGTTACTAAACAAAAAACCCCACGTATGTGGGGTTTAGCTATAAGTTTTTTTTTAAAAAATCTACTTACCAGATTTGTACTCTCTTCTCTGGTGCCAAGTACATTTTATCACCTTCTTTAATGTCGAAAGCTTCATAAAAAGCAGGCACATTAAGTAACGGCTGTATAGCACGATTTATTCCCGGAGAATGCGGGTCAGTTTTGATCTGCGTACGCAATGCATCTTCTCTGATTTTTGTTCTCCAAACAGTAGCCCATGACATAAAGAAACGTTGCTCCGGAGTAAAGCCATCGATATTCTCTGGACGACCATTTTCTGCATAATACATCTGCAATCCATCATAAGCTCCAAGAACTCCACCAAGATCACCGATATTCTCACCCAATGTGAATTTACCATTGATATATACACTATCCATTACTTCGATAGCACTATATTGTTCTGCCAGTGCATCACCGCGTTCTGTAAAATTCTTCAAATCCTGCTCTGTCCACCAATTTACAAGGTTTCCATTTGCATCAAATCTAGCACCGGAATCATCAAATGCGTGCGAAATTTCGTGACCAATTACAGCACCAATTCCACCATAATTTACAGCTTCATCTGCGGTATAGTTATAAAAAGGTGGCTGAAGTATTGCTGCAGGAAAAACGATCTCATTGAATAATGGATTGAAATATGCGTTTACTGTTTGCGGAGACATTCCCCATTCAGTTTTATCAACTGGCTCGCCAATTTCTTCCATATTCTTTTTGAATGCCCATTCTGAAACAGCAGTTCTGTTTTCAAAATAAGAATTTCCTGTCTTTACTCCTAATTTTGAATAGTCTTCCCATTCATCAGGATACCCTATTTTTACCGTAAATTTATCAAGTTTCTCTACTGCTTTAGCTTTTGTACTATCGCTCATCCACTCTAACGCTTCGATACGCTTTTGATAAGCTTTGATAATATTAGCAATCATTTTTTCTGCTTTAGCCTTTGCCTCTGGCGGAAATTTTGCATCTACATACAGTTGACCAATTGCCTCTCCTATTGAACCATTTACTCTTGCTAATGCTCTTTCTTCTAAAGGTCGTTGCTTAATAGCACCGTTAAGTGTTTTATCATAAAACTCCCAATTTGCTTGATCAATCTCTGTAGACAATGCACCCGCAGCACTATTAACAGTTGACCAACGCATCACACGTTTAAGATCTTCAATACTTGTATCTTTTAATACCGTTTGAAGTGCTTTCATATACTTTGGTTGCATTACAATAACGGTGTCCAAAGTTTTAGTTATCCCCAAGTCCTTTACAAATTTTGTCCAATTTACCGCCGGAGTCATTGCCGAAAGTTCCTTGATTGTTCTTGGGTTGTTGAACTTTCTCGTATCACGACTCTCCACTTTATCCAAGCGAGGTTCTGCTAATTTTGTCTCAATAGTCAAAACAGTTTCTGCAGTCTTACGTGCTTCTTCTTCTGTATCACCAACAAACTGAAGCATACGTGTGATATGATCAACATATTGTCCTCTGATTTCCTTTGATTTAGCATCTTGATCCAAATAGTAATCACGATCCGGTAGTCCAAGACCTCCTGTCGATACGTAAGCTGCATTGATCTCACTATTGCTCAAATTAGGAAAAGATACAAATCCCATAAACGGTGCAGATGCCGCAGTTTCTGTCGCCAAAACAGTTTGAATATCTTCAATAGTCTTGATGTTTTGTATTTTTTCTAAAGTCGGCATTAATGGAGCAACACCTGCTTCATTACGTGCGACCGTATCCATTATAGACTCAAAAATCAATAACGCCTTGTGCTGATCTGTTCCTTCTGCATATGCGTTTTTCTCTTTAGCCTC
Organism: Aquimarina sp. 2-A2; assembly: GCF_045505135.1. Lineage (NCBI taxonomy): Bacteria > Pseudomonadati > Bacteroidota > Flavobacteriia > Flavobacteriales > Flavobacteriaceae > Aquimarina > Aquimarina sp. 2-A2. The sequence continues at coordinate 130,942 of NZ_JBJKFI010000005.1, read as the reverse complement.
CTTAATGATTTCTAACACATCATTATCTGTTTGCTTTCTCAAAACTCCAAAGCCGCCCCAACGTGTTCTGTCTTCCGGAATTTCAGTGTTTTTCATCCAACTACCATTTACATAATTGTAAAAGTCTTCTTTTGGATTTACCAAAGTGTCCATATTTTCAAGAACTATTCCAGGTATTTTTTCTACCTGAGCAATGTCTTTGTTACCTTCATTTTTGGCGTCATCTTTACAACTTACAAAAGCTACCAAAAGTACAGGCAAAAAATACAAACTTTTAAATTTTGTACTCATTTAATTATTAATTTAAGATTAGTTACTTATATAAGACGTGAAAATACTCAATTTGTTACCAAAAAAATAAACAACATGCTATTTTTAGGATTTAAGTGGATAATCAAATGATTTGCAGCTTTTTGAGTACTGTAAAACTACATAGTTAGCAGTCTAGGGTCAAAACTAAAAGGCTCGACATCAATTATTTTTACACTTTTAAAGTTAGGGTGGCTTGGATTTAGGAGTAAATTCTGTTCTTTGGGTATGATACTACTCGGAATTTTAAAACCTACATACTTTTGTTGATTAATCCAATTCATTGTAAAATCATGATTTTCGATAGGTGGTGGTATCTTATCCCATCCCATAGGAAGCGATTGTTCAACAAAGGAGCCTACAAATTTATCAGGTATGTCAATCGTAGCAATCGACATGTTATCCGGAAAAAATGATGCTGGTAAATGAGCTAATACTTCTAGAATAGATAAAGCTGCTGATGTACTTGTATATAAAACTGCAACACCCTTGGCATTCCATCGCCCACCAACAGTCTTTGCACCTATACCGGTCAAATCTCTTATATATTGATCTTTTGCAATTCTAAAGACGCGCATTAAGCAAAAATTCCATGTTCAATACGTACCAATTCTTCATTAAGTAATTGAAATCCAAAAGTAGTGTCCAAAAGATCTTTAGGTTTTTTGGAAGCCAAAGCAATATTAGGATGCTCCATCCATCGCTTAAATCGAGTTAGATCTCCAAAAACATGCTCTCCTTTGGCATACAATTTTGCCAGTTGTAAAACTTTTGAACTTGCTTCAGTAGTTAACTTTCGACTCAAAGGATATCGCTGTATGGTGCGTTCTGATATATGAATAACGTGTGATAAAGCTTTGAGATCAAAATCAATAGTTTTGCCCAGATACAATAAAGCTTTTTTATCTATTCCATTTCTGGAAAGCTCTATAAAATCATACATATTGCGCAAAGGCATATCGATGTTAAGATACCGCAACAGTCCTTTGTGCTCTAATCCGTCGAAATCTAATGGTGTTACCGCGCTCATATCAAACTTATTTACGACAAAAATACAAAAAAATATGTCATTTGTCGTTGTTTAGCTCAACAATTTTATCCAATTGTGGAGCGACTTCTTTTAAACGTGCTTCCATCGATCGTATTGCTATCGTGGATAAGTATCTCCCTAGCGGCAGCACAGGTTTTATTCTTAAGTTGTCATTATTCTTTTTCTTAGGGGCTATATTTTTTAACGGAAGAATAGTGGTTTGCTTCAGTTTAACAGCATATCGTTCTCCTAGTTTTTGAACGATTTCTTGCGTATGACCATATCTTACGTTCCTTAAGGTTGTTAACGGTGCTGCCAACTGAGATTCGGTCTTAGCAATTTTCCGCTCTTCATCGTTCACAAAAAGAACATGCTTAATCTGAACCTTACCCATTAGTTCTGGAAAAGAATCTCGGAGCACTTTTTTAAATATCTCTTCTACTCCAATACTTACGGTACCACCAATATTGTCATAATAACCGGCATCAGCATACTGATCTGACCATTCCTGATTTGATATATCAGAATTCTCAATCTCTCCAACAGGTGTTATAAAAGGGAAGCTTGCATTGATTCGCAGCGCGGTAGACAAATCAATTGACGCATTAGTGTGTCCTGACTGCAACTTTGTAATAAAATCATTCATTCCGTTTAACGGCCGTAAATGATCATATTTTACGGGACTGATAATGTTATAATTTCCAGTCTGTGTATGCGTAGTATTTACTAGAAGTAATGGTGGAACCTTACGATCTTTATTCTGAGTAGTGGATGTTGTTTGCTCATAAAATGACAGAAATTCCTTTGACAATAACCCTTCTTCCTCGCGAGCGTCAAAAAATCTTTTATGGCTTCTTTTCCATTGGTCTTCTAATAGTTGTCCGCGATTACGAAAATTAAATAAGTTCGTCACACTCTTGAACAGATCCCTACCCAAAAGGGACAATATAGCTTCTGACAAAAAATTCTCTCTATAAATGACGCTTGCCTTATACTGCAATTGCGGAAACTTTGAATCCTTCTGTTGTAAAAATCTCGCATCTCTATTGTTTAGCTGAGCATCCCGTGCTTCGGCAAAAAACATTCCGTTACCAACGCCTCCTCCAGACGCGCCACTTAGGGATAATAAATTATCCTCAAAATATTTACCGTTTGTTCGTTCGTACAAATAGCTATGAATTAAGAATGACCATAATCCTGCTCTAGACCCACCTCCTTCTGCACTTACAATTAACACCGGAAAAACCTCTTTTGACTCAATTAAATTTTTTCGAGTCTTGAGCCAATAAAACATATAGTTGTCCATCGCCATTCTTTCAGTCGATGCAGTTCTTAATTCAAGATGGTAATGGTCAGAATCTTTGGTGAGATATTCTGCTGACAAAAAACTAAGTATTAAAACAATTGAGAGTAAAGGAAGTTTAAGTTTTTTTCCTAAAAGGATCAAAATAAAACTAAACATGAACAGGCTAAGTAGAGAAAGAACTAAAATTGACAATGGATTTATCAGGCTTGCCCATTTTGGCACAAAGTTTAGTACAATGAAAGATATAAGTACTATAAATCCAGCGCTAAGAATACTACCATAAAATATATTTTTAGACACCTTTTGTAATACTTTATAACTATTGAATGACAATGACAAGAAAAATAAAGCCAGTGCACAATTAGATAAAAATAAATTACCCAAGTCTTTCTCTGTTTGTGTGTTTAGCGTACCTAATGATATAATTAGTGCTAGTAACGCAATGGAAACCAGAAAAACGATCAAATTGGTTTTAGGAATTTTATAAAACACAATCTGTAACAGTTTGTAGATCCTTGGCTCAGAAAACAGCAATAACACAAGAATACATAACAAAAGTGTATTATCCGGATTTAGAACATCCGTATAGGTGTTTCTCAAATCAAACAATTCCATCGCATTTAAGATACTCAAGGCTGAAATGCATAATAACAAGACCGCCAATATTCTTGGAACAATTTTACGCATATGAATTTTAACTACATAGGAATAACGTCCGTTTGCATTGCGATACTGGTGTCGATAATGTTGATTAGGGACAAATCTTAAAAAATTACTCCATGTTATATCTTTATAATTGTGATAATAAAAGTATTTCGGAATATTCCAAATAAGAAAAGCCGACGTCATAAGTAAAGTAAAGTATAACGGAACTTCAAACATAAAAGCATCTGCCTGATTCAAAATCAACAATAAATCAATAGTTTGAGGAAAATGCCATAATGCTAAATATATTGCCAGAATAAAAACGACACTGATTACATTATTTAACAATTCTTCCAGGAGCGTTTTAAACCAGATGGTAAAACGTTGAAAAACACGGATTACAAAAGAGACGAACATGATTTTAAGGTTAGCAGGTTATGAGACAATTCTTTTTGTCATAAAAGATATTACTCTGATGACAAATGTAAAACAAACAAAAAAAAATAATCCACAACCATGAATTAAAAAAACACATTCCACGAAAAACTTTGAGACATTCTCAATAATATTCCCATTTAAAAAAAAATTCGTAAAAATTCGTAAAGACTGATAATAATATACGGTTTTAACGTAATAATTTGTATATTGACCATAACAAACAGGTTTTTATGAATTAATTCAATTTAGTATGTAAGTTAAAACCTACCATTTTATAAACCCAAAAAAATCTACATATGAAAAAATTACTACTCTTTACATTCCTAATTGCTACTCAATTGGGATTCGCCAATTTAAAGGTTGACATTTCCTATAAACTAATGTCAGTAACCGAAAATACGGTAATAGATGGACTTGATGAAACATCCAATGAAGCTGTCATCTTTATTACCGAGAGTTTACACTTGGAGCAGGGTGTACGAATAAAAATCAGAAACGCATGCTTAATTATATTGGGCAATCTTACCGGTGAAGGTATTTTAGATATAGACAATACTGCCACAGTTACATTAGAAGGTGATAAGCAAGGACGTATTACTTTTATAAATCGCTTACTTGCAGATGCCACCTGTCAACAAAGTACAAATCAAAAAACTTTTAAAAATATAAAAGATGTACCCCAAGGTCTCAACTATAGCCTTTATAATTTGACGGGAAGGCTCATGGATAAAGGTGTGATAGATGATTACATCCATAATTACAGAGACCCTAAAACATATTTAATTAAAATTGATGGTTATAAATTGAGAAAAATAATTTTTAAAGGATAACAATTTTTAATGCTAGGTTTCATATCCTAAAATCCATGGTGCACTAACTGCCATGGGTTTTTTATGTTTTCAAGTTGTAGTTTTTAAATTAATAGTTAAAAATGAAACTAGTCTAAATTTTTAAAAATCCGATTAGTTTCAGTTTAACGTTTCAAAAACATCATGAATTTCAGGAATTTAATATTCAAAATGGTATATTTAAAACAATATTGCTTTTGATTACACCCCATACCTATTTCGAAGAGTTTTTAGATCGCAATTTTTAAAATTATGAAGCAACTTTTTTCATTTCGAAATGAAATGACCAAGTACACGCTATATGGCATTTTATTTGGGTTATGTTTTCCTACAATTGCTACCTGTTTTGATATTTCAAGGCAAGCACTACCATTAAATTGGAATTCCGTAATAATGGTTCAACAAAACAATCCAATTCATTTTATGGTGAATACAGCACCTATATTTTTAGGATTATTCTCTATGTTTATTGGTATTAATTTGGATAAATTAAAAGCTAAGAATGAACAAGTTATTGCTGCTTCAAAAATACGCCAGGATTTTTTGGCTAATATGAGTCACGAGATACGAACTCCGATGGTTGGTGTCATTGGAATGATTGATTTATTATTCAAGAACACAGAGCTCAACCCCTTGCAAAAAGAATATGTTACCATTATACATCAATCATCGCTCAATCTTTTGGATATTTTAAATCAAATATTAGATCTCTCAAAAATTGAAGCTGGCAAATTTACTTTATCTCCAAAACCAGTGCATTTTAAAACCTTAATTTCACAAAATATCAATTTATTCTTAGCTACTAGCAAGTCTAAAGATCTTTATCTCAAAACTGAAGTATCCAGTGAAATTCCTGAAACGCTTCTGATTGACGCCAACAGATTTACACAGATTATGTCCAATCTAATTGGAAACGCTATTAAATTTACCAAAAAAGGAGGCATTACGATTAAAGCATTCTTGGTAAACACTAAAAAAGGATCCCTTACGATTAGAGTCGAAGTAATTGATTCGGGAATCGGTATTTCACAAAAGGATCAAAAAGAATTGTTTCAACAGTTTAGTCAATTTCATAACGAAGCAATTCTCGCTGGAGAAGGAAGTGGATTAGGCCTTACGATTTGTAAAAAATTAGTTGATCTAATGCATGGTACATTAGGTGTGCAAAGCACCCCTAGTATTGGAAGTAATTTTTGGTTCACATTTAAAACCAAAGTGGTAGATGCTTTACCCGAAAAAAGTTTGGACAAACCCCTACCCGTTACTTCATTTAATATTCATGTGCTATTAGTGGAAGATTCAGAGACAAGTATCATCGTTTCTAAACAGATTTTAAAATATTTAGGATGTACTGTAGATATAGCCAAAAATGGTCATCAAGCCCTTGAAATGTTTGAAGAAAATAAATATCAATTAATATTAATGGACATCAACCTTCCAGAAATTAATGGAATACAAACTTGTCAACTCATAAAAGAGAAGAGTAAGCAAACCCCTCCCATTATTGCACTCACATCAAATGCATTGCCGGGAGATTCAGACAGATTTATCGCTCAAGGATTAGATGATTATATTACCAAACCTTTTACCACAGAAATTATGAATATAAAATTGCAAAATTGGTTTGGAGATCATAATGGCTATCATTAGATTCCTTGTTTGTATGTAGTAACATTGCAACTGATATGGATCATGAAGTGATAAGTTTTTATTTATTATCTTGTATAGATATTTCGCATTCTTAAAATGTAGATCGCTATGTTTAAGAGCGTATCTTTATTAACCAAAAAGTACATTTTAGAACTTTAATACGCCAGGTATGAAAACTGAATTAACCAAAAAATATAAAAAAATGATACACCTACCTATGAAGAAACTTTCTTTCATTTTTTTAGTTATATGTTTCTCATTTAAGCTAAGTGCTTTTCAAGTTGAAACACAAGAATCTTCTCAATACCAATTGTATACAGGAACTATTGAAGATAAATCAAACAATGATGCGCTACCTTCGGCAACAGTGGTTTTATCAGGAACAAATATATCTACTGTTTCCAATGCTTCTGGTGAATTTTCTATTAAAGTACCGTATCAAAATAGAAATGCAAATTTAATCATTAGTTATCTGGGCTATAAAAATAAAACTGTTTCACTTGTGCAACTTCAAAACATGGAAGATGCAATCCAACTGGAAAGAACCGTTACAGAGCTGGATGAAGTGAGCATCGGCGAGCGGGATGCAAAGGAAATAATGAAACAGGTTATTAAGAAAATTCCTGATAACTATCTTGCTTCTCCAATCATCCAAACTGCCTTTTATAGAGAAACCATTCGAAAGCGAAGAACCTATGTCTCGCTCTCTGAAGCTGTGATTGATATTTACAAGAATCCTTCACCACTTAACAAGGTCGATGATGTCAAATTATTTAAGGCTCGCAAAAACACGGACTATAAACGTTTAGACACTCTTACTCTGAAACTTCAGGGAGGGCCGGCTAGTGCTTTATATTTGGATCTTGTAAAGCATCCAGAAGCTCTTTTATCAAATGACATTTTGGACAGTTACATCTTTACGATGGACAAAAGTGTTGGTATGAACAACAGAAACATGTATGTTATTAATTTTAAACAACATCCTAATATACCTGATCCAATGTATTATGGAAAATTATATATTGATGTTACTACCTATGCCCTAACTAAAGCCTCCTTTAGTCTTAACTTAGAGAACAGAAAAGAAGCAAGTAAAATTTTTGTTAGAAAAAAACCTGCAAGAGCAAAAGTGTATGCTACACAGGCCGATTATACTGTGAACTACCGTGAGGATAATAATAAATGGTATTATGGGTATAGTAAAATGGAATTAGCCTTCAAAATTAACTGGAAGAAACGATTATTCAACTCTGTATACAAATTAGATGTAGAACTTGCTGTCACCGATTGGAAAGAAAACGCTGAAAAGAAATCTCTAAAAGCTAAAGAACGTCTTAAACCAAGTACTATTTTGAGCGACAAAGCAAGTGGATTCTCTGAACCTGACTTTTGGGGGGAATACAATATTATAGAACCGGAAAAGTCAATTGAATCCGCTATTAAAAAAATCCAAAAACAGCTAAAAAAGCGAGAAGAATCAAAATAGAAAAATTTTTGAATACTAATTTATGGTATGTCGTAAGTGTTATTCTCCAAACACTGTAGAATTCCCTTATATTTAATGTATCTTGCATCCAGTAAAAGCGCAACATTTTATAGAATTTAACGTCTTTATTTAGAATTCTATCATTGGTAAAAATGAACCTGAAACATATTCTCTTTGTGTGTCTTTTTCTCTCTGAGATGCTTATTTACGCGCAAGCTAATGCACGCCTTGAAGCTACTCAAAATGATTTATCCATTTTTAAAGCAATTCTCGAGCAAGGACATCCTACTTTATATAAATACAGTAATAAAAATACATTGGATTCGTTAGTCAACGCCCTTAACAAAGAGACTAATACCTACCAACCGCTCAACCTACTCAAAAATCTTTATAACATTACTAATGTGATTCGAGATGGTCATATCAATATTTATCCACCCGCAAATCTAATATCTAATAGCACTAACTTTCCCTTGACTCTTAAGATCATAAAAAATGAGGTTTATAGTGCTATAGAAAATGATGGTGTCCCGATAGGCTCAACATTAAAATCCATCAACGGCGTTCCCATTAAAAGGATTATTTCCAGCATGAAAAAATATGTTCCTGTCGATGGCTACTTAGAGCAAAAAAGGCATCGTTTAATAGAGCAGAATTTCAATATCTATTATCATTTAGAATATGGAAAAAGTAAGAAGTACACTATTCATTTTGTCGATTCTTTAGGAATTGAAAAAAATGCAGAGCTTACTGCAATAACACAAACAGAATTGAATATTTCACGAGATCAAGGTAACAACTTACCTTCTCAATTCATTAAAAAGAGTCAAAATCCATACGTTGGCGCAAATTCAGATAAAGTTTCAGTTTTGTATGATACTAAGAATCATATCGCCCTTTTAAAAATAAAAAGCTTTTCAATAGGCTCCTCTAATTTTAATAAATTGATGGATCAACTCTTTACGGAGTTTAAAAAACATAAAATTTCTAATCTCATACTTGATATTAGAAACAATCATGGAGGACTTCGTGCCAATACCTTACGATTAATGTCTTATATCACCAATGAATTTTATAAACAAAGAACAACCGAGCATATCGGTGTGTTAGAAATTCCGTTTAAGGAGTTTACCTTAGGTTCATATTATGAAGAGGAACTTGGTTTAAAAGAAAAGTTTAAAAATCATCCGGTATATAACGGATGGACTTCAAGTTTTGATAATTTAGAATCACTAATGGTTCCAACTAAAACATGGTTCACCGGTTCGGTATATGTTTTGATAAATGGAGCAACCTTAAATGAAGCTTCAGATTTTGCATTATTAGCGAAAAATAATTCTCGAATCACGCTCGTGGGAGAGGAAACAGGCTGTTCCTACGACTCTCACAACATAGGACTCACCGTTCATTACAAACTACCTCACTCAGGAATTCAATTTAGCATCAACTTGAAAAATGTACAAAACTATATTAGTAATCCCTCGGTCAATAAGAGCAGTGGTGTGACACCCGATCGCTTTATACCGTATACATTCAATGATCTTGTTACTTGTAACGATCCTCAACTCACCTATGTCTTACAACTACTTAGTAATAAGAAATCATAAGGTTTCACTAAATTCGATTGATTTATAAGACTTCTTTTAGAAAAGAAATACCTTTGTGATTAATTACTTGGATTATGAAACAAACTTCAAAAATTGAACTTGCTTATCAGCATATCGACAGAGAAAATGCTGAAGATCCTAATAAGGAGACGATAAATGACGTGCCTGTAGCAAAAGAACTTGTTTATGGACAACGTATGACAGAAGCATTGATGCAATATTTCCCGGAAGCCTCCGAAGCCCTAAAACTTGCTGCCAGAGCACAACATATCTGCAGATGGCAAATACCCAGAGACCGTTTCCCTATGGATCGGACAGGCTATTTGCAATGGCGTACGGATCTCAAAAAATTTCATGCAGATAAAGCGTCCTCAATTCTTTATCAACTAGGATACGATAAAGAAGTCATTGAACGTGTTTCTTTTTTAATTCAGAAGAAAAAATTGAAAAGAGACGAAGAAACGCAATGTCTTGAAGATACTATTTGTCTGGTATTTCTTCAGTATTATTTTGAAGACTTTCTGACTAAGCATACAGATGATAAAATCATTAGTATACTGCAAAAAACGTGGGCTAAAATGTCCCCAAAAGGTCAACGCGAAGCCTTAGCACTTGATCTTTCTAATAAAGCCCAAGCTTTAATAAAGCAAGCATTGAACGCATAAAAACAGCAATTAAAAGCAGTTAATCTACTTTCACCTTTAAAACCTCTTTTCTGTAATATTCAATAATGCCATCGATAGGTCGCCGCACAATATTACCGATTTTTAAATGATAAGGCCAAACAGCTGCACGTATTATATCTTCGCTAAAATGTGCTATGGATCCTATAAAGTGGATGGGGACATTCTGCGCTTCAGGAAAACAAAGCACACGCGTTTCTACAAATTCTTGAATACCCTCTGTTATTATCTTATAAAAATATCCATTACGTTCACTGGTAAAGATAAACTCTGCAAATGATGCCAAATACGTGTTAGGATTCTCTTTTTTGTACAGGTTTTCTTTAATTACATCTGAAGATAAATCGTATTGCTCATTAAAAGCTTCTGCCACCTCTGGCGGCATTCTTTTGTAATAAAAATCTCGAATTAAGCGTTTCCCAAAGTAATTACCACTTGCTTCATCCATCAAAATATACCCTAACGAATCTACTGCCATATGAATATGCTCTCCATCATAATAACAACTATTAGACCCGGTCCCTAAAATACATACGATGCCTGGTTCTGTAGTTGCAGCATACACAGCTGCCACCATATCTTCTCTCACAATCACTTCGGTAGCATTTTCGAAAAAATCTTCAAAAATTTGCTTTAGCAATGCTGCCGGCTTTTTAGTTCCACAACCTGCACCATAAAAATGCACAGTTATAATACTATCCTTATGCTTTGTAAGTTCCTCATTCTTTCGAATTCGTTCTTCTAAAACATTAGGTTTGAATACAGCAGGATTTAATCCTTCAGTTCGTGTTTTAAAGATGATCTCTCCGTCATCTCCTAAAAGTATCCAATCGCATTTTGTAGAACCACCATCAGCCAATAAAATCATGTTGTAAGAGTTTTATCGTAAACAATTTATCTCAAAATAGTATATTTTGAGATAAATCAATTACAAAATATTGTTATAAATTTCCAACGTGTTCTGATAAATCTACTAATTTGGAAGAATATCCAAACTCATTATCATACCATGAGATAAGTTTAAAGAAATTATCATTTAAAGCAATTCCCGCTTTTGCGTCAAAAGTTGACGTACAGGTTTCCCCCACAAAATCTTGTGAAACGACATCATCTTCTGTATATCCTAGAATTCCTTTAAGTTCGTTTTCTGAAGCATGCTTCATCACTCGTTTAATTTCTTCATAAGAAACAGCTTTCTTAGTCTTCACGGTAAGATCGACAACTGATACATCTGCTGTTGGTACTCTAAAAGCCATTCCGGTAAGTTTTCCATTTAGTTCTGGTATAACTTTACCTACTGCTTTTGCAGCTCCTGTTGACGACGGAATGATATTAGTTAAGGCCGATCGACCTCCTCTGTAATCCTTTTTTGATGGTGCATCCACAACGGCTTGCGTTGCTGTAGCCGCATGAACAGTAGTCATCAGACCCTCTACAATCTCGAAGTTATCGTGTATTACTTTTGCTAAAGGTGCCAAACAGTTTGTTGTACAGGAAGCATTCGAAACTATCGTATCTGATGCTTTCACCTCTTTATGATTCACTCCCATTACAAACATAGGCGCATCTGCAGATGGTGCAGAAATCACTACCTTCTTTGCTCCTGCCTTAAGGTGACCATTTGCTGTTCCAAGGGTGGTGAAAATCCCTGTACAATCCATAACAACATCTACACCGGCTGCATCCCATTTAAGATCTTCGGGATTACGCTCTGCAGTCACTCTTATTTTTTTATTATTGACATAAAGATTTCCATCTTTCACCTCTACTGTTCCCTTAAACTTTCCATGAACAGAATCAAATTTCAATAGATATGCTAAATGCTCGATATCCAGAAGATCATTGATAGCTACAACCTCAACGTTAGATCGCTCAGCAGCGATTCTAAACGCTATTCTTCCGATTCGACCAAATCCATTAATTCCTATTTTAATTGTACTCATACTATATTATGGTTATTTGTTGATTAAAAAAATGTGGTTACCTTTTATTACTAAACCGATGTGATATCGGCTACTTTTATTAAACGATCGTGTTGATGATCTCTTTTTTCTAACGCTTGCTTTAGTGGAATGGAAGTAACGTCTTTGTGCACTATACCAATCATAATGTCTCGTTTACCCTCTAGCAATGCTTCCACAGCTCCGACTCCGAGTTTGCTGGCTAAGACTCTATCATAACAACTTGGGGCTCCACCTCGCTGAATATGACCTAACACCGAAACACGTACTTCATATCCGTCAAGATGTTGTTCTACATGCTCGCCGAGTTCAAAGATATTTTTACCGGATTTATCACCTTCTGCAACTACTATAATACTGGAGGTTTTCCCAGTTTTCTTACTTTTTTTGAGAGAATCAATTAATCTGTCAATGCCCATATCCTCTTCTGGGATCAGAATTTCCTCTGCTCCGGCACCAATGCCAGCATTGAGCGCTATATCTCCTGCATCTCGCCCCATTACTTCGATAAGAAATAAACGATTATGTGAGCTCGCGGTGTCTCTAATTTTATCAATTGCTTCGACTACAGTGTTGAGCGCTGTATCATACCCTATAGTATAATCAGTCCCATTAATATCGTTATCAATAGTGCCAGGTATGCCTATCACAGGAAAATCAAATTCTTCAGATAATTTTAAGGCTCCAGTAAAACTGCCATCACCCCCAATAACTATTAAGGCATCGATATGATTTGTTATCAAATTCTCATGTGCCTTTTTTCTACCTTCTTTGGTCATGAAAGCTTTGGAACGCGCAGATTTGAGAAATGTCCCGCCTTTATTGATGATATTACGTACAGACCTTGCGTTAAGGGGTTCCATTTCGTTATTGATCAGACCCTCATAGCCTTTATATACACCAAAACAATTCAAATCATAGAAGCTACATGCTCTTACTACGGCACGTATTGCTGCATTCATTCCCGGTGCATCTCCACCAGAAGTAAGCACTGCTATATTTTTTACTTTTTCTGTCATCTCACTCAAAACTATTCCTATTGTAGGTAATAACCTAATACTGCTAAAAACTAAAACGTTTTCGGTTAATAAGTTCTTTATTTTGTCTTTATAAAATAAGAATTACACATTTTATGAGTGGTTTTTTAGGTATATCGTATTGAATTTATCCTAAAAATCTATTATTTCACTTCTACAAACTAAAAACGACCCATTTCAAATGAGCCGTTTTATCCAGGGTTGCGTTTTAATAAATTGGTTTATTCTGCAATCAAAATTTTATATTCCCAGGGTTTGATAACTGTTTTCTTATCACTATCAAAAGTCTCCGTAGTAGCTGTCATATAATTTTTAAAGGCACCTTGTACATCAACAGACACTTCCTTAGTTGTTTTACTCAAATTAGCTATAAAAACAATTTTTTGATTCGCTTTTGTACGTGAGAATGCTAAGACATTTTTATCATCAGACGTGCTGATTCTTTCATAATCTGCCGCATCACTACCTCCGTTAAGCGCAGGATACTCATTTTTCAATGTACCCAGTTTTTCATATAAAGGATAGAACACTCCTTTTTGCTTAGCAATAGAATCTTTTTCAAAAAATAAAAGTCTTTTATTTAGATCATATTCTTGTCCTGAGTAAATTAGCGGCATACCCGGTGCAACATAGGATAGCGCAGCAAACACTTCCTTTGCATCTCCCATACGCTCCTCAACGGTACCGTTCCATGAATTTTCATCATGATTCGAAGTGAAGTTCATTAAAATGTCATCGGCATCATACATGGTATCGATTTGAGTCATTCGCTTATCCCATGCAGATACGTCTGCTTCGCCATTGGCAATTTTGTTCATGACATGATGAGTGTCCCAACCGTATCCCATATCGAAAGCATCGTCTAACAATTCAGGTTCCCACGCTTCTGCCAGCATGAAAACAGGCTTTATTTCTTCTAAGGTTGCAGCTGTCTTATTCCAAAATTCGACAGGTACCATTCCGGCTACATCACATCTAAAGCCATCTACATTTTGTTCTGCTACCCAATACTTCATTGCGTCTCTCATTTTCTGACGCATTTCCTTATTATCATAGTTCAAGTCAGCAACATCTGTCCAGTCAGTTCCTTCGGTATGGGTTATGTTACCTTCCTTATCTTTTGTATAAAACTCAGGATTAGATTTTATCCATGAATGATCCCATCCTGTGTGATTAGCAACCCAATCAAGAATTACTAACATCTCATTTTCATGCGCCACTTTTACTAAGTTTTGAAAATCTTCTAAACTACCAAACTCTGGGTTTACCTTAGTGTAATCTGAAACCGCGTAATAACTACCTAAAGAGCCTTTACTCTTAGTTGTCGAAATAGGATATACCGGCATTAACCAAATTACTTTAACGCCCAGATTTTTGAGTGTTGGAATATCCTTGGTAAAAGCGTTGAAGGATCCCTCTGGTGAATATTGACGAATATTTGCTTCATAGATGACTGCACGCTCTGCAATACTATCTATATCAAAGCGTGTCAATTGTTTTTCTGATTGCTTTTTAGCTGGTTCAATCTCTTTTTCTTTTGCTACTTTTCCGCACGACGAGAGTGCAATCATTCCTAAAATTAATGTGGTGGTAAGAATTCTCATAATTTTTATTTTAAATCTAAAATTAAAGCGGTTTTTGGCTGAATTGTTATTTTTGATGTTAGGTCAAAATTCTCATCTGATATTACATCTGTGCCCTCGGTAAACGATTGTATACCTTCTTTAAAACGAGATGTATCAAGTTTTCTAATTTTTGAGCTATTGTTTATAATGACCATAACGGTTTGTGTTTCATTGGATCTAAAGTACACATACACATTATCAAATGGAATATATTGTAACAAACTACCGCTGTGAACTGCTGTTGCTTCTTTGCGCCAGTTTAATAGTTTTTTTGTGAATTTGTGATATGCTTCCTGATCACTGGTACGGCCATGATTGGTAGACGCTGATTTGAACGCACTGCGACCATCTACAAACCATCCTCCGGGAAAATCTCTTCGTATATCGCCATCCCCTTTTTCGTCGCGATTACCTAACATACCAATTTCATCACCATAATATAACTGCGGAATTCCGCGTGTAGTCAATAGCAACGAAAGCACTAATTTGTATTTTTTTATATCACTTTGGAAAATTCCATTTATACGATTGGTATCATGATTTCCGGCAAACACCATGATATTATTGACATCAGGGTATAAAAAATCATTTACAAAATTGTCATACGCCCGAATCATTCCTTTATCCCATCCCGTTTCATCTTCAGAAAACATTGTGGTAACGGCGTCATGTAAGGTAAAATCCATCACGGAAGGAAGATTGGAGTTGTAATTATCCAATGCTCCTATTTTACTATCCTTCTGCCAATATGAAATCTGCGCTTGGTCATGCATCCATACTTCACCAACAATATTAAAGTTGGGGTACTCATCCATGATAGCTTTGGTCCATTGAGCTATGCCTTCTTTATCGTTGTAAGAATAGGTATCTACACGCAATCCATCCAGACCGGCATATTCTATCCACCATATAGCATTTTGAATCATATACCTTAAAACAAAAGGATTGCTCTGATTCATGTCAGGCATCGTAGTATCAAACCAACCATTCATACACCCTTTTTTGTCTACTTCGGAGGCATAGCTATCAAACTGAGTTGCCATTCTGTAATTACTTCTGGTAAAACCTTCTGGCCACTGGTGAATCCATTCTGCAAAAGGTAAATCCTTTATAATCCAATGCTTGGATCCCCAATGATTCGTTACATAGTCCATAATTAATTTCATATCACGCTCGTGCATCTCATCAGCTAACTTTTTATAGTCTTCGTTAGTTCCATACCGAGGATCAATACGATACAAATCGCTTTGGGCATACGTATGATAAGAGTATTTTGGCTCGTTATCTTCTAAGAGCGGCGTACTCCATATAGCAGTAGCTCCCAAATCATGAATATAGTCCAGATTATTGATCACCCCTTGAATATCACCACCGTGTCTGCCGCCGCCATTAGATCGCTCAACTTTTTCGCTCATCTCAGGATGAGAATCATTATCCCGATTGCCATTTGCAAAACGATCCGGCATAATAAGATATACGACATCACTGCTATCAAAACCTTTGCGTTCGCGAGAAGAAGGGTTTCTAGCTACAATTTCGTAAGGATGTGTAAACGCAATGGAGCCATCTTTTGAAAAACTAAAGGATGCAGTGGATGGCACTACATTTTTAGTGTTTACAGTAACAAAAAGGTAATTAGGATTCACAACTTTATCTACCTTGATGATTTGAAGTCCATCCGACTTTACCTCATAATTAGCGAGACTATCGCCATAAAATAATATTTGAATTTCAGAGGTTTCCATATCACTCCACCAATGTGGGGGTTCAACTTTCTTAATCTGTGCATTCCCAAAGGCTATAAAACAGCAGATACTTACTATAAACAGTTTAATTTTCATCGTTACTTCTCTTTTAATTACTTGCGTGAATCACTAACTACAAAGTTAATGAGAGTTTTCTATACAACTTACTTTACTTACACTGTTATCAAATTATTGGGTGCGACAAGAATTGTTTTATTATTTACAAGAATAGTCAACTCTTCACTCCCTTCTAATACAAAAGATACCCCTTCATGAGAAACAGAAACTTTCAAAATTTGATTCCTAAAATTCACTTTAAACGAATAGGCAGACCATTGTGATGGAATTTTGGGTGTAAAGGACAATTGATCATTTATGATACGTAGTCCACCAAATCCTTCCACAATACTCATCCATGTACCAGCCATACTGGTAATATGTAGGCCTTCTTCAACCTCTTTATTATAATCATCCAAATCCAATCGGGAAGTCCTTAAATAAAAAGTATAGGCCTGATCCACTCTTCCCAAGCTTGCTGCCTGAATACTATGTACACAAGGCGATAATGATGATTCATGAACAGTGAAAGGCTCGTAGAAATCAAAATGCTTTTCAAGTTGCTCCTTTGTGAAATGATCTTCAAACAAATAAAAACCTTGTAATGTATCCGCCTGCTTGATATAGGGTGAACGCAAAATACGATCCCAACTCCATTTTTGATTTATAGGACGTTCTGAAGGCTCCAAATCTGATACCGTAATCAATTCTTTATCCAGAAAACCATCTTGTTGTAGATATACGTCATGCTTTTCAGAATATGGAAAATACATACCTTCCGCCACAGCTGACATTTTTACAATTTCTGAAGCCGTCAAGTTAGTCTTCTTAATAATTCTGTTATAATCTTCTGTAAAATCAACTTTTACTCGGTTAAGATTCTCGATACAATAGTTTATACACCACTGCGCTAGGTAATTCGTGTACCAATTATTATTGACGTTATTTTCATACTCGTTGGGCCCCGTAACACCAAGAATAACATACTTATTCTTATCTGTAGAAAACGTTGCGCGCTGCTGCCAAAATCTAGCAATGGCTATCATAACTTCTAATCCCTTTTCCGGGATATAAGAGTAATCTCCCGTATAACGCACATAATTATAAATAGCAAACACCATAGCCCCATTACGATGAATTTCTTCAAAGGTTATTTCCCATTCATTATGAGATTCTTCTCCATTCATGGTAACCATTGGATACAACGCAGCTCCATTAGTAAAACCGAGTTTCTCTGCATTCTCTATAGCTTTATCCAAATGGTTATAGCGGTATACTAGTAAATTGCGTGCCACCTCATGATTTTTGGTAGCCATGTAAAACGGAATACAATACGCTTCGGTATCCCAATAGGTACTCCCGCCATATTTCTCACCGGTAAATCCTTTTGGACCGATATTCAATCGTGGATCTTTTCCTAAATACGTTTGATTAAGGTGAAAAATATTGAAACGAATACCTTGCTGTGCCTTAACATCGCCTTCAATTACGATATCGGCCATCTCCCATATTTGGGACCAAGCATCTTTTTGTTGTTGAAGTAACATGTCAAACCCTTTGTTTACTGCCGCATCAAGGGATTTTTTACTGGCTGCTTTTAACTGGTTCTGTGAGTGGTTTAATGAAACTGTATAACCCCCAAATTTGTGTAAAGCCACAGTTTGACCTTGTTTCACTGTTAGTTCATACGACTGTTCAATATATGTGTTATCTTGGGATATTTTTGCCTCTATATCTTGAACAGTACCATCTAACAGTACTGTATTAACCATACCTGTACAGACATGAAAGTCGGTTTTTAAGGTTTTAGAACAGATTTGGGATACTTGATTATCTTGTATAACCTCGTAAGTCTCCCAGAATTGGTCATCCCAATTCGTATCTTCATTGGTAATGCCAGAGTTAAGATAAGGTGTCAGTTTGATTGTAGCATCATGAGTCAAAGGTGTTACTTGATATTTAATAGCGCCTACCTCATCCTGAGACAAGCTTAAGAAACGAGTAGCTTTAACCTGAACTGTGACATCATTAGGTAAAACGGCTTCAAAGGAACGCTCATACCAACCTTCTTTCATGTTAAGCTCTCTCTTAAAATGAGCCACACTCTTACACGTATAGAGATCCAATACTTCACCATTAACCTCTACATTAATACCTATCCAATTGGGTGCATTTAGCACTTTAGCAAAATATTCCGGATATCCGTTTTTCCACCAACCAACTTTGGTTTTATCCGGATAATAAACACCAGCTATATAACTTCCTTGAAAAGTAGGTCCTGAGTAATGTTCTTCAAAATTTGCT
This sequence comes from Aquimarina sp. 2-A2, assembly GCF_045505135.1. Taxonomy (NCBI): domain Bacteria; kingdom Pseudomonadati; phylum Bacteroidota; class Flavobacteriia; order Flavobacteriales; family Flavobacteriaceae; genus Aquimarina; species Aquimarina sp. 2-A2. Next base: position 112,211 of record NZ_JBJKFI010000005.1, on the reverse strand, counting down.
CGTTGTCCCATAGCACCATTCCCGATACTAAAGAGGCTTTCTGAAGATTTGACACGAGCCACGTCAAATTCTTCTTCGATCAGTGACCAAACATTTGGTTGTATATAATCCTGATTCATAATTTTTTATACTTTTTCTGTGGTTATTAATTGGTTTATAAACTGGTCGTCCATCTCTTTAAAGTTCTTAAATACATGATCCGCTTCATATAGTATAGCGCTATCCCCTATACCTATACTGATCATTCCCGCAGCATTTGCTGCTTGAATTCCGGCTACAGAATCTTCAAAAACTACACAGTGTTCTGGCGCTATATTGAGCCGCTCTGCTCCTTTCATAAATACCTCGGGATCGGGTTTCGCCTTCGTTACATCTGTGCCATCAATAATTGTCTCAAAATGTTCGCGTAGGCTTACTTTATCGAGAATGATACGTGCATTTTTACTTGCAGACCCAAGAGCAATTCCACAATTCTGTGTCTTTAGATATTCTAAGACTCTGACAACATCAGGGAGAATTTCATTCTGATCCATTTTATCGATATACGACAAGTACTCTTCGTTCTTCTCTACAAGTAGCTTATCAAATTTATCCTGTGAAATTTCTAAATTCCCCCATTCTAGTATCTTTTCGAGAGATCGAATACGACTAACTCCCTTTAACTGTTCATTTTGTGTTTCTGAAAATGATATACCAAGTTCTTCTGCTAAATTTTTCCATGCGAGATAGTGGTATTTGGCTGTGTCCACAATGACACCATCTAAATCAAAAATAAATCCTTTCTTTTTCATCATTCTGTTACTTTTGGTATGTACGTAATTGCGTCTTTATTTGTTATAAATAAGTTGCACGCAGCTGCTATAATTAAACTAATACCAGCTACAATCATTGCATTAATCGTTTGTTCGCCAATTAATTTATACGCAAAATTAACGCCACCCAGTGCTGCAATAATTTGCGGAATCACAATAAACATATTGAAGATCCCCATGATTACACCCATTTTCTTGGGATCGACGGAACTTGACAACATAGCGTAGGGCATGGATAAAATACTTCCCCATGCAAATCCTACAAGAATAAAAGACCCCATCAGCCAAATCGGTGAGGGTACAAAATACATAGATATAAATCCTACCCCTCCCAACAATAGTGAGCCAAGATGTACAAACTTGCGATTGATTCGTTTTTTTGAAGTGTAAAAAGTTAGTAATAAAGCAAATGCCATAGAAGACAAACCGTAATATCCCATATAACGACCTACTTCGTTAGAAGATTTTTGAAATGCAGTATTAGCAACATTAAACGCTGTAGCAGATGCTGGTTGTTCCATATTAAAATTAGCTTCTACTGGTGCTGGGGTATCAAAGACATGTTCTGTGAGCGCGGGGTTGGCTAAACTCCACATAGTGAAAAATGCAAACCAACTAAAAAACTGAACAAGTCCCAGTTTTTTCATGGTTGTTGGCATATTTCCTATATTATTAAGAATATCAGGTATAAATTGATTTTTCTTTTTCTTCTCTAACTCAAATTCAGCCATATCCTCGGGAGGATATTCTGTCGTTGTAAATACGGTGTATAAAATACTTATTAGAAATACAAAAGCTCCTATTGCGAAAGCCACCTTTACGGACATTGGTATCACACCAACCGGAGCAGCATCGCTAACCCCCAACTGTGAGACCATCCAAGGCAAATTACTAGCAACCCAGGTTCCTATACCTATAATCAGTGTCTGAGTTACAAACCCATAAGAACGTTGAGAGTCAGGTAATTTATCAGCTACTAACGCTCTGAAGGGTTCCATGGAAATATTAATCGATGCATCAAGTATCCACAAAAAGCCGGCAGCAACCCATAGAACGGGTGAATGCGGTACGAGAAATAAAGCAATAGAACTCAAGATAGCTCCTATTAGAAAATAGGGTCTTCTTCTACCCCAACGAACGCTCCAGGTACGATCACTCAAATAACCTATAATAGGTTGAACCAGTAATCCTGTGAGGGGTGCTGCAATCCATAAATATGGTATAGCATCTTTGTCTGCTCCTAGTGTTTGGAAGATTCTAGACATAAAACCTCCCTGTAGTGCAAAACCGAATTGTATTCCCAGAAAACCGAAACTCATGTTCCAAATTTCCCAGAAACTTAACTTACGCTTGTTCATCAAGTATTTGTTTGAATATTAACTTGATAAGCGGTGAGACTTATCAAAACTTATTTCGTAGAAAGTAGAAATATAAGTTCTGATAGGTGTCAAAGATATTATATTTTTTTGATTAAACACATACCTATTATTTTTTTGTTGACTGACGTTCAATCAAACTTGTATCTATAATAACTGTTTTATATTCTTCGGTAGCTAGTGGATCACCTTCTAACTTATCGATTAATAGCTTTGCTGCGCGCTCTCCCATCTCCTCTCCATGTTGACTTATGGTGGTCAAACTTGGAATAAAATGTTTAGATAATATTCCATCGGTAAATCCTATCAGAGAAACATCATTAGGTATACTTTTACCTCGTTCACTTAAAATTTTTGCTGCTGTAACAGCAAATAATTCGTTTACGGCAAAAATTGCATCAAATTCATTACTCGCTAAAAAGGCTGCAATTTCTTCTTCACAATGCTCGATATCTTCAATTTTCAAAATAAACTCTTCGCGTTCGGGGATATCATGTGCTCTTAGCGCTCTCAAATAGCCGGTAGTTCTCAATTTACCAACACTTATATAGTCAACGGTCGACAAGATCGCAATTTTAACACAACCCTTTGACACTAAATGATTTACTGCTTTTTGAGCCCCTTTGGCGTCATCAATAATAACTTTATCACACACTAATTCATCAATGATTCTATCGAATAACACTACCGGCATCCCTTGACTCATGGTTTCTTCGATATGATGATAATCTTTGCGTTGTTGTGTTTCTTTTGCGACAGATATAATGAAACCATCAGCACTGCCACTAGCTAACATCTCCATATTAATTACTTCTTTGTCAAAAGAATTGTTAGAAGAACATATAATTACGTTATACCCTTTGGCATTTGCAACCTTTTCTACTCCACCTATTACTGTTGTAAAGAAATGATGTACTATTTCGGGTATAATGACACCAATAGTTTTAGTCTTTCTATTTTTTAAGCTTAACGCTATATTATTAGGTTTGTAGTTATAAAGCTTAGCAAAGGCCTTCACTTTTTCTCGGGTATCCTTACTTATCTCAACACTGTCTTTTAAAGCTTTTGAAACGGTGGAGATGGAAACATCAAGTTCTTTTGCAATTTGTTTTAAGGTCACTTTCTGTTTCATAGACTGAATATCAAATTAATAAATCCTGAATTTAAGCACGAAAATATAGTATATGAACAAATTATTACTTAAAATTTTACAGTAAATACAAAAGTTTTCCACACGAAAACGTTTGCGTAGACCCAAGAACGTTTTCGTAACAATTTTTAACATAGAAATTATCTACATTGTGAGCAGAAAGTAGAAATATAGGTTAAGTATACATTAACAAATCATTTTATTTATGAAAACATTTACTATAAGCTCTTGGATCTTTTTATGGTTGATTCCATTGAGCTTTTTTGCACAGTCTACGGTTAGTGGAGTCGTTTCTGACGCTGGCAATGGACAACCCATCCCTGGTGTAAATATAATTGTTAAAGGCACTTCGAACGGAACCACATCAGATTTTGATGGTAGATATTCTATCTCAAATGTAAACCAAGGTGACATTCTCACATTTTCCTATGTAGGTTTTAAACCTCAGGAAGTTACTTATGCCGGAAACAACACAATCAATGTTTCTCTAGAGGTTGATGCAGCCGAACTGGAGCAAGTAGTTCTTATAGGATATGGAACTACCAGAAAAAAGGACCTTACAGGTTCTGTATCTACGGTTACGGCCGAGGAACTGAACAAAGGTGTAACCACTTCTCCTGCGGATTTGTTAACAGGGAAAGCTCCAGGTGTTCAGATAACTTCTGCCGGAGGTGCTCCAGGTAGCGCTCAAACCATTCGTATTCGTGGTGGTGCTTCTTTAAATGCATCCAATAAACCGCTCTTTATTATCGATGGAGTACCTATCGATAATGATGATATTGCCGGTTTACGTGATCCTCTGAATATTATTAATCCGAATGATATTGAAAGTTTTACTATCCTGAAAGATGCCTCTGCCACAGCGATTTATGGTTCTAGAGCATCCAATGGTGTGATTTTAATTACCACAAAAAAAGGTACGAGTGGTAGTGATTTAAGAGTAAACTATGAGAGTAATATCTCAATACAAGACGTAACACAGAGTATCGATGTCTTATCTGCCGATCAATTTAGACAAGTTGTAAACGAGCGAGGTAATCCTACGCAAATTGGATTATTAGGTACCGCTAATACAGATTGGCAAGATGAAATTTTTCAGCAATCAATTAGTCACACTCATAACATTAGTCTTTCTGGTGGGATGGAAAATTTTACGTATCGCGCTTCGGTAGGTTATAATAATCAAGAAGGGGTGTTATTGACGTCGGCATTGGAACGTACTACGCTTTCTGCTGCTTTATCTCATAAATTCTTTGAAAACCACCTTAAGATCAATTTGAACACGAAAACAGCATTGATCAAAAATCGTTTTGCCGATACCGATGCTATTGGTGCTGCAATTGTTTTTGATCCAACACAGCCTGTATTCGGAGATTTTCCGCAATATGATAATTTTTATCAATGGACTGAGGCTAATGGAAGCCCAATAACTTTGGCAGCTAAAAATCCAGTAGCAATGCTTAGACAGCAGGATGACTCTTCAAACGCCTTCAAATCGATAAGTAATATTCAATTTGACTACAAATTTCACTTTTTACCAGAATTAAGAGCAAACCTAAATCTAGGTCTTGACAAAACTTCCAGTAATGGTAGCAAGGTTAGAACGCCAAGTTATTTTTCTTCTTATGCTTTCAATACTGGCTTATCTGCTCAAGATACTTATGCTCAAGAGAAAGAAAATAAGTTGCTAAATGCTACTCTTAATTATACGAAGGAATTTAACAATCTCAATTTTGGAGTGTTGGTAGGATATGAATACCAGGATTTTCATACAGAGCAAATAGACTTCACTAATATTCAGGATCCTGAGATTGAAACATTAAAAGATACTTTTCTTAATCTTAATCTACAATCCTATTTCACGCGTGTAAATCTGGGATATGACAGTAGATACTTATTTACTTTTACGTATCGTAGAGATGGAACATCTCGATTCAACGAAGATAATCGTTGGGGTAATTTTCCGGCTGCAGCCGTTGCATGGAATATCTCTAATGAATCTTTCTTAGAAGATTCGTCAACAGTATCTGATTTGAAGCTAAGAGCAGGATGGGGTATTACAGGACAACAGGATTTAGGTACTGGTTTCTACTTACCCTACATTCCAACTTATACCGGTAGTAATCAAAATTCTCAATATCCAGTTGGTAATGGATTTGTTACAACATTTAGAGCTGATCCCTACAATGACAACTTAAAATGGGAGGAGACTACCACCTACAATATCGGTTTAGACTACGGTTTTTTTAATGATCGTTTAAGTGGTAGCATTGACGCCTATTACAGAGAAACTGAAGATTTATTAATTACAAATCTTTCATTTCCTGCAGGATCAGGACTTTCAAACAAGGGAGCTGCTAATGTGGGGGTGATCGAAAATAGAGGTGTAGAATTTTCTGTTAATGCAATTCCTGTTCAAACAGATGATTTGAAACTTAATATTGGATTTAACATTACTTATTTTGATACTGAAATAAGTGAACTATACGCAACTCAAGATCCTAATTTTATAGGTATACCACAAGGAGGTATTGCAGGAGGAACAGGAAACAATATTCAAATTCATTCGGTAGGATATGCACCGTTTACTTACTACGTTTATCAACAAGTGTATGATACCAATGGTGATCCAATTGAAGGTGTATTTGTCGATCGTAATAATGACGGTCAAGTTAATCCTGATGATCTTTACCGTCACGAACAACCAACAGCTGAGATTTTTGCAGGACTTAATACAGATTTGAGCTACAAAAATTGGGGATTTAACATGGCATGGAGAGGAAGTTTTGGAAATTATGCTTATAATAACGTACAATCAAATACGGGGTATTATAATAACATGTTGCGTTATGACAATACTTTATCCAATTCGGTTGAAAATGTATTGGAAAGTAATTTTACTTCAGAAAACTTCTTATCTGATTATTACATACAAGATGCATCCTTTGTAAAACTGGATCGTGTAACGTTGAGTTATGATTTTAATAACCTCTTCGAAAAAATAAGAAATGTACGTTTGTATGCAACCGTTCAAAACGTATTGACCATAACTGATTATGATGGATTAGATCCGGAAATTCAAGGTGGAATTGATAATAACATCTATCCAAGACCTACCACCTACTTATTTGGAGTAAACGTAGATTTTTAATTGAAAAAAATTAATACAATGAAAAATTATAAAACATATTTAATCTTATTCTGTACAGGGATGTTTTTATTGGCATCATGTTCTGATGATCTCAACGTAGCTTTAGAGGATCCGGATATTACTGCTGCCGATGATTTATATAGTTCTGAAGATGCTTACTACAACGTTCTTATTCGTTTGTATGCAGGTTTATCTGTTTCCGGTCAAAGTGGCACGGAGAGTACTGATCTTTTTGACACCGATGTTAACGAATCGCAATATATTCGTGCCTATTGGTTACCACAGCAGCTTACAACCGATGAAGCCGTAATCGGGTGGGCTGATAGATCAATTGCTGACTTTCATGCACAAAGCTGGACCGTTGCCGATCCATTTATACAGAATATTTATGATCGTATTTTCTTTCAGATAAGTGCATGTAACGAATTTATCCGTCAGGCTTCAACCAGAGAGAATACTCCTGCAAATATTCAGGAATTAATTGCTGAAGCGAGATTTCTGAGAGCCTTAAGTTACTGGCATGCGATTGACCTTTTTGGTAATGTTCCTTTTGTTACTGAAGAGGATCAGGTTGGATTTTTCTTTCCGGAACAAATAGAACGCAAAGATTTATTCACTTATATAGAATCAGAGCTGTTAGCGATTGAGGATACTGTAAAAGCAACCTTGCAAAATGAGTATGGCCGTGCTGATCAAAGTGCAGTTTGGACACTACTTACAAAATTATACCTTAATGCAGAAGTATATACCGGACAGGAGCGTTATGCTGATGCGGTTACCTATGCTGCTAAAGTTATCAATACAAGTCATACGCTTGAAAGCAACTACCAACATTTATTTTTGGCCGACAACTTTTTGTCAAAGGGAATTATTTTCTCAGCGAATTTTGATGGTTTAAGAACTCAAAACTTTGGAGGAACCACCTTTTTGACGCACGCACCGGTAGGTGGTAAAATGAACCCTGCCGATTTTGGAATTAATGGTGGATGGGCCGGATTGAGAACTACCTCTGCATTTGTGAATAAATTTCCGGACACAACCGGAGATATTGACAGTAGAGCGTTGTTTTTTACCGACGGACAAACTTTAGAAATTGAATCCATTGGAACTTTTGAAAATGGTTATGCAATTACAAAATGGAGAAATGTGGATAGAGATGGCAACCCGGGAGTTGATGTAGCCGGAGATTTCGTGGATGTTGATTTTCCGATGTTTAGATTAGCCGATGTGTATTTAATGTATGCAGAAGCGGCTCTACGTAGTAATACTGGTTCTATTGCAGATGCAGTTTCTTATGTAAACCTCATTCGTGAGCGTGCTTATGGTGACACTAGTGGAAATATAACAAGCGGGGATTTAACTCTAGATTTTATTCTTGATGAGCGTTCTAGAGAATTGTATTGGGAAGGACATCGTAGAACTGATTTAATCAGGTATGGTAGATTTTCTGCCAGCTCATATGTTTGGCCATGGAAAGGTGGTGTACCGGCAGGAATTTCAACTTCTTCGCATCTTAATCTATTACCTATCCCTTCATCAGATATCAATGCAAACACAAGCTTAAAGCAAAACGATGGTTACTAATTGAATTAGATGATGTTTTTCAAAAATTTAAAAATAAAACAAATGAAAAAAATAATATTTCTTTTGGTAACAGCAATTTTCTTTATAGGATTACAGTCCTGTGAAGATGATAATGATAAGATCATAGCTGAACCAAATGCGGCTTTACAAATCAAAACTCCAAATTCTGAATTAGTATTACAAAAATCAGATGTGGACACTACGGCAATCACCTTAGAATGGGAGCCTAGTGATTATGGAGTTGCTACACAGATAGATTATGTTATCGAGATGGGTGTTGCAGCAACAGGATTCGAAACCTCAAGAGTAGTTGGTCAAACCAATGAAACCTCTTTTTCTTGGACGGTAAAAGAATTAAACAGCGAAATTCTAAAATTAGGTTTAGAACCTAATGCTCAAAGTGATCTGGAAATTCGAGTCAGTTCTTCTATAGGTACAACACAAGTAGAGAAGCTAGTTTCTAATACGGTAATTTTTACAGTAACTACTTACGGAGAAGTGATACTTCTTAGAGACTTGTTTTTAGTAGGTAATGCGGTGGATACAAATAAAGATGGAATCGCGAATAATGATGATTGGAGTAACAATGCAACCAACACCTATTTATTCAGAGATGCTGAAAACACCAATACTTACTATTTTTCAGGGTATTTTGATGCTAATGAATTTAAATTGTTAGAATCTAAAGGAAATTGGCAACCACAATGGGGACTTGATGGAGGAAGTTTTACATCAAGTGATATTTTGGGGGGTGATCCTGGTCCTTTTGTAACAAGTGCAGCAGGTTATTATAGTCTTCAGGTAAATACAGAAGACCTAACCTATACATTGGATCCTATAGACGCATCTGCAGCACCAATGTATACAACTATTGGTTATATCGGTACGGCTCGAACGGGAGATGATACGGGATGGAACGAGGATGCAGATTTAGTTCAGTCTTCATTTAACCCACATATATGGTACGCAAATGATGTAGTGCTATTTGACGGTGTTATGAAGTTTAGACATAGTAATGACTGGCCCGGTAACTGGGGTGGTACAACTGCGCTTAGTGGAACTACTACTACTGCTGGAGATCCACCGGCAATACCTGTCATCGCAGGAACATATGATATTTGGTTCAATGATTTAGATGGTCGTTATATCCTTATACCTAAAAGTTAAAATTATATCATGATAGATTTTTTAAAAAAATATACTACAAAAACTGTTCTTCTTTTGGGAGGAATAGTTTTTGTTTTTAACGCATGTTCTAGTGATGATGATTCTTCCAATGAAGAAGAAACTACCGCTATAAACAAGTTGGACTTAACCCAATACAACGGAGATTCTAAGGGTGTGATGATGCAGGCCTTTTATTGGGATGTTGAACCTATCGGAGAATGGTATACTACAGTAGAGACGAAATTAGCCGATTGGTCTGCTGCGGGTATTAATCGTATATGGCTTCCGGCACCCGGTAAAGGACAATCCGGAAGTTTTTCGATGGGGTATGATCCGTCAGATTATTTTGATGTCGGTGAATTTGAACAACATGGAACAATTGAAACTCGTTTCGGTTCGCGGGCTGAATTAGAAGGCTTGATAAGCACAGCGCATCAAAATAACATTGAAGTGATCGCAGACATTGTTCTCGGTCATAACTCTGGAGGGGGTCAACAAGATAATCCTTATAGACCTGGTGATACAGAAGTGTATAGCTTATTTAATGAAGCGAATGGAAATGCTTCCGGTAAATTCAATCGGTCTTATGAACATTTTCATCCAAACGCCATTCATGCCAATGATGCCGAAGCTTTATTCTTTGAAAAAACAGATCTCTGTCATGATCAGCAATATGTAAAAGACTGGCTATGGCTTCGTGATGACTCCGTTGCTAATTTTTACAAGGATGTCTTAGGCTTTGATGGTTGGCGTTTTGATTATGTAAAAAGCTTTGCTCCATCAGTTGTTACTGAGTGGAATAAGAAAGTAGGTGGGTTTTCTGTGGGAGAGAATTTTGATGGTAATGCCAATACATTGAAGGATTGGGTAGATGCCTCAGGATCCGCAGCCTTCGATTTTGCTTGTTTCTATCGATTGGAAGAAGCATTGGATAGAGATAAGGATCTGAGTATTCTTGCAGAATCTAAAAATATGCTTCGTAAAATTTATCCTGAAAAAGCAGTTACATTCATTGCTAACCATGATACAGAAAAAGAAGAAAACCTGAATAATCGCATTAGTTATGCTAACAAAATGATGGCACATGCGTATATTCTGACTCATGATGGGTATCCAACACTATTTTATAGTGATTATGAAAATCCGTTATTTAAAGAACAGCTCAAAAATTTAATAGTAATTCGTAATAGCTTAGCTAGTGGAAAGGTTAAAATTCTGAAAGCTGTGCAGAATGAATATATTATGCAAAGAGAAGGTACCGATGGTAATCCTGGTCTAATACTCTATATTAACATAGGAACTGAAATTGCTTCTCATGAGGTTACTACTTCATGGAAAAATAAAACTTTGATTGATTATAGCAATAATATTAAAGACAATCCCAGTACTAATTTAAGCGGAACCACTACCCTAACGGCTCCACCTAAAAGTTTTAGTATCTGGTCAATTGCACAGTAAGCTAACCTTTTTCCATATTTTTTGATCAAAAGAAGCGCAAGATGCGCTTCTTTTGCTTTTTATAAATAGTTCCTATACGTAACCTTTAGCAGATTCAAATGAAATTTCTTACTTTGTGAACATATTTATCAGTTAGAACCAACTTAACCTAGTTCCCTTAATGGCTAAATTTCCATTTTACAAGCAGGCTGAATCGAAAGATTGCGGGCCCACGTGTATTAAAATTATTGCAAAACATTATGGTCGTGTGCTTAACACAGCCAACTTACGAATGCTCAGCGAAACTACCAGAGAAGGAAGTTCACTTCTCGGATTAAGTGAAGCAGTAGAAAAGATTGGTTTTAGATCCTTAGGTGTCAAGCTTTCTTTAAATCAATTGAAAGAAGCTCCCCTACCCTGTATCGTGCATTGGAATAAAGTTCATTATGTAGTGGTATATAAAATAAAAACTTCTCGCAACGGAGGGGTTACTATCTATGTATCTGATCCAGCACATGGTTTGATAACCTATACAAAAGATGAATTTATAACAGCTTGGATTGGTAATAATGCTGATGAAACTACCGAAGAAGGTGTCGCGTTGCTGTTAGAACCCACTCCCAATTTTTATAGTGATACCTTACAAGATGAGAATGAAAAATTTGGTTTCAAATTTATCTCTAAATATGTCATACAGTATCGTAAGTTTATTTACCAACTCATTCTTGGACTGACTGCGGGTAGTTTATTACAGCTAATCACTCCGTTTCTTACGCAAAGTATTGTTGATGTTGGTATTAAGAATCAAGATATCCATTTTGTCTATCTAGTCCTTATTGCAATGCTTTCGCTTTTTATAGGACGGACTCTAATTGATGTTTTGCGTAGTTGGATCTTACTCCATCTTAGTACGCGTATAAACATTTCTCTGATTTCTGATTTTTTTATCAAATTAATGAACTTGCCTATCTCTTATTTTGATGTCAAGATGACTGGGGATTTATTGCAGCGTATTAATGATCACAAGCGAATTGAGCGTATCCTGACCATGTCCTCATTAAATGTTCTTTTTTCACTGGTGAACCTGTTAGTTTTCAGCATTGTTCTTATCTACTACAGTCTGGCTATTTTCGGGATTTTTGCCGTCGGAAGTGTATTATATTTTTCTTGGGTACTGCTATTCTTTAAAAAACGAAAAAAACTTGACTATAAACGCTTTGCGCAAATTAGTGAAGAACAAAGTAAAGTGATAGAATTGGTTAATGGCATGCAGGAAATAAAACTGCACAATGCCGAAAAACGGAAACGATGGAACTGGGAGTTCGTTCAGGCTAAATTGTTTAAGATTTCGGTTGAAAATTTAGCGTTAGAACAATATCAAAGCGTAGGTTCTGCTTTTATTAATGAGCTTAAAAATATTTTGATAACAGTATTTTCTGCCAAACTAGTTATCGACGGCGAAATTACATTGGGTATGATGCTTGCCATTACTTCTATTGTTGGACAGCTAAACGCACCGATCACACAGTTCATTAATTTTTTAAGAGAGCTACAAGACGCCCAAATATCGCTGGAGCGTTTGGGTGAAATTCACAATAAAGAAGATGAAGAAGTTTCTAAGGATCAAAAAATAAAAGATATTCCGGAAAACGCCGGATTCGACATCAAAGATTTAAGTTTTAGGTACGTTGGTAGTGATCAGCCCGTATTGGAGGATCTTAATTTATCGATTCCTGCAAATAAAATTACTGCCATTGTTGGTGTTAGCGGTAGTGGTAAAACTACCCTTATGAAATTGCTGTTGAAGTTTTATGAACCTAACAGTGGTAAAATATTCTTAGGCTCTCACGATTTACAAAACATTTCGCAAAAAGCTTGGCGTGATCAATTTGGTGTAGTGATGCAAGAGGGCTATATATTTAATGATACCATTGCTAATAATATCGCAGTAGGAGATGATTATATAGACAAAACTAAATTGGCTCATGCAGTGGATGTTGCCAATATAAAGGAGTTTATTGAGTCGCTTCCGTTATCCTACAACACCAAGATAGGAATGGAAGGTGTAGGCTTAAGTACCGGACAAAAACAACGTTTGTTTATCGCAAGAGCCGTGTATAAAGATCCTAAATTTCTGTTTTTCGACGAAGCTACTTCCGCGTTAGACGCGAATAATGAAAAGGTGATTATGGAAAAACTTGATCAATTTTTTGAAGACAAAACCGTGATGGTGATTGCCCATCGGTTAAGCACTGTAAAAAATGCTCATAAAATTGTAGTTTTAGAACATGGACACATTGTAGAAGTGGGAAATCATCAGGAACTCATAGCCAAAAAAGGTAGCTACTTCAATTTAGTTAAAAATCAATTGGAGTTGGGGAACTAACCGCAAAAGCTTTAAAAAATGTCAGATCAATTAGATACAATACAACTAAGAAGCGAAGAGGTACAAGAAATCTTAACCAGAGTGCCTCACTGGATGATCCGTTGGGGTAATGCACTTATCCTTATACTGGTGCTATTATTACTGTTTCTATCCTGGTTAATCAAATATCCGGATGTCATTCCGGCTGAAGCTACCATAACCACACAAATACCCCCACAAAAAGAATATGCCAAGGTTACAGGTAAACTTGAGGCCATCTTAGTAGAAGACGGTCAGTTGGTACCTGAGAATACACCTTTGGCTATACTACAGAATAGCGCCAACTATAAAGATGTTTTTTTATTACAATCCATTATCGATACCATTAGTATTACAAAAGAACGGTTCTCCTTTCCTATCGATGAATTGCCGGTATTATTCTTAGGAGATATTGAGACGAGTTTTGCTCTTTTTGAAAACAGTTATTCTGAATATATCCTTAACCAAGAGCTGCAACCTTTTTCTAATGAAGCTTTAGCGAATAAAATATCATTGTCTGAGTTGTACCGCCGCTTTGAGAGTTTAAAAGCACAAAAGAACATCAATAAAGCCGAATTGGAGTTTAAACAAAAAGATCTGGAACGTCAAAAGAATCTTTTTTCCAAAGGAGTAATTTCTGCTCAGGAGTATGAGAATAAGGAGTTAGACTTTTTACAAACAAAACGAAATTATGAAAATAACAACGTTCAGTTGTCCCAAATTACTGAAAGTATAAGTAATGCCACCAAAACCTCTAAAGGAACCAAAATTAATCAACGAAAAGAAGAAATTGCCTTATACAAACGCGTATTACAAGCCTTTGATCAACTTAAAAAAAACATCAAAGATTGGGAACAGACGTATGTACTCGAGTCTAATATTCACGGTCATGTATCTTTCTTAAATTATTGGACAATAAATCAAAATGTAACGGCCGGAGACTTAGTTTTTATTGTGATTCCAGCAGAAGACTCGTCCTATATTGCTAAAATTACAGCACCAACCCAAAATTCTGGGAAAATAAAAGTGGGTCAAGTGGCGAATATAAAGTTAGAAAACTATCCGGATAATGAATTTGGAATGCTTACAGGTACTGTAAAAAGTATTTCTCTCCTACCTAATGCAGACGGTTTATACCTTATTGATGTTGAGTTACCTGATACCTTGATTACTTCTTATGGCAAAGAGATTCAGTTTAAACAAGAAATGAGAGGTGTGGTAGAAATTATTACCGAAGATCTAAGGCTTATCGAGCGTTTCTTTTATCAATTTAGAAATTTACTTGATAAATAAAACAGTTCTTTTCTTCAGGAATTAGTAGAATTCATCTTTTACTCTTACGTAATCGAATAGACCTGCTTATATAGAATTATTGTATAAAAAAAGAGGTCTTATAAGACCTCTTTTTTATGATTATTAAGACTATCAATCTAAGCGTCTTCTTCCTTAGTATTTGAAGCCAAAGTCATATCGATCCAATCCTTGACAAGTTGTTCTAAAACATTTAATGGTAAGGCTCCATTGGTTAAAACCACATCATGAAATTCTCGTATATCAAATTGCTCGCCCAACTGTTCTTTAGACATTTTGCGCAACTGAAGGATTTTATTCATTCCTATTTTATACGCTGTTGCCTGACTTGGCATCACAATATGACGTTCTACCATTTTGATCGCATCACTCTCTGCATTCGGAGTATTCTCTGTATAATACTTAATCCCTTGCTCACGTGTCCATTTTTTGGCATGGATTCCTGTATCAACTACCAAACGGCAAGCTCTCCACAGCTCCATAGCTAAGCGACCAAAATCTGAATACGGGTCACTATACATTCCGATTTCTTTTGGAAGGTATTCGTTATACAATCCCCAACCTTCAATATATGCGGTATAGCCCCCAAATTTTCTAAATTTCGGAATATCTTCCAATTCCTGAGCAATAGAGATTTGCATATGGTGACCGGGAATTCCTTCGTGATATGCCAGCGCTTCCATTTGATATTTTGGCATCGCTTCCATATCATATAGATTGGCATAATAAGTACCTGGGCGTGATCCATCCGGTGTTCCTCTTTGATAAAAAGCTTTACCTGCACTTTTTTCTCTAAAAGGCTCTACAGCTTTTACTACGATATCAGCTTTGGGCTTTGTGATGAATAATTCATCTAATCTTCCTTTCATGGTATTAATCAAAGCTGTTGCCTCATTCAGGTATGCTTTTTTGCCCTCTTCCGTATTAGCATAGTAAAACTTCTTATCTTCTTTCATAAACTTAAAGAAATCCTGTAATGTTCCTTTAAACTCTACTTGCTTCATGATATCCTTCATTTCGCTATGAATTCGCGCTACTTCCTTTACTCCCAACTCATGAATTTCATTGGCAGTCATATCTGTCGTTGTCGTACGCTTTAAAGCAGTATTATAAAAAGCTTCTCCTTTCGGAAATTTCCAAGCACCATCATCGGTTGTTGCACGTTGTTGTTGATCTTCTAACGTGGCTATCAACTTTTGATAGGCGGGTTTTACACTACTCACTAATGCTTTTTTTGCCTCTTTCAGGTATGCATCCTCTTTTTGCTTGTCTAACTTTAAGGTCTCCAGTTTAGTTCTGAAATCTGTTAATAAGGTACTTTCTTCTTTTGAGTTGTCAAACGGTTTACCGGTTATGATATTTTTACTATCACCTAATACTTTGGTGTAAACAAATTTGGGAAGTAAAATGCCGTTCTTTTCTCTGATTTTCAAATTTTCAACCAGTTGATTAAATAATCCTTCAATCTTATTGAGTCTGGAGATATAGGCCTTAGCATCTGTACTGTCAGCAATACGATGCATATTAATTAAAAATGCCGGGATTTCTGCCTGCATCCCATGCATTTGATTTACAGGGTAGGTATAAAAGCGATATTCAAAATCTTCAATTTCATTTTCCAAATCCTGCTTTAATAAGGTATAGCTTAAAAGCGTTTCATCGTTCAATTTTGCTACATCTACTGAGTCTTTGAGATACGACAGACGTCGTTTTGTCTTTTCTAAATCTGCAACCTCTCGTTGGGTAGAAATATCATCCCAACTGCCATAATCCTTTGTTTTGACTCCCAGATATGTTTGCATCATTGGAGAATCGGCTAGCTCTATTTGAAACTGTTCTTCGAACCAAGTATTCATTTTTTGTGAATATTCGGCAATCTCTTGATCATTGACAACGGTAGCGGCGTTAGTATCAGTAGTATTCTTACAGCTTACTAATGTAGCTATAGAAAATAAGATAATACCTATGGATAACTTATTCATAATCTATAATTAGGTTATTTATTTAATGTAAATTCAATTGATGAGTCATGATACACTTTGTGCGTTTGTTTTGTAAAATCAGAAGCACTCGCTTTAAAAATATTGGGTACAAAAGTTTGAGGGTTTCTATCAATTAGCGGAAACCAGGTACTTTGGATTTGCACTTGCATCTTATGCCCTTTCTTAAAGGTGTGGTGCACATCC
The DNA here is from genome assembly GCF_045505135.1 of Aquimarina sp. 2-A2. Lineage (NCBI taxonomy): Bacteria > Pseudomonadati > Bacteroidota > Flavobacteriia > Flavobacteriales > Flavobacteriaceae > Aquimarina > Aquimarina sp. 2-A2. Next base: position 95,633 of record NZ_JBJKFI010000005.1, on the reverse strand, counting down.
TGAAGTTTGATATTTACTTCTGTTTTCTTGTTTGCTTCAAAAGGTTCAGGGGCTTCAAAACTGTTTCTGAATCTCCCTCTCATTACCTCACTACGTACCATCATGTGGTAGTTACTCATTTTCAAGTGATCCTGAGTTTCTTCTGTGTCTTTAGCGTCATTGGGATACACATCAATTATCTTCACTACCCAGTCAGCATCCGTTCCACTGGTGGCAACTTGCAATTTAGCCAAAATTTCGCCGGAGAGTGTCATATCTTCTTGCAGAACAGAAGTTTCAAAAACTAAAACATCAGGACGTCGTGCAGCGAATCGCTGATCATCAGTCATATACTTACGTGGAGTGAATACCATTTTTATATCTTCAGAATAGGGTACCGGTTTTGCCGGATCGCTAATAAACTCTTCCACTCCCTCACCAGAAGTTTCTTTTAAACTTTGATTGTCGCCTAAATACATCGTTTTTTTAACCGAAGATTTTGGAGGCCAAACTTCGAATGAATTCCATTCATTTTTACCGGTATCAAAAATTTGAATCTCTGATAGACCAGTGTTATTAGTTCCATCACCTTTCAGAAAATTATTAAAAAACTTTGTTTCAATATTTTTTTGATAGTTTAGAGAAATATCGTCACCAAAATATACATTCCCAACAGCCTGACGTTTTTTATTACGTGCCCAATCTCCATGACTCCAAGGGCCAAAGACCATTATATTATAGTTATCACTTTTCTTTTCAATATTTTTATAAGTTTCAAAAGGACCATAAAGATCTTCTGCATCAAAGAGTCCGCCCACAACCATCACCGCTGGCTTGATATCTTTGAGATGTTGGATTATACCGCGTTTCTGCCAAAACTCATCATAATTTGGATGCTCCTTGAGCTGTGTCCAAAATTCATTATCTTCCTTATAATATTGATCTAATGAACTTAATGGACCTGCATCTAAGAAAAATTGATATTGATCTTCACTTTCCAGTTTCGGAAATTCATACCAGCTCTCTGTAACCGGCTTTTCTTTTTGATAGCCAAAAACTGCGGTGGCTCTCCAATAACTTAATAAGTAGGCTCCATTATGGTGAAAGTCATCAAAAAAGAAATCCCCGATACAAGCCTGTGGTGATACCGCCTTTAATGCAGGGTGTGCATCAAGCAAAGAATACGTAGCATAAAATCCGGGGTACGAAATTCCCCATACGCCTACTTTCTTGTTTGTGTTTTCCAAATTGTTTACAAGCCAATCTATGGTATCATACGTATCACTTGCCTCATCTATTTGCTTTCCTTTTTTATTTGGAATGTACGCACGCATATTATCATAAGAACCCTCGCTCATCCATCGTCCTCTTACATCCTGATATACAATTATATTGCCTTCTTTCATTAAGAACTCATTAGGACCAATTTTAGACCTAAATTGATCTTCTCCATAAGGTCTTGAACTATATGGAGTACGATGCATTAATATGGGATATTTCTTTGATGTATTCTTAGGTGTATAGATGGTAGTATGAAGTTTTACGCCATCACGCATAGCAATGTCCACTTCGGTCTTGGTATAATGTTCCTTTACATCATAACTAGTCTCCTGCTGGGCAAAGGATGCAAATGATACTAGCAGGGTTAATCCTACTAGTAAGTTTAGTTTAAATAGTTGCATTTAATTGTATTTAGTTCGTCGCTGAAGATAAAAAAATGACCGTGTGCCACTTCTTATTTTAAGGAGATTTTAACACATTGAATTTTGCTTGTTACTTATTTGCCGAGAGACCTTCCTTCAACCAAGACAAATACTCCTGTATATCAGGGGTGTAACCTATCGTAGAATTCAATAGATTAAGATTAGTATCCAGCAGTACATAGAAAGGCTGCGAATTATTTCTGAAATTTAATGTTTGAAAGGTAGCCCACTGATCCCCAATTGTTTTTATTCGTTTTAAGCTACCATTTGCTTTTAAATAATTAAATTGTTCTGTTTCCGGCAATGGTTTTCGATCATCGACATATAAAGAAATAAGAATATATTCATTTTTTAGTACATCCATAACCGCCGGATCACTCCAAACTTGTTCTTCCATTTTGCGACAATTGACGCATGCCCATCCAGTGAAATCGATAATCATAGGCTTATTTTCAGCCTTGGCCGCAGCTAATCCTTCGTAAAAATCTGTGTACGCATTAAGTCCCAAAGGCCCATGCGCTTCTTTGTCATAGACACTATAAAATAACGGCGGAGGAAAACCACTTAGCAGTTTTAAATTTGCGTAGGCGGTATTAGTTAATCCGGGTAATAAGTACAACACAAAGATCAAAGTAATCGCTCCAAGTGCTTTACGGCTTGCACTTATTTTTTGCTTTGGTCCGTCATGTGGAAATCGAATTTTACCAAAGAGGTATAAGGTCATGGCTACACCTATTACAATCCAGATACCAATAAAAATTTCTCTTTTGAGTAACCCCCAATGCTCAACCAAATCAGCGTTTGACAAAAATTTAAAGGCTAAGGCTAGTTCGATGAATCCAAGAACTACTTTTACCGTATTAAGCCATCCACCACTTTTGGGCAAGGAATTTAGCCAATTAGGGAACAGCGCAAAGAGCGCAAATGGTAAAGCCAATGCTAAACCAAATCCTCCCATACCAAAACTTAGCTGTATTGCCCCGCCATCGCTACTCAAAGAACCCCCTAAAAGTGATCCCAAAATAGGACCGGTACAGGAAAATGAAACTAAAGCAAGAGTCAATGCCATAAAAAAGATTCCTACCACTCCCCCAATACTTGTCGCTTTGTAATCCAAACTATTACTCCATGAAGCAGGCAGCGTTATTTCAAAATATCCAAAAAATGAAATTGCAAAAACTATAAAAATGATAAAGAACGCAATATTTAAAATAACGTTAGTAGAGATTGTATTTAAGATCTCGGGGTCCACCGAGTCCAGTAAATGAAAAGGTAAACTCAGTAATACATAAATTGCAAAAATAAAGACTCCATATAAAATTGCATTGAACACACCTTTTTTACGGTTTCGAGCGCTTTTAGTAAAAAAGGAAACCGTTAATGGGATCATCGGAAAAACACAAGGTGTTAACAGTGCTATCAATCCCCCCAGAAAACCTAATATAAAAATGCTAACGTAGCTTTTATCCTCTGTTGTATCCTGCAAAAATGATTCTTTATTCTTAAGATCTAATTGCAAGGCTTTGGATTTTTTGAGATCCTCATCGGTGAGGCTTACGGTCTTTTGATTTCCGGTAGCAGCGTTGTCTTTCGGATTTAAAACTATTTCAAAAACAACTGTATCCGGCGCCAAACATCGTACATCATCACAAATAGCAAAAAACACCTCCGCTGTGATACTTGTTAATGATGGATCTAAAATTTTTACTTTTTGAGTGAATCGCGCTTTGTTTTCAAAATATTTGATATTCATTTCGAAAATCTTATCAAACTTTTCAATACCCTCGGGTTCTACAGTCTCTCCTATTAGCTGAAACTTTTCAGGTGCAGGCGTAAAACTGAATTCAGTCGGAGTCGGAGCAATTTCGTCGGTTTCTGCAGCGCGTTGTGAGTACAAATGCCAACCTTTATCAAGGGTAGCTTCAAAATATAAGGTGTATTCTGTATCTGACTCTTTTACAACTCCGGACGTCCACTTAATAGGGTCAAATGTTTGAGAATTAACTCCCGTTAAGGAAAAACAAGTTATGATAAATACTAGAAGAATTCTCATGTAGCTAATGTAATTTTTAATAGTTGTTTCGTATCAGGGAGTATTTTAAACCGGTCATCTGCCCTGTGATTTATCACCCAAACAATTTCTGTTCCCGAGCAAAGCACCCATATACGCTCTTTGTCCAACAAAGATAATTTTTCGTCTTTAAAATATTTACTTAATTTCTTTTTTCCTTTCATTCCGATTGGATAAAAATAGTCGCCTTTTTCCCATCTCCTTACAATCAGGGGATAGCTTAATTTTTGCTGATCAATATATATCGTATTTTTTTCAAGCGGTTGTATGGTTGTTGTATTTTTAAGCTGTAGCGTACCTATCGGAACCATAACCGTAGTTTCTTCTTTTTCTATGCGATAGGTTCTGACCGGTGCTTTTTTTATTGCCAACGGAGCAATGATGAGAATATCTCTGTTTTTTAATAACCGATGCGTAGCAGAAAAAATCTGTTTTCCGGATTGCGAGGTTATTAGTTTTGCCATATCCTGCCAAGCTGTAAAACCAAAGTCCTTCAACACAAAATATAGATACACTTTGGGGTCACCATATTTTAAAAGCTTTGGAATTGAAATATGAATTTCTCCATTTTTTTGAGTTTTAAACAACTTGTCTCTAATTCGTCTCGCTTCAGCTTCGATAAAGAATTGACTTTTACTGAGCTGTATCCTGGTAGTTTCAAAATTCTTTAAAAAATGCTCATTGGCACCTTTTAACTTTGGCACCACCTCATGGCGAATTTTATTTCTGAGGTATTTTGTACTCTGATTACTTTGATCCTCCCTCCATTCAATCGAATTTTGTGTGGCATAATTTTCAATTTCTTCTCTCGAAAACGGTAACAATGGGCGTACAAAAATATCATTAATTTCAGGGATGCCGGTCAGACCATCAAGCCCCGTGCCTCGTGACAAATTAATCAAAAAGGTTTCTAAAGTATCATTGAGATGATGCGCCGTAAGTACATACTTGAAACCTTGTTGTACAGCTGTTTTTTTAAACCACCTGTATCGCAATGTTCTTGCTGCCATTTGTATAGAAAGCTTATGTCGCTCGGCATATTTTTGTGTGTCAAATTCGATTTTAAAAAGAGGTACAGTGAGCGTTTCTGCGAGTTTAGTCACAAATTGCTCATCCTTATCACTATCACCTACCCGTAATTTAAAATTACAGTGCAATATTCCAAAGTCGAGGTTGAAGAGCTTACACAGATGCAGAAGCACAATACTATCCAATCCCCCACTACACGCGACCAAAAATCTTTCTTTATACAAAAAAGAAAGATTCGTTTCTAAATGTTTCTTAAAAGCTGCTAGCACCTCTTGATAGATAGATTGATTATTTTATATTTTTCAAAGATACAACTTTGCTCACGGTGCTAATAAAGAATAATGCATTTTACTTGTATTTGATTTTCAGGTTTTTAACAATTATATTCCATTGTTTTAGTTATTTTTAAAGGACACAAAATTTCTTTATTATGGGCAGGATACAAGAAACTACAGAAGATACCGTAAAATCTAAACGAAAGGATTTTGAAAAAAGACTTTTATCTATCTTACCGCATTTACATCCTTATGTAAAGCACCGCATATATATTGCAGAAAGTACCGGTATTCTTCCCGGTAATATGTATTGCTCTAACGGGATCATTGATGATGCAATTGTACAGTTATTTAATACTCCTGTAGATCATGATATACAATGTCTTGCTTTAGAACTTAAATTGTTTAAAATAGCTGATGAAATCATTGATGAGCTCTATATAAAGGAAGGCTGGCACCAACATACGATAAGCACTAATGACATCTTGAAAGAAGAATTAGATCGCTTAGAAGAAGATTTTTTTGCAGAGGCCGATGATGATTTGATCATGAGTGATGAGCTTACAGACATAAGTTACCATCAAAATCTGGAGAATAAAAAACCCTTTATTTATGATGATTCAAACTCTGAGATACTAAAAGTGATCGACAATCATCATTCTTCGGACCTAAAGAAAAAGAAATTACTTGGAAAGTTTTACAGCTGGCTGCCCTTAAAAACATCCAATATTATCGACTTATTTGTGTTTGGCAAACTCAACTTTGAAGAAATCGCCATTGTAAAAGGTATTAGTAGCCGAGAAGTAAAAGAAATCATTATTGATGTCAGAAAACGATTTCGTCGTAATCTTATCTAAATAAACTAGCTGTAATGTTCGCTATTTCTCTAGCACCTGTCGCATTGCTTTAGCTTTAAGTAAACATTCTTCATATTCTTTTTCAGGTACCGATTTTGCCGTAATCGCACTTCCCACCGTGTAGGATATGTAATTGCGTTTTTGATTATACAGGATACTTCGTATCACTACATTAAAATCAAAATCTCCGGAGGGTGTAAAATATCCAATCGCTCCGCTATATAATCCGCGCTTGGATGTTTCCAATTCCTCAATAATCTGCATCGCCGAAACCTTAGGAGCGCCTGTCATACTCCCCATCGGGAAAGTAGTTCTTAGAATTGAAACCGGGTCGGTAGTAGGTTCCACCTTTGAAGTAACGGTCGATATCATCTGATGCACCTGTTTAAAGGAATACACACGACATAACTCTTCAACGTTTACACTTCCCTTGACCGCCGTTTTCGACAAATCGTTTCTAACTAAATCGACAATCATGATATTCTCAGATCGTTCTTTTTGATCTCGCTCCAGTGCAGTAATACCCGCCAGATCCTCATCTATATTTTGAGATCTTTTGGCAGTACCTTTGATTGGTTGCGTGATTACCCGGTCACCTTCTTTTTTGATATAACGTTCCGGTGAGGTTGATAAGGCATAACAGGATTCAAATTTTAGAAAAGCTGCAAAGGGTGCTTTCGATATTTCATTCAGTTTTTCATATACTGGAAGCGGAGCGATCTCAGCCTCATTATCATAAAATTCCTGGCAAAAATTAGCTTCATAAATGTCACCGCGCTGTATGTGATTGAGAAAAGTTTTTACGCTTTCCAAATACTCGAATTTGGTTATTTTTGACTTTATGGTTACCTGATGTGTTCGGAGAGTAAACTCTTCAGAGAAATCAGTTTGAGAAATAGCTTCAAAATCTGAGTCCATCTCATCATCGACCATATTCAGATACTGTACTTCAACCACGTTCCCTTTCAACAAAAACAAGCGCTTTGGCTGGAAAAAATAAAGCTCCGGAAATTTTAAACCATCTTTATTTTTGGACGTTAAATTCTCAACATTGTTTTTTAAGTCATAGGAAAGATAGCCGAAAAGCCAATCTTTTGTAGTCTGCTGATATTCTGAAAGCTTTGCAAAGGCTTCGGTTTCATCGGTTCGTAAAACGGTAAAAGCATCAACTGCTAAAATAGCGTCGTAGCTGGTATATGTCTGCGGATATTCGTTAGAATCAAGCCAGGTAACTTCTTCGAACTGTTGCGCCCATCGCAAAAGTTTCTTTTTATATTCTAAAATATTATGTATTGAATATTCCTTAAGGGTACGCACGTGCTACTTGATTTGATGGGCAAAAGTACTGAGAACTTCTTTTAAACCCAACAACAAAGTTTCATCGGTAATCTCTTGAGTTTCGATTGAAAAGTTATGATGAAATGACGGAAACGTAAAACTCTCTAAAATTTCGGCACCAAAACGTGGCAACAGATTTTTTGCCTGTTCCAGTGAACCAACACCTCCCCTTTGTCCCGGTGATGTACTCATCAACAAGATCTTTTTACCTGCTAAAAAATTACGATCAATACGTGATAACCAGTCCATGGTATTTTTAAAAAAAGCACTCCAGCCTCCATTATGTTCTCCAATAGATATAACCAAGGCATCAACATCTGCAATATCCTGACGTAATGCAAGCGCCATCCCGGGAAAACCATCACTTTTTTCCAGATCTTCACTATACATTGGTATGGAATAGTCGGTAAGCTTTATAACCCTAACATGATGCTCTAACAATTCTTTTGCCACATACTTTACCAAATGATGATTAATTGAGTTTGCACTATTAGAACCTGCAAAGGCTAGAATTTTTGCCATAATCAAAGAGTTTATTTCAAATGTAACTAAAAAGTAAACAAATGAACTACCTTTGCCTTCTATTAAAACATTACTTGTGACTTTTACAGATTTAAATTTAAGTACTCCTCTTTTAAACGCATTAGAAGACCTTGGTTTTCAAACCCCTACTCCAATACAATCAGAAGCTTTTTCTGTAGTAATGTCTGGAAAAGATGTGGTTGGAATTGCTCAAACCGGTACTGGTAAAACCTATGCATATATGTTACCGATTTTGAGAATGCTCAAATATTCGGTTCAGGATAACCCCAGAGTATTGGTCTTGGTACCCACGCGTGAACTGGTTGTTCAGGTAGTTGAAGAAATCAACAAACTTTCTACCTATATTAACGTTAGAGTAACGGGTGTATATGGAGGTACAAATATTAACACACAAAAACAAGTAGTCGCTCAGGGTTTAGATATTGTAGTTGCTACTCCGGGTAGGTTGTACGATCTTGCGGTGAGTAGAGTATTGCAACTCAAATCTATCCAAAAATTAGTAATTGATGAAGTTGATGTGATGATGGATCTTGGTTTTAGACATCAATTGATGAATATTTTTGATATCTTACCTCAACAACGACAGAACATTATGTTTTCAGCCACCATGACCGAGGATGTAGAGTCTATAATTACAGAGATTTTTAAAAACCCTTTAAAGGTTTCAGTTGCCAAAAGTGGAACACCTTTAGAAAACATACAACAATACGGTTACAAACTTCCTAATTTTTATTCCAAAGTAAACCTTCTTAATCACCTTTTATCTGATAAGGAATTATATAATAAAACATTAATTTTTGTTGGAAATAAAAAAATGGCCGATCGCCTATTTGATCGGATGGAGCAAGAGTTCCCAAATGAATGTAGTGTGATCCATTCTAATAAAACTCAAAATTATCGCTTGCAAAGTATCGAAGATTTCGGAAACGGAACGCATCGTATTCTAATTGCTACCGATGTGATGGCCCGCGGACTTGATATTGACGACATCTCGCATGTAATTAATGTGGACACTCCAGGGTATCCCGAAAATTATATGCACCGTATCGGACGTACAGGACGTGCTCAAAAAGAGGGAATTGCACTCGTATTAACCACCCCGGCAGAAGAAGAAGCCCTTGAAAATATTGAAACTTTAATGGAAATGCAGGTGGAACAACTAGACACGCCCGAAGCGGTTGAGATGTCTACGGAACTGACTCCTGAAGAAGAACCTAAAGTTTTTGAAATAAACAATCCTCACAAACGTCCGAATGATGATGAAGTGGGTCCTGCTTTTCATGAGAAAAAAGCTAAGAATAAGAAGGTCAATCTTGGAGGTAGCTACCAACGAGAAATTAAGAAAAAATATAAAAAACCAAAGACTAAAGGTGACAAAACCTTTAACTTGAAACATAAGAAGAAAAAAAAGAAATAAACATAACTTCTATGAGAGCAGCAGCGGATATATCATCACGCAAAGATCCCAAAGATAAATCAAGAGTTACCATTGCGCAGGCGTTCAAAACCATAATTTGGCCTCGTCGAAATTTAGTATTTATTGGATTGATCTTAATTGTTTTCAGTCGTTTGGCCGGACTCGTTTTACCAATTGCGAGTAAGTACCTGATGGATGACGTGATTGCGAAGAAAGATTATCAAATGCTCAAAATTTTATTGGCAGTTGTTTTTATCGCCATTGTAGTGCAAGCTGTTACCTCATATTTACTCACTCGTATTTTAAGCGTTCAAGCTCAATTTTTAATTTCAGAACTGAGAGCTCAGGTTCAAAAAAAAGTACTTTCCCTACCAATTCGATTTTTTGACAACACAAAATCAGGAGCCTTGGTCTCTAGAATTATGAGTGATGTTGAGGGTGTACGTAATCTTATAGGTACGGGATTAGTACAGCTTGTTGGTGGGGTGATCACTGCGATAGTATCCTTAGTCCTGCTAATTAATATCAGTCCGTCGATGACATTGTTTGTCTTGGTTCCGGTAGGTTTATTTGGTTTAGTTGCCTTAAAAGCGTTCAAATTTATTCGGCCTATTTTTAGAAAGCGGGGTGCGATTAATGCCGAGGTTACCGGTCGTTTAACTGAAACGCTCGCAGGGATCCGTGTCATCAAAGGGTTTAATGCCGAAGCACAGGAAAACACAACCTTCGAAGAAGGTGTAAATCGATTATTTCTAAATGTAAAAAAGAGTTTGACAGCCACTGCCTTGATGGCTAGTTCGTCTACCTTACTATTGGGAATTGCCTCTACGGGAATTATGGGCATCGGAGGCTATAAAATCATGATAGATCAGATTACCGTAGGGGATTTTTTGTCATTTACTTTATTACTGGGGTTCATGATCGCACCAATTGTGCAGATGAGCAATATAGGAAGTCAGCTTACCGAGGCCCTGGCTGGGTTGGATAGAACCGAAGAACTGATGAACCAAACCGCCGAAGAAGATGTCGCTCAGCGTACAGAAACCTTAAACAATATTGAAGGAACGATTGTTTTTGACGATGTTTCGTTTGCTTATGAAGAAGACAAAGAAGTATTACATAATATTTCATTTACAGCCTCCTCGGGATCGGTCACGGCCCTCGTTGGGAGCTCCGGGTCCGGTAAATCCACTATTGCCGGACTGGCAGCCACTTTTTTAAATCCTCAATCAGGTGTAGTTACAGTCGATTCAATTGATATTACCAAAGTAAAACTAAGTAGTTATCGTCGTAATCTAGGCGTAGTTTTACAAGACGAATTTTTATTTGAAGGAACAATTAGAGAAAATATTGTTTTTCCGCGGCCAGATGCTTCCGAAAAACAACTTCAAGATGCAGTAAAAGCTGCGTATGTCAATGAATTTACCGATCGTTTTGAAGATGGGTTGAATACACTAATTGGAGAGCGCGGAGTTAAATTATCAGGTGGACAACGTCAACGCATAGCTATTGCCCGTGCCATTCTTGCAAATCCCAAAATTATTATCTTAGATGAAGCTACTTCAAATCTGGATACCGAAAGTGAAGCGTTAATTCAAAAAAGTTTATCCGAACTTATGAAAGGGCGAACAACCTTTGTTATCGCACATAGATTGAGCACGATTCGCAAAGCCGATCAAATACTGGTTATCGAAGGTGGAAGGATTGCGGAGCGCGGTACACATGATGAGCTTATTAGTAAAGAGGGACGCTATTTTGATCTATATACGTATCAGGCGAGAATATAAAAAAAACTCTCAAGGTGCATACCTTGAGAGTTTTTGAATGATATTTTACAATATATAATTTTACTTATACGTGCAATGCTCTATTATCTGTAGCAGCTAATGCAGCTTCTTTAATTGCTTCAGTAAATGTCGGATGCGCATGAGACATACGGGAAATGTCTTCGGCCGACGCTCTGAACTCCATTGCAGTAACAGCTTCAGCAATCAAATCGGCGCAACGTGCACCAATCATATGAACTCCTAAAACCTCATCTGTCTTCTCGTCTGCAAGAATTTTAACAAATCCATCAAGATCTGCACTTGCTCTCGATCTCCCTAAAGCTCTAAACGGAAACTGACCGGATTTATATTTTTTACCTGCTTCTTTTAGCTCTTCTTCAGTTTTACCAACTGCAGCAACTTCTGGCCATGTATATACTACTCCCGGAATTAAATTATAATCAATATGAGGTTTCTGTCCTGAAATCGTTTCTGCAACAAATACTCCTTCTTCCTCGGCTTTATGAGCCAACATTGCTCCTTTTACCACATCCCCGATAGCATAGATATTTTTTACTGATGTTTGTAAATGATCATTAATCTCTACCTGACCTCTATCCGTAAGTTTTACGCCAGCTGCCGCTGCATTCAGTCCATCAGTATAAGGTCTTCGACCTACAGAAACTAAGCAATAATCTCCTTTAAATTCTACAGGATTTCCTTTTTTATCATCTGCGGTGATCGTTACTTCATTTCCTTTTCGGGTCACGGCCGTCACCTTATGAGAAGTGTAAAATTTCACCCCTTGTTTTTTCATCACTTTGGTTAACTCTTTGGACAGCGCTTTATCCATACCAGGGATGATACGATCCATAAACTCTACCACAGATACCTCAGCTCCAAGTCTACGGTATACTTGTCCGAGCTCTAAACCAATAACTCCTCCACCAATAATCACCATGTGCTTAGGAATCTCTTTTAGCTTCAAAGCTTCTGTGGATGTAATGATTCGTTCTTTGTCAATTGTTATAAACGGTAAGGAAGATGGCTTTGAACCGGTAGCAATAATGGTATGCTTGGCCTCAATAGTTTCCTGACCACCTTTGGTCTTATCAATAGTAATATGAGTGGCATCTTTAAAAGAACCAACCCCTTCAAAAACATCAATATCATTTTTCTTCATCAAAAAACTCACCCCATCACAAGTTTGGTCTACAACGGCTTGTTTACGAGAGATCATTTTTTCAAGATTAATCTTAACCTCTCCCGGAATTTCGATACCATGATCTTCAAAATGCTTCACAGCATGCTCGTAGTGATGTGAGGAATCTAACAATGCCTTACTTGGGATACACCCAACGTTTAAACAGGTACCTCCTAAGGTTGAATATTTTTCAATTATTGCAGTTTTCATACCTAGTTGTGCGCATCGAATTGCGGCCACATATCCACCAGGTCCAGAGCCAATTATAGCTACATCATATGTACTCATATTGCTGTTTTGTCTAGTATATTGTTGATAAATTCACTTAAAAATTGTCTTATAAAATAAAATCTGCATTGCTTCATCTTGCTTTTTAAGAAAATTGACTTTCAAAGTTTAAATCGTAAAAAGCAGTTGATTTTTCTAATGCAGAACAAATGTACAAATGTTTTGTTTGTTACCGAAGTAAAGCGTTGCGCAATTTCTACCCTTTCCTGACCTGCTTGAGTCACAAAAAAATGATAACTTTAAGCGCTCAGAAATATTGCTATGATACAGCATACTTCTTTTAACCTTCTTTTTAACTTGCTATATGCGTACGATATATTTTCTTTTTTTAGTGATTAATCTTATTGTATGGAGCTCCTGTCGTACTGATTTTGAAGCGCGTCCAAGTAAAGGTAATCTGCAGTTTTCTACAGATACTTTATTCTTGGATACACTGTTTACGAATATAGCGTCAAGTACGTACAGCCTAAAAGTTTACAACCGCGCCGATGAGACTATTTCGATTCCGTCGATTGCTTTGGAACGCGGACTCGAATCTACTTACAGACTCAACGTTGATGGCCTCTCCGGTAAAGCATTTAAAGATATTCAGATTTTAGCTAAGGACAGTATTTTCATTTTTGTTGAGACCACCACAGATATCACAGCTCAGTCAACAGCTACTGAATTTTTGTATACAGACCGTATTCTATTTGACAGTCAGACTAAGCAACAAGATGTAGATTTGGTCACATTGGTCAAAGATGCAGTATTTTTATTTCCTGAAAAGAATGCGATGACCGGTCAAAAAGAAACGTTACTGCTCGGTGAGGATGAAACTGCTAACGAAATACGTATCGAAGGATTCTTTTTAAATGATAACCAGTTACATTTTACCAATGAGAAACCTTATGTTATTTATGGATATGCAGCCGTTCCTCCGGAAAAAACTTTGATTATAGATCCAGGAGCTCGTATTCACTTTCATAAAGATTCCGGTATTATCGTGGCTAATAAGGCAACATTAGAAATTAACGGAGCAATCAGTGAAGATCCCGAAGCGCTAGAAAACGAAGTTATTTTTGAAGGTGACCGACTGGAACCCGGGTTCAGTGATATACCCGGCCAATGGGGCACTATTTGGTTAACTGCAGGTAGTACAGGTCACACGATCAACCATACAACAATAAAAAATGCAACGGTTGGTATCCTTATGGACTCAAATGATGGGAGTACCTCACCCACGCTGTCCATCAAAAACACGCAAATATATAACGTAGCTACTGTTGGGCTATTGGCAAAAAATGGGTTTGTTGAAGCAGAGAATATGGTAATCAACAATGCAGGTCAGTCTGCATTAGTATGTAATCTGGGAGGAAATTATAGTTTTACACATTGTACTTTTGCTAATTATTGGCAGGCTGGTTTCAGAGAATTTCCGGCAGTTATTTTACGCAACTTTTTACCAATCTCATCCAGTGAGGTAATAGCGGCAGATCTGGTCAAAGCCACATTTACAAATTCCATCATTTATGGAACAGAAGCCATAGAGTTAAATCTTGAACGTGTTGAAGAAGCTTCGTTTAATTATCTCTTTGATCATTCGTTGTTTCGTTTTGAATCCAATAGCATTGACACCGGTAACTTCGGGTTATATGATTTTTCTAATACCAGCAGGTATAATAGGATACTTCTCAACGAGGACCCTTTATTCAAAGCTCCCTTTGACAATGAACTTTCTATCAGCGAGAACTCTCCTGCTAATAATAAAGGTATAACCACACCCGTTACCACAGATATTATCGGAAATGCTCGAGATCGTGTTAATCCCGATATGGGTGCTTATGAGAGTATATTTTTTTAAAGAACTAGTTTTATCTTCTATTTTCTTTATTCAACATATAAGTCAAACACTGATTTTCTTTGATTTTTATGGTTCCCTCCCAACTTATTGTACCTCTGCCCGCACCTTTAAACTGATATGTTCCAGGTTTAAGGGCTAAACTAATAGTTCCAAATTCAAAACAATCCGGTTTACCATCTTCAAAGCGCTTGTCCAACTCACCATAATATTTTTTATCCAGCCATATCTTAACGCTTTTCGCTTTTTTTAGATCTGACCAAAAACAGACATATCCCGGTTCTAAAGGTTTGGCGGTTATATTTGGAGCATCTAAATCACTCATAAAATATACCTCAACCGTATCAGTTATATCTTCTGATAAATGCAAACTCAGCATACTTTTTGCATTTTTTATTGGAGATATAATATCAAAAGGTATATCAAATTGAGAATAGTTATCAAGGATAAATTTTTGGATTCTATTATTGTCTGTAAAGACCTTAGCTTGTGCGCAATAATTGTAATTATCTGTAACGATTACAAGATGCCATCCATTTTCAATTTTATCTGGATAATTTTCTATTTCAGAATATTTTTGCTTAATTAAGTCTAATTGTGCCTGTGCTTTCGCAATATTCCTTTCTCTCTTCTTATTATCTTTCCAAGAATTTCTAAAAGCATCAATTGCACCGGCAATTAAATTCAGCCCACTATTATTTGAGTAATTAAAGTTATTTTGTTGAACTACAACTATACCCTGTTTTAGTTGGGTATAATTATATTGTTGCGCGTTTAAAATAAATCCGAGTAAAAAGATTAAACTATATACTAAACATTTCATTGATAATTACTTTTAATAAAGTTAATCATAATATTTAATATTCATCTTTTTTAAAATTTGAATTTCTTAACGTCAGGGATAGCAGTGTAAATCCCGCCGTTTGACTTCAGTCAATCAAGGAATTGCAACGGATAGCCCGCCCGGACGCCAAAAAAAAACCTGTCAATAGTTATTGACAGGTCATCATATAGTTAATTGCGTGAATGTATCTTATTACGCTACAAATAGTGGTTTGTCTGACATCATATCGTTCACATCATTCGCGATGTCGTGCAGCATATCGTCATTCTCAACATTTTGTATCACGCGATCGATCAATGTTACGATGGTGGCCATATCTTCTTCTTTAAGACCTCGTGTTGTAACCGCAGCCGTACCGATACGTATTCCGGAAGTTACAAAAGGGGACTTATCATCAAACGGCACCATATTTTTATTCACTGTGATTTCGGCTTTTCCTAGAGCTTCTTCAGCTTGTTTTCCTGTTACATTTTTGTTACGTAAATCAATCAACATCATGTGATTATCGGTACCTTTGGAAATTACATCATAACCAAGTGCTACAAATGCTTCTGCCATTTTGGAAGCATTTTTCTTCACCTGAACAATATAATGTAAAAACTCATCGGTCAATGCTTCACCAAAAGCGATAGCCTTTGCAGCGATAATATGTTCTAAGGGTCCTCCCTGGTTTCCTGGAAATACTCCGCTATCCAGTAAGGAAGACATCATTCTTTTCTTCCCATTTTTAAGTGTGATACCGAATGGATTTTCAAAGTCTTTACCCATCAAAATCAATCCACCTCTGGGTCCTCGTAAAGTTTTGTGCGTTGTAGTGGTTACTACATGACAATGCGGAATCGGGTCTGCAATGACGCCTTTGGCAATCAATCCTGCAGGGTGTGCTATATCTGCTAATAACAGCGCACCAACACTATCTGCTATAGCTCTAAAACGTTTGTAGTCAATTTCACGAGAATAGGCAGAGGCTCCGGCAATGATCATTTGCGGTTGCTCTTTTTCTGCAATCTCTTGAATTTTATCATAATCAAGCATCCCGGTCTCCTTATCTACACCGTAAAAAACAGGATTATATAGTTTACCCGAAAAGTTAACCGGTGATCCATGCGTTAGATGGCCTCCATGAGAAAGATCAAATCCCAAAATTTTATCTCCCGGGGTGAGACATGCATGATACACTGCTGTATTCGCCTGTGAACCTGAATGAGGTTGCACATTAGCATACTCAGCTCCAAATAATTCCTTTGCGCGATCAATAGCTATTTGCTCGACAATATCTACAACTTCACAACCACCATAATATCGTTTTCCCGGATATCCTTCGGCATATTTATTCGTTAATACCGATCCGGCAGCTTCCATAACCTGTTCACTAACAAAATTTTCTGAAGCAATAAGTTCTAATCCGTTTATCTGACGTTCTTTCTCGTCCTGTATTAAGTCAAAAATCTGTTCGTCGCGTTGCATGTAGTATAGTTTGTTAATTAAAGTTCAAAAATAGCAAATACATTCGTTAAATTAGATGAAAATTATATATTTGATCATAAGAAATACCAGTAACCTATAAAAGACACACAATGCCCATAACAGCAAATAATCCAAAAAGAAAGACGTGGATTGAAACCACTCCTAATACCGACTTCCCAATACAGAATATACCGTTTGGTGTGTTTCTTACACGAGACGATATTATTACGATCGGAACGAGGATAGGAGACACGGCTATTGACCTTGGTGCATTACATCAATTAGGATACTTCAAAGGCATACCGCTTACCGATGATATTTTTTTGCAGGATTCATTGAATGATTTTATCTCTGATGGTAAGAAAACATGGCGATTAGTTCGTAACCGTATTGCTGATATCTTTGATGAAACGAATGAAACACTTAAAAATAACATCGAGCATCGCAAAATTGTACTCTTTGCTCTCAATGAAATAGAGATGCAATTACCGGTGAGTGTTGGGGATTATACAGACTTTTACAGTAGTATAGAACATGCTACCAATGTGGGTAAAATGTTTAGAGATCCTGATAACGCATTACTTCCTAATTGGCTACATATGCCAATAGGATATCACGGACGTAGTAGTTCGATCATACCTTCGGGCATCCCGGTACACCGCCCTCAGGGACAAAAAATGATCAATGGTGAAGAAAATCCGATTTTTGGCCCTTCACGTTTAGTGGATTTTGAACTGGAAATGGCTTTTATAACCACTGATGCAAATCATTTGGGTGAACCCATCCCAATTGAAGAAGCCGAGGATTACATCTTTGGATTGGTCTTATTTAATGATTGGAGCGCGCGTGATATTCAAAAATGGGAGTACGTACCTCTAGGACCATTCTTAGGAAAAAGTTTTGCATCCTCGATGTCTCCCTGGATTGTAACGCTTGACGCTCTTGAGCCTTATCGTGTAGCGGGTCCAAAACCTATTAAGGAACAGTTTCCGTATTTACAGTATAGTGGTAAGAAGAGTTTTGATATTAATCTTGAAGTTGCTATTCAGCCGGAGAATGCTGTCGAAACCGTTGTTGGTAAAACAAACTTCAAATATATGTATTGGAATATGGCACAACAATTAGCGCATCATACCGTTAACGGATGTCCTATAAACTCAGGTGATATGATGGGTAGTGGAACAATTTCCGGACCTACTGAAGACTCGTTTGGTTCTATGCTCGAATTAAGCTGGAGAGGTGAAAAGCCTGTACAACTTAACGAGGGTGGCAGCCGAAAATTTATTGAAGATAATGATACTGTTATCATGAGAGGACATTGTGAAAAGAACGGAATTCGTATTGGATTTGGTGAAGTTGCTTCAAAACTATTGCCGGTTTTTAAGAAATAATCTAAGTACTCCTTATACCCATAAGCTTCAAGACCTAGTGTTTTGAAGCTTTTTTTATGAATAAATGTTAAATTTGGCACCACTATTGTTTTTAACTAGCTCCTAAATCAATCATTATGAAAAAACTATTACTTATTCTTTTCACTATATCCCTTGCTCAAGGATGTAGTAGTGTGAAGCAAAATCAGAAAGCTCTGAACAAAGGTAATTATGATACTGTTATTAATAATAGCCTCAAAAAATTACAAAGCAATAAAAACAGCAAACGTAAGCAACCGCTCATTTTAATGTTGGAACAGGCTTTTGAGAATGCGGTACAACGTGATCTTGATTATATAAAATTTGCGGTGCTCGAGGACAATCCCGCAAATTACGAAGGCATCTATAAAACGTATAAAAAACTTGCGAATAGACAGCAACGCATAACTCCTATCCTACCCTTGTATCATGTAGCAGAAAACCGAAATGCACAATTCGACTTTAAATCCTACGATGCTAAGATTTTAGAATATCAAAAAAAGTTAGCAGCATACCTTTACCAAAAAGCTAATCAAAGTTTATTAGAACGTCTGTCTAAAACCGAGTATCGCTCATTATACAGAGATCTTCAATATCTCAATAGAATTTCACCCAACTATAAGGATGTAAATAAACTAATGGATGATGTGCATTTTAAAGGCACAAATTTTATAATCGTTTCTTTAGAAAACACTTCCAACAAAATCATTCCAAAAAAGTTAGAAGTAGATTTACTTGATTTTAGCACCTACGGATTGAATGATTTTTGGACCGTTTTTCATAATACACCGCAACGAGAATTGGATTATGATTTTGTAGTTATCGTAGAATTTCGAGAGATTTTACTTTCTCCGGAGCGAATAAAGGAATTCGAAGCGAAGCGTGAAAAAGAAGTCATTGATGGCTGGGAGTATGTGATGGACGAAAACGGAGAACATATGTTGAATGAAGAAGGAGAATATCTTACCAGAGACAAGTATATAAAGGCACAATGTCTTTACAACGAATTCATCCAGCAAAAAGCAGTGAATGTATCCGGAGTGGTAACATTCAAAAATATTCGAAACAGACAGACTACTGATATTATTCCATTGGGCAGTGAGTTTATATTTGAACACCACTATGCGCGTTTATTAGGTGATATAAGGGCGTTAAATGATAGTGAGCGCTCCTATCTAGAAAATAAGCCACTACCCTTCCCCTCAAATGAGCAATTAGTTTTTGATGCCAGTCAGGAGTTAAAAAATGAATTGAAATCTATTTTATCTAATTACTCATTCTAAAGATCAACTCACTATGATTCCTGAAGATATTTTAAATGCTGTCGGCGCAGAACTTAAGTCTTTCTCAAAGGGAGAGCTTTTATTTACAGAAGGTTCTGAACCACATTTTTATTATCAAATCAAATCAGGAGCAATTAAGATGAATAACTACAATGACGACGGAAAGGAATACATTCAGGGGATTTTTGAGACTGGAAAAAGCTTTGGAGAACCCCCGTTACTTGCCAAAGTGCCCTATCCTGCAAATGCTGAAGCTATTGTAGATAGCAAAATTTGGCGCTTGCCGAAAATAGAGTTTATTTCGCTGCTTTCTAATCATCCTGATATACATATAAAATTTACCACATTATTAGCATCGAGATTATATTATAAGGCTGTGATGGTTTCTGAGATTTCAAATCAAGAGCCTGAGCATCGCATCTTGAGAATCATCGATTATATGAAGAAACAATCAGGGAATGTTGATCAGCGAGCTACACAGTCTTACAGAGTAGATCTTACCCGACAACAATTAGCAGATCTAACTGGGCTACGAGTAGAAACTGTTATACGAACAATAAAAAAACTGGAAAATAAGGGTGAGTTGTATATAAAAAACAGAAAAGTTTATCGTTGAGCTTCTAATTAATCCTAATGTTATGATCTCAATCATAAAATCGTAGCATCCCGTAATAGTACTTTTGAATCATAAAATAATAAAGCTATGTATTCAAAGTTATTAGAAGATTTCAGATCCAATTATATGATGTATGTACCACTCATGATAATTTTATCAAGCTGCATGGGATCAATCGCTGCGATGTTTATTCTTGGTCAGGAACGTTCGTTTGCACAATACGTCGAACTAACCTTATGTGTAAGTGTGTGTATGATTTTTAATGCCGCTATACTTGCACAAATGAAAACAAAAATAGTTTTTAACTTGTTAATTATCAGTCTTCTTAGCACCACACTTTTGATCCTTATTAATATCTAGCAGAAACGTATGCAACTGAACGATCTAGAAACTAGAAATGATATCATCAAATTGATAACTATCTTTTATAGTAAAGTAAGAAAAGACAGCGTGTTAGGTCCTATTTTTAATGGAATCATTAACGATTGGGAAAATCATATCATTCATATCGCTGATTTTTGGAATACAAATTTATTTAGTGTACCTGCCTATAAAGGGAATCCTATTTCAAAGCATATTGAAGTTGATAAAAAACAACATCATACGATCAATAATGAGCATTTTGGGATATGGCTAAGGCTATGGATTACAACAATCGATGAACTTTTTGAAGGAAAAATCGCAACGCTAGCCAAAGACAGAGCCCGCAGAATGGCTACGATTTTTTTTATTAAGATTTTTGAGAATCAACAAAACGTACCCAAAGAATAAATGTAATGTCTTATAAATACTTTGCTAATGCATCGGTTCCGATTTCGCTATGGGAAGCATGATGAACGACCGAACCATTTTTTAGCAAGATCAACTGTGGAGATTCATGCATTACGTCAAATTCTGACGCTATTTTTGCTGACAAGTCCCGGTGATTTAGCAAATCAAGAAAATACATATCTGCGATATTAAATTCTGAAGAATAACTACCTTCAAAATTTTTGAGTACCATACGGCTAATACCACAACGTGTGGAATGTTTAAAAATAGCCTGCAAGCGTGCATTCGAATCAACTTTAATGGTTTTTAAGGTCTCATGATCTGTTAAAGGAATCCAAGGAACGTCCTTTTTATCTGTATCCCTATTATTCTTCTCTCCAGAATCAGAGCCTAAAAATTTGTTAAAAAATCCCATACGTATCGTTATCCTTTTATTAATTGCCCTCAAAGTTACTTAAATCATGAGTAACTTTATACTACCAATCATTAAGATTATACTAAAATTTATTCCGTCAAAAAGTCAGTTAAATCTTACATAATTCTGTCATTTTGACTCTTAAATTTTCAAGGAATACAATTTGATATAACCAAGAAAACAATAAATGACAACTTATGAACTTTAATAACTTCACTATAAAATCCCAGGAGGCTATACAGCAGGCACAGCAATTAGCGCAGAGTCTTGGGCATCAGCAAATAGAAAACGAACACCTTTTTAAAGCTATATTTTCGGTAGATGAAAATGTGCTTCCTTTCCTTTTAAAGAAACTCAACGTAAATCTTAGTTTGCTTCAGCAATTACTAGACAGCACCTTAGAGAGCTTCCCGAAGGTAAGCGGCGGAGATATCCAACTTTCTCGTGAAGCAGGGAAAACGCTGAATGAAGCAAGTATTATTGCAAAAAACATGAGCGATGAATATGTGTCCATCGAACATCTTGTAATTGCAATTTTTAAATCGAAGAGTAAAATCTCACAAATCCTAAAGGATCAAGGTGTCAATGAAAAACACCTCAAAGAGGCCATTAATGAAATTCGAAAAGGCGAACGCGTTACATCACAAAGCGCAGAAGAGACCTATCAATCTCTTTCAAAATATGCTAAAAATCTCAATGAGCTAGCTGAGAGCGGAAAATTAGACCCCGTGATTGGCAGGGATGAAGAGATTAGACGTGTATTACAAATTTTATCGCGCCGTACGAAAAACAACCCCATGTTAGTTGGTGAGCCGGGTGTTGGTAAAACAGCCATTGCTGAGGGATTAGCACATCGAATCATTGCCGGAGATATTCCCGAAAATCTAAAGGATAAACAAATTTATTCGTTAGACATGGGTGCATTAATTGCAGGAGCCAAGTTTAAAGGAGAATTTGAGGAACGATTAAAAGCTGTGGTAAAAGAAGTAACCACCAGTGAAGGCGATATCGTTCTTTTTATAGATGAAATTCACACCCTTGTCGGTGCGGGTGGCGGACAAGGTGCAATGGATGCGGCAAATATTCTCAAACCTGCTCTAGCCAGGGGAGAATTGAGAGCCATAGGCGCCACCACATTGGATGAGTATCAAAAATATTTTGAAAAGGATAAAGCGCTCGAAAGACGTTTTCAAAAGGTTACCGTCGACGAACCCGATACGGAAAGCGCAATATCAATTCTAAGAGGTATTAAAGAAAAGTACGAAACCCATCATAAGGTTAGAATTAAAGATGAGGCGATTATTGCAGCAGTAGAATTATCTCAGCGATATATCACAAATCGATTCTTGCCCGACAAAGCGATTGATCTGATGGATGAGGCTGCTTCAAAATTACGTATGGAAATAAACTCCAAGCCCGAAGAGCTAGACGTATTGGATCGTAAAATCATGCAATTGGAGATTGAGATTGAAGCTATCAAACGTGAAAATGATGAAGTAAAATTAAAATCATTGAATGCAGATTTGGGGAACATCAAAGAAGAACGCAATGAGATGTTTTCAAAATGGCAGAGTGAAAAGGAAGTGGTAGATGCTATCCAGAATGCAAAAACGGAGATCGAGGAATATAAACTTGAGGCCGAACGAGCTGAAAGAAATGGTGATTACGGTAAGGTAGCAGAGCTTCGGTATGGTAAAATCAAAGAAGCGCAGGAATCGCTGGATGAGTTGCAAAGACGATTAGACGAACAACAAAGCGCGTCCTCATTAATAAAAGAGGAAGTGACCAATGATGACATTGCCGAGGTAGTGGCCAAATGGACGGGAATCCCTGTGACCAAAATGTTACAGAGCGAACGAGAGAAACTATTGCACCTTGAAAATGAACTTAAAAAACGAGTTGTAGGACAACGCGAAGCGATTCTAGCGGTTAGCGATGCTGTAAGAAGAAGTCGCGCAGGACTTCAAGATCAAAAACGACCAATTGGTTCCTTTTTATTTTTGGGTACTACCGGTGTTGGTAAAACAGAGCTTGCCAAAGCACTGGCCGAATATTTATTTGATGATGAAAGTGCAATGACGAGAATTGACATGAGTGAATATCAAGAACGTCATTCGGTTAGTAGACTTATAGGAGCACCTCCCGGATATGTAGGTTATGATGAAGGTGGACAATTGACCGAAGCTGTACGTAGAAAGCCTTATTCTGTAGTCTTGTTGGATGAAATTGAAAAAGCGCATCCGGATACGTTCAATATTTTATTACAAGTTTTGGATGAAGGACGTCTTACCGACAACAAAGGTCGTGTTGCTGATTTTAGAAATACCATAATCATAATGACCAGTAACATGGGAAGTCATATCATACAAGAGAAATTCGAAGCTATTAAAGATATGGACACCGCAATGGAAGGTGCCAAGGTTGAAGTTCTCGGTTTACTCAAACAAACCGTACGGCCCGAATTTCTCAACAGAATTGATGACATCGTAATGTTTACTCCGCTTACAAAAGCTAATATCAAAGAGATTGTCCGTCTGCAATTAAAGAATGTGTCAAAGATGTTGTTACAGCAAAATATTACACTGGATGCCACTGATGAAGCGGTTGAGTATTTAGCTAAAAAAGGTTTCCAACCTGAGTTTGGAGCCAGACCGGTAAAGCGAACGATTCAAAAAGAAGTGTTGAATACTTTATCCAAAGAAATCTTATCTGCTAAGATAACTACAGATAGTGTTATCCTAATTGACGCATTTGACGATCAATTAGTCTTTAGAAATGAGGGAGATTTGGTTACATAACAAGAATATTTACAAATATCTTTTGAAAAAGGGTTGTAAGCGGTGCGTTTACAACCCTTTTTATTCACTGCAAATTTAGCACGACATAAAATATACCGATTGGTATATTTTGTATATTTGCATTAGATTCAACAATCTTTTATGTTATCTAAAGCGGACCACACCAAGGATTTTATCATTAAAACCATCGCACCAATTTTTAATCGCAATGGGTATGCTGCTACGAGCATGAGTGATCTGGTCAAAGCCACAGGGTTGACCAAAGGTGCGCTCTATGGTAACTTTAAAAGTAAGGAGGAATTGGCAATAGCCGCCTTTACCTATAGCATTAAATCTGTATTACGTCAAATTACAGATCATCAAAATTTAAGCGACTCACCTATCCAAAAATTATTCTTAGTATCTGATTTTTATCGCAATTATTATGATTTCAGTAAAGAATTAGGTGGGTGTCCCGTACTAAATATAGGTGTGGATGCGAATAATAAACATCCAAAGCTTCTATGCGAAGTACAGCGATCTATTGATAAAATACAAAGCAACGTGGTGAAATTAATTGAGCTTGGAAAATCCAGACATGAGATTAAGCCGACCGTAAATGCAGCTGTCTTTGCAAAAAAATTATACACGATTATACAAGGCGCCATTTTTATGGCGTATACTATGGAGGATACTTCCTATCTAAAAAGTACAATGGATCAGGTTGATCAATGGATCCATCAAGAATTAAAAATATAAATTATAAAAAAAATAGCATGTCCTTACCTAAAATATTAGAATGTCAAACAAAAATCCGATTTCAGGATTGTGATCCTTTTAATCATCTCAATAATGCTGCATATATCAACTACATGATTAACGCAAGAGAAGATCAGGTAGAAAAACACTATAAGCTGGACATTTTTGAAATGGCAAAAAATCATGGCGTCAGTTGGGTTGTGAGCACTAATCAAATCGCATATATGCGACCTGCTTTGCTAATGGAAACTGTGACTGTACAATCACAACTCATTCACTTCAATGAAAGTGAACTGTTTGTAGAACTACGGATGTATAACGAGGATAAAACAGAATTAAAAGCAGTAATGTGGAGCACATTTGTTCATTTTAATTTATTGAAACAAAAACGTTGGAAACACGATGAACAATTGCACAGTCTCTTTGAATCTGTAAAAAATCCAACTCCGCAAAGCTCATTTGAAGAACGAATTAAGAGTTTGAAACCGCAAAAGGTGTAACATAGAAAGATTTTATACGTCCTTGTAAAACATGGCAATTATAAATCGCTTCTTATGAAAATTATAGCACTTTCAAAAGGAATTTTAAATATAGGCTCATATATTATTTATGCAGCTTTCTTTAGTTTAGCTACACTCTGTATGATATTGGTTTGGTGGTTTTTGATAGCGTTTTAATCTTTAAAAAAATAAAGCTCAATACTGCATAGCAGTATTGAGCTTTATTTTTTTAAAAGTTACTTTACATTGTTTCAATTTCTTTTTTCAAATTGTCTTTAGTTTTACCTGTCTTTTCCTGAAGACGACCTAACATTTCATCAAACTTACCTTCAGAATACTTTACATCGTCATCGGTCACTTTACCATACTTCTGCTTAAATTTTCCCTTAACTTGGTTCCATTTACCCTCTAATTCTGTGTTGTTCATACTATTGATTTTAAAAGATTAATATAAATCCTAAATTACAGTAAATAGCCCCAATCTAAAGCCAAAAATTCCTTATACTTGTCTTAATAATCTGTTACTTTATGCACCAAAATTTAGTAATTTTAATACGTTTTTTAGTTTTACCCGGCCTGGCTTTAGCTTTGTACAATTGCAACACTATTAGAACTGCTAAACAAAAAAGGATTTCCATTAATTTCTTGGATGAATTCGTGATAGAAAACGACTCCCTATTCACCAAAAATAAAATTGGCGGACTCTCCGGTCTTGATTATAATCCAATTCTTGACAGTTACGTCTTCATCAGTGACGACCCAATATCACCTCGTTATTATACAGCTTCTATTAACATCGCTAATAAGCAAATTCAAAATGTTCGTTTTGATAGTATAATATATCTAAACAACTTAAGTAATTCATATTTAGACAAACAGCACTTTGACTTAGAAAGCGTTCGGTTTTACGGTATGGATAAGATGATTATATCCAGTGAAGGTTCTATTAAGCATAATAAAGACCCGTTTATTTACGTACAAAATATTGCTGGGAATTTTAAAGACCTTTATATCTTACCATCATACTTCAAACCTTCAAGCAACGGTGACAACTTCCCAAGACACAATGGTGCCTTAGAAGCTATAACTTTATCAAAAGACAAAAAAGGTTTGTGGACCGCTATGGAACTTCCGCTGGTAAATGATGGTGAAGAGCCTAGTTATGCTAGTAATGGAGCCCCTGTACGTTTTACCTATTTTGACAATAAGTCAAAACAAGCTACACGTCAATTTGTGTATTCCTTAGATAAATTAGCTAAAGATCCTAAAGCGGAATTTGGAGTTAATGGAGTGACTGATATACTTCAGCTAACCGCTGATTCATTTCTAGTCCTGGAGCGTTCTTATAGTGTTGGATATGGCAGACATGGAAATACAGTTCGCTTATATTTGGCCACTATAAAAAACACCACAAATACACTGGATTTTGTATCTTTAAAAAATAATAAATTTAAGGTCGCTAAAAAAACATTGATTTTTGATTTCGAATCGGTAATATCAAAGTTAACAGATCAAAGCATAGATAATATTGAAGGAATAACTTTTGGACCAAAATTAGAGAACGGAAATCAAACGCTTTTGCTAATTTCTGATAATAATTTTAATCCTAGATCAATTCAAAAAAATCAGCTTATTGCATTAGAACTTTTATTAGAAAAATAATGATATGAAAAAAATATTTGTTTTACTACTCATTTCGTGCACCTTACTTAGTTGTGGTCAAGAAAAATCAGATGCTACTACAACCTATATTTTTATTCGTCATGCTGAGAAAGATTTAAGTAATCCCGCCAATAATAATCCCGCTTTGACTCCAGCAGGTCTGGTACGTGCGCAACGATGGGCACATATCATTGATAGTATTGCAAGTAACGTTGATTTAGTATATAGTACAGATTATGACAGAACAATTTCAACTGCAAAACCAGTGGCTGATCAATTTGATCTAAAAATTCAAAAGTATAAAGCTTCAAAGTTATATTCTAAAAGTTTTCGGGAGAAAACTAAGGGAAAAACAGTTGTAGTAGTGGGACATAGTAACACTACTCCCATTTTTATCAATAAAATAATAGGCAAGGATACCTATACTGATATTGCGGATGATGACTACAGCAAACTCTTTATTGTTACCATGAAAGATGACGAAATTATTGATAGAACCCACTCTTTCAGATAAATTACTGCAAAAAACCCATACATTACGTCGAAAACTTATTTTCTGTTTACGGGAATTATCACCATTTTAATTTGGGGAAAATTCTCCAAAATGTATCACAAACTCTGTATTAGGAGACAATATCTAATGGAACGAAATAGCTTACAGAAAGAACATTATAAAAGCAAATAGTTACGTCTTGTCGAAAAATCTAAATAGTTGATTTTTTGAACGTTATATTTTATTAACTTTACCTATCTCTATCCCATATATTCTCTTTTTTCATAATTAAGTTTAACTATAAAAACCTTAACAATGAAAAAAGCAATTTTAATTTTAGCAGTATTTGGCACAGCGTTTTGCTATGCTCAAAGTGTAAACAATGTTACACAAACCGGTGTTAACAATGTAGCGGATGCCGCTCAAACAGGTCTAAACAAATACTCTTACGTCGTACAAGAGGGTGATGACAACAAAGTGAAAGTACGCCAAGGTTTTGGCGATGCAGCATCGATCAATGAATATTCCAATGTCACACAGAAAGGAAATAAAAATACTTCTGAAGTGGTGCAGGATGGTACAAAAGATCGTGTTTATCAACTTCAAAATGGTAATGAAAATACACTTGATGCAAAGCAAGCAGTTGGCGTTTCTGAAAATTTGATTAGTCAACGGCAATATGGGGTCAAAAACAACGCTACAGCCTTGCAGGAAAAGAGCGAAAAAAATAAGATCGCTCAATATCAAAGTGGAACGTCTAATAATGCAAATGCCAAGCAAGAAAAAGCAGCTACTAGTACAATATCTCAAACACAGTTTGGACTTTCTAATGAAGTTTATGCATTGCAGTCCGGTGAGCTGAAAAATGGAACTATCTATCAGTATCAGAACGGTACAAAGAACAGAGCGTACGCAAAGGGATATGATGATAGTCACTATATTCGTCAAGTTCAATATGGTAAACACAACTATGCCTTTGGATATGATACCGGAGTTACAAATAGAATTGATCAATATCAATCCGGTGAGAGAAATAATGCAGGAGCTTATCACTTTTTAGGACGAAGAAATAATATAGTTCAAAATCAGGTAGGGAATGAAAATAAAGCTAATGGCTATCAGAATAGAGGCAGTTATAATTCAATTGAGCAAGTTCAACGTGTTTATAAGAATAAAGCGGAAGCAAATCAGGTGGCTGGAGTATCAAATAAGATAAAACAACTTCAATCCGGAGATCAAAATAATGTAGTAGCTAAGCAATATTTTGGTAGAGCTAATTCTATTGAACAAATACAATATGGAAGTTTGAATAATGCAAGAGCTATTCAGGGAAGCAATAAATTAACGACTGGAACTATCGCTATACAGTATCAAAGAGGAGTTAGAAATGTATCTTCTATGACGCAAGATGGTATATTCAATTATGGAAGAAGTCAACAAATTGGAACCGCTAACAGCCACAGCTTACTACAAAACGGTAACTTACTCTCCAGTACATCAATTCAAACGGGGACAGGAAATGTTGCAATTATCAGTATGTTTTGAAGTGATTTTACTGAATTCTTTGTAAGTTTAAAAAGTGCTAAAGGCTCTGAAACCAAAAATTTCAGAGCCTTACTATTTTAAGTTTTCGGAAGATATACGCTTATATTTTTAAGCAGGATTTTTGACACTTCTTGTAGCTTGTTTGTCTCAAACATCTTGTCTAAATGGTCCAGAGGTGCTTTCAAATTATCTGTCTTGTAATTCATGTAGTCAACAAATCGTAACCCATTAACAACGCGCGGATTTATGGCTTTCCTGAATCTTGTTCCACCACCGTTTACTGCATACTTATATGCCAAATAATCCACGGTGTATGTTTTTTTATTTATCCAGTACATAAATTTATCTTCATAATCTGTACCACCACCTTCTTGATCAAATGTTACTAAAATTTTATAGTATTCATTTTTATCAATTTGAGATGTTCCCACCAGTTTTTTATTTACAGCTTTATTATCCAATCCATAAGGTAACATGGCGAAATAATGTACTGAATTGACTCCGTCACTAATTTTTGTAATCAAAGAATCTACTACTTTGGTCTCACACCCGTTTACAAACCGTTGTAATCCACGGTTCGATACGACATCCTTTATCTGTTTATTATTGCTGTACTGTATTCTTTCCAATGAGAACACTCCTTCATTACGTTGACTGCGATACTTCTTACCTCTAAAATTGAAATGAACAATTGCCTTTTCATAATTTCCTCCTCCTGCTACCGCTATCGCTTTGCTAAGTATTTGAGTTGCATCTTGACTTCTTACAGTAGTGAACAAACTCAGAAAAACTCCAATACATATTGAAGATAATGATGATTTCATGTGCTTAAAATTATTTATAAAGTCTTATCTACTTTAGCCCTATTTATTGAGAGGTCGAAATTAAAGGAAAAACCTTAAAAGATTTACGGAAAATATTTATTTTTAAATAACCAAAAAGATTTTTACTTTGCAATTCCTAAATCTTTATAATATGAAACATTTTTTACTTTTACTTATAAGTATAGTAAGCTTATCAACTTTTGCGCAAGATGCCGCAAGCTATGAGAAGGTTACTACTTCTTTTCAGGAACAATTTAATGCACAAAATGTGGATGCTATCTTTGAAATGTACTCACCAGAAATGCAAGAAGGAATGACCAAAGAAGGAGTTACCCGCTTTGTTCAAGGATGCTTTAAACAATTCGGAAATCTGAAATCACTTACTTTCGTAAAAACTGAAGGTCCGGTGTACAGCTATTCTGCTACATTTGATAATGCAAACCTGTCAATGGAACTATTATTGTCTGAAAATGGAAAAATTTCATCCCTCCAGTTTCAAGAACTCTAAGATCTTATAAAATATTTATACTTTTCAAAGCTTTCATATTCTGAAAGCTTTGTATTTTTGTACTCTTTTCAATAGTTGATGCATCCATACGTATGAAACAAAACAAAATCAATATACTTAACCGAAAGGCCAAATTCGAATACGAATTTATCGATAAGTATACTGCAGGCATTAAACTTGCAGGAACTGAGATAAAGGCTATTCGCGAAGGAAAGGCTGGTATAGCTGAAAGCTTTTGTGAGTTTCATAATGGCGGAGAACTCTTTGTGATCAATATGAATATCGAAGAGTACTCACATGCTACTTACTTTAATCACAATCCCAAAAGTGAACGAAAGTTATTACTTAATAAAACAGAGCTGAAGAAATTAGAAAAAGAGGTTAAAAACTCCGGACTAACCATCATTCCAACACGATTATTTGTTAATGACAGAGGTTTAGCTAAACTTGACATTGCTTTAGCACGTGGTAAAAAATTGTATGACAAAAGAGAAAGCATCAAAGACCGGGATAACAAACGTTCTCTGGATCGTATCAAAAAGGATTTTAGATAATTCTTAACGCTTGCAAATGTTAAATTGAAGTATCTTGGTGATCTATAATCGCTACATGAAGATCAAAATACTTCTCCTATTTTTTATAATTTCTAAACTACTAACCGCTCAAGTTGTAGGTAAAGTTACTGATATTGAAGGGACTCCACTCCCTTATGTTAATATCTACATTGAAAATACATATCTTGGAACTACAACTAATGAGGATGGTAATTATGCCATAGAAACTAACCTCAACACAGAACAAACCTTAGTGTTTCAGTTTCTTGGTTTCAAAACACTTAAAAAGAAAGTTACTCCACACAAAATCCTTATATCCTAAACATTAGGCTACAAACTGAAACTACGAGCTTGGAAACCGTAGTTGTTAACACCCAAGAAAATCCTGCAAATCGAATTATTCGTGAAGCAATTAAATACCGTAAAGCAAATTTAGCAAAAACAAAAAAATTCACTGCCGATTTTTATTCACGGGGACTTTGGCGAATTGCCAATGCCCCAAAGCAAATTTTAGGTCAAAAGATAGGAGACTTCAATGGCGGACTGGATTCTACACGCAGTGGTCTTATTTATTTGAGCGAAACCATATCAAAAATTGCCTATCAAGCTCCGGATAATTTTCAGGAAAAAATAATTGCTTCAAAAGTCAGTGGTAACGATAACGGTTTCAGTCTTAACAGTGCCAGAGAATCAAATATTAGCTTTTATCAAAATACTATTCGTTTAAATAGTGAGATCGTATCACCCATTGCTGATTATGCCTTTAATTATTATGAGTATACGCTCGAGGGAGTGTTTTTTGATGATCGGGGAAACTTAATCAATAAGATTGAAGTGCAACCAAAACGTAAAAAAGATCGTGTTTTTTCAGGATATATCTATATTATTGAGGATGATTGGGAGATCTTTGGAATTGACCTTACCACTACCGGAGAAGCCGTTCAAATACCACCTATTGAAAATTTAATTTTTAAGCAAAATTTCACCTACTCAGAAAAAGACAAACTATGGGTGCGTATATCACAAACGCTTGATTTTAGCTTTGCTTTTTTTGGTGTTTCCGGTAACGGAAGGTTTACTGCTGTATACAGTAATTATGATTTCAATCCTGACTTTGACAAGAATCACTTTACTAAAGAGATTTTATCATTTTCTAAGGCTGCCAATGAGAAAGATAATTTGTATTGGACCGGCATTAGACCAGTCCCTCTCACTGATGAGGAGCTTAATGATTATATTAAAAAGGACAGCGTACAACAAGTTCGAACTTCACAAAAATACATGGACTCTATTGATCGTGTTACCAATCGTCCGTCGTTATTGAATCCGCTACTGGGATATAGTTACGATAACTCTTTTCAAGATTGGAAAATAGATATAAGCGCTCCCCTGCTAGGCACCCACTTTAACACCATACAAGGATGGAACATAGGTGTTGAAACTTCGTTTCAGAAAAATAAAAAAGATTCCCGCAACACCTTTTGGAAATTGTATGCCACCACGAATTACGGATTTAGTGATGACCGTCTACGCGGAACTTTTGGATACCAACAGCGCTTTAATAATTTTTCAAAAGCTATGCTGACAATTACCGGGGGAATCAAGGTCCAACAATTTAATGCTTCTGAGCCCATATCCCCCCTCATTAACGACATCACAACAACCTTATTTGAAAGAAATTACATGAAAGTCTACGAGCGTAAATTTGCTGAAGCCTCGTATGTCGAAGAAATCTTTAATGGCTTTCGTGTGCATGGAACCCTTTCTTATGAGAGACGCACACCCCTTTTTAACAACACAGATCAGGTGATCATTCCTTATGATGATAAAGCGTATACAAGTAACAATCCCTTGCTTCCAGAAAACTTTATTGATGCTCCCTTTATTGAACATACTATTGTGAAAGTGAATGTATCCACGCGAATTAATTTTGGACAGGAATATTTAAGCTATCCAGATGGAAAATTCAACCTTGGTAACGACACCTATCCAACCCTTTTTCTGGCCTATGAAAAAGGATTTGGAGCCTCTGAAAAAAATTACAATTTTGACCAAATTAAAGCGCGGCTGTTACAAAGTTTTGCCACAGGCAACAAAGGAAGGTTTGGCTATCACATAAAAGCTGGTTATTTTTTTAATGCAAACGATATTTCGTTTATAGATTATCATCATGTAAATGGTAATCAAACAAGAATAGGTACTACGTCAAACTATCTAAACACCTTCAATCTATCCCCCTACTACAGCAATAGTACAAATACTGAATATCTCGAAGCTCATGTAGAGCACGATTTTAAAGGATGGATTTTAGGAAAATTCCCTTTACTTAATAAACTCAATTGGAATCTCGTGCTAGGGGCACATGTTTTGAGTAGTCCAGCTATCAAACCCTACACAGAGTACTCTATTGGTATTGATAATTTAGGGATTGGTAAATTTAAATTACTTCGCCTTGATTATGTGATCTCTAATCAACACAATAAGCAAGAGGGCGCTTTTATTTTTGGACTTAAATTCTTAAATCTTCTTGACTAATCTTAGTCGTAAAATTTATGATAAATATGTACCTTTAACTGATACCTTATGTTTTGACTATGAAATTATTTTTGATAATACTATGTGCCGTAAGCAGTTTCCTGCCTTTTGATAGTTACTCTCAAGACCAAAATTTATCTTTGGACAAGACACTTTTTTCAATAGGTGAAACACTTACATTTCAGTCACGAATATTGAATGAATCAAGAAAAATAAACGTTTATCTTCCCGTTTCTTATGAAAAGTATAAAGATAAAAAGTATCCCGTTATTTATTTACTTGATGGATCCGGTAACGAAGATTTTATTCATATTGCCGGTATCGTACAATTTGGTTCCTTCTCTTGGATTAACATGATTCCTGAAACTATTGTTGTCGGAATTGAAAATGTAGACAGAAAAAGAGATTTCACTTATCCAACAACTGTTGAGCAGGATAAACAAGATTTTCCTACCACGGGCGGATCAGAAAAATTTATAACATTTATTGAACAAGAGTTGCAACCATTGCTTAAAAACACTTATCCAATAAATGAAATCAGCACTTTAATAGGGCAATCCCTCGGAGGATTGTTGGCTACAGAAATACTTTTTAAAAAACCTGATCTTTTTAATAACTATATTATTGTAAGTCCGAGTATTTGGTGGGATAACGAATCTATATTATCATTTATACCTAGGAAACCTGTAGCGAAAAAAACAATCTATATTGCTGTAGGAAAAGAAGGAGCCATCATGGAATCAGGCGCTAAAAAATTATTTGATATGTTAGAAAGTCGTTCGACTAATTACGACAATATATTTTTTAAATACCTGGAGAATCAGAGTCATGGTGATGCACTACACCTTGCCGTGTACGATGGATTTGAAAAAATTTTTCGCTCCAGTAAACCATAGTAAATAGAACGAATTAGAAATTTATGGATCCATACCAAATAACATTTGAGAGTTGGGACAAGGTAGCTAAGAAGTATCAGGAGGTATTTATGGATTTTGAATTATATAATGACTCCTACGATCTTTTCCTGACAACCTTACCTGAGCCTAACGCTACTATATTGGAGATTGGCTGCGGTCCCGGAAACATTACTAGCTATCTGCTCAATAAAAAACCCACTCTCGATATAGAAGCATACGATATCGCGCCATCCATGATCGAGCTGGCTAAAATTAATAATCCAACAGCTACTTTTGGCGTATTGGATGCACGAGAAATTCAAACTTTATCTTCTTTGTATGATGCTATCCTTTGTGGATTTTGCTTACCGTATCTTGCTAATAACGATGTGAGTCAATTTATTCATGATTCATACAAGCTTTTACAACCTAATGGCATACTTTATCTGAGCACTTTGGAAGGAGATTATGAAACGTCGGGTTATATAAGCGGAAGTACTGGTGATCAGATGTATGTCTACTATCATAGCGAAACCACCTTACGTACCATGTTGAGTAAACACAGTTTTGAGCTAATTGAAATTATTCGTAAACCTTATTCGAGAGCAGACGGTTCTCAGGAAATACATCTTATCATCATAGCTAAAAAAATCTGTGATTAAACTTTACTTTCTTTTAATTGGAATAGTTATCTGAAGCTGTTACAGAATATATATCATAAAGCAGGAGCACTAGAGCGCTCCTTCTTTATGATATTTCTAAATTTTATAATGTGCTATCGGATATAGCAAAATCCAATTGATAAAAAGTTCCTTCAATCTCTACAAGTACATATCCATCTCCGGCAGCTCTGATTTGATCATATTCAGTATCGCTAAAGGCATTGGTAAGAATGCTATTAGAATTCATTGTAAAATTTCCAATCTCGATTTCACCCGATACAATTCCTATTATTACTTTGTCACCGATGGGTTCAGAAAAAGTGATCCGCAACTGCTTAGCCAATGCCGAACTATTTTTGGTATATAAAATAGCCTCTGTCACGGTAAATGTAGGATGTACAGGATATTCATTGGTAGTTGTAAAAGACAATGTAGCTTCTGAAGTTTTGCTATTATCTACAGATTCTGCTGTGATTACTATATCGTACATGGTATCGCGCTCTAATGACTGCAAGTTTAAGAATGTTTCGCCTAAGGAAACATTTCCGGCAGGATATCCAATTCCATTAACTTTGATAAAATATCTGACAGCCGATCCGTCTTCCATCGTAGCTGCAGTCCAGTCAAGTCGTGCTGTAGATGAAGTAATATTTGAAACACTAATATCAAATGCTGAAGGTGTGGGGCAAACTTCTTTAAAAAATGTAATTTCTTCTGAGGTCTCAGCTCCGTTGAATGTTTTTGCAACAATCTTAACTGTATTTAGTTCGCCCTCGTTGACCAAAAAATTAAGTCCGACATTAGATTGTGAATAGCCTCTAACAAATATGCCATTTACAAAAGTTTCATAAGAATAACTGGATCCGTCTTCAACCGTAGGTGCTTCCCAGTCAATAAAGGCTACAGTACATCCATTATCCGTATAGCTTAAAGGAAATAGAGAAGGTGCAGTACCAATGGTTGTAAAGAAAAATATACGATCCACAAAGGCATCATCAGCACCTCTAGCCACAATTTTAAGTTCGTATTCTGTGTTAAGCGTTAAATTATCTAGTGCATATGTGTTTTCTACGATTCCCTCAGCGATCAATTTATCATTGATCAAAACATCATATGTCACCTTACTTTTATCAGAGGCAGCCGCCTCTGTCCAATTTACAGTAGCAGTGGTCATAGTAATAGCATCGACAGTGATCTCAAAATCTCCGAGAATTACTGCTACCTTACCTCCACCATCAGTAAAGTCATCATCACTGGAGTTACAGGAAAAAAATACTATAGAAAACAACAAAAACAGCGATGGTAAAAATTTAGTCATACTTAAGAATAAAAAGATTAAAATAGATTTATGTGAAATTAATTCCGGCGAATATAATCAAATATAATCTATGTATTTATGCTTCATTTAAGTATGACCCCATGCTTTTAAAGAAAAGTAATAGGCCTCAAGCTAATTAATTTTTATCCTCTAATAGAGGTACAAAACGAAACTCACCGTATTCTCTTTTTTGGTACTCAGTTTCACTGGTACGTACAAAAAGTGTCATGATTTGCGGATCATCACCTACCGGAATTACCAGACGGCCTCCAATAGCAAGTTGGCTAAGTAAAGGTTTAGGAACATAAGGAGCTCCAGCAGTAACGATGATACCATCATAAGGTGCATATTCTTCTAAACCTTTATAGCCATCTCCAAAAGAAAGATATTTGGGTCGGTATCCAAGCTTAGTTAAGAAAGTTTTGGTTTTTCTAAATAACTCATGCTGCCTCTCTATGCTATAGACTTTGACCCCTAGCTCACACAATACAGCAGTTTGATATCCGGAACCTGTACCTATTTCCAGTACCTTATCTCCACGCTGTACTTCTAACAACGCGGATTGAAAAGCCACAGTATATGGCTGTGAGATCGTTTGATCTGCTGCAATGGGAAATGCTTTATCCTGATAGGCATGATCTTCAAAACTTGAATCCATAAAAAGGTGTCTGGGAATTGCATTGATCGCAGCAAGTACTGCTTTGTTTTGAATTCCCTTTTTAACTAACAAGTCTACAAGCTGTTTGCGTTTTCCTGCATGGCGTATGGTGTCTCTGGCTTTCATCATGGTCGTTTAGCACGCTAAAATTACATAAACATTTTAAGGATTTCCTAACAAATTTGGCATAAAACGAATATTTTGCATTTTACGATCAAATAGGAATCAAAATTTATAAATAATACTATTTTTGTGTAAAACTTTGAATTATGCTCAAAGCCGGAGTATTAGGTGCTGGACACCTTGGAAAAATCCATTTAAGACTTTTAGAACAATCCGAAAATTATCAACTTATAGGATTTTATGATCCGAATCTTGAACAAGCACAAGCCATTGTAGATGAATTTGGGTATCGATTATTTGATTCTGCCGAAGCACTTATTGCAGCCGTGGATATGGTGGATATTGTAACCCCTACCTTTGCGCATTTTGATGTCGCAAAACAAGCGATTGAAGCAGGAAAACATATTTTTATAGAGAAACCTATAACGAATACTGTTGAAGAGGCAGATATTTTAATCGCACTAGCCAAAAAACATAAGGTAAAAGGACAAGTAGGTCATGTGGAGCGCTTCAATCCTGCTTTTACCTCGGTTGCTTCAAAAATCGAGAACCCTATGTTCATAGAAACACATCGCTTGGCGGAGTTTAATCCGCGGGGTACGGATGTGCCTGTAGTTTTAGATCTAATGATCCACGATATTGATGCTATATTGAGCGTTGTAAAATCAGACGTTAAACAAATCAGTGCCAGCGGCGTCTCAGTTATTAGTGAAACTCCGGATATTGCAAATGCACGCATCGAGTTTGAGAATGGATGTGTTGCCAACCTCACAGCTAGTAGAATCTCTTTGAAAAACATGAGAAAATCCAGATTTTTTCAAAAGGATGCATACATCTCTGTTGACTTTTTTGAAAAGAAATGTGAAGTGGTAAAAATGAAAGAAGCTCCGGAACATCCGGATGATTTTGCCATGATTTTACAAAATGCAGAAGGGATTAAAAAGCAAATCTATTTTGATAATCCAGAAGTATCTTCTAATAATGCAATCTTAGATGAGTTAAATTATTTTGCAGAAGCAGTTAAAAATGATACCATGCCAATAGTGTCGCTTGAGGATGGGGCCAGAGCATTACAAGTAGCTTTGCAAATCATCTCATGTTTTAAAAAATAAATACATAGTTAATTAATACACATACAATGAAAAATATAGCAATTATAGGCGCAGGAACAATGGGTAACGGTATTGCACATACATTTGCTCAAACAGGTTTCAAGGTTAATTTAATCGATATATCTGATGCTGCATTGGAGCGCGGCATGTCGACTATCACTAAGAATCTTGACCGCATGGTAGCTAAAGAAAAAATTACTACCGCTGATAAAGATGCAACGCTTGCTAATATAACCACCATAACTTCTATAAAAGAAGGTGTAGAAAATGCAGATTTGGTTGTTGAGGCAGCTACAGAGAATGTGGATTTAAAATTGAAAATCTTTAAAGATTTAGATACTACTTGTCCAGAAAAAACAATTCTGGCTACAAATACTTCTTCAATTTCTATAACACAAATTGCAGCGGTGACAAATCGTCCCGAGCGTGTAATAGGAATGCATTTTATGAATCCAGTACCGATCATGAAGTTAGTCGAAATTATACGAGGTTATAATACTACCGATGATGTCACAAACCAAATTATGGAGATGTCCAAAAAATTAGGTAAAATTCCGGTTGAGGTTAATGATTATCCAGGTTTTGTTGCAAATCGAATTTTAATGCCTATGATTAATGAGTCTATTGAAACCTTATACAATGGTGTTGCTGGTGTTTCAGAAATTGATACAGTGATGAAATTAGGTATGGCCCATCCTATGGGACCTTTACAATTGGCCGATTTTATTGGATTGGATGTTTGCTTATCTATTTTAGAAGTGATGTATAATGGATTTAAAAACCCTAAGTACGCTCCCTGTCCTTTACTGGTAAATATGGTACGTGCCGGTAAATTAGGGATAAAAAGTGGTGAAGGTTTTTACAATTATGCTGAAAGTCGCAAAGCAGAGAAAGTTTCAGCACAATTTAGTTCTTAAAACAATTTTATAATGGCAAAGGTACATCCATTCAAAGCAGTTCGCCCAACACGTGATAAAGTTAGTTTGATCGCTTCAAGATCTTATCAAAGCTACACACCTGATGAGCGTGACTCACGAATGGATTACAATCCTTTCTCATTTTTACATATCATCAATCCCGGTTACAAATACCACAAAGAGATCTCTGGAGAAGAACGCTATAAACTTGTACGGAACCGATACTTAGAGTTTAAAGAAGAACAGATTTTTCAAAAAGAAAGTACCCCCTGTTATTACGTGTACAAAATTGTAAATCGTGAACAACGCTCTTTTTGTGGTATTATCGCAGCTACAAGTGCTGAAGATTACGAACAAAATGTAATCAAAAAACATGAAGACACGCTACAGGAAAGGGAGCATACTTTTAAAGAATATTTAAAAACAGTAGGCTTTAATGCCGAACCCGTCTTACTTACGTATCCGGATAATGATGAAATCAGCAATATCATTTTTGAGGTGATTCAGGAGCGTGCCGAATACGAGTTTACAACAACATACAGAGACACACATTTCTTATGGGTAATTGACAATAAAAAACTGATAAAACGTCTAAAAGAAGCTTT
Source organism: Aquimarina sp. 2-A2 (assembly GCF_045505135.1). Lineage (NCBI taxonomy): Bacteria > Pseudomonadati > Bacteroidota > Flavobacteriia > Flavobacteriales > Flavobacteriaceae > Aquimarina > Aquimarina sp. 2-A2. Next base: position 56,070 of record NZ_JBJKFI010000005.1, on the reverse strand, counting down.
TGCCGCTATTGATGCAGTCTATATTGCGGATGGCCACCATCGATCCTCTTCTTCACATCTTTTAACCGAGGATATGAAAAAAGAAAATCCGGAACATAAAGGAACCGAAACTTATAACTTTTTTATGAGTTATTTAATTCCTGAATCACATCTTAAAATTTTTGAATTTAATCGTCTTGTAAAAGGACTGAATGGTTTGAGCAAAGAAGAGTTCTTGATAAAATTGGATGAGTGGTATCGGATAGAAAACAGAGGGATTGACATTTATAAACCCTCCAAAAAACATCATTTCAGTATGTATCTGGATGGTGAATTCTATTCTCTTTACCTAAGAAAGACCAAATATGAATTTACAGATGCCCTTGCTGAACTCGATGCTCAAATTTTATTTAAAACAATTTTAGATCCTATCTTAAATATAAAAGATCTGCGTACTGACAATCGTATTGAATATTCACATGGAAAAAAAGGCTTTGTGTACGTAAAGAGTAAAGTAGATTGTGGAGATTTTACTGTTGGTTTTGGTTTATTTCCAGCGACAGTCGATCAAATGAAAAATATTGCCGATCAAGGTTTGACTATGCCTCCAAAAAGCACCTATATAGAACCGAAATTACGTAGTGGGGTAACTATATATGAATATGAGTAGTAAACCTAGCAATAGTTATTGATCTCTCTCTATATAATACGCTATATCTTGAAAAAAGGTATCTTTGCAGCTTATGAGTAGTATACAAAATAAATTACATGAAATAAAAAACAGCTTGCCCGAATCTATTACCTTGGTGGCTGTATCCAAAACAAAGCCTGTTGCTGATTTAATGGAAGCGTATACCGCTGGGCAACGTGTTTTTGGAGAGAATAAAATTCAAGAAATGACGGATAAATGGGAGGCAATGCCCAAGGATATCCAATGGCATATGATTGGTCATGTACAAACCAATAAGGTGAAGTATATGGCTCCCTATGTAAGCTTAATACACGCCGTTGACAGCATCAAATTACTAAAAGAGATCAACAAACAAGCTATAAAAAATAACCGAACCATAAATTGCCTTCTCCAGATCAAAATAGCCGAAGAAGATTCAAAGTTTGGACTAGACAAAGATCGTGCTATTGAATTACTAAATTCTGACACCTTCAAAGCTTTTAAAAATGTCAAAGTGGTTGGTTTAATGGGCATGGCAACAAATACTGATAACCAAAAACAGATTGCTACCGAGTTTGACTTTATACATTCCCTTTATCACAACTTAACAAAAGTATATCTGGAGTTTACAACTTTATCTATTGGGATGAGCGGAGACTATCCACTTGCCGTTGAACGTGGCAGTACTATGGTGCGAGTGGGAAGTAAAATTTTTGGAGAACGAATTTACAAGTAATTTAAAACTTATTTATCAGGAGTGTAAAACAAGGTCTATAACTCCGTTATCAATTTTATGTACGCAATATTAGATATAGAAACTACAGGAGGAAAGTATAATGAAGAAGGAATTACTGAAATTGCTATCTACAAATTTGATGGTCAGGAAGTAGTTGATCAATTTATCACATTAATAAATCCTGAAAAGCCGATACAACCATTTGTAGTTAACTTAACCGGGATTAATAATGATATGCTTCGTAATGCCCCTAAGTTCTATGAGATCGCTAAACGCATTGTAGAAATAACTCAAGATTGTATTCTTGTGGCACACAACGCTAGTTTTGATTATAGGATTTTGCGAACTGAGTTTAGTAGACTAGGGTTTGAATATGAACGCCAATCGTTGTGCACCGTCGAATTGAGTCAAGAGCTTATCCCGAATCAACCTTCCTATAGTTTAGGGAAATTAGTGCGAAGCCTGGGCATCCCCCTATCCGACCGTCACCGCGCCAATGGAGATGCTTTAGCTACAATAAAGCTATTCAAGCTACTGCTAGCTAAGGACACAAAGAAAACCATAATAACCCAATCAGTTCGCACTGAAACTAAAAAACAGGTTAACGGTAAGCTTTTAAAAATTTTGGACGATATTCCGGCAGTAACGGGTGTGTACTACATACACAATGCAGCAGGAACAATCATTTATATTGGTAAAAGTAAAAATATTAAAAACAGACTCAATCAGCATTTTACCAGTGAAAACAAAAAGTCTAGAAAAATTCAGGAAGAAGTCGATCGTGTAACTTTTGAAACTACAGGTAGTGAATTGGTTGCTTTGCTAAAAGAAGCACAAGAAATTAGAGTCAATAAGCCGGCTTACAATAGAACGTCTCGTAAAGCAAAATTTGATTATGGACTGTATCAAAGTCTTGATCAGAATGGTTACATGAACCTGCAAGTCCATAAATTACTGAAAGACGTCTCACCAATAACGACTTTCACCAATAGGCAACAGGCAAAATCCTATATGCACCGTTGGACCGATGAGTTTAATTTATGTCAGCGATACATGGGGTTGGATTCAGGAAATGGCGAGTGTTCTGGAGCACATACTGATAAGTGTCAAAAGGCTTGTACATGCCAAGAAACTACAGAATCTTATAATCGAAGAGTTCAACAATTAATTGAGCGTAACTCGTTTGCTATAAATGATATGATTATTATTGATCGAGGACGTGCAATTGACGAACAAAGCGCAATTTTAATAGAAGCAGGAGAGTTTAAAGGTATCGGCTTTTTTAATTTAAACTATCAAATCCAAAAAATTGATATCTTAAAAACTATTATCACCCCAATGCAACACGATGCGGACATCCAGCATATCATACAAAGCTATACAAGAAAACATAAACGTTTAAAGATTATAAAACCAACTTATAATGACTAAAATTACTCATATCTTATTATTTTTTCTTTTAAGTTCATCACTTTTTTCTCAAGAAACATACAATTATAGAAATATCCTTGTTAGAAATTCTGATTTGAACAATACTTCATATGATAAGGATAGTACCGCAAATGCGTTTTTCATCTATGAAAAAGGATATAGTCGAATACAAAATGGTAATAAATACAACTTACTAACCGACTACGAGGCTAAAATAAAAATTTTAAATGAGCAAGGATTTGAGCATTCGACCGTAGAATTTGTTTTGTATCGAAACAAAGCAAGAAAAGAACGTTACAGAAATCTAGAAGCTTTCACACATAACATTGATGACGGAAAAATAACCAAAATCAGTATCCAAAAAGATCAAATTTTCGAAGAAATTTATAACGAAAATTATACTGTTGTTAAATTTACTTTTCCGCAGGTGCAGCCTGGTTCTGTACTAACTTATAAATACCAAATTGAATCTCCTTTCATATTTAATTTTAATGGCTGGGACTTTCAAAATTCTCTTCCAAAAATGTACAGTGAATACGTATCGGATCTTCCTGGTAATTACCAATATAACATAGGTTTAGTTGGAACTTTAAAATTAGAAACTAACAAATCGTCCATCATAAAAAATTGTCTCGAAGTTGGCAGGGGAGGGGCTTCCGACTGTGTTCACAACATCTATGTTATGAAAGATATCCCAGCTTTTAAGACTGAGAAATATATGACTGCCAAAAAAAATTATTTCTCTCGTATCAAATATGAACTAAAAGTATTCAAAGGTTTTGATGGAAGCGTTAAGAAATATAGTGAAACATGGAAAAATGTTGACAGGCAATTACAAAAAGAACGAACAATAGGCCTTCAACTAAAGAAAGTAAAATCAACAAAGGATATTTTCCCAGATTCGCTACAGGTACTTCCTAATACTCTATCAAAAGCTAAAAAACTATATACCTATTTCACAGAAAACTACGTATGGAACAATAAATATGAAATTTTCAGATATGGTGATATACAAAATGTTTTGAAAACTAAAACTGGAAACGTTGCTGGAATTAATATCCTTCTTCATAACGCCCTAAAACAACAAGGCTTTGAAGTCAATTCTATTCTATTGTCAACTAGAGAAAATGGCTATGCAACAAAAAATTATCCAATACTAACTGATTTCAACTATATAATCGTACAGATATCAATTAACGGTAAGAAATATCTATTAGATGGAACAGAAAAAACTCTAACCTTTGGAGAAATCCCATATAGATGTTTGAATCAATACGGAAGGCTTTTAGATTTTAAAAATGGTAGTTCATGGGTGGATTTGAAACCCACTCAACGATCTCTTCACTTCTTCAAAGAAGAAATCAAATTAGACAAGGAGCTTAACTTAATGGGGGATGCCAAATATACCTACCTAGGGTACCCCGGCTTTTATAAAAGAAAAAAAATAGACCAAATTGGCAAAGATGCATTTATAGAACAAATAAAATCTCGCAATGTTGATTTAAGTATTCATGATCTTAAATTAAATAATAAAAAAAATTCAGACAAGCCCTTTGAAGAAGAGTTTTCATTTAATAGGTTAGCAGAAGAAATAGATGGCCTAATTTATGTAAGACCATTTACAAAGCCTTTTTTTAAAGAAAATCCTTTCAAGCTAACTGAAAGAAGTTTCCCTGTAGATTTCGGATTTAAGGACACCTACACATATTATATATCCCTTGAAATTCCAGACAACTATAATTTTATTGACACGCCTAAAAATTCATACTATTCCATTCCAAATAATTTGGGAAAAGTCGGGGTAAGTTATAACCAGAAGGGCCAACAACTTTTAATTACTTATAGAATTAATTTTAATTCTTCATATTACCCTACAGAATATTACCCTATACTTAAAAAGTTTTTTGAATTAGTCGTTAATATAGAAAATAACACTTTCATTACGATTAGTAAAGAAAGTTAATTTTATTTACTTTTATTTAAAACTAAGCCTTGACTGAAAACATCAAAAAAAACTGGAGAGAGAAAATTCATGAAATAATTTATGAAGCAGATACTCCTGCAGGTAAATTGTTTGATGTTGTCTTACTAATCTTGATTATTCTGAGCATCATTTTTGTAATGATGGAAAGTGTAAAAGGTTTGTCTGAAAAAATGTACGATTTTCTGTTGTACGCAGAATGGGTCATTACAATTTTCTTTACTATTGAGTATATAGCCCGGGTAATCTCTATTAAAAAAGCAACATCTTATATTTTCAGCTTTTACGGTATCATTGATCTTTTATCGACCATTCCGCTATATTTATCTTTTTTCATACTTGGGTCTAATGCGTTGCTAACGGTTCGTGCGCTACGTTTACTAAGAGTTTTTCGAATATTAAAAATTACGAGATATATCGGTGAGGCTAATAAACTGACCAGAGCATTGAAAGATAGTCGACCTAAAATTTTAGTTTTCCTATTTGCAGTCTTGGTACTTTGTATCATAATGGGAACCCTCATGTACATCGTCGAAGGAGAGGAAAGTGGGTTTAAAAATATTCCTGTGAGTGTATATTGGTGCATTGTAACTCTAACCACGGTTGGTTTTGGGGATATCGCTCCCGTCACCCCACTCGGACAGCTGATAGCTGCAATCATTATGATCATGGGTTATGGTATTATTGCTGTGCCGACAGGAATCGTTAGTGCAGAATATGCCGCTAATAAAAAAACTATTCCTCTGCGCAACAACACACAGGTTTGCTCAAACTGTAATGAAGATAAGCATCAGAACGATGCAAAATATTGTCATAACTGCGGATATACACTTTTTAATGAATAAAAATTTAATAGTCGTTACCGGTACAACTGCTATTGGCAAGACAAGTTTAGCTATCGCTATCGCAAAGCATCTAAAGTGCGAGATTATCTCTGCAGATAGTCGACAATTCTTTAAAGAAATGAATATAGGTACCGCTGTACCTTCTCCAGAAGAATTAGCTGCTATTCCTCATCATTTTATTCAACATCGCAGCATACACGAACCTTATAGCGTGGGAGATTTTGAAAAAGATGCGATGCAATTAATTACTTCCCTTTTCCAAGCAAATAAAAATATAGTTCTGGTCGGTGGTTCCGGTTTGTATATTAATGCTATTGTTAATGGGTTAGATGAATTTCCGGAAGTTGATGAAACTACTAAATCTCAAATTCAGCAGCTCTATAATGAAAAAGGAATAACCGCCTTACAGGAGCAATTAAAACTTCTTGATCCAATGTATTATAATAAAGTGGATCTTCTTAACACACATCGTGTCATGCGCGCTGTAGAAGTAAGCTTAAGTAGTGGTCAACCCTATTCTTCTTTTTTAACCAAAAACAAAAAAACCAGACCTTTTAAGTGCATTAAAATTGGTCTCACCGCCGAAAGATCTATTATTTACGATAGAATCAACTATCGCGTAGATCAAATGGTGAACGAAGGTCTTGTGACCGAAGTTTCAAATTTATATGATTATAGAAATCTAAATGCACTAAATACAGTGGGCTACAAAGAACTGTTCTCATATCTGGACAAAAAATGGGAGCTAGACTTTGCTATTAGTGAGATCAAAAAAAATACACGTAGATTTGCAAAAAGACAGCTCACGTGGTTTAAAAAAGATAAAGAAATAACATGGTTTGACATCGACACGAATCGCGAAGAAATTTTATCCTTCATTGAAAAAAACTCGTTGTAGATTATTCGTTACAACAACGAGTTTCTTCCTCAAAAGATTACCGTTAAAACTTTTTTAGGCTTCCTCGTTTCTTACAACAAGTCTAAACCCTTCTCCGTGGATGTTAAGAATCTCCACATTGTCATCTTTTTTAAGGTATTTTCTCAATTTTGCGATATATACATCCATACTTCTGGAAGTAAAATAGTTATCATCTCGCCAGATCTTTGTCAATGCTAATTCTCTTGGCATTAAATCGTTAAGATGTAAAGCCAGTAGACGTAAAAGCTCATTCTCTTTAGGTGATAATTTGATCGCTTCTTCATCCTTATAGGTCAAAAATCTAAGTTTAGAATTTAAGTGAAACCCTCCAACATTAAATTCAAACTGCTTACTGTCAGCAATTGACTCAGTGCTTTTGCGCTGCATGATTGCTTGAATTTTCATCAATAAAACTTCACTGTCAAACGGTTTGTTCAAATAGTCATCTGCTCCTACTTTATATCCTTTAAGAACATCCTCTTTCATTGCCTTTGCAGTCAGGAAGATGATAGGAATCTCTTCATTTTTATCTCTGATTTCTTTAGCTAGAGTAAATCCATCCTTGTAAGGCATCATAACATCGAGAATACACATGTCATAATCGTCCTTTTTGAATTTTTCGAAGCCTTCCATACCATTCTTGGCATGAACCACATCATAATCGTTCATAATAAGATAGTCCTTTAACACTGTTCCAAAGTTTGGATCATCCTCTACAAGTAAAATCTTTTTGTTCTCTGTTTCCATATTTTTAAGATATTAACGGTAATTTAATTATAAAAGTGGAGCCTTTTCCTTTTTCGCTCTCCACCCATATTTGACCATGATGGTCATCTACAACTCTTTTTACATAGGTTAATCCTAAACCATGCCCTTTGACATTGTGAAGATCTCCCGTATGTTCTCTAAAAAATTTTTCAAATATTTTCTTTTGAGCAATTTTGCTCATACCAATGCCCTGATCTCTTATTTTAACTATAATACTGTTCTTGGCATTCTCTGTATACACATCTATTTTTGGAGCACCTTCAGAATATTTCACTGCATTATCGAGTATATTGACAAGCACATTGGTAAAATGGTTGTCATTAGCCAAAACAGACGATTTTAACGCGCCTAAATGTGTCTTAATATAACCTCCACTATCCTCAACCAACAGCGACACATGTGTAATGGCATCTTCTATCAGATCATGAAGTTTCATCCGCTCTTTGGGTATGTTCAATTCATTTTTCTCTAATTGAGATATTCTAAGAACATTCTCTACTTGAGCATGCATTCTTTTATTTTCTTCCCGGATCATATTCATATAACGCTTAACTTTATCCGGGTCGCTTCCAATTTTTGGGTTTTTTATCGAATCTAATGCCAGATTTATAGTCGCTATAGGGGTCTTAAGCTCATGCGTCATATTGTTGATGAAATCTGTCTTAATTTGCGAAATTTGACGCTGTTGCATAAGTTGGGATAAAGCACTGGAATAGGCAACTACAATAATCAATGTGAATACAATAGATAATAACGCCATACTTCTGATTGAAGAAAGCACATATTGTTTTTTATCTGTAAACTTTACGTACAATTGATATTTACTTTCACCATCCTGATTGACAAACAACGGAACAGCATATGTATTGGCATAATCTAAACTAAAATCCTCAGACCGAATTTTGGTTGCCAAGGCATTACTATAAATGGCATATTCAAAATCCACTTTGATGTCACGCTCTTCTAACTCTCTCTGAATCATCGATCGAATTTCCTCCTTATCTACTCTACGATGAATAGGAATATAGCTAGCAATATCACTAACAACAATTTCATAATCCATGCGTTGCAAATCAGTTAGACTCTTAATACGCTGCATCTTGAGTCTTGACTTCTTACTAGACTTTTCTTCTTTTCCTTCTTCAGAAACAATATCCGCAGTACGATTTAAAATATCTTTTAACTTGATCGTATCGATATCAAAATTAATAAAAGAAGAAAAAAGCTTATAATCATCCTCTAATGCACCATTATTGTATGAAAACGTTCTGTTGGTTCTTTTATCTATACTAATATTAAGAAGCTGTCTAATAGTTGAATCATCAGGCTCCTCAATACTATCCAAAATTTCTTTTAAGGGATAGTATATTTCTTCAAATTCGTTATACTGAATTTTATTGGATACAGTAATAAGTACCTGCTTGGCATTAAACGAAAATTGTTCCTCATTATTAACAACCGTATTGTTTATCCAATACCCTTGAACAAAAATAATCCCGATCAGTGACAGACTCATTAGGATTATTAGCAATACGAATATCCTTTTATTCATAGACCAAAAGTAAGACTTTAACATTTACCTACTTTACGGTTTAACCAAATGTTAACAAAATGGGCTAATCCCACTATAATCGCCTTACTCCATGAACTTTTGATGGAGCTCCAGCACCTGTTTTTTGGCTTCTTTAAGGTCAATATTTTGAATAACAAAGTCGGCTAAAGGAATTTTTTGACTATCATTCCATTGGTTATTCATACGCTGTTTTATCTTTTCAACAGAAGTGTCATCACGATCTAAAACGCGTTGGATACGAAGTTCTTCGGGAGCGGTTACAAGAATTGTATGATCACATTGCTCTTGGCCTTTATTTTCAAATAAGATCGCAACCTCTTTGATACCATATTTGGCGTTTTGCCGGTTTTTCCAATTTTCAAAGTGCTGTGCTACTGCCGGATGTACAATGGCATTAAGTTTTTCTAATAACGCTTTATCCTTAAAAACCTGATCAGCAATAAAGGCACGATTAAGAGCGCCTTCTATATAAGCCTTTTCTCCAAAAAGATTTATTAAAGCACATTGAACCTTTGGGTCGTTATTCATTAATTTCTTAGCCTCGATATCTGCTATATAGATGGGCACACCAAGACTTTTAAACATATTTGCAATCGTTGATTTACCACTTCCTATGCCACCTGTTAACCCAACAATTTTCATTCTTTATTCACTATTACAAATTGAATTTGTTTTTCCTGCAATCGAACGTCATGTATTTTTTCAGGAGATTTTATAAGTTTCAAGAAAAGAAACGCGTTATTTTCGGAGGCCTCTCTATAATCTGCAATCACTTTGAAGTCTCGTTCTGAGATATCATCATATTTATCTAGACCTACTCTATAAACTATTTTAACTTCTTTAGGAAAAATCTTTACTTCTTCGTTCTCTGGTACATTTTCCAAAATTATAGGAACATTTTGACTCCCTTCAGTAAATTTACTTACCGAGACCGAAGCGTTTATAATTCTAGGAACAACATTTACCACCTCCTGCAGACTGTCCATTTTTATTGGCACCTCTTCCTCCCAATTCGATTTTAGTCCGTCCACTGTAAGTGAGGCCGTCACTACATAATTAATTGAGTCTAATACTTTTTTAATACCACTAAGCGTTATTGAATCCGGTTGAATCTCCAGACCTTCACTACTTCCATATCCGGCAGCATATTTTAAGCTCACATTGGGACGTACGGGTACTTTTTTATCATAAATTGTATGTAATTTCAAAAAAACAGTATCTTTTTGAAGGTCGATCACACTTCCTTTGAATTCTAATTTCCGCTTGATAAAATCTCCTTTTTTATCTAACGCAAACACGTATTCATTTGACCTCTTTTTTGCACTCTCTTTATAATCAAAAACAAGTTCGGGTGTAGTCCAGCTATGTGCTATTAATCGAAAACCATTGCCGCCCAAAGTAACCAACAATTTTGCATCACTAGTGGGATCTATAGCCTTATCTTCGGGGATATTAATATAAACAATATCCGCTTCGAGCGTACGTGTGTAGTTTTTTGAGAATTGAATAAATAGCCAAAGTATAGATGTCGCAACCAAAAAAAACAGAAAAACCTTTACATTGTTTCTTTTAAATGAAAATCTATTCATACGTTATTTTCTAAAATTCTTATTTTCTAAAATTCTTATTTAAAAAAAAGCTTTTTAAATTGCTTTTTAGGATCTCTTTTCAACAGATGAATATAATAATAAGATTTTAAGAATCCACTACCATATCCATAAAACTGAATAAGAGCAGCGGACACAGACATACATGCGATTCCAAAATTCGAGTATTTGTGCAAGGCGCTCACCCATAGTATAAAAAGATAGACCCCTAAAAACGCTAAGGGAACCCAAATGGAAAAGAAAGCTACTATTATGGAAGCTATGACGAACAAAATAAAAAAAGTAGGAAACCAATACGTTAGTTTAGCCGTCTTAGGGTGCCATAAATTTAGAATAGGTCGCACTAATCCAAACTTGTTTACCTGGATATAAAATTTATGCCATGAAATACGTCTTTTATGAAACACCTTAGCCTCTTCGATTAAAGCTGTTTCATATCCTTGTTTCCATAACCTGATAGTTAAGTCCGGATCCTCACCGGGATGGATATCTCCAAATCCCTGAGTAGCATTAAACGCTTCTCTGGACAACCCCATATTAAAGCTACGTGGTTGAAACTTACCTACAGCACTTTTTTTACCTCGTATACCACCGGTAGTTAAGTAAGACGTCATACTAAAACTTATTGCCTTTTGCAGCTTTGAAAATTTTGCATGTGCATCATCAGGTCCTCCATAACAATGCACAAATGAAGCAGATAAATATTTATCTACAGCTAACAGATAGTCGCTAGGCAGAATAACATCGCTATCGAGAATAATAAAATAATCCCCTTTTGCTCTTTGCATACCGTAATTTCTGGAATCACCCGGCCCCGTATTTTGCTTCTCATAATAACTAATGTCTAATTGGTTATGGAAACATGCTATACATTCTTTTGAATCCTCCGTTGATCCATCTTCGACAATCACTATTTCATAAGGCTTGTCAAAGGTTAAGGCTACCATACTCTCCAACAGTTCAAAAATCTCCTGCGGACGGTTATAAACAGGAATTATAAAAGAATACATAGACAACTATTTTTTAATAAACAGAAAAATCCCATCAAGTTTCTTGAATGGGATTTTGAGAGATATTTAAATTATATTTTAATTTTCTTCTGTAAATTTTTGCATGACCATTTCACTTACGCCCACGTTAGAGAATCCTCCATCATGAAATAAGTTTTGAAGGGTCACTTTCTTAGTTAAATCAGAAAACAAAGTAATAGTATAATCCGCACATTCTAAAGCGCTCGCATTACCTAGTGGTGACATTTTATCTGCATACTCGATGAATCCATCAAATCCTTTCACTCCTTTACCTGCAGTTGTTGCGGTTGGTGACTGGGAAATTGTGTTTACACGAACTTTTTTATCCCGGCCAAAGAAATATCCAAAACTACGTGCAATAGACTCAAGATACGCTTTGTTATCAGCCATATCATTATAATCCGGGAACACTCGCTGTGCAGCCATATAGGTTAAAGCTACAATGCTTCCCCACTCGGTCATAGCATCCTTTTTATATAAGGTTTGCATTGTTTTATGAAAAGAAAGTGCTGAAACATCCCATCCTTTTTGGCTCCAATCATAATTAAGATCCGTATAGTGACGACCTTTTCTTACATTCACTGACATCCCAATAGAATGCAGCACGAAGTCTAATTTTCCACCAAGTATTTCAACCGATTTTTCAACCAAATTTTCCAAGTCTTCTAGAGACGTAGCATCCGCAGGAACAATTTGAGAATTAGTCTTCTCTGCCAGTTGATTAATAGCTCCCATACGCATCGCTACCGGAGCGTTGGTAAGCACAAATGTAGCTCCTTCTTCATGAGCTCTCTCTGCTGTTTTCCAAGCAATAGAATTTTCATCTAATGCTCCAAAAATTATTCCTCGTTTACCTTTTAGTAAGTTGTGTGACATTTAATAATAAATTAAAATATGTTCTACGAGTGGTAAAGATAACAAAACCCTGTTAACAGCTATCGTTATCAAAAAATTTTACCACTCTTTTTTATACTCAAAAATTAATTACTTTTCGTAACCATAGTAATACTATACCTGTAAAAGTGATTTAGCGTGTGTTAAAGCAGATTCGGATATATCCTTACCTCCTATCATCTCTGCTATCTCATTAATTCGTTCTGTAGGATTCAATAACTTTAATCGAGTGACTGTACTCGTATCCAAATCTTCCTTAAAAACTTTATAATGCCGTTCTCCGTTTGCCGCTATCTGAGGTAAATGTGTAATACTAATGACTTGAAGGTTTTTACTCATAGATCGCATTAAATCGGCCATTTTATGAGCTACCTCTCCTGACACTCCAGTATCAATCTCATCAAAAATAATAGTAGGTAACTTTGTATATCGCGAGAGAATCACTTTTATACTTAACATAATACGAGACAACTCACCACCTGAAGCTACTTTTTTAAGAACTCCATACGTACCTCCTTTATTAGCAGAAAACAAGAAACTTAATTCATCTTTCCCATTAAATGCATAGGCATCACTCAAGGTAACTTCAGCTTTAAACGTGGCATTCTCCATTCCAAGTGATTTTAAAATTGTCTCCAATTCGTTTATCAATTTAGGTAATGCTTTCTCCCGCTTAGCATGAATTTTCTCTGCAACTTGATCTAATTGTTCTTGTATAGCTATGATCTCAGATTGTAACTTTTTGATTTCATCGTTTAACGAATCCGTTTTTACTACTTTCTCTTCCAACGCATCCCGGATTTCTAATAATTCCCGAATACTTGAAACGGCATGCTTTGTTTGTAAATCGTGAATCAGTTGAAGCCTTTGACCTACCACAGTTAAACGTTCAGGATCCGCCTCTAGTTTATCTAATTCATTTTCGAGAGACACAAGAATATCTTCTATTTCTATTGCTACACTTTCTACACGGTCCGACAACTCTTTGTAAGTAGCTGTGTACGCTGTTATTTTGTGCAAATTTGATTTTGTAGCACGCAACTGGTCAGACACCCCAAGTTCTTCGGCTCCCACCAATTGTATTGATGCCGATATGCGCTCTTGAATGTCCTCAATATTGTTAAGCGTCTCATAGGCTGTTTCCAGCTCCACAAGTTCGTCCTCTTTCAACTTAGCCTCTTCTAATTCTTTAAAAAGAAACGTATTATATTCATAAGCTTTAGTCAATTCTTCTTGACTTGCTATAAGTGATTTAACCTCTTTTTCTTTAGCTTTCAGAAGCTGTAACCCTCTTTTATAAGAATCAATTTCTCTTTCTGTTTCTGCTAACGCATCCAGTACTTCAAACTGAAAGTCATTGGATGTTACTTCCAATGTTTGATGCTGACTGTGAATATCAATAAGATGGAAGCCTACGGCATTCAAAGCGCTAAGCGTTACAGGTGTGTCGTTAATAAATGCTCTGGATTTTCCTGACGGAAGAATTTCTCGACGAATAATAGTCTCATCTTCATAATCAAGTTCCTCTTGTTCAAAAATTTCTTGAAGTTTATAGTCAGCTATAGAAAAAACACCTTCTATAATACATTTTGAAGTATTATCTTTTACACTGGTTAGATCTGCTCTTTTACCCAAAAGAAGTCCAAGCGCCCCTAAAAGTAATGATTTACCAGCACCTGTTTCTCCGGTAATAATGATAAGCCCAGAGTCAAAAGATACCTGAAGCTGGTCTATAAGGGCGTAATTTTGTATTGATAAGCTTTGTAGCAAATGCTATAAATATTAAGGTTAATCCTACGGGTAAAGATACTATACTTTTAAAAGGATTTCAAAAATATACATTTCTAAAATTTAATGGCTGACCAATTTTTAGAATATGTAGGCGCAATTTGATTTAACACAGTGACGGTTTCTGCTATGTTGACTGAAGGACCTCCTGAAAGAATACTGGATATCTCATCGGCTTTTGAATCAAAGAAAATACGCATTAAATACGAATTTGGTCTCCTGTCATGCATTTCTTCTAAAGCAGCCAAGGACTCAATAATTGCTAATTTACCGGTCTTGAGTTCTTGATGCATAACATCCAATCCTTGTCTATGATAGGTATACAGTGCTTTTCTATATCCATCAAACGTTCCTGATAGTAAGTCATCATTAAGCTTGAAACGAGTTTGCGTACCATCTTGTAAATTCCAACCTAACGAATTACTGGTCTGTGCATTACCTACGATATTTTTAGCTTCTTGGTAATATTTAGTCCCTCCGTTAAGTTCAAAAGTATCCGCATCAATACCTAGGATAGTGTATAGATAAAATGCGGTTACCGAAATAAGGTTTGATTGAAAACTATTTGCGTTATAATTGAGTGGCTGAAACTCAACATAGCTAAAAGTAAACTGTTTATCAATGCTATTAAATGTAGTGCTATTATAATTGGAACCGTAAACAGGTCGTGAGGCCTGAACCTGTATAGTCGCCGAAAATGTATCGTTATTATAAGCGTTAATATTGATTACAAAACTACAATTGATGCGCTCCTCGTTGCGATAATCAACCGCTGTCCATTTGGTAGTATTAATAAATTCTATTAATGAACGTTCGAGCGTTTTGAATACCTGAAGATTGGGCTGTCCGGTTTGTTCTGCATTCACCACTACCCTTGCATTGAATTCTTGTGCCGTACCAAAGAACCCAAAACCTACTAACAAAAATAAAATACTGTATTTATACATAGTGTTTGAATCAGTCCCGTTCTCAACTCTTAATCAAATGTAGACAATTATAAATTCAACAAAGACATAATCTTTTCAAAAATATCCATAGCTACTTCTGTTTTACTTTTTAATTCAAACGTTTGGATATTTTGTTTATGATCGATGAGCGTAATTTTATTTGTTTCATTTTTGAAACCTGCTCCGGTATCGTTCAATGAATTGAGCACAATTAAGTCTAAATTTTTTCTTTTTAGCTTCCCCTGTGCATTAGCAAGCTCATTTTCGGTCTCTAAGGCAAACCCGATCAAACATTGCTTGTCCTTATGATCTCCCAGCCATTTGAGAATATCTGTCGTTCTTTCTAAAGCAATACTCAAATCCCCATCTTTCTTTTTTAATTTTTGATCAGAAACCTGTTTAGGACGATAGTCTGCAACAGCTGCGGCGGAAATAACTACATCACACGATGGATAATGCGTTTTGACAGTCTCAAACATTTCTGCTGCACTAGTAACAGGAAGCACTGTAATATGTTTGTGAGTGACGGTAACGGCAGAAGGTCCTAAAACACATACCACCTGAGCACCTAAGTTAGCTGCAGTTTTTGCAAGCTCAATACCCATTTTTCCACTGGAATGATTCCCAATAAAACGAACAGGATCAATTGCTTCATATGTTGGTCCCGCAGTGATGAGTATTTTTTTATTTTTTAAAGGAAGTGTTTTAAGAATATGTTGCTCTATAAAGTCTATGATATTATCGGGTTCAGCCATTCTCCCTTCGCCTACTAATCCGCTTGCTAACTCCCCGGATTCTGCAGGTATCATAATATTTCCATATCCTTGAAGCGTAGAGAATGTTTTATGAGTAGATGGATGATTGTACATATCCAAGTCCATAGCGGGAGCAAAATACACTGGGCATTTTGCAGACAAATAGGTCGCCAGCAAAAGGTTATCACTGGTTCCTGATGCCATTTTTGAAAGGGTATTAGCTGTGGCGGGTGCAATCACCATGATATCCGCCCATAACCCTAAATCTACATGATTGTTCCAAACTGCGTTATCATCCTCGTCATCATAAAATGAAGAATGTACAGGGTTCTTAGAAAGCGTAGAAAGCGTAAGCGGAGTAACAAAGTCTTTTGCCGCCGGTGTCATGACAACCTTAACCTGTGCTCCACATTTTATAAAACCTCTAACTAAAGAAGCCGTTTTATAAGCGGCGATACCAGCAGTGATACCCAAAAGAATTTTTTTACCGCTTATAACAGACATTTCTATACAGTTTCTGAATCAGTCTTTGTATTTCTATGATAAATTTTACCTTCCAGCCATTCCTGAGCTGCTAATGAGTGCGGTTTTGGTAAACGCTCATAAAACTTAGAAACTTCAATTTGCTCTTTATTTTCGAAAACTTCTTCTAAGCTATCGTTATAAGTTGCAAATTCATCTAATTTTTCTAAAAGCTCCTTTTTAATATCCGTATTGATTTGATTAGCTCGTTTTGAAATAATAGAAATTGCTTCATAAATATTATCAGTAGGCTTATCAATCAAATTCTTATCAATTGTAGTAGTATTAACAGGCGCGTTACTCTTTTTTAAATCCATCTTCTCCTAAATTTTCTATTTAAATTCTTCTAATCTTGATGTAATATCTTGTGCTATATCTTCTGCTTGCTGATTAAATTCACCAGCCTTATAATATTTCTTATAGGTCAAATAATATCCCTTAGCTTCTTCAAGACGCTCCTCGACCAAACTTTGATAACTCCCAACAGCCAAAAGATATTGAGATTCAAGCTTGTAATAAAGCACACTTTCTCTAAAAGGTGATCCCGGATAGTCTACTAAGAAATTATCAAAAGAAGCTATAGCCACTTTATAATCTTCTCTATGATGATATTTCTTTGCAATTTCAAAAGCTTTCTTTTCCTTTTTGACACGAAGTTCGCTCACCATAGTATTTGCTTCTTCTAAGTAAGCACCTTCAGGAAAACCATTTATATACCCCTGAAGTTTCTCTATAGCTTTATCTGTGTCGCTTTGATCCAACGTATAACGTGGAGATAAAAAATAATAGCTTTTTGCTGCTTTATACGCTGCTTCTTCATTTTTATCACTCTTAGGATATGACTTTACAAAACGTTCAAACTGATATCCTGACAAATAAAAATCTTCTAATTGATAATACGTATCAGCATAATAGTACATAACGCGTTCTGCCTGTGGCTTCCCTCTGTATTGAGGAACAACTTGCTCAAACAGACGCAACGCCTTCTTATATTTCTCCTCTTTATACAGCTTTTCGGCCATGGTATACTTAACGCTTGCATCTTCACTCTTTAGCACTTTTTGATATTCGCTGCAAGAGGCTAACGTTATTATACTAATAAGTAATAGTACTACTTTCTTCATATTAAAAAATATCTGGCAAAAATAGCTATTTCTACCGTATTAAAAAATTTTAATTCCTCTTATAAATAACGTGTCGTAAACCTCAATGTTGCAATCTTTGATTAACTAAAATCTATCTACAAACAATAAAGAATTATTAGTTAAATTCCCATGACTGTCGGTCTCACTATTTTAAGAGTGTAAAAACTTTTCAATTTTTTGAGATAAAGACGAAGAAGCTTTTATCAATGGCAAGCGTACATAGCTTTCACACACCGATCTTACTTTCAGAATCTGTTTAATTCCCGCCGGGTTTCCTTCTTCAAAAGCATAATCAATTATTGGTAATAAGCGATATAAAATTTCAAAAGCCTCTTTACCTTTACCTGATAATCCTAAACGAACCATTTCTGAGAATTCCTCCGGGAGCCCCTGTCCTATAACACTTATAACACCATCTCCACCAGCCATAATTGCAGGCAGCGCAAGTGCATCATCTCCAGAAATAACCAAGAAATCTTTTGGACGATCTTTTAAAATCTTCAGCAATTGCATAACATCAGACGTTGCTTCTTTTATACCTATAATATTATCTAGCTGCGCCAGTCTCAAAGTCGTTTCTGCAGTCATATTGGATCCTGTACGCGATGGTACGTTGTACAACACTATCGATTTTGAAGTAGCTTCACTCAACATTTTATAATGCTGATAAATACCTTCTTGTGTAGGTTTATTATACATAGGAACTACAGAGAGAATTGCCTCAAAGGATGATAGATCACGCGATTGAATTTCCTCAATAATTGCTGCTGTGTTATTACCGCCAATCCCTAGAACCAATGGTAACCTGCTATTATTGGATTTGATAACACAATCTATAACAGCTTGCTTTTCTTCTGCAGACAGCGTTACCGATTCTCCAGTTGTACCTAACACGACTAAATAATCAATTGTACCTTTTACACAAAAATCAACAAGCTTGGAAAGCCCAGCAAAATCAATTGTTCCGTCTTGATTAAAAGGTGTTACTAACGCTACACCGGTTCCTTTAAGAACTGTACTCATATTAATTCTAAAATTTTAAGATATTTTTTTAATTCTTCTATAAACACATCTACCTCTTTCATACTAGTTGCTATACTCAAATCGTTAATCCTAGCATCAACCTCAGGAAAACCAACTTTAAACTTTGCTTTTGACAAAGATGCGATATAGTTGAGCTCTAACAGGTCTGTTTGGTAAAAGTTGATTAACAAATCATACGAATGATCAATTATTTTATTCAAATCTTGATCTAACAGCGCACCTTTATATGTAAAAGCTTTATCGGTATACCAGACTTTACTATGTAATGACCCTGGTTCTTTGTTATTTTCCTGATATTCCAGAATATGGAAGTTTTCTGAATTCACCCCTATTTCTTTGCTAAAATTCTTAAAATGGGAGACTAGATCAAAAGATTTGCTTTCTATCAGGATTACAATACTTTTAATCCGGGCTACTTGCTGAACGTTTCTATTCGCTAATTGAACTTCAATAATCCGTTTCAGCGCATTTCGCTTTAACCCCTTTAAAATCATTAACTAAAAATTAGATGACAAATGTAGCTATTTTATGATTTAAAAAAGAATACCACAACAGATAAAGCCACCTTAGAAACCCTATAACACTGTATTATATAATTTTACAGATAGATATTTTTTTCTTTAACAACTTCTCTTTCCCTAGCTTCTACCAAAAATTTAGTGTAGAAAAACAACCCTAAGGATTCAGCAATGTTAATCACTACGGTAAAGGCTACGTGATAGTAATAAAACTCGTTGATAGGTAAAAAAGCATTAACAAACAGACAGCAACAAACCGAGATGAAAAGAAGAAAACTCCCTTTATATCTATTCACTAAGTAAATATACATACTCACCCCAACAAAATTAAGCTGGGTAGTACATATAGCTATAAAAAAAGACACGGAATTTTCTATGTTTGGTGCTATCATATCGATAACAGAAATCATTAAGTAAATTACTAAAATAAAACTAGTTATAACCGGTAGCGTTAAAAGTTCTTTAATTTTAATTCTTTCAAATCGGATAAACTGCTTAAGTGCGAGGGTACATGTTATATAAAACAATGATATAATTACAGAAATAAGATGAAAATACAATAAGAAATCTAAATAAACTAAAGTGTCATTTATAATAATTAAAAACAAGCTGATATAAAACCAACGGTTACTCCATTTTTTATGAAAATAAAACACCCATACCAATAGCAATGTTATCACAGGCTTCAGAAATATTAAATTGCTTCTTTCAAAACATACGATGATAACTACCAATACGACCAGAGCAATACCAAATAAGAAAACACTTTTTTTATTCATCTTTGAATTAAGCTGGCAGCACTGATTTTAATTTAAAAAATAAAGTCGTCTGTATTTGGTTGTAATTGATCTTGAGTGATAAAAAAGCGGATAAGAAAAAATTGACCTAGAAATTGTAATAAAATGTTTATTAAATAAAAAACCTCAACATATACATACAATTCATTTAAGGTGGTCAAAATGTTTACTATCAAAAAGCACGATGCTGCAACCATGATAGCATAGCTCACCTCAGCTTTGCTATTTAAATAGATATAATATGAAACTCCTAAAAATATCGTAAACGAAATAATTACTCCTAAAAGGTGCCACTGATAAAGAGATATTTTAGGAAGTATCAAATTAGTTACCGCATAAAATAAATAAAGAATTAAAGACATGGTCACAACTAGCTGCAGAGATACCACGTTCTTAAACGTTAGCTTTAGTTTTCTAAAACTTTTCCAAAGCAAAGCAGTTGACACAAGATAATAAAGGGAAATCAAATACGTAATTTCTTCAAAAAACAGTAAAAAGTCACGATGTACGTACGTCTCTGTGACTAAAATTAACAAAACACTAATTATTACAATAACGTTTATTCTAGCTACATGAATGATGTAATATCCAATCAACACAACCAAAGTTATAGGTTTTATGTAATTGACCAGATCATGTGAAAATACTCCAACTAACATTGTGAGTAGTGACAGAAAAATAAATGATGGATAAACAAGAGATTGTAACTTTTTTCTCATAGGCCAGGTGATATTGTCCCACACATAAACGAACCTCTGACACCTGGAGATAAATCAGGTAGTTTCTTATAAATTTGAATAAATAACCTGTTAGACATCGTTACAATACTTAATTTTTGGTTAAAATTTTAAGAATTGCGCGAATTTATAACAATCTTTTCAAATAACACGACGTTCAATACACTAATTATTAAGTAAATACGTAATTAATTTACCAAAGCAACGCTTTTATTGAATATTTCAACGAAGACATAGTGATAACTATAGTTAACACCAAACCCATAAGTTTTTATCTTATCATATCTAAAAAATCAACCTCTGATATTATTGAAATGTTCAATTTTGTAGCTTTTTCTAATTTGCTGGGCCCCATCTTATCTCCTGCTACCAGGAAGGATGTTTTAGCAGAAATTGAACTTGAGACTTTACCTCCATTATCTTCAATAAGCTTTTTTAATTCATTTCTGGTTACCTGAGTAAACACTCCGGATACCACAAATGTCTTATCTGCCAAAGTTGTTGTTTGACTAGCCAACTTCTCTGCCGAAAGTTCGAGTTGCACCCCGCTTGCTCTCAACCTGTTTATGAGAGAAACAGAATATGGCTGCTTGAAAAATTCAACAACACTTTCAGCAATTTTAATTCCTATTTCATCAACCATAACAAGTTGCTCTTCTGTTGCAGACATAATAGCATCAATAGATTTGTAATGTTTAGCCAGTTTTTTAGCCACAGTCTCACCAACATAACGTATTCCTAAAGCAAACAACACCCGTTCAAACGGGATCTCGATAGATTTTTGCACTCCTTGAATTAAATTGTCGGCACTTTTTTCTGCCATACGCTCTAAGGGCAATACATCTTCTTTTTTCAATGTATACAAGTCAGCATAATCTTTTATCAAACCAGCTTTTACCAAAAGTGCTACAGTTTCACCGCCCAAACCTTCTATATCCATAGCTTTACGCGAAATAAAATGCTGTATTCTACCCACAATTTGTGGAAAACACCCAAAGGTATTTGGACAATAATGTTGTGCTTCCCCTTCGGCTCTTAACAGTGGCGTCCCACATTCGGGACAATTTTGTATATAAGTTGTAGGAATAGATTTCGAATCTCTTTTTGTAAAGTCAACTCCCACAATTTTGGGAATGATTTCACCTCCTTTTTCTACGAAAACAGTATCATTCACCCGCACATCCAGCTTTGCTATCTGATCCGCATTGTGCAAAGAGGCACGCTTAACAACGGTCCCCGCTAATGCTACCGGTTCAAGGTTAGCAACAGGTGTAATAGCACCGGTACGCCCTACCTGATAGGTAATCTCCTTTAACCGCGTACTTACTTGGTCAGCTTTAAACTTATAAGCCATAGCCCATCGCGGAGCTTTGGCTGTAAACCCAAGCTCTTCTTGTTGATACAGGTTGTTTACTTTGATTACTACACCATCGGTTTCGTATGGCAATTCACTACGATGTTTATCCCAATAGGCTATATACTCTAACACTTCTTCAATAGAACCTACCAATTTTGATTCCTTAGGAACTTTAAACCCCCATGATCTGGCCTTTTCTAAGCTTTCATGATGAGAAGCAAAACCTAAGTGATCACCAACAATTGTATATAGCAAACATTCCAAAGGACGCTTTGCAACCTCACTACTATCCTGAAGCTTTAAGCTACCTGACGCCGTGTTACGAGGATTAGCATATGGCTCCTCACCGGCAGCAATACGCTCTTCATTCATCTTGGCAAATCCAGCGTATGGCAAAACTATCTCTCCTCTAATGTCAAATGTATCGGGATACTCCCCATTTAATTTTAGTGGCACAGATTTGATAGTTTTGATATTATTGGTAACCTCATCTCCTTGAAAACCGTCTCCCCGGGTTACCGCTTGCACTAACAATCCATGCTTATATGTCAGGCTTATAGAGGCTCCATCATATTTTAACTCGCAAGTATATTGTATCTGACCATCCACTAATTTTTTGATTCTGTTTTCCCAATCCAAAAGATCTTCTCTGGAATATGAATTATCCAGCGAGTACATACGATGCGTATGTTTTATAGTAGGAAAATTTTTTGTGACCTGCCCCCCTACTCTTAAGGTAGGAGAATTAGCATCATAAAACTCCGGATACTCTGCCTCGAGTTTTTGTAATGTTTTTAATTTGGTATCAAACTCAAAATCCGAAATCTCTCGTTTGTCCAATACATAATAATTGTAATTATGCTGTCTCAACTCCTCACGCAACGCGTTGATTTGTTCTTCTTTATTCATTTTATCCAAAAACTACTTTATTAAATTATGTTCGGTCAGACTTTAACCATTTTGGCACTCGTTTTGGCGTATAATCTTTCATTTTTTGTAAAAGACCAGCTATTGAGGCGTCAATAACAAGTAACTCATAATTTTCCATTTTAAGAAATCCTTTACGTACCATATGCTCCATAAATTGCAAAAGCTCATTATAAAAACCATTTGTATTGAGAATACCAATCGGCTTTTGATGCAACCCTAATTGACCCCAGGTGATAATTTCAAACAATTCTTCCAGCGTACCGAACCCTCCTGGCAACGCAATAAAACCTTCACTCAAATCTTGGATTTTTAGTTTGCGCTGATGCATAGTCTCAACCGTTATCAACTCACTTAATCCATGATGAACCACTTCTTTTTGCTTCAAAAATTCCGGAATTACTCCGATGACAGTTCCTTTAGCTTCAAGGGCACCACTAGCTACTTCACCCATAATCCCTATTTTGGCACCACCATATACTAACGTAATGCTATCTTGAGCAAATTGTTTTCCCAATGCTCTTGCTTCATCAATTATCTTAAGATCATTGCCTTCACTACTTCCACAAAATACTGCTATTGATTTTAGACTCCTCATAATTAATTATCTTTTTGCACGAATCATTCGATCGTTAGTAAACACATCTTTGCGCAGCTCTACATCTTCAAAACCTAACTTTTGTACTAATGCTACCGTTTCCCTGCCTAAATATTGATTAATTTCGAAATATAATAACCCGTCTTTAGTAAGATTTCCGCTTGCTAACTTAGTAATTTTTCTATAAAAAATCAGCGGGTCTTCGTCCTCTACAAAAAGTGCTAAATGAGGCTCATTATCTAATACATTCGATTGAATCTCATGTTTTTCTAACATGCGTACATAGGGAGGATTAGATACAATAGTATCGAATTGATTGGGTAACAATAGAGCATCATCCGTTATATCGGCCTGTATAAATGTTATAGAAACGTTATTTCGCTTAGCGTTTTCGGTCGCCACTTGGATAGCTTGCTCTGAAAGATCCAATGCATACACTTCGGCCTGGGGAAACTCTTTTGCCAACGAAATAGCAATACATCCACTACCGGTTCCAATATCTAAAATCCTTATCGGCTGATCGACTTGTTCTCTATTTTGTAAATCATTATAGATCCAGTCAACAAGTTCTTCTGTTTCAGGACGCGGAATTAAAACATGGGGATTGACCTTAAACACCGATCCATAAAACTCTGTTTCTCCAAGAATGTATTGAATAGGCTGATGCTGCATCAATTGTTCTTTTGCTGTATTCATTAATTGCATTTCATCTGCAGTTAATAAACGATCTAGTACCAGCGCTATTTGGGCACGACTTAACCCTAAATAAGATGCTGAAAGCATATTGAAAAAGGATTTTACCTCCTCAACTTCATACAATCCCTTTAATGAATTTAGAAAATCAGCTCTATAGGTTCGAATATCAAACATGTCATTCATAGTATCCAACAGCAATCCAATTTATAGTGTTTTGAGCATCCATTCTTTACAGCTGTAATGACCTGTGTCCCCCATCGGAGCAGCTAAAGGTTCAAATTCTACTTTTCGATATAGCTTACGCGCCGACTCCATATAGGGCATGGTTTCTAAATAGCAGTGCGTATATTCATTATTTTTTGCAAACTCCAAGCATTTTTGCATCATCTGATAACCAATACCACGTCCGCGTACTTCTGATAGAAAATACATTTTTTGCAGTTCGCAAATCGTAGGTTTTTCGCCTGTCAAAGGCGCTATACCGGCACCTCCTAAAAGCCTCCCGTCTTCTTCAACTACAAAATACGCACAGCGCTCTTTATCATAGGTCTCATACATCCTATCCAAAGATTCATCCTCATAGGCTGTCCCTACTTTAGGAACCCCCATTTCAATTAAAACATCCCGTAAAACTTTGGCTAATAATTTATTGTCTTCCGGTTTAACCGGGCGTAAAATCAATGTACTCATTTGTATTATTAATAGTATTTTTGTTTCAATATTCTTACTCTAAGTAAGCGTTAATAACAGAATAAAATTTTAGTCACTAGTTTTTAAAGAAATACAAATTTACAGACCCTAGATTGTATAAGGCTAGTTATTTTTACTCCTTATGATGCTTACTAAACAAAGATAAGGCTATATCTGGAAGTAAAAGAATGTATCGAATGAATAGTACCTGGAGTTTCTTTTATAAACTAAAAAAAAATGTAAACAGTTGAGTGTACATAAAAAATATATGCAACGATGTATACAGCTTGCTAAAAACGGTTTAGGTACAACCTACCCAAACCCTTTAGTCGGCAGTGTTATCGTTTATCAAGATCGAATTATTGGTGAAGGTTGGCATTATCAGGCAGGAACAGCGCATGCCGAAGTAAATGCTATAAATGCGGTAGAGAACGAAGCATTATTATCGAAATCAACCATTTACGTTAGCCTTGAGCCCTGTAGTCATTATGGTAAAACTCCGCCGTGTAGTGATCTAATTATCGCAAAAGGCATAAAAAGAGTAGTTATCGGCACCATTGATTCCTTTGCAGAAGTAAGCGGTCGCGGAATTCAAAAATTAATACAAGCCGGATGTGATGTCATAGTGGGTGTACTTGAAGAAGAATGTAAGCAACTTAATAAGCGATTCTTTACATTTCACAACAAAAAGAGACCTTATATTATTTTGAAATGGGCAAAAACGCGAGATAATTTTATTGCTCCTGCAAATAATCGTGACGAGAGAGCACCGGTATGGATTACCGAGGCACCCGCAAAACAATTAGTTCATCAATGGAGAGCAGAAGAACAGGCGATTTTGATCGGTACGCAAACAGCAATTAAAGACAATCCTAAACTTACTTTAAGAAATTGGCAAGGCCACCAACCGACACGAATTATACTCGATAGAAGCAATAAAGTTCCCGAGAACTCTCATATATTCGACACAAACGCTGCTACAATCTGTTTTACTGAAAAATCAATTAAAAACAATAAATATACTAATACTGAATATATCACTGTACCTTTTACTCAGGATCTGCTCCCTGCTATTTGCAATGCATTGTACGAGCGGGGAATTCAATCATTAATTGTAGAAGGAGGAACAAAAACGCTACAGAGCTTTATCGACCTCAATATGTGGGACGAAGCAAGAGTATTCACAGGAGATAAATACTTTAAAAATGGTACTCCTGAACCAAAATTTAAAGCAAAAAAACATTCGCAAGTTCAAATAGGGAACGATTTATTAATAACCTACCAAAATGATTAAAACTATACTATTTGATTTTGGTGACGTATTCATCAACTTGAATAAAGAAGCCACCCAGAATGAAATTAAAAAATTAGATGTCTCACATCTAACAGATCACTTAGACGAAGTGAACACCCTTTTTGAAACTGGAAAAATTAATTCTAAGGTCTTTCTAAATGAGTATCGAAATATTTTAAAGCAAGAAACTACCGATTCGATAGTTCATGCGTGGAATGCAATTCTCTTAGATTTCCCCCAGCATCGATTTAATTTCATCTCAGAGTTACATAAAAGTCAAAACTACCAGCTAATTTTACTAAGTAATACAAATGCACTCCATATTGAGTGGATTCAAAATAACGTGCATTTTTATGAGGCTTTTAAAAACTGCTTTGATCATTTCTATTTATCTCACGAAATACAATTACGTAAACCTAATCCTGAAATATATGAATTTGTGTTAACTACTCATAACCTTAAAGCTGATGAAGTACTTTTTATAGACGACACTAAAGATAATACCGATGCAGCCAAAGCTTTGGGCATGCACGTCTGGAACATTGCTCCAAAAACTGAAGACATCGTTGATTTGTTTACAATTAAAGCCGAATTATTTTGATATATCTACTCCTTAGCATAATTGCCTCTACCCTTATTTTTATTGTCTTCAAATTATTCTCAAAATACAATATCAATACAATGCAGGCTATTGTATTTAATTACATTTTCGCTTGCACATCCGGCCTTTTAGCATATGGTGAGCCAATTAGTTTATCAGGCCTCCCACAGCAGGAGTGGTTTATAGGGGCTGTTGTATTAGGGTTGATTTTTATACTTGTTTTTAATTGCATGGCCATAACCACACAAAAAAACGGCTTATCTGTGGCTGCAGTAGCTAGCAAAATGAGCGTAGCCATCCCTATTATCTTTGGAATTATTGTATATCATGAGAGTACCGGGCTTTTAAAAATATCAGGAATTATTATTGCGCTATTTGCTGTGTATTTTACGTCAATAAAAAAATCTTCGGGCATTCACATTCAAAAAGAAAACATAATTTTTCCTGTTCTGGTTTTTATAGGGAGTGGTTTTATAGATACTAGCCTGAAGTATATAGAACTTAACTATGTCTCAAAAAACGATATTCCAATTTTTTCGGCAACCATCTTTGGATGTGCAGCACTATTGGGCCTCCTGGCATTAATATATCAGAGAATAAGAGGGACACTAAATATTGAATTCAAAAATATATTAGGAGGTATTGCTTTGGGAATTCCAAATTATGGCTCTATATATTTTTTAATACAAGCACTACGTGCTGAAAATCTAGATAGCTCGACAGTATTTACCATAAATAATGTAGCTATCTTATTAGTTTCTACGCTAACCGGAATTTTACTATTTAAGGAAGAATTAATTCTGAAAAACTGGATCGGAATTGCGTTATCTATTTTCAGTATCCTTCTGGTTGCACTTTCAATTTAGTACACATTATGATTGATGACACATATAAAACGATAGAAAAACCAGATAATGAGGTTTTGTATAAAGATAAGAACAGTAAGTTTTTCGGGTACACCTTCCCAGTAAGTTCTGAAGAACAGGTAAAAGACATTCTTGAGCAACTTAAAAAAGAACATCATGCCGCCAGACATTGGTGTTATGCATGGCAGATAGGTATTGAAGAAACATCATATCGTGCTAATGATGATGGAGAACCCTCTAACTCTGCAGGCCAACCAATTTATGGTCAAATTCAATCTTTTGAAGTTACTAATATTTTGATTGTGGTAGTTCGCTATTTTGGAGGCGTCAAATTAGGTGTAGGAGGCCTCATATCCGCCTACAAGACAGCGGCTCAAATGGCTCTTGAAAATTCTGATATTAAAACTAAAACCATTCAACATCATTTTAAACTTATTTTTGACTATAAAAACATGAATAAGGTAATGCGCATTATCAAATCAAAGCAGATAGCAATCCTTAAACAGGATCTAGAACTGGATTGCAGAATTACAATAAGTGTTCGAAAGAAAAAATCAAAAGAAATTTTTGAAACTTTTGACACACTCTATGAAGTCGACATTAAAAAATTATGATCAATACAGTTCGCTGATTTTATCCAATATTGGTTGCGGACACAGCATAGGTTTCCTAGTCTTTGCATCTACAAAAACTAAATCTGTAGACGCAGTTGTTAATAATTCGTCTTTTTGGTTGTATATTTGATATTCGAACTGAATACGAAATGTAGGAATTTTCTTAAGGGTAGTTTTAACAGTCAAAACATCGTCAAAGAAGGCAGATTTCTTAAATTTAAAAGCTAAAGTAAATACCGGAAGCATCACGCCATCATCTTCCATTGATTTATATGAGAATCCTATTTGGGATATCCAGTCAATCCTGGCGATTTCAAGGTATTTAGCATAATTGGAGTGGTGCACAACACCCATTTGATCAGTCTCTGAATAACGAACTTTTAGGGTAGATTTTGAGCTAATTGACATAAATATTAGTTAATTTTTTTAATTGGTTAGAACATAAGAATTTTATAAGTATGCGAAAAAAATAATTAAAATTCAACACCCATTAGATTTTTTTATTACAATATTTGTTCACATATTTGTCATGCAAAAAAGTAAGGAAGATTACATAGATTTCCAGATAACAACCAATAAAGACAGAAACCTGAATACTATAATGAATATAACTGCGCAATCGGTTTGGGAGAATTGTTTGTCTTTTATAGAAGACAATATTACTCCACAAGCTTATAAAACTTGGTTTGAACCCATCAAAGCTGTAAAGCTTACGGATAGCGCTCTAAGTATTCAAGTTCCTAGTAAATTCTTTTACGAATGGCTAGAAGAACACTATGTGAATCTACTCAAGGTTTCACTAACACGTGAATTAGGAGAACATGCAAAATTGGTGTATGTTATCAAAATGGAAAATACGTATGGGAATAAAAAACCTTTTACAGAAAAAATTCCTAGTGCCAATAGAATGGCCGTTCGTTCTCAAGAAGTAGATGTTCCTGTTAAAAGTAGAAATCCAGAATTAAAGAATCCTTTTATCATACCGGGGATTCGTAATGTGAAGATAGAATCACAACTCAACCCTAGTTATAATTTCGAAAATTTCTTAGAAGGAGATTCCAACCGATTAGCACGTTCAGCAGGAATGGCTGTGGCTAATAAACCTGGAGGAACATCATTCAACCCTTTACTTATTTTTGGAGGTGTTGGTCTTGGAAAAACCCATTTAGCACATGCTATTGGTGTTAATATCAAAGATAACTATCCTGAGAAAACCGTGCTTTATATTTCTGCTGAGAAGTTTACTCAGCAATATATCGAGTCGGTAAAAAAGAATAATCGTAATGATTTTATTCATTTTTATCAAATAATAGACGTGCTTATCGTTGATGATATTCAATTATTGTCTGGAAAAGCAGGTACACAAGATGTCTTCTTTCACATCTTTAACCACTTACATCAAAATGGAAAACAGGTAATTTTGACCAGTGATAAGGCTCCTGTTGATATGCAAGATATCGAACAGCGTCTATTATCTCGTTTTAAATGGGGATTATCTGCAGAGTTGCACCAACCTGATTTTGAAACCAGAGTATCTATAATTAAAAATAAACTATATCGTGATGGTGTAGAAATGCCAGAAGATATTGTTGAATTTTTAGCCAATAATATCAAAACAAACATTCGAGAGCTTGAAGGAGCGATCATTTCTTTAATCGCCCATTCTTCGTTCAACAAAAAAGACATAACTATAGATTTAGCCAAGGCTATTGTGGATAATTATGTAAAGAACACTAAGCGAGAAGTATCTATAGACTATATTCAAAAGGTAGTTAGCGATTATTTTCAAATGGATGTTGAGACATTACAGTCCAAAACAAGAAAGCGTCATATTGTACAGGCTCGTCAATTAGCTATGTTCTTTGCTAAAAAATTAACCAAAGCATCCCTAGCTAGTATCGGCACCCAAATCGGCAAGAGAGATCATGCTACAGTGTTACATGCTTGCAAAACTGTAGACAACCTTTCATCAACTGATAAGCAATTTAGAAAATATGTCGAAGATTTAGGAAAAAAACTAACTCTATAATCTCAGTATCTCTTTCAGATTGGTTTTATTCAAAAGCTATTTCTTTTAAATATTCTACCTTATGAAGACTAAAATCCTTATGGTTTGTTTAGGTAATATTTGCCGATCACCATTAGCCGAAGGTATACTTGCCTCAAAATTAGATCCTACACGTTATGAAATACAATCTAGCGGAACTAGTAATTATCATATCGGAGGACTCCCTGACCGAAGATCAATAGACATCGCTAAAAAATATGGAATTGATTTGACAAATCAACGTGCTGCACAATTTACCGTTGAAGATTTTGATAAATTCACCTACATATTTGCGATGGATCAAGCCAATAAAGATAATTTACAAAAACTCGCAAGAAACGATGAGGATAAACAAAAGATTCGCTTAATTATGGATCTGGTATATCCTGATGAAAATGTGGAGGTTCCCGACCCCTACTATGGTGGGGAGCAAGGATTTGAAGATGTCTTTAAAATGCTTGACAAAGCTTCAGATATATTAGTAACACAACTGGAGCGGGGCACTCTTTAGATTTTGCCAAGTAAATTTTAAGAATTCTCAAGCACTTTTTTTTAATACTGCAAAAAGTAGTTCTATCTGATTTACAAAAAAATTAGTACTATTGTAACCTATCAGAGTATAACATACATTGTTAATCATGTAATATAACCCAACTCTGTTACGTGATCGTTTTACAGACTAAATGTAATTGAATTTAACCGAAGAATGCCAAATAAAAATCTATGGAATCAAAACCATTAAATCCTAAAGGTCGCTTATACTTAATTCCAACTCGTCTAGGAGATGATGTCCCCTTAGAAGTCCTCCCTATATCTATAAAAAAGGTTTTAGAACAGGTAAATCATTATATCGTTGAAAACGAAAAACCAGCAAGACGTTTTATAAAAAAAATCAGTCCCAGCAAAGCACAACGCTCCTTAATTATCAATACAGTAAATAAATACACCAGTGCTGAAGAGATGCCCGGGTTTCTGGATCCTTGCTTCAACGGTGAATCGGTAGGATTGTTATCTGATGCAGGTTGTCCAGGAATTGCTGATCCAGGAGCAGAAATAATTAGAATGGCCCACGAAAAAGATATTCAGGTGACTCCTTTGGTTGGACCATCTTCTATCTTACTAGCTATGATGAGTAGCGGTATGAATGGACAGAACTTCGCTTTTAACGGATACCTGCCCATAGATAAACAAGAACGCAAATCCACGATTAAATCCTTGGAGAGAATCTCATTAGAAAAAAACCAAGCGCAATTGTTTATTGAAACGCCTTACCGTAATGATAAGATGTTTGAGGATTTGAAAACTATCTTACATGCAAGCACACGGCTATGTATCGCTTGCGATATTACCCTGACCACAGAATATATTGTGACAAAAACTATCGAAGATTGGAAAAAAACACCAGTGGATCTACACAAACGTCCTGCAATGTTTATCATCCAAAGAGACTAATTAGTAACAAACATACTTTACTGCGTATTCAACCGTATAAATTTAAACTCACGCTTATTAGCGAACCGACTTCAGTCAGCAGACAGGTATTTTTTGGAAAGTAAAAAAGTTACAAACTAACTTAAAGAGTAGCTTTAGCTTTACGATTTGCAATCACATACGAAGTGTCATACCCGGCAAATCGCTTCATGTAGTAGCGTATAGTGGTTCCAAAAGCATCTTCAAAGCCATACACTCCTCCGCTACGCAAATACTCTTTAACTGCCCCAGGACCTGCCAAGTGAGCTGCCGCCAGGATACCGGACTCTGTTACCTCAACGCCATTCATTCTGCGTCCAACAAACCATTTGATATCACGACGTAAGACCCATTTATTTCTTGCTGAATTAGCGTAGAAAGCCTTTTCCTGAAGTTCTGGTGAATTTAGAAATTTCTTGGTATCTCTAATTCCAATTAAGGCTAGTGTACCTTTTCCAAATTGATATTTACCCAGGTATCCAAATTGATTGATAACCCCGTAATCCCCTCTTGACTCTTTAAAAGCAACCGCTTCTTTAAAGCCTGTGTAAGATTTTCCGAGATTTGGCGAAACAAAAGAATCTGATGCTACTTCTTCAATCTCGTTAAAATTAGGTGCTATGTATAACAGATCTAATCCTGAAGTACTGTATGCACTAAAATCGGTTGATTTTTTGGTTGTGAAACTAGGCAATAAACCTCCACCTACAAGTAACACTATCGATAATCCTAATACCTTTTTTATCATATAAAAAATTTCTAAGTAGCCATCAAAAGATGTCCCCATCTACTTAAATTTTTGCCGTGCAAATATACAATCTTTTTTTTGATAGGTCTTTATACTGTGTTAAAGTATTTATAATATTGATAAACAATGATTTACGATATAATCATCATGTGGTAAAATTAATGAAAGCATCAAGGAAAACAGGGATTAACAGAAGCATGTGTCTCTAAAAACAGACTTAGAAAGAAGGTGTCACCAGCTATAACTTTGTTAAAACAATAGATAAAATTTATGATTCTCTTACAAAAGCTTTAAGAAAATTCCTACCTGTTGATTTTCTGCTTATTGATCCATTTTACGTACTGTGCTTTATTGCGATTATGTTGTGCCATATTTTTTGCAAACATATGATATCCGGGTTTTTCTACATTTGCTACAAAAAAGAAAAAATCATGCGATTCATGGTTCAAAACAGCGTCAATTGAAGATATATCCGGCATTGTAATAGGGCCCGGTGGTAGCGCTACATTTCTATAGGTGTTATACGGACTTTCTATTTCTAAATCTTTATACAACACTCTTTTAATTACCATGTCCCAGTCGTCATTTTTTTTCTTAATTGCATAAATGACCGTAGGATCTGCATCTAATTTCCAACCTTTTTTATAACGGTTCATATAAACACCCGCTACACGAGGGCGTTCATCCACACGTGCTGTCTCTTTTTGTACAATAGAAGCTATGGTAATAACGTCCTGTTTTGATAGTCCAATAGCTTTCGCTTTCGCTTCGCGAGCGTCATTCCAAAAAGTGGTATATTCTTTATACATACGATCTCTAAAGCCTTCTGCCGAGGTATTCCAGAAAAACTCATACTTATTAGGAATATACATTGCCAAAGCATTCTCCAAAGAAAAATTATGCGCCTTTAAGTAAGAAGTATCTTTAAAAGCTTTCAGTAGAGACAAACTATCCGCTTCTATTTGCTCTGCTATACGTCCCGCCAGATTTTCTAATCGTTCTTGATTATTAAAGGTGACCTTAATAGGAATATTTTTACTCCTCAAGGTGTTAACAATTTCATTATTGTTCTGATCTTTATAGAGAATAAAATGACCAGCTTTGATGTTTTGGATGTATCCTTTTCTTCTGGCTATTCTGTCAAAACTATAAATATCTTTAATATAAGGACTTATCAACTCAATAAACTCCGTATAGGTAGCATCTGTAGGGATATACACTTCTGCTGTTTTACTTTCAAATTTGGTATTTGGAGAAAAAACAGCATCATACACATAATATGCAAAAACACTTCCGGCAATTATGCCCATCAACCCAATAACTAATAAAATTTTCTTTATGTACATACTTTAATTAATTGATACAATATTTCGTCTTGAAATCCATCTTTATATCGATTCCAATCCTTTTTCACTCCAACTTTTAAAAAACCATTTGCCTCAAATAGCGTTCTGCTTCTAGTATTATTTCCAGACACATTGGCGTATAGCTGATGCACATGTAGATATGCAAAACTATACTGTATTACTAACCGTAGGGCTTCAGATCCATAACCTTTACCTCTATTATTTGCATTGGCTACAACTATCCCCACTCCCACTCGACCATGTTTAGGATTAAAATCATATAGATCAATTAGTCCTAAAACCTCAGCATCATTTTTACAAATTACCAAACGTAGTTGTTTTGCCTCATAGATATCCTGATGTGAGTTTTCCAGATATTGCTTAATCAAGAATTTTGAATACGGAGCCTGCGTTGAGCTTAGTTCCCAAATCTCTTCATCATTTTCTATTGTATATAAAAAATCAAGATCTGTTGGTTCCAAGGCCCGCAAATAAACCGATTCTCCCTTTAAGGTTACCATACAATTTCTCCTTTAAAAACAAACGTAGCTGGTCCGCTCAAAATAACATCCTTATAAGTGCCATCGGTATTCTTAGTAAAGGAAACACCTAGATCCCCTCCCGGAGTATTTACTTTGATAGTATTCAAAGCTGTTTTTTTAATTGCATGCATCGCCAGGGCTACAGCGGTTACACCCGTACCACAAGATAAAGTCTCATCCTCCACCCCGCGTTCATAAGTTCTCACCTTAAAAAAATCTGGGGCCAGTTGTTGAACAAAGTTTACATTTGTTCCTTCTTCAAAATAGGGAGCTCCTTGTCTAATGGCTCTCCCCTCTTTGAAAACATCCACGCAAGCAACATCCGGAACCATACTTATATGATGGGGTGACCCCGTATTCAAAAAAAGATGAGACGCATAGACTTCTATATCGTTGACATCCTGCATCTGTAGGTTTACGATTTCATTTTTTACCGTAGCATAATGCTTCCCATCAATAGCAGTAAAAGTTGCTTTATCATCGATTAACCCTAATTTTTGAGCAAAAGCAACTAGGCAACGCCCTCCGTTGCCACACATTGAGCTTTCATTTCCATCTGCATTAAAGTAAACCATCTTAAAATCATCTTCGACATCTTCCGGATTCTCCAAAAGCATGAGACCGTCTGCACCAATACCAAACTTTCTGTCACAAAGTCTTGCAACATTTTTGGTATCATTTTTGGAGATTAATTGTTGTCGATTATCAATGATTATAAAGTCATTACCAGTTCCCTGATATTTATAAAATGTACACTTCATGGAATATGCTTAAACCGCAAAGGTACAAAGATTGTTGACATATTTTCATTGTTAAGATCGCGTTAAAATCCAATTAAATAATGTTTTAGTTGTAATTTTAAAAGTTAATCGTAGTCAATAACAATACAAGTTGAATCAAAAAAAGAGAAAGAAGATGAAAAAATTTTTGAGCTTACTAATTGTGGCTGTACTCGCAGGAACCATTACACTGGGTGCATATAAAATGTTTCTTGAAGGAGAAACTACTACAGTAGCAACAACATCTGCAGCACGTCCATCGTTTATACCCGCTTCATATACATCAACAGCTGGTTATACGCCGGCCAATATTGATTTTACCGTTGCTGCTCAAAAAACTGTAAATGCTGTGGTACACGTAAAGCAATATGGAACGACCCGCACACCGCGTAATTTAATGGAATTCTTGCGTAACGGTGGTGGTTCCTCACAAGAACGTCGTATCCAAGGAGCTGGATCTGGTGTTATTATTACCGAGGACGGCTACATTGTAACCAATAATCATGTGATTGCCGGAGCATCAGAACTGGAAGTAACTCTCAACAATAATAAATCATATAAAGCAGAGGTTATCGGTACTTCTCCCCAATCAGATATTGCCTTGTTAAAGATTGAATCTGACGAGAAATTGACTTACATACCTTTTGGTGACAGCAACGCTGCAAAAATTGGAGAATGGGTGCTTGCCGTTGGTAATCCTTTTAACCTCACTTCCACCGTGACCGCCGGTATTATAAGTGCAAAATCGAGAGACTTAAATGAATATGATGATAACATTCAATCTTTTATACAAACAGATGCAGCTATAAACCCGGGAAATAGCGGAGGTGCTTTAGTAAATGGGAAGGGAGAACTCATTGGAATTAATACTGCTATCACTTCTCAAACAGGAAGTTATGTGGGGTATGCTTTTGCAGTACCGTCAAACAATGCCAAAAAAATTATTGATGATATCATCGAATTTGGCGAAGTACAACGTGGTATTTTAGGCATCCGTGGAGGCAATATTACTCCAAAGACTATGGAAGAATATGATCTGACTGAGTCACAAGGTGTATTTGTCGCATATGTCGATGAAGATAGTGGAGCTAAAAAGGCTGGATTAAAAGAAGGCGATTTGATAAAAGAAATTGACGGTTTACCTATTCGTAAATTTGCAGATTTGACAGGATACGTAAATAGCAAACGTCCGGATGATATCATACAGGTGAAAGTTTTGAGGAAACGAAGAGAATTGACACTTCCGGTTACTTTAACTAAATATGAAATTCAGGCGTATCATATCAAAGATGTAGGTGTAGAGGTTATTAATCCACCTAAAGGATATTTAGAAAAATTTAATCTTGATCATGGAGTAGTTATTAATAAGGCGCTAAGTCCTAGAATGCAACGTTATGATCTTAAAGGCATTGTGATTACAGAGGTTGACAATAAAAAAGTGAATTCTGTTTTGGAAGTAAAGAATATTATTGACAGTAAATCAGAAAATGAAGATATCATTATTAGCTTAGTGGATCGTAATGGAACTAAACGAGAGTTTATTTTTAATTAAACTTAAACGTTTTAAAACTAATCCCAATATATTATTTGTATTGGGATTTTTTTATTTAAAAAACTTTCACGAAAACGATTGAAATATATACTTTTGCACGAAATTTCATCATTGTAAAAACACAACACAGTATGAGCTCTAACGAAGTTTATGAAAAAGAATTAGCTTTCCAGGCAGACAGACGTCGTGCTACGGTAGCATTTATCAAAACAGTAAGTGATCTATGGTATGACAACTCTATCGAGTTGGTCTTATTCCGTAATCAGTTAATTGATAAAAATGTAAGCGAAATTCTAAATCTTCACGAATATGCGGGTGCATTTGTTCAAAAACCAATATCAATTTTTGATTCAGTAGAGATTGCACAAGCAATCAAACTGATGAATTTACCCCCGGCAAAATTAGACATAGGTAAACTTACCTATGAATATCACCTGGCCGAAAATCAATTTGAGTCGGCAGCTGCTTTTGTAATGGATAAACTGAAAGACGCTAAAGAATTTAAAACAATATCTCCTAAAGACGTTGTACTCTATGGTTTTGGTCGTATTGGTCGTTTGGTTGCTCGAGAACTAATGACCATCACAGGACGAGGTAGTCAGCTTAGGTTACGAGCCATCGTAACACGTGGTGCAATCACTCAAGATGTTTTAGAGAAACGCGCCTCTTTATTACGAAGTGATTCTGTACATGGAGATTTTGCAGGAACAGTAGAAACTGATTTAAAAAACGAAGCTCTATTAATTAATGGAACCACTGTACGTATCATAAGTGCAAACGCGCCAGAAGATATTGACTATACTGAGTATGGTATTGATAATGCCTTGGTAATTGATAACACAGGTGCATTTAGAGATAAAGAAGAATTAAGCAGACATTTAAACTCTAAAGGAGTTGACAAAGTTTTATTGACTGCTCCAGGAAAAGGAATTCCGAATATCGTTCACGGAGTGAATCATAAAGAACATAATCCTGATACTGTTGACATTTTTTCTGCAGCATCCTGTACCACCAATGCAATAACACCTATTCTACAGGTTGTTGAGGAGACATTTGGCGTGGTTAATGGTCATCTTGAAACGATTCATGCCTACACCAATGATCAAAACCTGGTGGATAATATGCATAAAAAATATAGAAGAGGCCGTGCAGCAGCCCTCAATATGGTAATCACAGAGACCGGAGCAGGAAAAGCGGTGTCTAAAGCCTTACCTAGCTTTGAAGGTAAACTTACTTCTAATGCAATTCGTGTACCGGTTCCTAACGGTTCATTAGCTATTCTAAATCTACGTTTAGGTAAAAATGCCTCTGTCGATAGTATGAATGCTGCGATAAAAAAGTATGCCTTAGAAGGAAATTTGGTTGAACAAATTAAATATTCTTTAGATAACGAACTCGTTTCTAGTGATATTATTGGATCATCGGCACCATCGATATACGACAGCAACGCTACAATTGTAGATGCCTCGGGAGAAAACGCAGTGTTATATGTATGGTACGATAATGAATATGGCTACAGTCATCAGGTTATTCGCTTATCAAAATATATAGCAAAGGTGAGACGTTTTACATATTATTAAATTAAACTAAACGCAAATAAAACGAGGTGCTACAAAATTGTAGCACCTCGTTTCGTTTTATGAGTTTGTTAACTGGTTCCAACTTAAGGTTGTAGTATTTTGCATGCATAAAACCCTAACAATGTCAACAGAAGAGAAAAAAAAACGGAGTCAATTTAAAAAGAAACGTAATTACATCCCTTTTGTTATCATTGGTATTCTCGTTGCCATACGGGCATTCTTACCCTATTATATTGAACAACGTATTAATAATACGCTTGCAGCTATTCCCGGTTATTATGGTCAAGTTGAGGATGTTGATCTTGCGCTTTGGAGAGGTGGTTATATCATCGAGAATCTTTATTTAAATAAAGTTGATGCCGAAACACAAGTTCCGTTTTTAAATTTTCCGAAGACAGATATTTCTATCGAATGGAGATCGCTGTTCAAAGGAAAAATTGTAAGTGAGATAAGCATGTCAAATCCAGAGGTGATATATGTTTTTGAAGATCAACAGAAAACTACTGCTGAGGATGCTGATGTAGAAGATTGGACCAAAGCATTAACCGACCTGGTACCAATTGATATAAACCGGTTTGAAGTTAGTAAAGGAAAAGTAGCTTTTGTGCAAGTTACTTCAGAACCAACAATCGATTTACATATTAATAACCTCAATGTGCTTGCCGAAAATTTAAAGAATGTACTGAGAACAGATAAAAAACTTCCTTCTACAATAAAGGCTACGGGTGTATCTATCGGACAGGGAGATTTTTCGCTGGACGGTCAAATGGACATTTTTAAAGAAATTCCCGATGTAGATATCAATATGAGTTTAAAAAATGCTAATGCTACAGCATTAAATGACCTTACTAAACACTACGCTGGCATAGACTTTAATGAAGGTCAATTTGAGCTATATAGCGAAGTTGCTATTGCAGATGGATATCTAAAGGGATATCTCAAACCCCTCCTCAAGAATAGTAAATTAGTAGGTAAAGAAGATAGTTTTTTGGGTAGCCTATGGGAAGGATTTGTTGGATTCTTTAAATTCATTTTAAAAAATCAAAAACAAAATACAATCGCTACTCGAGTTCCGATAGAAGGAGACTTGACCAAAGTTGAAGCAAGTGCTTGGTCTACCTTTTTTAATATTATCAAAAATGGGTGGATAAAAGCTTACCAAGGTGATGTGGATAAAAATATAAATTTTGAAGATGCTGAACGACCGAAAGATAAAAAATAGCAACAACCTGTGGTAACGAGTTAGTTAGAATAAATTTTAATATACTAAAACCAAAAGGGCAGCAAACATCAGCATAGAACGTTAGTTTTTCTTGAAAAATGTTTCTAGTTCCTTACAATATTGTATATTTATTATCGTTAGTGAACGTAATTAATAATTCAACTAAATAACAACAATGACTTTACGCAAATATTTACTAGTTTTAGTTACAGCCCTATTCTTTTTTCAAGGCAGTTTTGCACAAGAAGAAGAGGACAATATGTCTGCCGAGGAAGCATTAAAACAAGCAAATATTGAAAATCAATTCAGTACCGTAATCAAAAAATCCGGTAGATATCAAGAATACAAAGTTGTGAAACGTGTTTGGATGGATCAACTTAAGGTAAACACACTTGATACGCTGAAGAGTCTAGAGAATAGTCTTGCCACTTCAAATCAACGGATTATGGATCAAGAGGCTAAGATTAATGAGTTGCAACAAACCTTAAGTACTACTAATCAAAACTTAGCTTCAATTACAGAGGAGAAGGATAATATGAGCTTTTTAGGAATCGCTATGACCAAGGCTAGTTACAAAACGATGATGTGGGCATTTGTAGCGATCATATTAGCACTGCTGGGATTCTTTATTTTTAAATATAAAAACAGTAACGCTGTCACTTTAGAAGCCAAGAAAAATCTGGCAGAAACAGAAACAGAATTTGAAGATCACCGTAGAAGAGCTTTGGAACGTGAGCAAAAAGTGATGCGTAAATTACAGGACGAAATCAATAAGCAACGCAAAACAGGCGCTAAATAGTTTCTTTTCATAAGATTCTTTGCATCTTTGCAACCCTTTTGAAAAATATAAAAGATGCGCATTGATATCATAACCGTTGTACCTGATCTATTAAAAAGTCCTTTTGAAGCTTCAATTATGAAGCGATCCATAGATAAAGGCTTGGTTAGTGTACACTTCCATAATCTTAGAGATTATGTCACCGATAACTACAGACAAGTTGACGACTATCAATTTGGAGGAGGCGCCGGCATGGTAATGATGATTGAGCCTATTGATAAATGTATTTCGGCTTTAAAATCTCAACGCGATTATGATGAAGTCATATATATGACACCAGATGGAGAAACTTTAAACCAAGGCGGTGCCAATCAATTATCCTTGCTAAAAAATATTATCATTCTTTGCGGACATTACAAAGGTGTAGACCAACGCGTAAGAGATCATTTTATTACAAAAGAAATATCAATTGGAGATTATGTCCTCTCAGGCGGTGAATTAGGCGCCCTCATATTGTGCGATGCTGTGATTCGTTTAATTCCAGGAGTATTAGGTAATGAAACCTCTGCCCTGACTGACTCGTTTCAAGACAACTTACTAGCTCCCCCAATATACACACGTCCTGCAGAATATAAAGGCTGGAAAGTTCCTGATATATTAACCTCAGGAAATTTCCCAAAGATTGAAAGCTGGAGAGAAGAGCAAGCATATCAAAGAACTAAAGAAAGAAGACCAGATCTACTTGACGATTAGGTAATTATCTATAAAAAGTAATTTCACCAATCACTTGCATATTATCAAATATTATTTATTTTTGCACCCTGTTTGAAAAAACCTCTGGCGAAAATCGCGAATGTTGTTTTGACATTAATAAGAAAACTACATCAAAATGGAAGATTTAGTAAAATTCGTACAAGACGAATTTGTAACAAAAAAGGAAATGCCAGAATTTGCTGCTGGTGACACGATTACTGTGTATTACGAAATTAAAGAAGGTGAAAAATCACGTACTCAGTTTTTTAGAGGAGTGGTAATTCAACGTAGAGGTTCTGGCGCTACAGAAACATTTACTATCCGTAAAATGTCTGGTACTGTTGGAGTAGAACGTATATTCCCATTAAACTTACCTGCACTTCAAAAAATTGAAGTTAATAAACGAGGTAAAGTTCGTAGAGCTCGTATTTTCTATTTTAGAGAACTTACAGGTAAAAAAGCTCGTATTACAGAGAAAAGAAGATAATAGCTTCCCTCTTAACATAAAAAGGCTACCCGTGGGTAGCCTTTTTTTATGAACAATTGTTAATACCGTTCGTTCATAACATGTTGAAAACTAATCAAGTACAACCTCTTATTTTTTTAAGTTTTTTTAGTATATTTATTATAATAAAAGATCACCGAATGACACTAGGATTTCGAGTCTTTTGTGACAATGTTCTTCGAACATTTTGGGTAACTTTACTATTGAGATTATATTATAAAAGTTAAAGTTATTTTTTTGCGTACATCCTTGAAATAATTTTAGGGCCATAGCTTGAAATCATTTCAAAATGAAACTCAAAGGAAAAAATAAAGCTTTGTCATCAATCCTAATAGTAAAATACATTTGACTATCAAAGTCACTTTGATCATAATTATTAAAATGAATTATGGTAAAAACTTTTGATAGTTATTTTTGAATAGTTTTTCAATTGATTTAGAGTTAGTTGTTAAACGTTCAAAAACTGTAAATTTTGTTGGTATAAGCAACATGAGTTCTTATTTAATAGTTTGTAAAAAAGCTAACAATATAAATTTGCAGAGGAAAGCCATGTCAAAATTCAATATTTTGGTATGGCTTTTTAATTTTACCAGACTGTTTGTCAACTTCTCATTCCTTTTAAAGAGATTACAAATCAAACCTTGAGGTTGCATTTACCTACTTAGATTTGTATATTCGCGCTCGGAAAATCATTTCATATTTGCATTTATTTTGATTATTTATATTTTCAAAACCTTGTGTTTACGATATGTATGAAACTGATCTCTCAAAAGATTGCTACTTAAATGTACAATCAAAACCTTAGAAATGAATTCGTTTCTATTACGTATAAACACTAAAACTCGTTCAAAACATGGCAATTGAAAATTCCAAAATTGTATATACTCAAACTGACGAAGCTCCGGCATTAGCTACGTATTCTTTTTTACCCTTCGTACAGAAATTTACTGAACCCGCAGGTATTAATGTGGAAACCAAAGATATCTCACTGGCAGCCCGAATTTTGGCTAATTTTCCTGAATTTCTAAAAGAAAACCAAAGACAACCGGATGCCTTGGCAGAATTAGGAGAACTTGCCAAAAAACCTGAAGCTAATATTATTAAGCTGCCCAATATCAGTGCTTCCATTCCACAACTTAAAGCGGCAATTTTAGAATTGCAATTACAAGGATACGCACTTCCTGACTATCCTGAGGAGCCAAAAAATGATGCTGAAAAAGAAAGTAAGCAAAGATATGATAAAATTAAGGGTAGCGCTGTTAATCCTGTATTGCGAGAAGGAAACTCAGATCGACGCGCACCTAAGCCGGTAAAACAATATGCTCGTAAAAATCCTCACAGTATGGGGGCCTGGAGCAGTGATTCAAAGACTCATGTAGCCACGATGGAGAGCGGTGATTTTTGTCATAATGAAAAATCTGTAGTACTCAACCAATCAGATGATGTTAAGATTGAGTTTATTGATGATAACGGCAATGCAACCGTGCTTAAGAAAAGCACTCCCCTATTAGAAGGCGAAGTAATCGATGCTACCGTACTTAATAAAGTAGCTTTACTCAAATTTTTGGAGCGCGAGATTAAAGATGCAAAAAATAAAAACGTACTTTTTTCTTTACATATGAAAGCGACCATGATGAAGGTTTCTGACCCTATCATCTTTGGACATGCTGTAACTGTATTCTTTGAAGATGTTTTTGAAAAACATGCTGGGATACTTGAAGAGTTAAATGTAGAAGTCAATAATGGTTTTGGAGATCTTCTCAACAAAATTAAAAAGTTACCGGAAGCAAAAAGAAAAGAAATCGAAGCAGATATTG
Organism: Aquimarina sp. 2-A2; assembly: GCF_045505135.1. Taxonomy (NCBI): domain Bacteria; kingdom Pseudomonadati; phylum Bacteroidota; class Flavobacteriia; order Flavobacteriales; family Flavobacteriaceae; genus Aquimarina; species Aquimarina sp. 2-A2. Next base: position 12,601 of record NZ_JBJKFI010000005.1, on the reverse strand, counting down.
ATGCTGCTTTCAAAAGTCGTCCGGGATTGGCAATGGTAGACTCTGATAAAGGCATTACCAATTTACACGTACCTAGTGATGTGATTATTGATGCTTCTATGCCAGCCATGATACGTACTTCAGGGCAAATGTGGAATGCAGAAGGAAAAACTCAAGATACTAAAGCAGTAATTCCGGATAGTAGTTATGCCGGTATTTACCAGGAAACAATTGATTTTTGTAAGGAGCATGGTGCCTTTGACCCGACGACGATGGGTACTGTTCCTAATGTTGGACTTATGGCTCAAAAAGCTGAAGAGTATGGTTCACATGACAAAACTTTTGAAATCAAGGGAGATGGAATTGTACGAGTGGTAAACGCTGCAGGTGACATCCTTATCGAACATGAAGTTGAAGAAGGTGATATCTGGAGAATGTGTCAAACTAAAGATGCACCAATTCGTGATTGGGTAAAGCTTGCTGTTAATAGAGCGAAAGCTTCTAATACTCCTGCGATTTTTTGGCTAGATGAAAACAGAGCACACGATGCACAACTGATCAAAAAAGTAAACACTTATCTTAAAGAGTACGACACAACTGGTTTAGATATTCAAATAATGTCTCCGGTTAAAGCGACGCGTTACACCTTAGCACGTATGAAGGATGGCAAAGACACTATCTCGGTAACCGGGAATGTTCTAAGAGACTATAATACTGATTTGTTTCCTATTCTCGAACTTGGTACAAGTGCAAAAATGCTGTCTATTGTTCCACTAATGAATGGAGGTGGTTTATTTGAAACAGGAGCAGGTGGATCTGCCCCAAAACATGTGCAACAATTTAACAAAGAAGGACATTTACGTTGGGATTCTTTAGGAGAATTCTTAGCCTTGGCGGTTTCACTAGAACATCTGGGTGAGAAAAACAATAATACGAAAGCTCTTATTTTAGCAGATGCTTTGGATCAGGCAACTATCAAATTTTTGGATAATAAAAAATCTCCTTCCAGAAAAGTTAACGAACTTGATAATCGAGGGAGTCATTTTTATTTAGCACTTTACTGGGCACAAGCCTTGGCGGAGCAATCTAAAGATAAGGAGCTTCAATCAGAGTTTAGCGTGCTAGCGAAGCAACTTGAAGATAACGAAAAAACAATTATCGATGAGCTAAACAATGCGCAAGGAAGCGCTGTAGACATGGGAGGCTATTATTGGCCAAATCCAGAAAAGGTTGCTAACGCGATGCGTCCTAGTAAAACGCTTAATACAATTATAAAATAAGTAGTACTAATCTAATAAATTAAAGAGGCTGTTATTGAACGAATAGCCTCTTTTTTTTATCTAATTTGAAAACCTCAACTAAATGAAAGAAAAATTACTTTGCATCATTATCACAATTCTACTAACCGGATGTGCCACTGGATATAAAAACATCAAACCAAGCAAATTATCTTATGTAGCGGAAGAATCACATGAGACAGGTATTAAGATATTTTACAAACCTGATGTCTTAATAAAAAAATATGCTAAAAAGGAAAGAAAAAAAGACGTAAATGTTCTTGCAGTAAAAATGATCAACTCTTCTGAAGAGGTTTTAGTTTTAAACGATAATTTAAAAATAACTGATATCACAGGTAATAACCTTCAGCTTTTAGATAATAATGAGATATATAAGACCTTAAAACAAAATGTGGCTACCTACCTACTATACCTGTTGCTCACTCCTTTAAAATTTTATACTTCCTCTACAAATCAATATGGCCAAACTCAGCAAGATTCTTCTTTTCCATTAGGACTTATTCTAGGGCCAGGTATAACCGCTACCAACATGATAATAGCGAGTTCTGCTAATAAGCAATTCAAAAATGATATCAACACTCTTAATCTAAAGAACAAAACTATTAAACCCGGAGATACATTACACGGAATTATCGGTATTAAAAAATATCAATATGGTAGTTTGAAATTGAAAATAAACTAATACATCCATCTTGGAAAAAAAACTAACAAAGCCTGCAATAACCTGCAGGCTTTGCTGTTTTATTAAATAATTAAATCGTTATCCTTTCCTTACGCTTAAACAAAAATGGTTGTAATTTTACGTGTGAAGCTTGTAACAATACTATGCATTTCACGTCTATCAAGTATATAAATCCTTCTAACCTATCTTCCTTTGAAAAAATTTATTACCATCAGTATCTTTTTAATACTTTTTAATAACCTACTACATAGTCAAGAGAAATATACGCTTAGCGGAACGATCTCTGAACAGTCTAGTAACGAAACCCTAATAGGCGTTAATGTTCTTTTTCCAGAAGTTTCAAAAGGCGTTGTAACAAATGAATATGGATTCTATTCTATAACGTTACCAGAGGGTATCTATCAATTGCAGATAAGTTATTTAGGGTTCCAGGATATTATTCAAACGCTGAACCTCTCCAAAGATCAGAAAATTGACTTTCAATTAGAAGAGGCTTCCGAGATGCTTGACGAAGTTGTTATAACAGAAGATGTAGAACGCATTGATATTAAAAATCCGCAGATGAGTCTTAACAAATTGTCTGCCAGTACCATCAAACAAATTCCCGTAGTATTAGGTGAAGCCGATGTGATAAAATCCATATTACTCTTACCAGGAGTAACCAGCGGTGGTGAAGGAGCCTCCGGATTTAATGTACGTGGTGGCGCTGCTGATCAAAATTTAATACTGTTAGATGAAGCTACTATTTTTAATTCATCGCATCTTTTTGGCTTCTTTTCAGTGTTCAATCCGGACGCCATCAAGGATTTAAAGTTATATAAGGGCGGAATTCCGGCAAAATATGGAGGACGCGTATCCTCAGTTTTAGACATCTATCAGAAAGAAGGAAATAGTAAAAAATTTCACATGAAGGGTGGCGTGGGACTTGTAGCAAGCAGATTACTTGCAGAGGGTCCTATTGTAAAAGATAAAGGTGCATTTTTGGTCGGCGGAAGATCCTCTTATGCACATTTATTTCTACCGCTATTCGACATAGACAATTCGGCTTATTTTTATGATTTGAATACCAAACTGAACTACAAAATTAATGAGAACAACAATATCTATCTCTCCGGATATTTTGGACGTGATGTTTTTAATCTAAATGATAGTTTCAAAAACGTATATGGTAATTCTGTTCTCAATTTACGATGGAATCATCTTTTTTCTGACAAGCTATTTTCCAACTTGTCTTTAATCTACTCTGATTACTTTTATGGCCTGGAATTAGATTTTGTTGGTTTTGAATGGAATTCCGGAATTCGTAATTTCAACCTCAAATATGATTTAAAACATTATATCAGCGATAGTTTTCAGTTAACCTATGGGATCAACGATATCTATTATCGCTTTAATCCTGGTGAAATAAAACCCAACAGAGACGACTCCGGTATTACTGAAGAAAAACTTATCGATAAGTATGCTAACGAATTAGGCATTTATGTTGATGCTGAACACAAAATTTCTAATCAACTTACGCTTCAATATGGTGTAAGGCTAAGTAATTTTATTAGATTAGGTCAGGATGAATTAAACAGCTATGAAAATGACAATCCTGTAATTTTTAATGCTCAAACTCAAAATTATAGTGGTGCCGAACCTATCGGGATAACAACATATAAACGCAGTGACCAAATAAAGACGTTTACAAACCTAGAACCCAGAGTAGCGCTATCTCTGGCTTTTAATGATGAAACATCCATTAAGGCAAGTTATAACCGGATGACGCAATATTTACACTTACTCTCTAATACAAATGCCCCTACACCATTAGACGTATGGACACCCAGTGGAAAATATGTAAAACCACAAAAACTAAATCAATACGCAGTAGGATTCTTTAAAAGTCTTCAAAATGACTCGTATTCTCTGGAAACAGAGGTTTTTTACAAGGACATCAAAAATCGAATTGATTATATTGATGGTGCCGATTTGATTGCTAATGATGCCATTGAACAAGAAATTTTAAACGGTGAAGCCAGAGCTTATGGACTCGAATTGCTTTTACGTAAAAACACGGGAAAGTTCAAAGGTTGGTTTGCTTACACTCTATCCAAATCTGAACAACGAACACCGGGAAGAACTCCTGTCGAAACTGGCATTAACAACGGAGCTTGGTACAATACTCCATATGATAAAACGCATGATATCTCTATAAACAGTAGTTATGAATACAACGATAAATGGAAGTTTGCTGCTAACTTTTTATTTCAAACAGGACAACCTACGAATTATCCCAGCGGACAATTTGTGTATCAAGATCTTATAGTTCCTATTTATGATGGACAACGGAACAGTGAGCGATTGCCGTCCTACAACCGTCTTGACATATCAGCTACCTTAACGCCGAGAAAAAATAAAAACCGAAGATGGCAGGGAGAATGGGTATTTAGTGTCTATAACGTTTATAATAGAAGAAATGCTGCATCAATAAATTTTAGTCAGAATGAAGACACCAGAAGAAATGAAGCAGTACAGACATCTATTTTTGGCATAGTACCAGCAGTTACTTATAATTTCAAATTCTAATCCTATGACTATCATTAAAAATACTATCATAATACATATGACAAAAGTTTTTTTACCCGTGCTATCGATGCTATGCTTACTAAGTTGCGAAGATGTGGTGGAGATTGACACCCCAGAGGGCACACCGCAGCTTGTAATCGATGCTTCCTTCAGAGTATATTCAGACGAGCAACCTATTCAAGTAGACAACGCTATCAAATTATCGTTATCGGCCCCTTTTTTTGGTAACAATATTCCTGCGGTGAGCAATGCTACTGTATTTATTACCGATGTGACCAATCAATCGCGTATCACCTATGTAGAATCCGATATTCCTGGAACCTTCATTCCTGATCAGGCGGATGCATTTATCCCTCAGTTTAATCGTACTTATGAGCTAACGGTTAGTTATGACAATCAAACCTATATTGCTACAGCTAATTTAATTCCGACAGTTCCTCTGGATGAAATCAAACAAGGTGATGGTAGTTTTTTTGATGAAGAAACCGAAATTTTTGCAGTCTATACAGACGTTAAAGAGCGAGAAGATTATTATTTTCTGGATTTTGGATTTGATGAATATGCTGTGAGCGAAGATCGATTTTATGACGGGCAAACTTTTGATTTTCCATTTTACTATGAAGATTTAGAGCCTAATGATCAAATTACTATTTCGATTCTGGGGATAGATAAGCAATACCTGCAGTATGCAGAAATTCTTATTGAACAAAGTGATCCGGATGGAGGGCCTTTTCAAACACCACCTGTGAATTTACGGGGTAACATCGAGAATACAACCAATTCAGAACAGAGAGCTTTAGGTTATTTTCATATCGCTCAAGCGTATAAATTATCATATACCGTTATCACCCCCTAGCAGATAAATCCGTATTTTTGAAGCATGACTTTTATAAAAACCACAGAACAAGATTCAAAATATAATGCGCTTGAAAAAATGAGCGTACATGAGTTATTAACTTCGATTAATAAGGAAGATAGAACTGTACCTCTGGCTGTCGAAAAAGCCATTCCGCAAATCGAACAAGTAGTCACACAAGTAGTAGATAAGCTCAAAAACGGCGGTCGCCTATTCTACATGGGTGCAGGTACCAGTGGTAGACTGGGTGTGGTAGATGCCAGTGAATGTCCTCCGACTTTTGGAGTAGCGCACGATTTGGTGATTGGACTTATTGCAGGCGGAGACCCGGCAATTAGAAAAGCAGTCGAATTTGCCGAGGATGATACAACGCAAGGTTGGAAAGATCTTCAGGAGTATGAAATTTCATCAAAGGATGTAGTTATCGGTATTGCTGCATCAGGGACGACGCCCTATGTGATTGGAGCTTTACAAAAATGTAACCAAAATAATATTATTACTGCCTGTATAACGTGTAATGAAGCTAGTCCGTTAGCGACTACCGCACAATTTCCTATCGTTGTAACTGTAGGGCCGGAATTTGTAACCGGAAGTTCCCGTATGAAAGCAGGGACTGCACAAAAATTAGTTCTCAACATGATCTCTACAGCCGCTATGATTCAATTAGGTCGTGTTAAAGGTAACAAAATGGTGGATATGCAATTAAGTAACGACAAACTTGTGGACCGTGGTATCCGAATGTTAATGACAGAACTAAACATAGCAAGAGAAGAAGCCACTAACCTACTCAATAAATACGGGAACGTTCGTAATGCCATAACATCTTATGAAACCACAAAAAACTAATAAGGATCTTTTAGCTAAAGGAGTACAACGCATGGCCATTGCTCTTATTTTCATGTTTATTGGCCCGGTCATTATTCATTCAGCTTTTAAAAATCAGGATCATACGATGTATATTCCTATACTCTGTCTAGGCATCGCAGGAGCAATTTTTGCAATCACCATGGGGTTTATAGGAATTAAAATAATGATGGATGCCTTCTTTGGCAAAAGAAAATAAATTTAGATTCCTGTCCGTTTGGTAACAGGCGTTGTTGGATTATATCCAAATCCCGAGATCTCGTAAGAAATCCCCAAACTGTGCATAATATATCCAATAATAGCATAATGATGTAAGGCATGACTGTTTGCATGTGCTAAAATGCTTTCGAGCGTATAATTCACTGTAATTTTACCACACCCCATATCATCGGTAACATGTAGTAAATAATCTGTATTTGTATCAATATAAGATTTTAAGGTATGTTGCACAGATCGTATGCATTGCAGCGCTGCGGTCGGATCGACGGCCAATACTTCATCTCGTTGCCTCGAAGTTAAATCGATAGTATTAGTATCCAATCCCCTTATTATACAATCAAAAAAATCCAGCGTATGGCGTATATGACTTCCTATACTTGAATGGTAAGGTCCGACAGAAGTCTCATTGTAGCTATGTATATCAATAGTTTCTAACAAGCAAATTGCTTGATCCAAAGTAGCATTAATAGAAGATATAACTGTTTTTTTCATATAAAAATATGCTCTAAGATACATTTTTAACTTACAAATACAACAAGACAAACTATATTTTAAAAGCAGAAGCTTCTCTAATTCAACTAACTATTCATCAATTTACACCTTTATTATACAAGTAGGACATAGATCACTATATCATATGGTTAAGCCGTAAAAATTAAGATAAAATACGTTTTTTATCGATAAAAGGTTAATATTTTTGGTGTGTGACTTAAAAATATTGTATACTTGTGGTTCATAAAAGCCCTATTACAAATGAAGAAAATCGTTTCGATCTTATTTATATCTTGTTTTATCTTACAAGCAACTGCACAAGATTTACATGAGGACGCATTAACTGCAGCGAGTTATGCTTATGCACATGCAAAGAAAGCTCATGCTGCCAATAATGTTTTTCATACACAGGAATATGCTGATAAAGCTATAGAGTCTTTTAGAAAAGCAGAAGATTTAGCCTCACAATGTGAATGCATGGAAGCTAATGAGACTGCTTATCAAGCAACGACTGACTTAGAAAGCGCTCTGGAGCAAGACACGTATGAACGTAGTCGCTTTTATGTAAAACGTGCAAAAGAACTTGGGTCTACTTTATTAGAACAGTTAACAAAATGTCGTGTTGATAGCCAAAATGCTGTTGCACAAAATCCGGTAGAAGCTAAAGAAGCGGCTATTGCAGAGGCTAGTGAAGAGGTTGAACAAAAACAACAGGAGTTAGAAGAAAAAAGACGTCAACTTAACCTGGAACAACAAAGATTAGAACAGCAAATTGCTGAACAAAATAAATTAAAAGCAGAATTCGAAGCAAAACGTGCCGCAGAGTTAAAGCAACAAACTGCAATAAAAGCTAAAGCTGAATTAGCCTTAAAAAAATTAGAGACTGCACTTCAAGAATTAAGTATTGTACTTAATGAAGATGCAACTTTTCAAGCACAGAAGGATTACCTGCGTAGTCAAAGTGATCTTGAAAATGAAACACTGGACGATACTAAAAATTTCTATGTAGATCGTGCTAAAGAACTTACGCGTACCGCAATGAAGCAATTTGCCGGGAATGCCGAAAATTAATATCGCTTAATTTTATTTTGTAGCCCCAAAATAAAATTTTTTCCAAACGGTATCTTTTACGAGATACCGTTTTTTTTGTGCATAACTTTTTGCATGAAAACTCTTCTTTATTGGAATTATTCCATAATTTTGGAATTATTCCAATTATAAAAATTTTGAGAACAATCCTACATCTTGATTTAGATACATTTTATGTATCTGTTGAGCGACTTATGAATAGCTCCTTACAGCATAAACCCCTATTAGTAGGCGGTGTAAGTGACCGAGGAGTTGTAGCTGCATGCAGTTACGAGACCCGAACTTTTGGCGTTCATTCTGGTATGCCAATGAAAATTGCAAAAGAATTATGTCCCGAAGCCGTAATTATCAAAGGAAATGCCGGAACCTATAGCAAATACTCTGACCTCGTTACCGAGATTATCAAAGAACAAGTTCCTGTCTTAGAAAAATCAAGTATTGACGAGTTCTACGCCGATCTATCCGGTATGGATAAGTTTTTTGGTTGCTTTGATTACTCCAAAGAGCTTCGGCACAAAGTAATAAAGGAAACAGGCCTCCCCATATCGTTTGGTCTCTCTACTAATAAAGTAGTTTCAAAAGTAGCAACCAATGAAGCAAAACCCAACAATCAGTTAATGATAGATTTTGGTACAGAAAAACCTTTTCTAGCCCCATTATCCATAAAAAAAATACCTATGGTTGGTGATAAAACATATCAAACGCTTCGTGGTTTGGGAGTAAAATACGTAAGAACCATTCAAGAGATGCCCGTCGATGTTATGAAACGTGTTTTGGGAGCTAATGGTTACACCATTTGGAAACGGGCCAATGGTATAGATGACACTCCGGTCATAGCGTTTTCTGAGCGTAAATCCATCTCAACAGAACGTACTTTTGATAAAGACACTATTGATGTATACAAGTTGAGAACGCTGTTGATAGCCATGACTGAAAATTTAGCATATCAATTACGCCGTGGTAATAAACTTACTGCTTCTATAACCGTCAAAGTTCGCTATTCTGACTTTAACACTTATTCAAAACAACTTAAAATTCCCTATACCAGCGCAGATCATCTACTAATCCCCAAAATTCTGGAACTGTTTGAAAAGCTATATCAAAAAAGAATGTTGGTTCGCCTAATTGGTATTCGGTTTAGCCATCTGGTCAACGGTAATTATCAAATCAATTTATTTGAGGATAATGAAAAACAACTCAATCTCTATAAAGCCCTGGATCACATTCGAGGGCAATACGGAGATCGTAGTGTGATACGTGCGGTGGCCATGGGATCAAAAACTATTGGTCGTATGCAAAACCCCTTTAACGGACAACCTCCTGTTGTACTCGCTCATAGAAAACAATAATTATTTGGTCGTGACCCTTATGGGTCGGGCTATACGCGCTACACGATAGCTCGCTTCTATCCCTCACGCACTGCCAACAAATCACTAATACATGTATCTCAATTGTCACTCCTACTTCAGTTTGCGATTCGGAACTTTTTCAGAAATCGCTTTATTAGAATTAGCCATAGAAAATAAAGTAGATCGCTTAGCATTAACTGACATCAATAATACTTCTGGCTGTCTCAATTTTGTACGCAAAGCCAAAGAAAAAGGAATTCAACCTGTAGTAGGAGTTGATTTTAGAAACCACCACCAACCTCTCTACGTAGGTATTGCTAAAAATAATGAAGGTTTTAAAGAACTCAATGATTTTTTATCCCATCATCTTCATCATAAACTTGATTTTCCTCAACAGGCACCAATATTCAAAAATGCATATATTATATACCCTTTTGAGCAAGTTCGAAAACTTGACAAGCAAGATTTTGAGACTCATGAGTACATAGGCATCGCTATCAAAGATTTAAATAAACTTAAATTTTCAAGTATAAAAGCATATACTGATAAACTTGTTGTGCTTCAGCCGGTAACCTTCAGGTCCAAAAAAGATTTTAATGCGCACCGCCTGTTACGGGCTATTGACAACAACATCTTACTCAGCAGACTTCCGGTAACACAACAAGCTTGCTTTTCAGAAAAAATGCTTCGAATCGACGTATTAAAAGAACAGTACGATGAATTTAAACATATCCTCAAAAACACGCAAACCCTCCTTGCCTCCTGCAGTATTGATTTTGATTTCTCAAAAAATAAACCCTCTCTTAATCAAGTAAGCTATACCGGTGATCTACAAAAGGACCAATTATTACTAAAAGAACTTTGTCAAAAAGGCCTCTCCTACCGCTATCCCGATCCCGATCAACAAGTACTTGACAGAATAGAGAAAGAACTGACTATGATCATTCAGATGAAATTTGTCTCGTATTTTCTGATTAACTGGAGAATTATCACATATGCAAGACAAAAAGGATATTACTATGTAGGTCGCGGTAGTGGTGCTAACAGCATTGTAGCCTATATTTTACGTATCACCGATGTAGATCCCATAGAACTGGATTTATATTTTGAACGCTTTATAAATACGCATCGTACGAGTCCGCCGGATTTTGATATTGATTTTTCCTGGAAAGATCGAGAAGATATTACTCAATTCATTTTTGACACCTTCGATAATGTGGCACTCATGGGGACGTATATCACCTTTCAATACAAAGGAGTTGTAAGAGAATTAGGAAAGGTATTTGGTTTACCAAAATTTGAAATCGACAAACTAAGTAGCGGAGCATATCATGCAAGTACATTAGATTCTATGAGCAAATTGGTATTGTTGTACGGCAAACTAATAGAAGGAATGCCTAATTATATAAGTATTCATTCCAGCGGAATTTTAATTAGTGAAGCGCCACTACATTATTATTCTGCAACCAATTTACCTCCCAAAGGTTTCCCTACTGTACAATACGATATGTTAATTGCAGAGGATTTAGGGTTATATAAATTTGATATTTTGGGACAGCGTGGATTGGCAAAAATAAAAGATGCCATTGAAATTATAAAATATAACCGTCCGGACCATCCTCCCATTGATGTTCATAAAATTGATGATTTTAAAACAGATCCCAATGTCAACGCGTTGATTCGTGAAGCAAGGTGCATGGGATGTTTTTATGTAGAATCACCTGCAATGCGCATGCTTTTAAGTAAATTAAAAACTGACAATTATATAGGCCTGGTTGCAGCAAGTTCAATTATACGGCCGGGCGTTGCCAAAAGTGGTATGATGCGCGAATATATTTTGCGTGAACACGATCCCTCACGTAAAAATCAATCCCATCCTATTATGCTTGATTTGATGAAGAGTACGCATGGTATTATGGTGTATCAAGAAGATGTTATAAAAGTAGCTCATGTTTTTGCCAAATTGACCTTGGATGAGGCTGATATTTTACGACGCGGAATGAGTGGAAAATTTAGATCCCGTAAGGAATTTAAAGAGGTCCGGGAAAAATTCTTTGCAAACTGTGTCTCCGAAGGGTATGAATCCTCTTTAATTACTGAAATTTGGGATCAAGTTGCCAGTTTTGCCGGCTATGCGTTTCCAAAAGGACACTCCGCCTCCTATGCAGTAGAAAGTTATCAAAGTCTGTTTTTAAAAGCGTATTTTCCATTGGAGTATTTGGTTGCGACCTTAAATAATGGTGGAGGCTTTTATCGTCCCGAAATATATCTGCATGAAGCAAAAATGTCAGGAGCCATAATACTCCCTCCCTGTATTAACAACAGCGCTTATGATCATATACTTCATGATAAAACAATATTTTTAGGATTTATACTGCTCAGGGATTTAGATGCCAAAACAGCTACCTATATTCTTGAAGATCGTATGCAAAATGGTGTTTTCAAATCATTAGAAAACTTTATAGATCGAATTCCTATTGGATTAGAGCAACTTTCAATTTTGATAAAAATAGATGCCTTCCGTTTTACAAATAAGAACGTTCACGAGTTATTATGGGAAGCTCATTTTAAATTAAATGGTACTCCGCCTAAACAATCATTACCACCGGTACTTTTTGAAGAAGAAAGAGCTAATTATACCCTTCCAGAATTCAGTAGGTCTCACTTGGAGGTAGCATTTCAACAAATTGAATCTTTTGGCTTTCCACTTTGCGGGTACTATCCCTTACTTCGTAATGCACCAAAAAATAAAAGCGGAGCAAAGCACCTACCTCACTACTTAAATAAGACCATAGATATCTATGGATATCTTATTACTGTAAAAAACACAAAGACACATACCGGAAAACATATGCTGTTTGGTACTTTTTTAGATCAACACGGAGTGGTGTTTGATACCGTAGTTTTTCCTCCTGTGGCGGCAAAGTATTCTATCAAATATAAAGGTGTATACCGTATGTTGGGAAAAGTAGTTAGTGAATTTGATTTTTTAAGTATTGAAATACATAAAATAATAAAACAAGATTACATTCAAGATCCTCGTTATGCCTAATCTTACTTTTTACCCTTGTCCTACATCAATGTAATAAGTAATACTAACATTAAAGCATAAAAAAACCCTTCATCGTTATGATGAAGGGTTTCAAAAAAGGCGGTGACCTACTCTTCCACAGTAGTAGTACCATCGGCGCTAACGGGCTTAACT
>NZ_JBJKFI010000004.1:141017-307862 GCF_045505135.1 Aquimarina sp. 2-A2 | reverse complement strand
AGTTAAGCCCGTTAGCGCCGATGGTACTACTACTGTGGAAGAGTAGGTCACCGCCTTTTTTGAAACCCTTCATCATAGCGATGAAGGGTTTTTTTATGCCTGAAAATGTGATGTTTTAAGTTTTCGACTAACTTTGTAGTTTGCTATGTTCTCATCCATCTAATGACTATTATCAATGCTTAATCAATCAATTATAGAAGAAACATGGAATTGGAGAACTCATGGTTTGGGTTTCTTACTTTCACTTCTAGGTGCTTATTTGTTGCTTCAAAGTGCTGATCTCTATGACGATAAAGTGTTTTTTTCTGTCATAATATATAGTATTTCCCTTTCGTTATTATATTTAGTTTCTTTTCTATATCATTACACTAGAAATAGTAAACATAAACAGAATCTTAGAATTTTAGATCATATTAGTATTTATGTGTTAATAGCAGGCACCTATAGTCCTGTTACGCTGATTACAATATCTGACAGCTATGGTTTAGAAATTTTTATTGCTGTATGGACGCTTGCACTTTTAGGATCTTGTTTAAAGATATTTTATACGGGAAGATTTGAAATTATTTCGTTATTGTTGTATCTCATTATGGGGTGGCTAATCGTATTTGACATTTCAAATCTAATAGGTAAGGTCGGTATGGAAGGATTATTAGTGCTTTTAGCCGGCGGACTTGTATACAGTTTAGGAATTATATTTTATGTAAAAGAGAAGATGTGGTTTAATCACGTAATTTGGCACTTATTTGTGATGGGAGGCAGTTTTTTACATTATCTATTTATTTATCAATACGTTGTCAAATAGAATTGTAACATCTGCATCATCAACTCTCAATAAAATCTTGATAAGTGACGAAGAAATCTTCCAACTGCTCCATGTGATGATTCAAAAATAGCATAGTATCTTCCCAGGTATTTGGATTATGTATACTAACCTGTTCTTTAGTTATATAAACTCGTGAGATAACTTTACCATTCTCAAGCGTGTAGTTGTCATCAAAAATATATTCTGCTCCGTAATTTTCTTTTAGGATTGACTGGAGACTCACTAATTTATCGAAATAATAAGCCCGAAGTACTTCATCAGTTTGTTCTATATCAATAGAAACTTGTGCTTGCTTAGTAGAAAAGTAAAACTTTAAACTAACATCCTTAATTTTGGTATTATATAACAGCCATTTTCTTGGATACGCTTTTCCGAAACGAATCCAAAATTGTTGACGTATATGTTTTGATTGTTCTTTACTAAACATATTAAATAAAATAGGCAATTACAGTAGCCAATAAGATAACAGCCAATTTTGTCACGTTGAATTTATGACCCTCATTACTCTCAAATAGAATAGTGGTAGAAACATGCAAGAATATCCCAATAACTATAGCTGTAATTTCCTTATAATATTGTTGTAATTCGGTTACATATTCGGCAATGAAGGTTCCCAAAGGTGTCATCATGGCAAAAATAGAAAGTAATAGGAAAATGACGGGTCGTTTGATTTCTGTTTTTAAAAGAAATGTAGTCAATATCATCGCAATCGGAATTTTATGAACAATGATCCCCAGTAAAATACCTTCACTATGATGAATAGGAAACCCTTCTAATAAGGCATGAATCCCCAAACTGATAAAAAGTAGCACAGGAACTCTGTTAGTTTTTTCGTCCAAATGTAAATGCCCGTGTTCTGCACCTCTTGAAAAGTACTCCAGAATTTTTTGAAATAAAATTCCGATCATAATCCAAACTCCGATAGATTTAGATGTATTATGATCTTCAAAAACTTCAGGAAGTAAATTGAATATCGTAATTGCTAACAGAAAAGCGCCGCTAAATGCTAATAATAATTTTAGATTTTTATGGTTATTCGGCTTAAATATATACACAATACAAAAACCGATAACGACAGCAAGAATGGAAGGTAGATAGTTATACACTATTTGAAAATTAAAATAAGTCTTGGTGAATGATTCTCATGATATGTGCTTAAAGAGTAATCTCCGAAAGTATCCAATAAGTATATATCTGCTTTTTCAAACAATCGTTTAAAGTCAGCTAGCGTTATAGCTTTGACACGCTCTGTATAAAAATAGTCTTCCCCTTTATCAGAAAAACGTATTTCTTTAAAGATGTGACCCTCTTTGTAATACCGCTTTAAATCAAAAGAGATATTATCTATCACTTTTGTTTCTTCTGCTACTAGGTTATTAAGTATATATGGGACATTCAAAAAATCTATACAGGCAATTCCGGTGGAATTAAGATCCGCCTTAATAGCTTTCAACGTGTTCAAGTTATCTTCTTCATGATCAAAATAACCAAAGCTGGTAAATAGGTTAAATACCGCATCGAATTGATGTCCGTAAGCTTTGCACATATCATGCACGGCAAAATTTAGTGTCTCATTGCTAAATTTTTGAGCGTGCTCAATACTTTTTGGAGACAAGTCTACCCCGGTAACATCAAGTCCTAAGGAGTTTAAATAAATACTGTGCCTTCCTTTCCCACAAGCAAGATCTAGTACTTTTTCGCCCGGGTTCAGATTAAGATATTGCGTGAGCTTATCCATAAAGCTATGTGCTTCAGTATGATCACGATCTTTGTATAAAATATGATAATAGGGTGTGTCAAACCATGACGCATACCACTTTGTAGAATCTTTTAGCATAGAGGGCAAAATTAATGTATTTTTGCAATTTATAACCAGAGAATAACAATATAGTGAGCAATTCATATAAAATGACAGCCAAAACTTTTTTTGGCTTCGAAGAATTATTAGCAAAAGAGCTTAGAGATCTAGGTGCAGAAAGGGTAAAGATAGGAAATAGGGTCGTTAGTTTTTATGGAGACCTCGGGTTTATGTATAAAGCAAACTTATGCTTACGTACCGCGCTTAAAATTCTAAAGCCGATTGGAGATAAGAGGATACGCAACGATAAAGATCTTTACAATTTTGTCAAGTCTATTGATTGGGAACAGTATATGGATGCTAGAGACACTTTTGCTATCTATGCAACGGTACATTCAACGGTTTTTAAACACTCACAATTTGTTTCACTTAAAGCGAAAGATGCTATTGTGGATAAATTTAGAGAGGACAAGGGAGAGCGTCCTGATGTCGATACCCAATATCCGGATTTAACTATCAATATACATATTCAAGAGGATATGTGCACCATATCGCTTGATAGCTCCGGAGGCTCCTTGCATCATAGAGGGTATCGTACGGCGACCAATATTGCCCCTATCAATGAAGTACTGGCAGCAGGCATATTATTGCATTCTGGATGGCGCGGCCAGAGCAATTTTATGGATCCTATGTGTGGTAGTGGTACCTTGGCCATAGAAGCGGCAATGATTGCTTGTAATATACCGGCAAATTTAAATCGTAAGGAATTCGCTTTTGAAAAATGGTTAGACTGGGATATGGATTTATTCGAAAAGATTGAAGAAGTATCACTTAAGAAAGTTAGAGATTTTAATTACAAAATATATGCGTCAGATAAAGCGCCATCTGCTGTGCGTAAGGCAAAAGAAAATATTATCAATGCAAATCTCTCAGATTTTATAACGGTAAAAGAAGATAACTTCTTTGAAAGTATAAAACAAACTGAAGGTCCGTTGCATATGGTTTTTAATCCACCATATGGAGAACGCTTACAACAGCTTAATATTGAAGAATTTTACGGACAAATAGGTGATGCTTTAAAACAAGGGTATCCAGGTACCAATGCCTGGTTTATTACATCTAATCTGGAAGGATTAAAATTTGTTGGCTTACGTCCATCAAGAAAAATAAAAGTGTTTAATGGGAAACTGGAAGGACGCTTAGTTAAGTACGAGATGTACGAAGGAAGTAAAAAAGCAAAGTTCAATAAGAAAGAAGAAGAATAAGCCGTTAACTGAGATATTTCAAAATTATAAGAAATGTTTTTGAGCTTTACAGGTTATGAATCTATCGAAGGTTTAATAAAATAAATTTTTGTCCAAACTATGTACTAGCTTGGATTTAGCATGTCAATTTCTTCCTTGGTTAAAAGCCTTGAATGAATTATAAATCTCACACCCAATGGGATTTCTAATGAAAAACTGGATCCTCTGCCTTCGGTGATGTCAACTGTTATATGTGTGTGCTTCCAATATTCAAATTGATCTTGATTCATATAAAAATTTACACCTGAGAGATTTCCTAAGAGCACATCACTTTCATCCAGATACATATCATCTTTTTCAAAAACCATAGGTGCAGAGCCGTCACAACATCCGCCACTTTGATGAAAAATTAATTCCCTATGAGTTGCTTTTAGTTGTTCTAAAATATTCGCAGCTTTTTTGGTAATGGCAATTCTTTGCATAGTACATAGATTTTAAAAGGCTGAAATTATAGATGGAATTCAGCCCTTTACTGAAGGGTTCTATTAGAAGAATCCTAATTTATTTTTATCATAAGAAATAAGCATGTTTTTAGTTTGACGATAATAATTAAGCATCATAACATGATTCTCTCTCCCAAAACCGGATTTCTTATACCCTCCAAAAGGAGCATGCGCAGGATAGGTGTGATAACAGTTTACCCAAACACGTCCAGCCTTTATGGCTCTTGGAATTTGATATAGTTGATGCGCATCACGCGTCCAGACTCCGGCACCTAGCCCATAGAGAGTATCATTGGCAATCTCTATAGCTTCTGCCTCATCTTTAAATTTGGTTACACATGCCACAGGCCCAAAAATTTCTTCTTGAAAGACTCTCATTTTATTATGACCTTCGAGTAGTGTAGGTTTAATATAAAATCCATTTGCTAAATCTCCACTGAGTTTATTAGCCTCTCCGCCGGTCAATACTTTTGCTCCTTCATCTTTACCAATTATAAAATAGGACTTTATTTTTTCATATTGATCGTTGGATGCTTGCGCACCGACCATCGTATTAGGGTCATATGGATTATCTTGAATAATAGCATTTGTTCTGTCAATCACACGCTCCATAAACGCGTCATATATATCTTCTTGTACTAAGATTCGAGACGGACAGGTACAAACTTCTCCTTGATTGAAAGCGAATAATACGGCTCCTTCGATCGCTTTGTCCAAATACGCATCGTCTGCATCCATAACACTGTTAAAGAAAAGATTTGGAGATTTACCACCTAATTCCATTGTTACAGGATTGAGATTTTTTGATGCGTATTGCATGATGAGTTGACCGGTGGTGGTTTCTCCTGTAAAAGCCACTTTGTTTACTTTGGCGCTTGACGCTAAAGGTTTTCCGGCTTCAGGACCAAATCCATGGATTATATTAATCACTCCGGGAGGAAAAACGTCAGCAATCTTTTCCATTAATAGGGTAGCGGACGAAGGAGTTTGTTCTGCAGGTTTTAAAACTACACAATTACCAGTTACCAGTGCAGGAGGTAATTTCCATGATAACATTAATAAAGGAAAATTCCACGGAATGATCTGACCCACTACGCCCAAGGGTTCTTTAATATTCATAGATAGTGTATGCTGATCCAGTTCTGTGGCGCTTCCCTCTTCAGCTCGAATACAGGCGGCAAAATAGCGCCAATGATCCACACACAAAGGAATATCTGCGTTTAAGGTTTCTCTAATGGGTTTACCGTTATCGCAGGTTTCAACAAGAGCAAATTCTTCAAGATTGGCTTCAATGATATCCGCTACTTTATTGAGTAACGTAGCCCTTTCTGTGGCAGAAGTATTTCCCCAAGCTTCCTTGGCTGCATTAGCCGCATCCAATGCTTTTTCCACATCTTCCTTTTGTGATCGTGGATATTTTGCTATAAAACTATTATCAATAGGAGAGGTGTTGTCAAAGTATTGACCACCTAGTGGCGCAACAAATTCTCCATTGATGAAATTTGCATATTTTTCCTTAAACTTTGGTTTTGAATAATTCATGTAAAATTGTATTTGATTAGGAAATAGTTAAAATATTAATCTAAAAATTAAATTATACGTATTTTGTATAAAGTTATTTTATCATATTCTAATTATCTTGAACATATGTATCATACTGTTGAACATATCTCTTAGATCTGCATAGGTGTCTTTTAAAATTTTGTACTATTAAGAATGCAATCCATACTAAAGCAACATAATGAAACACGAAAACTGACTACGCTGGTTGAAAACAGGACTACGTATAGCGCAGAATATGCTGAGTTAAATATTTATGAAACGCACGCATTTGCTAAAAGTGTTTTATTAAGCTTTGATTTTCCGGTAATAGCCAGTATGTTATCCGGTAAGAAGATAATGCATCTAAAGGGTTTTGAGCCTTTCAATTTTTATCCTGGAGAATCGGTTGTCATGCCTGCAAATAACGAAATGGTTATTGATTTTCCCATAGCTACGAAGAGTAGTCCTACACAATGTTTAGCCTTAGGTATTGATGCTTTCAAAATTAATGAGGTGGTCGAAAAGTTTAATCAACAGGTTGCCATTGAAAATGAAAATAGCCATTGGAATCTGGAAGCTAGCGCCTCTCATTTAACTAATAATGCAGATGTGAATCAGTTGATCCAACGATTAACTTACACCTTTACAAATAACGATAAATCCAAAGATGTGCTTTTGGATTTAATGATACAAGAGCTAATCGTCAGGTTACTACAGACTAAGGCAAAATCGTTACTTTTGGATCACAGTCATCATTTTTTTAGTGATACCAGAATAGGAAATGTTATCAAGTATATCAAAGATAACCTAACCAATAAAGACTTACATGTCGAGGTTTTAGCTAAGAAGGCATATATGAGTACGTCGCATTTTCATAAAAAATTTAAAAATACGTTAGGTATTTCACCAATTGATTATATCAATTCTGAAAAAATTAAATTTTCGAAGAAACTAATTAAAGAATCCAAGGACTTCAGGATGTCTGAAATAGCCTATAAATCTGGTTTTAATAGCACCAGTTATTTTAACAGACAATTTAAAAAAATGGAAATGATGACCCCACAACAATTTAAAAAATCTGTTGCTCTTTAAAAGAATACTGTTGAATATTAACACAGCGAATGATAGCAGAGTTTTCGGCGGTTAGAATACTATATTAGTTTGAAGTAAATTTATCAAAATCATGTATTCTGAATGCCTTTAAGTAGTCTTTTTCTCCAATGCTATTAGCTTCATTAGAGTCATAATCCATGAAGATTTTCCAGATATCACCTTCTTTTTTTAGGAGCACATGAAATTTGCCGTAATACGTTTGCTTGGTTAAATTACTTTTAATTCTAACAAGCTTATAAATACCTCTTTCACTGGCAATGGAATCATTATTAATCCTTTCAAAAAAGCGAAGGGAGATAGTATTAGTAAGCGAATCATTCTTAGCATTTTCAAAAGTTATTTTGTAATTATTGATGTACGTGTCATAATCAATTATTCTTTTACCTCCAGAAATACGGATTAATTTCTTGGAATGAATCTCGGCCATTAATCGCTGATCCAACGAATCAAAAGCTTGATAAAATTTATCCCAGACTTCATTAATCTGTTTTAAATTATTCAAATATTGAGCATTGATTTGATTTGTAAATCCGATCAATAACAAGAGTACAAGGCTTAATTTTTTGAACATGCTATATTTTTTGATCTAAATACACATGTAATATGCTTACTTATAGGTAGCTATGTGTATAAGACTAAGGTAACCAATAAAAATCAAATATAAAATTAAGTGAAGTCAGAGAATGTTTTAGGAAAATCTTTTAAATCAGGGCAAGACAACCAGAATCATTCGTATCAGCTGATATGTACAACGCCATAGATTAACGATACTTTCTACGATAGCAACCTGAATGGATAATAAAATCTATAGGGACTGTGCTTTTACAATTTTTTGGGCAATAGTATTTGCAGAATACACTGCACCTTCCATATATCCGGGAAACTCTGGTGCAACTTCAGAACCAGCTAATAACAATTTACCTTCGAATAAAGATGCATTAAAAATGGCATTACCATTATTTTGGTGGGGGAAGAGTTCAATAGCAGAGACTTCATAGGTATATTTCTCATTCTTCCAGATACATTCTTTATATTCAATATATTCTCCGGCTTTAGCTCCATGAATCTTCTGCATTTGTTCAATTACGCGAATCCGTCTGTCCTCATCTGTGAGATTTTTAAAGGATGGATGTATAAAACCACAGAGCGCGTAGTGGGATCTTTGAAAATCACAATGATCATAAAGCTCGGTAACAGGTCCCATATTACTAAATAAAGTGGCAGATGTATGTTGCTGTTCCCAGAAGGGTTGTTTATAGATTAAAGCAACCTTAATGGAATCCTCCATCCAGGTGTGTGTTTCTGCACCTATTTGCACTAAATTAGTAGGTAAAGGAGGCTCAAAAGATATATTATTTGCCCATAATTTAGGAGGCATGGCTAAAATAACCCTGTCACCAATAAAGGTTTGATTAGCGATAATCTCTACAGATTTTTCATGAAATTTAATTTCGCTAACCGTTTGGTTCAATAGCACATCGTTGCTATCTAATTGTTGGTAAAGGGTATTTATAAGGTGCGATGTACCTCCGGCGATTCTATAGCTGGGTGGTTGGGTCGGAATTTGTATAGACTGAACCTGGGTAGTAGCAGAGGGTTGAAAGTATGCTGTCCTTCCCATGTATTGTTCAAATTTTTCAATTGCTAACTCATCAATAAGTGCCAGTAGATTGGTGTGTTGATCGGTAAACCAGGTGGCACCCATTTCGACGGGCGTAGAATTCGATCCGCAAACTGTATGTATTCTTCCGCCGATTCTTGCTCTAGCTTCCAGAATTTTAAAGGGAACCCCTTCTTTCTTTAGCCTGTATCCGATTAAAAGCCCGGACAAACCCGCTCCGATTATTATTATCATTTTGCAAAAGTAAGGAGGTAACTCTTATTTTAAGGTTATTTCGTCTATCAATAATTTAAACTGTTCCTGTTTTTTATTACCTATCAGAAAAGTGATTTCTTCAAAATAAGCATTTGAAAAATTCGGTTGATCTAGCTTTCTTCCCCTAAAAGAAGGATACATATCCTTTAGAAGGATTTCAATTTCCTGCCATTCTCCGGAAGTTTTAAAGGGTGCGATATAGGAATAATAGTCTCCTGCATTTGATTTTATTCTAAATTGAAATGTTTTACCATCCCCCTTAAGTTTAATGACAATTTTAGTGTTTTCCTTTACCAATACTTTGTCTAATCTATGTCTTACAGAAGAGAATCCTCCGTTGTTTTCCAGGGAAATACTGCCTTTAAAAACACCAAAGCCATCAGCACTTAAGCTGAAAGTGCCTGATGATTCTCCACCCATCACCACGTCGTCTACAACTCTCCAGTTTTGAATATCTGACTTTTTATTAAAATCAAAAATTGTCTGTGATTGCAGGGAAGAAAATAAAGTTATCATATAGATTATGTAGTTCATAATTACTTATTCTTTTACTCTTTAAAATAGTAACATAAAGAATTGGAATTTTTTAGAAGACTTAAATTACAAATAAAAAATAATACTTGATTAGCAAATTAGACTATTGGGTATAGATTTAACTATAACTACATAACATTTGTTATTTAAAATAAATAAATTTTAATCAAAGGCTAGTAGCCAAAAGCTGAAAGAGGGCGAGCAGGAGTCCTGATACAGCCTATTTTTACAAAATATTGGGAAGGTAAAGGAGTGATTTTGATTTGACCAAGATCTGCAAAGAATTTATATAATAGAACATGTTTTCCATAGAAGTTTTTCAATCAAATATGCTTTTTTAAGGATTTAGATTTGTTTATATTTATAGTATAATTAAAATGCTATATCATGGGAAATCATATTGTATTTGCTCTTTTAATAAGTTTTTTTTCTGTTACTATGTATGCTCAAAAAACTACTATAGATGTAAAGGTAGGAGATGTTTTGGTTATAGGAGAAGTTGATAATGATTCTTATAAATATATCAATTTCCCGAGAGCTAACTTCATCATTAAAAGAGGGGGAATTGCTAATTATAAGAAGGTAAAAGGTGAAAAAGTTATAATAACGTCAATTAGAGAGCAGAAGGATGGCAGTTTATTGGCTACTCTGGCATTACGTTCTAATCAACACTTCTTTAACAGCCATAAGCATGTAACCGCTGAGATTAGTGAAGCGATACTTCAAAATGAACTTATAAGGATGTAAATTATTTGTATGTCAGTTAGTTATGATAACATTGGGGTTCAGGTGATAAAGAAGCTCAAGAATCTCCAAATTTTAAAGTAGTTTCTTAAGAAGAGGTTAGCGGTAACTGTTTTGGAGGTCTCAGATCTTTCAATAAAAATAACAGCATTACCTGCAGTAAAAGTAAAACTATTTTAGGATTGATTTTTAAGAGTTAGCATCCTTCTTACTTTTATCTGCATACCGCTTATTCTTAAGATAGGCAGAAGAGATGATTTCTTCTAAAACATCTTGGTGAACGTCAGCCAATTTGTTTATATATAGGCATATATTGCCTGTTTTATGCTTACCCAAGTCATTTAATAATTCTTCTTGGTTTTCGAATCCGTTGAGCACATACAAAACTAAATGTTGTTTTCTCGGCGAAAAAGAAGTCAATGGCAACTTCGTTTCTCGTCCTGTTTCATATGTATGTATATAACTGCCGAATCCAACTATTGATGGCCCCCATTTGACAGGTTTTAATTCAGTTATTTTATTCATCATTTCCATCAGCTTGAGTCCGTCTTTCTGTCTGGTCTCATTTGGAATAGATCTTATAAACCCTAATACATCATTTTCTGTAGGTTTCATAACTCGATTTTTTGAATTAATAATTACATTCTCAACGCATAATAGAGAAGGCTATAAAGCACAGCTGGACTAAATTAATAAGGGGCAAATTTCAATCTAATGAACCGCCGTATACCCGCCTTTGCCGTCAGGCAGGCGAGACCAGTATGTACGGTGATGTGAGAAGCGCACTCCGTTCCTATTTAGGGATAGAGCCGTCTACTCGATTGTGCTTTTTTTTCTTTTCTTCGTCTATCAAGATCGCTTCAAAAACTAATTCTCTAATTAAACCTTTGTTCACATCTCCTATACTTTTAAAAGTTATTGTCCGCACAGACTTCCTGTCCTTTTCATCTAATACTCCTTGGTGATTCGAAAGTAAATAGCCATTGACAAATCCTAAGTCCACAACTCTATTTCTTACATTAATATAGCAAATATTAGAATGGTATGAGAAAAATGGAATCCTGTGTTTAATCTCTCCACGAATTTGTATTGCACAAGAAAGAATAATATCCCGAATAGTGCTTACGATTAGGGATATTTCTAAATCTTGTTGTTCAATATATTTATCTACATTATTCACTAATATTGTTGAAAGTTTCAAAGTGTTTTAATGTCATCTGCTTTTGGTCTATTACATTAAAAATTTGCATATTTGTAGGGTCTTGAATTGCTTTTTCTGATGCAGATTTAGCTGCAGTCAAGTCTGTCCAAAATACCAAATCTAAAAATTGTCCGTCCTCTGAAATAGAAGTTTTTCTGGCTACAAATCCATTTTGAGCTTTCAAAAAATCATTCAGTTTCGTCATTGCTTTTTTTGCATTTTCTTTTGTTACCCCGTCATTTGTTTTAAATAGAACCATTTCTATTACTGTCGCGTTTTTTCCCATTTTACTTTGTTTTTTGTTTAAATAATCGCAACTACTAAAGGTTGCGACTGTTAATAATACTATGATTAATTTTTTCATAGTACAAAGGTAAATAGGCGCACTGACAGCCTTATGTCAACTTGGTTTCACTAAATTTTTAAAATATTCTTTTAGTTTGAAATCTTGTTTGAAATCAAATGATTTATTCGAAACTACGACTCTCGAAATTCTATCTAATCTAAACTCTCTAAGGTCATTTCGTAATCTACAGAATGCGACTAAAACCCAAGCACGTTCAGTAAAATATATAGCAAGTGGTTCTATCTCTCTTACTGTTTGCTCTTGTTTTGAAATTGAATTATATTGAATTTCAATAACATTTGTTTTGGTAATTGCTTTCTGTACTGTCGATAGCCAATTGCTTTTAAGTGTTTCCCTTTTTACGGAAGGTTCTAACCTGTCCGATAATTTGGTAACATCATCCTTTTGTACAGATTTGAGAATTGCTTTTATTTTGATTAATAATGAACTAAAATCTCGAATCAAGGATTGGTCACCTTGGTTTAAAATGAGCTTTTCCGAAACAATCAAAGCATTTGCTTCTTCTTCGGTTAGCATCATTGGTGGCAGAGAAAACCCATCCACCATAAAGTAACCAACTCCATTTTCCGAACCGATCGGAATTCCTGCGTCTTGGAGTGTTTTAATGTCCCTGTAAACCGTTCTCAAACTAATTTCAAACCGTTCAGCAATTTCTTTAGCCTTCACAATCTTTTTTGACTGTAATTGCGTTAAAATCGCTGATATTCTTGTTAGTCTATTCATTTGTCAAATTGGGTATAACCTCTTACTAAACTCAGCCCTAACGTCATTGATAAAATTATTTGCATAGCCATAGTGAAGGCAAATAATTTTATTTATGGAGTTTAAGGAGTGTTATCTGCTTTAGACTTTCTAATTTAGCTTTTCTCAAAATTAAAAAAATAAAGGGACTGTAGTTCAGCTTCGACATTATTTATAATCCTTATTTTTTCCTATTAAAATTTCGTTTAGTTCTATGAGAGCTAGCTCTAGATTTTAATCCGCTGGCAAAAATCCGTTTTCAAACTTTTTTATTAATTGAGTTGTTTTCTCAAATGCTTTATTAGTCACGTCAACAATTAAAATTTCGTTTATGTCAGTTTCGGAGTTGAAAGTCAGATTTAATCCATACCAAATTCCATTGTCAAAATCTTCGTTTCCAACAGTCATTATTACGTGTTCAGGGAGATAATGATCGTCAATGTCAACATCTCGAAATCCAATTTCTTCGTCCGCCATACTGTGAATCAAATCAGCTTGTTTACCAACGCCCCAGATATAACCCACATTGCGGTCAATTGATTTTTGGATTATTTCGTCAAAATAATTCGTTTGTTTTTCGTCCGCAATTAAAATCAGACACCAATTGTCAGTCGGAAAATCCGAAACCCAGTTTTTTGCGGTATCAAATTCCACAGATTTTATTATTTTGTCTGTTATATTAGTTTCGATTTTTTTCAACTTGCAGGTAACATAGTTATATAAATCCCTTTAGTAACTATATTTCTTTTATACTATTCTATTCGTTACAAGTAATCCAAGATTACCAAGTGGAGGTGGGTATTTTGGTTCTAATGATGACTAAACCGCAGATTTTATTTTAGGTTGACAATTTAAGGCGAAAGGTACGAGTGCAAAAGGTGAGAGACCGATAAAGGAACCAAGAAGTTATGAGACAGGAGGCTATTTATTCAGGAAATTAGTTGCCATAAATTTTCCAATTGAGATTGAGTTGCTCTTTGGTGTTGTAGTTTTCCATTTTATCTATAATTGAATTTCTATGAGCTACACCACACATGAAAACCCCTGTATCGAATTGATTATTTCTGCAATATAAATATATGTTTCGCATCATTGAACTTTCATAAGCATCTATACCTTCATTTACCAATTTTTCAAGCTCATTATTATTTAATAAATGTCTTTCAATTTCTCTCATTTTTTCATTTTGATCAGAACATTCTTTGCTATTTAAAAATGCGAATCCTCTCTCTTCAATATTTGAATTATAATCATCAAATAACCTTTGTAAACTGTTGAATTCATTGAGCTTCTTGTATTTAGTTAGAAATGAATCTGGTAACACACTTTTGAGTACAGGAACATATTTTACAGGAAATTTTTTACTAAGTTTCTGAATGGCTGCTATTTCAAGTTTTGGGTGGTATACTCCGAAGTTCGTAAAAGTATTTTGGTGATAGCTCGAATAAGTGCTTTCAAGAGCTTCTAAAAAAATTACATCGGGTTTTATTTCTGCAAGAATAGCAAATAATTCACTTGAATCACATTTTCCAAGCCTCTCATGGACGGTGCTAATGAATGTGATTGTATGCATAGCATGTATTTATTTTAATTAGTGATTTTATGTTCGTTGAATGACATCCTTTACACAAGTTAAAAATTAGACTTTAAGACATTGCTAGACTACCTAAATAAGGGACAAATTTCAATCTGATGAACCACCGTATACCCGCCATTGCCTTCAGGTAGATTATAACAATAGTTACGGTGGTATTAGAAGCGCACTCCGTTCCTATTTAGGGGCGGAGCCGTCTACTCGATTAGCAACAGGCTTTATTTAATTCAAATTTTTAATCATTCTATTCATTCCTTTTAATTCTTCTTTAAAATATGGTATGTCTAAAGTCGTTTTGCTATGGAATTCAAACCCGAGTTTTTCATAAAATGCAATTGCGTTTTCATTTGTGTCGATTACGCATAAAAAAACACTTTCCTTTCCACTATTTTTCGTTTTCTGAATTATATCTTTTAAAGCCAATTTTCCTATTCCCATTCCTTTACATTCAGGTAGAACATAAATTTTCTCTAATTCTACTGAATTCGCAATAAAGTCAGAAGATGTACTAATCTTGGTTTTTATAAATCCAACTTGTTTTTCTTGATGTTCAATAAAATAGTATTCAGTATTTTTATCAGACAAATCTAAAGTGAGTCTTTTGTCGCTAAATTCGTTATCTAAATACCATTCTAATCCGCCATCATTCCAATGGTTATGGAAATTCAGAGAGTAAGCATCAATACATATTTTTTTTAATTCAATAATGTCTTCTATAAATGCTTTTCTTAATTTCATTTTTTTATTTGAGTTCGATTTTCCGCTTGTTGCCAACAATATTATATAGTTCCCTTTGGTAACTATATTTCTCTTTTACAATCACTACCCTAAAGATACGGAGTGAGGTTGGTTGTGGGTTTTAGTTTTTACTAAACTACAGAATTTATTGTACATAAGCTAATGAAAGGCACGAGGCAAAAGCCATAAGTTTATAGACGGGAGACAAGAAACAGGATGACAGGAAAAAGGATGCGATACTTGTTATTTCGTGATGTTACATTTTAAATTAAACAGGATAACTTCAGTATTCAACATTTTATATCCGATATCCGATATTCAGTATTCAGTCCATGTCAGATATTTTTACATTTAGCCTTTATGATTTTATATTTATTATTTAGCCCTTCAGTATTCAGTATTCAGTATTCAGTATTCAGTATTCAGTATTCAGTATTTGATATTTTATAGTCAGTATTCAAAATACACCCTTTTTCCACCTTCGGGAAACCTTCAGGACAAGTGCGGGACGTTTTCCCACCATCGGGAAACCTTCAGGACAAGTTCGGCAACGTTTCCCACCATCGGGAAACCTTCCTGACAAGTGCGGCAACTTTCCAAGCAGTGGTAGCAAGGGTTGAGCTAATCCAGTTTGATAAATCAAACTTATTGATCTGTGAGCTGTAAAGAATCCTTAGATACGTAGACTAGCTTTGCGCGTCGTTTACCAGGTTCATTAAATCGTTTATAGAGTTTTATGATAAAAGAAGTTCCCTCTTGTTCGTTACTTACTAATTGAATATCTCCACCATGGGCATTTGCAACTATTTGAGCTAAGGTGAGTCCCATACCCCAACTGTTTGCTACATAATTCGAATCTTTTCTATCCTGCCCTAAGAACTTAAAAATATGAGTTTGTTTCTCGGCAGATATAGGATTTCCATGATTGTGCACCACTATTTGCACCGAATCATCTTGATCCTCTATTCGAATGGTAATTGGTTGGTTGGAGGAACCATATTTGACAGCGTTCCCTATTAAGTTTTCAAGCAATCGTCGGATAGCTAAACTATCAAATATCCCGATGATCTCCTGATCTTCAGATTCAACAGATACATCAGCCACATATGCTTCTTTTGCCTCATTATATGCCCATTTGATATCATCAATTATATTATGTTCTTCAAAATTGAGCATCATTCCTTCTCCGGCTTTTACTGTAATGCCATCCATTAACCCTTCAATAAGACTTACTGCTTTTCGTACGCTGCGCTCGGCTGCATTACGCATTCTCAGCGTCCAATTAGTATCAGCACTATTTTGTTTCATCAGTTCTAATGATAATTGTGCGGCTGACAAAGGATTGCGTATATCATGAGCAAGTGTACCAATTAGTTTTTCCTGTACTTCTTGGATGGATTGAGAAAAAGCTCCCACAGATTTTAATATAGATGTTTCTATCACATACTTCAGCAAATCGATAACGTCTTCTGTGTGCTCATTTTTGGATTTTATAAAATCTGTAATAATTCTATGAAAAATAATATACTCGTGAACCACTTGTTCTACGGTATAAAGTGCGGTAGTAGCTCTATGTTTTCCGTGTTTTTTGCTATTTTCGAGAATTTCTTGATATTTTTTATCCTTTACTAAATGCTCTTCATCCTGATACCGCTCCATGATATCTGCTATATCATTTATTAGAAAAGGGAGATGATCATATAAGGCAATCGCATTGGCTTCTTTAGCAGCTGGTATTTTAGTTTTAACTTCAGTTTCCCAAAGCTTCATAATTTCAGAACCATAATTACGAAGAATAGATGCAGTATTTCTCATCTTTTTTTTGCAAAATTAACATTTAATAATTAATTTTTAAGAAAAGGTAGGAAGTGATACTAAGCAAATCTGAATTCTATTCCGATTTTATTAAAAAATCTTTGTATAGTGTTATTTACTATAATTTTCTACCCGAATTCTTAATGCTATATTTACCTCGTTTTATACTTATAATCCGACTGTATATTATATTGACAATAGCTTGGTTTAGTTTTTCTTTTTATAAAAAGGAATTAAATAACTTATCGAGTAGCCATAACCCACGCCAAAATTGCTAAAGTCATTGGTTTTTCCAAAACCGGGAATAAAAAGGTTGTCAAACTGATCAGGAGCCGTCTCGTTGATCATGCCGCGGAGCGATACATTGGCACCCAGATAGATATTAGCAAATAATTCTACCTCGAGCCCCAACACAAGTTCTGCCCATCCAGCGGTCAGCCCTTTTTCTTCGATGGGTACAGTAATACGTGTAGGGCCGTAGTAATTGGTACCAGTAAAAACAGCATATTCATCCAAGCGTTGCGAAAAGCTTGCAAATCCATAGCGCAATCCGGCATAAATACTGTTTTGCATACCATACCAGTTGTCATAGGCATTGTAATCTACTCCAATACGCACATAACTACCCGAACCTTCACCCACTATATTTTCTTCTTCGCGTAGCAATTTTTCGTTACCAATCTCGGCAGCGAGATAGAAGTCTTTGTAGAAGCGATAATCTCCGTTGATTTCGAATCCGGTATATTCGTCTTGAATCGCAGTAAGCAATAGTTTATTAAGGTCTGTACCGATCCGCAAGCCATACTTTTCTCCGGGAGGCAGGGTGTCAGTAGCTGTTACCTGTTGCTCGGTTTCGGCAGTGGTAGTGGGTTCCTGCGCATAAAGTGCAGAAGCTCCTATCAGACTAATGACGAATAAGTACGTGTGTAGTGGTTTCATCCTTAACATTTAAACTTTGTACAATAATTTCATTAATCCAGGTGTCGGTATCTGTCGTATTTTCTCCGGTAGCACTTAGGCCCTCAAACGTAGCTCTAAAACCACATGCACTACTCACATATTCTTCAACCGTCGTGTATTGAAAACTTACCATATCGGTGTTCGCAGGAATCGAATCATTCTCAACGTTACTATTCACCGTAAATTCAAATTCGCTTAACGTACCGTTAGTACGAAGTGGTATCCTAATCGTATCCAGAGCAGTACCCAGTTCCAACAGTTCATCAATACCTTCCCCCTTAATTTGCAACTCTACAGGTGCCTCAGCTTCGGCAGTTTCGGCCGATATAAAAGCGATCACCAATAGGGGAGTCGTCGCCGTATCCGGCGCACAGATATCATCTCTTTCACAACTTATCTGAGTAAGCAGGAATACCGATAGTAAGGATAGGCAGCTAATTAGAATGTACGGTTTCAGTCTCATGGGTGGTAGTCTTATCTTTTTTCGAGCAATACAACATTTTCTACATGATGCGTCTGCGGAAACATATCTACCGGTTGCACCTTGGTTACTTTGTATGCTTCGTCTAATAACGCCAAATCTCTTGCTTGTGTTGCGCTGTTACAGCTAACATACACAATTTTTTGCGGAGCGATATTGAGTAATTGCTGTACTACGTCTTTGTGCATTCCATCACGTGGCGGATCCGTAATTACCACTTCGGGTTGACCATGGGTAGCAATAAATTCTTTGGTAAACACTTTTTTCATGTCTCCGACATAAAATTCAGTATTGTCTATCTTATTATTGCGGGCATTCTCCTTGGCATCCTCAATCGCTTCGGGTACCGCCTCTACACCAATGACCTTTTTAGCTTTTTTGGCAACAAACTGAGCAATAGTTCCGGTACCTGTATACAAGTCATACACTAATTCTTCGCCGGTGAGTTGCGCAAAGTCACGGGTTACTTTATACAATTCGTACGCTTGTTGAGAGTTGGTTTGATAAAAGGATTTAGCATTAATCTTAAATTGCAAGCCTTCCATCTCTTCGGTAATATGATCTTTACCGTGGTAGCAAATTACGTTTTGATCGTATATGGTGTCATTCCCTTTTCCATTTACCACATATTGCAGCGAAGTAATTTCCGGGAACTCATTTTTAATATAATCGAGTAAGAGATTTCGTTTTTCGGCATCATCAAAAAAGAACTGTACCAGTACCATAATCTCACCCGTAGAGGTAGTACGTATCATCAAGGTACGCAATAATCCGGCTTGATTGCGAGCATTATAAAAAGACAGATTGTTTTGCGTGGCAAAATCTTTAACCTTATTACGAATCGCGTTACTTGGATCTTCTTGCAGATAGCAGGTATCGATATCCAGAATCTTATCCCACATGCCGGGTATATGAAAACCTAAGGCATTTCGATCTTTAATTTCTTCATCATTCTGTATTTCCTCTAATGATAACCAACGGCTGTCACTAAAAGAGAATTCCATTTTATTACGGTAAAAAAATTGTTCTGCAGAGCCCAAGATCGGGGTAACCTCAGGGAGTTCAACTTTACCGATACGTGTCAGGTTATTCACAACCTCTTGTTGCTTATAATCTAATTGATGCTCATAGCCCATAAACTGCCATTTACATCCACCGCAGGTACCAAAATGCTTGCAAATTGGTTCCACTCGTTTTGACGAAGCTTTAATTAAATTGGTAGCCGTACCTTCATAATACGCCTTTCTTTTTTTGGTAGTTCTGATGTCGATAACATCTCCGGGAACTGCATTGTTTAAAAAGATAACCTTACCATCAGGAGCTTTGGCAATACTTTTTCCTTTTGCCCCTGCATCTATTACTTCGATATTTTCGAAGACTTGCTTTTTATTTTTTCTCGCCATAGCGCAAAAATAGAATATTTAGCAGGATTAAAGGGAGAAGCGCTAAAAAATTCGCTAAAGATTTAGTAATTTGCGATCCACTTCATTACGGTTGATTTCTCGCCGCTCTCACGAGTAGGATAAGTAGGAATAGTAAAGTTTTATTTTTAATACGTTTATAATGGCAGTTTTAGAAAAAAAGTCATCACAACACTCAATTGATTTAGAAAATAAGTATGGAGCACATAACTACCATCCGTTACCTGTGGTTTTGAACCGGGGAGAAGGAGTTTTTGTGTGGGATGTAGAGGATAAAAAATATTATGATTTTTTAAGTGCATACTCAGCAGTAAATCAAGGACATTGTCATCCCAGAATTGTGGATGCTATGACCGAACAAGCAAAACAACTAACCTTAACTTCTCGTGCATTTTATAATGATAAATTAGGAGAGTTTGAGAAATTTGCGACTGAGTATTTTGGGTTTGACAAACTGCTGCCAATGAACACAGGAGCCGAAGCGGTAGAGACTGCTTTAAAAATCTGTCGCCGTTGGGCATATGAGAAAAAAGGCATTGCCGAGAATGAAGCGCAGATCATTGTGTGCGAAAACAACTTTCACGGACGTACAACAACCATCATTTCTTTTTCAAATGATCCTGTAGCACGTGACAATTTTGGTCCGTATACCAATGGGTTTATAAAAATTGAATATGACAATTTAAAAGCGTTGGAAGACGTTTTGGAAAGTACTCCCAACGTTGCAGGATTCCTGGTAGAACCGATTCAGGGAGAAGCAGGAGTGTACGTACCTTCTGAAGATTATTTGGCAAAAGCGAAAGAGCTGTGTAAAAAACATAACGTACTTTTTATTGCTGACGAGGTACAAACAGGGATAGCGCGTACGGGTAGACTATTAGCTACCTGCGGAAACTGTGCGTGTCCTGATAAAAATTGTTCGGGTACCCCGGAAGTAAAACCTGATGTTTTAATTTTAGGAAAAGCAATTAGTGGGGGTGCCTATCCGGTGTCTGCCGTATTAGCTAATGACAATATAATGGAAGTAATACGTCCAGGAAGTCACGGAAGTACCTTTGGAGGAAATCCGGTAGCTGCTGTGGTAGCAATGGCTGCGCTCGAAGTAGTACGTGATGAGAAGTTAGCGATCAATGCTTTTGAATTAGGGGAACTCTTTAGAGCAGAACTTAACAACTATATTGAAACTTCGAATATCGTTAATTTGGTACGTGGTAAAGGGTTGCTAAATGCGATTGTGATTAATGATAGTGAGGACAGTGATACCGCCTGGAATATTTGTGTGGCTTTAAAAGAAAATGGTTTGTTAGCGAAGCCTACACATGGTAATATCATTCGTTTTGCTCCGCCGTTAGTAATGACAAAAGACCAATTGTTGGATTGTGTTCGTATTATTACTGATACACTGAAAGCTTTTGAAAAGAAGTAAACGCTTTACTTATTAAATTTTGACATTACCCATACATGTGGAAATGTTATGGAAGCAATTAAAGTAAAGAAAATGGATAGAAAGAGTCGGTCATCATCGTTAAATAAGTAATATAAGATTGTTAGACCGATAATAGAAATAAACCAGTTTAAAAAAGAGGATTTCAAATAAGCAATGAAATTCTCTTTTTTTGTATTACCGTAGAGATAATTCACTTGATCTACCAAAGAGGGGATGCTATGCCAGAATATAAAGTAGATAGCAAAAGCCCAAAGTAAAGAAGCTGTGTGAAAAACAACAAGAAAGACAAGGAGATAAAATAATTCTTCAATGATCCTTACTTTTAGTTTTAACTCCATATGCAGCTTGAACCCCAAGAGACATACTACAATAGCCGCAATGAATAGTGTATATAGATAAAAATTCTTTTTGAGGTAAATACCTGCAATATTATCTATGATAAGCGATACCTCTATATTATTAAAATAAAATAGGGAGGATAAAATTAAAAATCCATACGCCATAAACATAAATTTGGCAGGAATACTTGATTCCTTTATTCGAGAACTCCAGTGTTGTTCTCCAAAATGATAAGCACTAAAAAATATAAATAATAGAAGTCCAATTGCAGGGAAGTAGTAAAAGGTCAGAATCCCGATAGCTATTGTGCAAAGATATAAGGCAATTACTTTGTAGAGCTGCTTCTTATCAGTAATGCTAATAACTTTCTCAATGAGTTTGAGATCATTCGCTCCATGTAAAATACCCAGTGATAGAATGAAAAAGAATGCAAAATAATCCTCAATATTTTCTGTAAAATATACTGCGAACCATAGTGAGAAAAACGTTGATATTAACTTGAAACTTTTCAGATTTTCAAGAAAAATGGTTGAACGATTCATAATTATTTAATAAAGATATCCTAAAGTTAACTAATTCTGTTTAATCTTTATTAAATTTGATTAAACAAAATATAAGAATTATGAAAAATTTAATAATGTCGATTTCTCTGGTTCCAGAGATAGCAACAGATGATTACGTAGGTTTTACCTTCTTTATGGGGTGTATGGCTATGATGGCAGCTTCCGTGTTTTTCTTTTTTTCTATGAACAGTTATGACAGAAAATGGAGAACCTCTATTCTTATTTCTGGATTAATCACTTTTATAGCAGCCGTTCATTACTGGTATATGAGGGATTATTGGTATGTTAATGGGAGTTCTCCCACATTTTTCCGTTATGTAGACTGGATATTAACGGTTCCACTAATGTGTGTAGAATTTTATCTTATTTTAAAAGTGGCAGGAGCAAAAAAATCCTTGATGTGGCGTTTAATTATTCTTTCTGTAATAATGCTTGTCACTGGGTATTTTGGAGAAGCCGTGTATAGAGATCAGGCGTGGTTATGGGGGCTTATATCAGGAGTAGCTTACTTTGTCATTGTCTACGATATTTGGCTTGGTAAAGCTAAAAAGCTTGCACAGCAGGCTGGAGGACCCGTTCTTGCGGCCCACAAAACGTTATGTTGGTTTGTTCTTGTAGGATGGGCAATATATCCTATAGGATACATGGCGGGTACCCCGGGATGGTATGAGGGTATTTTTGGTGGTCTTGCTATGGACGCAGTATATAATATCGGCGATGCTGTCAATAAAATCGGGTTTGGATTGGTGATATATAACCTCGCGGTGTCTGCTTCTGAAAAACCTATAAACGCTTAAGTTTAATTAAAAAAAATCCCGCAAATTGCGGGATTTTTTTATACTATCTGCTTGTAGTACTAGTTGTACTGTTCAAGCATTTCTTGTTGCATTTCCATAAGTCCGTCATATCCCGCGATGATAAAGAAGATAATTAAGGAGATAAGGTATAGTGCACTTAATACCAAGCCAATAATTGCTAAAATCTTTCCGGTTTTTACATTTTGGTAACCGGTGTATAACTCAGGATTCTCAAGGTATAGCTCCGTTGCTTTTTTGGACATAATAATAGCAATGATTCCAAATACGATTCCGAAGAATCCATAGCAGCAGCAACCAAGAATTGATAAAATTCCGAAGACTAAGATTAGCGTAGAGTTTGGTAATGTTTGTTTTTCCATAATATTGAAAGGTTAGTTGAACATAAAATTCATTTTGATAAAGTAACTTATGATGATAGTCAGCACCGTAACTGCCAGTAAGCCGTATTTGATATAGGTGTCAAATCTAAACTTAAAGAATAAGGTAACCCCCCAAAAGACTAGTAGTAGGAGTAGTGGGTATACAGCCGGATACATTTTGAAAGCTTGAGAGAACTCCCCTTGCAACAGATAGGACAAGGAGCGTTGTAAACCACAGCCAAGGCAGTCAACACCGAATAATTTTTTATTAAGACAAGGAAACATATACTTTTCCACAGCGATCTTAGGTATTTTTGGAGGTACAATATACGTATTTACAAATTTTATGCTGGAGATAATTTCATTTTCATAAAATCCTCATATTTTTACCGGATGAAAAGCACTAGTCTCAAAACAATTCTCAAAACAATCTTTATCGCACTTGGCATAGGCTTGTTAGTCCATCAACTG
Organism: Aquimarina sp. 2-A2; assembly: GCF_045505135.1. NCBI lineage: Bacteria > Pseudomonadati > Bacteroidota > Flavobacteriia > Flavobacteriales > Flavobacteriaceae > Aquimarina > Aquimarina sp. 2-A2. The sequence continues at coordinate 284,367 of NZ_JBJKFI010000004.1, read as the reverse complement.
ATGGCTGAAGAAAAGAACTATTACCTGCAAAGTTTGGGGGTTGTTTGTTTGATGGGAGGGTTGTATATGGTAAATGCAACGCTTTCTTCACGCTCTGAAGGAAGTACGGATGAGACGCAAGAATAAATTTGGATATGATAGAGGTAGGAGATAAGGTTTCGGTTTTGGATGAAGATATAACAGGCGATGTTGTACGATTAGAGCATGGCGAAGCAGTAATAATGAGTGATGATGGCTTTGAGTTAAGTTTTCCCGTCAATGAGCTGGTGCGCGTGATGACCGGAGATATGACCCTGCCATCCTATGAAGAGGTACATAAGAATCTGCAGGAAAAAGAACATTTTAAAAAGAAGACAAAACGTCCGGTTGTCAAACCTAAAAAACAGCAAGCTCCCCCTATGGAAGTGGATTTGCATATTCACAAATTGGTAAAATCCAGCAGAGGGATGACCAATCACGATATGGTGAACTTACAATTGGATACAGCTAAGCGTCAATTGGATTTTGCGATCAGCAAACGTATTCCCGTAGTAATTTTTATACATGGTGTAGGACAAGGAGTGCTCAAAGAAGAGTTAAAGTATTTATTTGGTCGCTATGATAACTTAAGTATCTCTGATGGAGATTATAAAAAATATGGTTTAGGTGCTATGGAGGTATATATAAAACAAAACCCAAACAACTAAACTAAATTAAGGTGTAAAGGGTTTTGCAACTTCTTGTTCGCCCAGAGCTAAAAATTCTTTTCGATACGCTATTTCATTACCGGTTAGTGTGACGTCCTTTAGAATAATACTTCTACTGAAAATGGAATCATTAGCTTCAATTCTCAAAAAGTCATAACTAATTTCAGCAGTACCACTAGTACTTACATATTCAAGGGTGGTGGTATTTTCTTTTGGCGGAATGTTACTACAAAAATAGCTGGAAGCTGTGATAGGGGAGTTAAATTCTCGATATGTAAGTAAATTGGTAGTTTCATTAAGTGTAACCACATCTGTGGACGTTAGTTTCTTGGTATCCGGAATAAGCGTGAAATTTGTACCTGTAAAATTTAGGAAAAGTGCTTTGCTTTTCGTTGCATCAAGTTTATAAAAAACAAAGGTATTGGCACTGGTATTTGCACAATTACTTAATGTTCCTTCAAATTCGAGTTCATCGGTGATAAGATCTCCTTCACTACAACTAGTGGCCAAAATAAGTAAGCCTGCAATAAGGCCAAAAAACAAGCGGATCGTTTTTATATTATTTTTCATCTTTCTTATTTATCTTATCAATCGTGATGTCTCTAAAACCAAGCACATAGGTGTCAGAATCTAAGGTTTGTGAATCCGAACTAAGTTCAAGATTAGTAATACTAACGGATGTTCTGTAGGTTGTTTCAATAGTATTAAAATTATTTATAGGATTTGGGTATGCTGTAACCTGATCGGCCTGTAAATAATTTGGGATATTATCGTTGTTATCATCATCTTCTCTCGGACCATCTTCACCATTCGTATCTTCATTTCTCGTCAACACCCCATCATTATCATCATCATTATCCAAATAATCCGGTATACCATCCTCGTCGCTGTCTCTGGGATCGTCATTGTCAGGAATATTATTGGGTAATTCAATGACGGTTAAGATATTATCGTCATCATCGTCAGCATCTTTGTAGTTTGGTATACCATCATTGTCGGTGTCATCGTTTTCAAGATTACCATCATTATTGATATCCTCTTCTGCTGCCGGAATACCATCATCATCATCTTCGGTTACAATTTCGGTAACGATGGTTGCATTTCCGGAAAGACTGAACAACTCTTCGGTAATGGTAATGTTATTGGGCGGTACACTACCACAAAAATAAGTAGCAGGCACCTCTCCGCTAAATTTACGATACACCAAGTCTCCTGCTTCGGTAGCCAAATTAATTGAGATTGGTGTCCCGGTAGGTATAGTGTCAGAAAATTGCTCATTTTGAAAGGTAAAGGCGATAGCTTCGTTAACTTCTTTTCCGATTTTATAAAATACGTACTCATTCTCCCCGGATCCATTACATAATTGAAGGTCCACTTCGTCAAACTCAAAAGAGGTGATGATAATATCACCATCATTACAGGCGACTAGGAAGCTAGCTAATAAAAATAAAACAATACGTTTATTCATAGGATTAATTCCGCTTTTAAGCAAAAATAAGGCAATTGAAAGATTATAACGTTATCCATGGAAAATAATTTTATTTACTATAGTTTTGCCTGATTAAACAAATAATACGATGCGAAAAGTTTATTTTGACAGCGCCGCTACGACTCAGGTTCATCCCGATGTAATCACCAAAATGACAGAGGTTTTACAGGATAGCTATGGTAACCCTTCATCTATCCATGCCTTTGGACGCTCTGCCAAGAATCATATTGAACAGGCTCGTAAACAAATCGCTAAACAACTCGGAGTTACCGCCGGAGAAATAATTTTCACCTCCGGGGGCACCGAAGCAGATAACTTGGCATTAAATAGCTCAGTACGTGATTTGGGCGTTCGTCATATCATCACTACCAGAATCGAACACCATGCAGTGCTGCACACAGTGCAAGAACTACAAAAGCATCAGGATATCGCTGTGAGTTATGTGAAAATTTTACCGACGGGTGCTATTGACTATGCGCATCTCAAAGAACTTTTGCAAACAGCAACAGAAAAGACATTGGTTAGTTTAATGCATATTAATAATGAAGTTGGTTGTATTTTAGATATTGATGCAGTAGCTGAACTTTGTCAAACACATAACGCGCTTTTTCATAGCGATATGGTACAGTCTATTGGTCATTTTGATGTGAATTTAACTGATATAACGGTTGATTTTACTGCCGTGAGCGCGCACAAATTTCATGGACCTAAAGGAGTTGGTTTTGCGTTTGTGCGAAAAAACTCCGGGTTAAAACCTTTAATTTTTGGTGGAGAGCAGGAGCGAGGATTTCGAGGGGGTACCGAAAGTGTTCATAACATTGTAGGTATGGCTGAAGCATTACGTCTGGCATATGACAATTTGGAAGAAGATACAGCGTACGTAAGGGGAATTAAGGATTATTTCACTGCCCAATTGAAGCAGCATATTCCTGAAGTAAAATTTAATGCCGATTGTTGTCAAAATGAACACAATACCTACACCTTGCTAAACGTTTGTTTGCCGATACCTTCAGAAAAGGCAGGGATTTTACTATTTCATTTAGATATTAACGGGATTGCATGTTCCCGAGGGAGTGCTTGTCAAAGTGGAAGCAGTAAAGGATCTCATGTGTTATCAGAAATTTTATCTGCCGAAGACATAGAAAAACCATCGGTACGCTTTTCATTTTCTAAATTCAACACCAAAGTAGACGTGGATTACGCAGTTGAGGTGCTTAAGAAATTTATCGAGAGTTAATTCGGTTTTGTTAAAACTTCATTGCTAACTTTACATTAAAAGTACGCGCAGTTAAATAATTTGGAATTGCATATTGACGTTGTGATGACGCATCTCGTACAAACGTATTCGTAATCGAATTTTGATTGTTAAACACATTATAAATTTCGAATCCAACGCTCAAATCATTAAAAATCTTCAGCCAGTTTGGAGTTGCTTCAGGTTGATTGGCGTCTACCTGTACATAAGAAATTCCTAAATCCGCGCGCCTGTAATCTGGGAGCCTGTTTTGATATTCATAAGGATCAGCATTTGATGGCGATCCACCGGGCACTCCTGTTTGATACACCATATTAAGATACATTTTCAGATTAGGAATGGTGGGGACATAATCCTGAAACAGGACCCCAACTTTAATGCGTTGATCTGTTGGTCGGGCAATATACCCGCGATCATTCTGATTTTCTTCTGTTTTGAGATAACTTAAACTGACCCAGCTTTCTGTACCGGTAACAAATTCACCATTCAGGCGTAGATCTATTCCTTGTGCGTACGCTCTGGCATTATTGTTAGCAGCATATCGAATCCGAACGTTCTCTACCGTATAAGCGTTAACATTGGACAATTCTTTATAGTAAAGTTCTGTAGAAAGTTTAAAGGGGCGATTCCATAGTAAGAAACTGTAGTCGTTGCCGAGAACAATATGTACTGATTTTTGAGCTTTGACCTCAGAGTTTACCGTGCCTGTGAGATCTCTTAATTCTCGATACATAGGAGGTTGGTAATAGAGCCCTCCCGAAATTCTAAAAAGCATATCTGCTTTCCAATCCGGTTGCAAGGCTACTTGAGCTCTCGGACTAATAATGATTTCGCTATTCGTTACGATTTGATCTCCCGAAATAGTATAGTGTTGAAACCGAGAGCCTATATTGGACCAAAATTTATGTTCGCCAATAGTTTCGCGTATGCTATATTGAAGGTATCCTGAGATTCTTTGGATGTCAATATCATTCTGTGCACGAACGGAGTTAAAAGGAAGTAGCGGACTTGTATACGGAGTGTAGGGTTGATCATTCTTAAAATCATTAATCGGCGGACGAATGGAAAATCCGGCAGAATCAACAATTTCATACTCCTGAATGCGATCTTTTATGTTCTCAAAAGTATACTTAACACCCCACTCGAATTGATGATTGTTCTTGTGGTAGTTTCCTTTGTGCTCAATGTTATAGAATAAAGCATCCAGATCATTTCGTGCATGCGTAAGTTGCGAACCGATACCTTCGCTAAATTCAATTTCACCTAAATTTTCACTTCCAATATCGTTGTTTACGGTGCCTAGCTCATATTGGGCTAAAATGTCATAGTATTCTTGTTCTTTGGTATGGTATACAGAGGTTATAAGTTTTAGGTCTACAGCGTCGCTCAAACGATAGGTTGTTTTAACTGCTCCCATAGAGGTGGTATATCGATCTTCTTCCTGTCCTTGATAATATACCAAAAGCGCCTGGGTATTATTGACTGTACCAAAATTGGTCTGCCGGGTTAGAGGTTCGTAGGAATAATTATTAAGGCTTAAATTTCCCAAAAAGCTCATTTCTACTTTAGAAGTAGGGGTATAGGTGAGAAATGTTTGCACATCTGCAAAGCGGGGATTAAAATTGGTTTCAGTTTGTTTGGCTTCCACCAACATACTGTTGTCCCGATACCTAAATCCCAAAATACCACTGAGTTTTTTGTTCTTTGTCACTCCCTGTGTAGCAACGCTCGCACCCAATAAGCTTAGTTTGACCGAGGTTTCGATGTTGGTAGGACGTTTATAGGTGATGTCCAGAACCGAGGATAGTTTATCTCCAAATTTTGCTTGAAATCCTCCGGCAGAAAAATCAACAGTACGCACCAAGTCGCTATTCACAAAGCTGAGACCTTCTTGTTGTCCCGATCGTACCAAAAAGGGACGGTAGACCTCAATATCATTTACGTAGACCAGGTTTTCATCATAATTACCGCCACGTACCGAATATTGCGTACTCAATTCATTTGTACTACTAACACCTGGTAATAACTTTAGTAAGCCTTCAACGCCCGCATTGGCAGAGGGTGTGGATCTAATAGTTTCCGGATCCAACGTAGCTAAACCTTCAATGTCTTTTCGCTCACTGCCAGAAAGGATAACTTCTGTAATTTGTTCGATGTCCTGTTTTAAAATAGGATTAAGCTCGTATACCTGATTGGGAGCTAACTTAATTTTGAAACGGATGTTTTTAAAGCCGATATGTGCGATCGTAATCTCAAATTCTGTATTGGAAGGGATACTTAATTGATACACCCCATTACTATCGCTTTGTGTGCCGATCTCATTATAAGAAATAGTGGCTCCGACTACAGGTTTCTTATCTGTGTCTAGAATTACACCTTTTAAAGTAGCAGTTTGACTGAGTAGGGTAGAAAATGCAGACAATAAAAGAAGGAGCGAGAGGGTGAGTAGGTTTTTCAAGGTTGTAAAAGCTGTTTTCTGAAAAATGTGGTAGTATAAATGGCCGTATTGCCTACATTGTCTTTCACAGTAAGTTTTAAATTATTTTCTGTAGCTGTCTCTACAGCATCGTTGAAATCATACACAAGCATCCCGGTTTTATAATCATATTCCATCAAAATGAATTTCCCGTTTATTGTTGCGCGGTAACTATCTATTCCACTATCATTGTCATTGATTTTAAACTTTAAAAATTTCTCATTGGAGATCCATTTGTTATCCGCAACATTAAGTGGCATAATTGTAGGTGGTTCCGTATCCTTTGCCAGGGTATAGGTGCCAAATGTACGCGTTTTGGTAATGAAACGATCTCCACTTTTTTTAGTCGAACAGTAGTACGTTTTGTTTTGTTCATTCACTCGGGCAATGTAAAGCTTCTTTTTGTCCTGATTCGTATACTTTGAAACGTCAAATGCTATACTCATATTTCTGTGAAGCGGCGTACTTTTTTTGTGAATTCGAATCGTGTCTTTGTCTTGTGTAATATCCAAGTATACGTCTTCATATAAACTGTGTTTGGGAATGTGTACATCGACTTGATTGCCAGCATAGACGAAATCCTCCTCCCAGGAGGCAAAAAAATCTGTTTTTGAATCTACGGCTGATGGTAGGCTGACTTTTTCTCCGAGTATAGGAATGTGAATGGCGATAGAATTTCCCGAATAATCTTTTACTGATATTTTGACCAGATAGGACAAACTGTCCTGTACCGAGATATAGCCATCATCTTTAACGTTTTTGTAAACCGACAAGGGATTGTTTTTTTCGATAAAAAGTTTTTCAATTTTTATGCGATTATCTTTATAGTGCGCATAATCAATTAATCGGTTGATGTATCGCGTTTCAGAAAAGCTAAAACGATTCATTTCGATCCCAAAGTTCTGCGAACCATTGACCGTCGAAGTTATAGCATATACGCCATTCTTATTAGGAGCTAAATCCTGCTGATCATAAGTAGCAACTCCAATTCCAAGTTTTCCAAAAGCCTTTATTTCATCAGCACGATAGCTGCCGTCAGCTTGTAACTGCAGTGCGACTTTATATTTTTCTCTACTCATTTCGACATGCGAGGCGTCATTTTGAGGGTAGATATAAAGGTCTTGAATGATAGGTTTTTTAGTGTCCAAAATTTCAATTCCGTAGGCCATCGGATTCATTGGGCGTGCGTTCTTATCTCGAATTTCAAAATGCAGATGTGGCCCGCCACTTCCCCCTGTATTTCCACTGTAGGCAATTGTATCTCCCTGTGATACCTGTAACAGCCCAGATTTTGGATACAGCTGAATGTCGTAGGACTCCTTAGCATACTGTCGTTTTTTTACATACGCTTCGATCTTTGGATTGAATTTTTTAAGATGCGCATATACAGAAGACTTACCATCGGGATGTTTGATATATAAAGCTTTACCATAACCAAAACGAGATACTTTAATTCTAACAATCGTGCCGCTTGCACTAGCAATAACAGGAATACCTTCGACCCCATTAGTTTTCAGGTCTAAACCAGAATGAAAATGATTGGAACGTAATTCACCGAATGTTCCCGAGGTCATCAAAGTGATCGGTAATGGAGGTATAAAATTGGATGTTGTATCCGTATTTTGTGCGAATACAGCAATCGATATAAATAGAAAAAGTAAGGGGATTACACGCATAGTTGGTAAATGTAAAAATTTTGATTTGAATATAGAAAATATGTTTTCTAATTTTCATAAACCATTAATTATAAGTAGATTGAATTTGGTTGTGCTCCCACATCAAAATTAGTTTAAAAACTATTGGGATTTTTCAATTGGTATGTTAACTTTGTGTAACGAAGTATTGCGTAGCTAAATAATGAGTGATTTAATTGGGACTATTGATTCTCTGGAAGATAAGATAAGCAGGTTGCTGGATCGTTATGATCATTTACAGCAACAGAATATCGATCTGGAACGTAAGATAGGGGAGTTTCGGCGAAATGCTGAAGTCCAATCAGATCAATTAAGGCAGTGGGAAGAAAAGTTCAGTGCCCTTAAAAATGCTAATGCAATGTTAGGCAGTGACGAATATAAAAGAGAAACTAAGCTCAAAATAAATGCTTTGATACGAGAGATTGATACGTGTATAGCGCAACTCTCAGAATAATAAAGGGGAAATGGCCGATAAGCTGAAGATTAAAATTACTGTTGCCGATCGTGTCTATCCTCTAACGGTAAATCCTGAACAGGAAGAAGGATTGAGAAAGGCCGCAAAGAAGATCGAAGAAATGATCAAGCAATTTGAGCAGAGTTATGCAGTGAGAGATAAACAAGACGTTTTGGCTATGTGTGCTTTGCAATTAGCAGCACAAGTGGAACAAAAAGGAATAGATAAAGATAATGATAAAAATAATGTAGCAACTCGCCTTACGGTATTAAGCGATTTGTTAGATAAGCATTTATCATAACGTTCATATCATAGGACATAAGGTTACTGCCTGCACTAGTCGTATTTTTTGATAAACTCAACAAGAATTAATTCAAAAGGGTGAGTTTAAGTTGTAAAAGCGCGCCGCCTTGAGCGGATTCTTGACCAGCTTGTTAGCCCTAAACCTGTTTTTACAGAGTTTATACAAAACCCATGCTAGTGCAGGCTTTTTTATACACAAATATTAAATTTAAATTATGGATAATATAATATTCTTAATAGTTGCGACCATAGCGGGAATAGCGGTGGGTTTTGTTATCGCTAAGGTGATGGAACGTAATAAAGCTTCTGAAATACTTTCTAATGCTAAAAAAACGTCTGATCGCTTAATTAAAGAGGCAAAAAGTGAAGGGGAATCTATTAAGAAGGATAAAATACTACAGGCAAAAGAAAAGTTCATTGAGCTCAAATCAGAGCATGAAAAAGTTATTTTTTCCAGAGATAAAAAAATGGCTGATGCAGAAAAAAGAACCCGTGATAAAGAATCACAGGTTTCTAATGAACTGGCAAAAAATAAAAAGCTAAGTGCAGAGCTGGAAGCGAAGCTTAAAGAAACTGATAAGCATACCGAATACCTAGAAAAGAAAAGTAGCGAATTAAAGAAGCTTCACAAAAGCCAGGTACAACAACTGGAAGTTATCTCCGGCTTATCTGCTGATGAAGCAAAAGAACAGTTGGTAGAATCTCTAAAAGAGCAGGCCAAAGCTGACTCTATGGCACTTATTCAGGATCGTATCGAAGAGGCTAAATTAACGGCAAAGCAAGAGGCTAAGAAAATTATTATTAATACCATTCAGCGTATTGGTACCGAAGAGGCTGTAGAGAACTGTGTATCTGTTTTTAATATCGAAAGTGATGATGTTAAAGGTAGAATTATAGGAAGAGAAGGTCGTAATATTAGAGCGATTGAAGCTGCTACGGGTGTCGAGATTATTGTCGATGATACTCCAGAGGCTATTATTCTTTCTTGTTTTGATTCAGTAAGACGTGAGGTTGCTCGATTGTCATTACATAAGTTAGTTACCGACGGTCGAATACACCCTGCCAGAATTGAAGAGGTGGTTAAAAAGACCAGAAAACAGATTGATGAAGAAATTATAGAAGTGGGTAAACGTACTGTTATTGATTTAGGAATTCATGGATTGCATCCAGAATTGATTAAGACGGTGGGTAGAATGAAATATCGTTCGTCCTATGGACAAAACTTATTGCAGCATTCACGTGAAGTCGCTAAATTGTGTGGAGTGATGGCTGCGGAGTTAGGATTGAATCCTAAATTAGCTAAAAGAGCAGGGTTATTACACGATATTGGTAAAGTGCCTGATACTGAGACCGAAGTACCTCATGCAATTTTAGGAATGCAGTGGGCAGAAAAATATGGTGAGAAACCAGAGGTTTGTAATGCTATTGGAGCTCACCATGACGAAGTTGAAATGACCTCCTTAATTTCACCAATTATACAAGTGTGTGATGCCATTAGTGGTGCAAGACCAGGTGCCAGAAGACAAGTATTAGACTCGTATATTCAACGTCTTAAAGATCTTGAGGAGATTGCCTTTGGGTTTAGCGGAGTTAAGAAAGCCTATGCAATACAGGCGGGTAGAGAATTAAGAGTTATCGTAGAGAGTGAAAAGGTAAATGATGAACGAGCTGAAAGCCTGTCATTTGAAATTTCTCAAAAAATTCAGACAGATATGACATATCCCGGTCAGGTTAAGATAACAGTAATACGTGAAACCAGAGCGGTAAATATTGCGAAGTAAACAATCTTAATGTATAGAAATGTAAAGGAGTATAAACAATAGGGTTTATACTCCTTTTTATTTTGACACCCACTCAATTTGGTATAAGATTTTGGTTAGTTGGTAACGAAATATCTTATTATTTTTCTATACAGCTGAGAACCTCATCTTTATATGCTAAAGCTTTTTCCATCGATTCGAAATATCTAAGCTCCTTTTTGAAAAAAGTTTTTTCTATTTCAGATTGTTTTTTGTGAATAATTTGGTCAGAGACAATGATGAATGCTACCAAATTCTCAATCTTAGAGGTTTCGTAATATACTGTAGGATCTACAGCGTACGAATTAACTCTATGTGTGAGATATACAAAAGGACGATTTTCAAAAAACTGTAAGGCGATTTCTGTTAATGTTGCAGTAATCTCAGAGGTGATGCACACACCTTCATTAATTTCTGCTTTCATGTAATTCTTATGCAGTTCTAATGAGCAAAAATCCAAATTATATTTTGCAATTGCCTTTGGACGTCTCATTTGTGATACGGTTTAATATTTTGATAATTCACGTTGGGGTTGTTTTGTTAACTAATGTATAATGTTAAAAAGAAATAAGCCTCGCTTTTGCGAGGCCTATCCTTTTATAGTATTAATTTATTACTACGATTCTGTAGATTTTTCAGCTTTTTTAATGGTGATTACTAACTTTTCAGCGTCCTCATCCATATCCATAAATATACTGTCTCCTTCGGCTAAGTGAGAATTGATTATTTCTTCAGCCAAAGCATCTTCAATATACTTTTGAATTGCTCTTTTTAGCGGTCGAGCTCCGTATTGCTTATCAAAACCTTTATCAGAAATATAGTCTTTTGCTTTATCTGTCAGGTTTAATTCGTAACCAATGTTCTTAATACGTCCGTATAACTTATTTAGTTCGATATCGATAATCTTGTGAATGTCTTCACGTTCTAAAGCGTTAAAAACAACAACATCGTCCACTCGGTTAAGGAATTCTGGTGCAAAAGCTTTTTTCAAAGCACTTTCAATAACTCCCCGTGCATACTCATCAGTTTGTGATTTTTTTGCGGAGGTGCCAAAACCGACTCCTTGTCCAAAATCTTTAAGCTTACGCGCTCCGATATTTGAAGTCATGATGATAATCGTGTTTCTGAAATCAATTTTTCGTCCTAAGCTATCCGTAAGATATCCATCATCTAATACTTGAAGCATCATATTGAATACATCGGGATGTGCCTTTTCTATTTCATCAAGAAGTACTACAGAATAGGGTTTTCTTCTGATTTTTTCTGTCAACTGTCCACCTTCTTCATATCCAACATATCCCGGAGGTGCACCGATTAATCTGGATACAGCGAACTTCTCCATATACTCACTCATATCGATACGAATCAGCGTGTCTTCACTGTCAAACAATTCTTTTGAAAGCACTTTAGCAAGTTGCGTTTTACCTACACCCGTTTGTCCTAGGAAAATAAAGGAACCAATCGGTTTATTCGGATCTTTCAGTCCTGCACGATTACGTTGAATTGCTTTAACCACTTTAGAAACGGCTTCATCCTGTCCAATTACTTTACCCTTAATCAGGTTGGGTAATTCAGCTAATTTGTTGCTTTCGGTTTGTGCAATTCTATTTACAGGAATCCCTGTCATCATAGAAACCACATCGGCAACATTATCCTCGGATACAGTTTCTTTATGAAGTTTAGAGTCTTTTTCCCATTGCTCCTGTGCTAATGAAAGTTCTTTTTCCAGATTTTTTTCATCATCTCGCAATTTGGCAGCTTCCTCGTATTTTTGTTTTTTAACAACACTATTTTTGAGTTCTCGTACATCCTCCAGCTTCTTCTCAAGATCAAGAATCTTTTTGGGAACATCTATATTTGTGATATGTACACGAGATCCAGCCTCATCTAAAGCATCAATTGCCTTGTCCGGTAAAAATCTGTCCGTCATATAACGATTCGTCAATTTTACACAGGCTTCAATAGCTTCTTGTGTATAGCTCACGTTATGATGATCCTCATATTTATCCTTAATATTATTCAAAATCTCTATGGTCTCCTCAATATTTGTAGGTTCCACAATAACTTTTTGGAAACGTCGCTCCAGGGCTCCGTCTTTTTCTATGTATTGTCTATACTCATCGAGGGTAGTAGCACCGATACATTGTATTTCGCCACGAGCTAAGGCAGGTTTGAACATATTTGAAGCATCAAGACTTCCTGTAGCACCACCGGCACCAACAATGGTATGAATTTCGTCAATGAACAAAATGATATCATCATTTTTTTCAAGCTCATTCATAACTGCTTTCATACGTTCTTCAAACTGACCTCTGTACTTTGTACCCGCTACAAGACTTGCTAAATCGAGGGTAACCACGCGTTTGTCAAAAAGTATTCTGGATACTTTTCTCTGTATGATCCTAAGGGCTAAACCTTCTGCAATAGCTGATTTTCCAACACCAGGTTCTCCAATTAGTAATGGGTTGTTCTTTTTTCTACGGCTCAAAATCTGAGAAACACGTTCAATCTCTTTTGCACGACCAACTACTGGGTCCAGTTTGCCTTCTTCTGCCATAGCGGTGAGATCCCGACCAAAATTATCAAGAACAGGGGTCTTTGATTTTTTGGTGGTTTTGCCAGCAGATGGGGAGTTGAACGGATTTTCTTTTGAGCTATCTCCACTTAAGTCATCATCTTCAGAAAATGACTCTGCTTGTGGAGTTTCTATAAATTCTTCTTCATTTGTGATCATAAACTTAAATTGGTCTTTAACGTTATCATAATCGACTTTTAAACGATTTAAAAGTTTAGTAGTGGGGTCGTTTTCATTTCTCAATATACACAACAACAGATGCGCAGTATTAATCGAAGCACTTTGAAAAAGTTTTGCTTCCAGAAATGTAGTTTTTAAAGCGCGCTCCGCTTGGCGGGTGAGGTGTAAGTTTTTCTTTTCATTAGACGCAATGGCTATATCCGGATTGGCAGGACTCAAGATCTCAACCTTTCTTCTTAAATTAGTTAAGTCAATATCCAATGCATCTAAAATACTAATTGCTTTTCCGCTCCCATCTCTTAATAATCCCAGCATAAGATGTTCGGTACCTATAAAGTCATGGCCCAAACGCAGCGCCTCTTCTTTACTATAAGCAATAACATCCTTAACTCTAGGTGAAAAATTATCATCCATAAAATTCTCTTTCTTTTTCTTTAACTAAAATAGTAATTTTTACTATGTAACAGGCAAAAACTATTCCCTTTAACCAATCTTAACATTGTAGGAGGGCAAATGATCAATTGTCAGTCGTATCGATTACCCGTTGTAGAAGTAAATTGTATAAAAATTACATTTTTACCTTGATTTTAGTAAATAGACAAAAAAGTATTTAAATTTCAAAATGTTGTCAGCAGTACTTATTAACCGTTGTACGCGGTTATATTGTTAATAAATTACTCATATTACAAAGGCGAACGGTTGTTAATACAGTCCTAAATTTCTTAAATTAGCGCGTTATTAAATAATGTAAGAACAAAACTAAGTTTATGGCTGAAGGAGAAAAGCTAATACCTATCAATATTGAAGATGAAATGAAATCAGCGTATATCGATTATTCGATGTCGGTTATTGTTTCTCGTGCTTTGCCTGATGTACGCGATGGTTTAAAACCAGTACACAGAAGAGTTTTATTTGGAATGTATGAGTTAGGCGTACGGGCCACCGGTGCTCATAAAAAGTCTGCAAGAATTGTCGGAGAAGTTTTAGGTAAGTACCACCCGCATGGTGATACTTCTGTCTACGATACGATGGTTCGTATGGCTCAAGAATGGAGTTTACGTTATATGTTGGTTGATGGTCAGGGTAACTTTGGCTCTGTAGATGGAGATAGTCCTGCAGCCATGCGTTATACCGAAGCACGTATGCGCAAAATATCAGAAGATATGTTGGCCGATATCGATAAAGATACGGTAGATCATACGTTAAACTTTGATGATACCTTATTAGAACCAACAGTTTTACCAACGCGTGTTCCCGGTTTACTAATTAACGGAGCCTCTGGTATTGCAGTTGGTATGGCAACGAATATGCCACCACATAATTTATCAGAAGTTGTGGATGGAACCATTGCCTATATTGACAATGAAGATATTGAGATTGATGAAATCATTCAGCATATTAAGGCACCAGATTTTCCTACGGGAGGAACTATCTATGGTTATGATGGTGTTCGTGAAGCCTTTAAAACCGGTCGCGGTCGAATAGTTATTCGTGGTAAAGCCAGTTTTGAAGAGGTAAATGGACGCGAATGTATCGTGGTTTCTGAAATTCCTTATCAGGTGAATAAGGCAGATATGATTAAAAAGACTGCCGACCTTGTTAATGAAAAGAAAATAGAAGGTATTTCTTCGATACGTGATGAGTCTGACAGAAAAGGGATGCGTATCGTTTATATCTTGAAGAGAGACGCGATACCTAATATCATATTAAACTTACTTTATAAGCATACGGCATTACAATCTTCTTTTAGTGTAAATAATATTGCATTGGTTAAGGGAAGACCGCAAATGCTTAATGTAAAAGATATGATTCACTATTTTGTTGAGCATCGTCACGAAGTGGTAGTGCGTAGAACAAAGTATGAATTGAAAAAAGCAGAAGAACGCGCTCATATTCTAGAAGGACTTATCATTGCTTCTGATAATATTGACGAAGTGATTGCTTTAATCAGAGCCTCTTCAAATGCAGATGAAGCCAGAGAAAAGTTAATTGAAAGATTTAAGCTTACAGAAATACAAGCAAAGGCAATCGTAGAAATGCGTTTGAGACAGTTGACAGGTCTTGAGCAGGATAAATTACGAGCTGAGTATGAAGATTTGATGAAAACTATCGAAGATCTTAAAGATATTCTTGAGAAAAAAGATCGTAGAATGGATATCATCAAGAATGAATTACTTGAAGTAAAAGAGAAATACGGAGACGCGCGTCGTTCTCAAATCGAGTATGCAGGTGGAGACTTAAGTATTGAAGACATGATTCCGGATGAGAAAGTGGTAATCACTATATCACATGCCGGATACATCAAACGTACTTCTCTGAATGAATACAAAAAACAAAATAGAGGAGGCGTAGGACAAAAAGGAAGTACCACACGAAACGAGGATTTCTTAGAAAATTTATTTGTTGGGACGAATCATCAATACATGCTTTTCTTTACACAAAAAGGAAAATGTTTCTGGATGCGTGTGTATGAAATACCAGAGGGAAGTAAAACGTCCAAAGGTAGAGCCATTCAAAACCTGATCAATATTGAAAGTGATGATAAGGTGAAGGCATTTATTTGTACCCAGGATCTAAAAGATGAAGACTATATCAATTCGCATTATGTCATAATGGCAACGAAAAAAGGTCAGGTCAAAAAGACATCTTTAGAACAATATTCTCGTCCGAGAACTAATGGTATCAACGCGATCACTATTAAAGAAGGCGATGAATTGCTTGAAGCAAAACTAACGGATGGGAAAAGTCAGGTGATGTTAGCTGTAAAATCAGGTAAAGCGATTCGCTTTGAAGAGGAAAAAACTCGACCTATGGGAAGAGGAGCTTCTGGGGTTAGAGGAATCAGACTGGCAGATGAAAAAGATGAAGTTATTGGGATGGTATCTGTAAATGATATGGATAGTAATATTTTGGTAGTTTCAGAGAATGGATACGGTAAACGATCTAATTTAGAGGACTATAGAATCACAAATAGGGGAGGAAAAGGTGTTAAAACTATTTCTGTTACCGAAAAAACAGGTAAATTAGTAGCAATAAAAAATGTAACGGATGCCGATGATCTTATGATTATAAATAAATCCGGTATCGCTATTCGTTTAGCAATTGAAGAACTGAGAGTAATGGGTCGTGCTACACAGGGAGTGCGATTGATTAGCTTAAAAGGTAAAGATTCAATAGCTGCTGTAGCAAAAGTAATGCATGACGAAGAAGACGTTGTGCTTGACGAAGAAATGGATGACATTGTAGCCGAAGATGCTGATAATACTGCTAATGGCACGACTATTGATGACAACTCGGAAGAATAAAAACTAATAAAACGTAACATGATGAAGAATAGAATTGTTTTAGCATTACTACTATCAGTAAGCGCTATTGGATTTTCTCAAAAACAAGCCCTTAAATCTGCTTCTAAAGCTCTCAAATCAGGAGATATAGAAATTGCTAATGAGGCTTTGAAAGCAGCAGAAGCACAATTAAACACTGCTGATGAGAAGCAAAAAGCTCAATATTACTATTTAAAAGCTGAAGCATTTAATGCAGCGGCAGATAAAAATGATATCGCTAATATTGAAGGTGCTGCAATGGCATATGCTAAGGTGGTAGAAATTGAGAATGCTGCTGGAAACTCAAAATATAGTGTAGATGCTAGTGAAGGTTTACAAACAATCCGTCAGTCATTAGTTGAAAAGGCAATCGAAGATCAAAACAAGCAAAATTATAAAGGTGCTGCTGACAAGTTATATTTAGGATATAAAACAAATAAAACAGACACCATTTATCTTTATTACGCTGCTTCTAACGCGGTGAATGGTAAAGATTATGATGCTGCTTTAAATTATTATAATGAGTTAAAGGATCTTGGTTTTACCGGAATTCAGAAAGAATTTGTTGCTATTAATAAGGAAACTGGAGAAGAAGAAATCTTTCCTTCAAAATCAGTGATGAATATTCAGGTGAAAGCCGGTGAATTTATCAAGCCGCAAGAGCGATTAACAGATTCTAAAAAGGCCGAAATAGCAAAGAACATCGCTTTGATTTATATTAGTCAGGGTAAAGATGAGGAAGCGATGCAAGCAATGGCTGATGCCAAAAAGGAGAATCCTAATGATGCTTCTTTAATGCAATCTGAAGCTGATATGTTTTACAAGTTAGGTAACATAGCTAAGTATAAAGAAATTATGGAACAGATCGTGGCAAACGATCCTGAAAACCCTGATCTTTATTACAACCTCGGGGTGAGTGCTTCTAAGTTAGAAAATAACGAGCAAGCTATTGAGTATTATAAAAAGGCATTAGAGCTTAAACCTGATTATGGAGCAGCTCAACTTAATATTGCTTCTATTATTTTAAGTGGAGAAAGTGCTATCGTTGAAAAAATGAATGCGCTAGGAACCAGTAGTAGTGATTATAAGAAATATGATGCACTTAAGCTTAAAAGAGAAGAACTTTACAAGAGTGTGATCCCTTACCTGGATGGTGCACTTAAGAGTGATCCTGACAATGTAGAAGTAGTACGTACGTTGATGAACATCTACTACCAAATAGATGATCCTCGTGCAGAAGAGATGAATAATAAATTGAAGGCTCTTGAAGGAGGGAATTAATCCTTCTCATAAGTAACGGATTTATATAACAATAAACCCCCTAAAGTATAAACACTTTAGGGGGTTATTTTTTTCCTTAGTTTTTTGATTACACCGCTCGGGTTAAATCCAGCAATTGAATATTACTTTGAAGACGCTCTTTTACGATATTCATCATACGTTTGTTTAGAGATGATGAATTTTTTGTGTACTGTATATATTCATCGACTGTAAATTGCCCAATTACGATACCTTTTAAAATGTTTCTGAACTTCATGTCCTTTTGGATCGCATTTTCTATAAAAGCCATGCGTAGATCAACAGAAAGTTCGTAGAATGTGTTTTTTCGCTTGGCAACATAATTTCTAAACACTTCAATTAATAAATCGTTCTGTAGCTTGACAATAGGCCTGATTGTCCTATTTTGAAACTGTTCGTCAGTTGTCATGTTTGGGGAGACTCTCGCATTCAATATTTCAGGACGTAGTGCGATAAGTTCGTATGCTCTGTTTTCCATATTAAATTGTTTTATTAAATATAAGGCTTATGTTTTTTGCTTGTGTTTGGTGATATTTTTAATTATCAACCAGTTGTAAACAATTTTTGGATAGGGTTAGCCTGGAAATTTGAAGAGGTTCTGGTCAATTTCAGGATTCAAAACAATGGTATTAATTTCGGCATCCGTACCATTTCTGGAAAATTTAACCGGAAATACCATTCCGTCGATAGTTTGATATGCTTTGATTTCTATGGTGTTTAATTCATTATTCACTGTTTTTTCGATACGTACGGGAAGGTAGGTGGTAGTATCCAGATAAAAAATGGTGGTGTCCATACTTTCTGTTTCTTTCAGCTCAATTTTAAATGTGTTTTTACCTCCTACGGTTGCATTACCGACTAGGTTGGCAACAAAACCATTTTTCCTATATCGCAATAACGGATTAGGAAATATGTCAGATATTTTTTTCATCTGATCCGCTTGATCTTCGCTTAATTTTTCGGTTTGCAGTGTCATGGGATTTTTAGCCCAACTAGTTTTTCCATCTGAAGCAAAAAGTACAATGTCCTGACCAAACGGTTGCGCAATCATTGCTTGTTTTCCATCTGAAGTTGAGATGATCGACATGGGTAGATTAAAACCTTTAAAATTGACAGAAGTAGTCATTTTTATTCCATCGATACGTTCCCAGTTCTCCCGACCGCCGGTTTTTTCGATATGTGTATTAATTAAGCTATTGGCATCTTGTGCTGTGGCACTGGTAGATATAAAAGTCAATATGATAATAACGGCCGTGGGTATAAATTTCATAAAGTGTGTTTTGTGATTACTAAAATACTGTTCCTGTGCTATCTTTATATTAAGGGAATCATAAATCATACCTAACCTTATTATAGGTTTAAATTTCTTTATATATTGGATACCATATAATAAGAATTTATTCTAAAATCAATTTCGTTATGAAATTTGGTAAAGTTGAGAATCCGGAGACCATTGATTTTTCTCTCCCGGAGGATTACCCGGATACAAAACGTGTTCTTATGTCTGGTAAAAGTAAGTCCCTTGAAACATATTTAGGTTGTGCTAAATGGAATAAACAAGATTTAAAAGGCTTTTATCCAAAAGGCACTAAGGACGAATTGCGCTATTATGCGACTCAATTTAACGCTATAGAGCTTAACGCTACTTTTTATCGAATGTTTACTGGTGATCAGTTTGAGAAGTGGTACCTCAAAACTCCTCAAAATTTTAAATTCTTTCCTAAATTAGTTCAAAATATATCACATTTTAAAAGGCTTACAGACGATGTGCAACCTCTAGTAGATGAATATCTTAGCAATGCCGTTAGACTTAAAGAAAAGTTAGGTACTATCTTTTTGCAAATGCACAGTAATTTTGCTCCTTCTCATATCGAAAGACTCACAAACTTTTTAAAACAATGGCCGGTCGACATACCGCTCGCGGTTGAATTGAGGCATCCCGATTGGTATGTGGGAGAAAACTTCACTAGACTTAATGAGGTCTTAGAAAAATACAAAGTAGCGTCAATCATTACAGATACGGCAGGCAGAAGAGATTTATTACACATGCGTCTTACCAACAAAGAAGCTTTTATTCGCTATGTCGGTGCAAATCATACATCGGATTATACTCGTCTCGACGAATGGGTAGATCGACTGGCGACTTGGCATGGCTTGGGACTGGAAAAACTACATTTTTTTATCCACCAGAACGTAGAAAAAGAATCACCGCTCCTGGCCACCTACTTTATTCAAAAATTGAATGAGCGCCTCAATTTGGATTTAAAACTTCCTGAACACGCCTCGAATACATTAGGTTTATTCTGATAAAAAATAAGTTTAACAGTTAAATTTTAAACTTTTTATACACTTTATCGATTTTTTATGTACTTTGTCTATGTTTTTATGAGTTGAATTATACTACACATGTCTTTTTTTCCTGTGATACGTATTTTCGATTCAAGTTTAGGAATTATGAATTTAAATTGGATCTATGAAAAAACATTTACTTTTTACTTGCTTGATGGTGTGTATGGGGATATCCACTGCGGTATCACAATCAATCGATAAAACTGCAATCAGTGATCATATGACGCATACCGTCGAAGTATTGGAGCTGCATGATCACGACGCTGCTTCTTCATTCATTAAGGTTGCTGTGTTAAGTTCTTCCAGACATTTAGATATTACCATGTCTTTACATTCGATTTTATCATCTGATGGAGGTTTTGACTTTAATTGCCATGGAGGATTCTGCATGCAAAAGTCCCATACCCATAAGAAAGGATTATCTCAAAATAAGCAATTATTTACTTATTTTATGAATGTTTCGGGATAGATAACTTTTGGGTAAGTAGAGTCAGTTAATAAGAATAGATTACTTTTGCGCAATAAAAGCAAGAGTATATGAATTTTTTAGATTTAGGAGTGCCTAAGGCACTGAACATGGGATTAAAGGAAATGGGAATTACATCTCCTACCAAAATTCAAGAGCAAGCTATTCCTATTCTACTTAATAGTGCTACTGATTTTATCGGAAAAGCACAAACGGGTACTGGTAAAACAGCCGCTTTTGGAATTCCTTTATTGGCAGGAATTGATGCTAATAATCCTAAAACACAAGCACTTGTTTTAGCTCCTACCAGAGAGTTAGGACAACAAATTGCAAAACAGCTTTTTAAATTCACCAAACACACAGATAAAATTTTTGCTGAGTCCGTGTATGGTGGAGAAAAAATTGACAGACAGATTAAAAGGTTGCAAAGACCTACACATGTCATCGTAGCCACACCGGGTAGATTAATAGATCTATTAGAAAAAAAAGCTGTTGATATCTCCACGATAAAAACAATCGTAATGGATGAGGCTGACGAGATGCTTAGTATGGGTTTCAAAAAGGATTTAACCACCATCTTGAGCAAAACCAAAGGGAAACGAAATGTATGGTTATTCTCTGCAACTATGCCGGCAGCGCTCAATGAGATTATCAATTCATATGTTAGTAAAGATGCAGTAAGAATTACAGTTGATAAGAATGCTACGGTTAATAAAAATATAGATCATAATTTTGTGGTAGGTGAAGAAGCAAGTAAGCTGGACACACTTACTTACTTTTTGAAAACCAAAAAAGAGAGTAGAGGCATCATTTTTACGAAGACAAAAGTTGCCGCTAGAATTCTGGCAAAACAGTTACTAGCCAAAAATTACGAGGTTGGTCTATTAGAAGGTGAAATGACGCAAAAAGACCGGGATAAAGTGATGCGCGCTTTTAAAAATAAAAAACTTCAATACTTGGTATCTACGGATGTCGCAGCCCGTGGAATTGATGTGGATAATTTAGCTTTTGTGGTACATTATCAATTACCTGATCAGTTTGAGTATTACACGCACCGTAGTGGAAGAACTGCCAGAGCCGGAAAAACAGGTGTTTCTTTGGCGTTGATTGTAAAACAAGAATTAAAAACAATTCGTGCTTTAGAAAGTGAATTAGGTATTCGTTTTAATCAAATTAGGTAGACTCTGTTTTACTAATCGTTTTATTGAGCTATAGCTTCTATAGCGTTTAAGAGTTTCTCGAAATCCACAGGTTTAGAGAAGTATTGGTCAAACCCTTTCTCTAAAAAATGTGCTTCATCTCCCGGTAACGCGTAGGCTGTAACGGCATATATAGGTTTTGTTTTTAAAGGATCCATAAGGCGAAATCTTTTAAGAAGTTCGCAACCATCCATTTGATTTATACCTAAATTGATATCTACCAATATAAGGTCAAAGAAATCAGCACTAACTTCTTGAAGAGCAGTGCTTGCATTTGCTACGGTGATGACATCGCAGGCATTTTTAGATAACATTTTATCCATGACTACCGCGTTGATTTTGTTATCCTCTACATACAAAATTTTCATAAGTGTTTTGGTATTACAATTTGAAAATTAGTTCCTTTATTAATATGACTTTTTACAGTGATCGTTCCTTTCAAAACTTCAATAAAACGTTTAGCTAGGCTTAGTCCAATACCGGTTCCTTCATATTTTCGGCTTAGACCTACGCTTTCTTGTACAAAAGGATCAAATATCTTTTTTAGGTTTTTCTTATCGATACCTATACCTGTATCTTTAATATTGATGTGCACTAAATCCTTCTTAGCTATATCTATAACTTCAATATCAATTGTTCCTTTCTCAGTGTACTTGATGGCATTGTGAATGATATTATGTAGTGCAGTTGACAATACTTCTTTGTCTATAATAGCAATAGGCGTCGTATTACTTAAATGTAATTCGTAGGTCAGACGCTTTGACTGCGCCTGATGTTTTAAATTTCTAAAACAACTTTCGACTTCAAAATTTATATCTGTCGGTTCTAACTTTAAGGTTGACTGAATTGTTTCTATTTCGCTATAATTGGAAAGATTGTTTAGCGTTTCTAACAACCGATCTTTACTTTCATCGAGATAATCTACTAATTTGTCACGTTCTTCTATAGTATGCTCATCAAGTAAAAGCTTTGAAATAGTTATAATTCCATTGAGAGGCGTTCTAATCTCATGGCTAAACACGGATAACAGATTGGACTTCAGATTGCTTAATTCCTGTTCTTTGAAATGAGCTTCTTTTATTTTGTATTCTGCTAATTTGAGATCGGTAATATTTTGAAATGTAATGAGTACCGAGTGGACAACCTTATCTTGGTCGCAGATAGGAGCATAAGACACCTGTAGCCAATGCATTTGTCCATCATCTGCTATACGTTCGATTTGTTTTTTGGTTACATTTCCCTTTAACGCCTCATTAAATTCATGAGCAAAGGGTACTTTAAAGTTAACCGGCATCACATCAATAAATAAACTGGGGGTAACCAAGGGATTAATATTAAAATCTTTATTTATTATGTCAACTGTATCCTTATCAGCCATTAGAATTTTACCCTTAGTATCTAATAGGATTGCATAATCAAATCCATGATTAATCATAGCACGTAACCGACCTGCTTGCTCAGCAATTAGTTGCTCGCGTTCTTTCTTATCTTGGACATCAATTAAATTGCCTACGATACGAGTAACATTGTTAGAAGCATCTAATTTTTTATATCCATAGACATCGTAATGGCGATATTCTCCGTTGTGATGTTTTATTCTATAGTAGTTGTAATAGTGCTTGTCGTCTTTTTGTAGATTTTGATGATGTCTTACAATGGCTTCTTCCAGATCATCAGGATGTATTCTTCCCAAGAAGCTATCTTCTGTTACATAGTCATGTTTTAAAGACAAGCCCAGCATCTTTTTAAAGGAATTACTGTACCTTATTTTACTATCCGAAACATTATGATCAAAAAGCCCGGATCGAATTCCTTTTAGAGCCAGATGTTTTGTCTCTTCCGATTTTTTTAATTGTTCCAAGTAGTTATGTTGTTCAGTAACATCTGCAATAGCGCCATTTACATAGACTACTTTACTGTTTTGTACCACAGGTTTGGCAATTACTCGAATCGACTTCTCAGTGCCTTTTTCTGTGCAAATTTTCTCAACGTATTCATATTCCTTTTGAAGTTTTAGTAATTCATCAAAGTGCTGTTTGATAGTAGATCTTCTATCTTCTTTAAAAAACTTGAAAGCTCTCTCTAGCGTTATGTTTTCATCTATAGCAGTTTCGTGAATACTAAAACATTCTGTAGACCAAAAGAGTTGTTTTTTTTCTACATCATAAAACCAAGCTCCGGTATTGGTCAATTTGGACAGGGAACAAAGTGCCTGTTGTTCCTTGCTTTCCTCGGTGATATCCATTCCGGTCGCTTGAATAAGCCCTTCAGCGAAGCTAAAATCAAATTTTATGTAGTTGAGTACACCATTGCTAACCCAAAGTCTTAGTATAACCGTTTGAGATGCTTTGTTAAGTTTTAAATTCTGAATGACGTCTTGAAAAATACTTTTGTCCTCATCTACAATCCAATTTTTTATATTACTTTCTTCGGATAGCTCAATATTGGAAAGAAAACATTCAAAAGCGTTATTGTAATATAACACCTTCCCATTTGTTTTTAGTACAATGAGAAAGAGAGACGTTTTCTCAGGTATAAGTTTAAATTTTTCAGAGGCTAATGGCATACTAGAGCAATTTGTATTTAAAGTTACAAAAATGATTCGATTTACATCCATTTTGTTGGTGTGTTCTATAAAGCCAGAAAATGAATTATTGCTACTTCTGTTTCTTGGTTTAGAAGCTTACGGTTTTGCGATAAAAATCTCAATATCACAATTAAAAGCTAACAAAATCGAATTTTAATTCTTTTTTTAACTAAAAAAACTAAAATTATCATCTAATTACGTTAAAACCAATAGCGCTTTAGTAGTGAAGCGTTAATTTTATGGTCTAATCATAAAACAAAATAAACATGTTACGTTGGACAATCATTTTTGTAGTAATAGCTTTAATCGCCGCAGTATTAGGTTTTGGTGGAATCGCCGGAGCCGCAGCAGGAATTGCTAAGATTCTATTTTTTATCTTTTTAGTTCTTTTTGTTATTTCATTAATTTTTGGATTTATGAGAAAATAAAAATTACACTTTTTACTGCTGATTTACTTTTTCGATAAGAGCAAAAATCAGGATCAAAAGAGAATGTATTACATGGTAGTACATTCTCTTTTTAGTTTCGTTCTTATACTATAAATCTTAAAATATTTTAGAGTTAAGGGCTAAGCGTTCATATCCTTAACGTAACATTTACACCCCGTGTTAAACAATGTCAATTTAAAATCAGGAGTAAGTTTAATACCTAAATTTATCATGATAGGATGACCAAACTATCCAAATGAAGAACACACAGATTATTCTTAATATTAAAACTTAAACGTATGACAACTACAGAAAACATCACAGAGCTAATCAATGATTTAATTGAAAAAAATTATGATGCTAACAAGGGATATCTAAAGGCGGCAGAAAAAGTCACATCTTCTAACCTTGCTATGTATTTTAGAGATAATGCGGCAAACAGATTAAAATTTGCTGAGGAATTAAAAGCAGAATTACACAAATATGCTGATCACGATAAAATAAAAGATAGTGGTAGTGCCACAGGTAGCTTGCACAGAGCTTGGATGGATCTTAAATCTGCATTTTCTTCTAATAATGATGAGGAGATATTAGAGGAGTGTATACGAGGTGATAAAGCAAGCTTGGAGGAGTATGAAGAATCTTTGGAGAAATACTCAGAACTGCCTTCTCGTTTTAGAACGCTGATACAGGAGCAAATTACGAATGTACGTACTACATTAAACCGAATTAAATCTCTGGAGGATTTTGCATAAAATCAAGATTTTATAAAAGTGACTAATTATGATTAGTCACTTTTATATTCTTAACTATAAAATGATAGGATATGAATATTGACGCTTTGATTACCACACTTTATTCCTGTAGAAAGGCATGTTTATTCTGCGCAGATGCTTGTTTGGATGAGGAGGATATTGCTGACATGTCAACTTGTATCAGGTTAGATCATCACTGTGCAATTCTTTGTGCTACGACTGCAGATTTGTTAGTTCAGTCTTATGGTAACATGGATGAACTATTAAAATTATGTATAGAGGCTTGTAAAGCTTGCGCTGATGTTTGTAGTCAACATAAGCATGACCATTGTCAAAAGTGTGCTGCTTCTTGTCAAGAGTGCGTTACTGCCTGTGAAAATTACTTAAGCAGATCGGCATAACAAGCAGGTTATAGAATGATTGTTAACAAAATCAATACAGGTTGGGAGGTTATCTATCAATATACTCATGGATTACTGGCGGGTAAAATCGCACAACAACTTGCTCACAAGTATAGACCACCACATTGGGTTGAAACGTTGACAGCTATCATTGAACATGATGACAATCAGCTTGATTTTGAGGAGAAAGTGTATTTAGATGAGGTTGGTGCTCCCCTTGATTTTGCTTCGGATCAACCTTCGCATAATGAATTATATGAGAGAGCTGTCCGCGTGTTGGACTTGGCGTCCTTTAAATCCGGTTGGATCATGTTACTAGTCTCTATGCATGTAAATTTTTTATATCAAAGTAAGGCCTCAGAAAGTGATAAGCTTATCAAGTTGTTAGATCAGCAGAAGAAACTAAGAGACGTTCTTAGAAAACGCTATCATATTACCAAAGAGGATGCAACTACCTATTACAACTTTTTGCTGTTTTGTGATCGTTGTTCGTTGATATTATGTCAAAATGAAGTACCTGCATTATCGAGATCGATAGAAATAAACAAAACAATTGATAATAAACAATATTTTATCAAACGTATAGATGATACATTTTATACTGTCACTCCTTGGTGCTTTGAGCAGAATGAATTTGTACTCAGTGCAGAAGCCAGAATAGTAAACCAACTCCAATTCAAAAGTAACGACTCGTTACATAAAGCCTTAACCACAGCTCAGGTACATTTAAAGCAATGGAGTTTAAAACGTACCTGATAGTTAATACAAAAAATACAAAACTTAAATTTTTGACCACCACGATTCTAATTATATGATACATTCGATAAACCCTTTTTTGCCGATACAAACATTGATACCACCTTCGGCGAACCCAGCTAACATTTTGGAAACTATAGGAGACACTCCGTTGGTTGCACTTCAACGAATCTCTCAGGCATATTCTTTTGAAATGTTTGCTAAAATGGAAAGTTTTAATCCTGGCGGCAGTATAAAAGACCGAACAGCACACACCATTTTAAGTACTGCACTGCGCGAGGGTAAAATAAAAAAAGGGGATATTATTATCGAGTCAAGCTCAGGTAATATGGCTATTGGATTGGCACAAGCGTGTCTGTTTTATGGACTGCAGTTGATTGTTGTAGTAGATCCTAAATTAAATAAGCATACCGCAAAGATTTTAGAAACGTATGGAGCGACAATAGAAACAGTCTCAAAACCAGAAAAAAACGGAGGTTTTTTAAAGAGTCGGCTCAATAGAGTAGCGGAGCTTTTAAAAGAAAATCCAAATAGTTATTGGACTAATCAATATGAAAACACTTTAAATCCCACCACACATCATACAACCATGTCAGAAATTGCAGAAGCGTTGCAGGGCGAAGTAGCGTATGTTTTTGTGGCTACCAGTACCTGCGGAACCTTGATGGGGTGCGCAGAATATATTGCGCGTAATGGACTATCTACAAAAATTATCGCTGTCGATGCTATCGGTAGTGTTCTGTTCGCCAAGGATAAAAAAGAACGTTTGATTCCAGGTCATGGTGCCGGAGTTCCTTCTAATTTTTTGGAATTAGACTCGGTGCATGACGTAGTACATGTTTCTGATGAAGAATGTATTGAGGGGTGTTGGCGTTTACTGAAAGAAGAGGCGATTCTTTGCGGGGGTTCCTCGGGGGCCATCATCAGTGCAGTAGATAAATATAAAATGAACATTGAGAAAAATAGTGCTTGTGCCCTGATTTTATGTGATCGAGGAGAGCGATATCTCGATACTATTTACAACGAACATTGGGTAAAAACTCATTTTCCTGAAATGAACCTTCCTCATCAATCTATTACAATTTAATTATGTCAGGCAAAGAACTTTTTAACGATGAGCCCTTAGTTATTGGCATTGTTGGTTTTGGTCCAAAAGGATTGTACGGACTGGAACGATTGTTGGCGGCCTATAAAAATTATGGTTCCGAACGAAGAATTATTCTTCATTTGTTTAATAAAAATGATCATTTTGGAAGCGGTTCAGTATATCGTACAGATCAGCCCTCGTATTTGCTAATGAATTATGCTAACAGGTATATCGATATGTGGCCACGAACAGAACCACGACCTATTGTTGAAGATACGCTTACGTTTAGCGAATGGTATAGTTCAACTTTTGAAGAACCAAAAAAGAACATTGATGCCATCAATGCACCAAGAAAGTTAGTCGGTCAATATCTTGAGCAAGGATTTAGTGCGCTGTTGGAGCACAAACCAAAGAATATTATTATTATTCAACATGTATTTGAAATCGACAGTATAGACAAGCGGGAAGATGGTTATCATATATCAGGTGTAAACAATCATCAGCAAGAAATCGCTATTCCGCAAGCGTTTGACGAATTGCTAATCACTACCGGTCATCAAAGAAATAAAAATAACGACAATACCCTATACCCCGAAGCTAAAAAAGAAATGTTCATTGACTTTGTATATCCGGTACAAAACACACTTGCTCACATCGAAAATAACACCACTGTAGCTATAAAGGGATTGGGACTTACGTTTATAGATACGATCCTGGCGTTGACAGAAGGTAGAGGCGGTAGATTTGTTACGATTACAAATGCATATCGCTATTGCAAAAGTGGTGAAGAACCCGCAATTGTATATCCTTTTTCTATTTCGGGGTTACCCATGATTCCGAGAGCAGCTATTGCAAACGATGATTTTGAGACTCCGGAGCCATTATATTTTCAACAAGCTTATCAAAGAGCCTACAAACAATTACAACAGAAAACTAGGGTTAATTTTAGAACCGAACTATTACCAGCTATACAAAAGGATGTTCAATTTGCCTATTATCAGAGGTTGTTTGAGTCAAAAGGTGAATCCTTAATTTTTAACGAGGACTATTCGTATATAGAACAGACTATTCAACAATTTCATATACAATTTCCCGAAGAAGAGAAATTTAGTTTACAAAGTTTATTGGATCCAATTCCTCAAGAGTCATACAATCATGACCGGGTGATAGCTTATATCAAAGATAATCTGACTGCTATTAAGAACTATGGCGCTCAAGCGCCTATACAACTAGCGGTTTCCATGTGGCGCAAAATTAGTCCGCTATTTAATAATCTGTATAGCTTTGGAGGATTGACGGCTGAATCTCAGGAAGATTTTGATGCCAATTTTTCTGGTCACTTTAATCGTATCGCTTATGGAGCACCTGTAATCAATATGAAAAAATTAGTTGCCCTTGCCGATAGTGGCATTGTGAATTTCAGTTATGCGAAGTCACCGATTGTCAAAGTGTTTAAAGAAAAAGAAAACATACAATTAAAACACAGTACAGATAAAACCTATAGCTATTGTGATCATTTAATTGACGCAAGAATTCCTAAAACTAATATCGAGACAGAAAAAACGCAGCTTTTTGCAAAGCTTTGTGAAAAAAAATTAGCCACTCCATTTATAAATGCATCCAACGATTACCAGTATACACCCGGATGCCTGGCAATTACCAATGAAGGTCATCTAATCCGAAGTGATGGTGAGGTCGAAAAAGGGATTACTTTATATGGGACACCTACCGAGGGAATTACCTTTGATAATGACACCTTATCCCGTACACGGAATGATTTTGCCTCACAATGGGCCAATAAAATTATAGAAGTAACCACCTTAATTTCAGTTTAATAAAATGAACGCAATAGAAGATAATATAGCAGTGCTCCCAAGTCTAACTCCGCGTATCGCACCGTGGATGAAACAGGTAGCAAACGATAAAGTTTTACAACAACAACTTTTTGAAACCTACGGATCTCCGATCAATGTTCACGCATTAGATAAATTTGAAAAGAATATCATAGCGTATCAAGAAGTATTGGATCGTCATGAATTAGAGCATCTTATATTTTATGCTCGAAAGGCTAATAAAAGCAAGGCTCTAGTTGCAAAAGCAAAAGCGACGGGTATTGGAGTGGATACGGCAAGTTTTAATGAATTAAAACAAAGTTTAGAGGTTGGAGTAGCCAGTGATAAACTGGTCTCTACCGCTGCCATCAAGAATGAGGACTTGATTAAATTAGCTATTCTTAATGATGTAGTATTAATTCTGGATAATGAAGATGAATGCCGTGCTGTTTCTCAGATTGCTGCACAACTAAACAAAAGAGCGATTGTAGGCTTTAGGGTAAGTGGTTTTTATCATGCAGGAGAAAAACTATATAGTCGCTTTGGATTTGATGTTGATGCGGTGACAGATTTTATTATCAAAAATGTAGGTTGGGATAAGGAGTTTGATAATTTAGAGTATCGAGGGTTGCATTTTCATCTCAATGGGTATTCAACATCTCAAAGAGGAGAGGCTTTACACCAAACTCTACAAATAGCTGAGGAGTTAAGATCAGAAAAATTTGAAACCCTATTTATTGATATTGGTGGAGGATTTTTAATGAACTATCTGGAGGATGAGGAGGAATGGAATGCTTTTAAAACACAGTTAAAAGATGCCGTACAAGGTAACAGACCACCAATTACTTTTCAGAATCAAGGATTGGGTTATGAAATGATTGATGGCGTATTGCATGGCAATTTAGCAACCTACCCGTATTACAATACCATTCACGGACCTCAATTCTTAGAAGAAATTTTAGATTTTACCAATGCGGACCAAAAGACAGCAGCTTCCCGGCTCAAAGAGCAATCCATCCAACTGCGTATGGAACCGGGACGCTCCCTGCTGGACCAGGTAGGTATTACCATGGCAAAAGTTGCATTTAGAAAAAGAGATAGTGAGGGTTCGTTATTAATTGGATTAGAAATGAACATGAGTCAACTCATGAGTTCAAGTGCAGATTTTTTACTGGATCCGATGGTAGTACATATGCAAAGTAAAGAAGAGATCGGGATCGAAGGATACTTTGTAGGAGCCTATTGTCTTGAACGAGATGTGATTTTAAAGCGAAAAATAGCACTCAAACAAATACCTGACATCGGGGATGTTGTGATTTTTATCAATACCGCAGGGTATATGATGCATTTTTTTGAAACTGAAGCCCATCTATTTGACTTATCCAAAAACTTGAGTATGGATACAAGCAAAGAACAATTTGGCATTGATGATTTTATCGATGACACACTTATAAACTAAATTTTATATATCATGGAAAAGGATAAACAAAACGAAGATTCCGGAAAATTAAAAAGCAGGAATCCCAAAAAAGAGAAAGGACCACAAAAGGATAATCATGCGAATCAGTATGGGGAACAACGTGGCAATGATAGAAGAAGAGTCGACGAAGATTAAAAGAATCTTAAATGAAGCTAAAAAAAAGCCTGAGTACTAATAACTCAGGCTTTTTAGTGCTTACGCATTGTCTCGGGGTTGATGTTGTTCTTTGCGTTGTTTTTCCTGATGATTAATCTTTTTACCTTGAGTTTCATCAAGATTAATAGCTTGTTCTTTTTTACTTTGTTTTTCTTGTGCTAGTTTTTTCTCTGAAGTATCCATATCTGATTTTTTAAAGTTACTCTAAAATATAAAGTAAATAAAAGTCTGCATAGCATCTTATAACTGTTTAACAAGCACATGTTAAGGCTTTGTGATTTGGCTGTGTTTCTTACAAAAAAAGCGTTAAAATAAGAAGAGTACTGAAACAAAGGTGAGACTGTAAGAATCGTTCAAAATCCCCGTACATGTTAAGAGATTTAAGTTAATCGTTAAAGTGTATTAAGATACTCCCAAAGTTGGGGGGCACGGGTATGAAATAACTAGGACAAGACTTACATTTAGGGTGTAAGGATATCAACTTGTTTGCATTTCTTACAATTTCACACAACTTAATACTTTAGACAATGAAAAACATACTTCAAACACAAGGGCTTACTATTATAAATACCATAAAGAGATTCTTTATGACCCTTATGCAAATTCCATCATTTTTCTCAACACTTATTCAACGAGAGAAAAAAATATCAGGGGATGCTACGCATTTACGTTTGCTTATCATGAACTCAAAAAATCAGAATATAGGCGCAGAGTGGTAAAGTGAATGTTCTAAAACATTTGCCTTTTACTGAAAACCTAATTAAGACCACTTCTGGTACGCTTCTATTAAAACCTTGTAGTTTATGAATAAATTTAGTGTAATAACTATATATCAAAATCAAAGAAAAGATTTGATGCACCTATTGGATGCTATTGAACAGGGAAATGAACATCCTGATGAGGTGGTCATTGTATGTATGAAGTGCGATGTAACGATAGAACAGTCATATTCATTTACTATTCGCTATGTTCCTTTTAATCCTAAGCAAACCGAAGGTCTTCCAATTTCTGAAGCACGCAATTTAGGGGTTGAAGCTGCCAGTTTTGAGAATTTAATATTTATAAATATTAAATGTATTCCCGAAGCTAATTTTATTGGTACAATGATTCGCCATGCTTTGCTGTATGAAGGTTTAATTATGGGAACGCCAAAATATATAACTCAAAAAATAGAATCAGATTTTGATATAGAGACTTTAGGGGAATCCAGTGTTTATCATCCTCAACGTCCCGAGGTATACGATATAAAACAAGAGTTTAATTATCAATTGTTCTGGAGTCTATGTTTTACAATCAGTAAGACACAGTATACTATTTTAAACGGCTTTGATACCAGATTTTCCGGCTATGGGGCAGAGGACTTGGATTTTGCGTTTAAAGCAAGAGAATTAAATTGTCCTTTTTATCTTAACGATGCGATTGTGTATCATCAGCAATATGCATTCTATGCCTTACCGTTAAACAATTTTGATTACGTAATCAAGAACTCGGATTTGTTTTATGAAAAATGGGGAGAGTGGCCAATGGATAGCACCTTAGAAAAATTTACTCAGCTAGAATTGATAGATTGGAAATGTGATCAGAAGAAACCAATTACTATTCGTAAAAAACCATCTATACATTTAATACAAGAGCATACCTTAAAGGGTCAAACTCAAATGTAAATTAGAATAAATAATGAAAACAGCTGCCTTTACCAACAAAAGGAAGTATACGTTTGATAAACGAGATTACATCCAGTTTAGATTACGAAAAATAACTCCGGAGATTGTAGAAAACCAACTTGTAACCCTAAAACGTCCCAGAGAGTACACTAAAGTTGTGAAACCGGTAACTTTGAAGGATGGGATTATAAAATGGAACGCTAAGGAAAGAAAACGGTTACTAAGTGTTTTTAAAGAACACGCGGATACGTTGACCTATTGTCATTTTATACCGGCATCGGGAGCAGGTTCCAG
The DNA here is from genome assembly GCF_045505135.1 of Aquimarina sp. 2-A2. Lineage (NCBI taxonomy): Bacteria > Pseudomonadati > Bacteroidota > Flavobacteriia > Flavobacteriales > Flavobacteriaceae > Aquimarina > Aquimarina sp. 2-A2. The sequence goes on along the minus strand of NZ_JBJKFI010000004.1, from coordinate 251,380 downwards.
AATGCTTCAGGATCTCACCACCTTTTTAAATGACTTCAAACCGGGCGAAGAGAGTTTTAGCAGCTATATAAATAGAACGAAGCAATTTGAACTCTCTGTATTTTTCAGAAAAATTAAAAAATTTCCTTTTTACAAAAAATTAAAGGCCACTTTGAAGCATCTCGAGTTGCATACCTTAGATAAGGATGAGCGCAAATTGATGATTGCAAAAACATTATTATACGATCCAAACTTCAAATTTTTAGCTTTACCCAAAGGACTACTCCCGTTTCATAAAGGTAGAAGAGGAGAAGTGCTGACAGCCTTTGATGAGCAGCTTCGACAGTTTGTAGACTTTAGTGACAGCTTCCAACAAGCTGAAATGCATTTTACCACATTAAAATCGGCACAGACGCATTTTAACACGGCATTGAGTACAGCACATTCAAATCTTAAAAAGCTTACACAGAACAACCTGTCCATTAGTTTTTCGCATCAGTCTGAGCAAACGGATACCGTGAGTTTGACCAAGGAGCATACGCTGGTAAGAGACGGTCAGGGCAAAGTATTGTTTAGACCTGCGGGTCATGGCGTTTTGCTTTCTAATTTGAATACGTTATCTCAGGATATTATTTTTATTTCCAACATCGATAATATAGCCAAACATAAAATTCAGAAACAGGTTGCCGATTTCAGGAAACTTATGATTGGTAATCTAATTGCTACGCAGCATTATATTTTTGAGATTCTGCCAAAACTTAAGGAGGCAGCACTGTCAACTGCACAGCTTGATGAGGCAATAAACTTTCTTAAAACCACCTTGCATTTAAAACTTGCCATAAATTTTGAAAAACGCTCAAAAGCAGAGCGATGTAAAATTTTATTTGGGATTTTGAACCGCCCGCTTCGTATCTGTGCCGTGGTAAAAAATACCGGACAGCCAGGCGGAGGACCATTTTGGGTAGAAGATGGCAAAGGAAATATTTCTATGCAGATTGTGGAAAAAGCCGAGATCGATTTAACGGATTCTAAACAACAATTACAAATTGACGCTGCCACTCATTTTAATCCAGTGGAAATTTGCTGTGGCATAAAGGATTATGAAGGGAATACCTTTAATCTGAACGAATTTTGTAAAGACGGAGAAGGGATGATCAGTCAAAAAACATATAACGGCATGCCAATTACTATCTTAGAACGACCGGGATTATGGAATGGGAGTATGCAGCATTGGAATACACTATTTGTCGAGATGAAACCATCGCTCTTTAATCCGGTAAAGACAATTAATGATTTATTAAAGAAAGCACATCAGTAAAAGTTTAAAAATTAATAAAAGTAAATGGAGTGGATTTTGAATTCAGAGTTGAACGTTCTTACCTTGTTGGGTAGTGTACTGGGGATATATCTAGGAATTATTGGTATCACGCGGATTGCCGGGTTGCGAACTTTTGCCAAAATGACAAGTTTTGATTTTGCTTCTACTATTGCGATTGGTTCTATAATCGCATCGGTGATTATGAATACTAACCAATCATTAGTCAAAGGTCTTATCGCTTTGGCAGCAATGGTGAGTTTTCAAGTGGTATTCTCATTTTTAATTCGAAAATCCAAAACCACACAAAAGATAGCGACTAATACTCCCTTATTTTTAGCTAAAAATGGCGAAATTTTATACGACAATTTAGCGAAATCAAATGTTTCAAAAAGCGATCTCATAGCCAAATTGCGAGAGGCTAACGTAATCCAGATGTCCGAAGTAAAGGCAGTAGTACTCGAATCCACAGGAGATGTATCCGTTCTACATACTAAAAGTGATGATTCCGTTGACTCAATACTGCTGGAAGGAGTAAGAGATACCTAAGCATTTCTAGTATAACTAGTCTTGCTCGTATAAATACTACTACTACTGAAGGATGCAGCACAAGAATTAATTAAAATTATATGAAAAAGCTTCCTAAAATATTAATTTTTGATGTTAACGAAACCTTACTGGATCTTTCAAAGCTCAAAACTCAGGTAAATAAAGCGCTGGGTAGTGATACCGCTTTTGACCTGTGGTTTTCTACCTTACTACATTATTCATTAGTTGAGAACGCAACAGGGATCTATAAAGATTTTGGAGCGGTGGGGAAAAATACGTTGAGGATGGTTTCAAAAAACCTACATAATCTTCTTGATGATGCCAGCATTGATACTATCCTTTCGAACATTACTAATTTATCACCACACCCCGAAGTTAAAGCATCCTTACAAATACTCAAAGATAGCGGGTTCATCCTGATAGCTTTGACCAACGGCGGACAAAAAACAGTTGAAGCACAGCTTGAGTATGCGGAATTGACCGCTTTTTTTGATAAAATTATTAGCGTTGAGCAGCTCAAAAAATTCAAACCTTATCCAAATACATATCAATATGTACTGGATCTTTATTCATGTACCCCTGAGGAGGCACTTTTAATTGCAGCACATGGTTGGGATATTTATGGAGCACAAATGGCTGGTTTACAAACCGGTTTTATCGCACGTCCCGGCAAAAATATATATGATATATCCACAGCACCGGAATATGTAGAAGAGGATTTGGCAGCCTTAACCAAGCGGTTGACTAGCCAAAAGGAGTCGTGAACCACTAACTGCAATAGTTATCTGATTCCTTCAGTCGTATCTTACCACCACCAAATTACCTTTTCGAAAAGGAAAAAATCCTAAAAATAGGAATAATTCCAAATTTTAAGTTTAATTTTGCACAAGCTTGAAAAAGTAAGATTATGGAGCAACGCTACGCTGTCATTGATGTAGAGACCACGGGAAAAGGAATTAACGGGAATCGTATTACCGAAATTTGCATTGTACTTCTTGAAGGGAAGGTTATACTTGATAAATATACCACACTGGTGAACCCTGATCAGCACATTCCCAATTATATTACGGGATTAACGGGGATCGATAATGATTTGGTACATGACGCTCCGGCCTTTGACGAGATTGCAGCGCGTATTTTGGAGATTACCGAGGGAGCAATTTTTGTCGCGCATAATGTCTCCTTTGATTATAATGTTGTACGGAATGAGTTTAAGGCAATCGGTCATAATTTTGTACGAAAGAAGTTGTGTACGGTGCGGCTTTCACGTAAAATATTTCCCGGATTGTATTCCTATAGTTTGGGTAACTTATGTACTTCGCTTAACATACATTTAAAGAACAGGCATCGGGCAGAGGGGGATACGGATGCTACCGTCGTCCTGTTTCAAAAAATTTTAGAGGAAGATCCAGATCTTAGTATCATTAATAGTTTTTTGAATATCCGATCCAAGCAAGCTACGTTACCACCACATTTAAAAGCGGAGCAGATTGAAGCGTTACCTGCATCTCCGGGGATTTATCTTTTTAAGGATCAGAAAGAGAAGATTATTTATGCCGGTAAGGCGAAGAATATCAAGCAACGCGTTATCAGTCATTTTTATGATAAGAAAAATAAAGAGTATTTATTAGGTCAAAAAACCCACACGATTGATTATGAAGTTACCGGTAATGAACTAATTGCCTTGTTGCTAGAGGCCGAAATGATACGAAAACATTATCCGGAATTTAATTCGGCTCAGAAAAAACCGATCGTTCCCTTTCATATCATCAGTTACACCAATCGCAGAGGCATTCTGCAACTCGCCATCGATCAATCCTACAGTGCTGATACGTCAATTGAGTTTTATTATTCTCGAGCCGATGCTGTGGCCGCTTTGGAGCAACTTTGTATTGCTTTCGATTTATGTCCCAGATATTGTAATTTGCAACAGAGTACAGCACGGTGTTCTCACTATAAGATTAAGTCCTGCAAAGGAGTCTGCAGCCAGGAAGAAGCCGTTGAAGCCTATAACGTACGCGTGCAAAAAGCTATGGAGAGTAGTTTGAGTAAAAAAATGAGCTATATCATCAAAGAAAAGGGGAGAACCGGTGACGAACAGAGTTTTGTGTTGGTTAAGGATGGTATTTATCGAGGATATGGTTTTATAGACGAGACCACTCAGGTAGCGCAAAGCGAGGATTTTGAGGAGATAGTTCGTCTGCAAACCCATACCTATCACACTTCAAAAATCATCACTAGTTATATTCGTAAGCGTGGGGATGAGGTTATGATTCCGTTATAAATGTATACTGCTAAGAAAATAACAGCTATGATATACTTTTGCGCTCCATATACGGTTGCCAGGTAATTAGGACATATTTATGTTGTAGGTCAAGAAATCCGTATTCATAGCAAAATAAATATACTTGATTCTTTTGGTTTTTCCAGTAATGCGTAAAATAGCCGGAATTGAATCCGGCTTCTAACAGTTTTTCTTTTCTTATTGTGGCGAGTCCGGCTTTATTATAAGCTTTTAGGATCTTTCTATTTATCTTAAGCTGACGGTCAATTTTTTGAAAGGTACTACTTTCTTTTTGCTTATTTATTTCATAGTGATAGGCAGATCGACAATAGGAAGAACAAAATTTTTTATCAGACCTTCCCTTAAGTTCGGTACTGCAATGTAAGCAAGCTACACTCATAGTCATTTAATTATACGTTTAATAGACGTATAAATATACGCTTAGTTTTCTTGGAAGTTTTCTTTTTTTTGACTTTTACACGATGCAGGCTCCCTATAAAAGTATTACACTAAAGAATTTATGGATTGATAATCAGAAGCAGATAGGTTTACAATGCAATACAGATACCGTCTTGGATGCAGTAATACAAACACTATCCAGTCCGAAGTGGAGTACCACCTACGGAATGATGTACATTGAGTATACCAAAGAAAATCTGGATCAGATTTTTGATAAGTTCAGAGGGGTGGCATGGATAAACGGGACTACTTTTTTTAAGGAAAAAGTGATACGGGATAATCCACCAATGAATATAGATTGGTATCGGCAACGGACCCAATCGAATTCTTATGCCTATGTTCCAGAGGCATATCTTGTTAAACTTGAATTAAAACGCTATGCATTTAATACCTGTAAAACATATATTCATCATTTTGAGAAGTTTATAAATCATTATAAAAGGTATCCTATACAAGAACTATCAGAACAAGAGATACGTACCTATCTACAAACACTTATTCAACAGCACAGGTCTACTAGTTATGTTAATCAGGCTATTAATAGTATTAAATTCTACTATGAGGTTGTAATGGGTATGCCGAACCGTTTTTATAGTATCGAACGCCCCAGAAAAGAACAAAAGTTACCTAGTATCCTGGCTAAAGAGGATATTGTTACTATGATTGCGCTTACCAAGAATTTGAAGCATAAATGTATAATAAGCCTTCTATATTCGGCCGGTTTACGTAGGGGAGAGCTTCTAAATTTGAAAATAAAGGATATAGATAGTAGTACGATGTTAATCAAGGTACGACAAGCCAAAGGAAATAGGGATCGTTATACCGTACTTAATCGTGTGGTTCTCGAGGATCTCAGGATGTATTATAAGCAATACAAACCGGCAGAGTTTTTATTTGAAGCTTTGATACCGGGTAAAAAGTATAGTGCTGAGAGTGTACTAAAAGTAGTGGTACAAGCTGCCAAAAGAGCAAAGATTACTCAGTCAGTTCATCCACATATGTTACGACATAGTTTTGCGACACACCTCTTAGAGGAGGGCATCGATTTGCGACATATTCAGGTTTTGTTAGGACATAACTCAACCAAAACAACAGAAATTTATACCCATGTTGCCATCAAAAAGTTTAAAAACATAAAAGATTTGCTATTTTAGCTACTCACATAAAAGAAATATAGTTACCAAAGGTGATTATATAACAGTGTTAGCTGTCATGCTCAGTATACTCTAGTAACTTCTGAACTAATTTATAAACTTTCGTTGAAGGACATGACATCGCTTCAGAATTATCAACATGAAGTTCTTCTAATTGCTCTGCCCATTTAATAGCTTGTGCAACATTGCAATTATCAAACAAATACTTAACTACACTAATATCATTTTTCTGATATTTAAAACCAAGATTCTTCGAAAGAATTTTAATATAATCACTTCTATGTAACGCATTTTGTAAAAACTGAAAGTGTAATACATACCATAGTTCAAAAGACTGATTTGAATGACCACTATTCACATTGTTTTGAGAAGCTAATCTAATTGCTTCATGAAATCGGTCAGTAGGAAAATCATCTTTATCGTATACAGCCCAAACTTCATCAAAATTAGGTAATAATATATTCGCTTCTCTTTCTTCTTTTAATTTGATAGCTTTCTTAACAATATTAATAGTATTATCTCCCTCTCCAGTTATTTCAATTGTTTCCAATAATTGTCTAGGAAGTAAATCCTTGAAATAATTAAAATATTCAGGTTCAGTCCTCTCTCCTTCACAAACAATTAAGAAATATTCTCTTTCTTTAATTTTGTCTACAGGTTTCGCTTCATTAATAGAATCCTCCTTTAACTGTTTTAAGAAGTCACTAAATGATTCTTTTTGGTGTTTTTTCTTAGCCATTTATTAGTAAACTTTCTAAATCATCAATAAAAGGAATTCCACCATATTTACCTTCCAAATACTTTTTATCAAAAGGAGTTTCTTTCCTTGGTTTAAATTCAACTAAAGAAGTAGCCTTAGTCTCTCCTCTAACATTTTTTTCAATAAAATAAACCTGATCTCTCCTTAACAAATCTCCATCTATTAAAGCTGTATCATGACTTGCAACAAGTAATTGAGCTTTTGTCTTTATTTTTCCAGAATTAAATAATTTTATTATAGCCTTAGATAGAAGGGAGTGTAACCTAGCATCAAATTCGTCAATTATCACCAACCTATCTTCTAATAAAGCTGTAATTAGTAATCCTATCAAGTTAAAATATTTTTTTGTTCCTTCAGATTCTGCTTTATCCATTATAAATGACTCCGTCTCAACAAACTCATCATTATCATTATATTTATTATGTCCAGTTATTACAGTGGTTGGACTTCGTCTCTTCAACTCTTCTTTAAATCTGTCTCTTAACTCTTCAGGAATATTTTCTTTAATATCTTCAAATTTAATAGGTATATCAACAACGTCAACACTATCTATTCCTAAATCTGCTTTTTGCATAAACTTATTGACAATCTTAGTGTATTTTTTATCGTTTAATAAATCGATTGTTAATTGACGATAATCTTTATCATTTATACCATGAATATTAAAAATACTTTCAATCCAGCCATCAATTTCTTGAGCTTTTTTAACATTCCATTGAGAGGCAACAGATAGAAACAAAGCATTTTTTCTAGTCCTTTTATCTAAATCATTTGAGTTTTCAAATCTTTTAAAGTCAATATCAATTTCTTGTCCAATTCTTAAAAATAATGGATACTCTTTAGTTACCTTTACTTCTAAAAGCCACTCTTTGTGTACCATCTGTCTATCAGCCTCGAAACCGTATCTATATTTTGCTTTTCCAATAAAAAAAGACATTTCAAAATAACTTGGTTTGTTAATTGTTGATTCCAATAAACGAAAAGGTTCTACATCAATATCTTGATTACTATTCTTTTCGGTTGCAGAATTATTAATAAACCATTTAAAATAATCTAATGCATCTAATATTTTTGATTTTCCACTAGCATTATGACCATAAAGCAAAATTGATTTTAATAACGAAGTCTTTCCATTATTAACAATATTTGATTCAGAATGTTCACCAATTGAACTTGAATTAAAGTTCAATGTTAAAGGCTTATTTATGGATTTATAATTACCTACTTTAAAATAAACAATCATTTTTTTTAGTTTTATGCGGATTTTCTACAAATTTACAAATAAAAAAGGCTATTCGAGTTAAATAAAAGTGAAATATAACATTAAACTGCACGAACAGCTAACACCGTGTATAATTAATGGCTAGTTCAGGCTTGCTTACGAAAATCCTCGCGAATTTTCTATTCGATTTTTATTTGCTAAATTAGGTGCTTAAACACGCCACTAATCATACACAATTCCGTTAGGTGCAATTAAAACCAATCAATGAAAACAAGAATTATAATCGGAATTCTGTTATTATTTACTCAATTTGGATACTGTCAAATCTCTTCTAAATCGGAAAACAAAAAAACGGAAATGGGAAAAACACAATTTCTTGGATTAAGAACTACAATCTACAAAGTCGGAGACATAACAAATGCAAAAAAATGGTATTCTAAAGCATTTGGTATTGAACCCTACTTTGACCAACCTTTTTATGTCGGATTTAATATTGGTGGATTTGAACTCGGACTTCAGCCTGAAAAGGAACCAATTGAAAATAAAACTGAAAATGTTGTTACATATTGGGGAGTGAATGACATTAATGAAACTTACAAAAAACTGATTGAACTAGGAGCAATCGAAAATGAAAAACCGTATAATGTAGGTGGAGAAATAATGACTGCGACAGTAAAAGACCCTTTTGGAAATATTATCGGAATAATTTATAACCCTGAATTTAAACTGAAATAATAAAATAACAGCACCTAACATTGTATCCTATGTAAAGCCTTTTTCTAAGTCATAGTCTAAAAATACGATATTTTATTATTTTAATTATCTCATAATAATGATTTTATATGGTTGGATTGTTGGCAACGCCATTAAAGCGTTGTCAATATTTCAACGATAGCCTTTTAGTAAATCTGGATCCATGCGATTTATAAGGATCTTTCTAAAGAAATATGCCTTCCTCTCTTTCGTGCCTCATTCGTCGGGGGCAAGAGCATCATTATGATTGGCAAACAAGGCAACTTGCTATAAAATCTGATAACCTATAGTTGGATTTCACTTACGATGTTTAGTTGTCCTCTTTCTGTGCCAAAAGTTTTTTTGAGTTTTTAGGCTTATATGTCATAGCTGGTTTTGGTGATGGATTTGATGGTTCTTGTATATTTGCTTTGGCGCAAGGATTTTATGATTAGAAAATCACAAAATCAGCGCAGAAAAAGTCGATGGCAGGATAACATTTTGCTCTGCTACGACAGATAATTATTACATTACAAGTTATTATGACAAAAAAAATACCAATCCTATTTATATTATTCATATCCATTGTTTCTAACGCTCAAAAATTAGAAAATTGTTCTGAGTGTTCTTCAGTCAAACACTCTAAATCGGATATAATAAGTAATGAATTATTTGAGCTTCAATTATTGAGAAATGAAATTTTTGCAAGACACAATTATTCTTTCAAAAATCAAAGGCTAGAAGAGTATTTCTCTAATTGTAATTGGTATAAGCCAGATTATAAAAATCCAATAAAGGAAATAAAATTAAACCTCACAGAACAACACAATGTTGACCTCTTCAAAGCGAAAGAAGAGACAATTAAAAAAAATAGAACATTATTAATTTCTGAGTTAGAAAAATTAAAAACCGCAATAATAGAGAACGATGTTTCTTTCATAAATGCATTTCTCAATGGAGTTGTTAAAACTGTTGACAGGTCTTTTGGTTCAGCCTTATTAAATGCTATAGAAACTGTTCTTAATTCTATTGATATAAGCAATATAAATTGGCATAAAGGACAGGCAAAGTTTGAAATATTGACTGATAATGGTTTTTCGGTTTCTTCGCAAGGAATATATATTAAAGGTAATTCTGTGACAATAATGGTAACAGACCCTATGAAACATTCTGATTTGATGAAAAATGATGACGCTTTTGAATATCCTAGTGATTATTATTCTGAGGCTGAAAATACAAGTGGAGCTGAAATTGAATTTAAAAATGGTAAGTTGATTTTAATAAATCCGATTTTTGCTGGATAAAAACAACTTGTAATAACTAAGCATTCATGCGGTCGGTACGACCGAGCATGAAGGCCGTGTTGACTAAACCGGGTCGATACAAGTTAGTATGGGGATTGCTATATGTTTCTATAGAGCTAGATGATGTTGAAGATGTCCAACATACCTTGTTCCTGCGGGTTTATAAACATTTCTTTCTACTTGTTATAGAGGTTGTGATGATTTTATAACGCAATTGTATCCTCTTTTTGATATTTCTTTTGTTTTTGGACATAAGTATCCCGTTACCCTACAAGGGTGTTACTTTTTGGGATTATCCCTTAACAAAGAGAAGACCAAACTACTACATACGAATAAGAGTAGTTTATATTTTCTGGGTTTTGAGTTTCGTGTGATCCGATCCAAGTTCAGTTGGAACAAGAAAAATTATACCAATGTTCGTCCTAGTATGCGATCCCGAAGTAAGCTATTTGCTAAACTAGGGGAATTGTTCAACAAGCGACGCCATTGGAGTATAGCATGGATTGTTTGGAAACTGAATCAAACACTGATCGGATGGTTAAATTACTTTTTCGATAACTAAAACCACTCATATCTGGGAAATGGTGAAGATCATCAAGAAATATCTGGATTACAAGCTTTATAAATGGATGCGAGCAAAAGGAGGAAAAGCGCATCGGGTGCTCCGCCAGCGTCCCTATGACACCTTAGTTATATGTTATAAACTATTGGATATAGAAAAGTATGCTCGCTTGAAAACACTTTCGAAAGCGCAATGAAGAATGCTATAGGTAAGCCGTATGAGCGAAAAGTTCACGTACGGTTTGATGAAGGGGGGCACTGATAGTTCTAGAATATTTATATCTTTAACAGATACAAATGGGAGTAGGACTATCAGGCTCTACTCTACGCAACAAGTTGAAAAGACAATGAAAAACCTACTTACATTCATAATTCTGACATTTAGTTTAAGTTGTTTCTCGCAAACTCAAGCGGAAATGAATAAAGAAGCATCCGCAGAATTTAATAAGTCCGACAAAACATTGAATGATATATATAAAACCATATTATCTGAATATAAATCAGACACAATTTTTGTGGAAAACCTTAAAAAATCACAAAGACTTTGGATTCAATTTCGAGACGCTGAAATGGTAATGAAATTCCCGAATTACGTAGATAAAAGATATGGTTCAATTCATCCGATTTGTAAAGCTTTTTACTTGAAAGAACTAACCGACAAAAGAATTGAGACTTTAAAAGAGTGGGTTAGCGGCACTGAAGAGGGAGATGCTTGCAATGGTTCAGTAAAAATTATTGTAGAAATTGACTCTAAATATATGGGAAAAGCTTTTATCGAAAAAGATAATTCGATTTGGATGACAGCGAGTATGAGAAAAGACCACAGAATTTTTGGACACAAAAACAAAGACATCTATTCGGAAAAGATGATTTTATTATCAGTGTTTACCTATGAAGTGGAGAATAATCCTTTCAATTGTAAATATGGAGCATTTTATGACACAAATGGAATGAAAGATTTGGAATTGAAATATATCGCAACCGAAAATGAATTTTTGAAAATAGAAATAATAAAAAATGGAAAAACCATTGACAAAGTTTATATGCTTAAAAAATGGTTTGAATTTGAAAACTAAAAACCACTTGCCAACAATGGCAATAATTAATACGGATTTTGGTGCTTAACCCAAAGTTTATAGCTTTTAACCAAGTCCGCCAAATCTTTTGATTTGGCTTTAGAACAAAAAAAGATAAAACAAAATAAAAAGATTTGGCTAAGTGCTTAATCGGAAATTAATTACTTTTAATTTCCGTACTAACCATAGCCGAAGCCGTTAGCCACAAGCTAAAAAAATCAAGAAAACAAATTGAATTTAGATAACAAATTAATATTCTTCTTTAGTGCTTTAGGTGCTTTTAATAGTGTTGTATTAAGTATTTATTTTTTACTTTTTTCGAAGCCTATAAATAAATCTAATTTTTTTTTAGGTGGACTACTTGTAGTTTTGAGCATTCGAATATGGAAATCTTTATTTTTCTATTTTAATCCTCAACTCTCAAAAATATATTTACAAATTGGATTGTCTGCTTGTTTTTTTATTGGTCCTTTTTTATATTTCTATGTCAAGTCTAAAACCTCACAATCCGAGAAATCAAACAAGTCATTTTACTTCCAACTCTCTGTATTGCTTATAATTACTTTGAGTGTAGGTTTTTTATATCCATATCAAAAAAACATAGACCTTTGGGGTAATTATTTTTATAGCGTAATTAACTATCAATGGTTAACATATATTCTAGCATCCGCACTTTTATTAAAAACTACTTTTAGAAATATATTGACTAAAAATAAGAAATTGAACTATAATGAAGTCTGGACTTTAAGTGTATTTTTTGGCGTATTCATTATTTGGATAGCATATTATACAGCAAGTTACACGTCTTATATTTTAGGAGCATTTTTATTCTCTTTTCTGTTTTATTTATCAGGATTACTTCTTTTTTATAAAAGAAAAAAAGAGTTTATCATATCAAAAAAGAAAGAAAAGTATGCGAACCTTCAGATAGAAGAAGATGAAATAAACCGATTGTTAAGTAAACTTGAATCCACTTTAAAAGAACAAGAATTGTTTAAAAACCCTAATCTAACATTACCAATATTAGCAAAAAAGATTAATATTCGACCACAGTTATTATCGCAGTTATTAAATAATAATTTAAACAAAAGTTTTTCTCAATTTATCAATGAATATAGAATTGAAGAAGCTAAAATTCTTTTACAAACCGAAACAAATCTTAAAATAGAAATAATTGCTGAAAAATGTGGTTTCAACTCTAACAGTACGTTTTATACAGCCTTTAAAAAGGTAACAAACACAACACCAGCCAAATATATACAATAACAATTGGCATATTAAATTCCTAATTTATACAACAGGAGTTTTAGTATATAATTCTGCAATTATTTTAGAAGGTAGTCAGAGTATTATTGTTGCTTAATTCAATTAAACAATAATATTTATGAAACATTTTCTTTTAATAATCGGATTTCTAATCTTAAGCAATATAGTTGTTGCGCAAACTGAAGGATCTAAAATTGAAATTACAATTTTAAATTATGTAAATGGCACATCTTACAATCAACCTGAACTCATTGAAAAAGCATTTTACCCTCAAGCTAATTTATATCTAACAAAAAATAAGGACGAACTATGGACTGTTCCTATTTCTGAATATACGACTTGGTATACAAAGGCAACTTCTGGAAAATTTAATGGAAGAACTGGAAATATTTTATCAATAGAATATTTTAATAATATTGCGATGGCAAAGGCAGAAATAGTGGTACCTGCAAAGAATACAAGATATATAGATATGTTTTTGCTAAAAAAAATTAATAATGAATGGAAGATAATCAGCAAAAGTGCCGATAGCCAAAAAAGCAATGCTAATAGCAATAGAATTCTTTTCATTGTTTCAAATGCACACTACTATGGAGATTCTAAATTACCAACAGGAAATAGTTATTCGGAAATTGTAAATGCATATGATACTTTTAAAAAGGCAGGATACACAGTCGATTTTGTTAGTCCAAAAGGTGGTAGTATTCCTTTAGCATACATCAACACTACAGATTCTTTGCAAAAGAAATACTTGTATAATGCAGACTTTATGTATGCGCTAAAAAACACAAAAAATCCAAACCAAATAAACCCAAATCAATATAAAGCTGTACATTATATTGGTGGAGGAAGCGCTATGTTTGGAATACCTGAAAACAAAGCAATACAGAAAATAGCAATGACAATTTATGAAGAGAAAAAAGGAATTATATCATCTGTTTGTCACGGAACAGCTGGCATAGTTCATCTAAAAACAAAAGATGGACAATTTCTAGTTGCGGGCAAAACTATAAATGGGTATCCAGATGCATTTGAAAAAGAAGGTGCTGAATACTTGAAGCAATTTCCTTTTTTTATTACAAAAACTATTGAAGAACACGGAGGTATTTTTAAGTATTCACCTAGGAATTCTGTACACGTTGAAGTAGATGGCAATGTAATTACAGGACAAAATTATTTATCATCCAAATATGTTGCACTAAAAATAATCGAAAATTTAAATAATAGAATAAAGTCTAATTAGCGTCATTAACAGAATAATAAAGCCAGTGGCTAACAACTAAGCATTCATGTGGTACGACCGAGCATGAAGGCCGTGTTGACTAAACTGGGTCTATACAGGTTAGTATGGGATTGCTATATGTTTCTATAGAGCTAGATGATGTTGAAGATGTCCAACATACCTTGTTCCTGCGGGTTTATAAACATTTCTTTCTACTTGTTATAGAGGTTGTGATGATTTTATAACGCAATTGTATCCTCTTTTTGATATTTCTTTTGTTTTTGGACATAAGTATCCCGTTACCCTACAAGGGTGTTACTTTTTGGGATTATCCCTTAACAAAGAGAAGACCAAACTACTACATACGAATAAGAGTAGTTTATATTTTCTGGGTTTTGAGTTTCGTGTGATCCGATCCAAGTTCAGTTGGAACAAGAAAAATTATACCAATGTTCGTCCTAGTATGCGATCCCGAAGTAAGCTATTTGCTAAACTAGGGGAATTGTTCAACAAGCGACGCCATTGGAGTATAGCATGGATTGTTTGGAAACTGAATCAAACACTGATCGGATGGTTAAATTACTTTTTCGATAACTAAAACCACTCATATCTGGGAAATGGTGAAGATCATCAAGAAATATCTGGATTACAAGCTTTATAAATGGATGCGAGCAAAAGGAGGAAAAGCGCATCGGGTGCTCCGCCAGCGTCCCTATGACACCTTAGTTATATGTTATAAACTATTGGATATAGAAAAGTATGCTCGCTTGAAAACACTTTCGAAAGCGCAATGAGGAATGCTATAGGTAAGCCGTATGAGCGAAAAGTTCACGTACGGTTTGATGAAGAGGGCACTGATAGTTCTAGAATATTTATATCTTTAACAGATACAAATGGGAGTAGGACTATCAGGCTCTATTCTACGCATTAATTGAAATCACAATTGAACAAAGTATTAGAATTAGGATATAAAGAAGTTTACAAAAAAAGAACTCATTTGCTACGTGAAGGATACTCAGCTAACGATTTATTCTACATTGAAAAAGGATTGGTTAGAGTATATTACTTGAAAGGTGGAAAAGAAATAACTGATTGGTTTGGAACAAGTAACACATATTTGACTTCCATAAGTGGGTTTTACCAAAATAAAAAAAGTACGCAGTACATTGAGACTATTGAAGATTCAATAATCCATACCATAAAAAAGAGTGAGATTGAAAAAGAATGTATGAATAAACCTGAAATAGAAAGAGATTATCGACAAATAATAGTTAATCATTTAGTGAGGTTGCAGGAAAGAATTACCGCGTTACAATTCTATTCTGCCTCAGAAAGATATGACCTATTGTTAAAAAAAAATCCTTATGTGATTAAGCGAGCTTCTCGAACAGATATAGCTTCTTATCTAGGGATTTCATTAGAGACCTTAAGTAGAGTAAGTAGCAATGTAATTATTTGACATTTGTCAAAGTTTTTGATGACATCATATCTGAATTTTGTGGATTATAACCATAAAATTTTAAAAAGATGTACAAAGTAATTTTAATTATCGTGGCAACAATTAATCCAAATGAAAAAGAAGCTTTAAATTATTACTTGAAACAGATGAATATTCTATATGAGCAAGTGGGAGCACAATCAATTGGCAAGTATATAGTTTCAGAATCTTTAATAGGAACAGATAGCCCTAATCTAGTTTCAATAATAGAATTCCGGAATAAAGAAGCTTTAGAAAAAGTGTTTAAAAGTGAAAAATATAAAACTTTAAAACCGTATCGAGAAAAGGCTTTTCTACAAGTCGAAGCTCACTTAAGTAAAGAATAATAATAACACTGTATAAAGGGCATTAAAACGCCCTTTCTACTTACTTTTATGCAAAACCTAAAATATAGTACTAAAATTGAGCATTAAATTAAGAAAACATATTGAAGAGATAACACCAATTACCGATTCGGAATTTGAATATGTTCTTGCTCATTTCGAATTAAAGAAATTAAGAAAGCATCAGTTCCTTATTCAGAGTGAAAACCTGGTAACAGACGACCATTTTGTTATAAGCGGACTTTTAAAAGTCTACTATACAAATGACGAGGGAAAGGAACACATCCTTCAATTCGCAATGGAAAATTGGTGGGTAACCGACTATCAAGCCTTCTTCAAAAAAATAAAGGCGACAACCAATGCTGATTGTTTAGAAGATTGTGAAGTTTTATGCATTTCATTAGAAAATAGAAATAAACTCTGTGCTGAACTTCAAAAAATAGAACACTTTTTCAGGATTAAATCTCACCTTGGATATGTTGCTCTGCAACAAAGAATATTATCCCTTTTAGACAAAAATGCCAAAACTCGTTATGATGAATTTGTAACGAACTATCCATCTTTATTGCAACGTGTTCCAAAGGCGATTATAGCTTCTTATCTAGGCGTAACAAGAGAAACACTAAGTCGCTTGCCCAAAATGTGATTTACATCACTAAAAATCTGTGATGTATGTCCTTTTGAACCTGCTTTTCTATTTTGAACTTTGCCTCAGAAATAAAAACAGAAAAAATGAAATCATCAAAATCGTTAAGAATAGGTATAGTGGGGACAGGTATGATATCCAATATAATTGCACAAGCAATTAATATTTCTAAAAATGCCAAAATTGCTTCTGTGTCAAGTCGTAGTATTGAAAATGCTGAGTCATTTGCTAAAAATCACACTATTGAAAGGACTTTTAGTGACTGGAATACTATGTTACAATGGGACGGCATTGATGCAGTCTATATTGGAGTACCGACAATTGCTAAAGAAGATATTGCCATAATGGCTGCAAAAAACGGAAAGCATATTCTTGCTGACAAACCCTTTTTAAATTTTGAATCTTTAAAACGGATAACCAATGCATCACGAAATAATAATGTGGTATTCATGGATGCAACGCATTTTGTGCATCATCCAAGAACACAAAATATTAAAGCTAAATTATCTGAACAAATTGGGAGCCCTCAAGCGGTTCGTACTTCTTTCTTCTTTCCTTTTTTAGATAGAACCAACATACGCTACAACACAGACCTTGAGCCTACAGGAGCTATTGGAGATATGGCTTGGTATTCTGCAAGGGCTATTGTAGAATACATGCCAAACGCTAAAAAAATCAAAGACATAAAATCTTTCGTACAACGAGACCCAAAGACGAATGCCATCTTTAGAGGTGCAGGAGTTATTATTTTTGAAGATGAGTCTACCTCTAACTGGGATATCGGCTATAATGCAGGAGTTTGCATAATGGACTTGGATATTCTCGGTACAGATGGTCAAATAAGTATAGACGATTTTGTACTTGATTGGGCAAAGGGTTTCGCCTTTAACGATGAGAGTCATAAAGTAGGATATACTTTAAGAAAAGGTATGGCAACGCCAAAAGAGTTTAAATTTATTGAAACACACAGTCAAAAAGCACAGACCACTCTTATGATTGAAAATTTCACGCAACTACTAGATGAAAATAATAAGGAAGTAATTGAGAATACCAGAATAAAATCTGAGCAAACACAACAACTCTTAGATGCAATTTGGAACAGCATAGAATAGAACCCAGGTTAATAAAACTAGGAGTGAAGTTAAAAAATCAGGCTTTGGCAGGAGCGTTTAGCCATTGACCAAAAACTGGCAACGACATCATCCAAAATTTGCCAATGGTATTGAAAAAGCTAAATTTGTAGAGTAGAAAATAAGGGAATCTGTTGGTAACAAGAATGTGAGAAAATAGCACCAAAATAACTAAGCTTTCATGCAGTGTTAACTAAACTGGGCCTTTTTAACGAACAATACTATATTACTAATCAAAAGGTCATAGTCTATTTGAAAAGTCGCCAAATCTTTTGATTTACGACTTCGTTTTTGTTTTATATTTTGGTAGCCGTAGTGCTTCGGTGGGTATTAAAAGAGAAAAATTAAAACAAAATAAAAAGATTTGGCTTGTGGATAAACCGGTAATAAACACTTATTTTCAGTCCAACTTACCTTATATTTAACTTGTGTAAAGGATGTTCCTTAATGAATATACTTGAACTAAATAAGGACTTTAAATGAAACATATAAGTGTAATAAACTCGATAGAAGTACCGGAGGGATTTGAAGAAGAAGCAATTAAAGTAAGAGATATTTATATTAAATATTTTAAAACTAAACCGGGATTTGTTAGCTCAACCTTTTATCGAACGATTAACAACTATAACAAATTCAATTTTGTCAATATAGTTGTTTGGGAATCATATGAATCGTTTCTAGCCGTTGTAAATAGTGGGTTTGAGAATCAAGAAGGATTGAATGAAGACAATACGAAAATGTTAGGGAAAGGCTTTCCGCATCCAATAAAAGTTTCACCAGGTCAATTCAAAATCATCAGAAACGACTAAAAAGCAGATTACAATGTATCCTATGAAAAGTCTTTTTCTAAATCCTAGATCTTCAAAATACACTATTTTGTTATTCTAATTTGCTAGTACTAATGGTTTTAACCATAAACTTTTAGTTACCTGGCTATTGACTAGTATAAGTTTTAACTGCATAAAAGAAAAATATGTTACTATTGAACCTATAGGAAATGGGCTTTGAGAAGTCTTTTTTAGAAATGTATTTTTAGGTTTCTTTGATGAGAGACATCTTAGAAATAAACAACAATCGACAAGACTAGAAACTATTGTAGTACAAACACCTAATCTGTAACTTGTGTAAAGGATGTCCCTTAACGAACAATCCTCACAGAGCCCAAAAATTCTTCAGTACGTACGCTAACGAAAAATTGAGTAAATTGAGATTGAAAATTTAATAAAATGATAAAAAAATTGAACAATCATAAGTTTATGATTTTTAGTAACATAATTTTACATTAGTCAGAATTTGAACGATGAACAAAAAAGAAATTTTACTTTTTGAAATACCGTTGTTTACAAAAGTTCAAACCAAAACACCTTCAAAAGAACCGATAGACCTTCCAGCGGATGCTTGCTTTGCCTATATCCTACAAGGTGATAATCAAGTATTTTCGACCAAGGAAAATATTATAGCATCCAAAGGAAAAATTATTCTCTCGCTTTGCGGACTGACACTTGGACAAATGCTCTCAGATTTATCTCAAGGCTATTTACACGTTATAATTATCCACTTTAATTACAACCTACTACAAAAGGTTTTTGAAGGCAATAAACCAGAGCTTTGGAAAGAAATTGAAACACCCGTAACGAAATTTGTTGTTCAAAAATCAGCAAGCAATTTAATACAAGGCTATATCGAGAATATCGAAAATCTGTTTTCAAATAAAGATGCATTAAATGCAAGCTTGCTTACATTAAAACTTCGAGAAATCATTACTCTGCTTTTACAGACTGAAAACGGTGATGACATTCGCAAAATAATAAACAGTCTTTTTTCAGAGAGAAAGTTTTCATTTAAGGAATTGGTTGACGCACATATTGACAACACACAATCTTTAGAAAATCTTGCAACAGTAACCAACACCTCACTATCTACCTTCAAAAGAAAATTTAAAGAAGTTTATGGTACAACACCAGCAAAATATCAAATTAAACGTAATACCGAAAAAGTGGCTGAATTATTAAGGGTGTCTGATAAATCCATAAGTGAAATAGGTTATGAATGTGGTTTTAGTAGTCCGTCACATTTATCAAGGTCTTTTAAAGATAGGTTTGGACTAACCCCAACCAATTACAGATTGAGCTTATCAGACAAGTAATTGAACTTTTCAGTAAACGACTTATTTCAATCTTTACCCAACTTTGCTTTTGATTTAAAAAGCGAAGAAAATGATAAAACTAAACAATGTTACCGAGTTTGATAGAAATATTTTACTATCTACTCTATGGGTTTTCATATTGATTAATATGGTGTACGCCGACATCATAGGAATGTTACGGCCAGGATATTTAGAATTACTTGAACGGATGAGCAAGGAATTGAATTCAGCAACTGTCCTTACTTTCTCTATCCTAATGGAAATCCCGATAATGATGATTTTACTGTCACGGATTTTACCCAGAACATCTAACAGAATCATGAATTTCGTAGCCGTACCAATTACAATCACCTATGTAATTTTTGGAGGTCTCGAAAATCCGCCAATTTCATACTTGTTTTTCGGGACGGTTGAAATTTTAGCAATGTTATTAATATTGGGAATTACTTGTAAATGGAAAAAAGATATTTCAAGTAGTGAAAACTATTAAAAACTGTGCCAACAATGTATCCTATGTAAAACCTTTTTCTAAGGCATAGTCTAAAAATACGATATTTTATTATTTTAATTATCTCATACTAATGGTTTTATATGGTTGGATTGTAGGTAACGCCATTAAAGCGTTGTCAATATTTCAACGATAGCCTTTTAGTAACTCTGGATCCATGCGATTTATAAGGATCTTTCTGAAGAAATATGCCTTCCTTTCTTTTGTACCTTATTCGTCGGAGGCAAGAGCATCATTATGATTATGATTGGCAAACAAGGCAACTTGCTATAAAATGTGATAACCTATAGTTGGATTTCACTTAAGATGTTTAGTTGTCTCTTTCTGTGCCAAAAATATTTTCCAGTTTTTAGGCTTGTATGTTTATTGACCTCCTCCCATAATTAGATACAAGTCATACTTAGAGAGTCTGGGTTTTTTAGCATGAATAGCTCTTATACTATTGAAATTAGAATAAGCAGTTAGATTAAAGCACATTTATTCGGTGGCAATGTGCTAAATTTGTAAGTAACTCTGATGCGATGAATAAATATTATATGATTTTGTTAATAGTGGGCATGACATCGCTCTTTGCAAGTTTTCTGCCCATTCTATTAAAGAAATTTAAGATCAGTTTTACCATACCATTATTGTTTCTTGGAGCTATTTTATTTCTGCTCAATACACCTTTACCATGGCCAGATCCTACATGGCCTTTGGATTTTGCCCTTCATTTTACCGAATTGGTAGTGGTTATCAGTCTTATGGTCGCGGGTTTAAAAATCGGCCTTAACTATTCCTGGAAAGAATGGCGAAATCCGCTTAGATTATTAATTATTATGATGCCGTTATATATCGTCATTGTATTTGTGATTTCATACTATTTTTTGGATCTCGATGGTCCGGTAGCTTTACTCTTGGCAACCATTTTAGCACCTACAGATCCAGCGCTGGCTTCAGAAATTCAGTTGAACAAAAAACAGACCGTTGCTAGCAAAAATGTCGGTGTACAGTATAACCTTACCGCAGAAGCCGGACTCAACGATGGGATGGCTTTTCCGTTTGTCTTCTTGGCCATTTTGTGGTCTAAAAATGAAACGATGGGTTTCGACCAGTGGGCAGAATGGATTGGTTTTTATGTGATTTATAAAGTTGTGGTAGGTGTGCTTGTAGGTATGATTTTAGGTTATTCATACAGCTTTGTCACCCATAAACTAAGTGATGTAAACGAACGTCGGATACATCCAGCCTTTGTCGCGCTATCGTTAACATTTATATCTTACGGACTGGCTGAAATCCTCAATTCGTACGGATTTTTGAGCGTGTTCTTTGCTGGACTTTTTGCGAACTACAAAAAACACCGAGAAAATAAGACTACTAAAAGTGACCCAAGTTTATATTTTATATCCAATACAGAAAAATTCCTAATTATCTTTTGGATGGTCTTTTTCGGAGGTTCAATCGTTGCCGGCATTCTGGAATTTAACACAACGAATTCAGTAATCTTAAGTGTAGTCCTTGTATTTCTGTTAAGACCGTTATTAGGTTTTGTGAGCCTTTTGAAAACAAACCTAAGCAAAAGGAAGAAATTGGCTATATCGTTTTTTGGAATCCGCGGAGTTGGCTCTGTATTCTACCTTACTTATGGTATCAAACATGGTAATTTTGAAGACGTTAACAATCTTTATTCTATTGTAGCGTTGGTAATTTTGATCTCAATTTTTTTACATGGACTTACTGCGAAACGTGTGATGGAAAAATTAGAAGATGCCACAACCGAACGTGAATAGCTCCTATATTATTTATTTTTGGTGTTGAGACATGTTTCTATTGACCATATAGGAAATGGGATTTGGAAAGTCATTTTTAGAAATGTATTTTTAAGTTTCTTTGATGAGCGACATTTTAGGAATAAACAACAATCGACAAGGTTAGAAACTACTTTAGCGTAACGTTTAATCTTAAACTTGTACAAAGAATGTCCCTTAACGAATTTAAGAATAAATGAAAATTGCATATATATTATTTGACGGTATCACTCTTTTAGATTTTATTGGTTTTTATGACCCTATAAAGAATATAAAAACAAAAGGGTTTATGGAAAACCTAAATTGGCATTTATGTGCTACTAAAAAATCGATAATGGATAGTTTTGGACTAGAAATTATTGTGGATAAAATTAAACCTGATTTATCGGTTTATGATATGATAGTTGTGCCTGGTGGATATGGAACAAGAGAACTTCAACACAATATAGAATTCATTGAATGGTTGAGAACTGGAGAAAATGTTGATTATATAGTTTCAATCTGTACAGGTAGCTTATTAATAGGTTCAGCTGGATTTTTAAAAAATAAAACAGCAACTACTAACTTCAACGAATATAAATCATTAGAAAAGTATTGCGAAAAAGTTGCTCAAGCAAGAATTGTTGATGACAATAATACCATAACAGCTGGAGCAGTCGCATCTTCTTTGGATTTGGGCTTATACGTATCTAAAAAACTTATTGGTAAAGAAAAAACCGAAGAAATACGAATTGGAATGGACTATCATCCGGAAAAATTTGAAATAATTACTATAATTAGCACGGTATCCTATGAAAAGCCCTTTCCGAGATCTTAAAAATACGATATTTAGTTTTCCTCTTTCCGTGCCAAAAGTATTTTCGAGTTTTTAGGCTTATATGTTATACTCTTTACTAACTATTCCTTGCTAATAAGAAACGTCTGTACGTACTATTTGGTGGATGCTACTCAGGAGTTTCCTGGCTACCTTAAACAAATATATGTATCAGCAGCATTAAAAGAAAAACATGTTGCTATTGACCATATAGGAAATGAGATTTGGAAAGTCATTTTTAGCAATGTATTTTTAGGTTTCTTTGATGAGAGACATCTTAGAAATAAACAACAATTGACAAGGTTAGAAACTAATTTAGTGTAACCTCTAATCTTTGACTTGTGTAAAGGATGTCCCTTAACGAACATTATAAAAAACCAAAAACATTGAGAAATAACGTTATAAAAATTGTTCTGGTACTTGTCACTTTTTCGGGAATTGGCTGTAAAAAAAATAAAGAAATCAACAAGATAAGCACAGAGGGAGTTGTTGAATACTTTGCTAATGAATTTTTGGACGACAACAGAATTCATTCGATTTCAATTGCACTTTATAATAATGGAAACGAATCAACATTTCATTTTGGAGAGCAAAATCCAAACAAGAAAAATCCACCAACGGACGCTACGC
This sequence comes from Aquimarina sp. 2-A2, assembly GCF_045505135.1. Lineage (NCBI taxonomy): Bacteria > Pseudomonadati > Bacteroidota > Flavobacteriia > Flavobacteriales > Flavobacteriaceae > Aquimarina > Aquimarina sp. 2-A2. The sequence goes on along the minus strand of NZ_JBJKFI010000004.1, from coordinate 228,015 downwards.
TTTATGAATTAGCTTCTGTAACTAAAACCTTTACCGGAACAATGGTCGCTAAAGCTGTTCTTGATGGCAAAATTTCGCTTGATGATGATATTAGGGATTATTTGCCTCAAGAATATCCCAATTTCCAATATAAAAGTGAAAAAGTAACTATTAAAAATATCATTACACACACAGGAGGTTTCCCTAATTTCCCACCTGCTGGAGAAAACAAGAAAGCATTTTGGAATGGATTACATCAAGTAGAAATTAGTTCTAAACCTGGAACGGAATTCCACTATTCCAACACAGCACCTGAAATAACTGCATACATTCTTGAAAAAGCTTATGAAATTCCATACCAAGAACTTATTGAGGAATATATCTTAAAACCGAACCAGATGATAGACACCAAGTTCGTCCTCGATGCAAAAGATAAAAATTTGTTGATACAAGGCTATAATGGTGAGAAAGAACCGCAAAAGCATTATCAAAGCAATCTTTGGGGCGGAATTGCAGGAATTCACTCAAACACAAGTGATTTAATGAAGTATATCAAATATCATTTGAATGAATCAATACCAGAAATTGAAGAATCTCATAAGAATTTCTTCAGTACCCAATACGATTTTGATATAGGGTATCATTGGAATATCGTAAAAATAGAGAATGAAGTTTGCTATCGTCACCATGGCGGCATTTGGGGAATGCAGAATTGGCTTATGGTATTTCCAAAATCTAACATTGGGATTGCTGTTTTATCAAACGCAAGTTTTGAAGGCATAGATGATAAACTTGAAAAATTAGCTCTGAATATTAAAAGGGGAATAAAATAACTGCAAACAATTACACCACATATATGCGGACGGTACGACCGAGCATAAAGGCGGTGTTAACAAAACTAGATCTTTTTAATGAACAATACTATAGTACTAATCAAAAGGTCATAGTCTATTTGCTAAGTCGCCAAATCTTTTGATTTACGACTTCGTTTTTATTTTATATTTTGGTAGCAGTAGTCCTTCGGTGGGTATTATAAGAGAAAGATTAAAACAAAATAAAAAGATTTGGCTTGTGGCTAAACCGGTAATGAAAACTTATTTTCAGCCCAACTTACCTTATATTTAACTTGTGTAAAGGATGTCCCTTAACGAACATTAGGAAAATCAAATTCTGTGAAGGAAATAACTATCAAAAAGGGTGAAATAATTCAAAGAAGCGGAGAATTTGACACAAAAGTGTACCATGTCAAAACTGGGATCTTACGTAGCTACTCAATTGACCATAATGGCAAAGAAAATATTTTCATGTTTGCACCTGAAGGATGGGTAATTGCAGACACATGTGAACCTGAATCAAAGTCAATTCTTTTTATAGATGCACTAGAAGATTCGACAGTAGTTGTTTTACAGAAAGATATTGAAAGGGAAAAACAGAATGTAGGAGCACTCACAAAAAGATTGAATGCATTACAAAAACGTATTTTGATGCTTATCAGTACAAACGCCATTGAACGTTATGAATACTTCATTAAGACATATCCACATATAGCACGGCGTGTTCCTCAACATATGATTGCATCATATATAGGTGTTAATCCTGAAACTCTAAGTGCCGCTAAGGCAAAACGCTTGAAAAAAGACGGTTAGTTCTTTTCTTATGAAATCATAATGCACAGGTTTTCTAACAAACTTAATTTTACATTTCAATAGAACAAAATCATACGGAAATGAAAAAATTATTAAAAATATCCGCAGTACTCTGGATTGTTTGGGGCTTAGTCCACATTTTCGCAGGAGTAATGACAATGAGAAGAATTTTAACGGGTGATATTTCTGCCTCAGTTGCTGGAATTGCTGACGCAGTTGAACCAAGTCTGTTGCAAATGGACTATTCAGAAGCGTCAGGAGCAATTCTTAGTCAACACGGATTCAACCTTTTTTGGATTGGAATTTTTACTTTTATTGGAGCATTTTATATCTGGAAGGGCAACAAAATAGCTATAATTTTTACAGCTATTGTTGGCGGATTAACAGATTTAGGTTACTTCATATTTATAGATTTAGGTGGTTTTGCAAACTTTGTTCCCGGAACAATTATGACGATAGTTTCTACAACAGCAATAATTCTGAGTTTATACGTCTATTTCAACACACGAAATCAACTAACGACGAAATAAAAACTATTACCAACAATGTTTCCTATATAAAGCTGTTTCCTAAATCCTACATCTTCAAAATATAACATTTTGTTATTCTAATTATTTTGAAATATTGGTTTTGACCATAGCCTTTTGGTTTCCTGGCTACCTTAAACAAATATATGTATCAGCAGCATTAAAGAAAAACATGTTGCTATTGACCATATAGGAAATGAGATTTGGAAAGTCATTTTTAGGTTTCTTTGATGAGAGACATCTTAGAAATAAACAACAATTGACAAGGTTAGAAACTAATTTAGTGTAACCTCTAATCTTTGACTTGTGTAAAGGATGTCCCTTAACGAACATTAAAGAAAACCTTACTTTTATACCAATTTTTGGTATATTTGAAAAAAATTAGTTTTCTAATGAACAAAAACACATCAATATCACTCGGAAATTATTTTGACCAATTCGTTCAAAGCCGAATAAGTGAAGGAAGGTTTAAAAATGTTAGCGAAGTCATTCGTGCTGGATTAAGACTTTTAGAGGAAGAAGAAAATAAAGTAATTGCTTTGAAAAATGCAATACAAGAAGGAATTGACAGCGGAATAGCTCACGAATTTGACCCAAAACAACATCTTGAATCGCTAAAAGCGAAAAAGCACTCGAATGGCTCAATATAAGTTGACGAACAAAGCTGTAGAGGATTTATCAAAAATTTGGGATTATACGTTTGAGGTTTGGTCAGAACAACAAGCGGATAAATATTACGATGGACTAGTTTCTAATTGTCAAGAAATTGCAGAAAATCCAGATTTTGGAAAAAACTATGAAGGAATATCAAAGCAACTTCTCGGAGTTAAGGCAAATCGACATATAATTTTCTACAGAACTCTGAATAAAAACTATGTTGAGATTACGAGAATATTACACGAACGAATAGATTTAAAAAAAAGAATAGGGGAATAGAAAAAACATTGCCCAACAAGTTGGTAATAGTTGCACAAGCCCTTAAAAAAATAAGATCGGTGTAAAATCTTGAGTCTACAACCTAGTTTTCTAAAACGATATATTAATAGCTTCATCAATACAAATTTCTTTAAATGCTTTATTTCAGGCCTTAGAGGGCATTCTAATCGAAAAATCTGGGCTAAATACACTCCCGCCATACTTATTGGATTTTTCTTGATGAATTCTAAGTACCTCTTCAAAGTATATGCGTTAGCGGATAGATGCATATACTTAATAGCTTGTTTTAGACCTATAGTATTGATTTTAATTAAACCATAAATTGTGAGAGTGTCCCACAGACCGGGTCAACTGTACTCTGTCGTTTGCCTTTCTTATAGCTGCCCTGTGGGTTATGCACTCTTTTTATATTTCGCTCGTATTCTTCTCGGTAATAGGTAACGCTAAACTTTTGCTCTTGTACGTTTTTGTCCAAACAGGATGTTCGTAATTGGGAAACCTACGTGGACAGCCTTTCTCGCTTTGTATTCCTACTTTTTAGTGCCTCATTTGTCGGAGGCGATAGCATGATTATAATTGACAAACAAGGCAACTTCCTATAAAATGTGATAACCTGTATTTAAATTTCACCTACGATGTTTAGTTGTCCTCTTTCTGTGCCAAAAGTATTTTCGAGTCTTTAGGTTTTTATGTTATACTCTTAACTGACTATTCCTTTCTGATGAGTAATTTATTTGCTTACTTCAGAATGCATACGACTCAGTAGTTTCCTGGCTACCTTGGACAAATATATGTATCAACTGCATTAAATTAAAAAATGTGCTATTGACCATATAGGAAATGGGATTTGGAAAGTCTTTTTTAGAAATGTAATTTTAGGTTTCTTTGATGAGAGACATCTTAAAAATAAACAACAATCGACAAGGTTAGAAACTACTTTGGTGTAACCTCTAATCTTTGACTTGTGTAAAGGATGTCCCTTAACGAACATTAGAATAAAAAAACAAATGAATAAAAAGTTTTTTCTATTATACGTAATTGGACTTAACCTAATTTTACTAGGCTGTAAACAACCTAATACTAATCCATCGTATTTAGATCAATCTCCACCTACTGCTAAACCAAAATTATTTGCACCGTCAATAGTAAACACTGACAGCATTGAAATTAATTCGGTATTTAATTCTTCTTTAACCGAAATGTTTTTCACCAGAATTATTAATAAAAAATTTGTTATCCATCATTCCGAATTTATTGGTGGTAATTGGAATTCACCAAAACCTATACAAATGTTTGCTGATCAAGAAAAAGAGTCGGTTGCAATTGACCCTTCAATCAGTCAAGACGGAAATACTATGTACTTTCTTGGTATTAGTCCAGAAGACCGATTGAAAAAGTCTAAACCGGACATTTATAAAAGTCAAAAAATTGATGGTAAATGGCAATTAGCCACAAAGGTTGAACACCCCATATCAACTCAGGAATATGCAGAATCATACCCTGTTGTAGTTGCAGACGGAAGCTTATATTTTACATCTGATAGACCTGGTAGTTTGGGTGAAAGAGATATTTATCGTGCTCAATATTTAGGAGAGGGGAAGTTTGACGCTCCGATAAATATTGGTCCCGAAGTAAATTCTGAAAAAGGAGAAAGAAGTACGTATGTTTCACCTGATGAAAGCTTCTTAATAACTGCCAATACCTATTCTGAAGAAAAGGGGTTTGCAGTATCGTTCAAAAAAAATGGTAAATGGCAAAGACCTTCTTTTTTTAACCTTGGAGAGAATATTGAGGAAGATTGGATTTATTTTTGTCCCTATATGTCTCCTGATAATAAATATTTTTTCTTCTCCAAAAGATATAGTACTCCCACAAATAGTGGATGGAAAGGAGTGACGAATGGGGAAGTGTATTGGGTTAGTTCAAATGAGATTTTTAAACATAAGTTAAAATAAACAATTGCTAACAATCGATAGGAGAGTCATGGCTCCCATGGGGTTGCTACGATGCATACCGGAACCGTTGTGTGTAATTTAGGAATAATCAAGAACGAAATGAAACTATCGTCAAAAGCACAAAAAATATTTAGCGAAATCGACAATGAAACAACAAAGCTGGGAGACTTGAGAAAAATCGCAAAAGAAATTAAAAAAGACCACGCTTTGGCTATGGAACTTTGGACAACTGAAGAATTTTTGCCTCGTCAGTTAGCAATTCTGATAATGGACAAAAAACATCTAAATCAAGAAGTAATTGACCAACTTGACAATGATATTCAGAAACACGACTTTGATGAGCGAAATCATTTGATAGATTGGTTAATGGCTAATCAATTATCTAAAGACAAAAAGATAATTCCTCTTATGGAGACGTGGAAAAATAGTTCTTCTAAACTACAAAGGAGAGTATTTTGGTATTATCAAGCAAGATTGAGATGGATGGGAAATACAAGCCAATCCAATACAGAGGAACTGTTAGATTCAATTGAGAAAAATCTTATGAAAGAAGAGCCTGAAGTCCAATGGGCAATGAATTATACGGCTGGTCAAATAGGGAAATGGCAAGAAAAGTATCGTGATAGATGTATTTTGATTGGAGAAAAAACGGGTCTTTACAAAGACGAAATGGTAGCAAAGAATTGTGTCCCAAATTATCTTCCTAAATTCATACCAATAGAAGTTGCCAAATTAAAAAAGTCCAAATAATACTAGAAATAACTACACACAATAACTGCTATAGTTCATTGCGACGGAATTTCCTCTCAGAAATTCCTGTGTGTTTACTAACTTTGGTTTACGGCGGAATAATTCTGTCGAACCATTCCGCTACGAAGCCATAGCCAAGGCCAATAGCAACCATTTCGATAAAATATATAATTATCAATTTAAAAATAAATCAGTAAAGGGTAAAAAAGACAATCCAATACTTATTAAATTATTGGACATATGGAATAATAGTGGGTACTGAAAACCAAAAGACACTCTAATATACCCATAAATTAAAGCACTCATCAATTGGGGTAAAGTAAGTATAGGAAGTAAAAGAATATTCGCCCAGTTTAATTCGTACTTCGATATATGTATCCAAGCAAAAAACACACAAGAGATATAATAAATACTTCGAAAGTGTAGGTTCCAAAATTTAATCAATTGCTCCTTTAATGGTTTAATATTGATTACAGAATAAAGAACTATTCCCAATAAAAATGAGATAATTATCCTTATTAAAAAACTTTCATCTATACTGCTAATTTTGGTATGGAAAATAAATTTAGTTACTATATAATAGCAGAGTACACTTGACGATAAACCCAAATAAATGGGTTTAAATTTTAATGAAAGTCTGAATGCAACTTCTTCAACCAATGGAAGAATCACTCCGCCCACTAATAAAAAAACCAGTGGTGTAAAGCGTTCAGACATATTTACTTTTTGTATATTTTCTGGGTCATATACCATGGCAAAAAATTACACAACCGGTATTAAGAATATTAACTTCAAAAAGTACAGTCCAATAGTATCATAAATTTTAAACTTCACTGATTTTTCGAGAGTTTTCTCAATTCTGGGATTTTTAATAAAACTTACAATTTCTTTGAATATCAAGAAGTAATATTGGGGCTTAATCAAAGGGTATTTCATACGTATCCGTTTTATCGGAAGACGACTTACAATGCTATTTGTTACTAATCGGACGTTTATACTTCTTAGAATGATAAAAGTTTAGCAAATAACGATATGTATAATTCGTAGCTAATGAGAGCCTACCTACGATAATCCCGCTGGAATTTTCTATCTGTGATTTTTCACTAACTTTAATGCTTAAACACGCAACGAATTCATGCACGAGATCTTTGTGTATCATTAAAATTGAATAAAATTTGAAATGAATTTAAAAGAAAAAAATCCTGCACTCATCTTAGTTGATGTGCAAAAAGCTTTTTCGGATGAAGACTATTGGGGTGGAAGCAGAAACAATAAAAATGCGGAAATAGTTTGCGGAAAAATATTAAGTAAATGGCGTAAACTGAATTTGCCTGTTTTTCACATAAGACACAGCTCCACAAACCCTGAATCTAAACTCAATGAGCAAAACATAGGTTTTGAATTTAATGATAATGTTTTACCTAAAGAAAACGAATCGATAATAACAAAAAATGTAAATAGTGCTTTTATTGGGACTAATTTAAAAGAGCAATTGGATGAAATGAGAATTACAAGCTTGGTAATAGTTGGAATCACAACCAATCATTGCGTTTCAACTACAACTCGAATGGCAGGAAATTATGGTTATGAAACATATTTGATTTCAGATGCTACTGTAGCTTTTGACCTAGTTGGAATTAATGGGGAAAAATATGATTCTGAAACAATACATCTTACCACACTTGCGAGCTTGAACAAAGAGTTTGCCACTGTTTGGAATTCGGCAAAATTGATGAATGAAATATAAAATACCACATAACAATGCACAGGCTCTATTAAGGCGGATCTGAACTCACTCAGGATTTCACACATTGGTGCTTAATTGAAAATAAAAAAAATTAAACCATTGACTAACGGTTATACGAGAATATTAGCTACAAGCTGAAAGCCTCTCAAACCTTCGAAAAATCATCTTCAAAATTTGAAATAAAGTCATTAATATACTTCTTTGATTTATCGATTTTACGGAAAACTAAATGATGTATTCTTTTCAATCCACATCTGCTAATTCGTTTAAAAATTAAATCGTCAGACAATTTAAAGGACTTTAATGCCCATTTAGGCATACACATTATTCCCATATTTGCATCGACCATTTCTAAGGCAACCTCGGTAAGAGGAATAGCGGAAATCTTGTGTGGATTAATTTTATACGGTTTTAAAAATTGATCATATACCGAGACTGTTTCCAAAGGAAAAGAATGGATTATCAAATGTGACTTTGAAAAATCATTTGCATCTAAAAAATCAGTTTTATTTAAAGGGTTTTCTCTATGCATTATTGCAAAAATCTCGTCTTCGTAAATTTCTATACTTGATAAAGTTTCATTTTCAGGTTTTGTAGTAACTATAGCTATATCAATTTCGTTAGATAAAATTTTTGGTATTGGTTGGTGTGTTGCTTCAAGAATTAAATCAACATTAATATCAGGATATAAAAGCCCCATTTTCTGTATAAAAGAAGAAAGACCCTGATAGAAACTATAACATGCAGTACTCACTTTGATAGTGCCAACAGAACCAGTTCGCAACTCTTCAATGTTTTGAAAACCTTTTTCAATACTTTCAAGAATTGTATTCCCCAATTTATATAATTCGACTCCTTCGTCTGTCAATTCCCATTTATTTCGAGTTCTATGAAAGACCTTAAATCCCAATCTTTCTTCCAGTTCTCTTAATTGATGACTCAAAGCCGATTGAGTTAAAAATAATTTTTCAGCAGAATTAGCAATACTACCTTCTTCTGCAATAGTTTTTATAAGTCTAAAATATTTAATTTCCATAAGTAGCAAAATTAACAATTTGTAATTATAGTGAAGTTGAGAAAATTTCAGCTATAAATTTAAAAAGCTCAATTTCTAGATTAAAAATAATACAATAGTCAAACTAATTTTGACATAAAATAAATTTTAGAAATTATGCAAAAACAAAAAATGAACTCAACTACCGATTTACTAAGTGCTGTACAAACTTACTTCGATGCCCTTTATTATTGTGATACTGAAATGCTAGACAAAATATTTCATAAAAACTCTAGTTTATTTGATGTCGATGAAGGAAAGGTTTTCGTTGAACCCATTGATAGTTTTAGCAAAGATGTTGGAGGAAGAGTATCGCCTGCGAGCAAAGGGCAAGAACCTGAAGCAGAAATTTTGTTGATTGATTGGTTATCACCATCTTGTGCCACTGTAAAAATAAGAATCAGGGCCCATAATAATGTATTTGTAGACCATCTTGGCTTTGTTAATGGAGAAGATGGATGGCAGATAGTTTCCAAAATATGGCATTTGGAAAAAATAATAAACTAAACTCCCTGTAACTTTCCATTAAAGCTGAACTGTTTAAAAGTAGAATAAAAATCTTAATTTTAAACAGTATGAGAAAGAGTAAATTCAAACCACAGCAAATCGTAAAAATTTTAAAAGCGTTTGATAACGGTTAATCGGTTGAACAAATAAAAAGGTTGGGCACGTATTGAAACATCGAGTTTACAAAGATATCAAATTGAAAAAATGGAAATTACAGAATACAAACAAGTGTGGAGTATATGGAATAAATCTAAAGAGAAATTGTATGGATATGTCTTATCACGATTTGGAAATACAGACCTTGCAGAAGAAGTTACGCAAGAAGTATTATTAAAAATTCACAAATCATGTTGTTCACAGCACGAAATAAACAATTTAAACTCCTGGTTATATCAAATTGCACATAATGCATCCTTAGATATTCTAAAAAAAGAAGCAAAAAAAAGAGAATTGATTGGAATAGATGGGGATCAAGAAAATTTAAACAAATGGGAAGAGTTATCATTGTTTTTAGAACCTCTTGTAGATTTTTTGCCTAAAAAATATGCGGTTCCTTTAAAGATGGCAGATTTTGAAGGGATTTCTCAAAAACAAATTGCTGTTAAACTAGGGCTTGGACTTAGTGCAACTAAAAGTAGAATACAGCGAGCTCGGGTATTGTTAAAACAAGAAATTATAACCTGCTATCATCTGGAAACAGACAAAAATGGCGTTCCCATACATATCGATCTAAAGGATACTTGTAAACCACTTATAGCTTTGAAGAAAAAAAAATAGAATTTTTTGCGTCTTTTTATTACAACTGAAGTCTTGACATAAATAGTAATCATTAAAACAATAAAAATGAGAAGATTTCATGTTCACGTAAGAGTAAAAAATTTGAAAGAGAGTATAAATTTTTACAACGCTTTATTTGGTAAAACCGTCACATTGGTGAAACCTGATTATGCTAAATGGATGTTAGATGATCCAAGCATTAATTTTGCGATATCAACAGGTCACAAGGAAACAGGTATAGAGCATCTAGGACTTCAATTAGATACTGCAGAAGAGTTACAAGTTGTATATTCTAATATGGAAAAAGCAAAAGGAGAAATATTTGAAGAGGGAGATTGTACCTGTTGTTATTCTAAAAGTCAAAAGTCATGGATAACAGATCCACAAGGAGTTGATTGGGAAGCGTTTTACACACATGGCACCGCAACAGTTTATGGAGAAGGAATTAATGCCAGACCAGCACCGGAGGTAATGAATGAATGGGAAGGAAATGATGGAATTAATGCAACCATGGATCAAACAAGTGAAACTTGCGATGGAAGTTGTTCAATATAAATAGAGTAGTAACATCAGAAATCAGCCGGTACGCTTATATAAAAACAATAGCGGTTTTGTGTAAATACAAGAACCGCTATTATTTTTTAATTTAGTAGGTTACCATTTGCAAACCTAGATTTAATCTATAAAAGCTTGTTTGCTACTCTCTATGGATTTTATAAGAACCGTACGTTTTAAGTGGCTTTTTGATCCTATAAAAGAACCTTAAAAAACTCTACTAACAAAAAATTGAGTTCATTATGTAACATTTTTCCGAGTCATCTTGTCCAATTAATAGGAGCGCTCAATACATAAAGTATTCACAATTAAAATTGACAAAGATGAACCCATTACCAATCCTAATGAAAAATTCTATAGTGTTACTGTTTTGCACAGCATTAGCTTTTAATTCTTATGCCCAATCAAATAAGAAAATGATTACCGCAGTTAATGGAAATAAAACTTCTTCAACTACACTTGACGCAAAAATTGATAGTATCCTTAGAGCAGTAAATATGCCCGGGTTATCCATCGCCATAGTCAATGACTCTGAAATAGTGTATCATAATACCTTTGGAGTTATAAATACCGAAACCAAAAAACCAGTAACTAAAAGAACTCTATTTGAAGGAGCTTCTCTAAGTAAACCCATTTTTGCTTATTTCGTTATGAGGATGGTAGAGAAAGGAATACTAGATTTGGATAAGCCACTTCATGAATATTTGCCTCATTCAGGTATTGCAGAAACCTCAAAAGAAGAATATAAATTGATAACAGCACGCATGGTGTTATCGCATCAAACCGGTTTTCCTAATCATGCAGAGGGTAGTGATATAAAGCTCGCTTTTACACCCGGTACTGATTTTATGTACTCCGGCGAAGCATTTCAATACTTAGCAATAGTAATTGGTGAATTAAATGACATTGGTTATAAAAGCGACCTCAATGCACTTTTTCAAAAAGAAGTTACACGACCGTTACGTATGTCTCACAGTACTTTTGTATGGGATGACTATTTAGCAGAACACAAATCTTTTGGTCACAATAAAGATGGTAAACCTACTCAGAAGCATCCATCCCAAGGCGGCTGGTGGAATGGTAAAACCTTTAATGCCTTTTCAAGTTTACATAGCGAAGCAAAAGAATATGCCCAATTTTTAGTCGCATTGTTGCAACAAGAAGGTTTGAAAAATGAAACATTTTCCGAAATGTTTAAGGAACATACGCACTTCAAGGATGACAACCCATTAAAAAAACAAATAGGGCAGACTGGATGGGGATTGGGAATGGCGCAAAAGCCGACTAAATATGGAACGATGCATATGCATACGGGTAATAATCACGACTTTCAATCCTATATGATGATTTTACCAAAAAAAGAATTTGGAATCGTTTTCTTTACCAATAGCAATAAAGCATTACCTTTTATTCAAGGATTTAATACGGTAATAGAGAATATTTTTTAATGAAATAATATAGAACAGTGATGAACACAACAACTCAAGAGGTCATTTTCGGGATTACATTTTTTGCTCTCATCATTTCGGTAATTTATATCATTGCCCGATACACCTACTTAATTCGAAAGGCAATGGCAGAGAACGGTATGCAAACCTCAAAAACTATTATAAAAAATAGGTTTATTCACGTGGGGGGCATCTTAATAGGTCTTGGTTTGGGGCTAATGACATCATCATTATTCACCTTAATGGAGCTTAATGAGGACACCGCAGATTTGCTGATATGGGGAACGATTGTACTGTTTGGTGGTTTAGGCCTAATTGTCGCACATCATTTGGAAGATAAGTTTGGGCAATAGAAAAGAAGATAAAGAAAACGAACTTATAATCAGGGCACGAAACGGCGATTCAAAAGCCTTCCGCACTTTGGTGGATATTCATAAGGACAAGTCTTTATCCTTAGCTTTATCTATCATTAAGAATAAATCATTGGCAGAAGATATTCTTCAAGAGGTATTTATCAAAGTTCATAGAAACCTTGGAAGGTTTAAGTTTAAATCTAAATTTTCAACTTGGCTGTATAAAATAGTAGTCAATACCTGTAATAATGAACTGAGAAGACACAAAAATAATATTTCAATCGAAGAAAGTGAGGTTGTAATAAATCTATCCACAAAAAGGAAAGATAATCAAATCCTACTATTGCAAGACCAAAAAGAGTATATCCAGAAAGCAATGGAACAGCTGAAAATGGATGAAGCTCTGGTAATAAGACTTTTTTACCTTTGTGAAATGAGTCTAAAAGAAATCGAAATAATTACAAAATTTAGCACCTCAAAAATACGGGTAGATTTACATCGGGGCCGTAAAAATTTACACTTAATACTTAAACAGCTGCTTGGGGATGAAATTGATAATTTACTATGAACGATAAAGATATCAAAAAACTTATAGAAAAGAGTGAAGTAGCTACAAGTGTTGACTTTACCGATAAGGTAATGCAGAAGATTGAAACTCAAAATGTTTTACCGAGCTCAATCACCATCTGGTCATTACGTCAAATAATTGTTGGGTTTATACTGGTAACAGTAATTTCTATTTATTTGATCCATCATTTTTTAGGACTTAAAATTTTAGCTGGCAATGTTGCAGTTCCATTTTTTTGGACGTTACTTTTACTAATGGGTTTAAACTATTTGCTAACAATTACCAGATATAAAAAATTATAAGACCGACTTATTTAGATTATTGGATTCGTTTGCATAGTATAGACATAAAATGCAAGTCGTGGTTGGCAACTTCAAGGTATACGGTCAAATACACTGCAGATTCTAACACCTATTACAAAACGCATTTATTGAGGGAATCTTTTTTTTACACTACGTACTACTACCCATTCAACTGAAAAAACGTAACTTTTGATCCTCAACGAATTGCTATAAGAACCCATTGCGTTGAAAAAACCCGTACTAAAAAAATAAGTTAAATTATGCTGGATATACCTTTTAAAGACTTACAAAAAGATATGCGTGATGCCTACGTAGGAGGCGGAACAGGTGTTTTAGCCTCAAGTATTGTATGGATTGTCTCAGGAATAGTTGCAGTTTATGCAACTAAAGAAATGAGTATTTTAACTTTCTTTCTAGGTGGTATGCTGATCTACCCTTTAGGAATGATTTCTACAAAGCTATTCAATAGAACAGGTAAGCACCAAAAAAATAATCCTCTCGCTTTTTTGGCTTTCGAAAGTACCATAATTTTGTTTATTGGTCTATTCATGGCGTATGCGATCTTCCAAATAGAAAAACAATGGTTTTTTCCAGTAATGCTTATGATAATTGGTGCAAGGTATTTGGTGTTCCAATCAATTTACGGAATGAAAATATATTGGCTATTGGGACTTGTATTGACAGCATCAGGAATAATATGTTTGATTTCTAATCAACCATTTCAAATAGGTGGAATAGTAGGCGGAGTCGTTGAAGTCATTTTTGGGGGATTGATCATTCAATTAGATAGAAAATCTAATCAAAGTTGAATCCCAAAGAGCACAGGGAGCTAACTAATTTACTGTGGAAGCCTAATTTTAAACTTGTGTAAAGGATGTCTCCTACCGAACGGCTGCACTGAATATCATATCGATTTTGAATATTTTTCAACCACAGAATCGCCCCAATCCGCAATGGATTGAATTAACGGAATTAAAGTCTTTCCAAAATCAGTTAGAGAATATTCAACTTTTAAAGGGGGTTTAGAAGTAAAGACGGTTCTTTTAATTAAACCATCTTCTTCTAAAGCCTTTAGTTGAAGGCTCAAGGTTCTTTCAGTTACGGTTGGCATTGATTTTCTCAATTCGTTATATCTCAATTTTTCATTCATCAAATGAAAGAGGATAACTGTTTTCCATTTCCCACCAATAATTCCCATTGTTAAACTTGCACAACAAGGATATGCATTCCCTCTGAATTCAAGCATTTTTGGTTCCGCTGTTTTCATATATTTTATACTATCATTTTTGACCGTTATTGCAAAGATAGAATACTATACTTAAGTTTGCAACTATAAAATATATAGTAATTAAAAATCAGTACATTATGAAAGCAATGAGTATCAATGAATATGGGGAAAACGCAAGCTTTGAGTCAAGAGAAATAGAAAATCCAACGCTTAAAAGTGGCCAGGTATTGGTAAGGATTTCTGCATCTAGTATCAATACAGTAGATACAATGATTAGAAATATGGGAAACGATTTACCCTTTGCACCAGCAACACCAGCAATACTGGGAATGGACTTTGCGGGTACAATTGAAAAAATAGGAGCAGGCGTTACTGAATTTTCGGTGGGAGATGAAGTCTATGGTTGTGCAGGGGGACTTTCAGAATTACAAGGAACATTGGCGGACTATATAGCTGCTGATAGTAAATTGATTGCAAGAAAACCAAATAACCTGACAATGAAAGAAGCTGCGGCGCTGCCTTTGGTAGGTATAACTGCTTACGAAGGTCTAATTCGAGCAAACATTAAAGGTGGTCAAAAAGTTTTGGTGCACGGCGGAACAGGTGGAGTTGGGCACGTAGCTGTACAATTGGCCAAATATTTCGGAGCAGATGTATATGCAACAGTTGGCGGAGAAAAACAAATGCAAGTTGTGGAAGATTATGGTGCAAAAGCCATAAATTATAAAACAGAACAAGTAGAAGATTACGTCAATAAACATACAAATGGCGTAGGATTCGATATTGTGTTTGATTCCGTAGGAGGAGAAAATATGCTTAAATCTTTTGAAGCAGCAGCTCTTAATGGTCAAGTGGCAACAACAGTGTCTTTATGTGAACTTGATTTAACTACAATGCACTTTAAAGGGCTATCGCTACATGTTGTATTTATGTTGATACCTATGTTACACAATTTCAAAAGAGAACAACACGGAGAAATTTTACGCAACATCGCAAAAATTGCTGAGGCAGGAGCATTGAAACCCTTATTAGACGAACAACAATTTTCTTTAGATACTGTCCAAGATGCTTACGCCAGACTTGAAAGCAAAAAAGCAATAGGAAAAGTAGTAGTTGAAAACTAAAAAATAATGTTATGACTTTAAGATTTCCATACATAGCACTAATTGTATCATTTTTGTTTTTAATCTCCTGTAAAGATGATAGACAGCTAAAAAATGAAGCTGAAAACAATAATTTTGAGCAGGTAGAAAATCCAACAAACAAAGTTCTGTTGAGTAGCGAAATTATATGGGAAAAATTAAATCCTGCAAGAGGAGATCAAAGTCCACAAGCGGGAACCATTTGGGGTGATAGAAAGGATGAAGTTGCCACTGGATTTTTGGCAAAGTTTGTTGACGGATTTTCATCACCACCACATATTCACAATGTAACGTACCGAGCTGTAGTTATTAAAGGAAGTATTCATAATGACGATCCACAGGCTGAAACTATGTGGATGAAACCAGGTAGTTTTTGGACACAACCCAAAGGAGAATCGCATATTACTGCTGCCAAAGGTGAAGAAAATATAGCATTAGTTGAAATAGATAAAGGACCGTATTTAGTGCAACCAATAGAGGAAGCGTACGACAACGGAGAGCGACCAATTAACATTAATGCCTCAAATGTAGTTTGGCTAAACAGTAAACATACAACTTGGATTGATTCTAATAGTAAAGCTGAACTAAGTTTTCTATGGGAAGCCAAGGACTCAAAAGGACTTTTTGTTAAACTTCCAAAAACATTTAGTGGAACCCTACAATCAGATGGAACGGTTTTACATTCGGTCGTAATTGAGGGTGAATTGAACTATACACTCCCTCAAAATCAAGAAACAAAAATATTAGACGCTGGTAGTTATTTTAGTTCAACTAACAAAGCAATTCATTCAATTTCAACTTCAAAAAATGACGTTATCCTTTACATAAGAACAAATGGAAGTATAAAAATTAATTAACTATGAAAACAATATTAATTACCGGGAGTACAGACGGAGTTGGTAAACTTAGTGCTCTAAAACTTGCTAATGATGGTCATCAAATTATTGTGCATGGAAGAAATTCCGAGAAATTAGAAAATACAATTTCAGAAATCAAAGCACAAGCATCCAATGATAAGGTTAGCGGTTTTGTCTCGGATTTATCAGACTTTGATAGTATCAAAAAAATGATTGCCGAACTATCAAATGAACTTGCTTCAATTGATGTTTTGATTAATAATGCAGGAGTTTTTAAGAGTTCTATCAAGCAAAATCAGGATACTTTAGATATGCGATTTGCAGTAAATTATTTTGCACCGTACCTGCTTACAAACGGTTTATTGTCCGTTCTTAAAAATAGTGCTTCGCCAAGAATCATCAATTTAAGTTCTGCAGCTCAATCATCAGTTTCTATGGAAGCGTTAAGAGGTAATGAGACTATTTCTAGTCAAGAGGCCTATGCTCAAAGTAAGTTAGCCTTGACTATGTGGAGTTTCTATTTCGCGAAAGCATTTCCAGAAATAACGACGATTGCGGTAAATCCAGGTTCACTATTGAACACTAAAATGGTTCAGGAAGCCTATGGCAAGTTTTGGTCATCAGCAGATAAAGGAGCGGATATTGTATGTGAACTAGCTGTTTCAGAAAAGCACATAGAAAATAGTGGAAAATATTTTGATAATGATAAAGGAATTTTTTCTAATGCTCATAATGATGCTTACAACCAGGAAAAAATTAATCAATTACTTCTTGAAACGAACAAAATTTTAAACTTTTAGATGCGTGTCTTTGATAAAATAGCATCCAAAGGAAAAGTAACCTTAGGGTTGGTATTTCCATTAGAAACATATAGTGGTGCTGTTGCAAAAATGGAAAATCAAGAACAACTCGCTAAACGAGCTGAAGAATTGGGGTTTAAAGCACTTTGGTTTCGGGATGTTCCATTTAATGATCCATTTTTTGGTGATGCAGGACAACTTTATGATCCTTGGGTTTATATGACTCACATAATGAATCACACAAAGGATATTGCTTTAGCTACAGGAAGTATAATTTTACCGTTACGTCATCCTGTTCATACGGCAAAATCAATAAATAGTCTTCAAATACTTTCAAATGAAAGATTAATTTTGGGTGTTGCATCAGGAGACAGACCCATTGAATATCCTGCATTTAATCAGCAGTTAGAAAATAAATCAGACTTATTTAGAGATAGCTTTCATTACATTAAAGCATTGCAAGGAGATTTTCCGAAGTATTCTTCAAAATTTTATGGTAACACAAATGGAGGGATTGATTTGCTGCCAAAGTATTATAAAAAAACGCCTATGCTTGTAACTGGATATTCCGAACAATCATTAGACTGGATTGCAGAACATTCAGATGGTTGGCTATATTACCCACGAGATTTCAGAACATTGCAATTGGTAATGCAACAATGGAGAGATTCACTTTCTAAAACACAAACAGACTGGAAACCTTTTATGCAATCCTTGTATGTAGACATAACTACAGATTCAAAAAGCAAGCCGACACCCATCCATCTTGGATTCAAATCGGGAACTGAATATTTAAATGCTCATTTGAAATCATTAGAATCGGAAGGTGTCAATCACGTGATACTTAATTTAAAGTATGGTTCCAGACCGGCACATGAATTGATTGAAATAATAGGAGAAAAAATTGTCCCGAATTTTTCTTGACACAAAAAAGATGGGCCTCCACATGTAGCTTTCTTATTTTTATCGATGAGGTAAAACCAGAGTTTAATAATTATACTATTCTTTGCTTAGAAGAAAAACAAATCAATTTTGTTAACCATATAGTAAAATTATCTGATATGAAAATAAAATAGGTATATTCACAGCAATCCTTTTATTAGGTGATGGTATAATTAGAATTGGTGTTGTTTTGATTTATTTACGACCATCAAGATCCTCGTATGCTTTAGAAGAAACAAATTAAATATAAATAACAAAATTCAAATTATTTTCAATGGAATGGATTTATAATTTTAAGGACCCACTTTGGGAAACATTTGTAGGAAGTATATTAATTTTTGTCGCTGTCGTTACTTTAACACGGATTATTGGGCTGAGATCTTTTGCAAAATTCACAGCATATGATTTTGCATTCACAGTTGCGATTGGTAGTATTATATCCTCAACGCTAACTTCGAGCACGACTATTCTTCACGGTGCGACGGCAATTGCCAGTTTACTCATTCTAACATACACATTTTCATACCTGCAAAGAAAATTCTCTAAGTTGAGTGCTGTGATTTCTAATAAACCATTATTACTTATGAACGGGGATGAAATCCTGTATGACAACCTAAAGTACGCTCGGATCGAAAAAACGCAGCTAATTGCTAAACTAAGAGAGGCTAATGTATTAGATTTTGATCAAGTTGAAGCTGTTGTTTTAGAATCTACAGGTGATATATCTGTCCTACACAAATCAAGTTCGGAAATGAAATTGAATTCGGATATATTAGAAGGTGTTAGAAAAAAACCTTAATCTAAGTATACTAGTAAGTCATCCTAGCGCACAGTTTGCTTTCATAACGGCTTTAATTATATGTCATAGTAAATACTTACATTTAATCAGTAGAGAAGAGTTTTTCTTTTAACAATTAACGACGTTTTTGAAAATAGTTATTAATTGCTGATGATGTTTGATTATGGTAGAATAATACTGAAGGAAAGAACATTTAGGTAATAATGATCAACTCCATTGTTTGTTCATACAAATAAGGAATAAATATTAATAATTTATTAGCCTATGACAGCAGCTGAACTTATAGGGAAAGTGTTCCTGCCACTATCCCTAGCAATAATTATGTTAGGAATGGGAATGACACTAGTTCCTGCCGATTTCACGAGAATTGTTAAATTTCCGAAAGCTTTTTTGATCGGTCTTACCAATCAACTTATTTTCTTACCTATTATTGGCTTTCTTTTAGCTATTGCTTTTGATCTGAGTCCGGTCATGGCAGTAGGAGTCATGATTTTGGCAACTTGCCCTGGTGGTGCTACCAGTAATTTGATAACGCAGGTGTGTAAGGGAAATATCGCGCTATCCGTAACCTTGACTGCTTTTGCTAGTGTTGTAAGTATATTTACCATACCCTTTATCCTATCGTATGCATTGGCCTATTTTGATAGTGCTACAGATGTTGCAATACAATTACCTGTACTAGATACCATCGTACAGATAATGGGAATAACGGTTATACCTATTTCCATAGGAATGCTCATTCGAAAATATAAAACCAATTTTGCAAAACGAATGGAAAAACCAATGCGTACGGCTTCTACAATAATTTTTATATTAGTATTTATAGCAGTATTGGGAGCCAATGCAGCTATTTTAGTGGATGGAATGAAAGCTGCCGGACTCGTTACACTAGTATTAAATCTTGTGACTATGGGTGTAGGCTATTTGACAGCTAAATTATTTAAGCTGAAATTAGAAAGCGTTATTTCAATTACTATAGAGAGTGGTATTCAAAACGGTACATTGGCATTTGTGATTGCAACTTCAATATTGAACAATATAGAAATGGGAATTCCAATCGGCGCTTATTCTATATGGATGTTTATAACCGGGGGAATTCTAATGTGGCAATTTGGAAGAAGAACTGTGACTGCTTCGCTTTAAGAAAAACAGATCTAAATATTTTAATATTATAAAGGAACTGAGTCACTTTTTGTAATTAAATAAAATTTACTTTCACCTTAAAAAAATCGCATATGAATCTGATGATTTACGTAGAGGAATTGGTGTATACTTTAGCATTTATATGATTGTCAATAGCAATCAAGAAAATCACCTTTGTGCGGGCCATCGAGGTAAATCGAAGAAAAGTAATCTTTAATCCGACATATTTATTAGCGTATTTGATTACCGGTAAGATTTTAGCAATTATATGGAACGTGTATATTATACAATTTTCGGTTTTTAGCTCTTAAATTCTGGCTGTACTTGATATTGGTTTCTTTGCGCAGTGGTCCATGCTTTTCAATCTTACATCAAGTGTTATTTTGTTCTTTAATCATACTGTTAAAATAGGGGATAGGGTCAGAATATTAGATAAAGATTTTGATTGGACGGGTATAGTACAGGACAAAACAGATTTGATCATTCTACTTTTACATTGAGAGTGCAAGCTTGTAATGACAGTAACTTAGTTAGGAATTTTAGCCACATTTATTATCTTTGGGGCAAATAAACCTGTGCTTAGCGAGTTTTTCTATTGTGAAATTATTTATAAACATGGTGTTCATCGTACGAAATCTAAAGAATAAATATAAACTTTAAAGAATATACACTACTGAATGCTTTTTAACTCAATTGACTTTGCAATTTTCCTTCCTATAGTTTTTATTCTTTACTGGTTTGTGACAAACAAAAACTTGACTCTTCAAAACTTCTTAATAGTCGCAGCAAGTTATTGTTTTTATGGATGGTGGGACTGGAGGTTTCTTTCATTGATACTGTTTAGTACTTTAGTAGACTATTTTGTTGGTCGAAAGCTTAGATTAGAAGAGAGTCAAACTAAGCGGAAAGTTTTACTTTGGATAAGTATTTTGGTTAATCTTGGATTTCTAGGTTTTTTCAAGTACTATAATTTCTTTCTTGACAATTTTATAACGGCATTTTCATTTTTTGGATCAGAGATAAAAGCTAACTCATTGAATATTATTTTACCAGTTGGAATTAGTTTCTATACTTTCCAAACTTTGAGTTATACGATTGATGTTTACAAAAGAAAACTAGAACCAACAAAAGATTTTATAGCATTTTCGGCCTTTGTAAGTTTTTTCCCCCAATTAGTTGCTGGTCCTATTGAACGAGCAACTCATTTACTTCCACAGTTTTATAAAAAGCGGAATTTTGATTATGTAAAAGCAGTGGACGGAATGAGACAAATCCTGTGGGGTTTGTTTAAAAAAATAGTGATTGCAGATAATTGTGCTGAATACGCCAATTTAATTTTCAATAATTCAGCGGACTATTCGGGAAGTACATTAGTTTTGGGTGCTTTATTTTTTACATTTCAGATTTATGGAGACTTTTCGGGGTATTCTGACATTGCAATCGGAACATCACGCCTATTTGGATTTGATTTAATGAGAAACTTTAATTTCCCTTACTTTTCAAGAGATATAGCAGAATTTTGGAGACGTTGGCATATTTCACTTTCAACGTGGTTTAGGGACTATCTTTATATTCCATTAGGTGGTAGTAAAGGTGGTACTTGGATGAAAGTACGGAATACATTTATAATTTTCATTGTAAGTGGATTTTGGCACGGTGCGAATTGGACTTTTATTGTATGGGGAGCATTAAATGCAATTTATTTCTTACCACTTTTGTTGACCAATAACAATCGAAATAACCTCGAAATAGTTGCTTATGGAAAATCTTTTCCTAGCTTTAAAGAACTCTTTTATATACTATTAACTTTTAGTATGACTGTTTTCTCTTGGATATTTTTTCGGGCGAATAGTATTAAACACGCAGTGAATTACATTTCGGAAATTTTATCATTGTCATTATTTACAATTCCAAAGTTTGATGGAGTAAGGGATGCTCTAATAACTATTTTGTTTGTTGTAATATTTGTCATAATTGAATGGAAAGGCAGGGAGGGACAATATGCAATTGCTCATTTAGGCACAAAGTGGAAACTGCCGATTAGGTATGCTTTTTATTACACACTTATTATCGCTATACTATGGTTTGGTGGTAGAGAACAACAATTTATCTATTTTCAATTTTAATAATGAAAAAATTTATATTTAAAACGACTTTATTCTTTATAACACCTATCGTTGCTTATGTTGCAATTTTTTATTTTCTAAAATTTAGCTTCAAAAATGATATCGCAAGATACCCTGTAATTGTATTAGGAGATAGTCAAACGGAGTTTATTCGTAATGAAAATATATATAATTTATCAATCCATGGAAGTCCTTTTTTTGTTCTTTTTAAGTTTTCTGAACAATTTATTGACCAGCTAAAGGGCAAAAAAATTTATATAGCTAGTAATTATCACAGTTTGTCAAAACTTTACGAAAATAGATTAGCAAATGACTCGTTACTCCCTGGTTGGAGAGCATCTATGTTTGAACAGGTTAATACCTACAACATAGTAAATCACAAGTATTCTAAGATACGCCCAAGTGATTTGGATTATTCCTTTTTTGATATAAAAAAAATTCCCAAATTATTCCATAGAGTCTATTTAAATAATAAAAGTGAAAACTCAATGAATAATATTATAAAAGACACGTTATCAATATCCAATGCTATACATAGGCATTGGAATCACGAAAGTTATTTATTAAAAGATTCTATACAAAAGACATATCTAAAAAAACTAATAACATTTTTAAATGAAAATAACTGTGAGGTAATATTATTGAAAATGCCTTTAACTAGCTACTATACTGAAAACGTTCCTCTCGAAGTAAAAGATCAATTATCAGATTTATCGAATGATCATGATGTAAGAGTTTTGGATTTAAATAAAGAATTAGCCATTTCAAATAAATATAAGTATTTTAAGGATTACGGTCATCTCAATAAATCCGGTGATTCCTTAATTATAGATTATTTTATGAAAAATGAAATACATGGACTAAGCCAACAACAGTAACTTTACATAACTTCATATTCCGTTTTAAGCTTCTTATCAAAGTTTTTCATTATTTTACATGGATTATACTGAGGTCTAAAGCATCTTATTTTCAAGTTTGTGCACTGTAAGTAAGATTTAGAAAATTTTAGATTAAATTATTCTTTCTATTTCGTTATTCCTATTCACACAATTCAAATACCTATATGGATTACGAACAATAAATAGCAGATAGAATATTATCCCATTGGCATTTTGTGTCTCGAAATTTAGGACTGAAAATACTGTAAATAGTTATGTAACCATAACCTTCATAATGTAACCATAACCTTCATATAGCTTCTTTATCAATTAGTTTGATGATAAATCATTTATCTTTCTAGTGTTAAAGAGTGTCATTAAATTCTTTATAGATATTTTGATTGAAGGGATTATTTTATGGTGTCAGATATAATAATTTTTATGCTTTTTTAAATACTTAATTAAAATCATACATTATATTCCAGATTATATGAGTTAAGATTGGTAAAGATTTATTCTAGACCTATCAGGTGAAATGTTATAATTACATCTATTTAAGAGTTTTGATTAATAGCAAGAGAAATCTTGAAGATATTTAGAGAAATATCTTTTAGGTTTTTCTAACATAAAACATTTAAGAATTAGGAACAACAACAAGATTAAAAAGAGATGATATGGTGTAAGTTCTAATCTTTAATCTTTAATCTTTAATTTGCGCAAACTATAATCCTTAACCAACATAAAAAATTTGATAAAATATATGCAAATTTGCTCTGTGCTCTTATAGTAAACATGTATTCTTTGGCGTAATTAGGACCAGAAGAATTGGCTTCTCTTTTATAGAAAGGAAAGCTATCAACAATACTTTCGGCAGACAGGTGCCAAAAAACTTATAGCGGAATACTAACTTTGCTAGTTTTTGTAATTAAATAAAATTTATTTTTACATCAAAAAAATTGCACATGAATTTGATGATTTACAAAGAGGAATTGGTGTATACGTTAGCACTTATATGCTTGTCGATAGCTATTATCTTAATTACTAAAAGAGCGATCAAAAAATTCACCTTTGTGCGGGCCATCGAGGTAAATCGAAGAAAAGTAATCTTTAATCTGGCATATTTATTAACATACCTGATTACCGGAACCATTTTAGCAATTATTTGGGGCGTGGATATTAAACAATTTTCTGTTTTTATTTCTTCAATTCTGGCAGTACTTGGCGTTGGTTTCTTTGCACAGTGGTCCATACTTTCCAATCTAACCTCAAGTGTAATTTTGTTTTTTAATCATCCTGTCAGAATAGGGGACAGGGTTAGAATATTAGATAAAGATTTTGACTGGACGGGAATTGTTCAAGACATTACCGGGTTTTACTTTTTTATGCAAACAGACAAGGGTGAGAATATATCGTTACCCAATTCGTTGGTTATGCAAAAAGGTATACAAATATTAGATAAAGAAGAAATGTTGGCTGATGAACTATATGCTAAAGATTCTGCATCTCCAATAGTCAAAACGAATGAAGATTTTACCGACTAGCTGGCGATATAAGAAACATTTAATTTAAATCTTCGGGATCCATTAATTTTTCTTCTAACAACTGCTTCATCACAATCTCTGTCATGTCACTTTTGAAAGCAAACTCATAACGAATATCGATAACATAAGCTTTTAACCTCATTTTTAAATAGGATCGTTTCTCCTTTACTTCGTTAAAGAATAATACAGCAATAGGTTTATTCAGATAAATATATTTTGATACTTGGGCTGATTCTATAGCGACTTGTCGAACGCGGTTTGTATTAACTGTAATCGGAAGATAAATTTCTGCTACCACCTGGCAATTAGCTTCTCCATTATTAGCGTTTGAGACAGATTTGTTCATCAACTCGCCATTAGGAATACTTACCAGTGAATCATCAGGTGTTATAATGCGAATCGATCTCAATCCTATTTCGATTACCTCTCCATAAAAACTACCAACCTCAATTTTATCACCCACTTTGAAAGGGCGATCTAACAAAATCATCACTCCGCCAAAAACATTTTTAAGAATATCCTGCGCAGCAAATCCGATAGCAATCCCAAGGGAAGCCATGACAGCGATCACGGTAGCAGCAGGGGGTTGAAAAATACCAATAACAATAAGTATCATGATAAAAATCCATCCAAAGATTTTTACGATAGGAATCAAGCCTTTGATAGTAATACGTTGCGTAGTAAATTTTTCAGCAAAACGTTCGAGAACTGTGACAATAAATCGGATCAGGAGGTATCCAACAAGAACCAACAATAACGACCAAAATATTTTACTGAAAGAAAAGAATTCCCAAATTGGAGGGGGAGTAAGATCTTCAATAAGTTCATTTTCTACTTTTTCTGCAATTTCTTGTGTAGTCCCTTCTACCTCAATAACTTTTAGGGTGTCTACACGTACCGTGCTATCCTTTTGTATAGGTGCTATTTGTTGCGCGCTAGCAAACAGGCTCACCAATACTAACAGTAGGATCCAAAAATTTTTGATCATGGTTTTTAATATATAAAGTTTTTACTCCTTAAGAGTGTTGTTATTTGTCGGTATAACAAGATGTTGATGTTATAATAACCCTCCCCATCTAGTGTCAATAAGCCATTTTCATATAAAGAATTGATAATGCGAGATACTTTTTGCTTATCAAATCCTGATAAACTAACAATTTCCTCAGCTTTTAATTTTTCTTGTAAAACTATAGCATGTAATACAAAAAGTTTATTAGAGGCTAATTTTTCAAGAAAACTAACATCAATACGTTTTAGCGAGCGCAACGTAATCACGTTGTCTGATACGGTTGTAGTAGAGCGTAACCAATAGGTGAATGCTATCTTAAAATTACTTCTTGCAATTTTATTTAAATCCTTAAAGAAATCTTCCCTTAACATTCGCTGTTTATCTTTATCATTAGATTTCAATAATTTTTTAGTCATGTATTCTTTAGGAGGTTCTTCAAATAACAGATCGTAGCCACTTTTTTTATGCCGCTGTAACAAAGCATGGGTCATGGTATCATTATCTATGTCATCAATATCTATTCGATAGGGAAAATGCTCCGAAATTTGTAAAGATTTATCGAGGTATTGATAGGAATATTTTGAACAAGTAAGTATCCACAATACTGAAGCATGCGTAGCGTAAAGAAGTTCAGAAATTTGGTGTAGCACTGCAAAGCCATTGACTTTTCTGACAAATAAAAATTGAATATTCTCTAAAACTACAACTTTCTTACTACCCGAATTGAAATATGTAACCCACTCCTCAAAAGTGTGATATTGTTGTCCAAAAGATTGATTTAAAAAGGCAAAAAACTCTTGCGTTGTATATAAGGTGTCTTTTGGCGCTAATAAATAGGTTTTAGTCGCTTTAGGAATTGTATTGATGAATGAATGTAGCAACGAAGTCTTACCCGATCCTCGTTCTCCGGAAATAATAACCGTTGCGTAACGATTACGCTGCCAGGATTCAAGCGCTGTGTTAAGTGTAGCCAAATCTTGTGTTCTACCCACAAAAAGATCCTCGTTTGTAAAAGTTTCAGAATGAAATAAGCGTTTATAGACAAAAGGTAACTGCTCCAGAGCTTCTTTTTCTTCTTTCAAAAAATCAGAAAGATCCTTTGATATGGACGTTGCAGGCTTATAAATCCCGGTCCGCAATAAAAAACCTTGTATAGTATCTTTGGACTTGACCCACGTTGATCGTAGCGTAGCGAGTGCAATGGGTATAAAGTTTTTGATGGTTGTTACAACCTTTTGTTTGAGCGCTTTACTTTTTTCAACAGATTTAGCCTTGGCAATAGTAAGTCGTATATTATAAATATTCTCTGTCTCGGTAAGCGCTATACTGTTTTTAATAAAATCATCTATTCCAGGATATAGTATTTGATGGTTAGTAGTTTCCCATTCGAGTACTGATTGTTTTAAAGTTGTTATTTTATCAAGACTTCGTTGTATTCCGTCAACTGCTACTGTCTTAGGATCATCTCCAATAGATTTTTCATCAAACAATGATAAAGCTGATTCCAGATTAAATTCAATAATCTGACCAAAAGCTTCAATGGTTTCTACCACCTCATTAATACGAACTGACATATCAATCTTTGCGGTATTTATTTTTTTAGAAAATAACGGCCAACTTTCATAATTAATTAGTTCAGAAGGCGAAGTGTAGTTTATATCTGATGCTTTGGTAGGTGTCAAGTAATCACTATCCGTACTGATCGCTCGCTTTTGCGAAATGTTTTTAAGCTGCTCCTGTATTGCCGACTCAAAATTTGTTAGCACTACTGGGAGATCTTGTGATGAAATGAAAGTAGTAGAATCAACTATAATTTTCGGAATGAATTCTTTGCGTATCGTCTCAATTTCGTCCTTGATCATGGCTTTGAGCTCCGAACCTTTGTCAGTTTCTAAAATTCTGCTTTTAATTACGTTCAAATATGCAGCTATAGTTTCTAAATGTGTAGTGATTGAAACCGCACGATCCGCAATATGTTTTTTGGCGATATAATAATCAGACAATAGGGTGAAAACCATACTGTAGATTTCATTATCCAGTCCCCAATCATCTTTTAGCACTTCATAGGTGCTGTCCCAGCCCTGTTCATTTTTGAGCAATAACAGTTCTGTTTGCTTTTGTCTTTCGCTTAACTTTTGAGGGCTAAATTCGTTTTTGGACAACTCAACTGTATCAGTTTTAAAGATAGCCTCCTTGTATAAAGAAAAAACTTCATTAAAAATAGCATCGACCTTTTTACTCAGCGCTTCAATTTTGTCAGTAGTCTGTCTCTTTAATTCTAAGGACGCAATAGAGAGTGAGGATACATCAAAACTCTCATTTCCTTCTAGAAAGGAATTGATTTTTTTATCAAGCTCGTAATCTATAGACCAATACATGTTTGTTACCTCAGTAATTTCTTTATAAACTTCATTCACAAGCGGCAGGAGTCTGCGTGTAAACTCAGATTTAAAATAAAATTGAGTAAGGTTTTTTAAAGGAATTGTTTGCCTCCAATAATGAATTGGTTTTTCAGTTTTTTTGAATAATCGTCTAAAAATGTTGATAAAGCGAACAGGAAGTTTACTTAACTTAAAGGCTGTTCGCTTACCGTATTTTTTGAATTTTATAGTTCTTGTATCTGTGGTATCTGGATAAAAGCGCGCGCTATCCTGAACTCTGGTAACCGTTTCTTCCAAAGTTTCAAGATATTGATCGAGAACTGCATGATATTCTTGAAATGGGTGATTGGAGATCGTATACTTATGAGGGATGAAATAGTTCTCTATGTATTTATTTAGATCTTTCTTATAAGCGATGAAACTTTTGAGCGCATCTTTCTTCTCAGAAGCTGTAAAACTCTTGGATTGCAGCACTTTTTGAACCTCCTTAATGCTCAATATAATATTATGATGGATCTCTAGCCGCTGGTTAAAAACCGGTAGAAGTTTTTCTCGATAAATGTTTTCTAGTGATTCCCTAGACTTTAGTATACTTTCTTCCATAGAGAAGATTCGTTACGAATTAGGTTTTTAATGTATAGTTACTGTTCTATTAGAGAGGCGAAATATAACTAAAAGATTTAGTATTGGATGATAAAAATAGTATACTTGAAAATTATGGTAACCGGTAGCATTTTTCACACTTCATAGTTACAATTTCAAAGTACATGCATGATAATGTCTTTAAGTATTAGGAACAATTGAGTATTCTAAACGGTCTTATGATACTATGATTTTCAAATATATAGTATTAATTAGTGGTAGAGGTTAAAGAATTAGAAAGAAGTAAACCAATACAAAATTACATACTTTATAAAAGATTTAACACGATTAACGCTATCCATGAGAAATTTGGGGGTTTAATTATGCATTGATTTCACAATATTATGTAGTTTTGTAGGTAATGAGAAGTCTATTCAACAAATTTATGGCAGCTTTCATGGCGTGTATAGTGCTAGTGACTACTATGTCCTTCACTGTTGATATGCACTTTTGTGGGGATACCATGGTAGATTTTTCATTTGTACAGAAAGCCAAATCTTGTGGGATGGATATGATTCAAGGATCTTTGGATTGCGAATCTCCTTTAATCTCGCAAAATACGTGTTGTTCTGATTCCCAACTTCTGGTAGAGGGACAAGATGAATTGAACACCTCTTTTGATTCATTAGCTTTTGAACAACAAACTTTTGTTGCAGCATTTTTTTATTCCTATTCACTTCTTTTTGATGCGGTTGATAGCCATACTTTGACAAAACCTGATTACAGGCGGGCATGGGGAACACAAGATCTGCATATACTTCATCAGATCTTTCTTATTTGATTTTTAAATAGTTATCCAGTAGGTTCAAAAACATAAATTCTTTTGGATCCATGCGGGTGCAGTTTTTATTTCTTAAACTGTACTATGTTTATAACATTTAACTATCTAATGCTATGCTTAATAAAGCTATTAAATTTTTAATCGAAAACAAGCTTGTTGCGTTTCTTACACTGATCTTATTTATTGGTTGGGGACTTGTACATGCTCCGTTTGGTTGGAATACCGGCTTTTTACCATCAAATCCCGTCGCTGTAGACGCTATTCCGGATATTGGTGAAAATCAACAAATTGTATTTACAAAATGGGAAGGTCAATCTCCGCAGGATATAGAAAATCAAATCACGTATCCCTTGACCACCTCATTGCTGGGAATTCCCGGAGTAAAAACGATTCGAAGTTCTTCTATGTTCGGTTTTTCCAGTATTTATATCATTTTTGAGGAGGATATAGAATTTTACTGGTCCCGTAGCCGTATTCTTGAAAAGTTGAATTCATTACCTTCTAATCTACTGCCACAAGGAGTGAATCCATCTCTTGGTCCCGATGCTACTGGTTTAGGGCAGATCTATTGGTATACCTTAGAAGGTCGAGATGCAGAGGGAAATGTAACCGGAGGATGGGACTTACACGAATTACGTAGCATTCAGGATTACTATGTGAAGTATGCATTATCCGGTGCGAGTGGTGTATCAGAAGTGGCATCCATAGGGGGGTATGTACAAGAATATCAGGTGGATGTCAATCCTGAATTAATGCGCCAATACAATATTGGACTTACCGATATTGTTAAAGCAGTCAAACAAAGTAATCAGGATATTGGCGCGCAAACCTTAGAGATTAATCAAGCCGAGTATTTGGTGCGGGGTTTAGGGTATGTAAAGTCTATATCGGATATAGAGAACGCTGTAGTATCTTCAGAAAATTTTACCTCGCTTAGAATTAAAGATGTAGCTAATGTAGTGTTGGGACCTGCCACCCGACGTGGAATACTTGATAAAGAGGGTGCAGAAGTTGTAGGTGGTGTCGTGGTAGCTCGTTACGGAGCCAATCCAATGGAAGTAATTAATAACGTAAAGGAAAAAATCGATGAGTTAAAAGGAGGGTTACCTTCTAAAACTTTGTCTGACGGACGTACCTCACAACTTACCATTGTTCCATTTTATGACCGTACAGAACTTATAAACGAAACTTTAGGAACGCTTAGTGAAGCACTTACCTTGGAGATTCTGATTACTATTCTAGTGATTATCATCATGGTATTTAATATAAGAGCTTCTATTCTTATTTCGGGACTTTTACCGGTGGCTGTGTTGGTGGTTTTTATAACAATGAAGCTTTTTAATGTAGATGCTAACATCGTTGCCTTATCTGGAATTGCCATTGCTATTGGTACGATGGTAGATGTCGGTGTTATTCTGGCAGAAAACATGATACGACATCTGGAAGATCCTGATCGTAATCCTGATTTGTCAACCAATGAAATTGTGTACAATGCAACTGCCGAAGTTTCCGGAGCTATCTTAACAGCCGTATTAACAACTATCATCAGTTTTGTACCTGTATTTACCATGATAGGTGCTGAAGGAAAGTTATTCAGACCTTTAGCCTTTACTAAAACAATGGCGCTGTCGGCATCTCTGGTCATTGCCCTTTTTCTAATTCCGCCGATTGCAGCTTACTTATTTAAGAAGAGAAAGATCAAGACTTCCTTTCAATATATTGTGAACGGCGCATTGATTCTTGCAGGAGTTTTAAGTCTAATCTACGGCTACTGGCTAGGAGGTATCTTAATCGCGTTTGGAGTCACTGGTATCTTGAGTTCAAAAGGATCGCTTTCGCGAAAGCAAACTAATTTGATAAACATTGTTATTTCAGCTCTCACAATTGTATTGTTACTGGGAGTATACTGGCGACCTCTTGGTTTTGACCGCAGTATTCTGATAAATCTCATTTTTGTGGCAGTAATCTGTTTTGGGCTATTAGGAATTTTTTCGCTCTTAAGAATCTACTACGGCCGAATATTAAAGTGGGCTTTGCAACATAAATTCGTATTTCTAATCATACCGGCAACCATTCTGATATTGGGAGCAATCATCATGCAAAACACGGGAAAAGAATTTATGCCCTCACTCAACGAAGGCTCTTTTCTGTTGATGCCAACCTCACTTCCGCATGCCGGAGTTGAAGAAAATAAACGTGTATTACAACAACTGGATATGGCAGTTGCTACGATTCCGGAGATAGAAACGGTAGTCGGAAAGGCAGGTCGAACCGAATCAGCACTTGATCCTGCACCGCTTTCTATGTATGAAAATGTCATTCAATACAAGTCAGAATACATGCTGAATGCACAGGGTGAGGAGCAGCGATATAAGGTGAATGAAGATGGATGGTTTCTACTGAAAGATGGGAGGTATACGAATAATCCGAATGCTGAAACAGAAGAGAATGCCGGAGCGTATGATAACTCAAAAGTCGTAAGTCCTTTTACTATTCATAAAGAACAATTAATAGTAGATGATGAGGGTGAATTTTACCGAAACTGGCGACCGGAGATTAAAACTCCAAATGATATTTGGAATGAAATCGTAAAAGTCACAAAATTACCCGGTGTCACTTCTGCTCCCAAATTGCAACCCATCGAAACCAGATTGGTAATGTTACAAACCGGTATGAGAGCTCCGATGGGCATCAAGGTAAAAGGGCAGGATCTGGCCAAAATAGAAGCTTTTGGATTACAACTGGAAGAAATTCTGAAAAAAGTAGAAGGGGTAAAGGAACAAGCAGTCTTCGCAGACCGTATCGTAGGAAAACCCTATTTACTTATAGATATAAAACGTGATCAACTGGCACGCTATGGAGCATCAATTACCGATGTACAAGAAATTTTGCAAGTGGCCGTTGGTGGCATGAGCCTCACGCAAACTGTAGAGGGACGTGAACGCTACGGGGTACGTGTACGCTATCCAAGAGAACTTCGCAGTACCCCCGAAGATCTCAAAAATATTTATGTTCCGGTAGAAAATGGAAGTCCGATACCTTTGGGTGAGCTTGTCGAAATTCGTTATGAGCAAGGCCCACAAGTTATTAAGAGTGAAGATACTTTTTTGGTGGGTTATGTACTCTTTGATAAACTGGATGGTTTTGCAGAGGTGGATGTAGTTGAGAATTCCCAAGCTTTGATTCAGGATAAAATAAATTCTGGTGTACTCAAAATTCCCAAAGGAATTAGTTATCAGTTTACAGGTACCTATGAAAATCAACTACGTGCCGAAAAAACACTTTCGGTGGTGGTACCCTTAGCGTTGGCTATCATTTTCTTAATTCTTTATTTCCAATTTAAATCGGTATCAACCTCTCTCATGGTTTTTACCGGAATCACGGTGGCTTTTGCAGGTGGTTTTATTATGATCTGGCTCTATGGACAAGATTGGTTTTTCAATTTCAGTCTTTTCGGTGAAAATATGCGAGAACTCTTTAATATGAAAACTATTAATTTGAGCGTCGCTGTATGGGTTGGATTCATTGCACTGTTTGGTATTGCTACAGATGATGGGGTCGTGATGGCAACCTATCTTACACAAACATTTGACCGAAAGCAACCACGGGATGTAAAGCATATTAGACGTGCTGCACTAGAAGCTGCCGAAAAAAGAATACGTCCATGTCTTATGACTACAGTAACCACTACCTTGGCATTACTGCCCGTACTAACGTCTACCGGTAAAGGAAGTGATATTATGATCCCGATGGCCATTCCGATTTTTGGTGGGATGGTGATCGATATCACCTCCTATTTTATTGTCCCTGTACTGTATAGCTGGAAAAAAGAGTTTCAGCTAAAAAGAAGTAAAAAGATAGCGACTACGGCTACTTAGGCTTCTATATCCTTAATCGTAGCTCGCTTACAAAGGAAAATTTTGAATATAATTTTAAAACCGTAAAACAATGAATTCACACAAAGAAACAAACAGCAAGAACAAGAGTAACCCTTACACAAAATTTATATTGATGCTCGCCGCATCCTTTATCGCGATGTATATAACGATGTATCTAAACACCTATGCAATAGACCATGTCTATTTTAGCCTTACTAGATTTTATATGAGTTGTTTAGGTATTGCAGCTATGGCAATCATTATGTTTGTGGCGATGCGCAGTATGTATCAAAATAAGAAAAAAAACATGGCCATTATTGCAGGTAGTATCCTTCTCTTTGTAGGAGCTTTAGGATTAGTACGAGCACAGAAGCCTATCATCGGCGATATATTGTGGATGAGAGCGATGATACCGCATCACTCAATTGCTATTTTGACTAGTGAACGTGCCGATATTCAAGATCCGGAAGTTAAAAAATTAGCAGAGGATATCATCAAAGCTCAAAGAAAAGAAATTCAGGAGATGAAAGATATGATTAAACGTTTGGAGGATAGGTGATTTTTTGATGATGGGGCGTTTAACTTGTGTTATTAAATGAAATGTTAAACAAAACTTATTTTTTTCTATATTTTTATATTCTGGTTAAAAAAAATCGAATAATTAAGTAGGATGAAATTAATAAGCTCTATAGCACTGTATTTAAATTTGTATAAGGCATCAGTTGTACCTGTCATTTTATGCTTTATGTTTTATTATCAGAACTTTTCTGATGAAGCATTTGTTTATTTATCCCTTCATGGAACTTACTCTTTTATATGGTTTTTAAAATATCTATGGTTTCCAGATGTTGCTTTTAAAAGTAGAATTTCTTTTGCGAAGGGATTTTCTTTAATTTTTTTAACCTCGCTGGGATATTATATAGCGCCATTCCTATTAATTAGTAAAAACATCCATGTCACGGGTTATTACTTAGCAATAGTCTTATCAGTCTATAGTATTGGGATGTTTTTCTTATACGTTAGTGATATGCAAAAATTTTACACGCTAAAATATAAAAGCGGATTGATAACAGAAGGTCTGTTTAGCAGAACCCGAAACCCTAATTACTTTGGCGAAATTCTAGTTTATTTCTCCTTAGCTATGCTATCAACTCACTGGTTACCATTTGTTGTACTGACTATTTTTATATGTTTTATTTTTATGAAAAATATGAAACAAAAGGATATTCATTTGTCTGAATTATCTGGATTCAAGGAGTATAAAGAACAAACTTGGCTAGTATTCCCTAAGTTTTTTTGAACTATATTTCTCTAAAATCTTTAATATATTTAGAAGGAGGCACACCCTCTTTCAGTTTAAATAATTTGCTAAACGAAGGGAGATCAGGAAAGTGTAATATTTGAGCTATTTCAATTATGGATAAATTTGTAGTTTTCAAATAATTTTTAGCTCTTTCAATTCTAATGCTGTTGATGTATTGATGCGGAGTTGTTTTAAATATAGCTTTAAAAGAATCATATATGTGATATTCTGAAAGTCCTGATGCTAGGGAGAGATCAAGAATAGTTATTACCTCATTTTCAATACAATCATGGATATAATTTCTTGCTATCAGCACACGTTTGAATATTTCTTTTTGTGTTGATGATTTCTTACCCTTTATCTCTTTAATCTTTGTGAGATAATTGGTATGCTCATTGAATAAACAATTCAATAATTCAAAAGAAATTTCTTCTGGATCTATGTGTGCAAGAGAAGTTGTATTGCTGATTTTAAAAAAGTTTTGGAGAAATTTTCCAGTTTCATGGTAATTAGCGTTGTAAATATTCTCAATAAAATTTATAGAATTACATTCAATCGATTCGCTATTATCTAAATTTAAAAACGAATTCATATTACTAAATTTTTTCAAAAAGTCATGTGATAACATGAAACTTAAAATATCCACTCTCTTACTTTCATCCGAAATAAACTCCCAATCTGTCTCGGGACGTATAATAGCAAAATTATTGGTGTGCAGTTTTGTCGAATGTGAAGAACTATTTAGTAATAACGGGTTTTGACTATTAGAATATACAATAGTTAAAGCATTTTGGTTTTTTGAAAAAGAATAAGGAAGTTTAGTATTAAATCTCATCAAATAGTTCTTGCCAGTGGTCAAAGGCTTGATACCTGAACGTCTACTTTTGCTAAAATGGTTGTAATACTTATCAATATATGAAACAGTCATAGACTAGAATTATAGTATAAATACGATGCAATATAAGAAATGAAAAAAACATAAGTTTTTGACAACTTTATAAAAAGTAATACAAATATTTTTGATCAAGATTGATAACCTGATGGGCTACCAAATAATCACTGATAGTTTATTGATTCAAAAAAAAAAATTACTAATAGTAAAATTAAGTTAACATGAATAAACATTCAAAAACCTTTAATCCAACAACTTTTTTAATCTTATTTCTTTTGATTGGATTACAATGTAGTCAAGCACAATTTAGAGGTCTAGCTAAGAAAGCTAAGAGTAAAATAGAGAGCAAGACAAAAAGGCAAGAAGCTTCAGAATCTTCCTCTTCAGAATCAAATTCTAATTCTGGAGCTTCCATTAGTGCGGATAATACCTTAAAATTAGACTGGTCTCAGTTTTCCATGACACCTGCGGTCACAATGAGTAGTTTGTTAAACAATACTGAGGTTACCCCTGAAGGAGTGATCACAGTAGATTATTATGATGCAACTTTTATTCCTACTAAGAAGATAGATGGTACAGAACTGGACCCTTTCAACAAAGATTTTATAAACGTTTCGGTTTATAAAAACGATGATTTGATTCAAACATTTAAATATCCGGGTTCACAAAGAAAAGAACAAGATAAACAGCTTCGATATATGTCTCGTAATACAAATATTTTATATGCAAATGAATATGGAGAAGGCACATATCGTTTGGATTTTCACGCAGGGGAAAGTAATTTTTATAGCTTCGAATTTGAAATGAAGAAAAAAACAAATACGGACCCTTATAAGTCTGGGGATCTATGGTATGCTGAGGGGGTGTGGAGTGATTTAGCTTATCTGCATAATAGTAAACATGGAAAAGCAATTTTAGGAATCTATGCCAGACATTTGGAATTTACACCAGATGCTGAAAATCCAAAGAAAACAGATTTAAAAGTCAAATTAGACTATAAATTGTTTAAAAATGGAAAATTGTATGCACAAAATCGTGACGTAATTGATACATATGTAAAGAAAGGAACTTGGAGAAATATTGAGACAACGTTGGATCTTGTGAAGTTTAAAAATCAAAATTCTGATTACTATCTGAAACATCAAGATTGGGAAGATGGGTCATATACTTTGGAAGTATCATTGAACCATGAAAATTCACCTAGATCCTATTCGTTTGATGTGAAGGACAAAAAGATAGTTTTAGCTCCCGAACAGGATCGAACAAAAATTTCAGATCCATCAAGATTGATAGAAGGATGGAATAATTATTTCTGGATTAAAAAGAAAGCTGAATAAAGTTTAAAACGATAGTATTCATAAAACTTTTAAAGAAAATTAGGTGGGGTTTTAAAACCTAACCTAATTTTTTGTTTAACTTTATGAGAAACAGTATGATAAATAAACGTGATGCACTTACAACCTGAATTTAAATTCTCTTTCAATTCATTTCAAAATATTGCTGTGAAATAGCCACAATTGATATAATTATTAAGCATCTCAGAGCATACTTGCAATTTTAGAATTTTTAAACGAAGTTTTTCAAACTTTTATTCACCGCTACCGCTTTCATTTCATATTTTGATCAATGTGGTCTTTAAGAGGTTTTTATGAATGAAATGAAAAAACTAACTACTGGATCAGAATCTTATTGACTTTTAAATTAATACTAATCAGAACCAATATGTTACAGTGCAATTCATTCTTATTGTAAGAAAGTAAAATAATGTTCAGCTAATTGCTCTTTTTCCTTTTCTGAAATAGGCGGGGTTTGCCACCTTTGGGATTTTAATTGCAATGTTGTGTCAGATTGTTTTACAATAAGATATTTTGTTTTAACGCCCAAAATAGAGGTAAGTAATTCATTTTCATTCTGTCGAAATCTACCATTTAATTCCCGTTTTGGAATTTCAGCAGTAAGATAGGTTTTTTGTTTAACATTATCTTGCAGAGATGACATCTCTAATTGTCTTTGCTTTGAAGAAACAGTATATACTCCTTTCTCATTGAATATCCAGGATGTATTTGTAAAAGGAATCTGTGCTTCGCTCCTTATAGCGTGATCAATAAAAATAACAGAATCAAGTTGCCATTTCCCAATTAAAGAGGGCAGACTCTTATTATTTTGTTCCTGAGAAGAATTACTTTGAGCATATTCAATGGTAGTTTCAAAGTCCTTTGACTTTTTACAATTACTTAATGCTACTATTAGAAAGAATAAATAAACAGTATTTGGATGAAAGACTAAATTGTTCGTCATTTTTTTTATTACATAATTTTAAGTAGAAAAATATTCTGTATTACCACTCCAGACTTCTAATATAGGTCAAAATTTATCAACTACAAAAGTAACGATGCCAGGCACAAAAACCTATCATCGGCGATATATTGTGGATGAGAGCGATGATCCCGCATCACTCAATAGCTATTTTGACCAGTGAACGTGCCGATATTCAAGATCCGGAAGTTAAAAAATTAGCAGAGGATATCATCAAAGCACAGAAAAAAGAAATTCAAGAGATGAAAGATATGATTAAACCATTGGAGGAGCAATAACATTTGTCATAAACAAACTCTAGAAAAACCATAATGCTTATTATGGTTTTTTTTAGAAAATTCGAACTGTTCCTTTTTTAGTTGTCAATGCGTTTTACTTTTTAATAATTGTATATTAAAAGACTTATATAAGGAAGAACAATTATCAAGTTATAAATATCTTCTAAGCAGAAAATGCTATAAATACCTATACAAAAACTATACAACCGTAGTTTTTTAGTTTATTTTTAAGGGTTTAATACATAATAACAATAGTTTTAAGGATTATATAATTATTAAAATTTTAACATGGTTATTATTTCCTTCGTGGCATTTACTCTTTTGGTTGCTATTATCTCCTATGTTGCTACCTTAAAAACAGATGAAACTTCATCAGATGGTTTTTTTCTAGGAGGTCGTAGTTTGACGGCTGTAGTAATTGCAGGGTCTTTATTATTGACTAATTTATCAACAGAGCAAATAGTGGGTCTCAATGGCCAATCCTTTGCAGAAGGAATATTGGTGATGGCTTGGGAAACGTTGGCAGCGGTAGCTATGGTTATTACTGCAATTTTTTTATTACCAAGATACCTAAAGGGTGGTATTACTACAGTTCCTCAATTTCTGGAGAGAAGATATGATACTACAACAAAAGCGATCACATCAGGATTGTTTTTAACGGGATATGTTGTGGTGTTATTACCTATTGTGTTATACTCAGGATCCTTAGCGATTAGTACCATGTTTGATTTACCAGGCATGTTAGATATATCTAAAGAGGCTTCTATTTGGGTATGCGTTATAGGAATTGGGGTCATAGGATCTATATACGCCATATTCGGAGGTTTAAAAGCGGTCGCTGTTTCTGATACACTTAATGCCGTTGGGCTTCTAGTTGGAGGTATTATGATACCGGTGTTTGGCTTGTTAGAAATAGGAAACGGAGACATAACTGAAGGAGTTGAAATTATCATGAGTACCAACCCTGAAAAATTTAAAGTATTAGGCAGTGATAATTCTTCAGTTCCCTTTGCTACGATATTCACGGGAATGATGCTGGTTCAATTGTTTTACTGGGGCACTAATCAGGCTATTATACAAAGAGCTTTAGGTGCTAAAAATTTAAAAGAAGGACAGAAAGGGTTATTACTCGCTTCGTTTATAAAAATATTGGGACCTATTATCGTAGTATTACCGGGGATTATTGCTTTTCACATGTTTGGAGCAACCTTAACCAATGCTGATGAAGCATATCCTACCTTAGTGAGTAAAGTACTGCCGTTATCGTTAGTCGGCTTTTTTGCTGCCGTTTTATTCGGTGCTATTTTAAGTTCTTTTAACAGTGCATTAAACAGTTCTGTGACACTCTTTGGAGTAGATCTTTATAAACAGTACATAAATAAACAGGCTACAGAGAAGCAAACTGTCAAAGCAGGAAAATTATTCGGTGTTGGATTAGCTATTCTGGCAATCGGAATCGCTCCATTAATCGCAAATGCACCCGATGGATTATTTGGGTATTTACAGCAAGTTAACGGATGTTATAGCATACCAATTCTTACTATTATCATTGTGGGTTATTTGACGAAACGGGTTCCTGCAATTGCAGCCAAGATAGCCATCGTCCTAGGAGCAACTTTATATTTGGTATATGTCATTCTGGATGCTACTATTTTGAAAGGTGCATTTCCTCACTTTCTCCATGTAATGGCTATTCTTTTCGTTGTTAATATACTTATCATGTTAATAATTGGTAAATTGTATCCGAGAGAAGAAGCGTATGTACAACAGTATACCAAAGAAGTGGATATTACTCCTTGGAGGTATACCAAAACAGTAGGAGCTGTAATATGTGTCATTGTGATAGCTATCTACGTATATTTTAGATAATTGACTGTTCAAAAAAAAATAAATTTTTCCTTTTTGTTCCTACTATCGCTAATAACGATGGCGCAGGAACTTCCGCCAGTTGAAAAATATTTACCCGAAAGTTATGGAGGCGAAACTCAAAACTGGTCCATATCTCAAGCTGCAAATAAGAATATTTATATCGCCAATAACGAAGGCTTGTTAGAGTTTAACGGGGCTGATTGGACGTTGTATCCGACACCTAACAGGACTGTGATGAGATCTGTTAATGTAGTGGATGACCGCATATACACGGGTTGTTATATGAATTTTGGCTTTTGGAAAAAAAACGATTTAGGAAAATTAAAGTATATATCCA
Source organism: Aquimarina sp. 2-A2 (assembly GCF_045505135.1). Lineage (NCBI taxonomy): Bacteria > Pseudomonadati > Bacteroidota > Flavobacteriia > Flavobacteriales > Flavobacteriaceae > Aquimarina > Aquimarina sp. 2-A2. The sequence goes on along the minus strand of NZ_JBJKFI010000004.1, from coordinate 187,769 downwards.
TCAGTGATACCATCAAGGATCAATTAATCGAAGATGAGCAGTTTTGGGGCATCGTATATCAGGACAACTGGGTGCTTTTTCAGTCACTCCAAAGGATTTATATGTATAATACGACTACTCAAAAAATTACAATCATAGACTCTCAGTCTGGGATACGTAGCATATTTAATGTTGACGGTATAATTTATTATCAGGATTTAGTAAAAGGTATTTTCAGAATAGAAAAGGGTAAACCCATTCTGGTTACTAATTCTCAGGTATTGGCAAATGATAAAGTTGTAAGTATTTCAGGTACTCAAAATAATCTTTTGATACTGACGAGTAATAATGGTTTCTATAGATATACCCCGGATAGTTTTAGCAAGTGGGTTATTGCAGCAGATGAAGTGTTACAGGGGTCAAAGATATATAGCGGAATACAGCTTAAAAATGAAAATTTAGTTTTAGGAACAATCTCCAAAGGCATAATTTATCTTTCATCTACGGGAGATGTATTATATCAAATTGACCAGAACAAAGGGTTGAGCAATAACACGGTATTATCTGTTTATGAAGATATCGAAAGGAATGTCTGGATAGGTCTTGATAATGGGATCAATTGTATAAATATTACATCACCAATTACTCTCTTTAATGATGAAAAAGGAAATTTAGGGACTGTATATGCTTCAGTTATTTTTAACGACCATTTATATTTGGGTACCAATCAAGGCTTATTTTATAAAAAAGTTGATACTGAGGATACTTTTCAATTTGTTAAAGGTACGAACGGACAAGTTTGGAGTCTTTTTGTATATGATGACACCTTATTTTGCGGTCATGATTCAGGCACTTTTATCATTGATAAAAACGAATCTGAGTTAGTATGTGAGATTACGGGAGCATGGAATTTTAAAACAATACCCGGGCAGCCAAACAATTTGTTACAGGGAACCTATAGCGGATTGAGTGTTTTAGAAAAAATAGGCAATAGCTGGAGTTTTAAACATGTAATTGAAGGATTTAATTATTCGGCAAGGTATGTTGAAGTAGAGGATAAAACGATTTGGGTAAATCATGAGTATAAAGGCCTCTTCAAACTCACTATGGATGATCAATTTTCAAAAATAATTGATATAGTTGAAGACTTTTCAATAGAAAAAGGTAGGAATTCGAACATTTTAAAGTTTGAGGAGAATATTCTGTATACGCATGAAACAGGTATTTATTCTTACAATAAGCAAAAAAAAATCTTCGAGCAGGAATATCTGATAAGTAAAAATTCAGCTACCAAAAAAGAGTATATAGGTAAGTTGATAACTGATAATATTGGTGGGCTTTGGAGTTTTTCTGACGATTATTTAGGTTATATTTCTTATGATCAGTTTTCAGAAAAATTGCAATTGGTAGAAGTAGCTATTCCGAGATCACTTAGAAAAGAAATGTTTGGTTTTGAAAATATCACCTATATAAAGCAGGACTCCTATCTACTAGGTACAACAAATGGCTATATGATTATAGAGTTGTCGAGAATAAATTTTAAAAAGTATAGCATTTTTTTAAATAAAATTGAAGGTAAAAATAAAGGATCAGCCTTTGAGACCATCTCATTGTTACAAGAAGAACCAACTTTTGAATCTCAGCGTAACACTTTCAAGATTTCGTATACTGTTCCGGAATATGACAAGTTTTTAATTACTAAATTTCAGTATAAGCTAGAAGGGTTTTATGAGCATTGGAGTGGTTGGAGCACAAATTCAACTACTACTTTTGAGAACCTTCCATTTGGTAGTTATACCTTTAAGGTAAGAGCTAAGACAGGAAATATTTTGTCCGATAATACTGCGTCATATAGCTTTAATATAGCCAGACCATGGTATTTTTCAATGACCGCAATTTTCATGTATAGTTTGGTTTTAATAGGGGTTTTATTTCTTACTCATAAAGCTTACAAAAATTATTATGCAAAACAAAAACAAAAATTAGTAGAGTATAATAAAAGGCAACTAGCGCTAAAAGCCTTAGAGAGCGAAAGAGAAATCATGAAGTTGAATAATGAAAAGCTTATGCAGGATGTTGAAAGTAAGAATCGTGAACTTGCTACATCCACCATGAACATTATTAAGAAAAACGAAATACTGAATACTATTAAAAAAGAACTTCAAAAATCTGAAGCCGAACGGAGCGGTTTGACTAATGTAGAACGAATAATTGATAGAAACCTCAATAATAAAGATGACTGGAGACATTTTGAAGAAGCCTTTAATAATGTAGATAAGGATTTCTTAAAAAAGCTAAAAGCTAAACACGACAAGTTAACACCAAATGACTTAAGATTTTGTACCTACCTAAGATTGAACCTGTCTTCAAAAGAAATCGCACCTTTATTGAATATCTCTGTTAGAAGTGTAGAAATCAAACGTTACAGACTTAGAAAAAAACTTGATCTAAAACACGAAGAAAGTCTAGTTAATTATATTTTAGATATTTAACACTACATCAAAGCTACATTCTACCACAACATTACCTATACTCTAACGTTATAGTTGCGCTTAAACCGGATGATTCTCGCTAGATTCCATGATATAAAATTCATGTTTTTTTAAGCAAATACAGCGATTTTGATAAATTTTATCATAATTATTTGATATTTATTCATAAGTGTTGATTTTTTGTTGTGGTGGTTTTTAACAGTTTCTTAATCATTGTATATACATTTGAGTAATCAAATAATACTATTTATGAAAGTTATATACTTCTTATTAGCTGTGTTTCTAACAACGTTCTCCTACGCACAGGAAATTCAAGTACAGGGAAATGTAAAGGATAACGATGGATTAAATTTACCAGGAGTAAATATTATAGTAAAGAACACAAATAAAGGGGAGGTTACCGACTTTGATGGAAATTATAGTATTGGTAATATTTCCAGAGGAGACATTCTGGTTTTTTCTTACTTAGGCTTTGCTAGTAAAGAAATTACCGTTGGTAACAACACAACTATTAATGTTATTTTAGAGGAGGATAGCGAATCTCTTGAACAAGTTGTCGTCATTGGTTATGGTACACAAACTAAAAAAGAAATTACCGGGGCAGTCTCAATTGTTTCCTCAGAGACTATTGAAAAATTAAATGTAGTTCAGGTCGAACAGGCACTACAAGGCCAAGTAGCAGGGGTAAATATTACGTCACAATCCGGAGCACCGGGAAGCAACGCAACAATTTCCATTCGAGGAGTTTCTACGAATGGTGATAACCGTCCGTTGATTTTGGTTGATGGTAACGTGATAGAAGATCTGAGCGTTTTGAACCCAAATGATATAGAAAGTATTAATGTATTAAAAGATGCTACAGCTGGTATTTATGGTGTGCGAGCAGCTAATGGGGTTATTTTGATAACTACCAAAACGGGGCGTAGAAATCAGGAGCTCAAGTTTGAGTTTGATTCCTATGCCGGTTTTCAGGAAACTACCCGAAAGATACCGGTACTCAACGCTACCGAATATGGACTTATTATAAATGAATCATTTACAGCTGGAGGAGGTTCCCCTCAATTTTCTAATATCTCTCTATTAGGAGAAGGTACAGACTGGCAGGATGAAGTGTTTAAAACAGCTGCAATTTCAAGTGTAAATTTAAACGCTTCAGGTGGTACTAAAAAGTCTACCTACTCAGGCGGTTTATCCTACCTTACTCAGGATGGTATTGTGGGAAGAGGAAAAGCCGGATTTGATCGTTTAACCGCAAGATTAAACTATGGGTTTCAGATCACTGAAAATTTGAAGTTGACAACTACTGGAATTTTTACCAGAACAAATAGAAAAACACTTCCAGAAAATGCTTTAGGATCGGTACTATTTAATGCACTTAACATGGCGCCCACCTTATCAGTTTACGACCAAAATGGAGATTTTACAATTGCCGAAGGATTGGGGAATGAAGTAATTAATCCTTTAGCTCAAATAGAAAACACATTCAATGACAGTCAAGTGAATAAAATTGCTGCCACTATTGGATTACAATATAAGTTTCTCAATGATTTTACGGCAGAAACCAGATTTCAGGCAAATTACGCAGATGTAGATGAAATAACCTTTGCTCCAGAAGTCTTCTATGGATCCGGTAAGGTTTTTAACATTGATAGAAACAGAGTCACAGAAACAGATAATTATTTTAGAGATTATACGTGGGATAATTTTTTAAAATATGAAACAGTGATTAAAGAGGATCATGATATAAAGGTACTTTTAGGAATGTCCGTTTTTCAAACCACAGGTTTATTTAATGAATTAACCGGATTTGAAATTCCTGGAAATTCTTTTGATAATGCATCTATAGCGAATGCTGTTGATATTGCCGATAGGTATGTTAATGGGGGAGATGAATTTGATGCGCGGTTATTATCCTATTTCTCAAGATTACAATACAGTTACAAGGGTAAATATTTACTATCAGCAGTTATAAGAAGAGATGGGTCTACGAAGTTTGGTCCCAAAAATAAGTTTGGATACTTTCCTTCGGCGTCTGTGGGTTGGGTAGTCTCTGACGAAGCTTTCCTTACTGAAAACAGCTGGTTAAACTTCTTGAAATTAAGAGGTAGTTATGGAATTATTGGTAATGATAGAATTGAGGATTATCGATTTGTTTCGTTATTAAATGGTCAGGGACGTTATGTAATTAACGGAGAGGTTGTTGATGGTAAAGCTATCGGGGCGCTTTCAAATCCTGAGATTAAATGGGAATTACAAAAGACACTAGATATAGGATTCGATGCAAAATTCTGGGAAAACAAATTTGACATAACTTTTGATTATTTTGTAAGACGTACAGAAGACTTATTACTTCAAACCCCTGTAGCTGGTATTCTCGGCGTACAGGCTCCCGGATCCGCAGTTCCTTTTGTGAATGCAGGAACTATTGAAAACAAGGGATATGAATTCGCAATAGCATTTAATGATAACTTCTCTGAAGATTTTGAATTCAATGCAAGCTTTAATATGACTGTATTAAAAAATGAGGTTATTGAGGTATCAGGAGAGAATAGTTTTGTAGAAGCTGGCAATTTTGGTGTAGGCACAAGTTTACCACCTTCCCGTATGGAAGCAGGTAAACCTATTGGGTATTTTTATGGATTACAAACCGACGGTATATTTCAAAACCAGGCAGAAGTAGATGCGCATGCTACGCAGGTGAATGCCGCGCCCGGTGATTTACGTTACGTGGATATAAATAACGATGGTCTAATTGATTCTGAAGATCGAGTAGACATTGGCGATCCTATACCAGATGTTACCATGGGACTCAATATCGGATTTAGATTCAAAAATCTGGATTTCAGTTCGTATACTTTTGCCTCCATTGGCAATGATATGATTCGTAATTATGAGCGTAATCAGAATCTTGTGAATCGTAGAAATGCTTCTTTAGGTCGATGGACGGGAGAAGGAACAACCAATGACTTTCCAAGAGTCACCACCAGCGCAAATTCTAATGGTCTGTTTTCTGATTTCTATGTAGAAGATGCTTCGTATGTTAGAATACAAAATGTACAATTGGGATATACGATCAATGACAAGTTTATGGATGTTATGGGCATAGATAAGTTCAGAATTTATGCTTCGGTAAATAATTTGTACACGTTTACAGAGTATCAAGGCTACGATCCATCAGCTTCATCGGGAGATCCTATTGGTGGAGGTATTGATCAAGGCTTTTATCCAGTACCCAGGACTTACTTAGTAGGTGTTAACCTTAAATTTTAAAAAATGAAAAAGATGAAATATATAGTGAAATCCGCAATCTTTTTTATGACAATGGCTCTCTTAGTCTCTTGTAGTGATGACTTTGTAGACGTGGCTTCACCTGATCCAAACTCAGAGGATTTTTTTAATACAGAACAGGAGTATCAGGATGCTCTAATCGGAGCTTATGATTTATTGCAATCCACCTATCTTAATGTTATGCTAGGTGAGATAGCTTCAGATAATACCATAGCGGGAGGAGAAAGCGCATCTGATGTACCGGGAATACAAGAAGTGGATAAGATGGAGCACACTTCGGTGAATGCCCAGCTCAGAGATATTTGGAACTGGATGTTCGCCGGAATAAACAGAGCAAATTATATCATGGAATTTCAGGACAAAATTGATTTTTCTGGGAAAGAGCAAATTATTGCTCAAACTCGTTTCCTCAGAGCCTATTACTATTTTGAATTAGTAAAATGGTTTGGTGATGTGCCATTAGCGATTGATAAAAGAATTCTTTTTGGGGAAGAAAGTGGGATTGAGCGAACTCCCAAAGAGGTTGTTTATACTCAGATTGAAGAAGATTTACTATTCGCCGGAGCTAATTTACCTGCCACACAGGCAGAAGCAGGTAGAGTGACGTCAGGTGCAGCCCGAGCTTTATTAGGAAAAGTTTATTTATACCAGGATAAATTTTCTGAAGCAGCAGCGGTTCTGGACCAAGTAATAGCGGGACCTTACGATTTGGTAGCAGACTATAATTCTATTTTTGAACAAGAAGGAGAGAATAACATAGAATCTGTTTTCGAAGTGCAGTACGACGATAATTTTCCGGGAGCCGGTTTTGATTGCCTGCAGTGTAGTGAAGGGAATGTAGCAGTTGGTTTTAATGGAATACGCAATTACACGGGTCCGCTATTTGAATCTGGCTTTAGTTTTAACCTGCCAAGACAAGAAGTAGTGGATGCATTTGAAACCGGAGATATCAGAAAAGATGTGGCGATTCTGGATATTGAAGCATGGGCGGAAGAGACAGGAGCAACATATTCTATTGGCTATCAAACAGGTTTCGAAATTGGACATACAGGATACTACAATCGCAAATACATAGCACGTCAAGGGGACCTTAATACCGGAGACCCAAACCTCACAAACCCTAATAATTACCGTGCAATTCGATTTGCAGATGTATTATTAATGGCTGCAGAAGCACATAATAGAAAGTCCCCAAGTAATGATGGGCAGGCACTTATTTATCTAAATAGAGTACGCAATAGAGCACAATTACCGGATGTTACCGCTACAGGGGATGCACTAACGAATGCTATTTATCAGGAAAGAAGAGTAGAATTGGTTGGTGAAGGACATCGCTTTTTTGACTTGGTTAGAACCGGAAGAGCGGCTCAGGAAATAGAAGGTTTTATGACAGGGAAACACGAAGTATTTCCTATACCGCTAATAGAAATCCAGTTAGCTGGAAATAGTTGGGAGCAAAACCCAGGATATTAAAATATAAAATAGAATAAAATGAAATTTTTTAAACACACATTCAGATTATTTCTTTTGCTATTGATCATTCAAGGATGTAACGACGACGATAATTTCGATTACCTTAATAATGTGGATGCACCTGCAAATATAGCTGCTGCTATCCAGCTGACTCAGGATAATACCGGGTTAGTAACCATTACTCCAAAGGGAGATGGCGTTGTATCCTTTGATATATACTTTGGAGATGAAACTGAGGCACCAGTTAACATACAACTGGGAGAGGTAATAACACATGCGTATACAGAAGGGACCTATGATCTAAGGATAATCGGTATAGGAATTACAGGATTAAAAACAGAAGCAATTCAACAAGTTGTAGTATCCTTTAATGCTCCCGAAAACTTAGAGGTTGTAATCGCAAATGATGAAGCTACCTCCAAACAGGTAAATGTTACTGCAACCGCGGATTATGCGATGTCTTTTGACGTGTATTTCGGAGAAGAAGGAAATGATGCTCCTGTATCTGCTACTATCGGTGAAGTAGCATCGTATACCTATCAACAACCGGGAACGTATACAATTAAAGTGGTAGCAAAAGGAGGAGCTATCGCTACTACTGAGTATTCTGAAGTATTTGAAGTTACAGAAATTCTACAACCGGTGGCATCAGCACCAACACCGCCCGTAAGAGCCGCTCAAGATGTAATTTCAATATTTAGTGCTGCTTACACTGATGAACCGGGAACCGACTATTTCCCGGATTGGGGTCAGGGAAGCCAGGGTAGTAGTTGGTCGTTATTTGATCTTAATGGCGATGCAATGCTTCAATACATTAATTTGAGTTATCAAGGCATTCAATTTGGAGCAGCTGTAGATGTTAGTGCTATGGAATTCTTTCATATGGACGTATGGACGTCTGGAGACGTAACTGCAATCGAAACATCACTTATTAGTCAAACAAATGGTGAAAAGCCTTTTTCTAATGATTTGGTCGCTGGGCAATGGACAGCTATTGATATTCCTATTTCAGCGTTTACAGATCAAGGACTTACGGTGGCAGATATTCATCAGTTAAAATTTGTTGGAACTCCCTGGGCAGAAGGAACAGTTTTTATAGATAATATTTATTTTTATAAAGGAAGCGCACAGACGGTTACAGCAGCACCAACACCTACCGTAGCTGCAGCAAATGTCATTTCTATGTTTAGTGATGCATACACAGATGTAACCGTAGATACATGGCGTACTTCATGGTCAGATGCCGTTTTAGAAGATATAACAGTAGAAGGTAATCCAACAAAAAAATACAGTGCTTTAAATTTTGTGGGAATTGAAACCACTTCGGCACCTATCGATGCAACCACTATGACACATTTCCATACCGATGTGTGGTCAGATGACTTTACAGAGTTTAAAATAAAGTTAGTAGATTTTGGTGCTGACGGACTTTTTCAGGGGGGTGATGATGTAGAGCATGAAATCACTATCTCAAATCCTGCAGTAGGAGAATGGGTTAGTTTGGACATTCCACTATCAGATTTTACTGGATTAACCACACGAGCCAATATAGCACAATTAATTTATGTTGGATCTCCTACAGGAGCTACAACGGTGTATGTTGACAATGTATATTTTCATAACTAATGGTAATAAATAAAAGTATGAGCTCAATAAAAAATATAAAATACTTCCTGGGATCCATTATTTTACTTTTAATAGGCTGTCAAGAGGATGATTTGTCTGTAGGACAAATTAGTACACCATCTAATATCCAGGTTACAATTGATGTAGTAGGTTCAGATGAAACCAATCCAAACGGGGACGGTAGCGGTACGGTAATTTTCAAAGCAAATGCAGAAAATGCCATAGCTTACCAATTCGTATATAATGGCAATGCGCAATCATCAACTTCTGGAGTACAGGAGTATAATTTCGGAAACACCGGGCTGAGTACCTATCAGGTAACTGTTATAGCGGTAGGGGCTGGTGGCGTGTCGTCAAGTACTACGGTTGAGGTAGATGTTTTGGTGCTATATGAACCTCCTATCGAATTAATAACGATGCTAACTACGGGTTCGTGGAGAATAAAAAGTGAGGTTCAAGGACATTTTGGTTTAGGACCCGTTGGAGGTGAAGAACCGGGACAATTTTTCTCTGCACCACCAAATAGTAAAGAAAATGTAGGTATGTATGACGATCGCTATATTTTTGGGGAAGATGGAACATTTACCCATATTACAAATAATGAAAATGATGATCCAACGTTGAATCCTGAAGGTACTGTCTTTGGCAGGATAGACCTAATTGATGAATTAGCGGGACCGGGTACGGGAACCGTTGATGGTGCCGATGTATTAAATTACCCTTATAGTGATTACACAGGTTCTTGGGCTATTAGTGCACCAGGAGGCGTGGAGACCATTAGCTTAACTGGTACCTCATTTATCGGATATTATACCGGAGGCAACCATAAGTATGAGCTTTATAAGTACGCAGAACAACCGGCAAACGAATTAATTCTGAGAACCACAGACGGAAATAACGAATTTGACTGGTGGTTTATAATAACCAATAAAGAAGAAAGCTTTCAAACTACATTTAATTCCTTACTGTGGTCTGATGAGTTTGATGTAGAGGGAGCTCCAAATTCTGCGAACTGGTCGTATGATTTAGGAACCGGAACCAATGGTTGGGGTAATGGAGAAGCTCAGACCTATACAAATGATCCGGGTAATGTTTCTGTGCAGGGAGGACTGCTTAAGATAACAGCAAAAGCAGAAAACGGTGGATATACCTCAGCCAGAATAAAAACGCAGAATTTATTTTCATTTACTTATGGTAGAGTGGAGATACGTGCAAAATTGCCTGTTGGAGGAGGAACTTGGCCTGCACTCTGGATGTTGGGCGCTAATTTTGAAACGGTAGGATGGCCGGCTTGTGGTGAGATGGATATTATGGAACACGTAGGGAATAATCAGAATAACATATCAAGCGCTTTGCATTTTCCTGAGAATAATGGTGGAAATGCAATTGTCAAGGAAATAACTGTTCCTGGAGTTTCTACTGATTTTCATACGTATAGTGTGGATTGGACACCAGAAGAAATAGTTTTTTTAGTAGATAATCAGGTATATCATAGATTTCAGAATACAACAGCAACGCCGTTTTACGAAAAAGACTTTTTTTTAATACTTAATCTGGCTATGGGAGGTAATTTGGGAGGTGCTATTGACCCTGCCTTTGTATCATCTTCCCTGGAAGTTGACTATGTAAGAGTATATCAATAGAACTTTTTTATCTGCCATTTATAACGTACAAGTTGGTAGGTTGGGGGTTATTCATTGTAATGATAATCCTTTACTTACTTTTTAAACCGCTTAAATCCTATACTTTACATGAGAAATAAAATTTTTATTATCATAGCAATTACTTTGCTTACTTTGACGGCCAGTTTTGTACAAATACATCCTGTAAGTAAAAGACCATCTTCAAGTTCGAGTACCGATGTCATTAATATTGATAGTGATGTGAATCGAAAAGTTGATTCGTTACTTTCTCTAATGACATTAGAAGAAAAAATAGGGCAGATGAATCAGTACAACGGTTTTTGGGATGTAACAGGTCCTAAACCAAAAGACGGTATGGCTGCAAAAAAATATGAGCATCTACGTAAAGGCTGGGTAGGATCGATGTTGAATGTTCGCGGCGTAGAAGAAGTACTTTCGGTACAAAAAATTGCTGTAGAAGAGTCACGACTGGGCATTCCACTAATTATCGGATTTGATGTGATTCATGGGTATAAAACGATGAGTCCAATTCCCTTGGCAGAGGCTGCTAGCTGGGATTTACAAGCTATACAAAAATCTGCTGAGGTCGCGGCAGCTGAAGCTTCGGCAGCTGGAATTAACTGGACATTTGCTCCTATGGTAGATATATCGAGAGATGCCAGATGGGGACGTGTTATGGAAGGAGCAGGCGAGGATCCCTTTCTAGGGGCTAAGATCGCGATAGCACGTGTAAAAGGCTTTCAGGGAGAGGATCTTTCTAAAAATAACACGATTGCGGCATGTGCCAAACATTTTGCCGGCTATGGATTTGCCGAAGCAGGCAGAGACTATAATACAGTGGATATTGGAACCTCTACCTTACATAATATTATTTTTCCTCCTTTTAAAGCAGCCACTCAGGCCGGAGTGAAAACTTTTATGAACGCGTTTAACGAACTTAATGGTATTCCTGCGACGGGTAATAAATTTCTACAGCGTGATATTTTAAAGGATTCATGGAATTTTGATGGTTTCATGGTTTCCGATTGGGGTTCTATTACCGAAATGATTGCTCATGGACATGCAAAAGATGGAAAAAAAGCAGCAGAAATAGCTGTTAATGCTGGATCCGACATGGATATGGAATCTTATTTGTACGTGGAGCATTTGGCAAGTCTGGTAAAGGAAGGTAGTGTTCAAGAAAGCACGATTAATGATGCTGTAAGAAGGATTTTGAAGGTAAAGTATGAATTAGGTTTGTTTGATGATCCTTATCGCTACTGTAATAAAGAAAGAGAACGCACAGTTATAGGTAGTAAAGCCAATCAAGAGGCTGTTCTGGATATCGCAAAAAAATCCATTGTATTATTAAAAAATGAGAAGCAACTATTACCACTTAAGAAGGAAGGTCAAAAAATAGCACTTATCGGTGCGTTGGCGAGCGATAAAAATAGTCCGTTGGGTAGTTGGAGAATAGGGGCAGATGACGATACAGCCGTATCGGTATTAGAAGGAATGCAGGAATACAAAGGTAATACATTGATGTATGCCAAGGGTGCGGATGTGTCTGTAGGTAAAACAGCTTTTATAAAGGAAGTAAAGATCAATACTACAGATACAAGTGAATTTAACGAAGCAGTAAAAGCAGCGCAACAAGCTGATGTAGTGGTTATGGTTTTGGGAGAAGTTGGTTTTCAGAGTGGGGAGGGAAGAAGCAGAACAGAGCTAGATTTACCGGGAGTCCAACAGGAATTATTAGAAGAAGTGTATAAAGTAAATAAGAATATTGTTTTAGTACTTAATAACGGTCGTCCTTTAGCTATTAACTGGGCAGACGAACACATTCCTGCAATTGTTGAAGCTTGGCATTTAGGGTCACAAAGTGGACACGCAATCGCTCAAGTGTTATATGGTGACTATAATCCAAGCGGAAAATTACCAATGACCTTTCCTCGGCATGTAGGTCAAACGCCTATGTATTATAATTATAAAAATACAGGGAGACCTGTAGAACCTGATCCCGATGTTGTTTTTTGGTCGCATTACTCAGATCAGAAAAATAGTCCGTTGTATGCATTTGGTCATGGCTTAAGCTATACTACCTTCACATATGAAAATCTAGAAGTTATTCCCGTAAACACTTCACATAAAGCGCCAAAAATTGAAGTTGCTGTGGATGTTACCAATTCGGGTGATCGTGAAGGCAAAGAAGTCGTTCAATTGTACATAAGAGACCTTTTTGCCAGTATAACCAGACCGGTTAAAGAATTAAAGGGTTTTGAAATGAGTTCATTACAACCCGGTGAAAAAAAGAAAGTCCGCTTTGTATTGGACAGCACTACCTTGGGATTTTATAATAATGATGGTCATTGGGTGTTAGAACCTGGGGAGTTTAATGTATTTGTGGGAGGAAGTTCGGATGAGACCATGGCATCTGATTTTAGTTTGAATTAGTACGAATAAAAGATAAACTTACTGACCTGCTTTTAAAACCATTTGTAGGTAAATATTTTTCGGTAAAACAGAATTCTTACTGTTAAATAAAGAAGATTACACGTTTCACATATATAAACCAACTTAGTTATGAAAACGATTATTCTCTTGAAATTATTTTCAATTTTTACAGCTTCGCTGTTCTTTGTCAATTTCGGATATACCCAATGTACAGAACTCATATTTAGTGATGATTTTGCAGGTAATTCTATTGACCTAAATAAGTGGAGCTTTGATAACGGTGATGGATGTCCCTCTCTCTGTGGGTGGGGAAATTCAGAAGAACAGTGGTATAGACCCGAAAATACAACTGTACAGAATGGAAAGTTAATTATTACTACCAAAAAAGAAGTTTTTGGAGGTAAGCAATACACTTCATCTAAGCTTATCACTTCGGGAAAGTTTAGCTCTAAATACGGAAGGTACGAAGCTAGTATCAAACTACCATCTGCAGGTGGTATATGGCCGGCATTTTGGATGCTTCCTGAACAAAGCAATTGGCCGTTTACCGGTGAGATTGATATCATGGAAGCAAAACACAAAAATCCAAACACTGTGGGAGGGACTGTTCACTATTCTAATGGCGGATGGCAATTTAACGGTAGAGAATACGATGCAAACATAAACCTTTCTGAAGGATTTCATGAATATGCTGTGGAGTGGGAGCCTAATGAGATACGATGGTATGTAGACAAGCAGCTATATCATAGGGTGACTCCTTCAACTACTGTTGATCCCTGGCCATTTTCTAATGGAGACTGGTATCTTATTTTAAATGTGGCTGTTGGAGGCAGAGGGACGCCTTACACCGGAAATATTCCGCCGAGCCCAAATGATTACCCGACGCAAATGGAGGTGGATTATGTAAAGGTATATTCAGGAACATTCAATACCCAACTTTCCGGCGATGTTAAAGTATATGAAGGTGAAACCAATAAAGCTTACAAAATTACACCTGCAAATTCAGCCTCATATGTATGGTCAGTGCCAAGTGGAGCTTCTATTGTTTCAGGACAGGGTACAGATGCTATCAAGGTTAATTGGGGAAATACGGGCGGTAAAGTAAAAGTAAATGTTACTATTCCCAACTGCGGAACCAAAGAGTATACCTTGGATGTCTCCATTAGCCCAAAACAAACATTAGATTTTCTTTTCGAAGATTATGAGGGAAACCGACAATTAACGTATTCTCCAAAAACTGATGGAGTCCTCATACAATCAGTTGCTAACCCCGCACCGGATCTGATAAATACCTCTGTTTCCGTGGGAAAATATGTGAGAGCTACAGGAGCACAATATGATGGCCTGTATATGTCAACTTCTGCTATTGGCAATGCATTGGAATACACTTCCGGAGAAAAAAACATTTGGATAGATATCTACAGCGATGCTCCTGTTGGAACCGAGTTTATGTTGCAAATAGAAAATGGAACACTTTCTTCAGGAGACTGGCCTTCCGGAAGGCATAGTAGGTATAGCGCTGTAACGACCACTCAAAATCAATGGGAAACTCTTGAATTCGAATTGGTAGATAGACCGGATCCCAGTGTGAGACCTTTGGAAGTCGACCAATTAGTGTTGCTTATTGACCCTGATAGTTATACAGGACATACAACCTACATTGATAACATAAGAAAAATGGATGCTACGGATCCTGTCGTATTGGAGGAAGTAATAATTGCCAATTTTGATGATGTAAATCGATTGACTTATTTTTTTGGAAATGGAGTGTATACAGAACAGGTAGTAAATCCAAATGGTAATGGGATGAATACCAGTGTCAATGTATCAAAATATGTAAGAGGTTCTGTAGAAACCTATGATACCGTAAGTTTTAGTACTGCAGTTATAGAGAATAGTGGGCCCTTCATTAAAGGGGACTTTATTTTCTTTATGGATATATATACTGCAGCGCCTGTTGGAACAGAAATCTCATTGAGTTTAGAAAATCAAATAACTTCTGAAAATAATTTTCCGGCTGGCAGAAATAGCCAATTCAGCGGATCCGTTAAAAAACAAAATGAGTGGCATACTGTAGCTTTTGCTTATACCTCATCACCCGATGGCGCGACTTCAAATTTCTCAGTTAATGAAATTTCTGTACTTTTTGATCCGGGTTCGAATACAGTAGAGACCTATTATTTTGATAATTTTCGATATGGTATAACTAAGTTACCACCTTCCTATGAATTCTCCAGCATTATACAGGATTACAACGGAATTGACAATCTGATTTTTAATGCGACCACTACTGGTGTATACACGGCAAATGTTTCAAATCCTCAGGGAAACAGTGTGAATAACTCCTCATTAGCGGCAAGTTATGTTAGAGATAAAACAGAATTATACGATGTTTTATTTTTAGACACCAACCTGATCAAAGATGCCAGTGCTTATGTAGCTGAAGAAAAGCGATTTGCTATGGATGTGTATACAAGTGCTCCTGCAGGGACTATCATTAGCTTGCAATTAGAAGCAGGAACAATCTCTACTCCAAATAATTATCCTGCAGGAAGACATAGTATTTATCAAGCTGCGGTAAAAGAACAAAATAGTTGGCACACTTTAGAATTTGTTTTGGTGGGAACTCCGGATTTGGTAGTAACTGATGCACAGATAGATTCTGTAGTTTTTTTGTTTGGACCTAACACAACAGGAGGAGATACTTTTTATATCGATAATGTAAGGTCACTTACCAAAAAAAGGATCAATTCAACCCCAATTTTATCAAGCATAATAGTAAGTCCATTAAACGCTTCAATTGATCAAAATCAAACCCAACAATTTGTTGCCCAGGGATATGACCAAAATGGAGATAGTATGGCTGCAACTTTTACATGGAGTACCACGGGAGGTACTATCGATTCTAATGGTTTGTATACCGGATCCAATGATGGAGTTTATACGATCACAGCGGCTAGTGATTCAGTTTCTGCCAACGCTACAATTACTGTAAATCAAAATAACAGTTCATATATACCAATACCGGGTTTGATCGAAGCAGAAAATTATAAGTCAGGAGGTGAAAATGTTGGGTATTATGACACTACGTTAGATAACCTGGGAGGTGCTTACAGACAAGATCAGGTGGACATAGAAAATACTCAAGATAGTTCAGGTCAATATAATGTAGGGTGGATTGATTCAGGAGAATGGTTGGCATATGACATTGATGGTGCAAGTGTGACCAATGTGTACGATATTTATTTTAGAGTATCATCTGCAAATGGAAACGGTAAATTTCATTTGGAGTTGGATGGAGTTTCAATTACTGAAGTACTCGCTGTTTCTAACACGGGTGGCTGGCAAAATTATGAAACCATACGGGTAAATAACGTACCAATCAGTGCTGGTTTACATGAGTTGCGTATGGTATTCGATAACGGTGGTTTAAATATAAATTATATAGAATTCAAGCAAACATCTGGACCAACAAACGAAACAAATTGCTCGGGTTCTGCAACCAATAACCAATACGAATATAAAATATCATCAGAGACCGTAAATCCTACAATAACTTTTGTTCCTAAAGTGGGCGGAGTTGGAGCAACTACCTGCATTTTATATTACGGTACTTCAGAAATCGGACCATATCCGGGATATATGGTGAAACCAAATATTCCTTATCAGATAACCGCTAATTCAGGACAACAAATTTATTTTTATTATACCTATAGTCTACCAACAGGAGGAGAAGCTAATACAGAAAACGATAAACATAATTTTACTGTAGGTTCTTGTTCTGGTACATTACGATCAAGTTCCGAACTAAAAAATACTTCAATTAGTTTTTATCCCAATCCTATACACGATATTTTGACATTTACAGATCTCAGGGAAGTAAGTCGTATCGTACTTTACAATCTTGGTGGAAATATAGTACTGGACAAATTCTTAGATGAAAATTGTAAAAGCTATAGTATTTCAACTCACAATCTACCAGGTGGGATATATATGGTAAAAACCATAAGCAGAAGAAATGGAGTATCGATAGGTAAGCTTGTAAAAGAATAGTATTTCATTAGCCAGGTTTTAGGTTGTATTCAAGGATGTACGTTGTTTATTATCAGAGTCCTATCAAAAATTAAGCAAATCAATTGAGATTGGTGAATTTAATTTATTCGTTCGACTTACGGATCCTACAAATACTTACTCTTAGAATAGAGCCTAAAACCCTATGATGTACGCCTTTTCAAATTTGGCTTAGTCATATTCTCGCACCATTAATTTTTACACAGAATTTAATTTTTAATATTATGAAAAACATACATAAGACAACGAGGCTTGTCATTTTCTTATTTTGTTTAGGAAATACGATGATTGCCCAAAACTGGATTCGGGTTTGGGAAGACGAATTTACAAATGGAATCAGTTCTGACTGGGTGTTCGAGACGGGCAACGGATCCTCTGGTTGGGGAAACAATGAACTTCAGTACTATCGCCGGGAAAACGCAACCGTAGTCAATGGTAATTTGGTAATTACTGCAAAAAAAGAAAATTTTGGAGGCTATAATTACACATCTGCCAGAATGAAAACTCAGGGTCGTAAGAATTTTAAGTATGGTAAGATAGAGGCAAGAATAGCATTACCCACAGGGCAAGGAGTATGGCCAGCTTTTTGGATGTTAGGCAGTAACATTAATACGGTTGGCTGGCCGGCATGTGGAGAAATTGATATCGTAGAACATGTGAACAACGATCCTGACATTCACGGTACTATACATTGGCAAGATAATAATAATACGTACGCATATTACGGAGGAAAAACTGCTGTAAATGTGAATGATTATCACACATATTCAGTAGAGTGGAGTGCAACCGATATTCGTTGGTTTGTGGATGGTGTTCAATATCATATGGTTAGTATAAGTGAAGGTATTAATGGAACCAGTGAATTTCATAATGACTTTTTCTTATTGTTAAATCTTGCTATTGGAGGTAATTGGCCCGGATTTTCTATCGACGAAAGTAGATTGCCCGCAAAAATGTATGTAGACTACGTCCGTGTTTATGAAAAAGGGCAGGGGAATCCCACGCCTTCAACAGGTCCTGTGACCTTGTATGCAGACTGTCCATTTTCGGGTACTTCAGTAGCGTTATCCGAAGGACGCTATACACGAGCACAGCTAGAAGCTTTAGGGATGGTCAATGATCATGTTTCATCATTAAAAGTACAATCAGGATATCAGGCTACCTTATACTGGGATGATAATTTTAGCGGAAGCAGTTTAATTAAAACTTCAGATACATCCTGTTTGACTAATGATACTAACTGGAATGATAAAATGACCTCTATTGTAGTCTCCAAAATACCGACCGGCGAAGCTTCATTATTTATTGAAGCTGAAAATTATACCAATATGTCCGGTGTTCAAAAAGAGAATTGTTCAGAGGGAGGTCAAAATGTTGGTTATATCGATGCTGCAGACTGGATGGTATATGATGCTATTGAGTTTTCAAGCTCCGGAAATTATACCATTGAGTACCGAGTAGCGAGTGCAGTTAACGGGGGTGTGTTATCCACGGATGTGAATGCGGGGACCACTGTATTGGGAGAGGTTACGATTCCAAACACAGGAGGTTGGCAGAACTGGACTACTGTTTCTCACACGATAACCATAAATGCAGGAACCTATTCCTTAGGGCTGTATGCAGTCGCCGGGGGATGGAACATCAATTGGATCAAAATTACTAAGCAAAACGCTAACAGAACATCGGTTTCAACTTTGGATGCTAAAGCCTCTGATAACATAGAAACGACTCTTGTATATCCAAACCCTTTTAAAGATACGATCCACATCAATTTTAATTCAAAAACTGCAAAGATGGTTGTTTTTGACCCTCAGGGGTGTACCCTGTTAGATCCGGAAGTAATTGAATCAGGAGACTCATTGGATACGTCCAATTGGGCAAAAGGAATATATATCATTGTACTCGAATACGATGGAACAAAAAAAACCAGACGTATAATAAAAAATTGATGAAGGTTTTATATTAGTAAACTTTCAATGTTAAACATCCATTTTTCAGGATTTCGTATTCTTAAACTTACCAAAATCAATCGGGTTCCTTTTTGTTGAACCAAAACCAACTTAAATATATAACACAATGAAAACTAGACAAATAATTATTAATAAAAGGACAAGTACTCACATTCTTTTTGGAATAGTATTTTTTTTGATCTCAATCGCCCGGTCACAAACCTTACCGTATCAAATAACAAATGACTCAGAGTATACTGATGACGAAATCTATGTTGCCATCGTAGGTATTACAGATGGTCATGTTTGGGTAGATCCGGTAACAGGTCAGGTCAATCGTATGGATCCATCTTATAACACGGTTCAAGGACCAGTGATTAATGGAAATCAAGGCCCTGGAGAAAATGGTTTGTATGCAAATTGTTTTCGTAAATTAAGTGATATTCCAAACAAAACACTTCAGATTCCTCAGATAGCAGGATGTAGGATTATGATTTCCTTTAAAAGTCAGTTATTTCTGTACTTTTTTGGTCATTCAGGAGATCCGAGTGGGTATGCTGCTCCAAACCTGGAGAACCCAACAGATCCAAATCAAGGAATCAAATTTGAATTGGTAGAACTAACTTATAATAATAACGGTTTATGGTGTAATACCTCCAGAGTTGATTCATATCAATATCCTATGGGCCTAGAGGTTTGGGGAGAAAACTTTTATAAGAAAGTGGGTGAACTAAAAAAACATAATGAGATTTTGACTAAATGGCAGACTAGTAGTCCTAATGAATTTAAGTCTTTGCTAGATATAAATCAGGGAATTATTAAATTTCCAACCAAAGTAGAGACCTTTCCTAAAAATTTTTTGGATGAGTATATCCAAAATATATGGTCCAAATATGTGAGTCAAGAGCTCGCTTTTACTTCAGATGCCGGAATTTGGAGAGGAAGTGTTCAAAATGATAATCAATTTGTGTTTCGTAGAGATAGTGACGGTCAAATAGGAATCATTGCAGGTAAACCCACAACTATTGAAGCTATGGAGGGGAGTGGTGTCATGGCCTCTGGTGATCGGTGGGATTTAGTGGTACAATCCCAAATGGTAGCAGCAATAACAAGACATGCTGTAGATTTAAATGTAGCATCAGGAGTATTGCAAAACTTTGGTGATAGTTCTAAATACTATCAAACTTGGCCATATAATTGGTATTCCAAATTCTTTCATCAAGAGGATATCAGTTTTGAGAGTCAGACGTATACATTCGCGTATGATGATGTTTATGATCAATCAGCGACAATACACACCATACAACCTAATGCTATAAAAATCACCATCGGAGGGTTACAAAATAATTCAAATCCCACGCCTTCAACAGGTCCTGTGACCTTGTATGCAGACTGTCCATTTTCGGGTACTTCAGTAGCGTTATCAGAAGGACGCTATACACGAGCACAGCTAGAAGCTTTAGGGATGGTCAATGATCATGTTTCATCATTAAAAGTACAATCAGGATATCAGGCTACCTTATACTGGGATGATAATTTTAGCGGAAGCAGTTTAATTAAAACTTCAGATACATCCTGTTTGACTAATGATACTAACTGGAATGATAAAATGACCTCTATTGTAGTCTCCAAAATACCGACCGGCGAAGCTTCATTATTTATTGAAGCTGAAAATTATACCAATATGTCCGGTGTTCAAAAAGAGAATTGTTCAGAGGGAGGTCAAAATGTTGGTTATATCGATGCTGCAGACTGGATGGTATATGATGCTATTGAGTTTTCAAGCTCCGGAAATTATACCATTGAGTACCGAGTAGCGAGTGCAGTTAACGGGGGTGTGTTATCCACGGATGTGAATGCGGGGACCACTGTATTGGGAGAGGTTACGATTCCAAACACAGGAGGTTGGCAGAACTGGACTACTGTTTCTCACACGATAACCATAAATGCAGGAACCTATTCCTTAGGGCTGTATGCAGTCGCCGGGGGATGGAACATCAATTGGATCAAAATTACTAAGCAAAACGCTAACAGAACATCGGTTTCAACTTTGGATGCTAAAGCCTCTGATAACATAGAAACGACTCTTGTATATCCAAATCCTTTTAAAAATTCGATTCAATTAAAATTTGAAGATCGACCAAAAGCAATCAGGATTTTAAATATTTTAGGATACGAAGTGTGGAAATCAACTAATATAGTGCCAGAGGAAGCTATTGACCTTTCCACTTTAAAAAATGGTCAGTATATCATGATAATAAAATATGGAGATCATAAAGAAATAAAATATTTAATAAAAAAGTAAGGGATCTTAAGTGTTTATATTCTTAGAAAAAACTTCGTGATTAATAATCTGAATACCTTTTTTTAGAGGTCTGAGAGATAATAAAGGAGTACTCGCTGCAAGATGGTAATTCTTGACAAGCATAGAAACCACAACCCACAATAAAAATTGTGGGTTTGCTTTTGCGGAGAATGAGGAACTATCTATTTATCTTTATATGATTGATAATCAGTTTTTTTTGTATATGTTTTTCGAATTTACGTACCGAATCTCTCAACAATCAATATTTTATGCATTTTGATCTAAGGTATTCCAAAAAAACCTCTAATCTAACCTTAGCAGCACAACTATTAACAACAAAAACTCAAAATAAATTGTATCTTCTTTTCATTTACCAACTTTCTTTTTTCTAAAATATTTATAACATATCTTGTGTAGAAATGATGATTGCGTCGAAATTTTAAATTTAAATGATGTCATTCAATATGCCTGGTTTCCATTATTCTTTTAGTACGCCACTCCATCCTAATATGAGCATTCGTGACAACCTCTTTTGGATGCTCAAAAATTATGAAACGGAAGTTTGTTGCATGTACTATGTAGAAGTAACTCCTTACAACATTGTTATGCCTGTTGTATCATCATTCCTCACTAATTAAATTATATCTCCTTATAATCATAAATTTATCGGTTATTTTAATTTAAGAAACAGGCTTTAACATGGTAACCAACTTAGCAAAATAATCTAATAGTGATCAGTAACATTTGTTACATTTATTAAAATTAGAGCGAAATAAGTTTTTTACTGCACGAGCTTTTTGACTCAATGTACTTGACCATATATTTTTTCTGTGAATTCTTACCTATCCCTGATAATTATCATTAATTCTATCTTATCTGGACGCTATTTTTACATCATCAGAATCGTACTTGATAAAAAGTAGGATTTTTAACTAAGTATGAAAGTGTAACCTTGGTTTAGAGTTGTAATGTAACATAAGTAACTGTAAAGCAGAAATATCAACACTATTTTTATACGATACTAATAATTAAAATTAAGCACGATGAAAGTAGAACAGATTTATACAGGATGTCTGGCTCACGCAGCCTATTATATTGAGAGTAATGGAGAAGCAGCAGTTTTTGATCCATTACGAGAAGTACAACCTTATATCGATAGAGCACATAAAGATAACGCTGAAATCAAATATGTTTTTGAGACTCATTTTCACGCTGACTTCGTAAGCGGACATTTGGATCTAAGAAAAAAGGCAGGATCAGAAATTGTATTTGGACCTGGTGCGAAACCAGCCTATGAAGCGACAATAGCTGAAGACGGACAGGTTTTTGAGGTAGGGAATTATAAGGTTAAAGTAATCCATACTCCTGGTCATACGATGGAAAGTACTACATATCTTTTAATTGATGAAAATAATAAAGAACATGGTCTTATCACCGGTGACACTTTATTTATCGGAGATGTAGGACGTCCGGATCTGGCACAACATGTAGTTTCTGATTTGACAGAGGAAAAATTAGCAGGTCATTTATATGATTCACTTCGTAATAAAATAATGCCATTAAACGATGATCTTATCGTTTATCCAAATCACGGAGCTGGATCTGCTTGCGGAAAAATGATGAGTAAGGAGACTACAGACACACTTGGTAACCAGAAAAAAACAAACTATGCATTACGCGCAGATATGACTAAGGAGGAATTTATTAAGGAATTATTAACCGGACTTACCGCACCTCCTGGATATTTTCCTCAAAATGTTTTGATGAACATCAGAGGTTATGAAAGTCTGGATAGTATACTGGATAGAGCGACAAAATCATTATCTCCTGAAGAATTTGAAGTGGTAGCTAATGAAACTGGCGCATTAATGCTGGATACCCGGGATGCAGAAGATTTTGCAAAAGGGTTTATACCAAATAGTATAAATATCGGACTCGAGGGTAGTTTTGCCCAATGGGTCGGTGAAATGATTCCAGATGTTAAGCAGGAAATTTTATTGATTACCTATCCTGGAAAAGAAGAAGAAGCCATAACAAGATTGTCTAGAGTAGGCTATGATAATACAGTTGGATATCTAAAAGGTGGATTTAGTTCCTGGAAAGAAATCAGAAAAGATTTTGAATCCGTTGCTAGAGTGACTCCTTCAGATCTTGAGAAAAGTTATAAAACTCAAAAACCATTACTTTTTGACGTTCGTAAAAAAAGTGAGTACGATTCTGAACATGTACTAGGAGCCATTAATGTACCACTAAACGAAATAAACAATCACTTAGCACAGTTTCCTAAGGATAAACCGTTGATACTTCACTGTGCCGGCGGGTATAGAAGTATGATTGCTGCCTCAATTTTAAAGCAAAGAGGATGGGATGATGTTGCTGATGTAATTGGCGGATTTGAAGAAATTAAAGAAACCAGCGTCCCTAAATCAGAATACATTTGTCCTACCACCTTACTTTAAATTACCTGATATATGTATAGGATCAGATGGGAGATATGAGCAACATCTCTTTGGCCAGTATTTTGCGTGAAAGCTTTTGAATCGACGGTAAAGGCAATATGCGGTAAGGTGAGGATTGCTTTTATTTAAGTGATTTCTGCAAGAACACATCCGACATTTGGCTCTTATCAGTATGAATTAGAATTTTGCTCATAGGTAGGTACTTTCGAGGAAGTCTTTCACCGTTTATAACAATAATAATCTTGTGTGTAACCTATGTTACTGTTTCTGAAAAGAGCGTTATATAACTTTGTGAATACACCGAACCTGCAAGAAATTATTAAATATTAGAAGTAAATATAAATTCAAAATAAAAAATGGTTGGCTAGTATTGATTGGTTTTTGAAAGGAAGTAGTCAGTATGCTACGACTGCTTCCTTTTCAATTTAAAATATAATATGAAAAAAATATTTGTAATTATGACTTTTTTGAGTTCAATTTTTGGTGCGAAAGCACAACAATTCGATGCAATAAAAATACTGGACGTGGCCTCTTTTAAAGAAGCTGTTTTAGGAAAGAACGTTCAGCTTGTTGACGTACGCACTCCACGGGAATATGAGGCTGGACATATCGATAATGCTATAAACATAGATTATTTTAAGCTTGATAAGTTTAAACAATCATTCGATGCACTCGACAAAGAAAAGCCTGTGTATGTATATTGTCGCTCGGGTAACCGAAGTCAAAAAGCAGCCAGAAAACTTTTAGGTATGGGTTTCAATACGGTTTATGACTTAAAAGGAGGCTATATGTTTTATAAGTAATTTTAATAGTGTAAAAAGATGTTAGATAAGGAACTATACGAAAAAATAGCTCAGGAGATTCACAGTGAGGAGAGTCCTGTGGGGATCGACGCTAAAAAAACGCATATCATTATCATCCAAAAGTTAATGAATATTGAAGATCGTTTAACGATTATTGAGAATAAGCTGAAATAAAAAAATTAAGTGGAATTTGTAAAGTAAAAGCTGTTATAGTTTCCTTTTTCAAATATTGAATAAAGGAGTTGTTCTATGTAAAAAAAAAATAAATAGTCAATTGTTCTGGTAGAAAAATAAAGAAGAATAATGGTTAAAGACCTCTAGACTTAACCAAAAAATAAACATAACATGAAGACATTAGGTATGATTGGTGGTACTTCCTGGCACTCTACAATTGTTTATTATAAACTAATCAATGAGTTAGTGGGTAATAAAATAGGTACGCAGGCTAATCCGGAGTTGTTGTTGTATAGTATTAATATAGAATTGATGCGTGAACAGAATAAGGAAAAGATAAATGCAAAATACCTTGAGGTAGCTGATAAGCTGGAAAAAGCGGGAGCCAAAGCTATTATAATTTGCGCAAATACACCACACATGGTGTACTCCTTTGTACAGCCCCAAATTAATATACCAATATTACATATTGCTGATGCTATAGGTAAAGAAGCTTCTAGGTTGAAGCTTAGTAAACTAGGATTATTGGGAAACCAGCCAACAATGACAGGGAGTTTTATTCCTTCATTTTTGGAGTCCAATTTTGGAATCAAGACTATCATCCCAGATGTGGAACACATAACCAAATCCCATACGTATGTCTCTCAGGAATTAACACAAGGAAAGTTTACTGATAAGGCAAGAGAATTTTTCCTACAACAGATTCAACTACTAAAAGATAAAGGTGCCGAAGGGATTATTTTGGGTTGTACCGAGTTGCCTATGTTGATTGACGCAACACATTCAAATATACCATTGATAGCTACTACTCAGCTACACGCTAAAATGGCATCAGACTTTATTATGGAAAAGGAAGCGTAACGATCCGTTATCTATTTCGGCATTTGCTTAGTATCAATGTTAATTGATAGCGATGCTGGTATTTAGAATTTGTTTTTTATTCTATATAAAACGTAAAGAAAATAGCGCAACTAGCATTCGCTAACAATTATTTAGCTGGGTGGCTACATTGACTATGGAGATGTATTTTCTATTCATTTTGAGCACTTAAAATAGCACTATAGTTGCTTCGTGACAATTGTCATAAATCTTATGGAATAATCTCTCTATTTTGGAATAATTTGGAAACAGAATAGAATCAAAAAATCCAAGCACGATATAATCTTTGATATGCTATCACTAACTCGTGTTTCTTTTTTGACAAGTTCACCCATTGTTTATTCTGTTGGGTCCAAATCACTGATTACGAATTATAAAATTTGAAATAGTCAAATCATATACTCGATTTTGAATTATGTCAAAATAGTTGAATTTCACCCTTTGTGTAACCTAAGTTACTGTAAAGGTTAAGTTTAATAATTACTTTTAATTAGTCCATAAATAGATAAAAATGAAAACACATTATCAAATTTTAGTTATAGGAGGAGGCACCGCCGGCATCATGACCGCTGCCCAATTACTTAAAAAGGATAAAAGCTTAGACGTGGCACTTATTGAGCCTGCTGATATTCATTATTACCAACCTGCTTGGACTTTGGTAGGTGCCGGAACTTATAATTATAATAAAACGGCAAGACCAATGAGTTCTGTTATGCCAAAAGGTGTTACATGGATAAAGGACGCTGCTTCGGGATTTGATCCGGAGAATAATAGTATTTCTACAAAATCAAGCGGTAATATAGGCTATGATTATTTGGTGGTTGCACCAGGACTTACCTATGACTATTCGTTGGTTCCGGGATTAAAAGAATCCATCGATAAGGGGGTAGTATGTAGTAATTATACAGATCCAAAACACACCTGGACGGTTCTTAAAAATTTTAAAGGAGGAACTGCTTTGTTTACGCAACCTACAACAACTATAAAATGTGGTGGGGCTCCACAGAAAATAATGTATCTGGCAGAAAGCTATTTCCGTAAAAGTGGTGTAAAAGATAAGACCAATGTGGTTTTTGCTACTAATGGAGGTGTAATTTTTGGCATTAAAAAAATTGCTGAAACCTTGACGAAAATTATAGATAAAAAGGATATTAATGTCCGTTTTGGTCATCAACTTAAAAAAATTGATGTAGAAAAACAAATTGCTTGGTACGCTTTAGGGGATAATGAATCTGAATATAACCATAAAGATATTGAAGTATCAAAAGAGGGTGACTTAGTAGGTATCCATTATGACATGCTTCATCTGGCGCCACCATCTGTTGCTCCTAAATTTGTACAAGAATCCATTTTGGTCAATGAAGCTAAATGGTTAGATGTGGATCAATATACAATGCAACATAATAAATATCCTAATATTTTTGGATTAGGGGATATAGCAGCACTACCGACTGCAAAAACAGGCGCTGCTATCAGAAAACAAGCACCCGTAGTAGTCGATAATATTATACGGCTTATGAAATATAATAGAATCGGAGACAAATCTTATAACGGGTATTCTTCTTGTCCTTTAGTCACCGACTACGGCAAAATGGTCTTAGCAGAGTTTGATTATGAAAACCGGTTTACCCCGGATCCCAAATTAAAACAAATGTTTATTAAAGATTCTTCAAAGGAACATTGGAGACTCTGGATACTCAAAAAATACATGCTCCCTTTTTTATATTGGAATAAAATGCTCAAAGGAAAGGAAGTTTAGTTTTCTATAGTTAGCTTAAAACGGATACTATAAAATTTAACTTTACATGGTTATTGTAACATTTGTTACAGAAATTAAGAATTTATAATCTTAATTTTAACAAAATATAAGGTATTTCTGTTATATGGAACGAAGAAATTTTGTTAAGAAAGTAGTTTTAGGCTCAATGGCTACTGTTATTGGAGCAGATATTGTTTTTGGATCCACAATGTTGGAAGGTTATCAACCTCTGGCACTTCAGGATCCAGATCCTTTTAAAATGTTCAATAAGGATAAGCAAATGGAAGTTCTTAATGACAAGCCCTGGAATATTGAGGCTAAAGCACATTTGTTAGATGAGAAAATAACATCTAATAAATATATGTTCATTCGCAATAATGGTTTAGTCCCTGATGCTATTGATAGTAACGAATGGACATTGACGATTGACGGAGAATCAGCAAAGCAAATAAAAAGTTATACGCTTGCCGAATTACAAACAAAATTTCCACAATATACCTATCAGCTTACTTTAGAGTGCGGCGGTAATGGACGTAGTGAATTTGATCCTCCAGCAAAAGGAAATCAATGGACAGTTGGTGCGGTCTCATGTGCAAAATGGACAGGCGTTCGGTTGCGGGATATTCTGGAAGATGTCGGTATAAAAGATAGCGCTGTGTACATTGGATATCATGCTGTTGATGCTCACCTGAGTCGAGATCCTAAAAAAGAGCCCATCTCTCGAGGCGCTCCTATGGCAAAAGCATTACAAGATGAAACATTAGTAGCTTTCAAAATGAATGGACAAGATATACCATTAGTTCATGGATATCCTTTACGATTAGTTGCAGGGGGATGGCCAGCTTCTGTTTCGGGTAAATGGGTGAACAGGATAAGTGTTCGCGATAAAGTACATGATGGTACCAAAATGACCGGAACAGCATATCGTGTTCCTTGTGAACCTGTCGCACCGGGAGAAAAAGTAAAGGATGAGGATATGTGCATCATAGAGTCGATGCCTGTAAAGTCGCTTATTACATATCCTAAATCAGGAGCAATAATTAAAAAAGGAAAGAAATTAAATATTAGAGGACATGCCTGGGCAGGAGAGCTGGAAGTTACAAAGATGGAATATTCTATTGATTTTGGTGCCACCTGGATCGCTGTCTCAGTAGAAAAACCGGTCAATCGTTTGGCATGGCAACATTTTGATGCTACCATAGATTTTCCGAAAAAAGGATATTATGAAGTCTGGTCAAGAGCTACTGATTCACAAGGCTATAGTCAACCAATGCTGGTGCCGGGATGGAATCCTAAAGGTTATTTAAATAATGCTTGCCATCGTATTGCAGTAAAAGTTGAATAGTAATGGATAGGCAGGAACAATTTAGAAAACAGGTTAGGGTAATCTATCAACTGCTGAAAGTGGTCGTTTCTATGATCATTATTGTTGCAATTGCTGGAATTTACCTCATTGCAGATCCAAGCTTCTCGGTTTTTAAGAAATCAGCACCTGATTCCGCATATATTGTTGTTCAGGAGGATGAGGAAGATAGAATAGAAAACGGAATTCATGTTCGCAGTGGATTAGTCGAAGCTGAAGGCTTGATGGAAGTGGTAAATAATTGTACCAATTGCCATTCTTCAAAGTTAGTTATTCAGAATAGGATGACTGCAGAACGATGGATAGCAACCATTCGCTGGATGCAGGAAACTCAAAACTTATGGGATTTAGGTGGTAACGAAGAAATCATAGTAAATTATTTAGTAACAAATTATCCTCCAATAAAAAAAGGAAGGCGTGAAAATTTAAGAAATGTTGAGTGGTATGACTTACAGAATTAGTAGTGTTATAATTTTGAGTGTGTTTGTGTTCTCCTGTAACAAGCAAAGAGACAAAACTTTTCCAAAGTCCGAATTAGAGGTAAGTTCTTACGCTAGTTCAGACCATCTGATAGAAGCAGAGGAGTTACTAAAAGTATACCAACAAAAGCATTTGAAAATTATAGACTTTAGAAAGGCAACAGCGTATGCTGAAAAGCATATTGATGGCGCGTTAAATATTTGGCGTACAGATATTGAAGATACTTCGTATCCCTACAAAGGTATGATGGCAAATAAAGAAAAGTTAGAAGCCCTGTTTAGAAAATTAGGAATTAAAAATGATGATCAGTTGATTATATACGATGATAAAGGTTCTGCTGATGCCTCTCGTTTGTGGTGGGTACTTAAGAATTATAATTTTGAATCTGTAAGGATTTTAAATGGAGGATTGAAGGCTTGGGAAACAATCGAAGGAGCTATGAATGACAAACTTGTGCCGATTATTTCTTCGGAATTTATACTTCCGGTAATTAGTTCTTTGGATTTATTAATTGAAAAAGATGAAATGATAGAAATAATCAATTCAAACAGAAAAAAAATCATTTTAGATACTAGAAGTCAGGATGAGTTTACTGGAAAAAGGCAGAAGAATGGTGCTGCCAGAGCAGGGAGAATCCCAAATAGCGTTCTAATCGATTGGGCTGAAGCCAT
The DNA here is from genome assembly GCF_045505135.1 of Aquimarina sp. 2-A2. Taxonomy (NCBI): domain Bacteria; kingdom Pseudomonadati; phylum Bacteroidota; class Flavobacteriia; order Flavobacteriales; family Flavobacteriaceae; genus Aquimarina; species Aquimarina sp. 2-A2. The sequence continues at coordinate 157,922 of NZ_JBJKFI010000004.1, read as the reverse complement.
TGATTATGAAGGGACCCAGAAATTTAAAACGTACGATGAATTAGAAAAAATTTATAATAGGCTAGGAGCATCAAAGAACGATCTTATTATTTCATATTGTCATAGTGGTGTACGCTCTGCATATACTACCTTCGTGCTAACCGAATTGTTGGGTTATAACAATGTAAAAAATTATGATGGGTCTTGGGTCGAATGGAGTTATTTCAAGAATTTACCTTTTGAACAAGACAGTATAACAAAATTAAATTAAAAAGTTATGGAAAAGTATATTACTGCTTTTATAGATTCATTTATGAACAGTGTCAACTGGACATGGCAATCTATAGTGTTTGAAGTCCCTTGGTACACCAATTATTTTTGGGGTCTTATGGCGATTTCATTATTGGTATGGGGATTAGAAATTGCATTTCCCTGGCGAAAAGAACAGTCGATTTTCAGAAGAGATTTTTGGTTGGATGGCTTCTATATGTTTTTCAATTTCTTTGTCTTTGCAATTATTATAAGTGGCTTTTATAGATTGTTGGAGGTGTTGTTCAAAGATATTGGAGTTTCTGCAGAGAGTTTAACAGTGATTAACATTTCTGGCTTGCCGATGTGGGCACAGCTGGTCATATTTTTTATAATATTAGATTTTGTACAGTGGTTCACACATGTATTACTCCACAAGTATCCATTCTTATGGCGATATCATAAAATACATCATTCTGTAAAAGAAATGGGGTTTGCAGCACATTTGCGTTATCACTGGATGGAAAATATATTTTACAAGCCTCTTAAAACTATTGGTGTAATGGTTTTGGGTGGTTTTGAACCTGAACAAGCATATATCGTTCATTTTATTGCAATTACCATTGGGCATATCAATCACTCAAATATAAAAATTACCTGGGGCCCGTTGAAGTACATCGTCAACAATCCTGTGATGCATCTGTATCATCACTCTTATGTATTACCTAAAGGAAAATATGGTGTGAATTTCGGAATTAGCCTTAGTTTATGGGATTATATATTTAAAACGAATTATGTTCCTGAAGATAGCGGTACTATTGAGCTTGGTTTTCCCGGAGATGAAAAAGTTCCAAAGGATTTTATAAGACAAATTACCTATGGTTTTCGAAAAAGAGATAAATAATTTATCTTAAGTATACTTGAATTAAATTATAAAGTAAGATTATTTGACTAATTTATGGATGTTTAGTTTTTTATCTAAGAATAGGATGGGTTTATACTTCTCAACAATACGACTTCTAACAAACATTTATTATAGATTTAATTATGTGGAAGGAACAAGATTACCTCGTGTATGTATTACTTCTTGTGTTTTTTGCTTTCACTTATAAACATTAATCAATTTTTTAAACCTTAAATTTAAAGATCAAGTATTTAAAATTACAGTAAGAACAACCTGATATATATTAAAAATATGATTACAGTGGAGGAAGCAAGGAAATTAATATTGACTTGTGATGATATGGTTAGGCATGTAATGGAGGTAAGTTTAGAGGATGCATTGGGTTATAGTTTGGCTGAAGATATTATTTCTCTTATTGATATGCCGCCGTTTAGACAATCATCAATGGATGGCTATGCTATAAATATAGGAGACAGTTCAAATTATAAGGTAGTCGGAGAAATAAAGGCTGGAGATAGTCATGATTTTCATCTTACTTCTGGGGAGGCTGTTAGAATCTATACGGGAGCACCTGTACCTGATACCTCAAATGCTGTACTTATTCAGGAAAAAATTGAGGTTGAGGATGATCAGATTTTTACCGAAGAAACTCCCTATAGTGGTATGAATATACGACCCATGGGAGAACAAATTAGAAAAGGTGAGTTGGCTCTAAAAGCAGGTGTTAGAATAAATTCGGCACATATAGGATTTATCTCAAGCGTCGGTGTGAATAAGGTCAAAGTATACAGCAAACCATCCATTGCCATAGTTGTCACAGGAAATGAACTTGTCACCAATGGTTTGGTGCTACCATATGGTAAAGTATACGAATCTAATGGACCGATGTTAAGGAGTATGTTAGCGTCAGAACAATACAATGTTCCCGACGTCATAAGAGTTGAAGACAATTATGAAAGTACAATAAACACCTTAGGAACTACTATAAGTGATAATGATGTTGTCATAATCACAGGAGGGATTTCGGTAGGAAAGTATGATTTTGTTGGTAGAGCTTTAAAAAATTTGAATGTCCAAGAAATTTTCTATAAAGTAAATCAAAAACCCGGAAAACCATTGTTTTATGGAAAAAAAGGAAATACGTCAATTTTCGCCTTACCGGGAAATCCGGCTGCAGCTTTGACTTGTTTTTATATATATGTTTACCCATTACTCAAAACGTTGGAAGGAGCTTTAAAAAAAGAATTAAATAGTCTTAACCTTAGTTCATTATCAAACTATAATTCAAAAGAGAGTCGCGCTCAATTTTTAAAAGCTGTTATACAGGAGGGTGGTGTTCAAATTCTGGGCGGGCAAAGTTCGGCTATGCTTTCGGCATTTGGTGAGGCAAATGCTTTGGTTTTTTTACCCGAAAATACTTTCAATATTACCAAAGGTGATAAGGTAAAAACGATTCTATTACCTTGGTAGCTTTAAACTTTAAGCTTGAAGGATTGTAAGATGTGGCTCAATCATTTTTTTAAGTAAAGGATATGTGAATTATAGAGATTCCTATTACTTTAGATAACGGGATAGAAAAAGGATAATTTATTAAAACAGTAGAACAAATAAAATGAACTTTAACGATTGAACTACATATTTTAAATGTATTAATTATAAAAAATGCATATGATTAGTGAAGTCAATGATTTATGGGTTTTTATTGGTATTCTGCCGATAATCGCATTCCTATATGCAGGTGTGGGACATGGTGGAGCCAGCGGATATCTGGCACTTATGTCAATATTTTCTGTGACGCCAGAAATGATGAAACCCACGGCATTACTCTTAAATTTATTTGTAGCCGGAACATCTTTTTTTTATTATTATAAGGGTGGCTTTTTTAATAAAAACCTCTTTTTTTACTTTGCGATTACTTCAATTCCCATGGCTTATTTGGGAGGTTTAATAGAACTCGATGCCACGATTTACAAAAGAATTCTGGGAGTTTTACTAATTTTCGCGGTGCTTAAAATGCTGAATGTTTTTGGGAAAGAAAGTGAGATACTACATAAAATAAAACTTTGGCAAGGTTTGGTGGTTGGTGCAGTAATAGGTTTCTTTTCCGGTTTAATTGGGATAGGAGGAGGCATCATTTTGACACCTATAATTCTATTGTTCCATTGGGGTAAAATGAAGGAGGCCGCAGCAGTATCTGCATTATTTATTTGGGTAAATTCTATAGCGGGACTTGCTGGACAACTAACAAATGGAGTCGTTTTGAGTAGCCAATCGTTTTTAATGGTTGGAGTGGCAGTTGTAGGAGGTTTTTTGGGAAGTTATTATGGGAGTAAAAGAATGAGTAATAAAATGGTGCGATATATGCTCTCAATAGTATTGATTACCGCCTCGCTCAAGTTAATTTTTATAGAGTGATAAATAATTAAAAAATTGTATGACTAGATTAGTTAACCTTAATGAAATTTGAAAATGATTATTGATATAAAATATTTTGGGATGCTCGCCGAAATAACTGGATGTAGTAATGAAAAGTTTGAGTGTTCAAATACTAAGATTTCCGAATTAAAAAAAAACTTAATTAATCGATATCCGGGTCTCAATAATGTGAACTTTACAATTGCTCAAGATCAAGAAATAGTGAATGAGAATAATAAAATTACCGGAGAAGAAGTTGCAATTTTTCCACCTTTTTCAGGAGGATAAATCTTTAAAAATTATATATTGAGTAGATACAGCAGACATATTATTTTAGAAGAAATTGGAGTTTCTGGCCAAAAGAAAATACATGCAGCAAAAGTATTAATTGTTGGTGCCGGAGGACTTGGATGCCCCATTCTACAATATTTGGTTGCAGCAGGAATAGGAACTATAGGAATTGTCGATCATGATATTGTTGAAGAATCAAATTTACAACGACAAGTACTGTTTGGAATGAGTTATCTTGGCAAAAATAAAGCCATGGCCGCCCGTGAAATGCTTTTGAATCTCAATCCTACAATAAAAATTAATACGTATCCTACAAAGTTGATTTCAGAAAATGTAAGGGATATTTTTACTACCTATGATATCATTGTGGATGCAACGGATAACTTTTCAACTCGTTATTTAATAAATGATGCCGCCGTAATTTTAAATAAACCAGTGATTTATGGAGCTATTTATAAGTTCGAAGGTCAGGTGACTGTTTTTAACTATAAAAATGGTCCAAGCTACCGCTGCCTTTTTCCTTATCCAGCTCAAAAAGGACTAGTATCTAATTGTGAAGAAATAGGTGTTTTAGGAATATTACCAGGAATAATCGGTACATTACAAGCTAATGAGGTACTTAAGATTGTTTTGGGAATAGGAGAGCCCTTATCAGGAAAATTATTTTGTTACAATGCGCTCACTAATCAATCAACAACAATTAAAGTAGCAAGAATTAAAGAGACAATACGACTGGTGAAGCAGCGCGGTGAAGATTTTGAAATTTTTGATGAGGTATCTAATTGTAATATAACTCTAAACCAAATATGTGTTGAAGATATTCAGGATGATGATGATATTCAATATATCGATGTACGGGGGTTAGCTGAGCTACCTCGATTTTTTCATAAAAACCTTGTTAAAATTTCATTACATGAGTTAACCGATAATTTACAAATGATTTCAAAAGATAAAAAAGTTATTGTCTTTTGTAAAACTGGTCAACGCAGTAATCAGGCAATTTCCCTCTTAAGAAAAAATAATATAACAAATTGTTGGAGTTTAAAGGGTGGTGTATCCGCATTAACCAACTTAAAGTTAATAAAACGTACTGAATGAAAACAACCTATAAAAATGTATTCAAAACCGGAGCGATTACTTCAGGATTTATTGGGAACGCAATTCAAAAACATCAATCAAAAACTGCTATTGGAGCACATAATATTTTCTTGGGTCAGGTACGAGCTGATGTGATAGAGGATAAAACTGTAATTGCAATTGAATATACTGCTCATGAAGAGATGGCAAACAAGAAATTTTATGAAATAAGGGAGATTGCATTTGAGAAATTTGATCTCACGTGCATGCATATATATCACAGTCTTGGAGAGGTGACAACCGGTGAAATATGCTTGTTTGTTTTTGTGTCATCTCCCAGACGAAAAGTGGTTTTTGAGGCGTTAAATTTTATCGTTGAAGCTATAAAAGCAGACGTTCCTATTTTCGGAAAAGAAATATTTGAAGATCAGTCGCATCAATGGAAAATTAATAGTTAAACAAATGTTTATTTGTTGAATCGTTAAAATTGTAAATTTATAATTATGCCACATAATTTTTTGTTTGAAAAATTAAATTTTTTGGGTGATTCTGAAGTATTAGTTAAACTAATTTAATTAGTTACCAAAGAATTTTCAAGTTAAGAAAAATTCGGTTGGACAAACCAACATAAAAGAGCTTCAATTATCTCTTACTATTAAATTTAGTAGAAGGTACATCCAGATGAACAAATAAAGATAAAGCACATTTTACGAGAAAACTTTTAGTGCGTAAAGGGAAGTTTTAAAGTAACTTATCATTGTTAGTGAGCTGGGTTTGTTTAATGAAATTGAATATCTAATATTTAGAAAAGAATGAAAAATATCAGATGTATTGAACTCATTACGAAACTCACAAATAAACGGTTAAACAAATCACCAAATTTAAAATTCAAATGGTAGACATCACACATAAGAATACCACGTTGCGTACAGCAACAGCGCAAGCTATTGTAAAGGTAAGTAGTCAAAATACGATTACGGCTCTTGAGAACAAAACGGTGCCAAAGGGTGATGTATTTGCTATGAGTAAGGCAGCTGGATTACTCGGTGTAAAAAAAACACCAGAGTTGCTTCCGGATTGCCATCCGTTGCCTATTGAATTTACAGGAATTGATTTTGTAATTGATGGATTAGAAATTAAAGTATTGGTAACCGTAAAAACCATTTATAAAACCGGTGTGGAGGTAGAAGCAATGCATGGTGCAAGTGTGGTTGCTCTTAATATGTATGATATGTTGAAGCCTATTGATAAAGGCATCGAAATTCATCATATAAAACTCATCGAGAAAACAGGTGGTAAGTCTGGTTTTAAAGACAAATTTAGACGTGATTTAAAAGCTGCTGTTATTGTCTGTTCAGATTCTATTTCTGCAGGTGAAAAACAAGATAAAGCAGGAAAAGCGATTATAGCAAAATTAGAAAACAGCGATGTAGCTATACTAGATTATATTAGCATTCCAGATGAAGTTGCAGTCATTCAGGAAAAAGCAAAATACTATCAATCTCAAGGGGCAGATTTGATTATTTATACTGGCGGAACTGGTTTATCTCAAAGGGATGTGACACCAGAAGCACTGAAACCATTACTCGATAGAACCATACCTGGAATAGAAGAAACAATAAGAAAATATGGTCAAGATCGTATGCCTTATGCTATGTTGTCCAGAAGTGTAGCAGGAACAATAAAAAATTCACTCGTTCTCGCATTGCCAGGATCTACCAATGGAGCAAGAGAGTCGATGGATGCTATCTTTCCTTCCCTTTTACACGTTTTCGGAATTCTCAAAGGTGCAAGACACGATTAATATGAAAAACGAAAAAAAAAGCGTGCTTACAGATACTTTTGGCCGCGAACATAACTACCTTCGTATCTCACTTACCGAACGTTGCAATTTGCGATGTACATATTGTATGCCAGCAGATGGTATAACGCTTTCCCCTAAGTCTCATATTATGACTTATGAGGAAATCTATACCATCGCCAAAGAATTTGTAGCTAATGGTGTTACCAAAATAAGACTTACTGGTGGCGAACCATTAGTGAGGAAAGATGCTGCATTGATTATGGAAAAGCTGGCAACACTTCCTATAGAATTAGCAATTACTACCAATGGTGTCCTTGTAGATAGATTTATAGAAACATTCAAAAAATGTGGGATTAAAACCGTTAATATAAGCTTAGACTCATTGAGTGCTAGTAAGAATAAGTCAATTACACGACGCGATTATTTTACAAAAGTGTATAATAACATTCAGTTATTATTAAAAGAAGGATTTGAAGTGAAGCTGAATTGTGTCTTGATGAAAGGCTTTAATGATAACGAAATCGTTGATTTTATAGAATTAACTAAGGAACAACCATTGCAAATAAGATTTATTGAATTTATGCCATTTGATGGCAATAAATGGAATATGGAAAAGCTCGTTTCTCTTGAAGATATATTGAAACAAGTATATAATCGTTATGACATTTCTGATTTTATTAGGCTAAACGATAAACCAAATGACACCGCCAAAAACTATCAAATTAAAGGCTATAAAGGTACGTTTGCAATCATCAGTTCTGTAACAAATCCTTTTTGCGATAGTTGTAATAGAATACGACTAACAGCCAATGGACACCTCAAAAATTGTTTATTTTCAACTACAGAGTCTGATGTATTGACACCACTTCGTAATGGAAATCCAATAGCAGCTGTCATTAAAAAAGCAGTGCTCGCAAAGAAAAACACACGTAACGGGATGGATACACTTCAAAAATTTAAAGACCCTGCATTTCATAATAACCGGAGTATGATCGCGATAGGGGGTTAATAAGATGCCCCTGGTATATGTCTTAACTTATGATCAGTGCCAGTCCTTTCTTTTAAAAACTTAAGAAATCATTCAAATTTTAATAGCAATATTAAGTTAGTGAAGATTTATTTTATCTGAAAATCAATTAATTATGTCTTAAAATTTTGTTGGTTTCAATAAACTTCAGTCTTATTTTATCGATCGGTCTTTTCTGAAGAACATCTTAATGAATTTGGGATAAATAACGATTTAAATTGCGCATTGTAAAGTAACAATTGTTACTGAAAATAATCGTATTTCCTTGTTCTTTTGTAAAGAAATGAGAAAACAAAACATGGTATGCTAAACATTAAAAACTTCATTTTTCTACTCTTAAGTTTTCTAAGTTGTTCTAATATGTATTCACAAAGCCATAATTTTAATGATAACGACAAGATCACATCTTTAAAAGAAATCTTTACAGAAGCTCATTTAGAAGGTCATATTCGCAATTTCTTTATGAGTACTAGTAATCAAAATAACTTAAAAGACTATTATACGAACGCTACAGGTGGTTCCATTGCACTTAAGACCAAAGAATTTAAAGGATTTGAGTTAGGGGTCAAAGGTATATTTACCTATCAGACTTTTTCATCAGACTTGAATAAGCCAGATGCTACAACCGGAAGAATTTCAAAATGGGAACACGAACTGTATAATATCAATGACTTTGATAATTTTAATGACCTGGATCGATTAGAAGAATTATATTTAAAGTATAATTTTGGGCACGGTTATCTCACCTACGGAAAACTGGAGATTGAAGATACGCCTTTACTAAACGAAAGTGACGGCAGGATGAAACCTTTTGTTTTTAAAGGCTTGTGGCTAAATTATGAATTGATGGACGGACATCATTTTAATCTCAGTTGGCTGGATCGTGTTTCACCGCGAAGTACGGTAGAATGGTATGATTTCAATGAGGCTATAGGGCTTACCAACAATGGCTTCCAACCTAATGGGGAGGTCGCACAGTATCATGAAAATACAAATTCTAGAGGGATTGGAATTTTTAATTATTCCGGAAATGTGAAAGATTGGACTTTTCATTTTTACAATGTGCATTTAGATAGGATAATCAATACATCTTGGTTACAAATTGATTATTTATTTAGAAACTGGAATATGGGTATTCAATATGCACTTCAATTCCCTTTGGATTATCAAAATAAATTGGCATATAATGAAAGATATATTCAGGATACAGAAAACGGTCAAGTTTTGAGCACACAATTACAATATAAATTTACTAAGATGAAACTTAGTGCAGCGTTTACTCATGCGTTTGATACGGGTAGGTTTCTTTCTCCGCGAGAGCTGGGAAGAGACCAATTATTTACCTCAATTTCAAGATCACGTATAGATGGTTTTGGAAATGTAACTGTTTTAACCTTTGGAGGAAGTTATGATTTTAAATCTGATAGATGTACTATGGAATTAGAATTTACGCGACTTTTTGGGGCAACAGTGAATGAATTTGAAAACAATAAGTACAATCTCGATGCGTATTATCAGGTGAATTCTCGTTTTCATTACGGTCTTAAAGGATTTTTTGACGGACTCAATTTTGATATTTTATATGTCTATAAAAAGAATGTAAACAATAATGAACCAACTCTAATTTTTAATAGAAGTAATTATCATCAAATTAATTTTATAACCAATTATAATTTCTGAGAGTCAGATTAAATTAAAAACTCTACTGTACTCTTGCAAAAAACAACACCCTTTTCTTTGGTAGGTGAATTAATATAGATCATGGTGTAGTCATCTTCTTTAATCCAGGCATTCAAATTCATTTCTCTACCTCAGGAAGGTTTTATGATTTTTACAGCAATATCTACCTGAGAGGTATTGCCACGCATATTATCATCAGCTTTCTTCACCACACCTAAGCAGTAAGGTCGTGCTGGCTTTGAATCGATAAAATGGGCATTACTATAATAATGATCACTATAAATGATTTAGGTGATTTCATACTTTTCATAGCATTAAAATCAATCTCAAAACCGTCTGCAAAAACAACTTAGTTTTGCCAAAGGTGTAATGGTAAATCCTGATAGAAGTTACCAAAACCGTGACAGGAAACAATTATGTCTTCGGGATGGAGAATACTTAAATATGCATCGAAAGAAGTTCCTGAATATGCAGCAGCACCGAAAAATGCTACTTAAAAAACACAAAATGAAGAAGAAGGGGATAAAAAAACCTACTGTATCCAAAAAAAAAGTAAAAAACCACTCTTTAATTAAGAGGTAAGGAAGCGTGCTGGTGATCTACACAAAATTCTTACATCCGTTTCAAAAACACTAAAATTGAGAAATGAGAAATCTAATACTTTTATATACGGTGGCATTTTTAGTGTCGCCAATTATCGCTATTTCTCAAAATGATGAAAATAACAATAAATCATATTTATTGGTAGACGTAAGCTATATGAGAGATGCTGTTTTTATGGGAGGGCTTGATTCTATTGCCACTTCATATCTTTATTCTTCTATGGGGTATTACGACAAATCAGGTTTTTATGCCAATGCTTCACTCTCTTACTTAACACCATCCGATGAGGGTAGAGTAGACCTTTCCTTAATTATATCTGGATATGGATATACTGATAGAAGATTTACTTCCGAAATCTCTGGAACTGCCTATTTTTGTGATCAAGACAGCTACAATGTACGATCACAGGTTGTAGCTGATTTTACCGGAAGTTTGGGTTACGACTTTACTATTTTAAAGCTCTTAACAACAGGAAGTAGTTATTTTAATAATAATAGCGGCGCTGATATTTTTGTTGGTTTGCATCTCAAAAAAATGTTTTATATGCTGAATAATAAGTTATCGATTATGCTTTAGAGAAGCTTGTATGGTGGGTCTCAGTATTTTTATGAAGAGTATTACATAAATAATCGTCAGGGTAACGGTAATTGTGGAGGGCAAGGAAGTGGAGGTATGGGGTCTGGAGATTTGAACTCCTATGTGGCTGATATCAAGGAGGTTGATGAATTCAATATTTTGAGCTACGAATTAAGTATTCCCCTCCATTATTTTTAAAAGTCAGTTATTTTCTCATTTACTCCAGAATTCCCGTTTCCACAAAGCAGAGCTATTATAACTACAGGACAACAAACTTTTAAAGAGGATCTGGATAACACTTTTTTACTGGTCTGTAGGAATCAGTTATTGGTTGTATACTAAAAAAAGGAAATAGCGCTTTTTATTATGATCATTTATAAAAATAACCTTTCGATACTGTCCAGTAAAAATATAAAGTAAAGTGCTCGCTATGCTCGTAATTCCATTGAGGGAATCCTTGGCAAGCGTTGAAACCACAATCCACTGCGTGTGTTTGCTTTGTTACTTGCAAAAGCAAATGCAATTAGATTAAGTGTTGTTCTTGTTAGTTTCCTTCCTTTGAAGTAAGGGTTAGGGATATATGTTTTATATCAAGAAAAAAGGGAGTACTCGCTTTGCTCGTCATCCCCAGATGGTAATCCTTGACAAGCATAGAAACCACAACCCACAATAAAAATTGTAGGTTTGCATTTGCGGAGAATGAGGAACTATCTATTTATCTTTATATAATTGATAATCAGTTTTTTATATAAATTTTGTGAATTTATGTACCTTTTATTGAATAGTTTATATCTTGACATAATTTAAAACACTGTTGGCAGTGCTCTTATATATTCAAAATTCAAACTTCATGATTTAGAATATAGTAGATGTTGAGAGTTTGTAATAGAGTAGTGCTATTAATATTTATTTTTCCAATAATTGTGTTCATTAAGAATCATAACTGATGGGTAATAGATTCAAATAAACACGATGCTTTTCATTTTAAATCCATATAAATACTTAATGTGAAGCCTTGAGTTTCTAGTCAACACTATAAATCCGATGCGATAGTTGATTTTAGATCATAAAAAGGTTCGCTAAACCCAGACAACAACTTTTGTTCTTAAAAAATAACACCTATTCGCTACAATTCACATATTTCTCTTTGATGAGGCAATAGACTTATTTCGAACACTCTTAACTACTTCAAGTCAATAAAAAGGTAGGGTTATAAATATCGTTTATAAGCACTATTAAAATGCTTTGTTATACTACGATTGGATACCGTAATTATATTATGGTTTTTCCTTTGTTAAAATTATAAAAAAAATGTTAATTTCGACCACATAAATTAACATAATTCATTGCATTTAATAAAAATTATATCATTGAGCGATTTTTATTGTATTTCATCGATATTTGATGAGATATGATGTATGCTTTTAAGTTTATTCTTTTTTGAAATGGTACTATGGTACCCTGTGAATAAATGTGCTTTTATTAAATGTTTTTTAAGACCTACCTGGAATAAGGTAAAACTAGTCCCGTTATAACTATGAAACACCTCTACTTTTTTGACAAACAATTTTTCTCCCAAGTAAAATTTGGCTGTAAACTGAATCACTTAATTTTCACCATATTCTTTTTGGTGTTTGGCTATACCCATGCGCAAAACTGTACAGTGAATGCTGGTTTGAATCGGACTATTTGTCAAAACGAAGCATTGGTATTAAATGGAAGCAGTTCAGGTAGCGTTCAAAATGGACCTTTTTGGAGTCAGGTTGGAGGTCCCTCGGTGGTTATTACAGATACTAACAATCCCAACACCACAGTAACAGGTTTTAGTGGAGGTAATACTTATATATTTAGGTATTCGGCAACATGTACAATTGGAGGTGATGTGTTTCAGGACGTAAGTATAACAGTAGAACCCATAACAATTGCAAATGCAGGAAATGACATTGCTTCTTGCCCTGATAGCTCTGGTTCCATTATCATAAGTGCAAATAATCCCGCTAATCCCGGCGAGACTGGTGTTTGGTCAGTGGTGGGAGGCAATGGAGCCGGAGTCAGCATAAACTTTCCGACCTCTGCCACTACTCCCATTAATCTATCAGCCTCAAGTGCTGGTACTTCTATTTTAAGATGGACTATTACGGGACCGGATTATGCTCCAAGCACATTCTGCGAATCGTTTGATGAAATAACTGTAACAAATTACGGAGGAGTAGAACCTGTTGATGCTGGCGTAGATCAAACATTATCCAACTGTTATACGGCAACACAATCGACCTCTTTAAGTGGAACTTTTGGCGGTAATAATATAAATGGTCAGCAAGGTACATGGTCATTTGTTAGCGGACCTAATACTCCGACGATTGCTAACGTGAATAGTGCGGGCACTTCAGTATCGGGATTGGTTGAAGGAACATATACATTTAGATGGGACGTATCGGGGCCCTGTGCTAATGGAAGTGATACAGTTAACATTATAGTGCCTGCAGCAACTCAGGATGTGTCGAACGCTTCAATTCAGGATCGTAACCAACGTTTTTGTGATACTTCAGTAACACAGACAACGCTTGTTGGTTCTGATCCTGACTTTACCAATGAAACAGTTCTTTGGGAACAAATCGACGGGAATCCTCCTGTTACTATTGTGGACCCCACAAACCCTACGACACAGGTAACCGGATTAACAGCTCCTAATTCTTATCAGTTTAGATATACGATTATTAATAATATAACAGGCTGTACATCTTCTGATACAGGAAGGGTTAGGTATAATACTGATCCTGTAAGCATCACGGTAAACTCAGGGAATGACATTACTGCTGCCTGCGGAGAAACTAATCTAAATATACCCTTTACCTTTACCGGGGGAAACCAAACTCAATATAGTATAATTAATGGACCGACAGATTCGGCATTAGGTTTTCCTACCTCTTTCCAAAATGCAGGAGGTAATTCAGTAACTATAAACAGTTTTGATGCACCCGGTACATACACAATTTCTTTTAGAAGAAGATCTACTGGACAGGTATTAACTACCTGTAATGAAGCTACAGATGATGTACGTGTTACTATATCATTGCCTCCTACAGGTGCTAATGCAGGAACATCGCAAAATCTTACTTGTGGAGCTACTACGGGTTCATTAGCTGGTAATGTAGTAACTGTAGGAACGTCAACTTGGTCACAAATTAGTGGGCCAAATAATGCAACTATTGCCGATATTTATGCATCAACTACCGGAGTTTCTAATTTAATTCCCGGATTGTATACCTTTAGATACTCAATTAGTGGAGGAGGGGCTTGTCCCGTAGAAACTGCAGATACACAAATTTTTGTGTCCTCGGCGGTCAATGGTCCTTCTAATGCAGGTACAAATCAAAATATATGTTTCAATGCACCGGCTCAACTAGCTGCCAATTCACCCACAGACGATCAGATAGGCACCTGGTCAGGGCCTCCTGGTATCGTTTTTGAAGATGTTAATGACCCTAACACTATTGCAACCGGATTTTCTTCTCCGTCGACTGTTTATACGTTACAATGGTCGGTAGAGAATACAACCGTTAATTGTGGAGCTGCTTCAGTGAGTACAGTAAATATTACAACTTCTGCTCAAGAATCACCAACTGAATCAAATGCAGGGGCTGACCAATGTTTGGCGGGAGGGACTACCACTATTAATTTGACCGCCAATAATCCTGATATTGATGAACAAGGATTGTGGACAGTGAACCCTTCAGCAGGAGTAGTTTTTGCAGATGCTACTCAGGCAAACACAACAGCCACAGTACCATCTGATGGTACTTATATATTCACTTGGACTATTGATTATACTACCTCTAATGGTTGTGCTCCTACATCAGATGATATTGAAGTGACTATAGCTAGTACAGCTTTGGCAAACGCTGGACCTGATCAAAAGCTCTGTGCAAATTCTTTCACGATGGCAGCAGATCCGGCGAATCCGCCCGGTGTAGGAACCTGGAATTTAGTGAGCGGAAATGGAGGTTTTACGGTAGATGATATCAATAGTCCAACAGCTACGTTCTCGAATCTTTTAGATGGCACGTATGTTTTTCAATGGAGGATTGATTACGGAAATTGCTCTTTTGCTACAGATGAGGTTTCAATAACAGTAGGTATTCCACCATCGACAGCAAATATTCCTGGAGGAAACCAAGTCATTTGTAGTGCAACTTCAACCACTATAGCTGCAGATGCTATCAGTGATCCTAATACCGAATCTGGAGTTTGGACTCTTTTATCTGGAGCACCAAATACGCCAACTATAACAAACCCTAGTAATAATAATACAACTGTAACGGGACTTACAACCGGAAGTTATACTTTTCGATGGACAGTAAGTGGAAACTCTCCTTTATGTCCAAGTACTTCAGATGAAATTATAGTAGAAGTGTATGCTCCTGCAGATGCAGGACCGAATCAAGATTTATGCGAAGCAACCAGTGTATTTTTAGAGGCAACTTCGGGGACGACAGGTACTTGGTCTCAGGTAGCAAATGGAGCTCCGGTGTCAACTATTACGCAATCGCCTGTTGACAGTAATACTGCTAATGCTAGTGTAACTCCTGGTAATACGTATATTTTTGAGTATACTACGGATTATACTGGATCCGGTGCGGCATGTAACAATTCTGATCAGGTGACTATAGTGGTGAGTTCTGGTCCTAGTATTGATCCGGATGCTGGCCCCGATCAGGATATTTGTATTGCAGATACAGGAGGAACAGCCACTTTGGCCGGAAATACAGCCCCGGTAGATGTTAATCCTGCGACTTGGACATTTGTATCTGAACCAAGCGGAAGTGTAGCTGTAATTAGCTCACCTAATAGCGAAAACTCTACCGTAACTGGTCTTACCGTACCTGGATTATACATTTTACAATGGAATTTTGAAAGTGATTTTTGTACAGATAAAGCCGATATCGTAAGAATTCAGATGTATGAAGCACCCAGCACGGCAAATGCAGGAGCAGATCAACCCAATGCTTGTCAATTAGATGCTCAGTTAAATGCTACAACACCATCGGTGGGAATAGGAACCTGGTCATTTGCAAATCCAGCTGATGATCCATCAGGGGGAGCTGCCATAATCGATAGTCCCAATAATCCTAATTCGACACTTTCAAACATTACAACTTTAGGGACATATGTGTTAACCTGGACAGTGTCTAACGGACCTTTTACAAATCCTTCCCTATGTGAGCCGTCAACAGATACAGTTGCAATTACGTTTACAGATGTTCCTCCTAGCCAAGCTAATGCAGGACCTGATCAAGAACTTTGTAATGCAGATCAAACCACATTCGAAGCCATTCCGGTTTCTGCAGGAACCGGTGTTTGGGACCAAATTTCAGGACCAAATATAGCCACGATTGCTTCTCCCAACAATCCTAATAGTTTGGTATTTGGAATGATCGAAGGGGTATATGAATTTAGATGGACCACGAGTAACGGAGGGTGTTCTTTCGAAGATTTCGTGCAAATCACCATATTATCTCAACCCATAACAGCTAATGCTGGTCCTAATCAGGTAGTCCCAGAATTTTCTTCAATTACTCTCGGAGCTACACCGCCATCTGTCGGTCAGGGGTTGTGGGACCAAGTATCAGGACCTAATACAGCAACAATTATTAATCCTAATGATCCTAATTCCCAAGTTGCAGGAACAACAATTGGATCTTATGTATTTAGATGGACAGTATCTAATGGAGGTTGTCCTTCAGTTTCTGATACCGTTCAGATTGAAGTGGTTGGTAATTCTGATTTAGAGCTCACCAAGTCTGTTTTCCCTGCATCTGCCAAAGTAGGAGAGGTGGTAACATTTACTTTGGCGGTTTTTAATAATAATACTTCAGGAGGCAACTCAAATGCCGCGGGAGTATCTGTAGTGGATGCTATACCGGCAGGCTATACTTTGGTTGCAGGGTCGGTTAGTAATGGAGGAAATTATAATGCAGGAAATTTTACTATTACCTGGAATAATTTAAGTGTAGCGAACGGCAATACATTAAATCTCACATTTGATGCTACAGTGAATGCAGCAGGATCTTACGATAATTCAGCAGAAATTACAGCTAGTAATCAGTTCGATCCGGACTCTACTCCTGGAAATAGTGTTGCTACTGAAGATGATCAAAGTTCTGTAGCGGTTACTATTATTCCTAATGATCCTCCAGTAGCGGTAAACGATGAGAGTCTGGCCAATGTTGCGGGTACGAGAGTGAATGTTATGATTTTAGTAAATGACAGTGATGCTGATGGTAGTTTAGATGCAGCGAG